>CALAJN010000010.1 GCA_937922675.1 uncultured Granulosicoccaceae bacterium
ACGCGGTATTGCTGGATCAGGCTTGCGCCCATTGTCCAATATTCCCGACTGCTGCCTCCCGTAGGAGTCTGGGCCGTGTCTCAGTCCCAGTGTGGCTGATCGTCCTCTCAGACCAGCTACGGATCGTCGCCTTGGTAGGCCATTACCCCACCAACCAGCTAATCCGGCGTAGGCTCACCCGATAGTGAGAGGTCCGAAGATCCCCCTCTTTCCACCGTAGTGCGTATTCGGTATTAGCGTGAGTTTCCCCACGTTATCCCCAGCTACTGGATAGATTCCTACGTATTACTCACCCGTCCGCCACTCGTCAGCCAGAGCAAGCTCTGCTGTTACCGTTCGACTTGCATGTCTAAAGCATACCGCCAGCGTTCAATCTGAGCCAGGATCAAACTCTTCAGTTTAAAAGTATTCCCGGAAGCCTCGAAGCCGAAGCCGCGAGATTACCGGACCGCTCTGCAGCGGCATAACTTTTGACCGAAGGTCCGTCCACTCAAGAATTAAAGCTTAAGCTTCAGGTACTTCGGTTACATCAATTGCGGAGCAACCAACGCGACCCAAGCACCCAAGTAAGTTACTAAGATTCGATTGTTAAAGAGCACTACACCCAGCGGGACAATTCCGCTGCGCCAAGTTCGAGGAGTCTAACACTACAGCTTTCAGCTGCGCAACACTCAAACTCAAAAAAACTTTCAAACTATCTCCTCGCCGCCGTTGCGATGTGCCGCTGCGGTGAGGAGCTGCGAAGTATAAGGCGACAAATTCTGCCGTCAACCAATTTGCGGAATTTATTTATCACAAGATTCGTGACGCCGACGCACGCAAGCGTTCCAGGGAACTGCGAGGACAGAAAAACTCCTTGTTTCCAAGCGTTTTCGTGACTGAACCCTTGGCAACGCCTGCCGGCATTGTCCGACAGCAACGCCTGGTGTTGGTGTTAGTCGACGCGCTCAGCCGATCACGAGACGGACGCTTGCGATGCGTCTCTTGCCGACTTGCATGAGGATCGTGTTGCCAGCCTCCAGGAGTTGCCGTCCGTCCTCTACCCTGACGCTATCCAGACGCACCGCCCCCTGCTTCACCATGCGGTGGCTTTCGCTGGTGCTTGCGGTCAGACCGGCGTCTACCAGCACGTTTGCCAGCGCACGGCCCTCTCCAACAGTCACCTCTACCGCAGACACATCATCCGGCACCGCTCCGTCACGAAAGCGCTTGACGAATGCTTCCTTGGCCGGTTCAGCGGCCGAAGCACCATGAAAACGAGCAACCAGCTCCAGCCCGAGCTCATATTTGATATCCCGAGGGTTGCCACCGAGCTCAACACGCTGTCGCAATTCATGAATCTGGTCTGCACTCTGCGCACTGAGCAGCTCGAAATATCGCCACATTATCGAGTCCGGAATCGACATGACCTTACCGAACATATCGTCAGCCGTATCCTCGACTCCAATGTAGTTGTTCAGCGACTTGGACATTTTCTGCACGCCATCAAGGCCTTCAAGCAAGGGCATGGTCAAGACGATCTGTGGATCCTGCCCGTTGGCTTTCTGCAGCTCGCGCCCCATCAACAGATTGAACTTCTGGTCCGTACCACCGAGCTCCACATCGGCCTCCAGCGCCACCGAGTCGTAGCCCTGGACCATGGGGTAGAGAAACTCGTGCAGTGCGATAGGACGCTGCTCCTTGTACCGCCGCGAAAAATCATCGCGCTCAAGCATGCGCGCCAAGGTCTGTCTGGAGGCCAGCTGAATCAGCTCGCTCGCCTTCATCGCACCAAACCACTCGGAATTGAAGCGCACCTCGGTCAACTTCGGATCCAGCACCTTGAACACCTGTTCCTTGTAGGTCTCTGCGTTGGCTCTTACCTGATCGTCATCCAGCGGAGGACGAGTGGCGTTCCGTCCACTCGGATCGCCAATACGTCCGGTGAAGTCTCCGATCAGGAAGATCGCGGTATGTCCAAACTCCTGAAACTGCCGCATCTTCGAGAGCAGCACCGTATGACCTAAATGCAGGTCCGGAGCAGTAGGGTCAAAACCTGCCTTGATACGCAGCGCACGGCCTTGCTCGGCTCGTTTGAGCAGGCGATCGTGGAGCTCTTGTTCCCGCAGGATCTCGTCCGCACCGCGCCGATATTCCTTGAGCTCACGCTCTACCTCGGGAGAGTGATGTGTCACGGCGTCCGCATCATCAATAGTGGGGTCGGTCACCGGGGCCACTCATGCAAGCTTGTCTTCTGCGTTAGATCAGGTGATGCGGAGGCCGCTGAAGTGTGTCGAAACGTCTCATTACTCATAACCATGAACTACACTAGCCTTCCAAGCGTGCCGCGCCCGCGAACTATAGCGGAAATCCAGCAGTTCGCCCCCGCACTGACCTCAACACGACACGAGTTCTGCCTTGGGTATCAACACACCGGATACGAGACCATCCTGCGTGGATTACGCATCAGGAGCGTGGGACACCAGACCCTCGGTAACCCGCAAGCCCTCTCGATCGCGCAGAACTCCTGGAGGGTACGGTGCCGTGAGACTGTCAGCGGTACCGCCCACACGTTCTCGATACGTGGGCAAGTGCGCAGCAGCACTGCTGTTTGCCGCTGGCGGCATTCTTGTCACCACCGCGGTGACGGGTACCGTTGAGCAAGCACCACGCCTGACCATGGCAGCGTCCGCCATTACACCCCCCGCCTTTTTCTTTGACGATACATCTGACGCGTTGGCTGATCTCGCCAAGAGCGAAAACGGAAACCTGGCATTACCGGGGGTAGCACTCGCTGCTCGAGAGCGCAGTCTGGTTGATCCCCTCGTTGAGGATGCGGTTGCCGCATTGGCCTCCGAACACCCTTCCGTTCAAGCCTTGCGTGAACGCCGAGGCGCGCCTTTGAGTGCAACAACGGATACCTACAAGGTCGCCGGCGGCGACACGCTATCCGGCTTGCTCAATCGTTTTGGCGTACCGGGCGATCAGATGCCGCAGGTCTTGACAGATGATGCAATCAAGGCGCATCTGTCCACACTCAGCATCGGTCAGCAACTGGACATAACGCGGCTGGAGGATGGTCAGTTTCACAGCTTGTCAGCGAAAGTCGGCCAAAACCGTCGCGTTACCATCCGGCGCGGTGACAACGGGTTTGCCATAGCAGCGATTGACCTGCCGGTTGAGAAGGAGCGCGTCGTCTCCTCCGGAACAATCGAGAGTTCGCTCTATCTCGCCGCCGAGCAAGCAGACCTGAAGCAGTCAACCATCATGGAGCTCGCAGACATCTTCCAGTGGGAACTGGACTTTGCACGAGACATCCGCGCCGGTGATCAGTTCAGCGTCGTCTACGACCGCCTGTACCGCGAGGGCCGATATATCGGGGATGGAGATATCCTCGCTGCCGAGTTCATTCGAGGCAACAAGCACCACCGGGCAATCCGTTTCACCACCGATGACGGTGTGACCGGCTACTACTCCCCTGATGGCCGCTCCAAGCGCCGTACGTTTGAACGCCATCCGGTCGATGTCGTCAGAATCACCAGCAAATTTGACCTGAAACGCATGCACCCGGTCCTCGGTGTTGTTCGGGCTCACCGTGGTGTCGACTATGGCTCACCGCACGGCTCTCCCATCTATGCCACCGCCGACGGCACGGTCCACTACTCTGGCAACCGCGGCGCCTATGGCGAGACCGTGATACTGCGCCACGGTGATGACGTGGAAACGCTCTACGCGCACATGTCAAAGATCGACGCAAGTACCCGTGTGGGCAAGCGTGTACGACAGGGCGACGTTATCGGCTATGTCGGACGCACCGGCCGCGTTACCGGCACTCACCTGCACTACGAATTCCGCAAGCGCGGCGTGCACGTCGATCCCCTGCTCGTTGAGCTACCGGCAGCGGATCCATTGCCGGAGAACTACCGCGCAGACCTTAAAGTGATCAGTGATCAGATGGTGGCTCAAATGCGCAGCGTGGTTGCGCCAGTAGAGCAGCTCGCTGACGCCACCGAGTAGTCAGTCAGACCCTCTCCCGCGTCCCGGCACAGGATACCGGGACGGCGGCGGACAGTTACCAGAAAGCGTCAGACCGTAAACGACGACCCACACCCGCAGGTGGTGGTTGCATTCGGGTTACGGATGACGAACTGTGATCCCTCAAGACCCTCGGTATAGTCAATCTCGGCTCCGGTCAGGTACTGGAAGCTCATGGGGTCTATCAGCAGTTTCACACCTTCTTTCTGTACCTCGGTATCCCCGTCGTTGATCACTTCATCGAAGGTGAAACCGTACTGGAAGCCGGAGCACCCACCGCCGGACACAAAAACCCGCAGCATCAGGCCCGGATTTTCCTCTTCCTCGATGAGCTCCTTGACCTTCAGGGCCGCAGCTTGAGTAAAGACCAGGGGATCAGGCATCTCGAAATCGTCAATACTGACTTCGGCACTCATTTGGGAATTCCTCTCATTCGCAATGCGCTCAGTGTACTTGACCCAGCAAATTGGTCAACTATTGACTGACGAGAGCCCAATCACGCTTGTCGACAAAATCCTCGTGCACCGTGCCTGGGTCCAGCAAAACATCAATCTGCAGGCTGTCGGGCTTTCCGTAGACGTCCAGATCCAACGGCAGACCAATGGTCTGGAAGAACCTCAAATCAAAGTCTGCCGGCGTCCCGTCTACTGCCTCACTGACTCGGGCGAGGGTCTCGCCATCCCGCAACAGCACCACTTCAACCCGGCCACTGACACGCCCGCGGCCACGCGCCTGCACCAGAGTGATGTCGAGCCTGTCACCGACGGTGCGTCCTGCACTGCCAGCGTCGTCACCTGTGACATACGTCACTCTATCGACCAGCAGGCCCGTCGACGCCTTTGAGTTGGCAATGCTTCTATAGAGCTCAAGTTCGGCGCGATCGTCGGCTGACATACGCATCGCGTTGGAAAGGTCATCGCGTAGCGCGACTTCGGTCGCCCTCAGTATCTCAATCTCGCTACGAGCTTGAGCCAGTTCGGCCAGAGCGGTACCTTGCGAGTGGATGAGAGCTGCCGATCCACCGACACTGGCCTGCTGTTGGCCTTGGTAAACACCACACTGCCATGACAACGCGAGTGCCATAACCGCGAGTGTCAGCAACAGCAGCTTACGTGAAGGCATCCTGAACACACTTCCCGCCACACACTCATGGAGACAGGGGCGGCGCGTTGAGCCCGGCTGCCTCATCCAGACCCAACAACAGATTCATGTTCTGCACCGCTTGTCCGGCAGCACCTTTGACCAGGTTATCCTCAACAGCGAGCACGACGATCCGATCGCGCCCTTGCGGACGATGTACTGCCAGGCGCACAGTATTGGCACCGCGCACGCTGCGTGTCTCGGGGTGGGAACCTGGGGGCAACACATCGACAAACCGCTCGTCACGATAACGTGCTTCAAACACGGCTTGAAGATCAACCTCCGTAACACCGGGCTGGATATCGGCATACAGGGTTGCGTGGATACCGCGTATCAGCGGAAGTAAATGCGGCGTAAAGGTAAGATCCACCGGACCACCGGCCATATGTGCAAGACCCTGTTCGATTTCAGGAAGGTGGCGATGCCCTGCTGTGGCATAGGCCTTGAAATTATCCGACGCCTCAGCCATTAGCATCGGCACAGCTGCCCCTCTTCCGGCACCACTGACACCGGATTTGGCATCTGCTATCAACGAATCAGGCTTGACCAGTCCTGCCTCAAGCAGTGGCAGAAACCCCAACTGTACGGCCGTGGGATAACAACCCGGGCAAGCGATGAGGCGCGCATCGCTGATGGACTCACGATTGATTTCAGGCAGGCCGTAGACCGCCTCGGCGACCCACTCTGGACACAGATGCGGCTCGCCATACCAATGCTCCCACACGTCCGTATCCTTGAGCCTGAAATCTGCCGACAGATCTATTACGCGTGCGCCTGCTGCCAGCAAGGCCGGTGCCTGCCGCATGGCCGTGCCATTGGGCGTGGCAAAGAAGACGATGTCACAAGCCGCCTGTGCAACAGCCTCAGGTCCTTCAAATTCAAGCTCGGTAAGCCCGCGCAGACTCGGAAAGTGCACATCAAGCCGAGTGCCAGCAGAACCGCGTGAGCTGACAAAGACGACTTCGATGTCATCTCGCGGAATCAATAGTCGCAACAACTCGACACCGGTGTATCCGGTGCCACCGATAATGCCAACGCGGGCCACAGTATCGGACGTGTCGGAGTCCGGAACAGACGAAATACGGGAAGAAGACATCGGTGTCGCTTTGCTGGAGCCCGCGACGCTTTTGGCGCAACTCAAGCGGGCGCTTTGAAGACAGGTTTATCTCACGCAGTGCCAGACGCTGGTAGCACGAGCCACCCGAAGCCTACTCCAAATCAACGCCAGTAGCTGTCAGTGCCTGTAGCAAGCTCTGACGGAACCAGCCCAACCTCGTTCCAGTTATCACCTTGCAGCTCAGGGAAATCCATGCTGGGGTCAAACTGTGGCAGCACAGCACTCAAGGCATCGAGTGCCTCAAAGGCCTTGTCAGACAAACTGCTGAATCGAAAGATCATACCGTCGCGGGTCATCTCCCTGCGCGCTCGCAAAAATCGCGCACCAACATCGCGAATGAGCACTGGCGATGCATCTGTTGGGAAGAGCATGATGGACTTGAATGTGGTGGTGCGTTTGCGAGAGAACACCTGTTCAATCATCGCATCATCCACGGCATCGGAGACATACAGGCAACCGCCACGCGTGTTGAACACCAGGTTTCCGGCCTTCACAACACGGCTGGTACTGGAGAACAGATTAACGTGCGGCAACTCAAATTCACAGCGCGCGTAGAGCCTCTGGCCACTGATGCTTCGCTTGTCGATGTTCTGACTGGCCATGAACCGATACCGCGACTCCATGTGAGCTCGATGGCCAGACACAGGCCCGGCGTGAGCGAGCAGGGACCGCCCCTCCTCGTTCACTATAACGACAAGGGTCTGAGAGTTCTTGACCACTCACCTGCGAGACCGTTCACACAAGTCACGACTGGACTCGGTCTGCTCGACGCATCATGGGGCACTTGCTCAGCGTGCGGCTGAGCTGTTAGACAGGTTGTCCCACGGTGCCACTCGAACACGATCGCCATGGACATAAAAGGCTGCATCACCGGCCAGCACTGCTCGGCCATCGCCAGAGTAGGCATCTCCGACTATCGCACCGCGCGCCTCGATACCCGCGTCGGCACCAGTGCGAACATCAAACCCATGCAGCCCGGAGTAACTCCACTCGTACCAACGCCAAGGATCGCTGATCGATTCGGCAGGCCGTGGCGCAGCTGAGCCTGCAACATCGATTTCAAACGCTACGCGTGTAGGGTGAGTGTCGGTGGCTGCCTGAATCGCGATTGCACGCGGATTGTAAAGAGCGACAGAATCGGTTCCACGCTCACCAATAGTCTGGGAAGATACCTCAAGGGGTGCGCGTGGATCAGACACATCAAACAGGGAGAGTTTGACCCCCTGCTGCAAACCACCGCCCCCGTCGCCAAACCCATCATCAAGCGCCACTGCGTCTTTGCCAAGACCCAACAAATGATTGCTACCAATCGGTAACAGCCAATCACTGTAGCCTGTGATCTCAAGCTCTCCGAGTAACTCGGGGTCGGTCGGACGCGACAGATCGACCACATAGAGAGGATCAGTCTGACGAAAGGTCACCAGGTAGGCGCGATCTCCGACAAAGCGTGAGGCATAGAGCTGCTCATAAGGCTTACCAATGCGTGCCGGGCGAGACTCGTTAGGCAGTTCGGCAATCAGCTCCAGTTTGCCTGAGCCGTTATCCCTCAATACGCTCAATACAATCGGACTGGTACCAGGCCCGAGAACCGCCGGCATGGCAGCGACACGCAGATCGCCGTTGTAGGCGCTCAAACGATAAGGCATGCGCTCGGGATTCCAGCCGAGATGACCATTGAAGCTACCACTGGCAGAGTATTCAAGACCCGCGTCAGTGATGTCGAATCGGTGAATATCGGTGTCAACACGCGGGTCATGGAAAGCCACATCCGCCGCTATACCTACCGTGTCAGCGTCAATCAATTCGCCCCCTTCCGTGGTTGGACCCACAGAATAATTCCATCGTGTTGTAGCGAGAAACACAGCATCTGTAGAGGCGTACAAGGTTTCACTGCTGCCGAGATAACACTCGCTGTCTACCGGCCGAAGCGTATTCAGATCGATGACAGAGAGGGTGATGATGTCCGCGCTGTAGTAGGTCGTATCGCTCGATCGATTGGCAACAAAACATGCAGCGGGATCAATCAATGTGGTGCGGGTGCCGTCAGTGTCTGTCCAAGCGGGCAGCAGATCTTCATCCGCGGTGGCAGCTACAGCCTCCGCCCAGGTTTGTTGATCAACGCTCCAGGGCTCGATCCCGTCGAGACGCGGATAAAAACGGGTGGCAATGAACAGGCGATCACCAATGCGTCGACTGGACACAGTCTGACCATCGATACGCAGGCTGGCATCAACACGTGCTGTGGTCGGGTCTGCCAGTGGGACGCGAGCCACAAGCGTGTCTGTGCCGCCAAAGGCGTAGGAGTTTCCCCACACCCCATAGCCACCAAAGTTACCGGACACGACAATGGCGGCACGCGAGTCTGCGCCACCACTCAAGTAGAAGCCATCAGCGGCTCGTCCACCGAGATCAACAGCGATGTCGGCGACTGGAACAGCGTCTGGCGTCACACGATCCATGTCCAGTACACGCAGGCGTGTCACGATGGAGCCCGGCTCGAACGCAGGACCCACCGCCAACGTGTCCGCCATGCCCGGGGCACTGCTGTATTCCGAGCTCAAGACATACAATCGCTCACCATCGGTCTTGACCCGATCCTGCTCGTCTACCCCGGCTTCCTGCAGGTTGGTTGTACTGACATCATCTGTGGCACCGGTTGTCGTACCGCCAGATTCACCCGCACTCGCTGCATCGGCAGTACCACCTGTCGTACCGCCATCAGTGCCAACCTCGTCGGCAGCTGCTTCTACAAAAACGCCGCCCCCTTCGGCTACAAACCCGGAGTTGGCATTTTGGTTCGACAGACCAGAACGAAGCTCACTCATGAAGGCTTCACGATCAGCCAGGGTCTTCAGGGAGGATCGATTCTCCAGGGATGACCCACCACTGCTACCGGGTCCCGCGCCGCCATCAGTACCACCTGAAGGGCCACTGTCGTCGCTGCACCCGGCGAGGAGGATGCCAACGGCAACGCATAGAGCCCTCATGGATGCCCTGAGTCCGGAATGAGGTCTTTGGGTGAGTTGCATGCCCTACTCCACGATTGGGATTATATTCCCACAATACACGATTAGCGGCAGAGTGTTCTCCGGTCTTTTGCCCAGGCAACAGTTGTGTGCGTGACGCGCCGCACAGGACTCGACCACGGCCGGGTGCGGACTCGACGAAGGTTTGGCTGGAAACCGCTAGCGATCACACACCTGTCGACAGCAAGGGTGCCACGACAATGACTGCACCCGGTTTCAGTCCCCGGTCGTTCCGAGCACGACTTGTATGCTCTGTTGCAATTCGTCTGGCGATGCCGGCTTTGCAAGAAATTCACGAGCCCCCAGCCCCACGGCAGCTTCGCGGTCACGTTGCGAGCTGCGGCTGGACAGCATGATGACAGGCGGCACTGCTGCCTCTGACTGATGCAAAGCCTCCAACACGCCAAACCCGTCGATGCGAGGCATGTCGATATCCAGCAGCAACAGGTCAATGGCAAGTGCGCCGAGCACATCCAATGCCTCCTGCCCGTCGCGTGTCTCGATGACCTGCAGTCCCCATTGTCCAAGATGCTCGCGCAACCAGCTCCGCTGTGTGGGTGAGTCATCTGCCACCAGCACCACGGGTTGCCGAGCCTTGCCGTCACCGGCAGCGGACTCGGTCGCTAGTGGCGGCTGTTGCCAAGCAGTTGGTGACAACAACAACGCGCTCCTTCCGTCGGCGAGCACTGTGGCACCAGAGTACATGCCAAGGCTCGCAAGCTGCTGCCCAAGCACTTGCACCACAACCTCGCGGTAACCCACAACCGCATCAACGAGTACTCGTACCTCCTCTTCCTGACTAACGAGCACAAGACAACGCTGTAAGGATGCGTCCTTGATCTGTAGCTGACTGATATTGTCTTGCGTAGCGACACCCAGCAAATGGGTAAGCTCAAGCGCGTCTGAGCCCGGCTCGGCACAGCCTTGCTCGACGGACACGATCTCACGCACTGAATTGACCGGGATGCCGAACACACCGCCGGCCTCCACCAACACGACCTGCTGCACGGGAATCTGCTGTGGCACATGCAATTCAAAACACGCCCCAACATCGACAGGTACCAAGGCCAAATCCCCACCCAGTTCGTCCATCAGATTTCTGATACTGGCAAGCCCCAGCCCATGACCGCCGAGCTGTTCGGTATCTCGTGCCGCATCGTCAACCGTCGAGTAACCCGACAACTCAAGTTGCTGAATGGATGCAACGCCGTCAGCAAGACCTCGACCGTCGTCAACCACACGCAAGCGTATATCCAAGCCATCGAGAGCAAGCTCGACTGTCAATCGACCGGTGGCTACCTTGCCGCTCGCCAATCGATCATCTGGCGGCTCGATACCGTGGACAATCGCGTTTCTGAGCAACTGCTCAACAGCCGGCAACAAGCGCCGAAAAAGGCCACCGTCGACGGTCATATCCTCACCAAGGATGGACAAACTTGCATTGACACCTACTGCGACTGCCGCATCAGCTACCACCTCTTGCAGACGCGGCTCGGCATCGCCAACTCGTACCAGGCGCGCACGCACCAAATTCTGTTGCAGCGCTCTGCCGGCGCGCGCACCCAGACGTCGTTCAGAATCAACGCCACGCAAGGCCGTATCCAACGTAGCGCGCACACTGTCAATATCAGCAAGCAACTCTCGCGCTGCCTCACTTTCAAGCAATCCACTTGCAGCGGGGAGTCGGCGCCAACGATGGGCCGCTGTTTCGAGCTCTCGTGCGGCTGCGCTGAGTTTGTCAATCTCGACTGTCAGACGGGCCTGACTGGCAGACACATCACTCGACAAGGCGACCAATCTTTCCCAACTGTTCTCAGGCACACGGGCGTCGCCGGAAACGACCACGGGTTCAGCCAATATACCTTGTGCAACAACGCCGGGCGAGGCCGCTTCAAGCTCGCGCCGTGCCGAGGTCAAGCTAACCGCAAGTTGCTCAAGCGACACACTCTGCACAATTGACTCATGCTCATGCGCCAACTCGGCAAGCGCTGACCAACCTGCAATTCGTGCACTCCCCTTGAGTGTATGCAGTGCAGACAAACTGCGCGCGCGCAGGGCTTCGGTCGCAGGACTGCCGCCTTCATCCAGGCGCAAACGTCCCAGCAACTCACGAGCTTCTTCGGCGAATACGTCCGCGAGTGGCGCAGACATGTGGTCAAGCTGCAATTGCGCAAGTCTGGCACTATCCGGCCCTTCCCACTCCTGATCAAGAAGCCCGCGCACCTCGGCGGCTGCCTTTGCCAAGGCATCAATATCATTCGCATCGAGATCCTGCCGCTGTTTTCGGCAACGAGCAACCCGTTGTTGCATGGGCTCGATGATCTCGACAATCGCCTGCGCGCCCACAGTCTGGGCACTACCGCATAATGTGTGAAGCGCTCGTATGAGGGCCTTGCTGGGCCGCACCGGACTCACCGACAACTCGGTGTCAAGCGTATCCAGGTGAACACCACATTCGGAAATAAAGACGCTATGCAGACTTGCACTCGCAGACTGTGAATCGGGTGTATCCGACAAGAGCGATGACCCAGCGCCGCGCTCCTCCAGTGACTCGGTCACAGTCTTCGCAACCTGCTCTGTAGCTGAATCAATACCGGCGCTTGATACGAGTGATTGGATGAGCTCATCCAAACCAACAATGTCAACCTGCCTTGCGGCGCGAGCGACTCCGAGCCCCGCGATCAGCTGAGGCAGTACCGCATGCACATCCACCCTCTGCGCCTGCGAAAACTCCTCGGGTGCCGTGTCCAACAGGTCCAACGCCGCACCGCACAATCGCGACAGATCCGGGTGCCCGGAGCGACGCCCGATACGCTCAAGCGTGCGCAGTGGCTCGAGCAAACTCATGACCGCATTCGGTGATCTGTGCAGGTGCCCACCGATATCATCCAGAGCGTCGAGCGCAGCTGAGGTCAATGCGCGCAGATCCCGGTCACGCGGCACGAGATCAGCGGGTGGCTCGGCGACCACGAATGGCATCGCGTCCTCGTCCATAGCGTTCATGGCATCGACAAGACCTGCCGCTGGCATTGCACGACGTAGATCCGATAGCGCTATCTCAGCACGATCCAGCGCCTCCGAAGGGGGAAGGCCCGCCTGCACAAACCCATCAAGACAAGCATCGATCTCCACCACCAAGCGAGCGACCAAGCGACCAAAGTCAGACGCGTCAGCCGGCGCGCCAAGTTCGATCATTTCGGCAAGTCCGTCGATCAAGGCACTGACCTCTGGCAAGGGCAGAATGTCGAGCGCACGGGCAATGCTACGTACCGGTGCTGCCACGACAGGCAGCGGTACCTCAACCCCATCGCTGCTGTGGAACAAGCCATCGAGCGCAGGCACAGCCTCACCCAAACTGTGCCGAGCCTCACGAACAAGACAGGCTGTTGCCCGACTGAGGTACACCAGGACATCATCGTCACTTGGCGTGTGTGAACTGCGCGTAAGCTCAATACGTCTTGCTAGCGAACGCTGAACATTTGCCTCATCCTCTGCAAGCTGTGTTTCGTCCAGTAAAGGCTCTATTGCGGTCACTTCGGACTGCTGGTCCAGGCAGTTGCGCAAGCGAAGAAACGCCGAGGCCACCAGCAGTCGAGTATCGGCATCAAGGCTGTCACCTTCTCGCTGAGACATGAGGCAGGTCGAAATTTCAGCCAATATCTGACGTGCGCTACTCAGTCCGATCAGAGTAAGCACCGCATCGAGTTGTGCGATACGTGCAGATCGCGCCGTCGCAGACCGCCCGCCTCCCCAAAGCGCGCCTGCTTCAAGCCACGACTCAAATGATTGAATATTGAGCATCGCACGCTCAAGGAGACCCTCACTGAGATGGGGACTCAGAGGGACGGCACGCCCTGTTGTATTGCCGGGCTCAGTCACGAGGAGCGCTCTAGCGATGTGCGCGCGTCACTCGCTGCAGCTGCACTTGCCAAAGGTTGAGACAGGGTTTTTGCCGGCGGCCTTACCGGCAAACGAAAGCCTGCAACGCTGCGTTCCAACTCGTCAGCCAGATTTTGCAACTCATCCAGGGAAACCGCGACATGTGCGGCGCCGTCCGCGCCTTCGCGCGAGATACGGTCGATGACTGTCATGTTGCCGGACACGCGACCCACTACACGCGCCTGACGAGACGCGCTCTCAGCGGTCTCCTGAACGACAGCATCAAGCTCGGCGACACTCGCTTCGACAGCTTCCAGCTCGACCTGCAAGCTATCGAGCTCGGCAACACCATTGGCAAGAGCCCGATCTGTGCTCGCCATGGCTTGCAGAATCTCTGCGGTATCATCACGTATGGCTGCCGTCAATGCTCCAATCTCACGGCTCGCCCGGTTCAGCACGGCTGCAAGGTCCGCTACATCATCAGACAACTGTGCGTAGTCGCTCGTCGTACCTCCGCTTTGCTCTGACCCATTTACCGCTGCGCGCACAGTGGTATTAAGCGCCAGCAAATCTGTGCGAGCAGCAATTTCCTGTATCGCTGCCGACTCAGCATCAATGGCGCGCAGATTCTCTGCCAGGCGATGTGTCAAGCGTGTTGTCAGGGACGAGTCATCACGAATGCGAGTGAATTCAGCACCTGCCTTTAGTAGCGAGTCTCGACCACGCGACACGGCGGATCCTGACGCACTTGACTGTTGCACCGCCTCTCGGGCTCTTAGCGCAAGCTCGGTCATCACACCGCTCATGGCACCGAGGTAATTGGACGAGCGCAAGATCTCGCGTGACTGGACCGACGCACCACTGGCGAGACCACGCATCGGTTGATGCGTACGCGCCACAGCCTCACGCACGGCTTGCGCTGAACCCACAGCCGAACCCACCAACCATCTGAGCTCACTCACCGCGTGATTGAACGCGTCCGCAAGCGCACCGGTCATGGATTCATCAACGGTGGCTCTTACCGACAAATCTCCATCCGCAAGCGGTCCCATCTCATCGAGCAGTTTGAGAATCGCTGCCTGCTGTCGACGCTCCCTGCCGTCGGTACGAGCTCGCGCATCAAGTCGGTACTGCCAACCACGTGCAAGCAGCCACATGCAGGCCATCAGCGCCGCGATCACCGCGGTCAACACCAAGGCGTCAGAGTCGTAGACGAGCACTCCCATGACCACCAGGAGCACCATCACTATGGCGATAGCGCAGCGGGCCTGTACGTCTGAGCCGAGATCGCCCGATGCTGATTCAGGAAACAGTCGCTCAAGCATGCTCAGCACCTTGTGCGACCGCGGCCGACTCCAGACCATAACGAGCACCTGTATCACGAATCTTTCGAAACGCCGACGTATTCAGAAGCTGTTGAGGATCAATACCTTGAGCTGAACCGGGATCGGTACACGCCTGAGCGCTCTCCACTCCCAAGGCATAACCTTGTTCAAACTCGATGAAACTGTTCAGGCCGCAGGCCTTGCCCAACCACGCGCTGAAATTACTGACAGCAACCAGCCGGCCGCGTGACAGCGCGGTGCCAAGAAACCAGTCTGCGGTTTGTGGCACCGGCTGAATCGACAATACTGCGTGCACCTCGCGAACCTGATCAGCCGGCACCCACCATCGTTGCTGACCGGCAGTAAAAGCCACCACGCACGTATCCGAGCGTCGCGCGCTCGGCCGCTGCATGGCCCAAGGCTGCACGCTATAGCCAGTGTGATCATTCATGCGTCGGCTAGCGCCGCATCGACGCTGCGTAACAGCACCGGACGACTGACCGGCTTGACCAGATAATCGATCGCTCCCTGTCGCAAGCCCCAGATCCTGTCGGTATCCTGGGCCTTGGTTGACAAGATGATGATCGGGATATTGGCCGTGGCCTGCTCGCGACTGAGCACCCGAGTGGCTTCGAATCCATTTACACCCGGCATGACGACATCCATCAAGATGACGTCCGGCTGCAAGCTGGCGGCCAAGGCCAAACCCTCCTCACCCGTAGTCGCCACATGCACAACGTGGCCGTGTGCGCGAAGGATTCGTCCGTAGGCATGCGCGTCAGTGGATGAATCCTCAACTACCAGCACATCCGCCATCGGACTCTAGCCCCGCTCCGATGCGGCGGCAACGGGCCGACGGGTGATGATGTCAGCCACAGCCGACACCAAGCCGTCACTGGTGAATGGCTTGGCAAGGTGGTCAGTTGCGCCAACCACGCTGGCGCGAGCACGATCAAACAAGCCATCATGACTCGACAGAAGCAGAATCGGCAAGTCGTGAACCTCTGCGTTGTGCCGTACCAGTGCGCACAAGTGGTATCCGTCAAGCCTCGGCATGACGATATCGGCTACCACAGCATCCGGTCGATTGCTCACGATCTGCGCCAGAGCGTCAAAGCCGTCACTAGCCAAGTCAACACTTGCGCCAGCAGACTCAAGAAAACACGCCGCGCTGCGCCGCACCGTGCGACTGTCATCCACCACTAACAGACACCTGCCGGCGAGACGCGCCTGCTTGTCAGCGCTACCACTGGCCGTCACCGGTCGGGCTCCGATACCGCTGTCGATGTGAGTGTCATGGGAAGGATCGTCTGTGCATTGAGGTGTAAAGAGTATCCGATGCGAAGCGCGTGCGATACTAGCGACATGAGCTTGACCCTTGGCGTAGTGATGGATCCGATTGAATCCATCACACCTTATAAAGACACCACCCAGGCGATGCTGCTCGCGGCAGCCGCGCGCGGCTGGAGCCTGCACGTGATGGAGCAGCGCGATCTCTACCTCGTGCAGGGCAAAGCCTTTGCGCGCAGACGGCGCGTGCGGGTGTTTGACGACCACACGCATTGGTTCGAGGCAGAGCAAGCCGCAGACGCCCCCCTGTCCGAACACGACATCATTTTGATGCGCAAGGACCCGCCGTTTGACATGGACTACGTCTACACGACGTATTTTCTTGAACGGGCGGCAGCAGATGGTGTTCTGGTCGGCAACCGTCCAGGGTCGCTTCGCGATGTCAACGAGAAGCTGTTTACCGCCTGGTTTTCCGAGTTCTGTCCCAGCACGCTGGTCACGGCCTCACGCGAGAGACTGCGCGGCTTCATCAAAGAGCACGGTGATGCGATCGTTAAACCGCTGGACGGAATGGGCGGCGCAGGGATCTATCGGCTCACACCTCAGGATCCCAACCTGAACATGATCCTTGAGGGGATCACACTCAATGACACGCGCCAGATCATGGCGCAGCGCTACGTGCCCGAGATCGTCGATGGCGACAAGCGCGTGCTGGTCATCGGTGGCAAGCCTGTTGACCACGCCCTTGCACGCATTCCTGCTGCCGGTGAAACGCGCGGCAACCTGGCGGCCGGGGGCCGCGGTGTGCCCGTACCCCTGGGCACTCGCGAGCGAGAAATCGCCGAGGCTGTTGGTCCGGAACTGGTGAGGCGCGGGCTGGATTTTGTGGGCCTCGATGTAATCGGTGATTACCTGACGGAAATCAATGTCACAAGCCCTACCTGCGCGCGCGAACTCGATGCACACGCCAGAGGATTGGCCGTGACCGATATCGACCCCTCACGCGCCTATACGTCGGGCATCGCTGATCGATATCTGGATGTGCTCGAGGCACGTCTGAAAGGATCCTGAGCGACGGCAGCAAGCACGCTACCTGACGGGCAGTGTCTGCGCCTCTGTTCTAGACTCGGGACTCCAACCCCGCTCAGACCTCGCCCAGACGCCGCGTGAACAGTCTCAAAAACGACACCCTGATGGTATCGCTGTTCATCGCTTCGGCATTGCACGCCGTGGTGATACTGGGGCTGGGTTTTGTGTCCTTTGCCAATGCCATAACAGCACCGCCGACCCTTGAGGTGATTCTGGTGCAGCCGCGCGACAGCGAAGCCCCCGAGGAAGCAGACTACATCGCTCAGGTGTCACAGGACGGTGGTGGTGAGTCCGATGACAATACGCGGCCTACCTCGATGTTTACCAGTGAGCGCGACTTTGACACCGATGGAGTCGCCCAGGCCCCCGCGCTGAAAAGTGCGCCCGTCGAAAGCGAGGCAACCGCCGACGAGGTGCTCACCGCCGTATTTTCCGAGACCGAGACCCTTGTCGACACCGAGTCTGAGGAAGCAGACAACAATGATGCGCGGGTTGACCAGGTTGTGGTTGTGCAAAACCTCGAAATCGCTCGGCTCGCAGCCGAAATAGCGCGCCAGCAAGAAGAAACTGCCAAGCGCCCACGCCCGAAGTTCATCAACGCGCGAACGCGCGAGTCAGCCTCGGCCGAGTACATGAAATACTGGGTCGAGAAGGTCGAGCGTGTGGGTAACCTAAACTACCCGGATGCCGCACGGCGCGCCAGCCTTACTGGCACGCTGATAATGACTGTGGGCATTCTGAAAAACGGTGAGATCGAGAGCATTTCGGTTGACCAGACCTCCAATGAAGGCCTGCTCGACGACGCCGCAAAGAGGATTGTGGAGCTGTCTGGGCCGTTTGAACCCTTGGAAGGCGAGTTGGCCGAACAGGCCGACATCATCTATATCACCCGCACCTGGGAGTTCAGCGGTGACAACAGCGTGGGTACCTACTGACCGCACGCTGGTAGAATGCGGGTCTACTGGTTTGTGACCCTTGCATAGTGGATCTGACGCACAGCTTTCTGCTGTCCATGCCTCAGCTAAAGGACGGTGACTTTGGCAACAGCCTTGTCTACCTGGTTGACCATGGGGAGTTCGGTGCGTTCGGGCTCGTCATCAACCAGCGCATGGGCATGGCGCTCGGTGAGGTATTTGAGCAACTGGACATCACCGACTCGGACCCGCTCATTGCCGCTGAAGGGGTTCTGTGCGGCGGCCCTGTCAATCAGGAGCATGGCCTCGTGCTGCATCCACCTGGCCCGCAATACGAGACCACGCGTAATTTCGACTGCGGTGTATCCCTGTCCAGCTCGCGCGACATCCTGGTGGATATCGCCGCTGGCAAGGCACCACGCCAACACCTTGTTTTGCTCGGCCATGCAGGATGGGCTCCGGGTCAACTGGAGCTTGAGATCGGCGCTAACGCCTGGCTCACCTGTGAGGCGGATACCGATGTGATCTTCAATGTGGCCGCCGATGACAGGCGTGAGGCAGCCGGTTCGCTTCTGGGCATCGATCTGCATTTGGTGAGCGCCGAGGCAGGCCACGCATGATGCGCACATTGACCCGCTCCACTACCGACCTTTCCGTCGGTCGATGACCTGTCTTGGATTTGACTACGGCCAGAAACGCATTGGCGTCTCGGTCGGTACACGCGAGCTTGGTACTGCTCGGCCGCTTGGCACAGTAGCCAACGTCAACGGCACTCCGGACTGGCAGGCGATTGATGCCTTGGTCAACGAGTGGCAACCGACGCTGCTAGTGATCGGCGTGCCTCTGGACACAGATGGGCAGGACCAGGACATCACCCGGCATACTCGCGGTTTTGTGCGACGCTTGCGCTCGCGATGTGACTGTGACGTAGTGACCTGCGATGAGCGTTATTCGTCCATTGAGGCGAGTGAAGCCATTCGTGAGCAGCGTGCCCGTGGACAACGTGTCAAACGCAGTACACATGCTGATGTCGACGCGACGGCGGCCGCCATCATTCTGGAACGTTGGTTTGCGGAGCAGACGGCATGACGGTGCACAGCGCCGACACAGTAGACAGCTGGGTGGATGCGATGATCGATCCTCTGGACAAACTACTTCAGCTGGCCCCGGATGCAGGGCTCATTGGCATCCGCAAGGGCGGTGTATCCATTGCCAAGCGTTTGCACGAGCGCCTGCAACCCTCCAGCCCGTTGGGCGAACTCGACATCGCCTTTTATCGCGACGACTTCGCTCAGATTGGACTGCATCCGGTAGTCGGCCCGTCCCTTGTACCTTTCTCGGTAGATAACAAGACGATCATACTGATAGACGATGTCCTGGCCAGTGGTCGCACGGTTCGCGCTGCCATGAACGAGATCTTTGACTATGGCCGCCCGGCTCGCATCGTGCTGGCTGTACTGGTACAGCGTGCTGGACACGAGCTGCCTATCCGCGCTGATATCATCGGCACGCAACTGGACGTGCCGCCCGACAGTTACATCGACTTTGACCCTGCCACTGGCGCAGTTATTGTCGGTACGCGCTGACCCCACTCATGACCGACCCCGCCCTCTGACAAGGCTCACGACCGATGGCGCTTGCGCACCCGCAACTCGACAGCGATGGACAGCTCAGGCATTTTCTGGATCTTGACGGTCTGTCGAGAGAGATGCTTACCACCATTCTCGATACGGCTGAGGGCTTTGCGCCTCTGGGTGCTCGCAAGGTGCAGACAGTCCCGCTCCTGCGGGGCCGCACGGTTGCCAACTTGTTTTTCGAAAACTCAACACGTACCCGCACCGCTTTTGAGCTAGCGGCCAAACGACTGTCTGCCGACGTGTTGAACATAGATCTGGTGTCTTCATCAACTGCCAAGGGCGAATCATTGCTCGATACCTTGCGCGTACTGGAATCTCTGCAGTGCGACATGTTTATCGTGCGCCACGCCCAGAGCGGCGCGGCGCGCTTTATTGCTCGGCATGTGGCTCCAGACATCACCGTAGTCAACGGTGGCGACGGTCAACACGCACATCCCACACAGGGCATGCTCGACATGTTCACCATTCGACGCCACAAGGGAAACTTTGAAAGCCTCGTTGTGGTGTTGATCGGCGATATCAGACACTCGCGTGTCGCACGCTCGGATCTTGCCGCCTTACGCACGCTCGGCGCCGGCGAGGTTCGCGTGGTAGGTCCACGCACCCTCGTGCCTGCCGAGGTTGAATCATTGGGAGCGCGACTGGTGCCTCGGCTTGATGATGCCCTGGTCGGTGCCGACGTTATCATGGGCCTGAGACTGCAACGAGAGCGCATGCAAGGCGCCAAGGTGCCTTCGAGTGGGGAGTTCTTTCGTCACTATGGCTTGTCTGCCGAACGCCTGTCGCTGGCCAAACCGGATGCCATCGTGATGCACCCCGGTCCCACTAATCGCGGTGTCGAGATTGCCGCCGATGTGGCCGACAGCCCTCAATCAGTGATACTCGAACAAGTAACTGCAGGACTGGCGGTACGCATGGCGGTGATGTCCATGGTGCTCGGTGCACGCTCCGGAGCGCCATTATGAGTAGCCCACTGACCGTACCGGGATTTACCGACTTGTACGCACGCTTGCGCGAGCCCGGGCCGGCACGGCGAGGCACACTTGCCAGCGAAACCCAGGCTGCACTTGCCGCAGGTTTCACCCGCATTTGCGCCTCTCCTGACACTGAGCCTGCCACCGATGCGACGGCGACCGTCGAGCTGGTGCAGCACCATGCCGAGACTGCAAACGCCGCACAGGTCTTGCCGGTTGCGGCACTGACGAGCGGTTTACAGGGCGAGCGTTTAACCGAGCTGGCCACATTGAAAGACCTTGGGTGTATCGCTGCAAGCCAGGCTGATGAACCCATGGCTGACACGCGCTTGCTCTATGACGCAATGGCCTATGCCGCAAGCTTTGATCTACCACTGATCATGCGTGCGCGCGATGCAAGATTGGGCATCAACGGTTGCGCCCACGAAGGTGCTGTAGCAACTCGCCTTGGCCTGCAGGGCATTCCCGCAGCGGCGGAGACCATTGCTCTCGCACGCCTGCTGGAAGTGCTGCGTGAGACTGGAGGGCGTTTGCATGTCTCACGCCTGTCGACAGCGCGTGCGGTCGATATGATCGCCGAGGCGAAGGATGCAGATCTTGCCGTTAGCTGTGATGTCGGCATTGCCCACTTGTATTTCAGCGAGGCCGACATTGACGGCTTTGATGCCCGCTATGCCTCGTCGGTGCCGTTTCGGTCGGCGCTTGACCGCGAGGCTCTGCGAGCGGGTGTGCGTAGCGGCACCATCGACGCAATCTGCTCGGACCATGCGCCGCTGGATACCGACGCATCACTAGCCCCCTTCCCACAAGTGGAACCAGGTCTATCGATCTATGACCGCTTTATGGGCCTGTGGTTGGCACTGCCCGACTGTTGCAATATCCAGTTTGAACGTGCACTTGATGCCGTAAGCGATGCACCGTCGCGCATCCTGGGGTTAGAGCCGAATCCGGACACGGTCTACATTGACTGCGATAGCGTCTCCAGCAATTGGTTGAGCCGCGGCAGTAATTCACCGCAGCGGCAGGCTGCTGAACTGCCTGATGGCACGGCCTTGCCGGGACAGGTGATCACGGTCAAAATGGGGCAACGATCTCTTATTCCGGGGCACAGTCAAACAGGCTCGTGAGGAGGCTGGTTGCGTAGTGTTTGGGCGAGTTAACATGCAATGCGTCACAAATGTTTCCAGACCCATGTACTCTGAACGAGCGATTAGGCGTTAAGTGAGCTGGTGTGTTTAAGTTGTTGATATCCAAGTTTATTACCGAAGGTGATTGTGTAGACGTGCCTCACTTTCATAGACTGCTGATCTGTGAAATTGCTCAACACTGAGTAGTTACACCAGCCGACGCACACTTCCGACCCACTTGCATGGACTTCATCCCGCCCGTCGCGCCGTTCGTTATCGCTGACCTCGTTGTCGACCAACTCAACCATGCCTATATCCGTTGCGACGGCGATGGACAGATTCTGACCATCAACCCTGCAGCAGAACGCCTGCTAGGTATCGCTGCAGAGGACTGGAATGGATCACCGATAAACTGGCTGATCGAGTCGCTAGTGACCGACATGTATTGCCCGAGTCGGGCCAGTGCGGTCTATCTTGAAGCGGTGGGTTGGGCTCATGGCGTAACAGCACACAAGTTGCCGGCTCGTCACTCCAGCGGCAAGGCTCTGGAACTTGTCATGCACACCTATCACACCGGTACGGCTGATAGTCCAGCGACAACATTCATTCTAGAGCGCGTCGAACAACGTCTCGAACATCCTGCAGAGCGCGAAACCACGCTGCCTCGATTCCAGACACTCACTCGATTGGCACCGGTTGGAATCCTTGAACTGGACGATCAGTGGCAGTGCCTTTACGCCAACGACAAGTGGTGCGAACTCAGTCGCTTGGGTAGGGATGAGTCTTTGCAAACCGGCTGGGTGGATGCCTTGCATCGCGACGATGTCAACGAGACCTTGATCGCATTGCATGATGCGATAGGTCGCGGCCTGACCTTTGAGCGTGAAGTGCGCCTGCAAACCCCCTTGGGCCAGATCACATGGATCAGCATCAGCGCAACAGGCTTGCTCGGCAGCCACGGGCGTGTCAGCGGCATTCTGATCGTTGCAAGCGATATCACCGAGCGCTACCGCGCCAACGAGCAACTCCGAATCATTGCGCATCGAGACGCGCTTACCGGCCTGTACAACCGAACGGTGTTTCTCGACCGCCTGGCGACAGCGCTTGAATCCGCTGTCAGTCCAGTAGAAGTCGCACTACTTTTTCTTGACCTGGATGGCTTCAAGGCCGTCAACGATACGCTGGGCCATCACGCGGGCGACGCGCTGCTCAGGCAGGTTGCTGATCGCTTGCGCGAAATAGCGCAACCGGGCGACACGGTAGCAAGACTCGGGGGTGATGAATTCACAGTCATCTTGTCGCGTCGCTTTGCCAGAGATTCTGCCGAGCGTGTGGCAAAGCACATCGTCCAGCGCCTCAAGGAGGTCTATCAGATCGAGGGACAGCAGGTCTTTATCTCCTGCAGTTTGGGCATTGCTCTGGGCGGTCAAGGCAAGGACGATGACGACAAATTGGTCCAGCGAGCTGATATCGCCTTGTACAGAGCAAAACACTCTGGTCGGGCACGTTACGTCTTTTTCAGCCCCGAGCTAGACCGCGCCAGGCGCGACCATTCCATACTGGTGAGTCGCTTGCAATATGCATTGGAGTCCGATGAATTTGACGTGATGTATCAGCCACAAGTTGATATCGCGAGTGGTGCCGTGATCGGGCTGGAAGCTCTGCTGCGTTGGCCGCAGGCTCCGCGCCAGGATATCGGTCCCGGTGAATTTATCCCGGCACTCGAAGACGCCGGGTTGATCGGGCCCGTCGGGACCTGGGTACTGCGACGTGCTTGCAACGATTACCGACGGTTTCGCGAGGCTGGCGTTATCAATGCAAATACGTCTTTGTCAGTCAACGTCTCCGCACGGCAGGTGGGCATCGACACCTTCCTCAGTGAAGTCGAGGAGATCCTTGAATCCGAGCAGATGCCTGCCGAGCGCCTGGTTATCGAGCTCACCGAATCGGTTCTTGTCAGTACCTTTGAAAGCGGCGTTATCGAGCAGCTCAAGACACTCGGCGTCTCGATTTCCATCGACGATTTTGGTACGGGTTTTTCCTCACTCGCCTACCTTGGCAAACTGCCGGTCGACGAACTCAAGATTGACCAGAGCTTCATCCGGGACCTGCATGCCCGCCCGCAAGCAAAGTCGATTATTGAAGGGATTGTGGCTTTAGCGCAGTCTCTTGGTCTTCACGTGGTCGCAGAAGGCGTGGAGGATGGGTCCGTATTGCCTATGTTGTCAGAATGTGGCTGCACTACGTATCAGGGCTACTACTTTGCCCCACCGATGCTCCGTGACAGGGTCCTGGAATTCGACAAGAGCCTCGTTGTTGAGGCCGCCGCCTCGCCCGACTGCGAGCAGGCCGACCGCAAGCCAGTACAGATATGAGTCTTGCGCGGTAACCCCCAGAGTCTGACGCCCCCTCGCCGACCGGGAACGTGGCCTGCCTTCCTATTCTGCTAGGAAAAAGGCAGACTCGGGCGTCCGACATTCACGTTTTTGCCGCTGCTGCCTCCAAACGCGCCTCGGAAAAATGGATTAACGATGACTGCACACCCAACAGATTCTCACAACAGCCCGGTACTAACAGTCGGCGTTGGTGCATCTGCGGGCGGCCTGGAAGCACTGAGTCTCTTTTTCAACAAAATGCCAGCGTCGTCCGGATGTGCTTTTGTCGTCATCCAGCACCTCTCCCCTGAGCATCGCAGTGTGATGGACGAGCTGCTCGCCAGGCACACTTCGATGCCTGTGCACGTCGCCACCGAAAACGTCACCCTGCTAGCCAACACGATCTACCTGATCCCACCCCGCAAAAACCTCACATTATCCAACGGCGCGCTTCATCTGCTCGAACCCCAACGGGAACGTGGTATCAATCTGCCGATTGACCTGTTCTTTGACTCGCTTGCCACCGACGCCGGAAACCGATCGGTAGCGATTATCCTGTCAGGCACCGGCAGCGATGGCAGCCGCGGCATACGTCGCATCAAGGAAGAAGGCGGCCTCGTGCTGGTACAAACGCCCAAAAGCGCCCAGTTTGACGGCATGCCACGTAGCGCCATGCACACGGAACTCAGCGACTACACGCTGGAGCCGGCTGAGCTGGCAACCTTTCTGGGAGAGTATGCACAACACCCTATCGTGCACGGTGCCGAGCCGTCGATGCAGGTGGAGCTGGACGACACCGGTGAGGCTCTCGCCGATATATTTCGTCTGTTGGCCGCTGAAACCAACATCGATTTTTCATACTACAAACCCGCCACTATTGCGCGTCGTATGGAACGGCGCATGGGCATCAACCGATTGCATGATCTGGATGCCTACCGTGGCTTGCTGGAAAATTCAAGCCGCGAGGTGCGCACGCTTGGCCGCGAACTGCTCATCAATGTCACCCGATTTTTTCGTGACGAGAAAGCGTTCGGCTTTCTCGAGCAGCACGTGTTTCCAGAGCTGATAGCAAAGGCCAACGATAATCGGGATATCCGGATCTGGGTCGCTGGTTGCTCAACCGGCGAGGAGGCATACTCAATAGCGATCCTGCTTGACGAAGCCTTCAATAACGCTGGCCTGCCAAGGCGCTTCAAGATATTTGCGACCGATGTCGATGCCAGTGCTCTGGCAGACGCAACGCCCGGACACTACACCTCCTTGATTGAGCGCGACGTAACACCTACCCGTCTCAAGCGCTACTTCAAAGCTCTGGATGAGGGCTATGTGCTGCGTTCGGAGATTCGGCAGTCAATCGTGTTTGCCGAACACAACATGATCTCCGATCCGCCCTTTTCCAACATCGATCTTGTGTGCTGTCGAAACGTGCTGATCTACTTCCAGCACGCGATTCAGCAAAAAGTGATTTCTACTTTTCACTTTGCGTTGCGCCAGGATGGATGCGCCTTCTTTGGCCGGTCCGAGAGTATCGGCGAGCTGGATGCCTTCTTTGAGCCGGTACAACGCGCCTACAGGATCTTTCGCAAGCGTGGTGACAATGCGGCTCTGTTGACCGCCGCCAATGCACGTAGCGGATCACGCACACTTGCTACTTCATTGCCGCCGGTGGATGGCCTGCTCAAATCCTACCGGTCCGGGAGCAAGAACCAGGATCTTGAGGATATCCGCGAACTACTCTTGTCGGAATACCTGACACCAAGCCTGATCGTTGACGAGCACGGAAATGCTCTTCACGTGTTTGGTGATGCCGGCCGCTATCTAACGCGGTTCCCCCATGGCAAGGTGACTAACCGGGTACACGATATCCTGCCGCGCGAGTTGGCTGTCACCGTCAGTACGGCAATGAGCCGTGCGCGCAAGGAGCGCACCGCGGTTGAATACACAAATATCTGCGTGACCCTTAACGATATCGCGGAACGCACTGATCTGCACGTCCGCTACCTGGAAGGGGGCGACGACGGTGGACGTTTCTTGATCATCTTGAAGCCGCACGTGCACAAAGGATCAGAGGTCTCGTTACCCGAGGACAATACATCCTTGATCGACGATCAGAGACTCCGTGATCTTGAAACGCAACTCCAACAAGAGCAAGAGGGGCGACAACGCACCAACGAAGAGCTTGAGACCACCAACGAAGAACTGCAAAGCACCAATGAGGAACTTGTTTCCGCTAACGAGGAGCTGCAAAGCACTAATGAGGAGCTTCAGTCAGTCAACGAAGAGCTCTTTACCGTCAATACGGAGTACCAGGAAAAGATCGTAGAGCTCTCCCAGACCGGTGATGATCTAGAAAAGCTGATGACGTTCACATCAATCGGCCTGGTGTTTCTGGATGGTGACTGCAAGGTTCGCAAGTTCTCGAAGCGCGCCACGCGCTACTTTCGTCTATTGCCGAGCGACATCGGTCGCCCGCTGCACTACGTGGCCAACGTTTTCGCGCATGATGCACTCGCTGACGATATAGCAGAGGTCATGGCTCTGGATGAGCCCTCGTCGAGGAGACTCAACACTGTGGACGGTCGCGCACTTGAGCTGGTGTTTATCCCACACCATCGATCAGGGCGTGAAATATCCGCCCATTCCAGAGGGGTCATCATCATGGTGACAGGCGATGCTGATGTGGTCGGCGATCCGGATTCACCCACGCTTGATATTTTACCGCCGCAAGTGCAAAACCCCTCATCTGCCGACGAGCCACGCTGATAACCTTTTGCATGATCTACTCGACTGCTCGACGTAACTCGATCAAATGAGTGAAGACTCTGACAACACGAGTCGATTGTCGGCTGTAGCCGCTTCTCGTAGCGAGCAGGTCGCTGTAGATCTCGACCTGCCGCGGATCGTTGCCATTGGAGCCTCTGCGGGCGGGCTCGAACCGCTTGAGCAGTTTTTTGAAGCCTCCGAAGACGATATTGGTTGCAGCTTCATCGTGGTCCAGCATCTATCGCCCGATTTCCGCAGCATGATGGACGAACTGCTCGAACGGCACACCAGCATGCCCATCGCGCGAATCAGCAACGGTTTGAAAATCGAGCCTGGCCGTATCTATTTGAACGTACCAAGGGTCACGGTCACCGTCGACGACGGGCACTTTTTCCTTG
Source organism: uncultured Granulosicoccaceae bacterium (assembly GCA_937922675.1). Lineage (GTDB taxonomy): Bacteria > Pseudomonadota > Gammaproteobacteria > Granulosicoccales > Granulosicoccaceae > Granulosicoccus. The sequence goes on from CALAJN010000010.1 coordinate 27,069, forward strand.
CCACCTCCAGTCATCCGACGGAGCTGTACAGACCCATCGATCTGCTGTTCAGCTCTGTTGCTGAGCAGTATGGCAAAAACGCGCTCGGGGTAGTGTTGTCCGGCACCGGTAGGGATGGCACCGAAGGTGCTGAAAAAATCAAACAATTTGGTGGTCAGGTGCTGGTGCAGGCGCCCGGGTCTGCTCGCTTTGAGAGCATGCCTAGATCTGTGATCGACGCGCGTATCGAGGATGGCAGTGGCACCGCGGCTGAACTCGCTGAACTCGTTAGCCGCTGGGTCACTGGTGAGTGTGTGGCAATGCCACGGCGCATTCCGCTGGAGGGTGATCCTGTCGGTTCCATTATTGCCTTGGTCAAACAATACACCAACCTGGATTTTGACCGATACAAGCTTGCCACCGTGCAGCGCCGTGTTGAGCGACGTGCCAATCTGAAGAATCATGGTGATCTCCACGCGTATTACAAACGCGTAGCCTCTGAGCCGGAGGAACTTGATCGTTTGTATAGCGACATGCTCATCGAAGTCACTTCCTTCTTTCGCGATCAAAAGGCTTTTGACGCGCTTGAAGAACATGTAATGCCGAGGCTTATGGACAAGCTTGCTTCCGGCGCGCAGTTGCGCGCGTGGATCGCTGGGTGCGCCAGTGGCGAGGAAGCCTACTCGATTGCGATGTTGTTGATAGAACATGCAGAGCGTGCCGGCCACCCGCTGGACGTCAGGATTCTTGCCACCGACGCGCATGGACGCTCATTGGCCAATGCCAATGCAGGGCGCTTCCCGCGGGAACGTATCCGCGACCTGTCCAAAACAAGAGTTCATCGCTTCTTCGACATTCACGGTGACTCTGTACAGATCAAGCCCGAGGTTCGCAAACTGGTGCTGTTCAGCACCCATGACGTCATTCGAGATACGCCGTTCGCACAAATCGATCTACTGAGCTGTCGCAATCTGCTGATCTACCTGAACAACGAGACGCAGCAACAGGTCATCTCAAAATTTCACTATTCTCTTCGCAAGGGCGGCTTCCTGCTTCTCGGACCCAGTGAATCAACGCTCGGTATTACCGATGAGTTTGACGTTCTCGATGGTCGCTGGCGTCTATACAAAAAACGGCGCAATGTGACCTTGCAGATACCGGGTGACCCCGACCCACTGGGATCCAGTGGCCTTACGCACTCAAGGTTGATGACACGCGAGCCAACGGGCGGCACACGTATTTCTGCAGGCGATGGCACCCAACTCCTGTTGCCTGACGGGCGCCGATTGCGTTTCAGACGGGCGCATCATTTTGCGCTCGAGATGATGATTTCGTCCTATGCGCCTCCGGGTTTCTTGTTGACGCGTGACGGCGATGTAGTGCACATATTCGCAGATGCGGGAAAATTTGTCCCCGTTGGCAGCGGTGTGTTCACGCAAAGGCTGACAGATATGATCAGGGGCGACTTCCGCGCCTGTGTATTCTCGGCTCTGCAACACGCACAGGAGCCCGACTTTGAACGCTTTGAACGACGCCTCCACACTGATGGAGAGGAACAGGCGACCACCTACGATCTGACGCTTACACTGGTCCGGACACCTGAATTCGATAGCGAGGACGACTCGGGTTTTCTGCTGTTGACCATACGTGAGGTCCGTGATCACGAGGTGGATCCCACTCTGGTCGCAGACCCCTCCACGGCCAGATTTTCAGCCGCGGGCGACCCTACCGAAATTGCTGTGCTGCAGCAGCGAATCCGCGCACTGGAGTTAGACCTCAACGCCTCCGAGGAAAACCTGAAAACCACCATTGAAGCGCTGGAAACCAGCAACGAAGAACGTCAAAGCAGCAACGAAGAACTTCAAAGCAGCAACGAGGAACTTCAAAGCACCAACGAGGAACTTCAAAGCACCATCGAGGAGCTACACTCGGTCAACGAGGAGCTTCTGAGCGTAAGTGCCGAATATCAGCGGCAGACAGACGAACTTGCCCAAGCCAATTCTGAAGTCGAGAACCTGCTGCAACTATCAGAGATTGGCACTCTGCATTTTGACCGGGAACTCAGACTCAAACGCTACTCCTCGGCCGCAACACGCGTGTTTGATCTCTCCGCAGTCAACCTGACACGCGCAGTAGACAGCATCACAGCCCGCGATTCATCGCTGTCGCTTGGCGCAATCACCCGCAAAGTGCTTGCCGCCGGAGAGTCCATCGAGCAGGAGCTCTATCAGGATGGGCATCATTACCTGCTAAAAGCCGTCGCCAACAAGGGGCATGACGAGTCCATCCTGGGTGTAATGGTCGCGACCATGGACTCTCGTACCCTGTCGGATGCACGCGAGAAATACCGGCAACTGAGCCACGACTATCAAGCGATCGTGGAGGACACTGGCAGCTCCATTGTTCGCCGGGAGCAGGACTTGTCGGCCGAAGACGAGTACGCGATGTTCCTCGAGCAGCTCGTAGATGTGACCACCGACACTGATCTCGACGAAAAATCAAAAACTGAATTGCTGCTTGGCATCGGCGCCCAATGCTTTGAAACCGCTGGCGGGATTCTCGGGCTTCATCAGAAGAACAGCTTTGAAATCTTTGCCTTGACCGGTGAGATTGACAGCGACTTGGGGCCCGGCGACGCTATACCGATAGAGCACTCGTTCTGTACCGTGTTATCACCTGAATGCCGCTTGTTCCAATTCCACAAAGCGGAGCTTGCGGATCCCAGGCAACACCTGGCAATGGAGCGCACCGGCATGCGTTCCTGTATCGGCACAATAGTGGAGCACAATGGCTCTGCGCTTGGGTCGCTGGCGTTTGGCTCACGCACCGAGCGTGACAGCCCGTTCAAGACCTCTCACCAGACCCTGTTGCGGCTGATCGCCAACTGGATCGGTGTTCTACTTGAGAAAGACAGCTGAATCGATCAGTACGTGTCTTGTATCAAGACTTGGGCACGCTGCGCCCGACGCGGTTGTGCATGGCCTCACGCCAGTGCTCTCTGCAGCGGGACTCATAGCGCTCATTGCCTCCAATCTCAACCTGATTACCGTCCGTCACAGGCTTACCGTCCTCACCGATACGCAAGGTCATGGTGGCTTTGCGCCCACAGGTACACACCGTCTTGAGCTCGGAGAGCTTATCGCCGATAGCCAGCAGACGCGCAGACCCCGGAAACAACTCTCCCCTAAAATCAGTACGCAATCCAAAGCACAACACCGGCACCTGATGCTCGTCAACGACACGCGCAAGCTCATCCACTTGAGCGGCGCTCAGGAATTGTGCCTCGTCAACCAACACGCAGGCCACCGTACCATCGTAGAGTGCAGCGGACACATGCGCCATGAAGCTGGTTGAATCATCGAACAGCAAGGCTTCAGCTTCAAGACCAATACGTGAGCGCACGATGCCACGGCCAAATCGATCGTCAATAGCCGCGGTGAACACCAAGGCATGCATACCCTGCTCGCGATAGTTGTGCGCCGACTGCAACAGGGACGTCGACTTGCCCGCGTTCATCGCGGAATAATAGAAATAGAGCTGTGCCACGGGGGATACGAAAAGGCGTGCGGGCTTTGCATGATACGCAGCACAGAGCACTGCCTCAGCCCGGATCGAGTTTTTCCGTATTCACAGCACACCGCAGACGGGCGGGCCGGGATTACTCAGAGCAGCCCCGCATCACGCCACGCCCCCGTCTTGAGCTCAACCGGCCATACGATGACCGGTGTCGGTGTCAGAGTCGCTTTCAAGACTCATTGAGCTGGTAACCATGTCATCAACGGCAGCTCCGCTACCGCCCTCGAGCTTGATGCGCAAACGCAGATCGTTGACCGAATCAGCGTTACGCATGGCTTCCTCGATGGTGATCGCGTTTTCCTGTAGCAGATCAAATAGCGCCTGATCAAAGGTCTGCATGCCCTGATCCTTACTCTTGGTCATCAGACTCTTGATCTCGTGGATCTCGCCCTTTTGAATGAGATCTGACATCAGCGGCGTATTCAGTAGCACCTCGACAGCTGCACGCCGGCCCTTGCCACTCGGCGTTGGCAACAATCGCTGCGAAATAAACGCCTTGCAGTTCAGTGACAGGTCCAGCAACAGCTGCTTGTGGCGCTGCTCCGGAAAGAAGTTGATGATTCGGTCGAGCGCCTGGTTGGAGTTGTTGGCGTGCAGGGTAGCGAGGCACAAGTGTCCGGTTTCTGCGAAGGCTATCGCATGCTCCATGGTCTGCTGATCGCGGATCTCACCGATCAGGATAACGTCGGGTGCTTGCCGCAAGGTGTTCTTGAGCGCAATTTCAAAGCTCTCGGTATCGGTGCCGACCTCACGCTGGGTGACGATACAGCCCTTGTGATGGTGTACAAATTCAACCGGATCTTCAATCGTGATGATGTGCCCGTTGGTGTTCTCGTTGCGGTAGTCAATCATCGAGGCGAGGCTGGTTGATTTGCCTGAGCCTGTACCACCGACAAAGATCACCAGGCCTCGTTTCGTCATGGCGATCTGCTGCAGCACGTCCGGCATGTGCAGATCAGTGAACGACGGTATGTCGTTGGGGATAATACGTACCACGAGACCAGCGCTGCCGCGTTGCACCAGTGCGTTTACACGAAAGCGCGAGATATCCGGTAGAGCGATGGCAAAATTGCACTCGCGTGTGCGCTTGAACTCATCGCGCTCCGCGTCGGTCATCAGGCACTGCGCCAGCGCCAGCGTGTGATCAGCCGTGAGGATCTTGTCCAGCAGCGGTGTGACCTTGCCATGAATGCGCATCGAGGGTGCAGCACCGGCGATGATGAACAGATCTGATCCACCCTTTTTGAACAAACTGACGAGAAGCTCGTCCATGAAGCGCTTAGCGACCTTCAGATCCATCTTGTATTCCTCGTTGAAAGCAGTTGGAGAGGGGATTGGCTGCGCCTGGCACAACCAGGCGCCCTCAAGGCAGTGTCAGGTCTTGCCTCAGTTGAGACTGTCAGGGTTTTGCGCCTTCTTGCGAGCCTCGGCAAGGTCAACTACGCCACGGTTCAGCAATTCTTTGAGGTTTTGATCGAGCGTCTGCATACCATGGCCCTGGCCGGTCTGGATGGCTGAATACATCTGAGCGACCTTGTCCTCGCGAATCAGGTTCCGGATGGCCGGAGTCCCGATCATGATCTCGTGTGCTGCCACTCGTCCGCCGCCGGTCTTCTTCATCAGTGTCTGCGAGATAACTGCACGCAAGGACTCTGAAAGCATTGAGCGCACCATGGGCTTCTCGCCCGCTGGGAACACATCAACAATACGATCCACGGTCTTGGCAGCCGAACTGGTGTGCAGCGTGCCAAATACCAGGTGACCGGTTTCAGCAGCGGTCAGCGCAAGCGAGATGGTTTCCATATCACGCATTTCACCGACGAGGATGACATCGGGGTCTTCCCTCAAGGCAGAGCGCAAGGCAGGCGCAAAACCCATGGTGTCGCGGTGTACTTCGCGCTGGTTGATCAGGCACTTCTTGGATTCGTGCACAAATTCGATCGGGTCTTCAATGGTGAGAATATGCCCAAGCTCGTTCTCGTTCTTGTAATCCATCATCGCCGCAAGAGTGGTGGACTTACCAGAACCGGTTGGACCGGTAACCAGCACGATACCGCGTGGGAAGGACGCGATTTCCTGAAAGATCTTCGGAGCACCAAGCTGCTCCAGCGTCAGGATCTCGGTGGGGATGGTTCTGAACACCGCACCGCAACCACGATTCTGATTGAAAGCATTGACACGAAAGCGCGCTGTGTCAGGGATTTCGAAAGAGAAATCCGTCTCAAGCTTTTCTTCAAAGTCCTTGCGCTGCTTGTCGTTCATGATGTCGTACACCATGGCCTGAACCGCGGCGTGGTCGAGGGCGGGAACATTGACGCGACGCATATCGCCATCGACCCGTATCATCGGCGGTATGCCCGCGGACAAGTGAAGGTCAGAAGCGCCGTTTTTAACGCTGAAGGTCAGTAGCTGTGCGATATCCATAACGGGTCTTTAGATTGCGAACTCACCGAGATGTCGGCCGAGTTCCGATTTTTGTTAGCCGCAACACACCACTGCATGACGTATCCGACAATTCAACAAGGTCTCGAGGCGGTACGAACCGCCATTCAGCAGCACGAGAAGACCTATGGCCGTACGCCTGGTACCACTCAATTGCTGGCGGTCAGCAAGACAAAACCGATAGCGGCCATTCGCGAGGCGATTGAAGCCGGGCAGCGTAAATTCGGTGAAAACTACGTCGATGAGGGCGTTGGCAAGATTCAGGAAATCGGCCGTCACGTCCCCGACGGCAGTGGCCTCGAGTGGCACTTTATTGGTGCAATACAGTCGCGCAAGGCGCGCGATATCGCTCTGCACTTTGATTGGGCACACGGTGTCGACAGGCTCAAGGTGGCCGAGCGGCTATCGCGCACGCGCATCGAGGCCAACCTTGCACCCTTGAACATTTGTCTGCAGGTCAACCTGGACGACGAGCCGGGCAAGGCCGGCGTTCCGGTAGCAGAGCTACCGGAACTCGCCAACGTGATTGCACCCTTGCCAGGCCTGCACTTGCGTGGACTGATGGCTATTCCCGCACCACGCAAAGAGCTGGTCGAGCAGCGGGCAGTATTTGCTCGCCTCGCCCGCTTGCGCGAGGCCTTGGCTGAAGCTCACCCTGACTTGGGCGCATCCGGCGTAGACTCGCTCTCATGCGGCATGTCCGCAGATCTGGAAGCGGCGGTTGCCGAGGGAGCCACTATCGTTCGCATCGGCACGGCAATTTTCGGTGCACGCGAGCCGCGTACACCGGTCGTGACAACATCGGTGAAAGTAAAGTCCAGTTGATACACTTGCAGGCATGACAAAAAACAACCCTCTTCCAGCGGTACACGCCGCTGGACAAAGTCTGTGGCTGGATTTCATTCAGAAGAGCCTGCTGGACGGTGAACTTCAGCAACTGATTCGTGATGACAAGATCATGGGGCTGACCTCCAACCCGGCGATCTTTGAACAAGCCATTGCCAATACCGACGAGTACGACGCGGAACTCGCGCGCTTGGTCAAGGCTGACCCGCAACTGGAAGGGATTGAACTCTTCAACCAGCTGGCCATCCCTGACATACAGGCCGCAGCCGACGCCTTTCGCAGCACCTGGGAGGACACTGACAGTCTGGATGGCATGGTGAGCTTTGAAGTAGCACCTGATCTTGCGCACGATGCAACCGGCACTGTCGCCATGGCCGAGGATCTCTGGGCGCGCATTGATCGTCCAAACGTCATGATCAAGGTACCCGGTACAGCGGCGGGTGTAACCGCCTTTGAAGAGATCACGGCCAAGGGCATCAACGTGAATGTCACGCTTTTGTTCAGCGTGCAACGTTACCGCGAAATTGCGCTTGCATGGATTCGTGGCCTTGAGCGCTGCCATGCTGCGGGCAAGCCGCTTGACAAGCTGCACTCTGTTGCGAGCTTCTTTGTCAGCCGCGTGGACAACTCGGTTGACGCAGCCCTTGAAGCTAATGGTGGCGAGGCTGCAATGGCCCTACGCGGCAAGATCGCCATAGCCAATGCCAAGGTCGCCTACGGGCACTTCGCCAATCTGTTCGGTAGCGAGAAATTTGCAGGCTTGCGCGCGCAAGGTGCGAATCCACAGCGTTTGCTGTGGGCCAGCACCGGCACCAAGAACCCGGACTATTCAGACGTGCTCTATGTGGAAGAACTCATCGGCCCCGACACAGTAAACACGCTACCCCCCAAGACGCTTGATGCGTTTCGTGACCATGGCACTGTCGCCCCCAAACTGACCCAGGGACTAGGCGAGGCCAGCAAACAATTGAACGCACTGGCCGAGCTTGGTATATCACTTGGCGACATCACCGATACCCTGGAAGCTGACGGGATCAGCTCATTCACCGAAGCCTTTGATCGTTTGATAGCGGCGCTTGCGAGTGAACGTTCGCGGATAGCCAACTGACAAGGCTGCGTATGCGCTGGTTATTCATCGGTGGCGGCAATATGGCCTCGAGCCTGGTGGGAGGCTTGCTCGCATCAGGCAGCCCACAGGATGCAATCGCCGTGGTCGAGCCCAACGAGGCCACACGCCGCGCCATAGAAGAGCGTTTTAGTGTGACGGTGGAGCAGGATGTCAACCGCCTCTTGTCACAGGCGCCGCAGTGGAGCGATGCAGACAATGGACAGCTGGGGGTGGTGCTCGCAGTCAAACCCGGTATCGCTCGCACGGCCTGCGAAAGTCTTGCGTCGGCAGGCTTCAGGGGCAACCCGGCCCTGCTGTCCGTGGTCGCAGGCGTTCGCTGCGCCTCGCTCGCAACGTGGCTGGTTACTACCAAGTCAACGGACACACAAACGCAATGGACAGTCATGCGCTGCATGCCCAATACCCCGGCACTGTTGGGCAAGGGCGCGAGCGCACTGTATCCCGGTGAGGCCACGGCGGCGCTACGTGACGCGGCGCTTGCATTGCTATCCGCAATCGGCACGACAGTAAGCCTCTCGCATGAGAACGATATTGATGCGGTCACAGCACTGTCCGGTAGCGGCCCTGCCTATGTGTTCAGACTGACCGAGCTGATGATCGAAAATGGTATTGCGCTAGGCCTGGACCCTGCCGATGCTGCACAACTCGGCATCGCTACCATCGAGGGTGCCGCTGCCATGCTCGCAGCAGGCGAAGACGACCCTGCTACTCTGCGTCGCAAAGTAACCTCTCCGGGAGGCACTACCGCAGCGGCTCTGGAGCAGTTTTCCGCCTCAGGACTGGAAGTGTGCATCGAGCGCGGCATGAAAGCTGCGCAGAATCGCGCCACAGAACTCGGCATACACATGCACGACGCTCCACGCTCTGATTGACTCAATGCAGGCATCACAGACCTGTCTGCACCCGCCCGCAATACCCTGCAAGAACCTATTCAAAGGAAACCTCCGAATGACCGGACCGGCGCTCAGTTCACTCGGCTTCATCATTGGCACACTGCTGAACCTCTACGCGATGGTCGCGGCCCTGCGGTTTGTCATGCAAGCGGTCAAGGCGGACTACTACAATCCAATCGCACAGTTTGTGGTGAAAGCCACCGACCCCTTGTTAGTGCCCATGCGACGTTTTATTCCGAGCATTGCCGGTTACGACACCTCGTCGCTACTGCTTACCTTCGCTGTTCTTGCGCTAAAGCTGTTTGCGTTCAAGCTGCTCTCCCTGGGTGCTGCTCCCGCAATCGGCTCAGCGCTGAATGTCGCTGTGGTTGGAGTGCCCACCCTGCTGTATGTGGCCGTCGTGGATGTTGTGCACCTGATGTTCAACATCTTCATCTTCAGCTTGTTCATTCAGGCGTTGTTGAGCTGGTTACCCAATTCTTCCGGGCACCCGGTTAACGGTTTGCTGCACAAAATCACCTCCCCTGTACTCACCCCGGTACGACGTTTTGTACCTCCGCTTGGAGGGCTGGACTTGTCTGTACTTGTGTCGATCATCGGCCTGTATGCCATCAGAATCTTTGTCGTTGGTGTATTGATGAGTTTTATTTGAAGCTGGTGACGCTGTGGGTGCCCTGTAGAAAATCACTAAAAAAACAGGCTTTTTCGTTAACAAAGCGTAAAAAATACTGAAATTACAGGGTTTTTTGACTTTTCACTGAGCATCAGGCACCGAAACACTCGTTTTTCGTGGTACCTTGCGCGCGCCTCGCCTCCGGACCACTCGGGCTTAAGCCTTAACACCGGCACGCGTTGCACTCATCCCAGTGAAAGCGAACCAGGAGCCCTCATGGCCGCAAAGAAAAAAGCGACCGCTAAGAAAAAACCTACTGCCAAGAAAAAGGCTGTAGCCAAGCGCGCACCAGCGCGCAAGAAAACCGCCTCCAAAAAGAAGGCGGCAGCCAGTTCCGATAAAAAGCCACCTACCAAGTCGGAGATCATGACCGCGATCGCCGAAGAGACAGAACTCAGCCGCAAGCAGGTCGCGTCTGTTTTCGAATCGCTGAGCGGTTTGATTCAGGACAACCTGAAGCCGCGCGGACCAGGCTACTTCAGTGTTCCCGGACTGATGAAGATCCGTGTAAACAAGAAGCCGGCAACCAAGGCACGCAAGGGCATCAACCCTTTCACCGGTGAGGAGACCGTGTTCAAGGCAAAGCCTGCCCGCAAGGTCGTCAAGGTCGTTGCACTGAAGAACCTGAAGGACATGGTCTGAGGCCCTGTCCTCATCCCGCTGTTTTTGTAGAATCGGGTGGCGCGGCCTGGCCGTGCCGCCCGTATTGACCCGCTGCTGAGGCCACCCGTGGCCTCCAGCCAATCCGTCAATGTATTGACTTGCATTACAAGACTTGCAGACTATTGCGTTCTGTATTGAATCAACGCGTAATTCTGGCGTCAAACTTGTTTACCGGCTCCGACGCACTTATTTAAAGTGCCGAAGAGAGACTTCGTTGGTCCGCTTGCCAACCTGAAGAACCTGACCCAATGAACGCGATATCACTCCGCCCTGTTGGTAGCACCTGGAAGTCGCTGCCGCGCTGGACCAATACGCTGCTCGTGGCAGCCATAGGGGTCAGCCTCGCGCTGCTCTCCATGAAACTACTGCCAACCGACATCTCTGTGCCGGCCGCACGAACGACGCCAGTGGCTGAGCCAGGTAATCGCTCCACACCGGATTCGCTCACACTCGCCCGCGGCATTGCGGCGCACCACATCTTTGGCAATGCGGCCGCCAGACCGGTTCAGACCGAGCCCGTCGCCCGCGAAGAGCCAATCAAGGACACACGAACCAATCTGCAGCTCGCCGGTGTGTTCGCCGCTGACCCTCAGGAACGTGCCATTGCCATCATCAGCTCCGGCAATGCCGAGCAGAGTGCCTACGGTATCGGTGACAAGATCACCAATGAGATCACGCTTAAAGAGGTCTACCCGGAATACGTGATCATCTCGAATCGGGGCAAGAATGAAAAACTCGCCCTGCCCGAATCGGTGCAGGCCACAGCAGTGACGCCGATCAGCCGAGCTGCCACCAACACCAGAACGGCACAAACCACACAGACAGAGGATCTGTCACAACCTTTGGTCCTACCGACCAACCCAGGTGAATTGCGCGACACCCTTGCGCGTAACCCGTCGATGCTGGCTCGTGTGGTCGCGGCCGAGCCCTATCAGGAAAACGGCAAACTGGTCGGCTATCGCATCACGCCTAAACAGAATCCCGAGATACTCGAGGCTCAGGGCATCGTGGCTGGTGATGTCATCACACGTGTAAACAACATTCAGTTGAATAGCCAGAAGCAAGGCATCCGCGCACTCAGAAACGCCGTCAAGGCTGAAAATCTTGCAGTAACGGTGTTGCGCGACGGTATCGAAATACCGCTCAACATCTCACTGGCTCAATGAGCTTCCTTCGGTGAGCTCGATCCAGTTAACTCAAGTCTCATGATGGCGCTATCCGGATTGTCAAGAATTCTGGCACCCCTTGAATTGCGCGAACGGCTAACCTTGAGCCGCATGCGACGCCGTCTTGTGCCAAAAATCGGACACGCAGTTCGCCTCCACTGGATAGACGCACTTGGCGTCCTACATTCGGCGCCTAGTTTAGGTGGCGAAACCGCTACACTTGGACGATGCCCGTGAGCTATCTCAACATACAGCGACCGATCGTCGGCGGCCTTGGGGCCGCAGTGCTCGGTATTGCCATCGCCAGCGGCGCAATGTTCGCCAGCTTGCTGCCCTCTGATGCCCAGGCACAACAGCAAGGCACGTTCACACTCAACCTGAAGAACGCGGACATTCATTCGCTGATTCAGACTGTGTCGCGTCAGACCAGCCGCAACTTCGTGGTTGATCCCCGCGTCAAGGCACGTGTCACCGTCATCTCGTCTCAGCCACTGTCTGCCGATGAGCTCTACGAGACATTCTTGTCAGTACTGCAGGTGCATGGGTACGCAGCGGTCCCTGCCGGCGATGACTTGATAAAGATCGTACCGGATGTAAATGCCAAGCAAGGCCCCGTGCGCAGCTACGACGGGTCACTGTCCAGCTCGGATGAGCTGGTGACTCAAGTCATCAAGGTGCGCAACGTACCGGCGGCGCAGCTCGTACCGATCCTGCGCCCCCTGGTCCCACAACAAGGCCACCTGGCAGCCTACGCCTCGACCAATACCCTCATCGTTACCGACCGTGCATCGAACATTGCACGGCTCATCGGCATCATTGAAAACGTCGATACACCCGACAATGACGAAGTCGAAGTGGTTCGTTTGTCCTTTGCTTCGGCCAGTGAAGTGATACGCATCCTCGAGTCTCTGCAAGCGCGCAACGGGCAAGTTATCGGCACGCCCGGGCAGGTGCGCTATGCAGCAGACGATAGAACCAACAGCATCCTGCTATCTGGGGAGCAGTCCGGCAGGACGCGCGCGCGGGGACTGATCAAGAACCTCGATACACCAGTGGAGTCCGGCGGAAATACGCGCGTGATCTATCTGCGATTCGCCAATGCTGCTGACCTGCTCGGTATTCTGACCGGTGTATCCGCAGGCCAGGCTGTGATTGGCACCGATGGAGGCACCTCTGACAGTGGAACCGGGCAAGTGGCCACGCAAGCACCAGCGCCCCAGATTGATGCCAACGGTGCGGTCGTGCAACAAGCACCTCAAGTGCCTACCGCTTCGCTGATTCGACGCGCCACCGAAGACACGCGGCCAAACGTTGACATTCAGGCTGATGAGGACACCAACGCGCTCATCATCACCGCACCGCCCGATGAGATGCGCAGCATTCTTGCCGTAATAGAGCAGCTGGACATCCGGCGTGCTCAGGTACTGGTTGAGGCAATCATTGCCGAGCTGTCAGCCAACAACTCGGCCCAGCTAGGCGTTAACTTTGCCGTAGACGGCACTGACAGCAATCGACCGGCGGCCTTTACCAACCTTGGTGGTGCAACCCAGGCATTGGTTGGTACGGTGGCCTCTGAAGGTGCGGTATTGACCAATGGGCTGTCGCTTGCACTCGGGCGCTTTGGCTCCGGCGGCGTTGACTTCGGCTTCCTGCTATCGGCCATCGCATCGGATTCGGACAACAACATCCTGTCCACACCAACGCTGGTCACCATGGACAACCAGGAAGCCGAGATTGTCGTGGGTCAGAACGTACCGTTCGTGACCGGGACACAGCTGTCAACCGCCAACAATAATCCCTTCCAGACCATCGAGCGGCAAGACGTCGGCATCAGCCTCAAGGTCAAGCCGCAGATCAACGAAGGCAACAATATCAGGATGGAGATCGAGCAGGAGGTGTCCGATGTGAGCGCCACCGCTGTTACCGGCGCCTCTGATATCACCACCAACCTGCGTTCGATCAAGACGACGGTGCTGGTAGAAGATCGCCAGACACTCGTACTGGGTGGCCTGATCGATGATCAAATCAATGACACACGCGACAAGGTGCCGCTGCTTGGCGACATACCCCTGCTTGGCAGCCTCTTTCGCTATCGCACCACCAACAAGAGCAAGCGCAATCTGATGGTGTTTCTGCACCCGACGATCCTGCGCGATCCGGATACCGCCGACATCTACAGCCGGGCCAAGTACGACGATGTGCGTAGCGCACAGCAAGGACTGTTTGATGAGGACGACGGCGTCGCCGATACGGCGCGCCCGGTACTGCCCAAGTTACGCCTGTACTTTGAGGGATCACCTGTGACGGGCACGGCTGACGCCCTGAACACGGTCGTGCCCACATCGGATACCGGCGCGCTCGGCATCGAACCTCGCCTCGAAAGCCAACGCACACCCGTCGCAGCACTTCCAAGCGGCACTGGCGCGAACGATGCACTGATTGGTCCTTTTGACACTGTCGAGCAGTAAGCTCGAACCGTCTCATCAGGATCCACTCAGGAAGGCTCAAGGCTTGTGCCCCAGAACTCCCTACCGAAGACTGTTGTTGAAGCGGACATCATCCTTGATGCATCCGAGGGCTCAACAATCCACCCAGCGGACATCGGCGTGACTGACGAACAGACACTCGATCTGGGCGCAGCCACTCCGACCGAGGCCGTCACAGGATCTGTCGTCACGGCACCGAGCGTGCCTGTGCCCGATCTCCCGTACACCTTTGCCAAGCGTCACGGAGTCATTCTCGAGACCGGTGAAGGGGGCCGAGCTGTGCTGGTTCACCGCCCGGGTGTCTCGTTGACGGCCCTGGCCGAGACGCGGCGCAAGGCACGTGTCAAGGTAGCACTCGAATCGGTCACTGCTGATGAGTTTGATGCGCGTCTGACACGCCACTATGAGGGTGAGACGGGGCAAGCCATCGACATCATGGACGACTTTGGTGATGATCTGAATCTGGAGCAACTCGCTGACGCTCTACCAGAGCCTGAGGACCTGCTTGAATCCACGGACGATGCTCCAGTCATCCGTTTGATCAACGCGATGTTGACCGAAGCGGTCAGAAAGCAAGCCTCTGACATTCACATCGAGCCTTTTGAAAAGCGTCTTGCCGTACGCTACCGTGTCGATGGTGTGATGCAAAAACTGCTCGAACCACCACGCGCCATCGCACCACTGGTGATCTCACGCCTGAAGGTCATGGCCAAGCTCGACATTGCCGAGCGTCGTCTACCTCAGGATGGCCGTATCTCCCTGCGTGTCGCCGGGCGTCCGGTCGATGTGCGCGTATCTACGCTGCCCTCGGGGCACGGTGAACGCGTCGTGCTACGACTGCTTGACAAGCAAGCGGGACGTCTGGATCTTGAACAACTTGGCATGCCGCCGGATGCGCTAGCAGGCCTGCAACGCACATTGTCACTCTCGCACGGCATCGTGTTGGTCACAGGCCCGACAGGCTCGGGCAAGACCACGACGCTGTACGCAGCGCTTGCGCGCCTGAATACTGCGCGCTACTCGATCCTTACCGTTGAAGATCCTATCGAATATTACATCGATGGTATCGGTCAGACGCAAGTCAACAACAAGGTGGAGCTCGACTTTGCACGTGGCCTGCGGGCCATACTGCGACAGGATCCGGACATCGTCATGGTCGGTGAGATTCGTGATATGGAGACCGCTGAAATAGCTGTACAGGCCTCTTTGACCGGCCACCTTGTTCTATCAACCCTGCACACCAACACCGCCGTTGGTGCGGTGACACGATTGCGCGATATGGGCGTTGAGCCCTTTCTGCTCGCCTCAAGCCTTGTGGGTCTGGTAGCGCAACGTCTGGTACGGGTGCTCTGCCCCGGCTGCAAACGTCCGCACACGCCAAACGAGCCGGAGTTGCGCACGCTCAACGTCAGCGCTGCCGAAGCGCAGAGCGTGCACGTCCCGCATGGCTGTGATCGCTGCAATCACACAGGCTATATGGGTCGCCAGGGCATCTATGAAGTCGTCCAGGTAGATGAAACCTTGCGTACCATGATCCACGACGGCGAAAGCGAACAGGACATCGAACGCTACGCGCGAACTCAGTCGCCGGGTATCAACGATGACGGTGCGCGTCTCGTACTCGCAGGCATTACATCGCTTGAGGAAGTGATGCGCGTAACGCGAGAGCAGTGAACCTCATGCAACAGCCACGTATCAACTGATGGCAGCCTTTGAATACCTGGCCCTGGACGAGCGGGGCCGCGAGAAAAAGGGCGTACTCGAGGCGGATACCGCACGTCTTGCGCGCAGCTTGCTGCGACAGCAAAGCCTGACCCCGCTGGAAGTCAGCGAAACATCGGGGCGTGTCAAAGCTAGTGTCAAGGGCGAGCGAACAGTGGCGCAGCCCACCTTCCGCGGTGGCATCAAGACCAACGATCTTGCACTGCTGACCCGCCAGATCGCAACGCTGTCCGCTGCCGGCACCCCTCTTGAGGAATCCTTGTCAGCGGTCAGCCAACAGACCGAGAAACCGCGTATCAAATCGCTGCTGCTCTCCGTTCGGGCCAAAGTGCTGGAAGGCCACAGTTTTGCCGCGGCACTCAAGGACTATCCCAAGGTGTTTCCCGAGATCTATCAGGCAACCGTTGCTGCTGGCGAACAGTCAGGTCATCTCGATGCGGTACTCGAACGCCTGGCCGACTACACCGAGGAACGACAGGCCGCAAACGCCACGGTTAAAAAGGCGCTGATCTACCCGTCAATGCTGGTTGCAGCATCCATTCTTATTGTGTCTTTTCTGCTTGCCTATGTCGTACCGCAGGTGGTGCAGGTCTTCGACGGTCTGGATCAGGAATTGCCCGCGCTGACCACAGGCATGCTCGCCACTTCAGACTTTGTACGCGAATGGGGGTTGGTCGTTGCAGGTGTCGCCTTCATTGCGTTCATCCTGTTTCAACGCGCCATGCGCGGTGAAGCGTTCAAGCTGCGCGTACATGCGTTTTTACTCAAGTTGCCTTTGTTCAAGCGCCTGATTCGTGGCCATAACACGGCGCAATTTGCACGCACCTTGTCGATACTCGCCGCCTCCGGCGTACCAGTACTCGAAGCTTTGGACATCGGCTCACAGGTCGTGACCAATCGGCCGATGCGTGAGGCGGTCAACACCGCAGCAGCTCAGGTACGCGAAGGCTCCACCATGTCGAGCGCGCTTGAGCGCACCGGCTACTTCCCGCCTATGCTGCTGCACTTGATCGCCAGTGGAGAGAGTTCAGGCCAACTCGACAGCATGCTGGAGAAAGCGGCCAGTCATCAGGAGCGGGAATTGAGCTCCCTGATGGCGGTATTCCTGGGTCTGTTTGAACCGATGGTCATATTGATCATGGGCGGCGTGGTACTGACGATCGTACTTGGCATCCTGCTGCCGATATTCGAGATGAACCAGCTGGTCAACTAGGCTCCCGGCGCAAGTGCTGGGCTGGAGGTCTCAGCAACCCGGAAACCGAATGATCTCGGCAGAAGGTCGTGGCGCTCTTGCGACCATCGGCACATCACCGCAAAAGGGCCAGACCTGTTCACTCTCGACGGCCTCAAGTGCCAGTGAGATCATCTCCTCGGTGATCTCGACCTCGATGGTTTCATCATGCGGATCAACGATGGCTGCGTAGGCGACCGGATGTTGTGCCATTGATCTGCTCTCCACGTCTGCTACCGGCATCACGCCTTCACGCTCTACCTGCAAGAGACTGACCAGCTCGCGAGTCGACATACTCATCAGGCTTGTTCACTCTGTAATCGTGCAATGTGGTCGCTGAATTTGGCTAGCTCTTCCGCCGACTTCTCCGGCCACTCCAAGGGCAGTGCTTCGAGGGTGTCTGCGATGATGCGAGCAACAGCCAGGCGCATGTAAGCCTTGTTGTCTGCCGGGATGGCAAACCACGGTGCATGCGCTCGTGAGGTTTCATTCAGCAACAGCTCATAGGCCCGCATGTAATCGTCCCAACGATCACGTGCCGACAGATCGTGCTTGCTGAACTTCCAGTATTTTTCCGGTGTCTGTAGCCGATCAAGGAAGCGGCTGCGCTGTTCAGCCCGCGATACATCCAGCCAGAACTTCAGGACAACAGTGCCGTTATTGGCAAGGTGCTGCTCATGGTCACGAATGGAGGCGTAGCGAGCTGCCCACAATGCATCACGATCAGTACCATCATCGAGTGCTGGCAAGCGCTGCGCTTCCAGGAAAGACTCGTTCACACGAACTGCCAGCACCTCTTCATAGTGACTTCGGTTGAAGATGCCGATACGACCGCGCTCTGGTAGCGCCTTGACCGTGCGCCACAACCAATCGTGCTCCAGCTCCTCGTTACTCGGTGACTTGAATGACGACACGTGACAGCCTGCTGGATTAACGCCACTCATGACGGCGCGAATGGTGCCGTCCTTGCCCGCTGCATCCATGGCCTGAAAAACCAGCAAAACAGCAAAGCGATCATCGGCGTAGAGCTTGCGCTGCAGCTGACTGATGCGGTCGACCTCCTTGGCAAGTGCCTTTTTCAAGGACTTCTTGCCGTCCACATCCACGCCCGGGTCTGTCGCATGGGCAGCAACAGAGAAGGCCCCGTCAAAGGGCACTGTGTGTAAGGATGCGGGTGGGGTGAACGTCACGCAGACGTGTCCTCTACTTCAAGCTCTGCCGGCAGGACACAGGCAGCGCCGGTGCCACGCATGCTGCAGTAGCCACCAGGATTCTTGTGCAGATACTGCTGGTGGTAGTCCTCGGCGTAGTAGAACTCGGGCGCCGGCAAGATCTCTGTGGTGATGTCTCCGTGTCCCGAGCCTTTCAAGGCCTGCTGGTAAGCATCGCGCGAGGCCTCCGCCGCAGCCTGCTGCTGCTGACTGTGGGTGTAGATGCCAGAGCGATACTGGGTACCTCGATCAGGTCCCTGGCGCATGCCTTGAGTCGGATCGTGATTTTCCCAAAACGCCTTGAGCAATTGGGTGTAGCTCACGCGCCTTGGATCAAACACCACCTGCACCACCTCGTTGTGTCCAGTCATGCCGGAGCAAACCTCGTCATAGGTTGCATTGGGCGTATGCCCGCCAGCGTACCCAACGGCTGTGCTCCAGACGCCCGGGATACCCCAGAACAATCGCTCAACACCCCAGAAGCAGCCCATCCCAAAAACGGCAAGCTCGCAGCCTGCAGGCCAAGGCCCTTGCATCGGATTACCCAACACGCAGTGCCGCTCAGCTACCTCAACGCTGCCGGAACGACCAGACAGAGCGTCCTGTTTACTGGGGAGATCGGTTTTCTTGAACAGTCCAAACACGTGAGAGCGTCGCGGGTGCGGATACCGCGTAGTCGATGCGGTGAATTTTTCCAGTCCTGCAGACAGTACCGAAGCAAAATGAAATCAAACTGAAATCAGAGACGCGTCACGAGTCGTTTGCCTGACGCGCATCACGGTTTACACTCCTCGAATGAAACGTTCTGATATCAACCAGATCCTCATCGAAGCCGAGGCATTCATTGGCTCATTCGGTTTTCTGCTGCCGCCCTTCGCTGCCTGGAGTCCCGAGCAGATGCAGGCTCGCCGACCGGATATTGATGCGATTGTGCGGGCGCGGCTGGGCTGGGACATCACCGACTACGGCCTTGGCGAATTCTCGCGAAGCGGGTTGTTCCTGTTTACATTGCGCAATGGGTCTGCGGCGGATCTCGCTGCCGGCGGCGGCATGTGCTACGCCGAAAAGATCATGATCTCGCGCCAGGATCAGATCTCACCCATGCACCGGCATATCGTCAAGGCTGAAGACATCATCAACCGCGGCGGTGCAACGCTCGCGCTGGAGCTGTTTGAGTCGGACGAAGACGGCGAACTGGACCCCAATCGGCAGGTTCGCGTGTTGTGCGACGGCATTCCCAGACAACAGGGACCGGGCGAGATACTGCGCCTTGCACCGGGCGAAAGCGTGACCCTTCTGCCGGGGAGCTGGCATGCCTTCTGGGGGGAAGGAGGTGATGTGTTGATCGGTGAAGTTTCGGCCGTCAATGACGACGAAACCGACAACATTTTCCGCGACGACATCGGCCGCTTTGCGAGCATCGATGAAGATACCGAACCCAGTCGATTGTTGGTATCCGACTATGAGCGCTGGCTGACTTGAGGCTCAGCGTACGGCCAGAAAATGTCTGATGGTGTCGGCCGCGACCGACACCGAATGGTTGTCGAGCTTCACGAACTGCTCACCTGAGCGGTAGGCCCCGTAACCGCGCAGCATCCCGGCGACCACGTACTCGCCACGCAAGCAACTCAGCAAGCCGCCGCCGGACTGGCCGGAGTCTATTGATGCGCTGGTGTGCACCGCACCACCGGCAACCCGCTGAAACACGCCACTGGACGTCGCAAGCTCGCGTGCCCGCGGAAACCCAACCGCCCAGACAGGTTCACTGGCACCCAGTGCCCCTGGCGCAAGCGACAAGGGGCGGATATCGCCCGTGTCCACAGCCAGAACGGCAAGATCCGAGTCATGATCAACCGACACCAGATCGGCCTGCAAAAACTGATGCCCGGTGCGAACGAAAAATCGCGAAGCGCCCTGTACCGCATGCGCGGCGGTCAACACTCGGCCATGATCCACCACGACACCGCTGGCGTGGCTACCGTGATCTGTCGCCACCGGTAGCACCGCGGCCAATGTGGCCGCACCCGGCTTGGAGCAGCGCCCGGTGCGAACGGGGGCCGCGATAGCAGCCGCAGCCCTTGGACGCGTCTGAGCACGCTCAGCGCTGCGCGTCATCGCAGCGTCAATGTAGGTGGTCGCAGCCGCCGCAGGCTCTATCGGCTCGACAGCGTATGCAACAGGCATGACGGCGACCCAGAGAGCCAGCAGACACGCCGTGACACCGGTGGTACTCGTGGCGCTCGGCATTCATCCTCTCCCATGACTGAATAGCCATGTCGAGCGTGATATCGACGCCAGCTGAACTCTTTTTACCTTTGGAGCTGCGCAGTTATCAGCGCTGCGGCCTGGTTGGCAAGCTCAAGCGGTGGCGATTCACGTTTCGCGGGATTTCTCCCACCCCTGTGTCGCAGCCTGGGTTTCGCTTCTTGTGGCGAATGCCTTTGCTGCGGCGTAGACCAGTCTAGCGAAAACGCAAGAATTAAAACGCGCCGAGTGAGCCGAATACCTGACGCCTGCTTCAGGCGGCGGGGTCAGTTACTGATATTGATACCGATGCCGAAGCTTACGCGAGGCCGCCCCTCGAGCCCATCCGGGCGCCATAAGTGGTGATCGCGAATGCGCACCGTCGGCACGGACTGGCTGCTAGCGCCAATATTCACGTCCGTTTGACCATCGAGCTCGCCAACTATCGTCAGGCTGCGCCCTTGCGCATAGTCGACCGGTTCAAGGTAGGTGTCAGCGATAGCAATAAATCGCCCCACGCTGTCGCGATTGAGCACGGGTCTGCCGATGCGGTCCAGTGGGTAGGCCAATATCTCCAGATGCGTGCCTGTCTCCAGGTTCTGCGCGTCTAGAACTACCCCGCCCCACCACACTGTCCCTGTCGATACAGCCGTAGAGGAGCCGTCGATATCACGCGGCGCACTGGTGTTGAGCTCCGTCCCCTCAGGAGGTGCCACCGGAGGCGCTGCACACGCGCTCAACACGAGCAGGCAGGCGCAGCCAGATACCACTTTCAGAGACTTCCACATGGCCTTGATATCGTGACTCGCGGATCAGGGCCGCAAGATCAATGAAATGCCGAGTCGTGAACCGCGCCCTCGATGGCGGCCATGGCCTCCGTAGCCAAAGTGACCAAAAAACGGCCCACCACCGTGCATGTACAACGAGGAATTAGTGCAGGACCCGTAGTAATGGTGACCATAGCGACACGGGTAGGCACCTGCGTGAGTGCGAGCCGACGCCGGCGACCAATAGTGGAAATCATCCACGGCGACCACAGGAAAGCGATAGGGACTCTCACCAATGGTGCCCACGATAACGTCGCTGACCAGCCCCGTCACCGTGATGTCACGCCCCGCCTTGACGATACCTGGATCCACAACGTCCGCGATCTCGGCAATGAAGCGACCATCCGACTGATCATTGCGTACCGGACGCCCCGCATAGCCAAGGGGGCGAGAGACGATCTCAAGTGAGCTGGTGCCGTCGGCCTTGTTCTCGACCGACACGATCGTGCCACCCCAGCGAACTGCCTCTGGCAGCTCGGGCGGTGTGTCTCGCGCACCGGACACGGTGAGATCCGAGACCGTCCCCTGCGGATACGGTGTTACACAAGCGCTCAGACCGAGCAGCGCAATGGCAGCGATCCAGAGGCGAGATATGCGCCAGTTCAAATTTTTTGATGTGGATACAGTCATCAGCGGTTCAGAGTGTTGTGACACAGAGCTACTCACGCAGCAGGAGCCTTACAGGCACTATCGGGTCAAATGTTTACTAAACCACCTTTGTGACGGCATAGTTGACACCTATTCACGTTTTGCAGCATTTCTCTATTCTGTACCCGCTCAGCTTGCCAGCAGCTGAACGCTAACTCTATAGTGGTGTCGGAATGAAGGTATTCCGGTCACTTTGACTTATAACGCCAGACAGGATGACACGATGCAGTCGATCACCCGCGCGGCAGACCTGCTAAAGGTCAGTGAGCTGAAACTGTTGAGCGAGGCCTACCTGAATTGGTTCGGGGACCAGCCCGACGAGGAAGACATGATGTCGCTCTTCACGCAGCTCATGATGTTTGGACAGGTACCAGACTGGGTCGAGCAGTACGCACAGCAAGTCATTGCTGACATCGACGCTAACCGTCAGGTCAATACCAACTCCTTCTGCGTGCTGAACCTGTCGCCACGCCTGGGCAACAAGACCCAGATCGGGTTTTCACTGCAACGCTGAGTCTGCCCGGGCCAGCCTCTGTGCCGGGCTACAGAAAGTCGTCTCGGCGCGGCGTGAAGGTGTCAATCAGGCGACCCGCCTCGATCGCCTTGCAGCCATGCTCGACGTTGGACTCAATCACCAGCGAGTCGCCAGGCGTCATCCGCCGCGTCTCACTGCCCACCGTAAAATCAAATACGCCCTCGGCCACAAAGGTCGATTGCACATGCACGTGATGATGCAATGCACCAACCGCCCCTTGATCAAACGTGAATTCCACGACCATGAGGTCCGCATTCTCGGCGAGCACGCGGCGGGCAACGCCCTCGTCTGCGACAACGGATGGATACGGGCTGCTCTGATTGTTCATTGACTGATCTCGATTGTTCCGTCGGCTACGATAGCGCAAGCGACGGTTGCAGGCTGGGTAGCGGGGCTAGCTTACGGTATCGTCCAGCAACATGGACAACAGCAATAGCGACACCCCTGCACTGACCCACCCACTCGATTGGTCAGAGTTACCGGAAGCAGAAATGCTCGCGCGCTCGCAATCCTTTGTCGGCACAGTCACACGCAGGCGCAGTGTACGCAGCTTCTCGGATCGCACTGTGCCCCAGGCGCTCATCAAGAATGCCGTAAAGGCTGCAGGCTCTGCCCCGAGTGGCGCCAACGGTCAGCCGTGGCACTTTGTCGCTGTCAGCAACAGCGCACTCAAACGCCGTATACGTACCGCGGCCGAGACCGAAGAAAATGCCTTCTACCAAGGAAGAGCTGGACAGACATGGCTGGATGCACTGGCTCCACTGGGCACCGATGCAGACAAACCCTTTCTGGAAACGGCACCCTGGTTGATCGCAGTATTTCTGGAAAAATACCGGCTGGAAGGCGATGGCACACGCCACAAGCACTACTACATGAACGAATCTGTTGGCATGGCCTGTGGACTGTTGGTGACAGCCTTGCATCTTTCGGGGCTCGCCACCCTCACGCATACACCGGCGCCTATGGGATTTCTCAAGCAAGTGCTTGGGCGTCCCGTCAATGAACGCGCGTACATGCTGATCGTTGCGGGTTATCCGGAACAAGGCACAAGGGTGCCAGCAATCAAACGCAAGAACATTGATGACATTCTGACTGTGCTTTGAATCGAACCCTCTGCCCTAGGCCTTGAGCGGTAGCAGCTCGACCGACTCATCAGCTATTGAGTCGGATACGACTTGTGCTGCAGCCGTGCGCGCTGCGCGAGTATCGAGTACGTCGGCAATTGCGGCTATGGCCACCTCCATCGGCGTATTTCCGGTTTGGATCCTGGCGCCCAGTGGAGCTGTAAGCTGCTCCAGCTCGGTGGCAGCAAACCCCTTGCGTGCAAGGCGCGAGCGAAAGGCCTGCGCCTTGGAGCGTGATGCGATCAAGCCACAGAAGGCGGCATCACCACGAGCCAATATCGCTTCAACCAGCTCCAGGTCACGCTCATGACTGTGGGTCATGACAAGGTAGTAGCTGCCCGCTGCACAGTCCTCGACGGCGGCAAAGACGTTATCGTCATGGTGATGGGTTCGTACTACGCCGGGGTCCGGGCTGGTTGAACGGTCCAGGTGCAGATCAACATCAAGCTGCCCCCTATCGGACACATCTGCATGCTTGACAAGGTAGTTCAGCCAGACGTCCCGACTATCGTGGATCGTGGCTATGCAAGGCAGGCGGCGCAGCAGCATGGCCACCTCCTGGCCAACATGCCCAGCGCCAAATACCTCACAGATAAAGTTACAAGCAGGCACCCGGTCAAACATCAGTGAGACACGGCCACCACAGCATTGCGAAAGCGCTTTGCCCAGAGTCCACTCACGCACCTGAACGCAAGCGGTGTACTCATCCTCCAGCAGCAAGTGATGCGCATGAACCAGTGCTGCATGCTCGAGAGCACCACCGCCTATCGTGCCCAGCACATCGGTGGCAGTGATCAGCATGCGCACACCCTCGCCACGCGGAGCTGAACCCTCAACCGATACGATCGTGACAAGCACTGCTGCCTCATTGCGCTGCCGACAAGCCTCAAGCGCTGCAAATACACTCATGATAGCGAAGGCATGCTCAAGCGCTGTTGGTTATCACAAAGCACAACAGTCTCAGCAGCCAGACATCTCAGGGAAACGAAAAAAATCCATGGCTTGGTGGCTCCCGTGGTTCGCGCGCCAGTCTAACCCGGAACACGTAGCTCATCACAGGATCGAAGCACCTCCTCGGGTGTGGCAGGAGCGTTTAGCCGTACAAAGCGTTGATAATCAGCAATCGACGCAACCGCGTCCCGGATCGCAGCAAAAGCCGATATCGCCAGCATCAATGGAGGCTCACCCACCGCCTTTGAATGAAACACGGTCGCCTCATCGTTCGGACTGTTTGCGAGTAGTGACACACGAAAATCAATCGGCATGTCACTGATTGCGGGGATCTTGTACGTTGCAGGTCCATCGGTGAGCAAGCGACCGTCGGCATCCCATACGAGCTCCTCATGCGTCAGCCACCCCAGGCCTTGAACATACCCGCCTTCTATTTGCCCAAGATCCAGGGCTGGATTGATTGATCGCCCGACGTCATGCAGTATGTCGGTGCGCAGCACACGAGTCTCACCGGTCAAGGTGTCTATCGCGACTTCGGTAACAGCGGCACCACAGGCGAAGTAGTAGAAGGGTCGACCGCGCGCTGTCGGTCGGTCGTAACCAATCTTCGGTGTGGCATAGAATCCGGTAGCCGACAAGGGAATGCGCGCAAGATACGCGGCTTTTGCTATATCAGGCCAACTGCGCCTTGATGTGACACCATTGATGGTGCAGCACACGTGATCGTTTTCAAAACGAACACTATCAGCCTCAGCTGCTTGCTGTGTGACTAACCAGTCGACAATGCGGCCACGGATTTTGCGCGCAGCGCTCATGGCCGCCATGCCATTGAGGTCGCTGCCAGATGAGGCCGCTGTTGCCGATGTGTTTGGCACCTTGTCGGTTCGCGTAGCGCTGACAGCGACTCGCTCAACTGCCATGCCAAGTTCTGCTGCGACAATCTGGCGCACCTTCTGAAAGAGCCCTTGCCCCATCTCGGTTCCACCGTGATTCAGCAGTACGCTTCCATCACTGTAGAGATGCAACAGCGCTCCTGCCTGATTCAAGTGCGTAACGGTGAAGGAAATACCGAACTTGACAGGCGTGAGCGCAATGCCTTTCTTGACGATGCGGCTGTTTGTATTGAAACGACGGATCTCGGCGCGCCTGGCCACGTAGTCTGCATCGCGGGAGAGCGTGTCAAGCAGGGTCGGTACAGTAAATGTCTCCACGCGCTGGTGATAGGGCGTTACATCGCGACCATTGGGCCCGTAGAGGTTTTTCTGTCGTATCTCGAATGGGTCCTTGCCAAGCGCACACGCGATCTCATCAATGACCGTTTCCATCGCCAACATACCTTGCGGCCCACCAAATCCGCGGAACGCGGTGTTCGAGACCGTGTTGGTACGACAGCGCAGGCCGTCGATACACACCGCTGGCAGGTAGTAGGCATTGTCAGCATGGAACATGGCGCGGTCCACAATGGCATCAGAGAGGTCTGGTGAGTGGCCACACTGGCCTGCCAGCAGGTGTCGAATCCCGAGAATCAAACCCTCATCGTCAAAGCCCACCTCATAACGTGCAACAAAACCGTGCCGCTTGCCGGTGAGCAACATGTCATCGCGCCGCGAATATCGGCAACAGACCACACGCCCGAGCCGACTCGCAAAAAGCGCTGCAAATACGGCGGGGGCAGTGGCGTGAGTTTCCTTGCCGCCAAAGCCGCCACCCATACGCCGCACTTCAACGTGCACTCTATGCATGGGAAGACCCAGTGCGTGGGCCACCAGATGTTGCGTTTCAGTTGGATTCTGATTGCTCGAATGCACCAACACGCCTCCATCCTCGACGGGCTCGGCGCGTGCTACCTGCCCTTCAAGGTAGAAGTGCTCCTGCCCACCGATGAGTAGCTCACCACTGAGTCGATGGGGTGCTGCGCTGATCGCCGCATCAGCATCACCGCGTTGCATCCGGTGTGGTGGGCGCACAAAATCCTCGTGTTTGATCGCCTCCGCCATATCAAGCAGCGGTGCCGTGGTGTCGTACTCCAGGCGGGCAAGAGCGGCGGCCTGTCGCGCTGCGCGATGACTGGTCGCCGCCACTGCAAATATTGCCTGCCCGAAGTGGGCTATATCAGACTGCACCAGAAGAGGATCTCCCGGAAAAACCGGCCCGATATCGATAGGCTCTGACAGATCGTCAGTGGACAATACAGCAACGACACCAGGCGCTGCACGCACCGCATCGAGATCGAGAGTCTTTATCCTGCCACTGGCGATGGTGCTGGTGCCAAGCGCTACGTGGACAGTATCGTGTACCGCAGGCTTGTCATCGACGTAGGTGGCGCGTCCCGTGACGTGCGCATGGGCTGCATCGTGTGGTTCGCTGGTGCCGGCGCTCATGCCTTGCCCCCGATGGTGTCGGATGCAGCTGGCCGAATATCCATCGGACGCGCTGTCGCACCAAGATACAAGGATTCAAGATCCGAAGGCCGTGTCACGGCGTTGGCCTGTACAGACTCAGCAAGAACGCGCTGCAGCAAGTTGCTGGCAAGCCGCAGCCGGTACACAGCGCTGGCTCGCGCATCGTCTATCGGCTGAAAATCCTGATCGATCACAGCACAGGCTTTGTTGATACCAGAGTCATCCAGGCTTTCGCCTTTCAGCGCCTCCTCCATATGACTGGCACGCTTCGGCGTGGCCGCCATACCCCCGAAACCGATGCGCGCCTCTGTCACGACGCCTGCGGTGTCGCGTTGAATCAAAAAGGCTGCGCACACCGTTGAAATATCATCGTCCATGCGCTTGCTGACCTTGTGAACGGCAAACAAGGTGTCAGGGGGTGGGAGCGTGATCTGTACGTCACGAATAAACTCCCCTTCAGCAAGAGCGGTCTTTCGGTAGTCGATAAAATAGTCATCGATGGATACTTCGCGAGTGACTTGTCCGCGCTGTAGCCGGAGCACGGCACCGAGTGCCAACAATACCGGCGACAGATCCCCGATCGGAGAGGCAGAGCCAAGATTGCCACCCAGGGTGCCGGCATTGCGCACCGGATCTGACCCATAACGCAGCAGCAAGGCTGCGACCTCGGGCAGACTCTCCACACAGGCGTCATACAAGCGTGTCAGCGAGGCAGCCGCACCGACTGTCAAGTGCCCTTGTTGCTTTTCCAGAATCTGCAACTCAGGCACCGACGTCACCGATAGAATGCGTGGCAAGGAGCGCAACCGCTGCGTCACCTCGAGGGCCAGATCAGTACCGCCTGCAACCAACGGAGCATCCGGATACTGAATTCGCAACGCGGCAAGCTCATTCAGGGATCGCGGTCGCAGGAATGCGTCTGTTGATGAACTTTGCAATGCCAAAGCCTTCAATTTTTTTGAAAGGACAGCGATCGCTTCTTCTTCAAGAAATGGCTGATGCTTGGCAAGTGCAACGGCAGTTGCGCGCTTGATGGGCCGATAACCCGTGCACCGGCAAAGATTGCCCCCCAATGCACGATCAATGCGATGCGATAGCGCTTGTGTATCAGGGGTTTCGAGCCCGTGCATCCAACCACCCGGACTAGTCAATGGTCGCGAGGCACCGGGGTTGGCGTTCAACACAACCGCGTCCAGGTGCGCAGAGACAGCCTGGCTTTGTTCTGCTCTCGGCTGAGATTGCCTGACCAACGGCGCATCGGGTGCTTCACTGAGCGCAAACATTGACATGATGAACCCCGGCGTGCAAAAGCCGCATTGCGACCCGTGCTCATCCAGCATCGCCTGCTGCACCGGGTGCAACTGATCACTCTTTGCCAGTGATTCGACTGTCAGCAATTGCTTGCCATGAATAGATCCAAGAAACGCGATACAGGCATTGATACTGTCGTAACGCAATCCCAGTTTGTCATCTGTTGAGACCACGACAACGGTACAGGCACCACAGTCACCCGAGCCACAGCCCTCCTTCGTTCCAACTCGCCGTCGATGCAGGCGCAACCAATCAAGAACCGTCAAATCCGCAGGAACATCGGTAACGGTGATTTCTTCATTGTCGAGCAAAAAACGAATCACGCTGGCTCCTGCAACACGGGCACGATCTTGAAGGCTTGCACATCAACTATTCCCTTGTCTGAAATTCGTAGCGCAGGAATCACTGCAAGGCCAAGAAAGGAATGCAGAAGGTGTGCATCCTTGAGCGTGCAACCACTGTCGCGCATGGCTTGCTGCAAGGCATCTGCCTTGATGGCAACGGCATCGGCCAACTCATCTGACATCAAGCCAGCAATCGGCATATCCACCACCGCTTGAACCTCGCCGTCTGCGGCAAAACAGAAGCCTCCACCGATACTCGCAAGATGATTCGCAGCCAATGCCATGTCTTCAGGTGAGGTGCCAGCCACAATGAGTTGATGGGCATCATGGCCGACGGTCGAGGCCAACGCACATGAGCCTGTGTACCCAAAGCCATTGACAAACCCATTGACGACAGTACCGCTGGCGTGATGCCGCTCTACGACCGCGACATGGCACACATCGGCATCGATATCGATATCCACATGACCCTCAACGATCGGCAAAAGTGCCTCAAGCGCGCGGGTTGGTGCCTGGCTCTCGACAACACCAATGACACGCGCGCTTACTTTTTCATTGTCAGCAAGGCCCTGTGGAGCGGGGACACGAAACTCGCTCGCGTCAAGCCTGCGCCCCACGTTTACCGTATTGCGAGCAGAGGCAGGGTAGGCAAAAGGTTCGAGATCTTTGCGCATCTGGCCCTGCTCGGCCATCACTTGGCCACGCGCGATGACTGTTTCGATCGGCAGATCCACAAGACTTGAGGTCAGGATCAGATCCGCGCAACGGCCCGGGGTAATAGACCCAAGCTCACGCTCCATCCCAAAATGCTCAGCGGTGTTGAGTGTTGCCATGCGAATCGCCTCGACAGGCTTCACGCCCTGCGCTATCGCATGCCGTACAACACGGTTCATATGGCCGTCGCGCACCAGGGTGCCTGCGTGCGAGTCATCGGTGCACAACACGAGGTAGCGCGGATCAATCCCGGCTTCGGTAACCGCCCGAATCTGCGGGGCCACATCGGCCCAGGCAGATCCCAGGCGCAGCATCGCACGCATCCCTTGCCTGACACGAGCGATCGCATCTTCCATCCGCGTGCCCTCATGATCATCAGCAGCACCACCAGCGACATAGGCGGCAAAGGGGCGACCAAGATCCTGCGAGGCGTAGTGACCACCGACGGTCTTGCCGGCTGTCACGGTCGCCGCGATCTCTCCCAGCATGGTCTTGTCCCCGGCAGCAACTCCGGGAAAATTCATGACCTCGCCAAGCCCGACGATGTTGGGCCAGGTCATCGCCTCGGCAATCTCGGCAGGACCGAAGGTAGCGCCTGTTGTCTCGAGCCCGGGTGCAGATGGCACGCAACTCGGCATTTGCACAAACACATTGATGGGCAAGGCCGCCGCCTCGTCGTGCATCAAGCGTACGCCCGCCATACCGAGCACGTTGGCGATCTCGTGCGGGTCGATGAACATCGACGTGGTGCCGTGAGGAATAACCGCCTGGGCAAAGCCTGTGACGGTCACCATGCCGCTTTCCACATGCATGTGGGCATCGCACAGCCCCGGCACGAGGTAACGATCCTCGGCATCGATGACGCGGGTGTCAGTGCCTATCGCGTAGGCAAGATCTGGAGCGACTACCGCGATTCGCCCGGCGGCAATACCCACATCGTATCCCGGTAGCACCTCGCCCGAATGCACATTGACCCAACGCCCCTGCCGTACGACAAGTTCGGCAGGCGCCCTGCCAGCTGCCACATCGACCAGATGTGCTGTAGAGGTACCGCGATCACAGAAAGCTTTCATCCAGTGAGGTTGGCCCGAAGTGAGCCTTTAGGCAAGTATCGGGGGACAGATCGTCAGCTTCACCACATGAACGGTGTGGGGCAATGCGCTTTGCGCAGGATGTGACCGGCAGGGACTGGCTCAGGCGAAAGACATGACCGTCCGGGCGGCGCACGTGACATTCACGCACGCCCTGTCCGTTCAGGCACAGAAAGATCTGCACCTCACTCGCTTGAACTGCTCCAACGCCGACAGGCTCGCCCCAGGCCTTGCGCCAGCCATCGTAGCGGGAGCGTCTCTGAAACGTGATTCGGTTAACACAATTGAAGTTGCTACAAAAATTTAGTTTCTGATGCACCAAAGCTTTTCCCGAATGGTCCGCTACCAGAGCAGCGCATGAGACGCAATTCACAATCGCCTTGGACCGTTATTAATGAACTACCGCTCGACACATCACCTCGCGCAATTCGCGCTGAGTGCCGGATTCCTTGCATTTTGTGCTGCCATGTCACAAGGCGCGCACGCAGAGGGTTCCTACCAGATCGGCTTGAACCAGCCCTACCACGACTACAGCAGTAATGACTACCGTCACGACCAGGCGTCCAAGTCGCTGTACGTTGACGTGCTCACGGTCGGTGAAGTCATCAACGTATCACTGTGTGGAGGGCGCAATCGCGATAACGTCTCTGTCGCGATCTACGCGCCGTCCGATGACACAACCCCGGCTTTTTCAGAATCCTTCACCGACGGAAACGTCGATTGCTCAGATCCTTTCGATTCGCCACTGACAACACCGAGCCGATACACCACCAGCGAGGTCGGCACGTATCGCCTGGTACTTGAAAATGACAGTGGCTCGCTTCTCGAGCGTGTCGATGTTTCCATCACGCCTGACATCGCTACCGATCCTGATCCAACTATTGCGGCAGGCAGAGTCTGGGCGTATCAATACTCGTTTGCCACGGGTGGATTTGGTATGGCCCAATCAACCGACGCAGACTATTTCGCACTGGTGCCCGGCGGCAGGCCGAACACTGACTACATCTGGAAACTGGACCTGAACAAGTTTTCAGGCAACGGCTATGACCTGGTTGCCAACTCAACCGGTGTTGAAGGCCGGAATGCCGGATTTTCAACCCCGAGCAGTGGCAATGCAGTCAGTTATGAACACCCGCTCTACCTGGGTGTACCCGCCGTTGCCAATCCCGCACCCCTTACGCCCCCGACAATCAGCAATCTGCGGTTCGTTGATGATGAAGGCATCGACAACAGCATCTCTCCGGAAGCTACTTCAGGCGTTCAAGACACAGGTGTGTTTACCTTCTCAACAGATGTGACCGGCAACTACCGGATGTCTATTGATGTCAATCAGGACCAGATTTTTGGCAACGCGGGAGACACCGTACTTCTTGGCAGGGCTGTAGCCGGCACCAATGAAGTCATCTGGGATGGTGTGGCCAGTGATGGCTCCAACCTCGCCTTGGGCACCTACGCAGTTCAGGCGCAGGTCACCACCGGCGAGTTTCACTTCATCTCCAACGATGTAGAGACCAGCGGTGGTGACGATGGAGACCACGGTCTGACGATCTTTGCCGCCGATCAAGCGGGAAACATCTCCGACACACTGGTGTATTGGGATGATGTAACCGTTCTTGGCGAAAGTGAAGGCGGCACCAGCAATACACCGACAGGAGTCTTGTCCAGCAGCGCAGAAGCGAGACACACCTGGGGCAATTTTGGGTCAGGCGGTTTTGGCAACTATCGCTTCATCGACACCTACACCTACGGCGACAGCGTATCTGTCTCGACCGTTGTGGAAATTGTTGAAACTGACGAGCCACCCGGTACCGCCCCGGTCGCCAGCACAGTGACTGCAAACACTGATGCTGACACCACGATTGTTGTTCCACTGCAGAGCAGTGTGACCGACGTCGACTCCGATGTTGCACTTGGCACCATCGATCTTGATCCTTCTACACCGGCCGTTGATCGTACACGCAACACGTCAGCGGGTACGTGGACTGTCGATGAGGCAGGCGCACTGAGCTTTGATCCGGTTGAACGCTTTGATGGCGTTGCACGGATCGACTACGCCGTTGCGGACGACAAAGGCAATGTATCAGCCCCCGCCGACATCGCCATCACGGTTCGCGAAGCTCGGCCCGTTGCAAGTGCAGACAGCGCTGTCACCGTGCAAGGCAGTAGCGTAACCGTCTCACTGGTTGACAACGTGAGCGGCACGAGTAACGAGGTTGATATCTCGACCATTGATCTGGATGCATCTACGCCAGGTATTCAAAGATTGATCAATGTGGCAGGCGAAGGAACCTACAACGTAGCCAACGGGCAACTCACTTTCAATCCCATTGTCGGATTCAGCGGTGTCAGCACAATCGACTACCTGATCAGCGATACCGCTGGCGCTCTGTCCAACTCGGCCTCAGTTGAAATGCTGGTACGACTCGACTCCGACGCAGATGGCATTCCCGATGTCGCTGATCTGGACGATGACAACGACGGCATAACCGACGCAGACGAAGGTAATGGCGATGCTGACAACGATGGCGTACTCAATCGTCTGGATCTAGACTCGGACAACGACGGTTTGTCTGACACGATTGAAGCCAACGGCACTGACTTCAGTATTTTTACCGACACCAATGGCGATGGCTTGCAAGATGAACTGGCCGCTAACCCACTGCTCGCTCCTGACACGGACGGTGACAACGTGGTTGATTTTCTCGACCTCGACTCGGACAACGACGGAATCAGCGATTCACTTGAACTCGCTGGCGACAGAGACGCCGATGGCATTGCCAACTTTCGTGATCTGGATGTCGACAACGACGGCATCTTCGATCTGGTTGAAGCGCACACCAGTATTGAGCTGATCAATCAACTGGATACCGACAACGACGGCATGGTTGATATCGCCAACGCTTATGGCGCCAATGGTATGGCTGACATAATCGAAGTTGCTGTTGACTCTGGCGCAATTAACTATCGACTGCCTGATACAGACAGTGATGGCGTGCGCGACTATCGTGATCTCGACTCCGACAACGACGGTATTCTCGACGCTCAAGAAGCTGGACTTGTCGATGCCGACCGTGACGGTATGGCGGATGCTGATCAGCCAGGCTCAACAGATGTGGCAGGCAACCCAACCGGAATCCAGGCGTTGCCTGTTGATACAGATCAAGACAGCATCGCGGATTTTCGTGACGGCGACAGCGACAACGACACCATCCTGGATGTGATCGAGTCTTTCGGTACAGCCTACGATCTTGATGGCAACGGCCGAATGGACAACTTCGTCGATTCAGACGGCAACGGCGTTGATGACAACTGGCAGGCAAGTGTTCTTGCACCCACTGATAGCGACAACGATGGCTTGATCGATGCGATCGAAATCGATTCGGACAGCGACGGTATCACTGACATCTTCGAATCCGGCGCCACAGATGTAGATCACAACGGTATCGTCGACGCCTACCTGGACAGCAATCTCGATGGCATCGACGATGCGGTAGCAACAGTTCCTGCTGCGCCGGTTGATTCTGATGCAGATGGCGCTCCGGATTTTCAGGATGTGGACTCGGACAACGACGGCCTGACCGACCTGCAAGAAGCCGATGCCATTGATGCAAACGGTGACGGCATGGCGGACGAGCTGGTCTCTACCGATTTACTGCGTGATGAAAATGCCGACGGTACACCCGACTTTCAGGAAGTACCTGCAGGAAAGATCCTGACCGGACTGAGCGGTAATGGCTGCTCGATTGCACCGCGAGCGGGCGCAGCAGGATCACACCTGAGCAGCGTTGATCCCTCGTTGATGGCACTGGGTCTGTTTGCTCTGTCGGGACTCGCGATGCGTCGTCGACGTCAGGCCGCAAAGCCTGGTGGAAACGCCTGAGCTGTATGGATAAGCTGCCTGATCACCTGGTCAGGCAGCAAAAAATTCCTCGAACTCAGGGACGAGTTCGACAGTCAGCTCGCCCTTATGGTGGCAAGAACCTTATCAGTCACCACGACTGTACAGAACTCAGCACTGAGGCTTGCGATGTTGACCTCATGCATCTGCTCGGCGCTATAGTGCTTCCCGTCGGGGCCATAGCGCTCGAAGGTCGCAGTTGCATCCGAGACAAGCTGCACGTCAAACCCGAGGTTTGCTGCCATGCGAACCGACGTTGAAACACAGTGGTCGGTAGTCAGCCCCGTGATGAGCAACTTCTGGATACTACGCTTGCGCAACCATTGCTCAAGGTCAGTACCAATGAAGGCGCTGTTCACCGTCTTGCTGAAAACGGGCTCGTTCTCCAGCGGTTCAACACCTGCCTGAATAGCGTTGCCCGGCGACCCCGGACGCAAAGTCGACCCTGCTTCCACTGAGTCGTGCTTGACGTGCACCACAGGGTGGGAAAACACTCTCCATTGAGCCAACAATCGGGCAATATTGTCCTCGGCGCCCAGGTTGTTGCGCTCCGAAGCTGTAGGCGATGCAAACGCCTGCTGCACATCAATGATCAGCAGAGCTGGTGCGGTTAACGGTGCCATGCGAGTACGGTGAGTGATGGATGATCCGAGCGCTAGTCAGTCCAGATACCCACCTGAACCACTTTGCCCTCGTGCTCTTGCAGGTAGAGTCTCTCGAGGTGTTCATCATTATTGTCACTGCAACGAAGCTTCCACAACACAATGATCACATCAGACTTGCGAATCACACCCAGAAACTCCGGCTTGTCAGTAAACTGGGTCAGGTAGGGATCCTCTTCCCACTGCCTTTCAACGTCAGCCTGTGTTTCCGCATTTGATGCATCCTCGGCAGGCATGTGTCTGGAAAACTGAGCCCAATCCTTGTTGTTGGCACCAATGATGGTGTCCAACAGAATCGGCTTGGCCAAGGCAAACACGTCGTCATCAGATAGTGTGTACAAGCCCATCACTCAGGCCTCCCCTTTGCGAAAAGTCGTTAAAGCTAGCATGCCAGTGCTGGGTATGTGAATGGCGCGTCTGCGACGGGAGCCGTGCCCACTCATGCAACTCGGATTCAAGCACTTCGCTCGCTTGATAGTGTGGATGTGACTTGAACACCGAGTAACAAGACCACAACAGACATGTCCCATCCAGTCGAATCCGCTCTACCAGAGGACCTCGCAGCAATAGAGGCGCTGCTACCCCGCCTGGCCGATTTCAAGGTCCCCGTTCAACGCCAACCGGAGGACTTGTGGCACGGGGATCGCGAACTGTTGAGAAGCTGGAGCCGTGGCACTCGACCGGATGTGCGCGTGCGTGTGGTGCGCGGTGACACCGAGTTACTCGGTGTTTGTGTAGTCAGCGATAAACCGGAACTATTGACCCATGAACCCTCGGCGCACCTGGAGATTCTCGCGGTTGCTGAATCTGCCGAGGGCCAAGGCGTGGCTCGAGTGCTCATGGCAGCGGCCGAGACCGAGGCGATCGCTGCTGGCGCCAGCCTGATGAGCCTGCATGTGTTCGCCAACAACGAGCGCGCACGCAAGCTGTACGAGCAGGCCGGTTTTGATGGCGAAATCCTGCGCTACGTTAAGCCATTGACACCTGCGAGTTAGCCGTATCGCGCACACTTCGGCATAACTACCATACCAGTTTGCCTGTGCTCCGCCGAGCCGTGCGGGGCGGCCACTTCGTCCTCGTTCACGTCACCCCGGCCATAGCGTCACCGGTAGGTCCAAACGAAGCGCTATACTCGGCGGTTACATTCCGGCACGTCTTTAGCGTGTCCACTCTCCCCGAAACGCCTCTACTGGCCGCCGTTTGACGCGCAGCTGGTGCGGTGTTGCGTAAGCACGAGACTCGAACCGTGATCCAGAAACTCCGCAATATCGCGATCATCGCGCACGTTGACCACGGCAAGACCACGCTGGTCGACAAGCTGCTGCAGCAGTCCGGCACTCTGGACATGCGCAAGGAACAGACCGAGCGCCTGATGGACTCGAATGCCATCGAGAAAGAACGTGGCATTACCATCCTGTCCAAGAACACGGCAATCCGCTGGAACGACTACCGGATCAACATCGTTGATACCCCCGGACACGCCGACTTTGGTGGTGAGGTCGAGCGGGTGCTGTCGATGGTGGACTCGGTACTGTTGCTGGTAGACGCCGCCGAGGGCCCTATGCCGCAAACGCGCTTTGTTACCCAAAAGGCATTTGCAATGGGTTTTCGGCCCATTGTGGTCATCAACAAGATCGACCGTGAAGGCGCGCGCCCGGATTGGGCGCTCGATCAAACCTTCGAGCTGTTCGACAACCTCGGTGCTACCGACGAGCAACTGGATTTTCCGGTCATCTACGCCTCTGCCGTCAATGGCTACGCAGGTGTCGAGCCCAGCGTCACCGAAGGCGACATGACCCCACTTTTCGAGACCATTATCGATGAAGTGCCTGCACCGGATGTCGATGTACACGGACCGCTGCAGATGCAGATCTCATCGCTCGACTACTCAAGCTATGTGGGTGTCATCGGGATCGCGCGGATCAAGCGCGGTGAGTTGCGCCCAAACCAACAGGTAAAGGTGGTGGGTGCCGACAGCGCACAACGCTCGGGGCGCGTACTGCAGGTACTGGGTTTTCATGGTCTGGAGCGGGTCGAGACGGACGTGGCCCAGGCAGGTGACATCGTCTGTATCACGGGACTCGACAAGTTGCATATCTCGGACACCTTGTGTGACCCGACTGTGGTCGAAGCCATGCCGCCGCTGACCGTGGACGAGCCGACCATCAGCATGATGTTCCAACCCAACAGTTCACCCTTTGCCGGCAAAGAAGGTAAATACGTCACCAGCCGCAATATCTGGGATCGCCTGCAAACAGAACTGCTGCACAACGTCGCGCTACGTGTAGAGCGGACCGAGCAAGGCGAGACCTTCAAGGTCTCTGGCCGCGGTGAACTGCACCTGTCGGTACTGATCGAGAACATGCGTCGAGAAGGCTACGAAATGGGTGTCGGCCGCCCTGTGGTCATCACACGTCACAACGAAGAAACCGGCAAGACCGAAGAGCCCTTCGAACAGATCACCATTGATGTCGAAGAGCAGCATCAAGGCGCCATCATGGAAAAGATGGGCGTACGCAAAGGCGAGCTCAAAGACATGGTCCCGGACGGCAAGGGGCGCGTTCGTCTTGACTACATCGCACCCGCGCGCGGCATGATCGGATTTCGTACTGAATTCCTGACAGCGACCTCAGGCACCGGCCTTATCTACTCTGTCTTCGATCACTATGGCCCGCAAATCCAGATCGCAGGCATCGGCCAGCGCCGCAATGGCGTGCTGATCAGCAACGGCACGGGTAAGGCGCTCGGCTTTGCGCTGTGGAATCTGCAAGAGCGCGGCAAGCTCATCATCGGTGCCAATGTGCAGGTCTACGAAGGCCAGGTGGTCGGCATTCACTCTCGTGACAACGATCTCACCGTTAACGTACTCAAGGGCAAGCAACTCACCAACGTGCGTGCCTCGGGCACCGACGAGAACATCCAGCTCACACCACACATCGACTTCAGCCTCGAGCAAGCGCTTGAATTCATCGATGACGACGAACTCGTCGAAGTCACACCCGAGAACATCCGCGTGCGCAAAAAGATCCTCACCGAAGGCATGCGCAAGCGCGACTCCCGCCAGGCCAAAGCGAGCTAAGCCGTGGGGTCGGACCTCACGAACTGATTGTTTTTTATAGAAAAAAGCTTGAAAAGGCGTCGAATAGAGGCCTTATATGCGGAATCATGCAGCAGTTACACAATGCACTCTTCCGCGCGTAGAGCCACCATGGGCGCAGCCTGACACCCACGTAACCTCAGCCCTGGTCGACAAGCGCACAAGGCTGGAGGGCGAGAGACAGAACTTGCGCAGCGGCTTGCGTAATTCACGAACTGACTGGAGGCTCTGGACGCGACCATTGGCCAGTTCGACCCCGACCTGAAACCGCGCAACCTAAAACCGATAGCGCCGCGCCGACGCAACGCGCTCCGGCTCACCGTTCATGACGTGCTTCAGGGACTGGTTAGGCAGGGGCGGGTTGAGGTCTTGAAGGCAGAGCCCGCGAAGTGGGCTGGCCACCAGTGTGAGCGTATTTGGTCAAGGTCACCATCTTGTAGGGTCTGACACCGCTCGAATCAGCCGCTTTGGTCGCCCTTCCCGCTTTCGCGTCGCTCTGTAGAGCGGGCCGCCCGCTCGAGCCACTCGGCGCTGCGCATCTCGAACAGGCGGCTGGCAGCGCGCTGAAACTCGAAGGCGAGTCGATCACCTACATAGAGCGCTTCAGGTTCCGCCGCCGCAGCGGCGGCAATGCGTACGCCGCGATCGTAGAACTCATCCACCAGATTGACAAAGCGGCGTGCCGCATCGTCGGTGTACTTATCCAGAACCGGTACGTCGGCAATGAGCACCGTGTGAAACCGATTTGCCAGCTCGATGTAGTCACTGGTAGCACGAGCCTCAACGCACAAGGCATCAAACGTCACCAGCAAAGCGCCGCTACCATGCGCCAGTACGGGTAACTCATGCCCTCCGATATTGAGCGAGTCTGCTGCGGTAAATCCAAGCCCTGCCAGGCGTTCGAACAGCTTGCGCAAACCGGGCCTGCCGGCACCCACAGAGGGCTCGAGCATCCAGATAGGCTCGCTCTTGAGTACCCCGAGTCGATAGTCGTCCCCGTCTGCTATCTCAACGACGTCGCAATGGTTTTTCAGCTGAGCGATAGCCGGTAGAAAACGCGCTCGTTGCAGCCCATCTCGATACAGCCCATCGGGCGGCACGTTGGACGTTGTTATCAAGGTGACGCCACGAGCGAACAGCGCAGTAAGCAATCCCCCAAGCAGCATCGCGTCGGTGATGTCATTGACATGGATTTCATCGAGCAACAACAGACGAGCATTTGCCGCCCAATCATCGGCGATCCGTTCAAGTGGATCCTCGACGTTGCCCCGGTCACGCAGGTTCTGATGAATCGCTTGCATGAAACTGTGAAAATGCAGACGTATCCTGTCATCGAAGTCGATGCTGTCAAAGAACATGTCAGCCAGGTGAGTCTTGCCGCGCCCCACTCCTCCCCACAGATACAAGCCGCGCACGCCATCAACTCGCATATCCCTGGCGGGACGCCAGCGTGCAAACACCGATCGCTGAGGTGGACTCCAGCGCTTGCGGATCCTTAGCTCATCACCGATGAAGGCGAGGCGCTCGACCACACTAGCCTGAGCGGGGTCTGGTTTCAGCTCGCCAGAGGCAAGGGCATCACGATAGCGCTTCTGGACCACGTGCGATCAATCCGAGGTCGTGCCTCGTGGCCCTCTAAGCGATCGAATCGCCTCCCTTTGACGCACGAGAACGTAGTGATGCAATGCATCAAGCTCTTCAGGCCCCAGGTTCACAAACTTGCAATGCAATTGTTCGCGATCTGCAACCTTGAGAACATCTACATAGCCTGCAATCGGTTTGTGAGAACTCGGCAGATCCATGCTGAAAGGGTAGCGCCGCCCGTATTCCACGACATCAGGCGGTGCCGAGAATCCGGTTGCGCTGATGTCGAGTACACGCGACAGATGACCATCTATTTGCAGGATGATCGGATCATCGGGATCCGGCACCACGCGATACGCGGTACGCCCGGTTGAGGCTGCCTCTACAGTGATATCAGACACGTGTTATGCCGCTCAAGCCCGGAGTCCGGGTGGAACGAGTACAGACAGACGAGCTCGCAATCGCTGCACGTTGTTATCTTCAAGGATGATCGAAGCCGCTCGATACGCAATTTCACAAGCGACAAGCGCACGGGCGTGAGCCGCGCGCAAACGCCCAATCAGGATACCCATCAATATTGCAAGACTGACACCACATACGAAAGGCAGCAGCGCGCTACCGACGTGCACGGTGCTGCGATCAATTACGTTTGGCGCAGCAAAATGAACCAACGAGCCAAGTAGCCCGATGAGCACCGCGTACAAGGCGGTGAACAAAAAGGTATCCGAGCTCATCTGGTTGTACAGCCGCTCAGCTGATTGCCGGCGCTCCAGGTTGAACCTGATGACCGTGTCCTCTGCAGCATCGCCGATCAAATGACAGGCTTCCTCCACCTCCCAAGAGCTGGAACGCACATCGGCAACGCCGAGTAACCCATCGCGGCGACTGATATCGCAGATCTTCATCATCGCGCGGATCATTTCATCAGGGGAACTGCCGCCCCGAATACCCCTCGCCAGGGCCGTCTGCAAGGCTTGCCCAAGCTGGGTCAGAGGGAAGGTGACGAGCAATGCGACCAGGGTGCCGCCGAAAACCACAATGACCGGGCGCACGATGTCGATAACGCTTTGCGTGCCGCCGAGAAACATCGACAGACCGATCGTCAGCATCACC
Organism: uncultured Granulosicoccaceae bacterium; assembly: GCA_937922675.1. Classification (GTDB taxonomy): domain Bacteria; phylum Pseudomonadota; class Gammaproteobacteria; order Granulosicoccales; family Granulosicoccaceae; genus Granulosicoccus. The sequence goes on from CALAJN010000010.1 coordinate 67,631, forward strand.
GCAGCAGCGATCAGCGGTATGACATGCCAGACATCGACGCGGTGATTTTGGCGCGTTGGCATGTGTTCCGTTACTGGTGTCAACACGAGGCGTAAGAAGAGGCCGGGGTGAACATAGCCCGGTCTGGTGAGGGTCAGATAACTGGCCAGCACCGATACAAGACCGATACCGTTTCTGCTGAAATGAGAATAGCAGACTGCCAGCACAACGAAGGCACAGCGTCAACAGACTGCCGGCGGCCCTGAAATGCACCTGAGGCTCAGCCTGGCTCAGCCACGTCTGGTACAGAGAGCTACTGGGCTCAACGCGCCAACTCAAGCCAAGGCGGAACACGCTGGTCGGCATCCGCCAGTTGAGCATCGATGGCCCTGGCGTTTGGCAGCATCGCCTCAAGCGTTGCCCAGAAGGCTGCTGAGTGATCCATGTGACGTGTGTGCGCCAGCTCGTGCAACAGCACGTACTCAACCAGCTCCGGGCGCAGAAACATCAGCTTGTAGTTAAGGCTCAGCGTGCCGCTCGAACTGCAGCTCCCCCACAGAGACCGTTGGCCGCGAATGCTCACACGCCGAAAGGACAGACCGTGCTTGTCCGCGAGTCGCTTGAGCAGCACAGACAGGTGTGCCTTGGCCAGACCCTTCACCCAGCGTGCAATCGCCGTCGCAACGGCAGGTCGATCATCCGCGTCACAGTCGAGCACCAATACCTGCTCTTTGTCGATGGAGGTTTCGGGCGGTACCTGGCTCGCACCCGCGTTGCGATCGAACACAACAAGCACCCTCACACCAATGGCCGCGAGCTGCAGGCGTTGCGGCGGCCATTGCCGGTAGATAACAGGCGTGCGCGCGTCGAGATCTGCCAGCGCCTCCAGTACCCAATCTCTGTGGGACTCCACCACGGTCGCCACATCACGACGCGGATAACCACGCGGGATCGTCACGACCAGGCCACGCCCGTGAACTACCCGCAGGCTCATACGGCGCGCTCGAGCAGATACACGCAGGTCGTAGTCAAGCGAGGCGGCAAGCGGCGCCATTACCGCAGGCTGTGGTGCCACCTGCGCCATGCGCTCGTCGCCCGTTCCTCCGGGCGCAGAGCGTGGCTCAGCAGTCGGACTCGGCTCGTCAAAATCAAAACTCGTCTGATGCGACACAGGCGGGGCGCACGGGCGGGAACCTCGCCATGATATCCGGATTCAGCTCTTCCAAGACAACAGCAGCCACAGCCGGATCGCCTATAGTTGCCAGCACTTGCGCAGATGTATCCGCAACCGCCAGCGACTAATACCGGGACACGCGATGGGCCTGCTTGCCATAACCAGCCTGCTGATCACCGTTTCTGCCGTGTTTGCCTGGATCAACGCACGCACACTGAAGCTTCCGACCACCATCGGCATCATGGTGATTTCGCTACTTTTCAGCCTCGTGCTGGTCGGCATCGGAAAGCTCGGCTTTGCTGATGCCGAGTCCTATGCCAGAGACATCGTCGCTCAGGTGCAATTCGATAAAACCCTGCTCAACGGGATGCTTGGTTTTTTGCTGTTTGCTGGCGCCTTGCACATCAATCTGGATGATCTTCTGGAGCGCAAGTGGACCATCGGCCTGTTGGCGTCTGTCGGCATGATCTCGTGCATGTTTCTTGTCGGTATCGGCAGTTGGTGGCTATTCCGGGCGTTCGGATACGAGCTGCCGTTCATCTATTGTCTGCTGTTTGGCTCACTGATCTCACCGACGGATCCCATCGCTGTCATGGGCATCCTCAAGACGGCCGGCGCCAGCCGCTCGCTGGAGACAAAGATCGCCGGCGAGTCCTTGTTCAATGATGGAATTGCAATCGTGGTGTTTCTCGCGATATTCGGCATGGCCGTGAATGGCGATCCGTTCGATGCAGGGCACATCTCGGTACTGTTTGTCCAAGAGGCCCTCGGCGGTGCGGCCTTCGGTTTTGCGTGCGGCTGGGTTGTTCTGTACATGCTCAAGCGCGTCGACAACTACCAGGTTGAGGTACTGCTGACACTCGCACTGGTATCAGGTGGCGCAACGGCAGCTGCCGGCTTGCATTTGTCAGCGCCTATTGCCGTCGTCATCGCAGGCCTGATGATTGGCAACCATGGTCGCCGCGACGCCATGAGTAACACGACAACCCAACACCTGGATACGTTTTGGGAATTGATAGACGAGATCCTCAACGCCTTGTTGTTTCTACTGATCGGCTTGGAGGTCATGGTCCTGACCATCGACGGTAAGCTCTGGCTCACCGGCATGGCCATGGCCCTGCTAGTGCTGCTGGCACGACTGATGGCAGTTGCCGTGCCTGTCACCCTGCTACGCAGCTTGAGTCGCGATTTTCATCCTCACGCTATCAAGATCCTGACATGGGGTGGTCTTCGCGGCGGCATCTCGGTAGCACTCGCCCTGTCCATTCCAGCAGGAGCAGAGCGCGATCTGATTGTTGCGGTTACCTACGTTATCGTTGTCCTGTCAATTCTGATACAAGGGTTGAGCATTGGTACGCTAGTACGCGCAACGACAACCGAAGAGCCGCGAGAGAGCGCGCACTGAGACTCAGCCGACAGCACTTTGTATGGACGGCACAAGGCGCTGCAGCAGACCCTGCAATTCGGCCGGTGCAACCGGCTTGTGCAGCACGTGCAAATCACTGGCAAGGATTTCACGCAGCCTCTCCGGAGAAGTGTCACCGGTAATGATCACGGCCGGCACCTCACTGTCTATCGATTCACGCACAGCAGCCACACAGTCAACACCATTTTCCCCTTGGCGCAGACGATAATCGGAGAACACCACGTCCGGCACGGTATCTGACAAGGCAATGATCTTGAGCGCATCACGTGCGGACTCAGCCAGCATTACTGCGCAGCCCGAGCCCTCAAGTGTGGTGCGCATACTGTTGAGCACGGCACGCTCGTCATCAACAACCAGTACCACACAGCCATCATGCATAACCTGTTCGGACAAAGGCTCCTGTGAGGTGTCTACTTGCAGTTTTGATTCATCGCCTGCCGGTACCTCCAACCTGAAGGTAGTGCCCTTGCCCACTGTTGACTCCATGCTCAACGGCAAGTCCATCAGCTCTGTCAAACGTCGCACGATAGACAGACCCAAACCGAGTCCCTTGCCTCTATCTCGCTCGGGATTGTTGAGTTGATAGTACTCGGAGAAAACCTCCTCACTTTCATCATCAGGAATACCAATCCCGGTGTCGGCAAGTGTTATCACGAAATCGCCAGAAGGATCGCGCTCAGAACCAAGCTCAATACGACCACTCGATGTGTACTGCACCGCGTTGGATACCAGGTTTCTGAGAATGCGCTCCAGCAGTATCGCATCGCAATAGATTGCCCCCGGAGAGACATTTACAACGAGCTCGACACCCTTCGCCTGCGCTTGCTGAATGAATGTTGCCCTGACCCGATTGAACATCTCATCAAGGCGGTGATGATCGGGATTGAAGTCAATCACCTCTGCATCCAGACGAGAGACATCCAGAAGGCTTGTGAACAGACTATTCAGCGCATCGGCCGATTGCGACATGTCATCGATTATGGATAGGTTTTCCGGATTGCTTTCTCGTCGACGAAGTGCCGCGAGAAACAGACCCATCGCGTGCAAGGGTTGTCGCAGATCGTGACTGGCCGCTGCGAGAAAGCGCGACTTGGCAACCACTGCTCGCTCGGCGATGGCCTTCTCCTCGGTCAAGCGTGCCATCAATTCCTGATTCTGAAACTGGGCTCGAAGCAGGGCCTCGTTTTGCCGGTTGCCCCGCGAGGCCAAAAAGTAGTTGACCGCCAGAAACATCATCAACAACCCACCAGTCAGACGCAGCGACTCACTACTGGAAAACAAGTGAGTGAACGACAGCGGCAAGACCAGTGGCATCGAGAAGGACAGGAATACAGGCAGGTAGATCCCGCCAGAGGCTGCGCTGACCGCAACCATGCCCGCGAAGATCGTTGAGACCAGCAACAGAAACTCGGTGTTGTAGAGGCTGTAGAACATAAGCGGCCACGCGCCCCACACCACCCCGGCCATGAGTGTTCCGAGCCAGAAAAAGCGCCCCCACTCCGGGTTCAATCGCTCCTCGTTGCTAGCTCGTTGGTAGGCACGAATCGTCAGATAACGAAGAACGGTGGTCAGGGCCAACACTCCCAACCAAAACAACAGACCGGACAGCGGCAGGCTGCGCCACAAGAAGCCGGTAATCATCACGGCACAGAACGTAGAACCGAAGACCAGCACCGGCCCCTGGTTGTAGATCAATCGAATTTTTTCAGCCTGAATCTTTAGATCAAGTTCGTTCATGTTCCGTCAATCCGACGGCTCCGAAGCTGGCGTTATTGCCAACACTTCGGTCCTGCCCGAGTATGTCAGCTGACAATCTCCAGTTGGCAGCAGGTGATGCCGAGTGTGACCTTGCGCACCCGATAGCGGGATCCGAGGCCAGGAATTGCTACCATCGTCGCTCTTCAAGCAATCAATGCATACTGCATGTCTCAGGAAATTGTCCTCAATTACCAACTGAGTGACGGCACGGTCCGCACGGTCGACGCACGCGTTGGCGACACAGTCATGGACACTGCCATCGAAAATGATATCGACGAGGTGGTCGCCGAATGCGGTGGCAACCTGATCTGCGCAACCTGTCACGTCTATTTGGATGAGGCCACAGCTGCCTTGTTCGACGAGCCGGATGAGGCCGAGCTGGAAATGCTCGAAGGTGCTGCAGCCGCGCGCCGTGAATACTCTCGCCTGGCTTGCCAATTGGTCATCAGCAAGGAACTCAACGACCATACAATCGAGACGCCAGAGCGCCAGTGACGACACCACGCCTGATCGACGGCTTCTCGCGTATCGGTGAGGAGAACGCCTTCGCAGTACTGGCGCGAGCCGGGGAACTTGCAGGTCAAGGGCGGGACATCATCAACCTGGGGATTGGGCAGCCGGATTTTCCAACACCACCCAACATCGTGGAGGCCGCCATCAAGGCGCTACGCGATGGCGCTCACGGCTACACACCGGCAGTTGGTATAGCGCCCCTGCGCGAAGCGGTGGCAGCCGATCTGCACAATCGCCACGGTGCCGATGTAGACCCGGATTCGGTCATCGTCGTGCCAGGCGGCAAGGTGACGATGTTCTCGGCCATTCTGATGTTCGGTGAACCCGGTGCACAGATCCTCTACCCCGATCCCGGCTTTCCGATCTATCGATCGATGATCGAATTCACTGGTGCTGAGCCTGTAGCGGTGCCGATACGCGAGAGCAACGGCTTTGCCTTCTCGGCAGAGGAGACGCTGTCACTGATCACACCCGAGACCCGGCTGTTGATTCTGAACTCTCCGGCCAACCCGACCGGAGGCGTCACACCGCGAGCCGAGTTTGATCGTCTTGCCGAAGGTCTGGCGGCCCACCCTCATGTGGCCATTCTCGCCGACGAGATCTATGACCACATGACCTACGACGGCGAGGAGCACGCAAGTCTGCTCAATTACCCGGAGCTGCGCGAGCGCCTGATACTACTCAATGGTTGGTCGAAGACCTATGCCATGACGGGCTGGCGACTGGGCTACTCGGTGTGGCCCGAACAATGGTACGAGGCGGTCAGAAAACTCGCCGTCAACTGCTGGAGTTGCGTTAACGCGCCGGCTCAATTCGCAGCTCTGGAAGCACTGACAGGGCCTCAGGATTCAGTGGCTACGATGATGACGGCCTTCGATGAGAGGCGGCGCTATGTGGTCGATGCACTCAACGACATCGACGGCATGAGTTGCGTCACACCACGCGGTGCCTTCTATGCCTTCCCCAATATCAGTGACACCGGCTGGAAGGCCAAGCCATTGGCCAGCGCACTACTGGAGCAAGGCGGCATAGCAACAATCGGGGGACCAGACTTCGGAATACACGGTGAGGGATATCTTCGAGTCTCCTATGCCAACTCCCTGGAGAACATCAAGCGCGCCATGGATCGCATGCAGACCTTTCTCGTCAATCACTCCGCACCGGGCTAGTCCATGGAATCGTTACAGGCTCCGATGCCCGATATTGCATCACGGGTATACAATCATAACTTCAAGCTTGATCCCATTGTGCGGAGCCTGCTTGACACGGATGTCTACAAGCTGCTCATGTTGCAGACAATCTGGAAGGAGCGCCGCGATGTACCAGTGACTTTTTCCTTGATCAATCGCACCACGTCCGTGCGGCTTGCCGATGAAATCGATGAGCGCGAACTCCGTGCTCAGCTGGACCATGCTCGCACCATTCGCTTGAGCAAGCGAGAGCTCATCTGGCTCACTGGTAATACCTTCTACGGTCAGGAACGGCTGTTTCAGAAGGAATTTCTTGACTGGCTGAAGCGGTTCTCATTGCCTGCCTATCGCTTGCGTACCGAAGGAGGCCAATACAAGATCGATTTTGAAGGCAGCTGGGCAGAAGTGACTCTTTGGGAGATTCCCATTCTCTCTATCATCAGTGAACTTCGATCACGCTCGGCCTTGACAGGCACCGGTCGATTTGAACTCGATGTGTTGTACGCGCGTGCCAAGACCAAGCTCTGGGAGAAGGTGTTGCGCCTGGACGCACTACCTGAACTTCGGATTGCAGACTTTGGCACGCGACGTCGCCATAGTTTCTTGTGGCAACGCTGGTGTATCTCGGCCATGGCGGAGGGTCTTGGCGAGAAATTCATCGGTACCAGCAACGTGTTGATGGCGATGGGTCTCGATCTGGAAGCTATCGGCACCAATGCGCACGAGCTTCCGATGGTAGAGGCGGCTCTTGCTACCAACGACCAGGAACTGACAAATAGCCCCTACCGCGTACTCGAAGCCTGGAGCCGCACTTATGACGGCAATCTGTTGATCGCCCTGCCCGACACCTACGGCTCCACCACCTTTTTGAAGAATGCACCCGCCTGGGTAGCCGATTGGTCAGGCTTTCGTATCGATTCCAAGGAACCGCTGGCCGCCGGTGAGGAGCTGATCGCATTCTGGCGGTCCCATAACAAGGACCCGAATGACAAGCTCTTGATCTTCAGCGACGGGCTGACTGTGCAGACGATCGAAGAGGTTTATCAGCGATTTCACGGTCGAGTCCGCCTCTCCTTCGGTTGGGGCACTCACTTGACCAATGATTTTCGTGATTGCTCCACCAAACCCAACGACGCACTACGCGCCATCTCACTGGTGTGCAAGGTAACCCACGCCAACGGCAAGCCAACCGTGAAGTTGTCTGACAACTTTCACAAGGCTACCGGCCCTGCAAGCGAGATAGAGCGGTACCGCAGGCTGTTCGGCACGGATGACATGGGCGAACAGCACGTCGAGGTGTAGCCAGGCCCCGGCTGCCGCGCAAGCAATACCAGGGAGACATCAGCCGCGACGCCTGGGTCCGTCAAGCCATGGCCGGAGCTCGCGCGCTGGCAGCCGCAATGCGTCCCAGCACTCGCTCAAAGCGATCAACAGCAGCATCAACATCCTTGAGCTTGTCGAGACCAAACAAGCCGATACGAAAGCTCTTGTAGTGATCAGGCTCGCCAATCTGCAGAGGCACGCCGGCTGCAATCTGCACGCCCTGTTCAGCAAAGGCCTTGCCGGTGTGCAGCCCATCATCGTCGGTATGAAAAACCGCAACACCACTCGCCTGCCACCCTGCTGCTGCCACGCTCTTGAATCCGCGCTCATCAAAAGCACCGCGAATACGCTTGCCAAGCTCTGCTTGACGAGCCTTGAGCGCATCAAAACCCGACTCCTTCATCTCTTCCATGGTGTCACGAAACACCAACAAACCGTCTGTGGGCATGGTGGCGTGATAGGCATGCTTGCCATCAAGATAGGCCTGCATGATGCTCGACCACTTGGCAAGATCCAACGAGAAACTATCGCTCTGCGTCTTGGCCAAACGCGCAGCAGCACGCTGTGACAGCATCACAAGACCCGCGCAAGGCGAGGCACTCCACCCTTTTTGCGGAGCGCTCACCAGCACATCAACCCCGGTAGCCTGCATGTCTACCCACGTCGTGCCCGAGGCGATGCAATCGAGGACAAACAAGGCGCCTACCTCGTGAGCTGCGTCTGCGATGCTCTTGATGTACTCGTCCGAGAGTTGCATTCCCGCAGAGGTTTCCACGTGTGGGGCAAAGACCACACCGGGGCGCTCGGCAAGGATGCGCTCGCACACCTGATCGGCGGCAGCGGGCACGTAAGCTGGCAACTCACTATCGTCTGCGGGCACCGCATTCATGACGGTTACACCAGCAGCGATTTCAGAGGTGTCCAGAATCTGCGACCAGCGGAAGCTGAACCAGCCATTGCGCACCACAAGACATTGCTGGCCACGCGCAAATTGGCGGGCAACCGCCTCCATGCCGAAGCTGCCGCTGCCGGGTAGCACCACAGCATGTTCGGCCCGGTATACCGAGCACAAGGTCCCGTGGATGTCGCGCATCGCCTGCTGAAAGCGCGCAGACATATGATTGACCGCTCTATCGGTGTATACCACCGAGTACTCAAGCAGGCCGTCCGGATCAACAGTGTCGAGCAGACCAGGCATGGGTATTCTCCAGATCAGAGCCAAGACATGAAAGCTTGGTGGGTCATACAGCATGCCACGACCACGCGAATCTCGCAGAGGGGCGCGAGTTCAGGGTCGCTTCTGGACAGTTGTCGCAGACTCAGGTGCTCTGCGCGCCGTGGTAGAGATTGACGACATGCCGTGCTTCAGCAAAAAACAACCAACGCTCGACGAAAACACCGACGTACGCGCTGAGTGCTGCCAACAACATCAAGGCAAGCCCCGACTCTGACCCTACAGGCCAGCTGATCAACAAAGCCAGCACTGGAACGGCAAACGCCAATGCAAAACACACCACGCGCGCCCAGTACAGTCGCGCCCGCGCTACCTGGTGGCCAAACTCTCGCGTGTGAAAAGTTTCACCGCTGTGCCCGACATCCAGCAGGCGCAGACTGGCCTGTGTGAAGTTCAGGGCTGAATTCATGGTGGGGCCTGCCGGTGTGCCGATTACCTTGAAGTAGATGAACTTGAGCACGGCAGTGACAACAATCAAGACCACTGTCAGCCCGGCAAGGCGCCCCAGGATCAGATCACTCAAAGCCCCAACACACATCAGTAGCAACGCACCGACGACCAGCGCCAGCAAGAGAAACAGCACAGGCACCAGGCGGGTGTTCCACTGCCTGATAGTCTTGAGCGAGGCATAGATCATGGCCGTGCAGATGAACACGACCACCGCGAGCGCCGCAGACAGAAAACCAAGCAGATTGGAGGCAAAGGTGTTGCCTGTGAACCACTCGGTTGCCAGCCACGCGATCGCAAGTGGGTAGAAGGCAACAGCAAACACCGCCTCACGCGACAACCAGGAAGTGCGAAAACGCGTGAAGGCCCGCCAGGCGTTACGCGGGTTAGCCAAGTGCAAGGTAGAGGACAACAGACCCGCGGTCACCAGCACAAGACCCAACAGCCCGGTGAACACGATCTGATCCGGGCTGATGTTTGGCAACAACCCTGCCGGGCGGGCAAAGGCGAGCAGTATCAACAGGCCGTAGCCGGAACCTGCGGTAACCGTGAAGAAGATGACCGATAGCGCTGGATGCATCAGGCTTCTCCCGAGGTGCGTTTGCCAAAACGGTCAAAGGCATCCTTTTGTCGCTTCATCCACTTGCCTATCAGCCCGGCAGCGCCACCGGGCGTGGAATCACCACGCGTCTCTTCAGATACGGTGACTTCGGGCTTCTCGCGAGGCGGCAGGTAGCGATTGACCGGCGCGTAGCCAAGCTCTGGCATCTGCGCCACCCCGCCGCGCTCAGCCACCGCACGACTCACCTCCGAGTCAGGATCATCAAAGTCACCAAACAGCCGCGCACTGGTTGGACAGGTCAGCACACAGGCCGGCTGACGCTGCGACTCTGGCAGGTTTTCATCGTAGATTCGGTCCACGCACAAGGTGCACTTCTTCATCACGCCGGACTCCTCGTCCAGTTCGCGGGCCCCATACGGACAGGCCCAGGCGCAGAGGTTGCAACCCATGCACTTGGATTGATCAACCAGCACGATGCCGTCATCACGCTTCCACGATGCGCCGGTGGGGCAGACCGTCACACAGGCTGCATCCTCGCAATGCATGCAAGACATCGGTACGTTAACCGTCTTGCTGTTTGGATAAACGTCGGCCTCGTAGTGGCGAATACGATTGAACCAGACACCACTCGGCTCTGCACCGTAGGGCTCAAGATCCGACAAAGGACCCGTGGTACCAGAGGTGTTCCACTGCTTGCAGGCCACAGCGCAGGCATGGCAACCCACACAAGTGTCAAGATCAATCACCAGACCGAGCTTCATCGCTTGCCTTCCTCTTTCTTGAACGTAGAACCTTTTGTCAAGGCATCACTGAACGGTCTCTCAAGGTTCACCGCTTCATGTGTGTGATAGCGCAAGACCTGGGGAGAGTCGGGCATGCCGGGCAAGGGCTTGACAGCATCCAGACTTGGCCAGATACCACTCTCGCCGGGCTCTGCAAGAAAGACATTGACCTTGAGGTCATACCAGGCGGCCTGCCCGGTAACAGGGTCAGAGTTGGTGATTGCCCGCCCCTGACCCGGCGGCAACAGCTCGGAAATCAGATGGTTCATCAAAAAACCCTCATTGGATTCTGGTGCGTCCTCGGAAAGCCCCCACGTACCCTTCTGCTTACCGATCGCATTCCAGGTCCATACCGTGTCCGGGTTGCACCCTTCCATGAGCTTGAGCTGACAACGAATCTTGCCGTGATGACTCTCCACCCATACCCACGAGAGATCCTCGATGCCCAGAGACTCACCACGCGCTCGGTTCATGTACAGATAGTTCTGCGCCATGATTTGACGTAGCCAGGCGTTTTGACTGTCCCAGGAGTGGTACATGAACATTGGCCGCTGATTGACCGCATGAAAGCGGTAACGGCTGTTGTCCACGCGCTGCTCCTCAAGCGGTATTGACCAATCAGGCAACGGGTCAAAGTGGTCGATGAGCCGCTGACGGTCTTCAGGCTCTACAGGACAAGGACCGTCATATATGCCATGCCCTGCAAGTCGAAATTTCTGCATCGTCTCCGAGTACAGCTCCATCACGATCGGCCCATCCTCAGCGTTGAACCCCACCGACTTTGACCACTCGAGATAATCCTTGTTGGCGAAGCGATAGTAGCGCTGCTCCGGCGGCAGCTTGTGCTCAAAGAAGCAGCCGTTATCGATATAGCGCTGCCATTGATCCGGGTTGGGCTCACCCTTCATGTGAGACTCCCCATCCTTGCCACGCCAGCCCGCCAGAAAGCCGATACCGGGAGCCTTTTCCCAGCGCGTAATAAAGTCCTCATAGCCCGAAAATTTGGCACTACCGTCTTCGTTGACCAATGCGGGAAAGCCAAGCCGGGTACCTATATCGATCAGCACCTCCTGCCAGGGGCGCACGTCACGGTCCAGATCCACAATCGGTTGCCGAATGGCGTCACAGGCCGCATGCGGCTCTGATATCGGGCGATCCAGCATCGATATCGTGTCAAAGCGCTCGAGATAAGTGGTGTCCGGGAGGATCAGATCAGAGAAATTGACCATCTCTGAATGAAAGGCATCGCTGGTGACAATGAAGGGAATCTTGTAGGCACCATCATCGTCCTTCATACGCAGCATGTCCTGCACCTCCGCGGTGTTCATGCTGGAGTTCCAGCCCATGTTGGCCATGAACAGGATCAGGGTATCGATCTGATACGGGTCGGCATTGACCGCATTGGTGATGACCATATGCATCAACCCGTGAGCTGCCACCGGTGCGTCCCAAGAGTAGGCCTTGTCAATGCGCAGTGGCTTACCATCGGCATCGATGGCAAGATCTTCTGGCCCCATCGGAAAGCCGAGTGGCGGTGACTTCAACGGCGTATTCGGTGCCATGTCGCGAGCCGGCTTGATCGGCGGTGCGATGTGTTTGGGAAAAGGAGGCTTGGCGAGATGCGACCCAGGTGAATCTACTGCACCCAGTAGCATCTGCACCAAATGGATGGAGCGGCAGGACTGAAACCCGTTGGAGTGTGCTGACACACCGCGCATGGCGTGCATAGCCACCGGTCGCCCGACAAACTTCTCGTGCCGGCGTCCTGTCCAGTCAGTCCAGGGCGTGTCGATAGTGATGCTTTCACGAAAGGCTACCTCAGCCATCTCCAGGGCAAGTCGCTCGATGGTCTCGGCATCGACACCGCAACGCTCGGCTACAGCCGCTGGCGCATAGTCGTCGCTCAGGTATTTCTCAGCGGCAAGGGTCATCACTGTCTTGACGCGAACACCTTCGTCGGTGGTGTACTTACCGAACAGTGCCAGATCGCTCTCGTCACTGCGTGAGGCAGCATCCCAGGCGCACTGAAGTCCTGTCGCTTGATCATGTGCCTGAATCTGACCGTGCTCATCGCGCAGCATCAGACCGTGCTGCGAGGTGCCGGGCGCATCGATGACCAGTTGGGTCGCATTGGTGTAGCGCACCAGGTAGTCCCAGTCGAAGTTCTCGGTCTTCAACAGAACGTGTACAAACGCGAGTGCCAACAAACCATCGGTGCCGGGACGAATGCCAATCCACTCATCAGCGATCGCCTGATAACCGGTGCGCACCGGATTGATGGCGACAAACTTGGCGCCGCGCGACTTGAGCTTTTCAAGCCCGATCTTGATCGGGTTGGAGGCGTGATCCTCGGCAACGCCCCACATCATGAAGTACTTGGCGTGATCCCAGTCCGGGTCACCAAATTCCCAGAAGCTCTGGCCGGTCATGTAGAGTCCGGCGGCTGCCATGTTGACCGAACAAAAGCCGCCGTGAGCGGCCCAGTTGATGGTGCCAAACTGGCTTGCCCAGAAGCCGGTCAGGGCCTGCATCTGATCGCGCCCGGTGAAAAAGGCCAAGCGCTTGGGGTCGGTCGCGCGAATCTTTCGCAGCCTCTTGGTGAGCATATCGAGTGCGCGCTCCCAGCTGATCGGCTCGAACTCGCCCGCACCACGCTCGCTGCCGGGCTTGCGCAGCAGGGGCTGCCGCAGCTTGGCCGGGCTCTTCTGCTTCATGATCCCGGCGTTACCCTTGGCACAAAGCACTCCTTTGTTGACCGGGTGGTCCGGATTGCCCTGGATAAAGCGGATCTCGCCGTTTTCCAGCGTGACGTCGATGCCACAGCGGCAGGCACACATGTAACAGGTGGTGGATTTCACCTCCTGGTGGGCATGTTTTTCGAACTCGGGCAACGCGGCCATGATCTTGAGGCAAAATTAGGCTGAGGGTATAGCTTCACGGTCTGAAGCCCTGGCCGCCAACGGTTTTTTCTTTTTGGCCGATAAGCAGAGTATCGTCTGCCAGCTGTGGTCTGCGATGGGCGGCGCCAGTCCAGTGCCCACCCGGTCCATCCACTTTTACTTTCACGGTTTTTTAGTCACACTTTCATGTCCCACAACTGCATTACCCTGGTTGGCGGCTCCGGCTTTGTCGGCACCGAACTTGTCATCCGGCTCGCCGAACGCTTTGACGAGGTCCGCGTCCTGACCCGCCGAGCTCGGCGCCGCGCCGAGTTTCGTGTGCTGCCCAATGTGCGCATGGTCGAGACCGACGTCCATGACCCGAAGGCGCTAGCCAGCGCCATCACAGGCTCTGATGTCGTGGTTAATCTGGTGGGCATCCTCAACGAGGCTGGCGGTGCGAGTCGCTCTTTTGGCGGTGCGCACGAGTCGCTGACTGAGCTGGTGCTCGCCGCCTGTCAGCAAAACGGCGTTCGACGCTACCTGCACATGTCTGCTCTCAATGCCGATGCCGACAAAGGCAGCAGCGAGTACTTGCGCAGCAAGGGCCGCGCGGAAGCCCACGTTCGCGCGGTGAAGGCAGGCCTTGCCTGGACGATCTACCGACCGTCGATCATCTTTGGCAAGCGAGATGCCTTCTTCAATCGCTTTGCAGGTTTGCTGCGCTCGGTCCCCTACGTGTTTCCGTTGGCTGTGCCCGAGGCGCGCATGGCACCGGTATGGGTGGGTGACGTCTGCCGTGTGATGATTGACTCCATCGCTGATCCAGCGACGCACGGCAGCACCGTGCACCTGTGTGGCCCGGAGGACTTCAGCTTGCGTGAGCTGGTCGAGTACACCGCAAAAACCGCGGGGCTCAAGCGCCGCGTGATCGGCCTGCCGGATTGGGCAGCCAGGCTTCAGGCAGCGGTTCTCGGCCGTGTTCCCGGCAAGCCTTTCAGCCATGACAACTACCTGTCACTGCAGACCGACAGTATCTGTGATGCGGATTGCCCGCGTCAGCCCACCTCTCTCGACGCTATCGTGCCCCGCTACCTCGGCGGTGAGGATTGGACTGGGCAACTGCAGGATCGCAGGCAGTTGGCGCGCCGCTAAGGCATCACCACGGCGCATTCGTCATGGCCCACTCATCGTGCGCTGAGAGCCTTGATGACGCGCCATCACGCAGCAGCCGAGCGCTCCAGCAGCTCTTCCATCAGCTCGCGACGCGCCTCTCGTTTCATCAGCCCAACCTGTTCCACGCGCGCGTGGAAGGCATCCATATCCCGGCCAACATCATCGAACAGCACGGCAAACGCCGGGATGTATCGCCGGTAGGTTGATACCGATACCAGACGGGCATTGTTCGGCTCACGACGAAACCAACCGTCGTAGCCCGCATAACCGTCCCAGCTCTGCTTCAGCTCCTCGTAGGCGTGCAGCATCCGGGCGAAGGCCGCTTCCTTGCCCTCTCGCATGGTGGCCTCATCCCCGGAACTCTCATACACGTCAAGCAGCTCACTGCGCGTTTGTCCGAGTAGATTGACAAAGCCCTCGGCACGCTTGAGCGAAGCCTCATAGGCCCCGATACGTTCAGCCTCACCGCGCGACTGCAACCAAATGCGCACCCCTTCCTGCTCTACAAAGCTTGCATAGGCTTCATTGAAGTCGCTGTCATCGGCGATGTAGAGCTTTTGATGCGCCATCTCGTGAAACAGCGTGCCTACATAGCGCGTATCCGATCCGCGCAGCATGGTGTCCAGTACCGGATCGTCGAACCATCCCAGTGTGGAATAGGCAGAGGCACCGCCGACTGTCACGTCATAGCCTTCACGGCGAAAATCATCGGCGTACTCGAGCGCATCGGCGCGCGAGAAATAACCGCGATAGTTGACGCAACCTGCAATCGGGAAGCACCAGATGTAGGGGCTCAGCGAAAACTCCTCGGCAGCGACGACATTCCAGGTCACCGCATTGCGCCCGGTCTCCACATAGCTGCGGTAACTGTTTGTGTCCGGCAGGCCTAGTGACTCCACAGCGAACACCCGTGCGGAAAGCAGGGTTTCCAACTGCGTGCGCAGCCTCGGGTCCAACGCATCATCAGCGAGTAGCTCGTCGATTGGCTCGCGCGCTCGCATGAGTTTTAGATGACCACCAGCCGCCTGCGCGTAGTAACCGAGGTTTGAGCACGCGCCCAGCGACAGGCCTGCCAGGATGACAAGAGACACGGCCACGAACGAAAACCGTCGCATACGTCTGATACAACCGTCTGGAGAAGCGCATCGAGTGTAGCATCGGCCCCATGCAAACCTATCTTGTAGGCGGCGCTGTCAGAGACGCCTTGTTAGGCCTTGAAGTCGCAGACCGCGACTGGGTCGTTGTCGGCGAAACACCTGAGTCAATGGTGGCTGCGGGATACACACCTGTGGGCAAGGATTTTCCGGTCTTTCTGCATCCCGACACCCATGAGGAATACGCTCTTGCCCGCACGGAACGCAAGTCCGGCCCTGGGTACGCCGGCTTTACCTTCAACACCTCACCGACGGTCACACTTGAAGAGGATCTGAACCGTCGTGACATCACTATCAATGCCATCGCACAAACACCTGCCGGCGAGCTGATTGATCCCTGCAATGGGCAGCGCGACCTTGAGGCACGGACGTTGCGCCACGTGTCACCGGCGTTTGTAGAAGACCCGGTGCGCATCCTGCGCGTCGCGCGCTTCATGACTCGTTTCTCATCAATGGGTTTTACTGTTGCGACTGACACACAGGCTCTGATGCAAGAGATGGTCAGCAACGGTGAGGTCGATCATCTGGTGGCAGAGCGCGTCTGGCACGAAATGGAGCGCGCCTTCGCAGCTCAGTCCCCGCGTGCGTTTATCGAAACGCTACGTGACTGCGGGGCACTTGCACGTGTGCTACCCGAAGTCGACAAGCTCTTCGGTGTGCCGCAACCTGCAAAGCACCATCCCGAAATTGACTCAGGCCTGCACACGCTAATGGTGCTTGATCAGGCCGCAACCCTGTCCACGGACGTCGACACACGCTTTGCCGCGCTGTGCCATGACCTTGGCAAGGGCACAACGCCACGCGAGCTATGGCCAAAGCATCACGGACATGAGGATGCCGGCGCAGAACTCGCCGCTACCATGACTGAGCGCCTGCGCACACCAAAGAAGACTCGCGAGCTTGCGATCCTCGCTGCGCGCTGGCACACGCATGTACACCGGGTGGAAGAACTGCGAACAGCTACGCTTGCGGATCTACTGCAGTCGCTGGACCCAGCACGCCGCGCTGAACGCTTTGATGCGTTTTTGCACGTCTGTGAAGCCGATGCACGGGGTCGGCTGGGACTTGAAAACAGAGACTATCCGCAGGCAAATGTGATGCGCAACGCAGCACAAGCATGGTTGTCAGTGGATGCTGGCGCAATCGCGCAATCCACCGAAGACAAAAAACGTATTCCAGACGCGGTGCGTGAGGCGCGAATCGCGGCCTTGCGCCTGGGCCGGCAACGCAGCCGATAGTAGCGCCCGGACCAGAGCATTGTGCTGGCCCAACGACAGCGCACGTCGCTCTCGGACAAGCAAACGCCGGGACTGTGCTCCTGCCAATCGGCACCCGTAGTCGCCGAGCGTTTAGAGTAAGGAACATCTGATCAACGCTTCATACGAGTCCAAGCCTGTATGGCCAGCTTCCCCTCCTCCGCCCGCGTCGTGATCATTGGACAGGGCGGTATCGTCGGCGCATCCGTTGCCCACCACCTGATCGAGCGTGGCTGGGATGACATCGTGGGCATCGATATGTCTGCCATTCCGACTGATGTCGGCTCTACCGCACATGCGTCTGACTTTTGTTATGCCACCGCGCACGACAACATGACCTGCAAGACCACGGGCTACAGCATCGACTTCTTTGAGAAACGTGGCCGCTACGCCAAGGTCGGTGGTCTTGAGGTCGCGCGTGTTGGCGACGATGAGCGCATGGGTGAGCTACAGCGCAAGGTCGCCTCGGGCAAGGCGTTTGGCACGCGTGCGCGCATGATCAGCGCGAAAGAGGCTGCTGAGAAAATGCCGCTGCTTGAAGAGGATGTAATCCAGGGCGCCTTGTGGGACCCGGATGCAGGCCTTGTCATCCCGCGCTCGCAAGTGGTTACCGGTGAGATCGTTGAAGAAGCGGAGAAGACTGGCAAGCTCAAGGCCTTTGCCAACACGCCTGCAACAGCGCTCAAGATCGAGAACGGGCGTATCGTCGGTGTCGAGACATCACGTGGCTATATCGCGGCTGAATACGTCGTCGTGTGCGCAGGACTCTGGGGGCGATTGATCGCCGAAATGGCCGGCGAGGATCTGCCTGTCATGCCTGTCGATCATCCTCTACTGTGGTTCGGCCCCTATGAAGAGTTTGCCGGTACGGGCAAGGACATCGGTTACCCGCTGCTTCGTGATCAGGGCAACTCGGCTTATCTTCGTGATACAGGGGACCCAACAACGGCCGAAGGCGGCATGATCGAGTGGGGCTACTACGAGGAGTCCGAGCCGCGTTTGTGTCACCCGCGTGATTTGCAGACCAAGGAAGAGGCTCGCTTGTCTCCGTCACAGCGTGATCTGGAAATGGAACAGATCATCGAGCCACTTGAGCGTGCGATCGAGTTGACGCCCATCCTTGCCGAACTCGGTTACGACGAGAAGCGCTCCTTCAACGGCCTCTTGCAAGTTACGGCAGACGGTGGCCCCTCGGTTGGTGAGTCCGCGAAGGTGCGCGGGCTTTGGTATGCGGTCTCTGTCTGGGTCAAGGACGGTCCTGGCACCGGCAAGCTCATTGCTGATTGGATGACCGATGGGCGCACAGACGTTGATCACTGCGGTGTAGACGTGTCGCGCTACTACCCCTTCCAGCAGGAAGAGCAGTACATCCACGATCGCTGCTATGAAACCGCCTTCAAGATCTACAACCCTGCGGTCCATTCACGTGAACCCTATACCAAGGGCCGCGGTCTTCGCCGCAGCCCCTTCTACGAGCGCGAACAGGCTCTGGGCGCCTACTTCATGGAGGCCGCTGGATGGGAGCGTGCGCACGGATATGCCAGCAATGAACATCTGTTGGAAAAATTTGGTGAACGGGTGCCTGTGCGTGAGGCCGAGTGGGACAAGCGCCACTTCTGGCGCGTCTCCAATGCCGAGCACCTGCAACTGTCTGAAGACGTTGGCATGGTCAACCTCTCGCACTTTGCCATCTACGATGCGCGTGGCGCCGATGCCGAGGCTCTGATGGAATACGCCTGTGTTGCGAAAGTCGGTGGTGACACGCCCATCGGCAAGGGCGTGTACACGCACTTTCTCGATCAAGCAGGCGGTGTGCGTGCAGACCTCACCGTGATCCGGATGGCAGAAGATCACTTTCGCATCATTGACGGTGGCGCCTCAGGCAACCGAGATCTTGTCTGGCTGCAACGTATGAGTCAGGACAAGGGCTGGACTGACCTGACACTCCAGGATCGCACCGTTGACTACGCCTGCATTGGCGTATGGGGGCCCAACGCACGTAGCGTGCTGCAAGGTGTTGTTGACGATCCGGACGCCTTGAGCCAGGAGAACTTTGCGTTTGCAGCCGTACGCAGCATCACTATCGCCGGCGTCAAGATCGCAGCCTTCAGGATTTCCTATGTAGGCGAGCAAGGCTGGGAGTTGCATTTTGACTATGACGATGGGCTTTCAGTGTGGGATGCGCTTGCAGCGGCAGGCATCACCCCCATTGGTATAGAGACCTACGCCAACAGCCGACGCCTTGAGAAAAGTCTGAGACTGCAGAACGCAGATCTGCTGACCGAGTACAACCTGGTCGAGGCCGATCTTGCTCGGCCCAAGGTCAAGGCGGCAGACTTTTTTGGCAAGGCAGCCTACCTCGGTATTCGTGAACGCAAGCGTCAAAGCGCGTACCTGTGCACTCTCGTCATGCTCGACAACATTGACTCACACGGCGTTGCTCGCTACCCGGTGGATACCAGCCCGATCATGGACCCTGCAAGCGGTGAAACTCTGATTGATGATCAAGGGCGCAGGTCGTACACCACCAGTATTGCCTATGGTCCGAGCGTCGGCAGGAACATCGCTCTTGGATACCTGCCAGAGGCCTGGTGCGAAGTGGGACGTGAACTGACGATCGAGTACTTCGGTGAGACGTATCCAGTGCGGGTCGAATGTGTTGGTTATCAACCGCTCTACGATCCGGACAATCTCAAGCCGCGTTCCTAGGGCCGCATCCTAGGGCCGTGTTCCTCAGCACGGTATTGGAAACTCAGCGCGCTGGCGCTGCAAACAGCCGAAGCCATAGACGCTCAACCGCTGGGAGGATCTGGCCTATACGCGTGTAAGCGAGTGCCCACGAGAGCAATGCGCCTGAGCTATTGGCGATCATGTCCAGCACCTCGAATTGGCGTGACGGCACCATTCCTTGCACAAACTCGACCCCGACGCCAAGCGACACAAACGCGAGCAACAGCACCAGACGGGTGAGGTCGTGTCGAAAGATTTGCACGAACCAGCCCATCAAGCCTGCGTAGGCAATCAGGTGAGCGATCTTGTCGTGCAGCATCACTTTCTGCACCTGATCCGGCAGATCGATCAGGGACAACACGGTCACGGCTGAGACCATCAAAAAGCCGAGCGTGAGCCACAACGCCGGAAAGCGTAGATGGTCAGTCTTGAACCAGTGCGGGGATGTGAAATCGAAGGCCACAATTGGGTATCGGTTAAAACCGCGCATAGTTGACACGTGACGCCGTCACACCGTGCTCACCGCGACAGGCACGAACTGTGATGCGCGCCTTACAAGCGCGTCGTCACAAAGATAGACACGACCAGCAAGGCCGCCAGCACCACGTGGCCCACGCTGGACACGATCAAGGGATGCCAGCGAGCACCGCCCTTGAGGCGGACCCAGAGCGCCACGACGGTGCAGTAGGCAAGCGTGGCAAGCCCCACGTAGACGCCAACCTTCTCGGCCTCCAGCGACCAATTGAGGTGATCCCTGCCCTCAAGAATCCAGCCCGTCAGCGCGTACACCAGAAAAAAACCGCTGATGACCATGGGCACAATCAACAAGGCGAACTGTATGACGGGCCCGATGGGGCCACGCGCTGCCGCCACTCGGTCACGGTCTAGCGGGTCATTACCTTGCTGTACTGCGGGTCTGCTGGTCACTGCCTTGAGGCTGCTTCGGGTGGTAGTGTGCACATGTTACGTTGATACTCAAGGATTCGGACCCACATGAGCACAACCGCATCTTTACGCCGAACGCTCACAGGTCGTGTCGCCGCGGGCGCAGTACTACTCGTCTCTGTCGCGACGACGACGCAGGCTCCGGCAGGTGATGCCGACGTCCTGGCGGCCACCATCGCAGCCGCGGGTGACTCGCGCTTTCGTATCGACGCCACAGTGGCGCATTCTGATACGGGCTGGGATCACTACGCTGACCGCTGGGACGTACTTACCGAGGATGGCACCCTGCTCGGATCGCGCACTCTGCATCATCCACACGAAACCGAACAACCCTTCACGCGCTCACTGACCATCGAGATACCCGCCGATATATTACGTGTGGTGATTCGTGCAGGGGACTCGGTGCACGGCGATGCAGGCGGACAAACCGTGACGATCGTTGTGCCCCATGACAATTAATGCAAGCGCGGCACGTCAAAGAAATACAAGCAGCAACAATACCCCTAGTGCGAGGCGATAGATCACAAACGGCAACATGCCGATGCGATTGATAAAAGCCAGGAAAAAATGAATGCAGATAAAGGCTGACACCGCGGCGACCAACGTGCCAAGACCAAGCGCTGTCCAGTCAACTGGCGCGCTGTCTTCGAGTAAGTCCTTGGTGACACCGAGCCCCGATAGCACGATTATCGGGATGGACAGCAGGAAGGAGTAACGCGCTGCGGCCTCACGGGTAAGTCCGAGCAGGAGCGCGGCCGTTATGGTGATGCCCGAGCGGGATGTTCCAGGTATGAGGGCAAGCGCCTGCGCCGCACCAATGACCAAAAAATCCCCCCAGCCCAAGGTGAACTCATCGCGCGCCAGACGGCTGCGCCTGTCCGCATACCAAAGCACCAGGCCAAA
Source organism: uncultured Granulosicoccaceae bacterium (assembly GCA_937922675.1). Classification (GTDB taxonomy): domain Bacteria; phylum Pseudomonadota; class Gammaproteobacteria; order Granulosicoccales; family Granulosicoccaceae; genus Granulosicoccus. The sequence goes on from CALAJN010000010.1 coordinate 89,062, forward strand.
GATGATGGTGGTGGCAGCGATGACCAGTGGTGATCGCAGGTGAATCTCGATAACGTCCTTGAAGGCAAGCCCTACAAGCCCCGCAGGAATGGTCCCAAGAATCACACCCCAGGCGAGACGCGAATCCGGCGTGTGTGCAGATGTTGCAGCGTCCGAGGCTCCAAGCCCGACGAGCGATCCTGCCGAGCGACACCAGGCAAAGAACAAGGTCACGATATCGGCGCGAAAATAGCCGACGACCGCGATCAGGGTGCCCAGGTGCACCGCCACATCGAAGGCTAGCCCCTGGTCAGGCCAACCCAGCAGCTTGGGCACCAAAATAAGGTGGGCCGAGCTCGAGATCGGCAGGAATTCGGTCAGCCCCTGAACCAGGGCCAGCCAGATGATGTGCAACGTGTCCATGCTGTACTCGTTAAACGCCTACAAACGATAGGCAAGATCCTGCAGCGAGAAGCCGCGGAGCGCGCGATCATAGCCCTTGCCCAGTGCAATCACCTGGAAACGTTCTCCCATTTCGCCCGGAAGTGTCAGTGTCTTCACGGCGCTTGCCAGAACAATGCGATCGAGCTCACGCTCGAGCGGCGCCGAGGCGGTCTCGGCCAGTCCTGTCAGATCATTGCCGAGCAGAAAAGCCCCCTGCGAGGCGTAACCCAGAAAGTCCAGATTCGACGGCGCTGCGGCCTCAGCGATGGCCGTGAAATCCACGTGTGCCGTGATGTCCTGAAGCCCCGGCCAACGGTACGCATCGTCGTGAGCGCGATGCCGGTAGTAGCAAGCCAAGGTACCGCGTCCACGCTCCTCGCTATAGCGCTCACGACGCGGATAGCCGTAGTCAGCGATCAGCACTACACCCCGCTCTAGCGACGCACCCACAGCCCCTACCCACGGCGCCACCTGCAATCCGATCTCCGAGGCGTAACCCGGCGGCAGTGGTGCCTCAAGGTCTGCCTCAACCGCTGATACGCCGGCGATCAGTTCCGGTGTCGGCTCCAGGGCGTCATCCACAAAGGGTGACGGCGCACCCGGCGCAGCCATCCCCACCCCAATCTGCCAGATATCGCCCGCCTGAGCTGACCGTTTGACAAACCGCTCTACCGCCAGGGCATCCACAACCTCGTTGGCGACAATGACACCCTGCACCTTGTCCGGCAGGGCGTTCAGCCAGTCAACACGGCCCAGGATCTCGACCCCAAACGCTGCGACGAGAGCATCCCGCTGCCGCAAGGCAAGCTCCGAGCTGGTCTCGACAATCCGATAACGAAGCTCCGCACGATCCTGCAGAGCACCGAAGAGTGACACCGCCAAAGCGCCGCTGCCCGCTCCAAACTCCACGATGCACTCGCGCTCACCTGCGTCAAGCTCGTCGAGCACCTCGCGGCACTGCACCGCCAGCGCGCGGCCAAATAGCGGACTGACCTCCGGTGCGGTGATGAAGTCTCCATCCGCGCCAAACTTCTGGGCTCCAGCCATGTAGTAGCCGAGGCCAGGCATATACAGCGCAAGCCGCATGTACTCGGCAAAGGATAGTGGTCCGGCTTCAATGCGCTCGGCGATCAGGGCGGCGAGGCGGTCCGAGTGCGCAAGACCCACCGCGTCCGGAGGCGGCAGAGCGGCGCCGTCGGCGTGCGGTGTGGCGGAGCGTAGCGTCATGGTCAGCGATAGGTCAGGCGGCAGGGATAGGCTGGCAGTGGGTGGGAACAGTCAGGATTCAGAAAGTGAGTGTGAATTACCTCAAAATCGCCTCTCGAGGCACGCACTTTGCGAAAAGCACTTGCACAGCATGCCCGGTTTCGCTACGCTTCGCGGGCTCGGCCCTGCCGAATTCCTTATCTGTAGTAGCACCGGAAGAGTTTCGATGTCCAGAATCTGCCAGGTCACCGGCAAGGGCCCGATGAGCGGCAACAACGTGTCGCATGCCAAGAACCGCCGCAAGCGCCGTTTTCTGCCCAATCTGCACACCCACCGTTTCTGGGTGGCCGCAGAAAATCGTTTCGTCAGCCTGCGTGTTTCCTCCAAGGGGATGCGCATCATCGACAAGCGCGGTATCGATACCGTGCTCGCTGATCTGCGCGCCCGCGGCGAACAGGTCTAACCGCACCCCAATCAGGAGAGCAGCAGCGATGAGAGACAAGATCAAGATGGTGTCGTCGGCCGGTACAGGTCACTTCTACACCACCACCAAAAACAAGCGAACCATGACTGGCAAGCTTGAGATGATGAAGTTTGATCCGAAAGTGCGCAAGCACGTGGTCTACAAGGAAGCAAAAATCAAGTAATCGCCACGCTAGAGCGAATTCGACAAAGCCCGCCTCAGTGCGGGCTTTTTTATGGGTGGGTATTTTCTGGCGTGGGGAGTCGACGACAAGAGCGTATTGTGCAAACAGTTCGCTGTCTTTTGGCTCGCATTCCAGAATGCGCGTGATTCATGTCGACAAAAGCTCTCGACAGCGACAAGGACAAACCGTCACATGTCGGACCCGCCTGCCAATCCGTCCGCGGGGCCAGAACGCAAGCATTTATAAACGTCTGACGATCATGTCAGATCCCAGGTCACTGGATAGCGACAGCAGTGTCTCAGCGACAGGAACACCTTTGAGTACGGATTGAATTGGCCTCGGCTGTTACACCGTGACGAACGAGATGCTCCATCATTGCGTCAGATACTGTGTCTGTACACGCTGACGCCTTGCTGCTCGCTGTAAACACATGAACCTCGCTGTATTGAAGACCAGTTCATTCTGGATTTACCACGGCAGCGCCAATGCCATCGCCAATCAGATCTTGTGCCTTTGTCGCAACTTCATCTCTGGTCAGAGGATTTCGTCGACAATGCCAACAATCAGCACCTCTTTTTCGAGAATCTCATGTCCAGGAATAGCGACACCGCCCTGATCACCGGCGCCTCTGGAGGCATCGGTCTCGAGCTTGCAAGAATCCACGCCAGCAAGGGAGGCAACCTCGTGCTGGTAGCACGCTCGGGAGACAAACTCGACGCACTGAAGACAGAACTGGAAACCCAGTTCGGTGTTTCGGCTGTCGTCATAATCCAGGACCTGGCAACGCCTCACGCGGCACTAAACATCTTCGAGAAGACCGAAGCACTAGGGCTCGAAATCGATGTGTTGATCAACAACGCTGGCTTCGGTGGCCACGGGTTGTTTCATGAGCAGACGCTCGCAAACACGCAAGCGATGATGCAGGTCAACATCGCTGCACTCACCGAACTAAGCCACTACTACCTTACGGGCATGGTGCAACGCCAGCGAGGTCGTATCTTGAACGTGTCATCCACGGCGTCTTTCATGCCGGGCCCGCTACAGGCGGTGTACTACGCCACCAAGGCCTATGTCACATCGTTTACACAGGCCATCGCTGAAGAGGTGGCGGCACACAAGGTGACGGCGACTGCGCTCTGCCCGGGTGCAGTCGCTACCGGTTTTGTTGAAGCGGGTAATCTTGAAGGAGTGGGTATTTGGAAGCACGCAAGATCAGCTGCCTCGGCAGCTCAATGCGGCTACAAGGCAATGGAGAAAGGCGAGCTTGTGGCCTTCAACGAAGCCAAGCTGAGATTTCTGGTGAACTGGCTTGTACCGTTACTGCCACGCAGAGTCGTGCTTGGCTTGTCACGCCAGGCAATGGAAAAACCGTAGATGTCGGGGGGACGTCGCAGGGCCCGGGCTGCGACCTCCTCGCGCAGTCCAGTCACATCACACCGGGCTTCAGCTCATACCCGCGAAGGCGTGTTGCAAATTCCTGCAAGCGCTCGACACCGGAGGCTTCTGCCTGATGGCACCAGTCCTGCAGCGCGTGAAGCAAAGCTTCCTGATTGGCCCCAGCCTTGTGCCAGATGGCTTGCAGACGCGCTTGGTACTCGTGCACCGTGGCGAGTACATCGCTCGATGCAAGTGCTTCTTGCAAACGCTCGCGACCGGCAGCATCCAGCTTTGACTCACTCTTGACAAGATCCCGGCCGACACGTCGCAAGCGACGACGCTGCAATGTGGGCAGGCTGTCCCGCACTGCCTTGAACTCAAGCGCATGCACCGGTCGCGTGACGCGCTGCGCGTAACTCTCCATCACATGCAAACGACTCGAGATGATCGCCTTGACGGTCTCGATGTCCATACCGTCCTTGCCCTCTCGAAACGTCGGGCGTGGCGCAACCCGCCGAACCTTCGCAAGTCCGAGCCAGGAGAACAGGCGCAGGTAGGCCCAGCCGAGATCAAACTCCCAGCGTCGCAGCGAAAAGCGTGCTGAGGAGGGATAGGCATGGTGGTTGTTATGCAATTCCTCTCCGCACACGATGGCGGCAAACGGCACGATGTTTGTCGCCGCATCCTCGGTCTCGAAGTTGCGATACCCCCAGTAGTGCCCGATGCCGTTGATCACACCCGCGGCAAGCACAGGTATGCACAGCATCTGTATGGCAAAGACCGCGATCCCGGCGAGCCCGAAGAGCAAGAACTCGGTGGTGGCGAGAATCATCAGGCCCAGCGCGCTAAAACGACTGTAGAGATGCAGCTCTATCGCATCATCTGGCGTGCCATGGCCAAATTTGTCGGTTACCGCTGGATCGGCCGCTGCCTCACGGTACAGCTCTGCACCTTCAAGCAACACCTTGCCGATGCCATGGATCTGTGGTGAATGCGGGTCGTCGGGGCCCTCGCAACGCGCGTGATGCTTGCGGTGGACGGACACCCACTCCCTCGTATTCATCCCGGTAGTCATCCACAGCCAGAACCGGAAGACGTGCGCCAGCGCCGGGTGCAGGTCAACCGAGCGGTGCGCCTGGCTGCGGTGCAGATAGATTGTCACCGCCAGCAGCGTCACATGGCAGCTGACGACCGTCCAGGCCACCAACGACCACAACGATACGTCCCACAGACCAGTGGCAAGCGCCAGCATTGTTCCCGCGACTTCCATTTACTATCTCCGCTACACGCTCATTCAGGCTCAAGGAGCACTCCCCGAGGTCTTCGATTCCGACTTTAGCCGCAGGTTCGCGGCGTCGCACTATACTCTGCCCCGATGACACGCACCGGTCCCCCCTTGCTCGAGGCAAGCGATCTCTCGCGCCGCCTCCCGAAGGCCCGCCGTGATGCCGGCGACAGTTACGCTGTGCGCGGCGTATCACTGACACTGTACGCCGGTGACGTACTCGGCCTGCTCGGTCTCAACGGCGCTGGCAAATCAACCACTTTGCGCATGCTTGCCGGCTGTCTCGTCCCGCACCGCGGCAGCGTACACATTGCCGGACACTCACTGAACGATGAGCCGATGGCAGCGCGTGCCGAGCTGGGTTACCTCGCTGACCTGCCACCGCTGTACGACGATATGCGGGTCGACGCCTACCTCCACCTCTGCGCACGCCTGCGCGGCGTAACGCGACAGGATGTATCACTGAGAGTGGCTGCGGTTATCGAAGAATGCAAGTTAGCCGAGGTTGCAAGACGTCGGATCAGCAAATTATCCAAAGGCTTTCGCCAACGCGTCGGCATCGCTCAGGCCATCGTGCACGCCCCGGCGGTGTTACTACTGGACGAGCCGAGCAATGGCCTCGATCCGCAGCAACAGGAGGAGCTGCGCTCGCTGATCAAGCGCCAGGGTACGCAGCGCGCAGTGATTTTCTCGACCCATCTGCTTGGTGAGGTACAGGCCTGCTGCTCGCGCGTAGCCATCATGCATCATGGCCAACTCATGGCCGAACACGATCTGGCCGATGGCATGCGCGATAACATCGCTGCGGTGTTTGCCAAAGTCACCAGCAGCGCGCAGCAAGTCGCATGAAAATCCTCTCAATGACTCTGCTGGTAGCTCGCCACGAATGCACACGTTTGCTGCGCTCCAGTGCCAGCTGGATAATCGCCGCTTTGTTTGCAGGCATTGCTGCATGGTTGTTCCTGACTCAACTCGAACACTGGCTAAACGCACAGACCCGTATCGGCTTGCAAGATCATCCACCAGGGCTTGCAGGTTTTCTGGGTAGCAATTACCTTGCTCCTCTGGCGGTGGTTCTCACAATACTGGCGCCGCTCTACGCCATGCGCAGCTTCAGCGACGAATACCGTGACGCTACCTGGGCCTTGTGGCAATCATCCCCTGTACCCACCACAGCGATCGTCCTGGGCAAATTGATTGGCGCATGGGTTGCACTCGCTGTACCTCTGCTTGTGGCTATCGGCATGATTGTAGCCATGACGCTGTGGACACCTTTGGACGCAGCCGTCGTTGCTTCGGGCGCGCTGGGTCTCGCCTTGTGCACTGCTGCATCCGCAGCTGCAGGCTTGTATTGCTCGAGCCTGGTACGTCAGCCGATGTTGGCGGCAGTCATGGCAGTGGCTTTGCTCGCTTTCCTGTGGCTTCTAGGCAGTACTACGGGCGTCGCACCTTGGCTGGACGCGCTTGCCAGCCTGTCGCCCGGCAATCATCTCGCAGGCTTTTTACAAGGTTATCCAGATACGGCCGACCTTTCGTATTTCGTGTTGTTCACGGCCTTGTTTACCGTGCTGACATTGATACGCCTCGACGCTTTGCGGCACAGCAGCGACTGACCTGACATGGGCACACGCATCCATTTGTTGCTATCGCTGGCGACCCTGCTTATCGTGCTGACGCTCGGTTGGTTCGCAGAACGCTTTTCTGTCGGTGTTGACCTGACCGCGAACGACAGGCACAGCCTGACCGCCGGCACAGTCGCCACGCTTGCGTCACTGACCACACCCATAGAGATTCTTGCCGTGCTCGGCCCTGACGCTACCGTGCGCGAGGCAGTACGTGATCTGGTGGACCGCTATCGGGCTATCAAACCGGATCTGCAATTGAGTTTTCTGAACCCGGATACAGATCCTGCACAAGCGCGTGCACTGAATGCAGCGCCCGGTGGCGAACTGATCATAAGCGGCGGCGGACGCGAGCAACGCCTGAATAGCCTGGACGAACGCAGCCTGACCGGAGCTCTGCGACAAATCGGACGTGAGGGCACACGCCGGCTTGCGTTTATCACAGGTCACCGCGAGCGCTCGCCGCTGGCCAGCACCAATCATGATTGGTTGCTCATCGCGCAGCGACTGGCAGCCATTGGCTTTGAATCCAGCGAATTGAGCTTTGTCACTACACCCGTGGTACCCGATGAGATCGATGTGCTGGTCGTCGCAGCGCCGCTTGACCCCTGGTTCCCTGGCGAAATCGCAAGCCTTGTGGAGTACGTGCGTCGGGGCGGCAACCTCCTGTGGCTACTCGAAACATCCACTCACAGCAAGATTCCTGCGGCCGCGATCAAAGACGGCGCACAGACCGCCATACAGGCCGAATCTCCGCTGGTCAGCACAACTGAAACCGGCCCCGGGCTGAGTTTGCTGGCGACAGAATTGGGTGTGGACACCTTGCCCGGCCGCGTCATTGATACTGCAAGTCAGTCACTCAATCTGGATGCACCGGATTTTGTTGTTTTGTCAGCCTTTCCTGATCACCCGGTCACTGCCAGCCTGAGGAGTGCGCTGCTGTTGCCGCAGGTGCGGGCACTAAACGTCACGCCGCTGGCGGGTCAAACAACACTGCCACTACTGGCAAGCCCTGAGTCCAGCTGGACCGAGACTGGGGCATTGCAGGGCGAGGTGAGCTTTGACAACAATAGCAGTGAGGTCGCCGGCCCCCTGATTCTTGGCGCCACAATAGAACGACCACGCACCGATGGCGATAGCCAGCGCATCGCGATCATTGGCGATGCCGACTTTGCGGCATCCGCATATCTTGGCAACGGCTCCAACGCAGCATTTACCGAGAGTCTGTTTGTATGGCTAGGCGGCGATGATGAGGCACTCGCGTTTGTTACCGCCCCGGCACCGGATGCGGAACTCGTGATGAGCCCAAGAAGTATCGCGGCACTGACCATCGTCTGCCTGTTTGGTATACCGGTTCTATTGTTGCTCTTTGCTCTTGTAGCGCGCGTACGTATGGCCCGTGGCTGAGATACCACCCACTCAAGTACGTCGACACTCGCGTAGAGCCGGACACACCGCCAAACGCCGCAGGCTCACTGTGCTTGTTATCGGTTCGGCTGTAGTACTACTCACTGCAGCCTTGTGGGTAGCACACGAGGATGCAGAGAAAAACAACACACAAGCACCGAGCGCACGCGACCCACGCATCATCAGGATTCAACGCCCGGAACGCAACGATCTGGTATTACAGCGCGAGAGTGGCACCTGGGGCATAACGGCTCCTTGCACTCTGGCGGTCAATCAGCAGCGACTGTCACCCTTGCTCGAAGCCTTGAATACTCCGGCTGCAAGTTACCCTGCTTCCGACGTCGACATAGAATCAGCTGGCCTGACATCACCACTTGCCACACTGATACTTGACGATGAGTCAATTGCTGTAGGTGGCATTGATCTGTCCGGTGAGCGGCGCTATCTACAACCAGGGGATCGTGTCGAGTTGGCACCCGAATGGATATTATCGCTCGTTGACGGGGGACTATCCGCGTTTGCAAGCTCAGATGTCTTCGCCGATGTGGTGACCGAGGTATTTATCGAACAGCGCAGAGTCGTTGTCGACCCATGGCTCGATTTGAGCTCTGGTCAAACAGTTGAATGGCCCCTGTCGGACACGCTGCCTGTCAATAGCACCGAGTTCATGGCTGTTGTCACGCTGGCAAGCGGTACGACACACAAGGTGCAAGTCACCAGCAATAGCGAATGGCAGGCCCTCGTCCTTGACGACGGCGGCTGTGCCAGACTGCTGCCAGCGGCAACACTGCCGACTGACACAGCACGCGACAACTGATGCCTGAGCTACCAGAAGTCGAAACCACACGTCGCGGTATCGAGCCACACCTTCTTGGACAGAGCATTGCCAAGGTATGCGTTCACGACAGCCGCTTGCGTTGGCCAGTCGCTCCGCAACTAGTCGCACTGGAGGGCGCAAGCGTTACAGCCGTACGACGCCGCGCCAAGTATTTACTGATCGATGTACCTGACGGTACCGCTATCGTGCATCTCGGTATGTCTGGCAGTCTGCGCATTGCGTCGCCGCAACAGCCATTGCGCAAACACGATCATGTGGAGTTGATCATGGACAATGGGGCCGTGCTGCGATATCACGATCCGCGACGTTTTGGTTGCTGGCTGTGGCAGGCAGCCGATGCCACAACGCACCCACTACTTGAAAAACTTGGGCCTGAACCGCTAGATGCAGCGTTCAATGCCGAACACCTGTTCGCATCAACGCGCAACCGCAGGGTGGCCATAAAGGTCTTGATCATGAACGCGGCCGTCGTGGTGGGCGTTGGCAACATCTACGCGAGCGAATCCTTGTTCATGGCGGGTATCAGACCAGGACGCAGCGCCGCACGAATATCCCGCGCAGAGGCGACACGCCTTGTCGATGCTATCAAGCATGTGCTCACACGATCCATCGAACAGGGCGGCACAACACTCAGGGATTTTGTCGGTAGTGATGGCACACCGGGATACTTCGCTCAACAGCTCCTGGTCTATGGGCGCGCTGATGAGGCATGCCGGCTATGCACAGCGACGATCAAGCAAAAAGTCATGGGGCAACGCTCAACCTTCTGGTGTTCTGTCTGTCAGAAATAAAGTAGCGAGTTGATCACTCATCATTGCACTTGCTACTCGAATTGTTTGCCAAAGTCCAGCGCATGAGAAACGGCCATCCGAACGCTCACCCGTGTCGCGATCTTGGTACGCGATGTTTCTATTGATCTCAAGCCACAGGCTCGGCATCATGCCTGCTCACACTTAGACAGGAAGAACAGTGCAGGAAACCTGGCGATGGTTTGGCCCGGAGGATCCGGTAAGACTAGCGCATGTCCGCCAGGCAGGAGCAAGTGGCATCGTGACGGCGTTACATGCGGCCGCACCCGGTGAGCTATGGCAGCACGAGGCCATAGCCGAGAGAAAACACGAGATTGCCGCTGCCGGGTTGGAATGGTCTGTGGTGGAGAGCATACCCGTGCATCCGGCCATCAAGCTGGGAAGCGCTGATTGTGCCAGGCATACCGCTGTATGGATAGAGACCATGCAGAGACTTGCTACTCACGGCCTGAAAACCATCTGCTACAACTTCATGCCGGTGGTTGACTGGACACGCACCGAGCTACGTCACGTTGCACCCAAGGGTGGGCTTGCCCTGCGCTTTGATCCGATCGCATTTGCAGCCTATGATCTGTTTGTTCTGGAGCGCGCCGGTGCGCAACAAGACTACGCGTCTGATGTTGTCGAGGCGGCAAGATCTCGCCTGGATGGCATGAATGCAGTCGCACAAGAGGCGCTTGAGCAAACTATCATCGCAGGACTCCCCGGCTCAGAGTTACGGCACGGGCGTGAAGACATACGCGCTGCTATCGCTGAATACAGCGGCATGGGTTCTGATGACCTGCGCGGCAACCTCATTCAATTCCTCGAGGCGGTAGTGCCTGCAGCGGAAGAGTGTGGTGCCCGTATCTGTCTGCATCCGGATGACCCACCCTTCTCGCTTTTCGGCCTGCCGCGAGTGGTCTCCACACAGGCGGACTACGCGGCGCTTTTTGATGCTGTGCCGTCGCAAGCGAACGGTATTACCTTGTGCGCAGGCTCGCTCGGCTCGCGCACCGACAATGATGTCATCGCTATTGCCGAAGCCTTTGCTGAACGCATCCACTTCGTGCATCTACGAAACGTAACCATCGAGGACTCAGGCGCATTCTTTGAAGATGATCACCTGGACGGTGGCGTTGATATGGTGGCTCTTTCAGCCACGCTGATGCGTGAGGAAGCCCGTCGGCGCGCAGAGAACCGTGTCGACGCAGAGATTCCCATGCGCCCCGATCATGGACACCTGCTGATCGATGACATCGACAAGCACACCAACCCCGGCTACTCCGCTATCGGGCGCTTGAAGGGCCTGGCAGAATTGCGGGGTGTTGCCCGCGCCATCACATCACTGGGCGCTGTCCAGTAAAGTACCAAGGCAGCAGCTGTTATGAGACGACGAGGCCATCGTCCGGCAACAAAACGCCTTATTTTTTCATCAAACCTTCGTATTTCAAGCGCAGTTGACCCTGCGTCTCGGTGTGTGCAGGATCAACATGAATGCAGTCAACCGGGCAGACCACTACGCACTGTGATTCATCAAAATGACCGATGCACTCGGTACACAGATGCGGGTGAATCTCGTAGATTTCCTCGCCTTGGTAGATCGCATCATTGGGGCACTCTGGCTCACACACATCGCAGTTGATGCATTCGTCGGTGATCAACAAGGCCATCGCTTACTCTCCAAACTCTCCCAGCTCTGCATACTTGCGCTGAAAAGCGTCCACCACAACAGGATGCACAAACGACGAGTAGTCACCCTCGTGACGCGCGATCTCGCGCACGATGCTTGAGGACAGGAATGTGTAGTCCTGGGAGGCGGCGATAAACACGGTCTCAACGCTTGGCTCCAGATGCCGATTGACTCCGGCTATCTGTACTTCATAGTCAAAGTCCGAAATCGCACGCAGACCACGAATCACTACACGACAATCAATCGATTTGGCAAAGCGCATCAACAGACCCTCAAAGGGTTGCACCGAAACATTGCCCAGTGGGGCGGTAATTTCTGTTGCCAGCGAGACCCGCTCCTCCAGTGAGAAGAAGGGATTTTTACGTTTGCTGGCCGCCACTCCAATGACCACCTCATCGAACATACGACTTGCGCGCTCGGCCACGTCGGTATGCCCGACGGTCATCGGGTCGAAGGTTCCGGGGTAAATCGCAGTTACGTGCATCAGGATCAAACGCTCTGTATTGAGGCGAGTCTGCGCGAATCATTCTGTTGACGCAATGGGCGGCGCCGAGCGGCCCACGAGGCGGGCTTGCACGTCGCCAAATCGCCTGTCCCTGATCACGGAAAACGCAGGCGGGAGCAGCAACCGGTCGCGCACGGCCGATTCGATGTGCACCCGCGCATCGACGGCAAGCACCCCGTCAACGAGCGCGTTCAGCACATCAACGTGAAGTCCCTGTTCGAACGGAGGGTCCACAAACACGATGTCCCATTTACCGGGTAGATCGCGAAGCGCATCGGCCCAATCCGCTTGCACCACATCGATTTGTACCCGTGCAGGCTCTTCAGCGGAATTCAGACGCGAAAGATTCTGGCGCAGGCGCTCGGCCACCGCGGGTTCTCGCTCAACCAGTGTGACCTCTGCCGCTCCCCTTGATGCCGCCTCGATGCCGAGCGAGCCACTGCCAGCAAACAAGTCCAGACAACGCGCACCGGGCAGCACCGGAGCCAACCAATTGAACAGCGTTTCACGCAGCCGGTCCGGCGACGGCCTGAGGCCTGGCGAATCGAGCACATCGAGCTTGCGACCGCGCCACCGACCACCAATCACACGCACGCTGCCGACAGCTGCGGGGCGCCGCACCCGCGCGCGCTGTTGAGCCGCCCTGCCTGGCCCAAACGAGGATCGCCTCACCATGATCTGCGGTTGGCAGCGTAGTGATAGCATCGCGAGTCAATCACGTTATAAGGGGTTCTCTGGCCGCCGTGGGTCTATTCAGCTTTCTCAAACGCCAGAAGGATCGACGCGCCTCCGACGGAGCTTCAGAGATTACGTCAGATGCGGCCACCGCTGCGCAAACGTCCGTCGAAATTCGCGCCGATACCGCCGACACACAACTGGTAGAGGCGTCCGTGGAGCCTCCCCCGGAACACGGCATCGATGCGGGTGTGGAGGTAGGCCTTGAAGCGGGCTTGGGCAAGACTCGCTCTCGCTTTCGCGACAACCTGCTTAACTTTCTGCTAGGCGACAAGCCGATCGATGAGGACCTGCTTGAGGAGCTTGAAAGTCAGCTGATCATGGCCGATGTCGGCGTGGTTGCCACGCGCAAGATCATGTCATCGCTCGGCGCAAGCGTTGCCCGCTCCGAGGTGGGCGACAGCGCGGCGCTCGGCAAGGCGCTTCGGCGTGAGCTGCTGGCTCTGCTCAAACCGGTTGAGGTCCCGCTGGAGATTCCTGATCAAAGCGGCCCCTTTGTCATTCTGGTCGTTGGGGTCAATGGCTCGGGCAAGACCACCACCATCGGCAAGCTTGCGCGCCAGATGACCGAGGGCGGCTTGTCGGTAATGCTCGCCGCTGGCGACACGTTCAGAGCTGCCGCTGTTGAGCAACTGGAGACCTGGGGCGCACGTAACAAGGTTCCAGTGGTCGCTCAGGGCTCCGGCGCAGACTCCGCCTCGGTCATCTTTGATGCAATGCAATCGGCCAAGGCACGCGGCATCGATGTGCTCATCGCCGACACCGCTGGCAGGCTGCACACGCAAGCCAACTTGATGGACGAGCTCGCCAAGGTCAAGCGGGTACTCAGCAAGCTCGACCCCACCGCCCCTCATGAAACCTTGATCGTGCTCGACGGTGGTACCGGCCAGAACGCTCTGGCTCAAGCGCAGCAGTTCCACGATGCAATCGGACTGACCGGCATGGCGGTCACCAAGCTCGATGGCACGGCCAAAGGAGGCGTTGTCTTTGCGATAGCCGAGAGCCTCGGGCTGCCGATTCGGTTTATCGGTGTCGGAGAGGGCGTATTTGATCTGCAAGTCTTCGAGGCCGAGCCTTTCATCGATGCCTTGGTCGATGTTGGTGCCCCGGTAGATGTCGCTTGATCACCTTCGACTCGGTTAGCCTTCGCTACAGCGGGGGTAAAGCGGCCCTTGAAAACATCTCGTTCAGCCTCGAGACCGGTAGCTTTACTTTTTTGACCGGACACTCGGGCGCTGGCAAGAGCTCGCTCCTGCGCCTGATTGCCAGGCTCGAGCGACCTACATCGGGGCGTATCGACGTGGGCGGCATCGATTACAGCCGCCTGAAGCCACGCCGCGAGCTCGCTTTGCGACGCCAGATGGGGGTCATCTTCCAGGACAATCAACTGCTCAACGATCGCAATCTGTTCGACAACGTTGCCCTGCCCTTGATCATCGGCGGCTATGGCTACAACGACATCGTCACACGTGTGAGCGCAGCCTTGCACCGTGTCGGACTTGAACATGCTGCCGACATGCAACCCGAAACTCTCTCCGGTGGCGAGCAACAACGTGCCGGAATCGCGCGCGCTCTGGTAGCGCGGCCGCGACTGTTACTGGCTGATGAGCCCACCGGTAACCTGGATGCAGCGATGAGCGAAGACATCATGCAACTGCTGCTGCAGTTTCATCGCTCGGGTGTAACGGTGCTATTTGCAACACACGACACCGAGCTTCTTGCCCGCCACCGCTTTGCGCAGCTCAAACTAGCTGGCGGACGCAGCGTCAGCCCACGAGGATTGTCCGATACATCCTTGGCGCAACACCAGATCCCCCGACGATCAGAGTCGCATGTCTGAACCCAGAGCTGGTCACCGCAACGCAAGTCCCCACACGGCGCTAACACGCGCCATTGGCTCTCGCATGAGTTATACCCAACGCGGCTACGCCTGGCGTCGCACCCTGGCACGGCTCCGCACCCGCCCCTTCGCAAGCGGCTTGACCTTGTTGGTTCTCGGCATCGTCCTGGCAATGCCGGTGTTGCTGTCTTTTCTCGCGGGCGCGCTAGATGAATTGCGTGGCAATGAGGACCAGGGGGCCACCCTGACAGCCTACCTCTCGCTGGATGTGGCAGATCTTGATGGAGCATCGCTTGCAACACAGCTCGCCGCACGTCCTGGTATACAGAGCACGCGCTACGTGTCCCGTGACGAGGCTCTGGCGACCTTTCGCGCAGAGAGCGATCTAGGCGATGCACTCGATGTACTCGGAAGCAATCCCCTGCCGGGGGCGATCGTTATCGCGCCCGAGCGCGCCACCGCCGGCCGGCAACGCATGCAGGCACTTGCGACCGAGATCGAGCAAATCAGTGATATCGAACGCGTGCGCTACGACTTGCAATGGGTGGAGCGTCTACGGGCTGTCGTTGCGGTCGCCCGCGTTGCCGCCGCTCTGTTGGCAGGGTTTCTGACCCTGACAGCCCTGCTGGTCGTGGGCAATACCATCCGGCTCGAGCTACTCGATCGGCGCTCCGAGCGCGAGGTCAGCCACCTGCTTGGCGCAAGCCGCAGCTTCATGAATCGGCCATTTGTCTACACAGGCTTGTTGTACGGCCTGCTAGGCGGGCTGATCGCCACAGGGCTCGCTATCGCGGCCTTTTCTCTGCTAAAACGCCCTGCCGATGAGTTGGCGGGTCTGTATGGAGCCCAAATGGGCTTGAGTTGGCCGCCAAAGGCTCTGATTGGCTTGATTCCCGCCACAGGAGCCCTACTGGGGCTTGTTGGCGCATTATCCACTCTGTACGGACCCTCACGACAGAGAATTTACGCCGACGCGTGAAATCCAAACACCTCGGAAAACGTACAAGTCACTGAATTTAGTAATTTATTTCGTTAGTCTGGGTAATTCAGGCATAGGATCTGAACCTCAAGTTTCAGAGGAACTTTGCCGCCAGTTAGCACTCTCACCTCTTGAGTGCTAGCCTAGGCTGGCAAGAACTATTGGAGGTACTTGATAATGAGTACAGCACTGACTACTTCACACAACAACGTAGCCCTTCCGTCGGTCAGCGATGACCTGAATGGCTACTTCGCGCGCATCGCCAATATCGAGCTGCTCTCCGTCGAGGAAGAGCAAACTCTGGCGCGGCGTCTGCGCGAAAACGAAGATCTGGATGCGGCACGCCAGCTGGTCATGTCCCAGCTGCGGTTTGTGGTGCATATCGCGCGCACGTACAAGGGCTACGGTCTGCCGATGGCCGATCTGGTCCAAGAGGGCAACGTGGGGCTGATGAAGGCTGTAAAACGCTTTGATCCGGATGTAGGCGTGCGCCTGATCTCGTTCGCGGTCCATTGGATTCGTGCCGAGATTCACGAATACGTGATTCGCAACTGGCGCATCGTGAAGGTGGCAACCACCAAGGCACAACGCAAGCTGTTCTTCAAATTGCGCAGCGAGAAGAAAGCTCTCAACTGGTTTAGCCAGGATGAGGTAGATCGTGTTGCTGAAGACCTGAACGTAGACCCGAAGGTGGTGGTCGAGATGGAGTCACGAATGCACGGTCACGACAGTGCATTTGACGCGCCTGTGGGAGCTGGCGAGGATCGTGTCGCCCTGTCACCATCTGATCTTCTGCATGATGATGCTGATGATCCGTCCATGGTGATTGAAAGCGGCGACGACTACGAGCGATCGCTCGAAGGACTTGCAGCAGGCTTTGAAACGCTTGATGAGCGCAGCCGCACAATCCTTGAGCGGCGCTGGTTAGCCGATGAGAAGGCCACCCTGCACGAACTTGCGGGTGAATACGGTGTATCAGCCGAGCGGATCCGTCAGATCGAGAAGGCGGCGATGAAGAAGCTCAAGACACAACTATTGGCAGCGTAGTAACGACAAAGGGGCAGCGAAAGCTGCCCCTTTGACCTCGTCTAGCAATAAAGCTGCACTGCGCTATTACCCGCTTGAGGAAAAGGTAACTGTCACTTTCAGCCCCGGATCGTTGTCAGACATAACAATTGATCCGGCATGCAAATCGCTTATCGCCTTCACCATACTCAAACCAAGTCCCGTACCACGCGTGGTCCGGCTACGCTCCAGGCGGTACAGTCGCTGAAGCACTTTTTCGCGATACTCGGCAGGAATGCCGGGCCCAGTATCAGTAACTGACACCCAGACAGTATCACCTGTCACTCCTCCGTCAAGCTCGATGTTGACACCGTCAGGACAATGATGAATCGCATTCTCGACAAGGTTGATCACCAGTTGCAGTAGCAACTCACGATCGCCCAGCATTGACAGCTCGGACGCGCCTGAAAGTCGATTGACCAGCGTGTGGCCAGATTCTTCTGCCACAGGCTCGTACACTTCATGCGCCAAGTCGAGTATGTCAGCTAGATTCAGCTGCTCGAAGCTGGCACGCCTCGCTCCAGACTCGATCTGTGCCACCCGCAGTAGTGCTTCAAACGTAGAGTTTATGTGATCACCTTCAACCATCGCTTCTTCCAGTGACGCACGCGCGCTCACGGCCGCCTCATCAGAAAGCGTGCTCACATGATCGGAAGCTTCATTCAAGTGAATATGCAAACGATTCAAAGGGGTTTTCAGGTCGTGCGCGATGTCGGTACTGACCTGACGAATGCTATCTACATTGTCTTTCAGCCGATCCACGGCTGCATTGATATGCATCGCAAGATCATCGATGTCATCCATCGCGGGCGTGACAGGGACGCGCGCCGCCAAATTGCCTTCAGCTACCAGCGACATGGTGTTAC
Source organism: uncultured Granulosicoccaceae bacterium (assembly GCA_937922675.1). Classification (GTDB taxonomy): domain Bacteria; phylum Pseudomonadota; class Gammaproteobacteria; order Granulosicoccales; family Granulosicoccaceae; genus Granulosicoccus. Next base: position 106,338 of record CALAJN010000010.1, read on the forward strand.
GGAAGCCGTACATCCGGCAGTTGTAATAGCGCGCAAGCCATATTGCCGCCCCTACGGCCAGGAGCACAGACCCTGCCAAGGCCCACAATAGACACCGCAGTGCGATAGAGCGCAGATCTTCCAGAGGATTGAGCCCCTTGCCGACAGACAGGATGTAATCGTCTTTCAGCAAAGAGGTGAAAAATCGATACTCGCCGTCGCCACTTTCGATTCCAAGAGTATTGGCGTCCAACGTCGCCAGGCCGACGTCACCAGGACTAGCACCAATGTTGCTGTATCGCAGCTCACCTTGCGCATCTGCCAGATAAAACCCGAGAGGCTCTCGCATCGGGCCTTCTTTGCTCGCTATGAGGTAGTCGACGACTCCATCTACACCATCATTGTCATAGATCTTGCCAATGACCGCATGCCGTGCCTGCAGACTCTCGTCGATACGCTCAAGAGCTTGCTGCTGCAGAGCATGGTGGAAGCTGTAACCAGCTATACCAACGGTCAGGCAGAACAGCAACCAGAAGCCCATACCGATACGGAAGGGCGTGCTTCTCAACAAGGAGGAACGCGCGTAAGTCTCGCGTAACATCAATTGCCACAGATTGGCTGGTTCCGGGCATTGGCGACGATCGACAACCAACGGCGCGCCCGTCTCCTCAAACCTCACAGCGCATGCCGGGTTTGTCGCAATGCCTCCTGTGGCGTGAGTCGGCATGGAACTGGAGTTAGCGTGGCGCATGCAGGCTGTACCCCAGGTTCCGTACTGTATGCAACAGAGCTTGGTCAAAGGGCTTGTCGATTTTAGTGCGCAACCGGCTGATGTGAGTCTCGACCACGCTGGTCTTGGGGTCGAAGTGGAAATCCCACACCTGCTCAAGCAGCATGGTCCTGCTGACTACTCGGTCCGAGTTACGCATCAATACCTCAAGCAAGGTGAATTCACGCGGTTGCAATTCAATATTCACCCCCCCACGACGCGCTGTCCTCTTGAGCAGATCCAGTTCAAGATCGGCCACGTTCAGATGAGTGACCTCAACCGATGCAGCGGGTCGGCGCGACAAGGCATTGACCCTGGCAAGCAGCTCTGAAAAAGCGAAGGGCTTGGTCAGGTAGTCGTCGGCGCCTGCCTCCAGACCCTCTACTCTGTCGTCCACCCCGGATACGGCTGTCAGAAATATGACTGGCGTCTTCAGCCCTGCCGCCCGCAAACCCTTGACCAGAGCCAGACCGTCCATGCCTGGCAGCATCCTGTCTACAACGAGTACCTCGTACTCGGTTTGCATACACTGGGCCATGGCCTCACGCCCGTTGTCCAGCGTGTCCACTACATGACCGGCCTCAGTCAGACCCTTGGCTGCGTACTCGGCCGTGCGCTGATCATCTTCAACGAGCAGGATGTGCACTTTATTCTCCTAGGAAGGCTCAGATATCGCTGGTGTAGAGAAGCTTTTTTCGCTGCGTTACGCCGACAAGATCCTGGTTGAACAGATCCAATTGATCGAGTTGCCCTTGCGCGTCCTGTGCCGGTGGCGCGTCTGGTACACCGGCCCGCAGGTATGTCAGCCCGGTGTCTTGCTCAGGCAGGCTGTCGTGCACGATCGCAGAGGCAAATCCGGCTGGTAGCAGCAGGCCCACAAGTGCCGCGCCGTAAAAGAGTTTGGAAAGGGTGTTTCTTTGATGGATAGCGTGTTGCATGAGGTATGTCGCAGTTGATTTCCAGTGCCTGCACTATCGGTGCAAGGCTTGGCCTCAGCTTCGCCGACAATTTACGGATTTGTATGCTTTTACCCACTCGCTCCCGGTTGCACCCTTTGCTGATGCCTGGTCAGCGACCTGAGAATTGTGTCACATTGACTCGGTCGCCCCCGCTTCCGATGTCACGATGATCACTCCACGCACCTGTCTGTACACGCGCCTGTTCCGCGAACAGCACCTGTCCATGCTGGTTGGCGGCCTTTTTGCTCTGGGGCTGGTCGGCACGGCCGCTGCCGGCGCACCAGACCAGCCAGCTGCGCCAACCGGTACGGTCTCTGGCGACTTGATCTCGCTCACCTGGCCTGAAGGCACGGACGATGAAGAGGTCAGCGGTTACAACGTCTACCGCGATAACCAGTACGTCACCACCGTGCGCTCGACCACAGCCAGCCTTCGATTCGGTGACGCGGACAGCGTTGCCATTTCAATCGTCGCCTTTGATACACCCGGTGACGGCTCGGCCCGCGGTTACTCGATCCAGTCTCAGGCCACGGTCTTCACCCGCGACGGCGAGCCAGAGTTGGCCGAAGAGCCCGAAGAGCGCGCAGAGCCCGAAGAGCCGGGCGTCCAGCCAATCCCGAACAATCCCACCACACCAGCTGAGCTGGTCGCCGAAAGATCCACTGAGAACTCAGCCACCCTGAGCTGGCAGGCCTCGGTCGACAGCGATGGTGTCGCGGGTTACAACGTGTACCGGGATGACCGCTATGTCGCTTCGGTCGGCTCTCCCGGCTATATCGATACCGGGTTGACCGCCGGTGTGGCATACGATTACTACGTCGTCGCCTATGACACGCCGCGAAATTTCTCTGGTCGATCAGCCAGTGCCACAGCGCCCGATCAGGTTGGATTGGGCGAGATAGAGACCGAGACTGAGACCGGGGCGGATACCACGCCGCCTATGGCACCGGCTGGCGTCATGGTTACCAGCAGCGCCACCGGCAATCTGATCGCCTGGAGTACAGCATCTGACGAAGTCGGAGTCGCAGGCTACAACCTGTACCGGAATAATCGCTACCTCACGACCGTGCCAGGCCTGTTTTTCAATGACACCGAAAGCACGCTGATCTCGGACGAGTACTACTTGGTGGCCTTCGACGACGCGCGCAACTTCTCCCCTCGTTCCGCGACAGCCAGCGGCACCGACGACACGACCGACGGTGGTACAGAGTTGACTCCCCATAGCCCCCCAGACCTTGACGAGCCTTTCGCCGACGCGATTCCGAGCCCGTCTTTTTCTGATCCCTTCGGCTACGAACTTGAGACCGATCCAGAGAGCGCGGTCGAGGGCGGCGCACCGACGCAGCCCAAGAACCTGAGACTGGATATCGTCGGCAACGATTGGGCCGAGTTCAGTTGGGCACCTTCCAATGATGACCGGGAGGTTGTCGCTTACGAGATTACGCGCAGTGATGGCGTTACCTATACCTTGACTTCGTCTTTACCTGAAGGCCTTGCACTGGATGCAGGCACGTATGCGGAATACGAGAAGTACTGGCAAACCACAAGCTTTATCGACTGCAACAACACGCGATTTGCGTTTGCGCCAGGTAGCGATAAAGCCAATGATGCGCCGTGGAATTGCGTTGATACCGGCCCGCGTCCCGGCGACGACTTCAGCTACACGGTTGCGGCCATAGACGATGAAGGGCAGCGCTCTCCTGAATCAGAAACTCTGGAAATTGCCTTTGCAGAACAAATCAATTCCCCGGTTCCCTTCTACGACGACATCTTTCTCGAACCGGGCGATCGCTTTGCCTCTGTTAACAATCTGTCTGAAGTGCAGCACTTCATTGAGGACTTTGATCTCGTGTTTGAAGACGACTTTGACACAGACAGTATCGAGCCAACTCATTGGAACACGGGGCTCGTGTGGGCCGACACGCGCATCATCAATGGCGAGCAGCAGTACTTCGTCAATACACAGCAAGCGCCGGACTTTGGCTACAACCCTTTCAATCTTGATGGCGATGCAGACGACGGAGCACTGGACGGCGAGGGCTTGAGCATCGAGGCCATACCGATACCAGACAGCTTGCGCGGCAGCTTGCCGCCAATCTGCGATGAGATTGATCCAACAGGACTCGACCGTTGCGAGTTCTTGTCAGGCGCTCTGTCCAGCCATGATCGATTCAGTTTCATCTATGGCTATGTAGAGGGGCGCATCCGAGCCAGCTCTATCTCGGGTGCGCTATCAAGCTTCTATCTCTATCATCGATACTCAGGCGGCGAAGATGATATTCGCCTGCGCCACGGGCCCGAGATAGACATTCTGGAGTACTTGGGTGAAAACCCGTTTGGCGATGCGGATGCATTCCAGACCTACCACTTTGAGGATCCAAACACCGGGATCATCCGCTCGTCACCCACGATGAACCACGAGAAAAACCCGCTTGATTCCAGTGATGTCTTTGGCGGTGAATACCACACATTTGGTGTTCTCTGGGAGCCGCAGTTGGTAATCTGGTACATCGATGGCATTGAGATCAAGCGATTGCGCGGTCCGCAGATCGCTCGCCAGCCCATGAACATCGTTAACTACCTTGTAGCCGGATCAGGCTGGGCGCCGACACCGGACATCACCCAAGCGGATACCTTTCCGCTGAACATGGATATCGACTATATCCGCGTCTATCAGCGTGAGGCCTATCAGGGGACAGCCAACTTCGGGAACTGATACAACTCGTGCCCCAGCAGGCTTCGGATCCCGTCAACAGAGCGGGTGTGACGTCCGTTGGGGCGCGTGGTTGCGTATCAACTCACCAACCAGACAACATAGGCTGCGTAGCTGACCAGTAAAGCGGCGCCTACCGGCCGCACAACGCGTCCAGGTTTCAGACCAAGCACCAACAACAACAGCGACAGAACCACAAGGTAGAACAACGATCCCAAGCCAATACCACTGGCGTCAAGTGGCACGATTACACCCGACACACCCAGTACCAGCCCGAGGTTCATGATGTTGGAGCCAACGATGTTGGCAATCGCCATGTCCACTTCACGGCGCGCCACAGCGAGTACCGTTGCGACAATCTCTGGCAGACCGGTACCGATCGAGGTAACCGTCAGCGCAATCACAGCCTGTGGCACACCAAATACCTGTGCAAGCCCGGAGCCGCCCCTGATCAGAGCTTCTGCACCAATGGCCAGGGCAATGATGCCAAGCAGGGTGTTTATGAGGTCGCGCCGCACGGAGTGCTCTTTGTCCTTGTCCTCGTCCTCATCGTCGATCGGAGGCAGGCCACTTCCCTTGATCGCCCACGCTAGTAGCACTGCTGCCACGACTATTACGACAATAGCCTCAGTGCGCGAGAGATGCCCGTCAAACAGCAGTCCGACCGTCACAAACGTCAGTAACAGCATGACAGGCGTGTGCCGACGAGAAATTTCAGCGCCGACTGGCAACGTAATGATCACCGCACCTATACCCAGCACGATGGCTAGATTGACGATGTTGGAACCGATGGCATTACCAACAGCGATGTCGCCAAAACCCTGAACCGCAGCGCCGACACTGACAAACAATTCGGGAGCGCTGGTACCGACTGAGACCAGCAGCAAACCTATCAGTGCGGGAGACCATCCAAGATCCGCCCCGATACCCTTGACACCATCTATCAGCCAATCACCACCGCGATACAGCGCGTAGCACCCGATGACAACGAGAGCAATATCGAGCAATGGCATGAAGCGAATTCAGTCAGTTGAGTGATCGGTGACACCGCTGCGAGTATCCCCGGCTATAGGGCCGCGGCGACCATCCCGCCATTCATCCACCACGTCCTTGCCATCCACACCACCTGTCAGCGGTGTGCCATTACGCCAGGCGGCACGACCCACTAGATGCGCAGCCACGGGCGCTGTCAACAAAAGAAAAGCGATGACCAATACTGTACGCGCAATGACGGTGTCTGCGGGCATCATCACCGCAGCCGCTATCGCAAGCAGCCCTACTCCGAGGGTCCCGGCCTTGGTTGCTGCATGCATGCGCAAAAACACATCGCCAAAGCGCAACACCCCAAGCCCGGCAACTGCTGCAAAGGCTGCACCTAGCAACACAAGAACACTGCCTATCAACTCACTCATCGATGTTCACCCGACCTTGATTCTCGCCATCGATGACTTGCCGATGCCGCGGCCCATTACCCTTGGGCTCAGGCTCGGTTTCCAGGTAGCGCGCAAACGCCACAGTGGCCAGGAACCCTACCAGCGCCAACACCAGGGCAAGGTCCAGAAAGGCGATGCGACCGCTGTGTAGCGTCACGAGAAAAGAGACCGCGATCAACAATACAGTCACCAGGTCAAGTGCCACGACTCGATCCGCCCGCGATGGCCCGATCACCAGTCGACACACCGCTGCCAGCAGGCCAATACCGACGAGTACGAAGGCAATCGGGAGCACGGTAGTCAGCATGTGAATCTCCGGATTTTGCGGGCTTTGCAGACCTGCATAATCATCTGAGCGCATCCAGAAGGCGTTGCTCCAGCCCACGCTTCAAGTCACTGCGAGCGGCATCCGGATCATCTACAAACATCGCGTGTACCGCAAACTCGTCGCGATTATCACTGACATCAAAGGTCAAGGAGCCCGGTGTCAGGGAAATGAGATTGGCGAGTAGCGTCTGCTCGAGATCACTACGGGCATCCACGCGCAGCGCGAGAACAGCGGCCTTGGGATTCGGTTTTGGTGACAGTACGACAACGGCGACCTGAAGACTGGACACCAACAACTCGTACACAAAGCTCACCGACAGCATGACGATGCCTTTCAGGCGCGCTACATAGCTCTGATCCTGGAAGGATGGGCCGAGCGCCCACAGGACAATAGCGCCAACAACAAAACCGATGCACAGAGCCGCTAGCGTAAAGCTGCCAAACAAGGCCGCCCAGATAAACGCAAGCACAAGATTGACAGCAAACAGATTCATGAACCAGCCTCCGGCTTGATACCCAGGACCACTTGCACATACTCGGCAGGTGTCGAGATTCCCACGGCAGCGGCCTCGGCTAAAGAGTGCAAGAGTGTCGGCCAGATACCTATCAATGCACTCACGCCAACAAGTGACACCAGCGCGAATATAGACGCACTTGGCGTGTGTATCGGCACTTGTCCTGGCGCAGCGGGGGCAAAGCCAGCAGGTGATGGCTTGCAAAAAGCTTCATTCCAGATGCGCATCAAGGGCAGCAGACCGAGCAAACTGGCCACCACCAGCGCCACGATCAACACCGTACCTGCCGTGCCTGCATCAGCGCCAAGGCCTGCCTCGACAAAAGCGAGTTTGGCCCAGAACCCGGCCGTGGGCGGTATTCCGGCCAGCGACAAGGCAGTAAAGAGATAGGCGGCGGCCAACCAGGGCTTGAGCTGTGCAACGCCACCGGACTCTGCCAGACGCTCAGCCATACCGACGCGCTCGCCCAGACCGATAATCAGCAGCAACGCAGCCTTGGCAAGCATGCCATGCACAAAATAGAACAAGGCTGCAGCAAGACCTGCCGGCGTACCGAGGGCGACTCCGAGCAACAAAAAGCCCACCGATATCATCACCTGCCAGGCGGCAAGACGTCGCAGGCTGGTCTCGGCCAGCGCGCCCGCCACTCCCATGAGCAAGGTCAACACAGCGAGCGCCATCATCAGAGACGCAGCGCTCGCAAGCTCCATACCGAACACCAGCGTGCCTATGCGCAACAACGCATAGATGCCTACTTTGGTCATCAAGGCCGCAAACAATGCACTGACGGTTATCGGTACCGTGTGGTACGACGCGGGCAGCCATGAAAACACGGGGAAAATAGCCGCTTTGATACCAAAGGCAACCAGAAATAGCGCGCCAACCACCAAGGCAAGGCTGTCGTTTTCACGCGCTGCCATGACCTGATGAAGGTCTGCCAGATTCAAGGTTCCAGCCAGACCGTGCAAAAGACCAATCGCTGTCAACATCAACACGGTGGACACCAGATTCAACGCGATGTATTTGACCGCTCCGTCGAGTTGCCGCTTGCCAGCACCGAGTGTCATCAGCGCAAACGAGCCAATCAACATGACTTCAAACCAGACATAGAGATTGAACACATCGCCAGTCAAAAAAGCACCGACCACTCCGGTGAGTACGACATGGACAAATCCGTCGAATCCAGCCTCTGCACGGAACTCGTCTATATCGTGCAAGGCAAAGCTGGTAATCGCCACGGCAATAGCGGCAGTCGCCAGCACCAGCATCGCAGCCAGATTGTCGGCAACCAACGTGATGCCAAACGGCGCTTTCCAGCCACCCGGTTGCACTACAAGTGCCCCCGCAGAAGACACCCGCATCAACTGCCAGATCGCAAGCAACAGCAATACGACTGCGCCACCGATGGACAACAGGCCTCGCAGCTTGCGGTTACGTGGCGAGCCAAACACCGCAACCGCTGTCAGCAGTGGAGTCAGCAGACAGGCAACCGGGAGCCAGCTCATGCTCGTGGCTCCTCGAGCTGCGATGTTGTAGCCTCGTCAGGTTCAGGCTCGGCAAAACGCATCTGGTCGATATCGACGGTGCGAAACACCTTCCAGCTGCTCAGCGCGAGCACCAACATGAAAGCCACCAGACCGAAACCGATGACGATCGCGGTAAGCACCAGAGCCTGCGGCAAGGGATTGGCCATGACCAGATCAGGTTGCGCGGTATCGACCAGGGCCGGTGCGAGCGGCTCAAGGCCTCCACCGACAAAAATCACAAGGTTTGCCACATTACTCACCAGCACCAGTGCAAACAGAAACCGCACCAGACTCCGGCTGAGCATCAACCAGACGCTGGTTGCTGTCAGTACGGCAATGAGCAGACACAGAAGCGCGGTCAAGACTCTGACTCCTCAAGCGCCAGCACCATGGCCGCAACCCCGCCCACAACTGCAAGATAGACACCCAGATCAAAGATCAAGGGCGTCCCCAGTGCAAGCCCCTTGCTGGTCTCGCTTGCACCGAGAAAGACCCACAGACCGCTTAAAAAAGCCTTGCCTGCAAGGGCCGACAGCAAGCCGGAGGCGGTAGCGATCGCAAGACCGATCACAGCGACAAGGCCAGGATCCGCATGCAAAAGGGCACGCGCCTCGCGTGGCGATGTTGCCAGCGTGTACACAACAAAGGCTGCAGCGGCAACCAATCCCCCGATAAAACCGCCACCCGGCTCGTTGTGACCTCGCCACAACAAGAACAGCGAGAACAGCAGCATCACACCGACAAGCAGACGCGCAACGGTCGTCAGGACCACAGAATTCATGCGCCCTCTCCCGCGTTCTCGACGTCACGCTTTTGATTGAAGCGCGAGAGGACCGCAACAACGGCAAGCGCCGCTGTTACCACCACTGCCACCTCACCGAGTGTATCCAGAGCACGAAAGTCAACGAGAATCACGTTGACTACATTGGCACCGTAGGCCTCCGGCAGACTGGCGCTCTCATAGAAGCGCGCTACTGCATGATCCGTGGAGCGGGTCGCAACAAGCCACGTAGCCAAGCCAATGACAGCTCCTGTACACATAGCAAGCGCCCCATGCCAGATGCGTGTTCGGCGATTGGTGTGGTCATCGCCGCTGAGTCTCGGCAATTTGGAAAGCACCGCTGCAATCAACACAACAAACAGCGTCTCAACGAGCAGCTGGGTAATGGCAACGTCTATGGCGCCGTACCAGAAATACACAAGCGCTGCGCCTGCACCCACCAGACCCAGTGCACCGATGGATAGCATTCTGGACTCACTCACTGCCGTCACCAGGGCGGCATACATCATCAAAAGGACAATTGTCACAACCACCGGCGTCAGAGCTGCCTGTTGACTCTGTGCGCTCCAGGTCTGTGTAGTGGCGAGCGCCGCGCCACCTGCCACAACAACGGTCACGAAAGTCACCATCAGGTAGTGCCCAAGACGGCCAGTCTGTATCCGCTTGACCACCGCAGCCGCAACACGATCGAGGGCGTGCAGAAAACGATCCCAACCCATATCCAGTGTGAACGGCAAGGTCGCCACCAGGCGGTCAAGCAAGCCATGTACGCGCACGCGGTTCACATGCAGCAGGACACCGAGAATTACGGTGAGAACGCTCATCATGAGCGGTAGATTGACGCCGTGCCACAACGCCAGCTTGACCTCTGTTTCCTTGGCAAGGACACCGCTGGTGGCAGCCTGCACCAGACCGCCGAGCAAGTGCTCAGGGAAGATGCCAGCGACCAGCCCACCGACTGCCAACACCAAAGGGGGGAACCACATACCCATAGGTGCCTCATGCGGTTGGCGCGGGGAGTTGACCTGGCCGCCAAAAAAAACACCGCGCACGAGCGTCAATGCAACGGCCACCATCATCGCATTGGCAGCCAGTGCTGCCATGGCGATGAGCAACGGCTCCTCGGCAATGGCGAGAGCGCCCTCGTACTTGAGCTCCTTGCCGATAAAGCCAAGAAAAGGAGGGAAGCCTGCCATCGAGAATCCGGCAGCCAGCGCCACCGTGCCTGTAACAGGCAAGGCCTTGAATAACCCGCCGAGACGATCGAGCTGTCGCGTGCCGGTGCCGTGATCCACGTTCCCGATCACAAGGAACATCGCGCACTTGTAGAAGGCGTGCACAACCAGAAACGTCATTGCCGCAAGAACCGCGATGCGCTCGTTGGAGCCTAGAAACAAGGTCAGGATGCCCAGCGCCATCACTGTCGTCCAGGCCAACATCAGTTTGGCGTCTTGTTGTCGCAAGGCCATCATTGACGCCCACACGGCAGTTACAGCTCCTACACACGTCAACGTGTAGAACCACACATCATGTTCGCCAAAGGCGGGCTGCACGCGCGCCAGCAGATAGATACCCGCCTTGACCATGGTGGCCGAATGCAGAAATGCGCTGACAGGCGTCGGTGCCGACATCGCCCCTGGCAACCAGAAGTGAAATGGCATCTGAGCGGACTTGGTAAAGGCACCGCACAGCACCAATGCCAGGGCCCAGGCAGCCTGCGGGTTGCCAATATCTACCGTGCCCGCTGCGATGATCTCTGACAGCAGCCGGGTATCGGTCACGTCGGCGAGTAACAGTAGCCCAATCAACAGCAACAACCCACCCGCAGCAGTGATCCACAGAGCTTGCAGCGCCGCACGACGCGCGCTCGCCTTTTCACGATCAAAACCGACCAGCAAAAAAGAGGTGACCGTCGTCAGCTCCCAGAAGATGAACAGCAGCACCACATCGTCAGCGAGTACAACACCCAGCATGGCGGCAGTGAACGCCATCAACATCAGAATCAAGCGCGGCAACCGAGCGTCGCCGCGGAAGTAAGCGCCGGTGTACACGCCAATCAAGGTACCGATTCCCGTGACCAACAACAGAAACAGGAGCGCCAGACCATCGATGTGAAAAGCGAATTCGACGTTGAAGGCTGGAACCCACGGCACGGACACCTTCAAGGCATCACCCGCTGCGATGGTTCCGATCAGTGTCAGGCCCCAGGCAAAGACAGCGGCACAGGCAATCGCCATGCACCAGGCCAGCAAAGCCCCCAGGGTCCTGGACGATTTGGATTCCGGGTTGTGCGAGGCCTGCGCCACGTTATCTGTCGCCATGACCTAACCAACCGAGCCTGGAGACGGAAATGAAGACGCTGGCGTCACAACCACAGGGACAGTGATTTGGGCAGCCATGGTGATAGCAGAGGCAAATAGTGATCAACAAGCATGATCGCAAAAAGCCACATCAGGTAGTTGATCGAGAAGACAAAAGTCTTGATCGGCTGCCTTTCAGCTTTTTCGTCAAACAACCTGATGGCGTGATACAGAAACATGCCGCCCAAAACCAGGGCGCCTGCAAGGTAGACAAGGCCGCTCATGCCGATAAGCCACGGGAATACCGTCACTACCACCAACAGGATTGTGTAGAGCAGGATCTGGATGCGGGTAAAAGGGATACCGTGGGTGACCGGCAGCATGGGTATGTCCACCTTGGCGTAGTCATCACGCCTGTGAATGGCGAGTGCCCAGAAATGTGGCGGGGTCCAGACGAATACGATCAGGAACAACAACAAGGCACCGGCAGAGACTTCGCCTGTGACTGCAGCCCAACCGAGCACCGGCGGCATGGCGCCGGCTGCGCCTCCGATCACAATATTCTGTGGCGTGGCGCGCTTCAACCACACGGTGTACACCACGGCATAGCCAATGAGCGAGAAGAAGGTGAGTACGGCAGTGAGCACATTGACAAAGGCCACGAGCAACACCATCGCCACGATGCCAATAATCGCGGCAAACAACAAACACTGAAACGTGCTCAAAGCCCCTTGTGGAATGGGGCGATTCTGGGTACGCCCCATCTGCGCGTCCGCTTTTTGATCAATCACGTGATTGATCGCAGCAGCCGCCCCCGACGCCAGACCGATACCCAGCAGCCCAATCGTACTCTCGACCAGCGGCAACCAACCGGGCACAGCGAGCGCCATACCGACCAGTGCCGTGAATACCAGCAACAAAACCACCTTGGGCTTGGTGATTTCCAGGTAGTCACGCCAATGGGCCACGACCCCACCGGTGGCGAATTTCGCGGGCGCAGTGCCTGCCTGTCCACCTGGGGTGTTACCGGACGCAGACGCGGGTGCCGCTTCCATAGGGGGGTGGGCTGCCGAACCGGTGGCTGATGGAGATTTCATCGAATGCGGGTGTAAAACGCCGCGCACAGGACAATCATTATCCGATCCGCGACACCTTCAGTAAATGCTTGAGGTCTTTTAGCATGTAGCGCGGATCAAGGTCTTCGTCAAAGCGCATCATCAGGTTGCCATTTGGATCGACCAGATAGATTCCGGAGAACTCTGGCGCCTCACCAGCCTGCCCCCTCGCCGCGTGCATGGCGCTTTCAGCGTCGCGCACCTGAGCGACGAAATCAGCGTGCTGGGCCGGGTCTGCATCGAGCACAAGCAATCCGGGGTGCTCTGCGACAAGCGTTGTATCAAGCGGCGTATCAACGTCAGGCAAGACCGCTCGTCGCACGCGGTCCATTCTGTGATTCAAGGCGAGCCGCACCTGACGCATGTGATAAAGACTCTGTTGGCAAGCATCCTCACACTCGCCATCGGCCAGGTACATCAGTGTCCACGCACCGCGCAACTCATCCAACCCCCAGGACTGATCATCCGTCGTCGACAAGGTGAAGGGTTCGAAAGGCCGTGCCGGCACGATCAGCTCACCTCGCGAGGTGTCGCCGTAAGTGCTGCCCTGCACACGCAGCACTTGCAACCAGACGATCGCGAGAATCAAGGGGACAGCAAAACACGCCAGGATCAGTAACAACTTTCGCTGCGAGGCGCGCACGGTATCGGGGTCGGGGGCAGCCGAGCTATGCGGATCAGGCGATGAGCTGGTCGACATCGGATTCATTAGCTGTTGAGGTTCGTTTCAATGCGGCGGCCGTTGACGACAAGGAAGATGATCGTCAGAGCGCCAGCCATGCCAAACCACTGCACAGCATAGGCGTAGTGTTTTTCGGGGCCGGAAGCGGCCGGCCGCCAGTTGGATTGTAACCACGGGCCGCTGGTTTGATGATCTGCCTGCAACACGACAGGCAACACCTCGGCCTCCAGTTCAACAGACAAGGCTGCATAGTCGAAGTATTGCAGGTAGCGGGGCCAAGGTGCAGCCGGATCAAAGGCTTGCCCCTTGGCAAAACCTCGTGATGGCCGGGACAGAGTGCCAGAGACAGTACCCGCGGTACGCCGGGCTAACTTGTCAAGGTCGGACGCGGCATGTGTTGCACCCGCTATGAACACGTCCGGCAATATATCGCGGGTAACTCCCAGACGAGTCCAACCGCGGTTGACCAGCAGCACGCGCCCATCGGCAAGCTCAAGCGGGCTGATCACCTCAACGCCAGCCTGACTGGCGTGCGCTCGGTTGTCCCACAGAAACTGTTGCTCAGCTCGCCAATGACCAGACGCGAACGCGCGCACGTAAGTATCGCCCGCCTCGCGCAGACGGTCAGGGCCTGGCATGCTGGATACGTCCACAGGCGGCAGCAACGCAGCCTCTTCGGCAGCGCTCAGAATCATGATCTTCTCGTCGGCTCGCAGAAGCTGCCAACGCGCCAGCGCGAGCATGGCGACGCAGACTACAAGGTAGAGCAGTACAGCCCACAGCGGAGGGGCAAAACGGTAGCCGAATACACTCACATTGACTAATACGCAGTGAGCTGCCTGTTCGGCCACTCGTACAAGCTTCGTCTGGCCGTTGCCCGCCAACACAAGCCGGGCCCAAGGCTGTTGTATTCTCGCCGCATGCTATTTGTTAAATTCATCGTCTTGCTGCTGCTCGGCTTTGTGATCGTCGCGCTGTTTTCCGGCCTGTACTTTCTCGTCAAGGACAAGGGCCAGACCAGCCGCACGGCCAACGCACTAACCGTGCGTATTGGCCTGTCGGTCCTTGCCATCGTAGTCATCATTATTGCCGGCGCAACAGGTGTTATCGAGATCAACCCAAACCCGATGTACGGCGAGGGCGCCGCGTCTGCACAAGCGGACCCGGACGGTGACCCTGTCGCACCCGAGACCGGGAGGCGGCGCGAGTAGCAACCGTGGATACCTCTGACGGGACATGAGAAGGCAACTGATTCTACTTCGCCACGCTAAATCGAGCTGGGCGGACGCGGGTATCGACGACCACGAGCGACCGCTCAACGCGCGGGGCCGCCAGTCAGCAGCGGCGGTCGGTCGGTGGCTGAACACCCGGGGCTATCTGCCAGAGCTTGTCCTGTCATCAGACTCCGCGCGAACGCGAGAGACCTGGGTGCTGGTGGGGCAACAACTCCAGACACAACCGCGCGTCCAATTCCTGCAGGAGCTGTATCTGGCCAATCCGCACACCCTGCTGGCAGCGCTACAGAACGCCCCAGGCGATCCATCCTGTGTGCTGATGCTCGCACACAATCCCGGTATCGCCGAGGCGGCGCTGCAACTCGCAGCAACGCTGCCTGAGCACGCGGAATTCAGTCGCTATCCGACCGGTGCAACGGCGATTTTTGACGTGAATCTCGATGCCTGGCTGTCGCTTGCCTGGCGTACAGCTGACTTGCAAGACTTTGTGGTGCCACGCGAGCTGTAGGCCGCCTGCAACCCGTAGCTGCAGTCGGCAGAGACAGGGCGGGAGGCCTCAGGACCGAACGAGCAGGTATTGCGGGTCGTACAGCTCAGGCTGAACTACCGTCGCGGGAAACGCCTCACCAATGACTTCCACCTGAAGCTCGGTACCCACCGACTCATAGGCGACATCAACAAATCCCATGGCGATATTCTTGTCAGTTCGGTAGCCCCAGCCGGCTGAGGTGACCGTACCGATGCAACTGCCATCGGGAGCAAGGATGCTGTCACCGCCGTGCGCGGGTGCATGCGCGCAGTCAAGAACCAGACTGACAAACTTTGCTCTTGCGCCGTGCTTGTGACGCTCGACCAGCGCGTCCTTGCCGATAAACTGCGGCTTGTCCATGAGCACAAAGCGTTCAAGCCCACTCTCGATCGGATCAAACTCGGTAATCAGATCGGCCTTCCAGTGACGGTAACCCTTTTCAAGACGCATGGATTCCACGGCACGACTGCCAAAGAGACCCAGACCAAACTCATTCCCCGCCTCTGTCAGTGCAAGATAGGCCGCGTAGAGCTGTTGATTCGGTACATGTATCTCGTAGGCAAGCTCGCCTGAGAAACTCACCGACATGACCACTGCGCGCGCTATGCCAATGAAGGCTTCACGCACCGAGAGCCAGGGAAACGCCTCCGGTGACCAATCCTTGCGAGAAACAGCAGTCAGAAGGTCTCGAGATCGAGGCCCCGCGAGCACCAGAATCGTCCACTCGTTGGTAAGCGAGCGAATCTGCACTGAGCCATCCCCGGGTAGCCACTGATTGAGCCAGTCCATGTCGTGAAACTCGGACGCTGCGGCAGAGCCGTACCAGATCCGCCCTTCATCCAGGTTGGCAAGCGTTGCTTCGCTCTTGATGTTGCCCTGCTCGTTGAGTAGGTACGTCAGCGCAATTTTTCCTGACTTGCGTGGCACCCGGCTGCACACAATCGTGTCCAGCCACTCACGAGCACCCTCGCCGGTGATTTCAAAACGATTGAAGCCATTGACCTCGGTCAAGCCCACACCTTCCTGCAGGGCCTTGATCTCCTTGCCGACAACATCAAAAGTCTCGTTGTAGTGAAACCCGTGTGTTTCGGTAAAGTCAGCCGATGGCTTGAAATAATCGACGCGCTCCCACCCGTTGACCACCCCGAACTCGGCACCGCGAGCTGCGAGTATCGGCGTCAGCGGTGTGGTCTTGGCGTTGCGCCCCGCGGGTCGGTGCTCATGCGGGTAATGGAAACGAAACTCGTTCTGGTAGTCCTCGATGGCCTTGAGCGAAGTGAGCTCCACGTTGGCATGCCCGGTAAAGCGTCTCGGGTCAATCACCCAGGTGTCGTAGCAGGCCTCACCGTGTGCGATCTGCTGCGCCAAAAGCCAACCATGCCCTCCACCCTCGCCTACACCGGCACGCAGACCGATGATGCAAAAGGCATTGCGCCTGCCGGGTATCGGCCCGACGAGTGGCGCGCCGTCAATGGTGTAGGTAATCGGGCCATTCACGATTGAATGAATGCCGGCTTCAGTCAAGGCTGGCATCCGCTCGAACGCGCCTTCGAGCACGTCCATGACGCGGTCCATGTCATCAGGGCACAACGCGTTGACAAAGTTGGGATCGATGCCGTCCATGCCCCAGGTCTTGCAGTTCTGCTCATAAAAGCCGACCAATAGCCCGTTTTTTTCCTGACGGCAGTAGTAGTCGCTTATAGGGCAGCGCAACAGCGGCATGCGGTGCCCGGCTGCTTCAATCTCCGGAATGGACTCGGTGACAAAATACTGATGTTCCATGGAGGCGACCGGATGGTGCACGCCCATCATGGCGCCGACCTCGTTGACCCGATACCCCCCGGCATTGACTACGATCTCGCAGCGAATATCACCACTGTCGGTGTGCACCGTCCAGCTGTCATCAGAGTGCTGGGTCAGGTTGGTGACCGGAGTATTGCGATACACCTTCGCGCCTGCAAGGCGTGCCCGGCGAGCGAGCGCCTGACACAACTGCGCTGGATCGATATCGCCATCCAGTGGGTCCCAAAGCCCCCCCAACAGGTTCTCGGTGGATACCAACGGATGCCGGCGCGCGCATTCCTCGGCATCGATAACCTCAAAGTCGACACCCATACCCTTGGCCATACTGACAAAGTGACGGTAGCCATCCATTTGTGCCGGCGTGTTGGCCAGACGTATGCCCCCATCAGCATGGTGATAATTGATGGGGTATGCAGGATCCTCTGCCAGCTCCTTGTAGAGCTTGATCGAATGCGACTTGAGGCCAACCATGGTCTGGGTGCCACCAAAATTGGTGACCTGCGCCGCCGAATGCCAGGTCGTGCCGGAGGTCAGCTCATTACGCTCAAGCAGAACCACATCGGTCCAGCCCTCTTGCGTCAGGTGATACAGGGTGGAGCAACCGGCAATTCCACCACCAATGACGACAACTCGGGTCTGGTCTTTCATGCGGTGCTGAATGGGATACAGGGGGCGGGTGTCGAACTTAAGACCAAAGCCCCTTCGCACACAATACGAAAACGATGCGTTAAGTATTTCAAAACGCTATTATCAAGATTGCTTAACCTATATCTGCAAAAACCGGGACCCAGCCCCCCTGGACAGGGCATCCGCACCGACCACCGAAATCTGCTCCTACAGCCTGCTACTCCCTGATGTCCTCTAATCGGCTGACTCTGCGCGGGCTGCGTGTCTTCATTGCACTCGAGGAGGCGCGATCGCTTGCCAGAGCCAGCGAACGCCTCGGTGTCAGCACATCCGGGGTCTCTCAGCACATCACTACGCTGGAGCAGAATATCGGCGTCACTCTGTTTGACAGAAAACACCAGCCGGTAACACTGACACCAGCCGGGCAAGTCCTGAGTTTGCATGCCCACCGCATCATCGCAACCGTGTCTGAGGCAGAAGCGGCCCTTGCAGAAATTGATGCAGGCAGCCCAACAGTGCTCAGTCTTGCCATCATAGATGACCTGGATGCATCACTGACACCGGTCATGGCAACAGCACTACAGGCCAAGTACTCAAAGAGTTTTATCCGCACCTTTTCAGGACGATCTGACCAGGTCACTGATCGCATGATCTCGCGCAAGGCCGACATCGCTGTTACGGCAAGTTTGCCCGGGGATCTGACAAAATTCCGGATAAGCGAACTCTTCAGTGAGCAATTTGTCCTGATTGTTGCCAAGGGCAGTTATCACCCCGGTGAGAACTGGCGCGAGCAATTGACCACACAGCCTTTTGTGCAGTATTCGGAGGCGATGCCAATCGGACAGATGGTTATCACTCACCTCAAGCGCATACGGCTCGATGTCGAGCGACGTTTCTCGTTTGAAACCACACGCTCGGTCATTGCTACCGTTGCAAAAACTGGAGGCTGGACGCTCGCTACGCCACTGAGCATCCTGGATGCGCATCGATTTCAAGATCAGATTGATATCTATCCGGTACCCTTTCAGAGCCTGGAGCGCAGCGTGTATCTGATCAGCCGGCTGCATGAACTTGGATCATTGCCCGAGACGCTGACCCGATCATTGCGCCAGTTACTGCATCAGGAACTGCTACCTGACCTGGTCAGGATTGCACCTCAGATCGCTGATGCGCTACAAGTGCATGATGCGGAAACCGACCCGGGCTTCAAAACGAAAGTTCATCTGCGCGGCCTCTGAAGGATGACCGGCCTTGGCTTATCATCGAATGTGCGGTATCCGTATTCCGCCATATGCGTGGCAAGGGTCCCCGGAGGTTGCCAGAATACAGCGGCCCTGTGATCTCGGACCGCGTGCATCACTGCATCGTAGGACAAGGTCAGCGGAAAGAGCTTACCGTGGCGGGGTAAGGATGCTGTCATCTCTGCATCAACCATGACGAGGCTCCCGACATCTTCGCTTTGACTCTCGCGTAGCACTGCATCCTCGAATGTCAGCGATAGCCTTGTCCTTCCCTGCGAGAGACTGATGTGCCTGGCCAGATAGCGCGCAAGCAGTACCCTTTCGAGCAGCGCGAGCTCCTGCGCGGCCTCTGCGTCGTTCAATGGACCCAGAGAAGCGGACGCGGCCACAAGACCCTCTACAGGGAGACTGATCCGCAAATTGAGCTGGTTACCCTCTGTCCAGAGCGTCAGTGTGCTAGCGGGCAAGTCCCTCGCCAGTGCGTTGCCAGCACCCCACGCCAGAAGCAAACAAACCGAGGCTGCTGTAGCCCAATGCTGACAGAAGGCACTTTTCATATGGCGAGGCGCAAGCTGAAAGAAAAACTACTAGCGGCTCCAAGCCTGCTTCGTACCTGCAGAGATTCGCCATGCCCTTCGATGATGTCGCGCGCTATGCTCAGCCCAAGACCAATGCCGCTGTTCCTGCCATCACTGCCATGCTCATCGACCTGGTACAAGCGGTCGAAGATTCGCTGGCAGTCTTCTCGCGATATGCCGGTGCCCGTATCCACGATGCGAACTCTCAGTCGCTCACCATCGTCCGAGCGACGAATAACGATACGTACGCGCCCGTCAGCATCCGTGAACTTGATCGCGTTGTTCAATAAATTGGAAACGACCTGAGAGATGCGCGAAGCATCCATAACGACATCCGGAAGATCGAATTCACCATGACGCTCGAGTGTGATGGAGCGCCTCTCAGCCTCGCCTGCTGCGAGTGTCAAACATCGTCTGATCACGCTCTCGAGTGACGCCCTCTCAAGCTTCAACGACAGCTTGCCGGTATCCAGTCTCGTCATATCAAGTAGATCGTGAAACTGACGCGCGAGCTGATCACAGCAGACGAGCACGTCGTCCAGGGCCTCTTTTTGTTCCCCTGTCAGAGCCCCTAGCAATTCATCGCGCATGATCGAGGTCATCTCCCGCGCGCCCGTCAGAGGCGTCTTCATCTCGTGGGAGACGGTGTGATAGAACCGATCAATATGTTGTGCGCGCTCCACCAGTGCCGCATTGGCAGCAAGCAACTGCTCGTGTTGACGTCTCACGTTGGCTCGGAGTCGCCCTTGCTCGACAGCATTGCGAACCGACCTGCACAGTGATGCTGTTCCGGCATCTTGCTTGGACATGAAGTCAGCCGCTGAGACTCTTACCGCCTGGGTCGCCGCGCTCTCACCGCCGTCTGCAGTCAACACGATTACAGGAGGCATCGCCTTTCCCAGCTTCGTCTTCATCTGCTCTACCAGCTCAGTACCAAGCATTTCTGGCAAGCGATAGTCAACCAACAGACAATCATGGCTTCCGGGCGACACGGCTGCAAGCGCGTCAACAGCTGTGCTCACCTCGTCACACGTGTTATCGCTGCGATCATCCCGCGACAATCTGCGCCGGCATAGCGAGCGAAACACGGCGTCGTCATCCACAATCAGAACGCGTGCGGGTCTGGGTGTATTCGGACTAGACATTCTCACAGAACAAAACATGCTGGCATGGGGTAATAGCGGCGGCACAGCGCATCGCTTCAGCGACGTGAAAGCGTGAATGGGTTCACACACTGTGACTCGTTGGGCGACGACCGGTCTGAGATTTCAATCAATCAAGCGGCCATCAAGGCCACACATTGCCGCGAGTTCACAGTTAAACCGAATGCATGTGAATGAAATCGCCAATCAACCGATACCAAGAAACAAGAGCGCTTGCTCAAGTCAGCCGGTAAGGAAACCCAGGCGTTGTCGATGTGATCAAGGATAAAGAGGGAATATCAATGAAGACAGTTCTTGTGGTCGAAGACGACGGAATCATCGCCAAAGCGATGAACATACGCTTGCGCAAGATGGGCTACAACGTGGTCGTCGCCAACGATGCCGTCTACGCGATGGATCGCGCCGTCAAGTATCAACCCGATGTAGCCATACTCGATATCAATTTACCCGGTGGGTCCGGCCTGATGGTTGCCGAACGCATGATGCATACTGCAGAGACAGCCGACATTCCCATTGTTGTCGTAACTGCCAGCAAACGCGCAGAGTTTCGTCAAAAGGCCTCAGAGCTGGGCATTGGTGAGTTCCTCGAGAAGCCAATTCAATCGAGCGAACTGATCGAAGCGATAGAACGCGTCTGTCACTGAACGCACACGGTGAGGATGCGCAAGTGAAAGCCGCCCCAATACCTGAAAATGAGGCCAGCCGACAGGCAGCGCTGGATCAGTACGAAATTCTCGACACTCTGCCCGAGCAGTGTTATGACGACATCACAACGCTGATGTCACAGGTCTGTGATGTACCGATATCGCTGGTCGGATTGATTGACAATGAGCGCAACTGGCTCAAGTCCCACAAAGGTGTGGAGTTGAGCGAGTCACCGCGTATGATTTCTTTTTGCGGACACGCCATCGTATCTGGTGAACCGGTCTTTGTAGTAGAGAACGCACGACTTGATCCGCGCTTTGCTGACAATCCCCTTGTTTGCGAGCATGGCGTTGTCGGTTATGCAGGTGCACCTCTGATTGATCGCAATGGCTTTGCGCTTGGGACGCTCTGTGTCTTCCATGTAGAGCCACTGAAGCTATCTGAAGAACAATTGAACTCTCTTGCGAGTATGTCAAGACAGGTGATGACATTGCTCGAAAGGCACTTGCGAGAGCGTAAACTGCAGCGTGCCACCGACGAGCTGGAGGCACGCAACGCGCAGCTCAACAGCTTTGTCGGCTCTGTTTCGCACGATATTCTAGGTCCGGTGACCAGTATCGCCGCGCTACTGGAAGTGATCGAGGAAGATGTCGAGGACACTGAGCTCCGTGATGATCTGGAGCGGGTGCGCCAGTCGTCCTTGACGCTTCGGGGCTACGTTGATGATCTGCTATCACACTATGTCGAAGGCGACGGTGACGTCGATTCTCAGGTGGGCATTCAACTTGGTCGTTTATTCGAGTCGATGGAGATGCTTGTCATGAATGACAACAGAACCACTCTCGTCTTCCCTGATACAGCAGCGACTGTTCACACACATCGGGCAGTTCTACTTCAGGTGCTCGTCAACCTGGTAGCCAATGCAATCAAGTATTCGCCGGATATAGGTGCTCGCGTAGAGATTGGTTTCTCAGAGCTTTCAGGCTGCTACGAATTCAGTGTCAGTGACAACGGACCAGGCATCCCGTCAGAGCAGCAGGCCTCGATTTTCGAGCTCTTTCATGCCGGCCCCTCAACAGGTCGCGACGGCAAGAAGAGCACCGGCATCGGGCTCGCAACCGTGCGTAGACTACTTGATCAAGTTGATGGGCAGATCAGGCTGAGCTCAGCACCTGGACAAGGTTGCAGGTTTACGTTTACCTTGCCAAAAACCAGGCCTGACATGACAATTCAGGCGTTAGCGGCTTAGCAACGGCAGCCTCAAACGGTCGTCACCGCGACTCCAGCTTCGGCACGACAGTGGGTTGCCATGTGCCGAGCAGCGAGAGCAGTTCATCAGCGGATTGAGATGCCAACAACAACTGGCGATGCTCGGCACGCATGAATCCTTCTATGGCGGCGTGGTCCAGAAACTCCAGCAAACGGTCGTAGAAGCCCACCGCGTTCAGCAAGCCTACCGGCTTGGCGTGAAAGCCAAGTTGTGACCAGGTGAGCATCTCGAACAGCTCTTCAAGCGTGCCGAGCCCACCGGGCATAGCAATGAAGCCATCGCTGAGTTCAGCCATACGTGCCTTGCGCGCATGCATGTCGGGCACGACTTCCAACGAGCTCAAAGACTCATGCGCCACCTCCAGATCAACCAAGGCACGCGGGATGACACCCGTGACCTCACCGCCCCGGGCAAGCATGCGATCGGCAATGTTGCCCATCAATCCAACATGGGCGCCGCCGTAGACGAGTCCGAACCCGCGATCGACAAGCTGTTCTGCGAGGGACTCGGCGGCTTGCCGGTATTCAGCCCGGGCGCCCGGGCTGGAACCACAGTACACGCAAACGGTGCGCATACCCGAGCTAACGACCAGCGTCGGCCCAGCGTCTACCTGCGTCAGAGCAGGTAAACGAATATGAAAAGACCGAGCCAGACAACATCGACAAAGTGCCAGTACCAGGCAGCAGCCTCGAACGCAAAATGATTTTTGGCAGTGAAGTGGCTCTTCATACCGCGCAGCATCACGACCAGCAACATGATCGCGCCCATGGTCACGTGAAATCCGTGGAAGCCTGTCAGCATGAAGAAGGTAGATCCGTAGATACCACTACTCATCTTGAGGTTGAGGCCATGGTAGGCGTGATAGTACTCATAGGCTTGCAAGCCGACAAAAATGAAGCCAAGGGCAACAGTCGCGCCCAACCACCGAACCATCTTCTTGCGATCACCGTGCTGGATGGCGTGGTGGGCGATCGTGCAGGTCACACCACTGGTCAACAACAGCAAGGTGTTGATCAACGGCAGGCCGAACCAGCCCATCTGTTGGAAGTCGCCGCCAAGTGAACTCGGCCCATTGGTAGGCCACACATAACTGAAGCCTTGATAAAGCAGTTCATTGGTGACCGGAGCACCGCCGCCGCCATCCCCACCAATCCACGGGCCAGAGAAGGTGCGGGCGTAGAAAAGCGCACCGAAAAAAGCAGCAAAGAACATCACTTCAGAGAAGATAAACCACATCATGCACATCCGAAATGAGGTATCGACCTGATTGTTGTAGGTTCCGGACTCACTCTCCCTGATGACATCACCAAACCAGCCGAACATCATAACGACCAGCACGATCGCTCCGAGGAAGAAGGTCTCTTTGCCTAGTGGGCGGTCATTAAGCCAATTGGCAAAACCCCAGAAAAAGACAAACAGACCGATCGAGCCGACAATCGGCCAACGGGCTGCGTGCGGGACGTAATAGGCGTTTGCGCCGGTGCTGCTCATGTGTTCGTCCAGTAAAACTGTCTGATCAAGTCTGTTGATCAGGTGATTTGAAGAAGGTATAGCTCAGCGTCACACGATCGATGTTGACCGGCAGGTCCGGATCGATGATGAAGGTAACTGGCATGTCTTGAGACGCATTGGGCTCAAATACCTGGCGTGTGAAACAAAAACACTCGGTTTTGTTGAAGTAGCGTGCCGCCGTGAATGGCGTGACGCTAGGGGTGGCTTGACCGACGACCATGGTCGAGCTCAGGTTCTCGGCAAAGTAGCTGGTCTGATAAAGCTCGCCCGGCGTCACGGTCATGCTAGCGACCGATGGGCGGAAAGCCCAGGCGCCTCCACTGTTGACGCTGGCTACAAACTCGACCGTTACCTCACGAGGTGCTGCGTCGGTCGGCTCGGACAGCGTCTCGATCGCAGCGGCGCTAACGCGACCGGTCTTGCCATTGAGCCCCGTGATATCGCAGATGACATCGTAGAGCGGGACCATGGCGTAGCCAAAGCCGAACATCACAACGGTGGCCAGCAGCGTCTTGCCAACAACACGACGGTGAGAACGCACTTCGTCACTCATCAGGCGCCACCTCGGTTGACCACGAACCACACAATGCTACCGGCGTAG
Organism: uncultured Granulosicoccaceae bacterium; assembly: GCA_937922675.1. Classification (GTDB taxonomy): domain Bacteria; phylum Pseudomonadota; class Gammaproteobacteria; order Granulosicoccales; family Granulosicoccaceae; genus Granulosicoccus. The sequence continues at coordinate 130,641 of CALAJN010000010.1, forward strand.
ATACAAAAGGCAATCACAGCGAGGCTCAACGCCAGGCGATGCTGCTTGAAGAAGCCGGGCACTTGTGCTCTGGATACCGTCGCGGCCTCCCCCGGCCTGGCGGGAGGCGACTTGGTGGAATCGGCAGCCACGTCCACCTAGCGAACAGCGTATTTGGTGATGTCCGGTGCGGTCTCGAAGGTGTGGTACGGCGCCGGTGATGGCACGGTCCACTCAAGACCACGAGCCCCTTCCCACACTTCATCTGTGGCCTGCTTGCCTCCGCGTACACACTTGATCACGATCCAGACGAACAACAGCTGGCTAAATCCGAAGCCAAAGGCGCCAATCGAGGCGACCATGTTCCAATCCGCAAACTGCAGGCTGTAATCCGGGATGCGGCGATTCATACCGGCAAGACCCACAAAGTGCATCGGGAAGAACAACACGTTAACAAACACCGTGCTGATCCAGAAGTGCCACTTGCCCAGCGTCTCGTCGTACATGTTGCCGGTCCACTTCGGGATCCAGTAGTAGGTGGCAGCCATGATCGAGTAAATAGCACCCGGCACCAACACATAATGAAAGTGCGCCACGACAAAGTAAGTGTCGTGATACTGAATGTCAGCCGGTGTGATAGCGAGCATCAGGCCTGACAAACCGCCGATGGTGAACATGATGACAAAGCCGATCGCGAACAGCATTGGAGTCTCGAAGGTCATCGCACCGCGCCACATGGTGGCAACCCAATTGAACACCTTTACCCCGGTGGGCACCGATATCAGCATCGTCGACATCATGAAGAACAACGAGCCCGCCAGTGGCATGCCCGTGGTGAACATGTGGTGTGCCCACACGATGAATGACAAAAAGGCGATGGAGGCGGTTGCGTAGACCATCGAGTCATACCCGAACAGCGGCTTGCGCGCAAAAGTCGGAATGATCGAGCTGATGATACCGAACGCCGGCAGGATCAGGATATAGACCTCGGGGTGACCGAAAAACCAGAAAATGTGCTGGAACATGACCGGATCACCGCCACCGGCAGCGCTGAAAAAGCTGGTACCGAAGTAACGGTCCGTAAGCAACATGGTCACAGCCCCTGCGAGCACCGGAATGGTGGCAATCAGCAAATAAGCCGTGATCAGCCAGGTCCAGACGAACATCGGCATCTTCATGAAGGTCACGCCGGGGGCGCGCATATTGAAGATGGTGGCCACGATGTTGATCGAGCCCATGACCGAGCTGATGCCCATGAAGTGAATCGCGAAGATCACAAAGGCAAAGCTGTCGCCCATCTGCAAGGACAGGGGCGGATACAGGGTCCAGCCCCCCGCGGGGCCACCAGAGTCCATGAACAGCGTGGACAGCAGAATCGCGAATGCGAACGGCATGATCCAGAACGACCAGTTGTTGAGCCGTGGCAGCGCCATATCCGGTGCTCCGATCATCATCGGAATCATCCAGTTGGCAAGCCCCACAAAAGCTGGCATGACCACACCAAAGATCATGACCAAGGCGTGCATGGTGGTCATCGAGTTGAAGAACATCGGGTCAACGATCTGGATACCCGGCTGGAACAGCTCAGCGCGAATGACGAGCGCCATCGCTCCACCGATGAAGAACATGATCAGCGAGAACCACAAGTAGAGCGAACCGATGTCCTTGTGGTTGGTCGTAGTGATCCAACGCATCAACCCGTATGCCGGGCCATGATGGTCGTGGTCGTGGTCGTGGTGCTCACCCGGTGCGTGATGGACGACGCCATCGTGCGAACTGTCTGTAGTCATTGAGTTACTCCCATATCAAATTCAGTCGCAGCGTTCAGCGCGGTCGAGCGCGCAGCGCGCACGTCCAGCGGTTGAACGCTATCACCAGTATCGTTACCAAAGGCATTACGCTGGTAGGTAACAACCGCCGCAATCTCGGCGTCGGTCAGGGCACCAGACCAGGCATTCATCGGCGTGCCATCTACCCCGTGAAGCACCATCGCGACGTGCGCGTCGATGTCACCGGTCGCGATGTCAGAGCCCGCGATGGCGGGGAACATGCCCGGAATGCCCTGACCTTCGGCCTGGTGGCAGGTTGAACAGTTGGCGCCATAGACACTCTCACCCTGCGCGAGCAACGTTGGCAGATCACGTGGGTCATGCTGGGTTTCGATAGCGGCGAGCGTTTCAGCGCGCTTCTCATCGGCCCAGACCTGAAATTCCTCAGGGGTTACAGCGCGCACAACGATCGGCATGAAGCCGTGATCGCGCCCGCAGAGTTCTGCGCACTTGCCGTTGTACACACCTGGCTCGTTGATGGTCGCCCAGTTCTCGTTGATGAACCCCGGTATGGCGTCCTTTTTCAGCGCGAGGTCCGGTACCCACCAGGAGTGGATGACATCGGCTGCAGTGTTCAGAAAGCGGATCTTGACGCCGGTGGGCACCACCAGCTCGTTGTCGACTTCGCGAAGGTAGGTATCACCGAACTGCTCGAGTGCATCGTCTGCACCGCGCTGACGAGCCAGATTCTGTTCGGCATCAAGCGCGCTGTAGAAGGCGATGCCTTCATCAAGGTAGTCGTAGTGCCAACGCCACTGGTATCCCGTGACCTTGATCGACATCTCCGAATCAGAGAAGTCCTCCATCTTGATCAGGACCTTGGCCGCAGGCACCGCCATGGCAACCAGGATCAAGAGCGGAACGACAGTCCAGACGATCTCGACCTTGGTGCTCTCGTGGAAGGTGGCCGGTTTGACACCACGCGACTTGCGGTGCAGAAACATCGACACGATCATGACCCCAAACACCGCAGCACCGATCGCACAGCACACATAAAAAATGCGCATGTGAAGGCCGTGCACATCTGCGCTGAGGTCGGTGACGCCGACCGGCATGTTGAGCTCGTCCCAACCGGCAATAGCCAGCGCGGGTAGCAGAGCACAACTGCCAACGAGCAGGCGCATCAGATGGCGCAGCGGCGCCGGGGTTGGCACTGAGTGATCGGTAGTCGTCATAGGTGTCGACTCTCCACTGTAAGCATGTCGGTCAGTCATCATGAAAAAAACCCGGTATATCAGTTTCACGCCGCTACCGGCGCGCCTTGCAGCGCGGCCTGGAGCTGGCTATGTAACCTCTTCTTTTCCTGCTTGTTCAAACATCGGCCCAAGGCGTAGCGCTGGCCATTGGCAGCTACCGACAACTCACCGCAATCAAAGGGGCTGTCCGCACAGGCGTAGTGCAGCCGACTCCACTGCCGCGGTAGCTCAACCTGACGCTCAGCGCGAGTGTAGCCCCACTCGAGCCGAATGGCTTGCCCTTCGACGGTTATCACCTCCTTGCGGGACAAGCGACGCAGGGTCAGGTAAAGGCAACCGAGGATCAACACGATTTCCAATCCGGCAAAGGGAACGACCAACCAAAGGCCGTGAGCCGCCATGAACAGCGAGATCCCGCCTACCACAACACCCAGGCTGGCCGCGAGCCAAAGATTGGCGCGCCAACTCATGGACTGATTGCCCTGCACAATAAACCGGCATCGGTCAGCTGTTGTGTCGACGTCGATCATCCCGTTAGTTTAACGTTTCAAAGTGTTCATCAGTTGTTCAAGAGGTATCGCCTGTTCGGCACCGCTGCTGTGCCCATGAGTTAACGATTGCCCCTTCCACCCGTGACCTTGCACCAACTCCAGGGTCACCGGGAACCGGGATGTTGAAGCCGCTTCCTGCGCGAGCTTGCGACCCGCTGAGGGCGAGGTCAATCCGCGGCGCCTTCCAACGGCAAGATTTACAGCTCCAATGCCACGCAACTCCCGCTCCAGGGAATCAATTGAGGGATAGTCAACGGTTACATCGTCCCGGTCCAGCACAGGAGCCGCGAAGCCCGCCGCCAACATCGCGTCACCAATGTCGTGCATATCAATCAGACCGAAGGCATGAGGGTGCCCATCGACCCGCGCCCAGGCAGCGCGGTACTCGACCAGGGTATCCGGGCCGGCCGTAGTGAAGAAGAAGGCGCCATCGGTGTCCAACACTCGAGCTACCTCACAAAACAGGGCTGCCGGCGATTCGCACCAGGGCAAGGCGAGATTAGACACGACCAGATCAAAACTGCCATCGGAAAAAGGCAGCCGGTGCAGGTCCGACCCAACGCGCTCGGATGCTGGTCGTCGCGGCCTCAGCCAGCGGGGCCAACGTCCCGGCATTGAAGGCAACGCTCCCGGGGCCAGATCTACCCCGGTAACCCGCGCCTGAGGGTACAACTCGGCCAGCGCCGCCAATTGATAGCCCGTACGGCACCCGAGATCCAGCACTCTCGATGGCTTGACAGCCAGAACATCCAGCCGATCACGCAATCGGCCACCGATCACATCAAAGACGGTCGCATGCGCGTCGAAGCCCGCATTGGCTCGAATGAGCGCACGGCGCACTCGCGCGGGGCTCTCCGGGCGCACCAGTGAGGGTGCAAGCGTGCCCTGAGACTGCCGAGGATGCATAGCGATAGAAGGCGGGGGAAATTCAGATGACACCTTGTATAGTGCCCGCTTCTGGAATCGGATCCATAGCGCGTGGCATTTTTGATAGCGGCGCTCGCCGCAGGGCTCTCTTACCTGGCGGGCTCTGTGTCCGCTGCCATTCTGGTATGCAAGCTGCACGGGCTACCCGACCCTCGTACCGAGGGGTCGGGCAACCCCGGGGCCACCAACGTGCTGCGTGTCGGTGGCAAAGGCCCGGCTGCAATGACTCTGGCGGGCGATGCGCTCAAGGGCGTAGCGCCGGTGATGATTGCCAAGCTGCTCGGGCTAGACGCAAGCGTTGCGGCCTTGGTGGCCATTGCTGCGTTTCTTGGCCACCTGTACCCCGTGTTCTTTGACTTTCAGGGCGGCAAAGGTGTCGCTACCGCTCTAGGTGCCCTGCTCGCCACAGACATCACAGCAGGCCTGCTCGCTTTGATCCTGTGGCTCGCGGTATGCCTCGCTTTTCGCCGTTCATCGCTCGCCGCGCTGGTGACCTTTGCGCTGGTGCCCGTGTTGCTACTGATGGAAGCACGCCAGGAGGCCGCCCTGGCCTTTGTGATGATCGGTATCGGTTTGTTCATTACTCACCGCAGCAACATACGACGCTTGCTGGACGGGAGCGAACCGAAGGTGGGCGATCGCGGGTCACTTGAGTCAAAGGATTGATGCGTCAATAGACGACACTCCACAGCATCCGCACCGAGGTGAGCAGTAGAAATACCGCGAAAGCGTAGCCCAGTATTGATGCCGGCAATGCGTGCGCGAGCCGTGCCCCGAGCGGAGCACACAGCGAGGTCAGGGGCACCAAAGCGATGAAGGCGATCACATTGACGTAGCCGATGGAGAACGGTGGCAGATCTTCAGATGACCAGCCACCGATCACGTAACCCAGTGTGGCGGGAACTGCAATGAGAAAACCAATGGCGGCTGCCGTACCTACAGACCGTTTGATGTCGAATCCAAACGCGGTCAGGATCGGTACGCTTAACGTGCCGCCACCAATACCCATTATCGCCGAGAACACGCCAACCAATGCCCCGCATCCACGCTTGACCGCACTATTGGGAAAATCCGGGAGCAATCTACTGTTGCTTGCTCTGACAAACATATTGATGGCGACAAGAAACGCTACGATGCCGAAAGTCAACGTCATGAGCCACCCCTTGGCGATCGTGGCGAGCCCCGTTCCGACAAGCACCCCTATGACTATCCAAGGGCCCCAGGCGCGCAACAACTCCAGGTCGACGTTACCGCGCTTGTAGTGACTGCGCGACGACGACACCGAGGTCACAACAATAGTTGCCAGGGATGTCGCCACGGCGATCTTGATAGCCAGGTCTTCGTGTATCTCCAAGGTACCCAGCATCGAATACAGAACGGGCACGATCACAATACCTCCGCCGACACCCAACAGGCCTGCAAGGAGCCCGCCGACTACTCCTGCAAACACCATCGATGCGACAAAAGGCCCGTACGCCTGAGCAAGAGCTAATAGGTCCATCGCTCACATAATGCCATCGCCACAGTCCCGCCGACTCACTACAGCTCCATTGTATTCCTGGTCATGATCAGTCTTTCGGGATACGGCCGCACAACAGGCGCTTGATGCGCTCGGCAACAGTCTGGAGCTTGTCAGCGGTCACAGGCGCTGAAAACAGGAAGCCCTGGACGCGATCACAGTCAAGACTGGTCATCACATCCGCTTGTTCTGCAAGCTCGACACCGGTAGTGACCGTCTCAAGCCCAAGGCCTGCCGCGACCAATAGCAGTGTTTTGCCTATCGACGGCTCATCACCCTGCTCTTTGAGTTGCTTGACAAAGGATCGGTCAAATTTCAGCACATCCAAAGGCATCGTCTGCAAGGAGCTCAAGGAGGAATAGCCTGCACCAAAACCGTCAATAGCGATTCGTACACCGGCCGCACGCAAGACAGACAGCTCCCTTACAAGCGTATCGCTCTCGTACAGCTTGATGCTCTCGGTCAACTCCAGCTCAACAAGATGACCGGGTACATCATGCCGACTCAGAGCACTGAGGACCTGCTCAGAGAAATTATCCTGCTGAATTTCCGAGGTCGCAATGTTGATCGAGATACGCAGGTCCCGTTGCGGAGTTGACTGCCATTGGCCCAGCTGACTCACGGCAGCATCGAGCACCCAGCGACCGATTTTTTCGATCACCCCTGCCTCTTGTGCCAACGGCAAAAACTCAGCCGGCATCAGCACACCACGCTGGGGGTGCTGCCATCGAATCAGTGCTTCTACACCCACCACAACCCCGTCACTACAACGGACCTGGGGTTGATAGACAAGCTCCAGTTGCTGTTTTTCAACAGCGAAGCAAAGCTCCTGCTGCAACTGCACGCGATCCCGCGAAGTGAGTTGATTGTCTCCCTCAAACACCACAACACGGTTTTTACCGGAATTCTTGGCAACGTACATCGCCTCGTCGGCACGGGCTAGCAGTGCATCCACGGTCCGTGCATGCTCTGGAAACCGACTGGTCCCTATGCTCGCCCCGATGGTTACCGATGCCGACCCGGTGTCAAAAGGTGTACTCAAACTGGCCAATATGCGCGCGGCAAGATCGGCTTCGGATTCCCGCTGACGCACGACTACTGCAAACTCGTCACCACCAATTCGAGCAAGCACGTCACCATCGGACAGGGCAAACTTCAAGCGCTGAGCCACCATTTTCAGCAGCCGGTCACCAACGGCATGTCCGTGAGCATCGTTTACCGGCTTGAAGCCATCGAGGTCGATATACATGACTGAAAACACACTCTCGATCGACCCTGCCCTGGCGATGTCGAGCTCCAGCTCGCGCTTGAGCAAGGCCCGATTGGCTAGATCGGTCAAGGGATCGTGGAAGGCTTCATGCGACAGCCTCTCCGAGAGGTCCTGCTTTTCCGCAAATGCAGACAACTGAACAACGACAGACTTGAACAGCGCGATCTCGGATTCATCAAAATCGGGCGCCTCCCGGCGTCTGACCATGACAGCAACACCGAAGACTCCACCGTTCTTTCGCATCGGCACGCTGACCGTACTGCCAATGCCCAGTCGTTTACGCAGCGCGTGAAGAGCCGTCGATTGGCGAGGGTCCTCGCCCAGCCGACTGACAAAGGCACTGCGGTTATTGTCGTGCGTCCATTGCGCAATCGATTGTTTGATCAGCTCCTTATCCAGGAAGTGTGCTGCTTTATCATTGTCTTGGTCAGCGCACTCTGAAATATGGGGCTCCAGCTGCCCCAGTGAATCAGCAAGGTGGAAAGTGATCCGCCACAAAGCCAATGTTGAAGACAACAACTTGAAGGCTGCAGCGCAAGCCTTGTCTGTGGTGTCCGACGCCGACAGCACCTGACCCACATCGGCTAGAGCACGTGTGTTGGCAAGACTCTGCCTGGCGCACTCTATGGCTTGCGTGTTTGCCAGCGCAATGCTCGCAAGCGAGCCGATGCGACCAAGCATCGGCATCTGCGAGCTGAGGTCTGGAATGTCTGCACCAGAGACGAGGCCGACAACCGCAGCAACGGCGTTGTCCAGGATCAATGGCAAGGTGCAAACCTGGACACCCTCCTCAAGAGGACATAGCGACTGTCGCTTGGCAGCATCGCGAACAACTGCCATGCTTTCTGTGCGCCAGGCCTCGCCCACGAGACCCTCGTCACGCCTGAAACATTGCCCAAGGTAGCGCTCGCGGTTATCTCCGCGGGCGGTCGTAATCTCCATGAATTCACCGGAGTGATGCAGTGCCGCCAGGCACACGCTTCTCGCACCGGTGATCTCAAGCAGCATGTCGGCAAGCTGCGACTCCAGCGCCTCAACGCTCTGACAGACGACCAGTGATGCGAGTACGGCATCAGTTTCAAAGGATGCAGACCCGTCGATCTCGTCAGACCACACGCGCGCAATCGGTGTCGACTCGTCTGCCCGTGGCATTCCAGCCACAACTTCTACTGCTCCATTCGACATTCCCTTTCCCTGCTCGGCGGGGCTCTGGGGCGCAAGGCCCATGTTCCGTCCCTCTGCCATCGGAATCGGCACCCGCGCCGAGAACTTCAGCGACCGACCGCACAGCCTGAGCGAAAACCTCTACAACACAACTCTTGACTTGATCAAAAATATTGTTAATATCGAAATATGATCACATCCAATATCAATCGAAGTCGTGACGATGTGCGCGACGTCCTCCGGACGGCGGGCCTGCAAGTGACTGCGCAGCGCCTGGCGGTCTTCCGCGCCGTGGAGGCTTCACCGCACGCGATGGCCGACGACATCATCCATGCCGTGCGGTCCGAGCTAGGGGCTATTTCGCGCCAGGCGGTGTACGACGCTCTGAATGCAATGGCCGAGAAAGGCATTCTCAGGCGCATTCAGCCCGCCGGCTCAGCCGCGCGGTATGAGCATCGGGTAGATAACCACCATCACTTGGCATGTCGTCATTGCGACAAGGTCATCGACATCGATTGCGCCGTCGGCAAGGCACCCTGCCTTACCGCCGCAGACGATCATGGATTCAGTATTGACGAGGCAGAGGTCACCTACTGGGGTACGTGCCCGGACTGTCAGAAAAACCACTGAGGCTATCGGTCTATTCACAAAAACCGGTTCAGTCGCAATTACTTCACTGAATATTCGTTCACTAAAGCTCAATAGTAACGCTCCCCTACGCCAGGCATTATTTCCACTCACACATACACAACAAACTGAGGTACATCTTATGGACGGTGAAATCGGCGGAGGCTGCCCTTTTGCTCACGGCAGCAACACATCAACTGAAAAGCCGGTCACCAAATGGTGGCCAAAAACACTGAACCTCGGGATCCTCCATCAACATGGTGCGCGCACCAGCCCGATGGACCTCGACTACGATCATCGCGCGGCGGCTAAAGCGCTTGATCACGATGCTGTAAAAGCCGACGTCAAGTCGCTGCTGACCGAAAGCCAGGAGTGGTGGCCAGCAGATTGGGGCCACTACGGTGGTCTGATGATTCGTCTTGCCTGGCACTCCGCAGGGTCCTACCGCATGGGCGATGGTCGTGGTGGAGCAGGCTCCGGCAACATCCGTTTTGCGCCGCTTAACTCGTGGCCTGACAATGCAAGCCTGGACAAGGCGCGTCGCCTGCTCTGGCCTGTCAAGCAAAAATACGGCAATGCGCTCTCGTGGGCTGATCTGATCATCCTTGCCGGCAACATGTCCTACGAGTCAATGGGCCTTAAAACATTTGGTTTTGGCTTTGGCCGCGAGGACATCTGGGGGCCCGAGACAGACATCAACTGGGGGGCCGAGGACGAATGGCTGGCCGACAGCGCCAACCGCTATGAAGATCTTGACCAGCCCTCGACCATGTACAACCCGCTGGCCTCGGTCCACATGGGCCTGATCTATGTCAACCCGGAAGGCGTCAACGGCATCCCCGACCCTGCACTCACTGCCAAACACGTGCGTGAGACCTTCGCGCGCATGGCGATGAACGATGAAGAAACAGCAGCTCTGACCTGCGGCGGCCACACCGTTGGCAAGGCGCATGGCGGCGGTGCTCACGACAGTATTGGTGCAGAGCCCGAAGGCACCGGCCTGGAGGCTCAGGGCCTCGGTTGGGCCAACCCCGGGCACGGCGACCAGGCCGCCAATGCCTTTACATCGGGTATTGAAGGCGCCTGGACGAAGCATCCCACTCAGTGGGATATGGGCTACTTCGACTACCTGTTCAACTGGGAGTGGGAGCTGACCAAGTCACCTGCGGGCGCCAATCAGTGGAAACCTGTGGATATGCCGGAGGACGCCATGCCCGTAGATGCCTCCGATCCTACCAAGCACGTCATGCCGATGATGACCGACGCCGACATGGCCATGAAGGTCGATCCGGTCTACAACGAGATCTGCCAGAAGTTCATGGCAGACCCTGACTACTTCGCCGATACCTTTGCACGTGCCTGGTTCAAGCTCACCCACCGTGACATGGGCCCGAAAGTCAACTACCTCGGGCCGGATGTACCGACTGAAGATTTGATCTGGCAAGACCCCGTACCCGCTGGTACAACCTCGTACGATGTCGATGCGGTCAAGGCAAAGATTGCCGCATCTGGTCTGTCCGCTTCCGAATTGATCGCAACGGCATGGGATAGTGCTCGTACATTCCGAGGCTCTGATAAGCGTGGCGGCGCTAACGGTGCACGCATTCGTCTGGCTCCGCAAAAGGACTGGGAAGCCAACGAGCCAATGCGTCTTGCCAAGGTGCTCAAGGCACTGGAGCCCATTGCGGCTGATAGTGGTGCATCGATCGCCGATGTGATCGTACTCGGTGGCAACGTCGGTCTCGAACAAGCCATCAAGGCTGCAGGCCACTCAGTGAGCGTACCCTTTGCACCGGGGCGTGGTGATGCGACAGACGCGCAAACCGACGCCGAGAGCTTCTCTGTGCTCGAGCCTATCGCGGATGGCTTTCGCAACTACGAGAAAGAAAAATACGCGGTGGGTCCTGAAGAGTTGATGCTTGATCGGGCACAGTTGCTGGGCATCACAGGTGCCGAGATGACTGTTTTGATTGGAGGCATGCGCGTACTCGGCACCAATCACGGCGACTCCAGGCATGGCGTATTCACCGATCGTGAAGGTCAGTTGACCAATGATTTCTTTGTCAACCTGACGGATATGGGCAACACCTGGCATCCAGTTGCCTCAGAGGGCACCTTCGAGATTCGGGACCGCAAGAGTGGTGCAGTGAAGTGGACTGCGACCAGTGCTGATCTGGTGTTCGGCTCCAACTCGATCCTGCGCTCCTACGCCGAGGTGTACGCCCAGAACGACAATCAGGAAAAATTTGTGCGTGACTTCGTAAGCGCCTGGAACAAGGTCATGAATGCTGACCGCTTTGATCTGCAAGCCTGAAGCAGCACGTAGTGTGCGATAACGTCAGCTGCGCTCAGCTGACATGAAGACAGCCTGGGTTGCCCTGCATGCGGGGTGGCCCAGGTGTTGTTTGCCCAGGCAGTCACTCACGGCACCCGGCAAGTATTCGCGCCAGAACGGCAGACCAAGGCACGCTCCAAGGCCTCATTTCCTGTGAATATTGTTGACCCTCCCGCAAGCGCGCAGCGCCCAGCCAAGCCATGAGCTGGATCAAACCGGTCCACTTGCGCGGGCAACACGCAGCACTCAGGCCCTTGACACAGGAGCACGCCGATCAGCTGCGCGATGCCACCCGTGATGGCAATCTGCACGAGCTGTGGTACACGAGCATCCCGGATGCTGATGGCATGACGTCAGAGATCAATCGCCGGCTCGCTCTACAAAAGCAGGGGTCCATGATGCCTTTTGCGGTGATCGATGCGCGCACTGACACGGCGGTCGGAATGACCACCTACATGAATGTCGACAGCGACTCGAAGCGGATCGAAATAGGCTCCACCTGGTACCGGAAGTCTGTTCAGGCAACGCTGCTCAACACCGAGTGCAAATTGCTGCTGCTACGCCATGCCTTTGAATCGCTCGACTGCATTGCTGTCGAGTTTCGAACGCACTTTCTGAACACACAAAGCAGACGCGCCATTGAACGCATTGGCGGCAAGTTGGATGGCGTATTGCGCAATCACTCGGTCATGGCCAATGGCACCTTGCGAGATACTGCGGTCTACTCGATCATAAACAGCGAATGGCCAACGATCTCTGCTCACCTGCAATGGCTGCTTGACAAGCCAAACGCTCATGCATGAAGGACTTGCCCGACAATGATGAGCGTGCTGGTTCACTGGGTACTCGCCGCGCACCCCGTTCACATACTTTTTCATATGACGCAACAGAAAAATGGCTAGCAACAAAGTGGGACGCGAGCCCGAAGACCTGTCCGTGCGCATGTATACATGCCTGGGTCACATAATCGGCCTCACGTAACGTGCCGGCCTGGACCTGCAAGATAGGCTAAAGCCATGTGTGACGCCGATTGCTGCGGTGAGTGCACGGCACAATGCCAACGATCAACCTCGCCGTACCCGGCGCCAAGTAACCCCTCCCAACCAAAGATCGAGCAACGACAGCCGTAACGCTGAGAATCTGAAACGATCCGGAAGGCTGTGTATGTTCAATTGGTTTGGCCACCTTGACCTGCGCTACAAGATCACGCTGCTCACTGCAGTGCCTCTTGCCGCACTATTGAGCATTGGCATTGCAGACATACGCCACTACTACGAGCTGCACAAGCACGATAAGTCCTTCGGGGCCTTGGTGGAGCTGAGTCAGGAAGGCGCAGCCCTGATGCACGAGCTGCAACGTGAGCGTGGATTCTCGGCAGGTTACGTGAAAAGCGGCGGCAAGAGCTTTGCCTCTGATATGCCAAGACAACGCGGCCAGACGGACCGCGTACTTGAACCCTACCGGCGAGCAGTCACTACGGCTGACCACAGCATTCTATCTGCGAAAGCCAAATTATCACTGGATGAGCTGAAGCTGCATCTGACGTCCCTTGACAAGTTGCGCGCACAAATCGACGGGCAACGCATTGAAGTTCCACAGCTGGTCGCCCAATACACCGTAAAGACCAACGCCTTGCTCGATCTGGCAGACAATCTGACAGCAGCAGCGCCAGAAGGCATCCTCGCTACCGCAGGAGCCGCCTATGCCACCAAGCTGCACACCAAGGAGCTTGCGGGCCTTGAGCGTGCTCTGTTGGCAGGCGTTTTCGCACAAGACTCCGTTTCTGCCGCGCAACTCGCACGGCTCACTGCGCTGATCAGCTCGCAGGAGGTCTACAACGAGGTCTCACTCGACTCAGCCGACGACCATCAGCGAGCCATGTATAAATCCTTGTTGCAAGATCCCTCAATCGGACAGGTAGCCAGCATGCGCCGCGTAGTGACCGATCTTGCAGGCAAGGGAGGCTTCAACGTAAGCCCTGAGACGTGGTTTGACGCATCAACGCGACGTATCGGCGTATTGCAAGACATGTCGCTATCAGCAGCCGAGCACTTGATGGAGCTTAGCGAGGAAGCAACCGCTGCAAGTGCCTGGCACTTGAAGCTCGTATCCGTCTTTGTTGTTGCCTCAGTGGCGCTGTCGTCGGCGCTAGGCATTTTTGTAAGCAACAACGTTGTCAGGTCTATCCAACGGGCTGTAAGACTATCGGAGGACATCGCCGCCGGTGATCTCACCGCACATCCTCTTGGCAAGGTCTATCGTGATGAGGCTGGTGTGTTGTTGCAAAGCCTTGACAGTACACGCGCACATCTATTGGGCATTATCAGCACGGCGCAAGACGTAGCTGAAACGGTCAAGGACAACTCAATCGAGATACACCGAGGCCACACCAGTCTCGGCGAGCGCACTGAAAAACAGGCGATCAGTGTTGAAGCTACTTCCACCAGCATGGAAGAGATCTCGGAGACCACCCGTAACAATGCAGCCTCGGCAGAGCGAGCTGACAAGCTGGCAAGCGAAGCGCGCGAACGCGCCAGCACCGGCAAGCAGGTGGTCAGCGAAGCTGTCGGTGCGATGGAACAAATCAACGATGCCAGCCGCAAGATCGAGAACATCATAAGCGTCATTGACGAGATCGCCTTTCAAACCAACCTGTTGGCATTGAACGCAGCCGTAGAAGCGGCTCGCGCTGGCGATCAGGGCCGCGGATTTGCGGTCGTGGCGAGTGAAGTTCGACAACTTGCGGGGCGCAGCGCCGAGGCGGCGAAGGAAATCAAGGAGCTCATTCAAGACAGCGTAAACAAGGTTGAATCAGGCGCAGGCTTTGTCAATCGCTCGGGCAATACGCTTGAGGAGCTGGTTACCGTCATCTCCGAAGTCAGTGAGCTGATCTCGGGTATTGCCGGCGCCAGTCGAGAGCAGGCCATTGGCGTTGAGCGGGTGCACGAAACCTTGACGGTCATCGATGGCATTGCGCGCCAGAATGTGAACCTGGTCGAAGAGGCTTCTTCAGCCAGTCAGCGCATGGACGAGGGAGCGCAGGTACTGTCCGGAGCCCTTGGCAAGTTCAAGGTGCATGATTCTGCATAAGGGGGTTGCGAGTTTTGCGGCTCGGTGGTTGCAGATCACTGACAGGCCAACGCGGGCGCACGCTGATCGATAGATCCGTGCGCTCGCCGGCGGATAACCTGAGCGCGGCCACCAGAGCAATCATGGCACCGTTATCGGTACAAAACTCCAATCTTGGGTACCACACACGCGCACGTCGACTCGTCACCTCGGTCTCGAGCTGAGTGCGCAAACGCAGATTGGCACTGACCCCACCCGCCACGACCAGACGCGATAGTCCGGTTACATCCAGGGCGCGGCAAGCTCGAGCGACAAGTACATCGACTACCGCCGCCTGGAAGCTTGCAGCTAGATCCTCACGCTGAGCACCTTCCAGTTCCCGCCAACGCGTGATGGCCGCAGTTTTCAAGCCACTGAAACTGAAATCCAGCCCGGGCCGATCAAGCAAGGGACGCGGTAGCGAAATCGCCTCTGGGTCTCCTTCCAGGGCCAGTCGGGCCAAGGCAGCCCCGCCCGGATACGAGAGACCGAGCATCTTGGCGGTCTTGTCAAAGGCCTCTCCTGCCGCGTCATCGATTGAGCCACCCAGCATGTTGTATGTACCCAAGGCTTCTACTTCGACCAACTGGGTATGGCCTCCGGACACCAGCAGGCACACAAACGGAAAATCGGGTGGGTCAGGCTCGAGGAGCGGCGATAGCAGATGACCCTCCATATGGTGAACATCGAGTGCCGGAATTCCAAGGCTCGCCGCGTAGCTGCGCCCGAAGGTAGCCCCAGTCAGAAGCGCGCCCGCAAGCCCTGGACCTGCGGTGTAGCCGACGCCGCCGAGTTGCTCGGGTGCCACACCCGCCTCTTCAAGCACCTGCCTGAGCAAAGGAACCAGGCGACGAACATGATCGCGAGAAGCAATCTCCGGGACGACACCGCCGTACAAGGCATGCACATCAATCTGGCTGTGCAGTGCGTGCGCGAGCAGCTGCCCATCCGGCGTGCACAGGGCAAGGCCCGTTTCATCGCAGGACGATTCAATGCCTAGCACTGGGCCGGTCACTGGTTTGTATGACGAATTCACAGGCGGGGCTACTGTCGATTTCAACCGGGCTACTTGATGTTAGGTACCTTTGACCGCTATCATAGGGAGTTCTGCAACGTCTAGAGTCCGTCCACCGAATGCCCTCAGTACGCGTCAAGGAAAACGAGCCCTTTGAAATGGCCCTGCGCCGTTTCAAGCGTGGCTGCGAGAAAGCCGGAGTTCTTACCGAAACTCGCCGCCGCGAGTTTTATGAAAAACCCACCACCGAGCGCAAGCGCAAGGCGGCAGCTGCTGTCAAGCGCCACCAGAAGAAGCTGTCCAAAGAGTCAGCTCGTCGCGTTCGTCTGTACTGATCCGGGCCGGGCAATTCTTGCCCGAACCTGTCTGTTAAACGCCCCTTACCAGTTTCATGAGCAGTGCCACTCGCCAGCGCGTGCTGGATGACATCAAGCTTGCGATGAAGGCAGGCGACAAGCCGCGTCTGGCTACCTTACGCCTGGTTTCTGCCGCCATCAAACAGCGTGAAGTCGACGAGCGTGTGGAGCTCGACGAGCCTGCCATGGTGGCCATGCTCGACAAACTGATGAAACAACGGCGCGAGTCGGTGACTCAGTACACCGCTGCTGGCCGCGACGATCTGGTAGCCGTCGAGGAGGCCGAGATGGCCATCATCTCGGACTATCTGCCTGCCGGCCTGTCTGAGGCTGAAATTGACAAGGCCATTGACGACGCGGTGAGCTCAAGCGGAGCATCCAGCGTAAAGGATATGGGAGGAGTCATGGCGATCCTCAAGCCTGCGCTCACGGGCCGTGCAGATCTCGGCGACGTCAGCCGACGCGTCAAGGCAAGGCTCGGCTCCTGAGACGTATCGGCACGTACTTGTGCCAGGTCAGGCTTTGACGATCTGACCAAAACCTTCAAAATAGGCGGTGCGGCTCTGCGTTGCCCATAGCCCTGACCAGCGCACACTTTCCAAGGACCCTGCGATGAGCGACATGACCTTCCAGTTTCTCGATGCGCCGCGCATGGACCCGGCCAAGGTCGAGGTGCCTGTGCGCATCAAGCACTTTGACGAGATATACGGCCAGTTCGACCCCGAGGCGGCGAGCGAACAGGCAGGACGCTGCCTTGCGTGCGGCAACCCCTATTGTGAATGGAAATGCCCGGTACACAACTACATTCCCAACTGGCTAAAGCTCATCGCAGAAGGCAATCTGTTTGAGGCCGCCGAAATGTCTCACCGCACTAATTCCTTACCGGAGATGTGCGGTCGCGTATGCCCGCAAGACCGCCTGTGTGAGGGTGCTTGCACGCTCAATGATGGCTTTGGCGCCGTCACCATTGGCTCGATCGAAAAATACATCACCGATGAAGCCCTCAAACAGGGCTGGCGTCCTGACATGTCCAAGGTGGTCAAAACCGGTCATCGTGTCGCTATCATCGGGGCAGGCCCTGCAGGACTCGGCTGCGCTGATGTACTGGTGCGTCACGGCGTGCAGCCGGTGGTCTTTGATCGCTATGAAGAAATTGGTGGCTTGCTGACCTACGGCATACCGCCCTTCAAACTGGAGAAAGAGGTCGTGTTCACACGACGGCGCCTGCTCGAGGAGATGGGGGTTGAGTTCAAGCTTGGCGTTGAGGTCGGACGTGATCTGCCGTTTCAGGATCTTCTGGATGAATACGACGCGGTGTTTCTCGGCATGGGCACCTACACCTCAATGCGCGGAGGTTTTGAAGGCGAGGATCTGAACGGTGTTCACGAAGCCTTGCCATACCTGATTTCCAACGTAAATCACCTGCAGGGCTGGGAGAAGCAGGCGGAGGACTTTGTCAATCTCGAAGGCCAGCGTGTGGTCGTGCTCGGCGGCGGCGACACCGCCATGGACTGCAACCGAACCGCTATCAGACAAGGCGCTGCCTCAGTAACCTGCGCGTATCGGCGCGATGAGACCAACATGCCAGGCTCACGCCGCGAGGTGAAAAACGCCAAGGAAGAAGGCGTCGAATTTCTCTGGAACCGCCAACCGGTAGCCATCGTCGACAACGGCAAGGGGCAGGCCATCGGCGTCAAGACCGTAACGACCCGCATGGGCGAGCCCGACGCACGCGGACGCCGCATGCCAGAAGTGGTCGAAGGCACTGAGGAAATCATAGACGCAGATACAGTACTCATTGCGTTTGGTTTTCGCCCCAATCCGGCCCCCTGGTTTACCGACTTCGGTATAGAAACTGATGATCGCGGCCGCGTAGTTGCCCCAGAGTCTGGACGCATCATGCACCAGACCACCAACCCGAAGGTCTTTGCTGGCGGCGATATGGTGCGTGGCTCTGATCTGGTCGTCACCGCTGTGTTCGAGGGTCGCAATGCCGCAACCGGAATCCTCAAGATGCTGGCGAGCAGCACTGCGAGCCAACACGCTGCAAGCGCCTGATCAAGGCCTGCTCCTGCAACCTGACCGATGAAACGCTATGCCAGCGCCTTTGAAAAACGATCTCTACCTTAGGGCTCTCGGTCGCGAGAACACCGAACGCACCCCGGTGTGGGTCATGCGTCAGGCCGGACGCTACCTTCCCGAGTACCTTGAGACGCGCAAGCGTGCCGGAGACTTCATGACGCTGTGCTCCACACCAGAGCTTGCTTGCGAGGTGACCCTGCAACCCCTGGATCGCTTCAATCTCGATGCGGCCATCCTCTTTTCAGACATTCTGACGATTCCCGACGCTATGGGCCTGGGTCTGCGTTTTGAGGCGGGTGAAGGTCCCATTTTCGACAAGCCTGTACGCACCCGTGCCGACATCGAATCCCTGCCCGTGCCTGACCCCGCGGATGAGTTGCGCTACGTGACTGATGCGGTATCTTTGATCCGGCGTGAGTTGGACGGACGCGTACCGCTTATTGGATTTTCAGGTAGCCCGTGGACGTTAGCTGTGTACATGGTCGAAGGCCGCGGTACCAAGGACTTCTCCAAGGTCAAGGGCCTGATGTTCAGCGAGCCGGCCTTGATGCATCAGCTGCTAGAGCGTACCGCCGACTCCGTTACTGCCTATTTGAATGCGCAGGTAGAAGCTGGTGCACAGTCGCTGATGATCTTTGATACCTGGGGCGGCGTGTTGTCGCCGGCCATGTATCGAGAATATTCACTGGCCTACATGCAACGTATCGTTGACGGGCTCAAGCGCGAAGCCGAGGGGCGACGCGTTCCGGTTGTGTTGTTCACCAAAAACGGCGGCGCATGGCTTGATGCGATGGCCGACACCGGTTGCGACGGCCTCGGCGTGGATTGGACCACCGATCTGGCTGTTGCGAGACAACTCACCGAAGACCGCGTTGCCTTGCAGGGCAACCTGGACCCGTCAACGCTCTACGCCACACCAGAGCGTATTCGCGAAGAAGTCAAACGAGTGCTGGAAAGCTACGGGCACGGACCGGGGCATGTGTTCAATCTGGGACATGGCATCCACCAACACGTCAATCCGGACCACCTCGGTGTGATGGTTGACGCCGTTAGCGAATTCAGCGCACGCTAAGAGCCTGAACCCGGTTTCAAAGCGGCGCATTGCTCGGCATACAAGGCATTGGCTGCATCTATCGTGTCCAGCTGATTGACCTCGGCAGAGTCTCCGAGCGCCTCAGCCATCGTTCGGGGTTTGGTATTGTCATCGTCGCCAGAGCTCTGACCTGAGCCCTGCTCGCTCAAGGCATACTCCTCGATACTGGCCGCCTGCCTTCCCCTTGCACGCAGGTAGACGGCAATCATGTCCTCAGGGGCAATTCGAGCTTGTGAACCGAATTCCGAGGCTGCCTCAACAAACTCATCTCCCGTATCCGGATCAGCAATGACGTGGTAGTACCGGGCACAGGTGTACAGAGCAAAAAGCTCCTCTTCCTGGGCTGGCTTGAGCGGCTGGGTTGTAGAGCAGGCAACAGCCAGGAGGCCCGACGTTGCCACGAGCAACGGGCGAGCAAGCCTGAGGCTGCGAATGACCACTGCCCCACCGGCAGTCTTGGTGCCGGTGGGGAGTACAGAGACTTTCAAAATACGTGGCGCTAACACTGATAGAGGACTCTCCAAACAAGAAACTCCCCGGCAGTCTAAACGCCAGGAACGTTGACGCCGCGAAATTACGCCTGCGTGTTGATCAGGTTATTGACCTCAACAACGCCGTCGATCCCGCGCACGATCTCTTCAGCAAGTGCCTTGTCAAGAGCGTTGTCGGCGTTGCCAGCCAGCGTCACTACACCGTCAACACAGCTGACGAGGATAGTGCTGCCGTCAAAGCTTGACTCGGAGTTGATAGCGCGGGTGATAGCACGTTCGGTGAGCAGATCACCCATCAGTGCAGAGTCACCACCCGTTGTTGAACAGCCGGAACTGAAAGCCGTTACAGCAACCAGCATTGAAGCGCACAGAGTCTTTACGAATGGAGTACTCATAAACGACATTTACCTCAGGTTAACTAAAAAGATTAAGTCCTGAAATACGCAAGTGCGCCTTCAGGTCTCGTCAGTTTATGCAGCGTCGCTGATATTTATGGTTATCATTTCGATAACCAACTCTAATCATTGGCTCACAGACCTCACCAAACAAATTTCTGCGCCATCGTCAGAAACTGCTGGACCTCGACTGTATCGACTCTGCCCGTGGGAATCACCAAGGAAATGACTCGGTCCGCTTCAGCGGATTCGGCCACTTCTCCCTTGAGCTCGGATGTAAGAACAGATCCCATGGGTACCAAAGCCGGCCCCAGACCTGCGAGAACCAGAGCTTGCGTCCAGTCATCTCGCGTACTGGTTACCAGCGGCACACAGTGTAGAGAGCCGTTCTCTGCACTCTCGACTGACTCATTACCCGGATCCCAGGCAATTCGCCCAACCCTTGGTCTGGAACGGCAATCACACAGATCGCCTTGCGGGCAAACACTGGCGCGATCACCGTTGGATTCAATCACAACGAGTGGCTCCTGGTAAAGATCGAGAACGTGCAGACGCTCGTCGTCAAGCGTTTCGCGGTCCGAATGTCCCCTGACAACAAAGGCGCAGTCTATCTCGCCGGTCAACAGAGATTGCGCAAGCACACTAACCTGTACGTCTACGATTTTGATGCGGGTGCCGGGATAGCGTTTCAGAAAACTCACTAAAAATCCTGCAGCCCGCTTGGGCCCCACACCAGAGACAACCCCGATACGCAGCTGCGCAAAAGACTTTCGCTGGTAGCGGGCGGCCAGCGATTCTGCCTGTTTGACAGCAACGTCAATCCCGATGAATTGCTCGCGCATCGCTGCGCCGATCGATGTCAAGTGGGTGTACTTGCCTTCGCGGCGTATCAGCTTGCCACCGACTTCAAACTCAAGTCGAGCTATCGCCTTGGTCAGAGCGGGCTGGGAGATGCCGAGCCGATTGGCAGCGCTGGAAAAATTCAGCTCTGAAGCCAGCTCAAGAAAGTAACGGATCCTGGTCAGGTCCATCATGGCTCACCCACGCAAGGTGACCCACCTTGCTCACCTTGCTTGATGATCAATCGGTTCTGTGCCGGCTTCGGGTGGCGTGAGCGTGAGAGAGTCACTGGCCACCTGCACCCTCGTAACGACTGTCTTCGCATGGCTAAGCGTCGTGATCGAGCCATCCAACTTTATCTCCTTTCAAGTGCAAATTAGGCAAGTACATCGCTTTCACGCTAGATCGGACAGCTTGTGGCAGCAGTCATAATCGGCAGAATCATGTGTGTCGGCACCACTTTCAACTCGTTAGCTGTACCGTGTTACTCAGACTTCCATTTTTTGTACATACTCTCCATCCGCCAGCATCCCCAGCGACCTAACCGATGAGCACACCACGACTAGCCGCAGCATCCGCTGCCATCTCCTGGTTAATTGTGCTCTGGATCCTGTTTGTCTTTGTTGGCTCCCTTCCCTACAAGTTCACCCTGCACCCGGATACCCAACATATTTTTGGCACTATCGGTACCTGGTTGGGGGCATTCCTCGGTGACGAGATCGGCAGTGCCTTCGCCTCCTTCGGTTCCTACCTCGTCGGAGGCTTTGAATTGGTAACGTCTCTGGTGCTTCTGGCGCCGGCCATCAGCTGGCTGCTGAAGCGCCTGCGCGGTGGCAGTGCCGGACGCGGCCGGCGCTTTTGGCACGCGCTGGGCGGACTCATGGCAAGTGGCGTGATGTGCGGGGCGGTTTTCTTCCACCTGTTCACCCCACTAGGTATCAACGTCCTGCACAACGGACAGAGTGATGGCGGCAGTCTTTTCAAAGCTGCAGTCTCAATACTGATTCTGGGGCTGGTGCTATTTGGCCTTAACCGTCAAGGGCTGCTCTCCAGACGGGATTAAACAATCAAGCCGTCGACACACATCGCTCGACGAAGGCATCAACAAGCGGCTCGATTTCATCTTGACGATGCAGCTGCGACACCAACGCTGAGCTGGGTCTGCCACTGATCAGGCCGCACAAGCCACCCAGCACCGCGCCTCGATGAGCATTCTCGCCGCCCAGGTTGACATTCAGCAGCTGGGCCTTGTCAGGATCCCGCCCGTGCCTTGCCGCCAGCCAACAGACGCTGGGCCAGGAGTCATCAATGTAGCAGGCTAGCGAGTAGCGCCCACCAACGACCTCCGCATCTCCCATGGGTCGTTTATCGGCCTTGTCCAACAACACATCCAGACGGGTACCGCCAATTGCAGACGCCGCCTCGACCAAGGCATCGCGCTGCAGTCGTGCGCGTGCCTGGTCATCGAGGAGGTTGTCGCAGCGAATACGCAGTAACGAGTCGATCAGAGCAACATAGGCATCGACGACCCGCAACAACTGCTCGTCAGGGTGTGTAACAGCCACATGCTGCCGACAGATCGTTTGCACCTCGGTCAGGGGCATTTTCGACAAAAGGGCCAAGGCTACCGGCAAAACCGTCACAAGAGCGCCCATGGAGGGAGTGTCATGGCTGACAACACCGCACTCGAGCAAGGGTTTGCCAGCTGCTCGATTCGCAAAAAAACCACGGTGATACGACTCCGCATACACATCCGGGTGCGCCGGCGGATCGGCTGTCATCCGCTGTTCGTATACCTCAAACCAATCTGCAGCACGATACCTGCCCACCTCGGTCAAGTGCTCGATCAACCAGCGTGCACACCAGGTATTCAGCGTGTTTTCGCCCGCTACCATGCCGTGATGATAGTGCGTGCCGGCAACACCCCAGTGGTGCGCACGCCCTTTGAGAATGACGTCTCCGACGATCCGGGGTGCGTTTTCAGCGCTTCGGCCCGATGTCTGACCACGGGTCGCACGCCCCGCAGTACGGGTTGAGTGCAGCGACATGATGGAGCTTGGGTGAAATGCTGGCGCTGCCTCCATCCGTGTAATACCCCGAGGTGGAAAGCCCGCCACTATGTCCGAAGGCCGGTAGTACCAGTGCACCGGCATGGCAAGCGCATCGCCAGTGAAAAGGCCCAAAAGAGCTGCGCGCGCAGCGGTGTGCGAATCAGAGTCCATCGGCTTGCCTGCGCAGGTCGCTGAGTTGGTCACTGCACAGAGTCATGACGCCGACTCAGAAAAGCTGCTCAACCTCTAGCTGCTGCTCCCTGACAGACGACCGCGGCGCGGCGGTCACGGTGTTAGCTGGCGTCCTGACATTGCCGGAACCACTTGTTGATGGAGAGGTCCGGCCAGCGCCCTCGGGCACGGTCTCGTCAAAGAAGTACTCGATGACGGTGCCATCTCCGCTGCTCGGCTCACCGGTACGGCGGTCAATGCGCACGGCTGTCATGCCGGGCAAGGTCTCAAGATCAACCTCTGGTGAGCCGCTAATGGTGTCCGCCATGAAGGCAGTCCAGATTGGCAAAGCGGCAACACCGCCGGACTCACCCCGCCCGAGTGGATCCAGCCCATCGGAACCTACCCAGGCTGATGCCACGACCTGATCGTTGTAGCCGACAAACCAGGCGTCCAGCTGATTGTTGGTGGTGCCCGTCTTACCCGCAAGATCGGTACGACCTAGCGCCTCGCCAGCCTTGCGAGCGGTGCCACGCGTTACCACATCGCGCATCATGCTGGTCATCACCCACGCATTGCGGGCATCAATGACGCGCGGTGCGTTGATGACGTCGATACTGGCTTCATCGAGGCGCTCCTCCGCCTCAGGAGACAACTCCCCCTCCTTTACTGTCGTGTCCGACACCAGGCGATCCTCGGCCGCGGTCTCTGCCTCCATTTCGGCAACCAGTGGATTAGCTTTTTCCTCGGCGATATCGCAATCATCACACAGAGCTACCTCAGGCGCTCGATAGGTTTCCTCCCCGCGTGGCCCGATGATGCGATCTATGAAATGTGGTTGTACCTTGTAGCCGCCATTGGCAAACACTCCAAACGCGCTGGCGAGCTCCATGGGCGTCACCGCCGCACTGCCCAGTGACAACGACAAATCAGGCGGCAAGTGCTCTTCGGCAAAACCAAAACGCTGCGCATAGTCCACGGCATACGGGATGCCAATCTCGCGCAGCACTCTGACCGAAACGAGGTTGCGCGACTTCACCAAGGCTTCACGGAGTCGCGTCGGCCCGAAGAAGCGCCCCGAATAATTCTGCGGCCGCCACTCGCCCTCGAGTGCGTCGTCGTGAAATACAACCGGTGCATCGTTGTAGATTGTGGCTGCTGTGTCACCGGCATCGAGCGCTGCCGCATAGATAAACGGCTTGAAGGTGGAACCTGGTTGGCGGCGAGCCTGCGTTACGCGGTTGAATTTACTGCGGTAGTAATCGTAACCACCCACCAGTGCCGTGATCTCTCCCGTAGCAGGATTCATCGCTACAAAGGCGCCCTCAACACTCGGCTCCTGGACAAAGCGCGCAACGCCTTGCTCACTGATCTGCAGATGCACCACGTCACCCACGTCAAGCACCTGGTCAACCGATTCGATCTCATCACCGCGCTCTTCGACATCGAGACGCTCACGCGCCCATTCCACATCCGTCATGGCCAGAGCGTACTCACCACCACCACGCGCCACCAGATTGGCTGACTCCGTGCTCACCGCTATGACCACAGCCGGTATCAGATCAGCAGGTCGCGGCACATCCTCGAGCGCTGTCAGCAACGAGTCCGGGTCTGCCAACTCCTCAGATGTGAGCGTGGCTACAGGGCCGCGATAGCCGTGTCGTATTTCATAGTCGTACAGGGCACCGCGTAGCGCACGATTGGCCGCTCGCTGATCATCCGAGCGGATCGTGGTGTACACGTTGTAGCCACCCGTAGACCAGACATCGCCAAACAACTGCTGCACGCGGGCGCGCGCCATCTCACCAACATAGTTGGCTTCGGCAGCAGGACGCGAATAATGCAATGCAGCGCTCACAGGCATGGCCTGTGTGTTACGCATGGTGGCAGCATCGATAAAGCCGACCTCCTGCATTCGTCTGAGCACATAGTTGCGCCGGTCAATGGCGCGTTCGGGTGAGGAGATCGGGTTAAGACTGGACGGTGCCTTGGGCAGACCAGCAAGCATGGCGGCCTCGGCCAGCTCCAGGTCCCCGATCTTCTTGCCGTAGTACACCCGGCTGGCAGCGGCAAAACCATAACTGCGTTGACCCAGGTAGATCTTGTTCAGATAGAGCTCGAGGATTTCATCCTTCTCCAGTTCATTCTCGATCTTGAACGACAGGAAGATCTCGCGCAGCTTGCGATCGTAGGTGCGCTCATTACTCAAAAAGAAGTTTCGGGCGACCTGCATCGTGATGGTAGAGCCACCCGGACCTTTGCGCCCTGTGCGCACCAAGTGCAGAGCTGCACGCGCCAGGCCCTGCCAGGCGACACCCGGATGCGAATAAAAGTGCTGATCCTCTGTCGCGATGATGGCCTGGGTGAGTGAATTCGGCACTTCACTGATCATGACCGGTTCACGTCGCTGCTCGCCGTATTCAGAAATCAGATCGCCATCGGCGGTGTAGATGCGCAGCGGTATCTGCAACTGAACTTCGCGCAATTGCTCCACGTCTGGCAGCTCGGGAGCGATCTTGGCCCACAGGTAGCCGACCACAATTGCGACCAGCAGACACCCGGCAACGCCAAAGATGGCAAGCCATTTGAATGTATTAGCCAACCAGCCCCTTCTACGCGCGGGCAACCCGTTATCTGAACGGTTGCGAGCGCGGCGACGGCGACGGCGACGTGAGGACGATCTGGGCATCAACCTGCCAACAAGTCTTTACGGATCAATGAATTGTATCAACTGACTGAAATTAAACAGGACTCCGGTCATGACTTTGCTCAATGGACACGAAGCGACGGCATTTGACCGTCAGCGTTCTGTCGCAGCCTGTCGCCAATGCCCGGCTCCCGCACCACAAGACCCAGCAGCAATCAACGCAGAGACACCCATTCGGGTGTGACGCCAATCGCAACGCAGACGGAGGCAGCAGCGCTCGAGTAGACAAACCCTTTTCGCAAAACGGTCGCGGTTGTGACCGGTGGCGCGATAAATCTCTAAGGGAATTCACGCTTCGGGCGCTAAATCGGACATGGCACTCAAATTCTCATCAAACAGCGCAGGGCTGATCGGACTCGACATTACAGCGACGTCCGTCAAGCTTCTCGAACTGAAACCGACCAAGAAAGGGCACAAGGTGGTGAGTTACACCGTCGAACCCTTACCGGCGAACGCAGTCAACGAGAAAAACCTGCAAGACATCGAAGCGGTAGGTGACGCCATCAGGCGTGCTGTCAAACGCTCGGGGAGTCGCACCAAGGCCTGCGCGGTCGCGGTGCCCTCGGCCATGGTCATCACCAAGGTCATACAGATGCCGAACGATCTGAAGCCACACGAGATGGACGCTCAGATTCAGCTCGAAGCGGATCAGTACATCCCCTATGCACTTGAGGAAGTCAATCTTGACTTTGACGTCATCGGCCCCTCGGAAGACGCCGAGGGCATGGTCGATGTACTACTCGCAGCTTCTCGTTCCGAGAACGTCGAGGATCGCACGGCAGCGGCCGACATCGGCGGACTGGACGTGAAGATTGTTGATGTAGAGCCCTACACATTGGAGGGCGCCTTCCCGCTGATCGCCCACCAGGTACCGAACGAGGGTACTGATCAGACGGTCGCGATACTCGATGTTGGCGCAAGCATGACCAGCCTCTGTGTGCTGCGTGATCAGAGTCTTATCTATACCCGCGAGCAGCCCTTTGGTGGCAAGCAACTGACCGAAGAAATCATGCGTCGCTATGGCTTGTCCTACGAGGACGCAGGTCGAGTAAAGCGCGTCGGCGGTCTGCCGGAAAACTACGAGCCGGAAGTGCTTGCCCCCTTTCGAGACTTGATGGTGCAGCAGGCCAATCGTTTTCTGCAGTTCTTCTTTTCTGCAGACAAGAACGACTACGTGGATCAAATCGTGCTGGCAGGTGGTTGCACCGGCATCCCCGGCGTTGCCGAGCTGATCGAACAACGCATTGGCACACCAACGACTATTGCTGACCCCTTCGCTCAGATGTCGGTTGGGTCAGACATCCCGACCCAACGACTCAAGGACGACGGACCGGCCCTGTTGATCGCTTGTGGACTGGCACTGAGAGGAACAGACCGATGACACGCATAAATCTACTGCCATGGCGGGAGACGCACCGGCAAGAGAAGAACAAGGAGTTCTACGTCATGCTCGGCTTTTGCATGGCAATCGCTGCTGGCATCGGCTTTGGTGGCTTCAAGTATGCCGAGGACAAGGTGGCTTTTCAGGACAAGCGCAATCAACGCTTGAACACCGAGATCGCACAGCTGCAAGAAGAGCTGCGCGAGATCGAGGCACTCGAGGAGACCAAGAACGATCTGCTCGAGCGCATGGACATCATCCAGACCTTGCAAGGTCAGCGTCCGTTGATCGTGCACACCTTTCACGAGGTTGCAAGACGACTACCGGATGGCATCTATCTCACCGACATGAAGCAACAAGGCGCACGCAGCCTGGTACTCGAAGGTCGGGCCGAATCCAACGCACGTGTATCCGCTTTGATGCGCCGCATGGATCGCAGTGACTATTTCACCTCACCCCGCCTCGAAGTGATCAAGGCAGAGGATGACGAGCAGACCTCAACATTCAAGTTGAGTGTCATTCAAGACAACCCGAACGCGGTAGAGGAGGACGGTGATGTCCTTTAAAAATGCGATCGACGAGCTCCAGAAGATAGACGGCGAGGATTTCAAGCGCATCGGCACAGGCCCGATCGCATTGAGAGGCGCGCTGATCATCGCTGGCTGCGCCGTCGCCATTGGTGCGATCACGCACTTCATGATCAAACCGCAGTTTGCGGCTCTAGAGCGGGCTGAGGCCAAGGAAGTACAGCTGCGTCGGACCTTCGACATCGAGCAGTCCAAGGCCGCTAACCGTACGGCGTATGTCGAGCAACTTGAAGAGATGAAGAAGACCTTCAACGTCATGCTTCGTCAGCTGCCAAACAAGACTGATATCGAGAGCTTGCTTGTCGATCTTTCACAGACATCGGTTGCCAGCGGCCTGGAAGTGCAGTTCTTTCAGCCGGAGCAGGAAGTACTCAAGGAGTTCTACGCCGAATACCCGATCAAGGTCAGCGTAACCGGTGAATACCACCAGTTTGGACAATTTGTTTCAGGGCTTGCTGCTCTGCCGCGGATCGTCACGCTGAACAATATCGACATCACCGAGCTCAATCCTGGTCCTCGCAATGCAAACGCTGACGGCGCACGGCTGAAGATGGATCTGACAGCTACCACCTACCGCTACCTGGAGGAGGAGGAATAAGCCATGCAACGCATGAAACTCATCCCGCTTGTCGCGCTGATATCGACGCTCACCGCCTGTGGCGGTGACATGTCCGACCTGGATCGATTCATCGTCGAAACCAAGAACAAGCACCACGGAAAAGTGGATCCTATTCCTGAATTTCCGCCCTATCAAACATTTTCGTACGACGCTCTGGATGTGCGCGATCCCTTTCGCCCGCAGACCGACTTGAGTGCGCCGTCACCTGTGTCTGAACAGGCTGAATACTCGGGACCGCGACCGGAGGCAACACGCCGCCGCGAGCCTCTCGAAAGTTATCCGGTCGACTCGCTGAAAATGGTCGGATTGTTGCAACAACAAGCACAGACATGGGGTTTGGTACGTGACCCCGAGGGCACGATTCACCGAGTTCAACCTGGCAATTACGCCGGCGAGAACCACGGCAAGATCGTTCAAGTTTCGGAAACACGAATAGATATCGTCGAGTTGGTTCCAGACGGTCTCAGTGGGTGGGTCAATCGCGATGCGCAGCTCGCGATGGCCGATGACTGAATAGATAACGGAGATTACGGGTGAATAATTCAACAACAGGATTCAGGACACGCGTCTGCGCAGGCCTTCTGCTTGTGTCCGGAGCCGCGCTGACTAGCACTTCGCTGTTCGCAGCGGACAACACGCTGCTCGACATAACGCATGTGACCTTGCCGGACAACAGGCAGCAGCTTGCACTCACCATGAGTGGTCCAGCCGAGCAACCCAAAGCCTTCACGATCGATAATCCGGCGCGCATCGCCATCGATCTGGCTGACACGGTCAGCGAACTTGACTCCAGAAATATCGGAATCAGCTCAGGCCTCTTGCAAGACGTCACAACCGTAGAGGCAGGTGGGCGCACACGCGTCGTCCTCAATCTCGCTTCCATGGCGCCCTACACTACCGAGGTTGATGGTAACCAGTTACTCGTCACGCTCGACCAGGGCTCCGGCGCCAGCTCAGACACCAGCATACTGGTCGAGCCGACAGGTTCTGAAAAGACGCTGAGTCAGGTTATCGAGAGGCCAGAGCCGCGCATCGAGTCTGTTGACTTTCGCCGTGGCCCGATGGGCGAAGGCCGAGTCATCTTCAAGCTCTCCTCAGCGGGCATTGCCTCTGACATGCGCCTGGAAGGCGGCCGCGTGATCGTTGACTTCCCTGACACTCAGTTGGCAGCCAAGCTTCAAAAGCGTCTGGATGTCATGGACTTTGGCACTCCGGTGCAGTTCATTGACTCGGTCAGCAACAAGAATGGCACCAAGGTGATCATCGAACCCGCAACGCAGGAATTCGAGCAGCTGGCCTATCAGTCAGATGAGCTGTTTACTGTTGAGCTAAAGCCGATGTCAAAGGACGAGATCGAAGCTAATCGCAAAGCCAAGTTTGGCTATGTCGGCGAGAAGCTTTCACTCAACTTTCAGGATATCGAGATCCGGTCGGTACTACAGCTGCTAGCTGACTTTACTGATCTGAACATCGTTGTCTCTGATTCAGTACAGGGCAAGCTTACACTGCGTCTCAAGAACGTCCCATGGGACCAGGCGCTCGACATCATTCTTCAGTCCAAAGCTCTGGACAAGCGTGAGGCCGGCAACGTCATCATGATTGCACCGGCAGAAGAGATAGCCAACCGTGAGCGCATCGAGCTCGAAGGCTTGAAGCAAAAGACCGAACTGGCTCCGCTGCGCACCGAGTTCTTCCAGGCCAACTACGCCAAGGCGGCAGAGCTTGCTACCCTTTTGCAAAGTGAGGCTGGTCGTTTGTTGTCCGAGCGTGGCACGGTGACTGTCGATGAGCGCACCAACACCATGCTCATTCATGACACAAGCGACCGCTTGGCCGAGATCCGTAGCCTTGTCCACCGCCTGGACGTGCCGATTCGTCAGGTATTGATCGAGTCACGGATCGTTATCGCAACCGACGACTTCAACAAGGATATCGGTGTTCGTTGGGGCGTCAATCGAAACACGCTAAACCCGGGTGGCGCAGACAGCGGCGAAGGCTTCCTGCTCTCAGGCAACTCCGACGGCGTCACCTCTCTTGCCAACGGTGACGAGCTTGGCGGGGAGCGCTTCAATGTCAACCTACCCGTCAGCAACCCAGCCGGCACCCTCGGCGTAGCACTCGCCAAGCTGCCCTTCGGCACGCTGCTTGAGCTGGAACTCTCGGCCATGCAGTCTGAAGGTACCGGCGAAGTAGTATCCGCACCGCGGGTCATCACAGCCAACCAGCACGAAGCCTACATTGAGCAAGGTGTTGAGATCCCGTACGTAGAGGCTTCGTCATCAGGCGCTACCTCCATCAGCTTCCGCAAGGCCGTACTTGGCTTGACGGTTACACCGCAGATCACTCCGGACGACCGCATTGTCATGGACCTGCGCGTCAACAAGGATTCGGTCGGTGAGGTTGTCGGCTCCGGCACCGCAGCTGTTCCTTCAATTGATACTCGTGAGGTTTCTACTCAGGTTCTGGTGAACAACGGCGAGACAGTGGTACTTGGCGGCATCTACGAGCAGACGCTTATCAACTCCAAGGACATGGTGCCCTTCTTCGGCAATCTGCCGCTGGTCGGCAAGCTCTTCCAGCGCAGGCTGAGCGAGGATGACAAGTCCGAGCTGCTGGTCTTCGTAACACCGAAGATCCTGAAAGAGAATGCAGCTCTGACCTACTAGGTCCTGGTAGCAAGCACGACTCCGAGGCCGGGCTCTCTCACGAGGGCTCGGCCTTTTTCGTGTTTGTGCCTTTTTTCGTCTCTCTCGAGGCCGCATTCGCGATGAGCTGCAGACCACCTCGGCTATCATGCAACTCCCGTGTGCACGCCGCCGTGCACTTTCTTGTGCGCTTGGCCGCCCGCCCCACTCCTTTCCGCCGATATGCCTCCCATTTTTCTCGTCGGCCCCATGGGCTCCGGCAAGAGTACGGTCGGTAAAGCCCTCGCCCGGCGCATTGGCTATCGCTTCATTGATGCTGACCGCGAGCTCGAAGAGCGCTGTGGTGTGGATATCCCGACCATCTTTGAATACGAGGGCGAATCTGGCTTTCGCGATCGCGAAGAGCGCTTGATCGAGGAACTGACACAGCTTGAAAAAATCGTGCTCGCAACCGGTGGTGGCGCAGTGCTGCGCCCACAAAATCGCAAATACCTGAGCGAGCGCGGTACGGTGGTGCTGCTTGCGGTTGAGGTCGCCGAACAACTGCGCCGCGTGAGTGGCGACACTCGCCGCCCTCTTCTGAATACACCGGATCCAGCTGCTCGTCTCAGAGCCTTGATGACCGAGCGCGAGCCGATCTACAAGAGTGTCGCCGACATCGAGATCAAGACGGACTCGCGTCGCATGCATCACGTGGTCTCGCGCATCCTCAAGCACCTGGAACACCGATCGCCAGCGACGGACCAGAACCTGTCGACCGAGTCTGGCCACAGCGGGGCTGACCAGAAAGGCGCCGAAGATTCAACCGACAGGCAGACAGACCACAACCCGGATCACTAAACTGGCGACATGCGCACTCTCGATATCGATCTTGGCGATCGCTCCTACCCCAT
Organism: uncultured Granulosicoccaceae bacterium; assembly: GCA_937922675.1. Taxonomy (GTDB): domain Bacteria; phylum Pseudomonadota; class Gammaproteobacteria; order Granulosicoccales; family Granulosicoccaceae; genus Granulosicoccus. The sequence goes on from CALAJN010000010.1 coordinate 162,472, forward strand.
CCATATTGGATCCGGCGTGCTGGACAACCACAAGGGGGCAACATCGCTGATTGGCGAGCGTGTTAAACGACGGGCCATGATTGTCACCAATGAGACGATCGCCCCGCTCTACCTCGAGCGCGTACTCGCCGGAATGGGCAACAAACCTTCTGCACATGTGGTGCTGCCGGATGGCGAGGCACACAAAAACCTGGCAACACTGGATACGGTGTTTGAAGCCTTGTTGCGCGAGGGCTTTGATCGCGGCGGCACTATTGTCGCCCTTGGCGGTGGGGTCATCGGAGATATGGCGGGGTTCAGCGCTGCAAGCTATCAGCGCGGCATCGATTTCGTCCAGGTGCCCACCACCCTGCTCGCTCAGGTGGATTCCTCCGTGGGTGGAAAAACCGGAGTCAATCACGCACTCGGCAAGAACATGATTGGTGCCTTCCACCAGCCGGTTTCAGTGGTAGCAGACGTCAGTACCCTCGATACTCTGCCGGATAACGAATACGCCGCAGGCCTCGCAGAGGTCATCAAGTATGGCTTCATTATCGATGCCGCCTTTTTCTGCTGGTTAGAGGACAGCATGGACGCGCTGCTGGCACGCGATCAAAAGGCAATCATCGAAGCGGTCTATCGCTCGTGCGAGATCAAGGCACGCGTGGTCGAAGCCGATGAGCGTGAACATGGGCAGCGCGCTCTGCTCAACCTCGGGCACACTTTTGGCCACGCCATTGAAGCTGCCATGGGCTACGGCAACTGGTTGCATGGCGAGGCTGTTTCTGCCGGCACCGCGATGGCACTGGATCTGGCTGTGCGGCTTGAAGAAATAGACGAGTCGGTGCGTGCGCGAGGGCTTGATCTGCTCAAGCGTGCAGGCTTGCCGGTGCACGCCCCCGATAACATGACAACAAATCAATTCCTGTCGTTCATGCAGCGTGACAAAAAGGTCACCGACGGCCAGCTGAGACTGGTGATCCCCGGCCCCATTGGACGTGCACGGGTCGGCGCGGACTACGATCCAGAAGCACTGTACGCCACGCTTGCAGCATTCTGCTCGGCCGCCTGAGACCTGGACACGTCGGGAATCAGACGCATCACAGGCTCGCACTCGCGCCACCCCGGGCCGCCGCTGCTGTAATATCGACCCAAATCAGAACGGAACTACCCGATGTCGGCTCCTCACGGCCCAGCGGACGCGATGATCGAAAACTCGGGCCTGTTGTCCGATGCCAGCCTCGATGCTTTGCAACTGCGGCAGCAGCCCTTTGCAGAGTACGCAGCGGATGGTGATCACTTTGCGGATGACACGACAGCCGAGCAATTGGCCGACATCAAGCAAGCGCTGATCACCGGTGATGACTTGCTGCTCATTCTCGGCCAGCCAGGCGCCGGAAAATCGACCCTGCTTGCACAGTTGGGTGCCAATAGTGGCCTGCGCATACAGTGCTTCTCGGTGCGCGGCAGCGAGCGCTTCAGCACGCACAACCTGTTTGCCGGCATGCTCGAGGCGTTCAAGCAGACGCCGCCCGACGATCTCAAGGAAATGCTCGATGCCCTGGTCCCCTCGCTTCAGGGCATGGTGGGCAAGAACATTCTCTCCGCTATTGTCCTGGACAACGCTGATGAAGTCACCGATTCGGAGCTGACGCGCCTCTTGTCAGGCATGCTTTACCTGAACAGCCAGGACGAGACCCTGTTAAGGGTCGCGCTGGCAGCCAACGAGCGGTTTGAGGCGCGGATACCTGAGTTGCTACCGGAAGGGGCTGACCTGCCTTATTCCAGCCTGTCTATTGAATCACTGACCGACGATCGCGCGGCCGCCTATCTGGATTTTCGTCTCAATCAGGCCGGCTATTTTGACGCCTTCCCATTCACTGATCGCGACATAGAAAACTTGAACGAGCAGGCAGCCGGCTTGCCCGCAGGTTTACACATCGCGGCGGCCAACGAGCTCAACGCGCGCCACGACGCGTTCGATAGTGGCGGAACTGCCCTGCCTCCGGAACTCTCCGCAGCCGGCGGCGGTGCGGGTATTGGAAAGTTCGTGTTGGGAGGCCTCGCACTCGCGCTGATTCTCGGTGGTCTGCTGCTGTTTAAACCCAAGCAGGAAGACGAGGACGACGCCACGCGCTTTACTGTCGTCGAGCAGCGTCAAGTTGAAACGCTGCCCACGGCACCCGAGCCGGAACCCGAGCCGGAACCCGAGCCCGAACCCGAGCCCGAACCCGAGCCCGAACCCGAACCCGAGCCGGAACCCGAGCCCGAACCCGAGCCCGAACCCGAGCCGGAACCCGAGCCGGAACCCGAGCCGGAACCCGAGCCGGAGCCGGAGCCCGAGCCGGAACCCGAGCCCGAGCCCGAGCCGGAACCCGAGCCCGAGCCTGTTACCGGTGCCTTGGCCCGACTCGAGTCGCCGACCTGGATTCTGGTACAGGATCCGAATCTGTTCACCGTGCAGATGAGTGCGGCGACGGATCGTGAATCGGTAGAGAACTTTCTCAATCGCACGGATCTGCCTGATCCGAACTCAATCTTTGCCTTCGATCGCGAGGGCACCCGCTGGTATGCGCTGGTGCACGGTTTGTTCGGCAGCATCGCCGAGGCGCGGGCTGCCGTTGAACGAATGCCGCCCAATGCCCAGACCAACCAACCCTGGATTCGTGGCGTGGGGCGGATCCAGAATGCGCTGCGCGACCAGTAAGGCGATGCTCCGCTGACCGCCCGGCACACTTGTGCCGGATCATCACGAGCGTTAACTCGGCAGGCGCAGGCGACCTTCCGAACCGTATACTGGACAACCGGGTTTGTATTCGGTGGCGCCCCGCGGTTCCCTCGACATGCAAGCACCGACGTCTCAAACTTACGTGTTCTCGCGCCTATGACGCACCTCGACTCCCTCGCCGAGTCCGGCCTTTATCGCCCTGACTTCGAGCATGACAACTGCGGATTTGGTCTGATCGCCCAGATGGACGGTCGTGCCAGCCACTGGTTGGTGCAAACCGCTATTACTGCACTCGGTCGGATGACTCATCGCGGCGCAATCGGCGCTGACGGGCGTACCGGTGACGGTTGTGGTCTGCTGCTACGCAAACCGGAAAAATTTCTGCGCGCCGCAGCCAGAAAAGCCGGCATCACGCTCGAGGATGGTGAGTTCGCCACCGGTATCGTGTTCTTGTCAGACGACGACGGTCTTGCAGCCGATGCACGCCTCAAACTTGAACACGAGCTACGCGCTCGCGGACTCAACTTCAATGGCTGGCGCGAGGTACCCGTTGATCACTCGGTCTGCGGCGAGGAAGCCAATCGCTCGGTGCCGCGCATCGAGCAGGTCTTTGTCAGCGCAACCGAGGAAATGGATACCGCTGAATTTAACCGACACCTGTTTGTAGCTCGTCGTCGCACAGAGATAGCGCTGTCAGACCGTGATCCCGCTTTCTATGTCAATTCGCTCTCCGCAGAGGTCATCCTCTACAAGGGGCTGGTGATGCCCGAGTACCTTCCCGCCTTCTTCCTCGACCTGGAGGACGAGAGTCTGGAGAGCTCCATCGCGGTTTTTCATCAGCGTTTCAGCACCAACACGCTTCCTGAGTGGCGGCTTGCTCAGCCTTTTCGCTACCTCGCCCACAACGGTGAGATCAATACCATACAAGGCAACCGCAGCTGGGCCAATGCGCGCGCTGCCAAGTTGCGCTCCCCGGTGTTGCCGGAGCTCTCCGAGCTTTTGCCTCTGGTGAGCCAGTCAGGCTCTGATTCGATGTCTCTCGACAACATGCTCGAACTGCTGCTTGCAGGTGGCATTGATGTATTTCGTGCCATGCGCATGTTGATGCCCCCGGCCTGGCAAAACACCTGGGAGCTGGATTCGGACCTGCGGGCGTTTCTGGAATACAACTCCATGCACATGGAGCCTTGGGATGGGCCAGCAGGTGTGGTGTTATCTGATGGTCGCTATGCGAGTTGTGTGCTCGATCGCAATGGCTTGCGGCCAGCGCGCTACGTCATCAGCAAGGATCGTCACATAACACTGGCATCCGAAGTAGGCGTCTACGACTATGCGCCTAGCGACATCGTCACCAAGGGACGCTTGAAACCGGGCGAAATGCTGGCTGTTGACACCCAGTCAGGTCGCTTGCTGTTGCCCCAGGATGTTTCGGATCTGCTCAAGCATCGTCAGCCCTATGCTCGATGGTTGCAAAAGAATGCGCGTCACTTACGTTCTCGCCTGCGCGATCGCCCGCAGACCAGCGCCATGATGGACGAGAACCAACTCGCTATCTACGAAAAACTCTTCAACGTCACCTTTGAAGAGCGTGATCAAGTCATCCGTGTACTGGCCGAGGGTGCTCAGGAGGCGATCGGTTCGATGGGCGATGACACGCCCTTCCCTGTGATGAGCGAGCACGTGCGCCCGCTGTTTGACAGTTTTCGCCAGCAGTTTGCACAGGTGACCAACCCGCCCATCGATCCGCTGCGCGAAACCATTGTCATGTCACTCGAGACATGCCTGGGTCGAGAGAAGAATCTCTTTCGCGAAACGCATCACCATGCGCAACGACTGCTGGTGCGCTCGCCCGTGTTGTCACGCGAGAAGTTCGAGACCTTGCTTGCGATGGACGACGAACCGGGCTACGGGAGCGTGCGCATCGACCTGCAATACGACCCTGAGGAGATGCCACTCGAAGAAGCCATCGAACGGATCACCGAACGCGCAATTGCTGCGGTCGGTGATGAACAGAAGGTCGTTGTCGTATTGAGTGATCGGGAGGTTGTATCAGGTCTGCTGCCAGTACCTGCCCTGTTGGCAACTGGAGCCGTTCACCACGCGCTGATCCTGGCAGGCATTCGGCCCGATGCCAATCTCATCATCGAAACAGGCACTGCCCGTGACTCACACCAGATCGCGGTGTTGGTTGGTTATGGCGCCACATGCGTTTATCCCTATCTGGCCTATGACTGCATTCAGGGCCTGGTGCGCTCAAATGAGCTGGTCGGCGATGTGCCGCTGTTCGAGCAGAACTACCGCAAGGGCATAAACAAGGGTTTGATGAAGATCCTGTCCAAGATGGGTATCAGCACCGTCGCGAGCTACCGCGGCGCGCAGCTCTATGAAATCGTTGGTCTGTCATCCAATGTGGTCAAGCGGTGCTTCTCCGGTACAACCGCGCGTATTGAAGGCATGGATTTTGACGACATCGAGGTCGATCTGAAAACGCTGGCAAACCATGCCTTTGATCCTCTGGCTGAAGTTAGCCAGGGCGGATTGCTCAAGTACATCCACGGCGGCGAGTACCACGCCTACAACCCCGATGTTGTGCAACAACTGCAAGCAGCTGTTACCAGTGGTGACTACGAGGACTATGAGGTCTATCGCAAGACGGTCGACGGGCGACGCCCGGCGATGTTGCGCGATCTGCTGGATCTTGTACCCAAGGGTAACGCTATCCCGCTCGCGCGGGTCGAATCGGCTGAGTCAATCATCAAGCGCTTTGATAGCGCAGGCATGTCCCTGGGCGCCCTGTCACCAGAAGCACATGAGACGCTTGCCGAGGCAATGAACCGTCTTGGCGGGCGCTCCAATTCTGGTGAAGGGGGTGAGGATCAGGCCAGGCACGGCACCATCAAGACCTCAAAAATCAAGCAGATTGCCTCTGGTCGCTTTGGGGTCACACCCGAGTACCTGGTCAATGCAGAGGTGCTACAAATCAAGATTGCTCAAGGCGCCAAGCCCGGCGAAGGCGGTCAGCTGCCCGGCCACAAGGTCAATGAGATGATCGCTCGTCTGCGGCATTCCAACCCCGGAGTGGCGCTGATATCACCTCCACCACACCACGATATCTATTCAATTGAAGATCTGGCTCAGCTGATATTTGATCTCAAGCAGGTCAACCCCCAGGCACTGGTCTCGGTCAAGCTGGTTGCAGAGGCAGGTGTCGGCACCATCGCCGCAGGTGTCGCCAAGGCCTATGCAGATCTGATCACGATCTCGGGCTACGACGGTGGAACCGGTGCATCGCCGCTCACCAGCGTCAAGTATGCGGGCTCCCCCTGGGAGCTGGGCATGAGTGAGACCCACCAGGTGCTGCGCGCCAATGGCCTTCGTTCCAAGGTGCGCGTGCAGACTGACGGTGGCCTCAAGACAGGCCTTGACGTCATCAAGGCGGCCATACTCGGTGCCGAGAGCTTCGGCTTCGGCACCGGTCCGATGATCGCCATGGGGTGCAAGTACCTGCGCATCTGTCACTTGAACAACTGCGCAACCGGTGTAGCAACCCAACACAAGGTGCTGCGCTTCAAGCACTTCAACGGCAACGTCGAGAAGGTCATGAACTACATGCGTTTTGTGGCTGAAGACGTGCGCCATCAACTCGCTGCACTCGGTGTTGCCTCGCTGGAAGAGATCATTGGCCGACCGGAGTTTCTGACACCCGCCGAGGGGCAAACACGCCGCCAGTCGCGCCTTGATCTCTCTCCCTTACTCGCAACCGGCAGTATTCCTGAGGACGCGCCGCGCTTTTGCGCCGTGGAGCGTAACGAACCTCACGACCAGGGCTTACTGGCAGAGCAGATGGTGGTCGATACCAAAGCTGCAATCAGCCGCAAGGCTGGTGGCCAGTTCAGTTACTCGATCAAGAACACCAACCGCTCGATCGGAGCGCGTCTGTCTGGTGTGATCGCACGCTTGCACGGTGACAAGGGTATGGCCAATGCACCGATTGACGTGCACTTCACCGGTACTGCGGGCCAGTCCTTTGGTGTGTGGAATGCAGCAGGGCTGAACCTGACCCTCGACGGTGATGCCAACGACTATGTCGGCAAGGGCATGGCAGGCGGCAAGATCGTCATCCGACCACCAGCAGATGCCCGTTACACCGGACGCCACTCGACAATTGTGGGAAATACCTGTTTATACGGCGCTACAGGTGGAGAGTTGTATGCAGCAGGGCTTGGTGGTGAACGCTTTGCAGTTAGAAATTCTGGCGCCATTGCTGTAGTTGAAGGCATCGGCGATCACGGTTGCGAGTACATGACAGGCGGCTGTGTCGTTGTACTCGGTGAGACCGGTGTGAACTTTGGTGCCGGCATGACCGGCGGCCTGGCCTTTGTCTTTGATCGGCACAATGTCTTTGTTGATCGCTACAACCATGAGCTTATCGACATCAACCGCCTGCATTCCGAATCCATGGAACGCTACAAGAACTACCTGTATAGCCTCATCGAGGATCACGTCGCTGCAACCAACAGCACGCTCGGTAGAGAGATTGTCGATGAGTACTACTGTCTGGCTTCGCGTTTCTGGATGGTCAAACCCAAGGCTGCAGAGCTGGATGAACTTTTGAGTACCCTCAAGCGCGCGGCCTAGTCGCGCGCACGCAGGTACGAATACAGGTGTCACACCCGCCCGGCACTCTTGCTCGGGCGGGACAACCCGGTAGCACATCCTGATGGCCGGAAAAATTCCTCAACACTTCATTGACGAGCTGCTCGCGCGGGTCGACATCGTTGATGTGATCGATGCCCGCGTAAGCTTGAAAAAGTCGGGCAGCAATCACATGGCCTGCTGCCCTTTTCATAACGAAAAGACCCCCTCGTTTTCAGTTAGTCAGCCCAAGCAGTTCTTTCATTGCTTTGGTTGCGGTGCCAGCGGCAGTGCCATCGGTTTCCTGATGGACTACGAGAACCTGCACTTTGTTGATGCGGTGGAGATGCTCGCTGACAGCATCGGCATGAGCGTGCCGCGAGATGAACAGGCGGCACGCCGACACGACGATTCCAAGCCGCTGTATGCAGTAATGGACGATGTCAGCAGTCTGTATCGACGCGCCCTGCGTGAGTCACCCGAGGCTATCGACTACCTCAAGCGTCGTGGCCTGGACGGCGATATTGCCAAGCGCTTTGGTATTGGCTGGACTCCCACTGAGCGTGACGCACTACAGCGGCACTTCCCCTCCTCGATCGATGCACTCGTAAAATGTGGCATGTTGACCACCGGCAGCGACGGTACGCGAGCCCCCTATGCGCGTTTTCGGGAACGTGTGATGTTTCCAATACGTGACCGACGAGGACGCACTATTGGTTTCGGCGGTCGTGTGCTCAACGACTCCGAGCCCAAATACCTGAACTCGCCAGAGACCCCCATCTTTCACAAAGGTAGTGAGGTCTATGGTCTCTATGAGGCACGACGCGCAGCACAGGAAGCCAACTTTGTGATCGTGGTGGAAGGCTATATGGACGTGGTTGCCCTTGCGCAGGCTGGCATTGACAACGCAGTTGCAACGCTCGGCACCGCAGCCAATCGACAACACAGTGAGATGCTCTTTCGTACAGTGCCCAACATCGTGTTCTGCTTTGACGGGGATCGAGCAGGCAAGCAAGCGGCGTGGCGAGCCCTGCAGGCAACACTGACCCTGCTAGAAGACGGCCGAGATGCACACTTTCTTTTTCTACCTGATGGGGAAGACCCTGACAGCTATGTCAAGGAACACGGCAAGGCGGGGTTTGATGCGCTGTTGAACACGCGCATACCCATCGTTGATCAGCTGTATGCACATTTGGCAAACGACGTGGACATGAACTCGGTAGGCGGCAAGGCACAACTGGCTGAGAGGGCCAAACCCCTTGTCAATGCCATCCCGCGCGGCGTCTACAAGCAGCTGGCTCTACAGCGCCTGGAATCACTGATTGGACTATCCATGGGCAGCGCACGAGCCGGTGCCCCAGCCAGACCAGCAACGCGCACTGCTGACGGAGGAGGTGGTCTGACGCCGATGAGTCGGGCGGTACTGCTGGTGTTGCAGTTCCCTGCTGTGGTTGCCTCACAGCCCGCCGAGGCCTATGAATTTGATGAAAGCCTGGCAGGCGCCAGTGTGTTGATGAAATTGGTGGGCTACTGCGAAGCCGAGCCAGGCATGACCACCGCCCGCTTGCTGGAGCGCTTTCGTGGTACGGCTGATGAGAGAGCGGTAAACAACCTTGCACAGCGGCGCTGGTGGCCCGATGGTCGTGAACTCGACAGTGATACCGCTGAAGAGGAATTTGCGCACTGCATGAGCCGCCTTGCAGAGCAGAGTCGACCCGACCCATCGGCCGGCGTTGAAGCGCAAGCGCGCACTGGCCTGCTCGCCGTGAAGCGCAGACGATGAGTCGCATTCCGCGCGTGTATGTGGACGGACCTCTGTCACCAGATGCTACGGTCGTGCTGCCAAAGGCGAGCTCGCACCATCTGCTTGACGTGTTGCGACTCAACGAGCATCAGGCGTTAGAACTGTTCAACGGCGATGGCAAGCGATATCAGGCAACACTCAAGGTACAAGGCAAACTGGCCGCAGCGGATGTGCTCGGTGCAGAGCAGGCAGATTCAGAATCTCCTCTACACATCTGTCTGTGGCAAGGCTTGTCGAGAGCAGAGCGCATGGACGCAAGCATTCGCCAGGCAGTGGAACTCGGTGCAAGCGAGGTGCGCCCGATCTCTACAGAACGCAGCCAGGTACGCCTTGATACAAAACGCTCGGCCAAGCGACACGAGCACTGGTCGGCCATCATCGTCAGCGCAGCAGAGCAGTCTGGTCGTACACGTCTGCCGACACTCGCCCCATTGGCGTCTCTCAACGACAGCCTGCGTGAGCGAGACAGAAGCGCTACCGGTGTGGTCCTGGTGCCTGGTGCCACTGAATCTCTCGGCAGCTACTCATGGACAGAGACTTCCAAACGCATCGATGTGCTGATAGGACCTGAGAGCGGCCTGAGTGAGGGGGAAATTACAAACGCTGTCAGCAATGGCTTTACACCCGTGTCGCTCGGCAGACGCATACTTCGTACCGAGACTGCCGGCCCTTGTGTGATTTCGATACTACAAGCCCGTTTTGGCGATCTTTAATGAAATTGTCTGCAATGAATCGGCTGCCATTCCTGTCCGCTGCAAGGTACGCTGCAAGAGTCACTGCGTGGACAATCACATACCTGTTGCTGACAAGCTGTACTACTCTGCGACCACAGGAGCCGCAGATCGAGCTCGCCGATGTGCGACCACTGAATCTCAGTTTGTCAGGGCAGAAACTTGCGGTAACGCTCAATATATTCAATCCCAACAGCTTTGATTTGAACCTGCAAGGCGTTGATATCACTGCCACGCTGTCGGGCGAGCCTGTAGCCGCCGGCAGCAGTGACGACACGGTGACCATACCCGCTGAAGGCGAGCAGACCCTTGAGCTTGTCGTGATCGCAGGGCTGGACGTGGCACTTGCGCGCTTGCGCACCATGTTGAGCCGCGAGCAATCAGGCCTGGACTATGGCGTCAGTGGCACAGTCAAGCTATCAAACTGGCCAGTGCCAATTCCGTTTACAAGTGACGGGAAGCTGGACAACCCATTTCTTGCACCTGCGACCGGCAACGCAAACTGATGGACCCACCCGCCGGTATCAGCCATCGCCACCCAGCACACGCCATGTCTGCACGTCCTGACGATCAAGACCGTGCGCTGACAGAACTCGTGCACAACCACCCGAGGCTGTTTGTACTCACAGGTGCTGGTTGTAGTACTGCAGCAGGGCTTGGAGATTACCGTGACGCTGCCGGTCAATGGAAACGCAAGCAGCCGATAACCGGTCAAGTGTTCCGCGGCGATGAACACATGCGCAAACGCTACTGGGCACGCAGCGCAGTCGGTTGGCCGGCATTTGACAGTGCGCAACCCACCACGGCACATCATGCGCTGTCATCACTGCAGAAGCAGGGCCGTGTAGCACATCTGGTCACCCAGAATGTCGACCTGCTACACCAAAAAGCCGGTCACACCGATGTCATTGACCTGCACGGCAGGCTCGCTGAAGTAGCCTGCCTTGACTGCGGCTCGCAGGAATCACGCAACACGTTCCAGCAAAGACTCATAAAAAGCAACCCCTGGTTATCGGAGCTATCAGCTGAGTATGCGCCCGATGGTGATGCGGACCTTGAAACTGACCAGCTAGACCGCCTTGCCGTGCCGAGCTGTCTGGACTGCGGTGGCATGGTGAAACCGGAAGTGGTGTTTTTTGGAGAGAATGTGCCACGTCCGCGCGTGGAGCTTGCCATGTCCAGGCTCGACACAAGCGATGCCATCGTGGTCGCTGGCTCCTCGCTGATGGTGTTTTCAGGCTTCAGATTCTGTCGCCGCGCTGCCGAGAATGGTCAAGCAATCATCATCGTCAATGATGGTGTAACTCGGGCCGATGAGCTTGCATCACTGAAGATCACGGGGGATGTCGGTGTCAGGTTGAGTCGCTTGAGCACAAGCCTCTCGGCCTCAACAACACAGCCCTCTCCGTTAACCTCGTGAACAGACAAACGGATAGTCACGCTCGGCAAGGTTTGCGGTCAACCAGAGATAGCGTCCTGCTATAGCCCTCGTATTAAAGCCCGGTGTGCCGATCGAGCCATCAAAATCTGACTGACTAACCTGCAAAACCGGCCCCTGCTCGTCCAGGCTGGAACTGGCAACAGTGCGTCCGTCGATATGTCGGATCACATCGTCCTCAAGATAAAGCGGTGCAACCTCGTCCTCGACGATAAGGATCATCGGGGTTGGCAACGTGACTCCAGTGCACTCGAGCATGTGTAGCCACTGGGCCTCAACGAAGAGCGGATCAATCCAGTCGCGCTGCTGCCCGGTTGTGTACGAAACCTCAAGGCCGGAGCCTGGCAAGGTCTCGGTGTAGACAATCACAGGCAGATCATTCAAGCGATCCCTGCCATCTTCAAACAAGTTGGCAGGGATCTCTGTGATAGTGAGATCCGCAGTGTCAGCCGAGGCGGACACCTCCTCCTCGTACCGGTATTCGTTGGCGCCACCTGAGCAGGCACTGAGCACAGACCCCGCTATCAGCGCGAGCGCTAGCTGTCTGTATGTCACTGAAACCTCTTCGGGCGCCTGGTTCTCATACCCTCCAGATGCACGGGTTATGCCGAAACGCCGTGAAGCTAACATCTCCGCACCGCAGCCTTTCGAGGTTGCCGCTCCGAGCGCCGGTAGGAACGCCAACCGGCTACCATCAGGCCGCTTCAAGAGTCCCGCTTATCAGGCGGTGGACTGTCTGGCTGCCAAAGCGCGCTCAACCGCACGGCTTGCAGCCACCAGCCCAAACGTCCCGGTGACCCAGGAGATCGAGCCATAGCCCTGCTCACAATCCAGCGAGGCACCGGCAACGCCTGGTTTGGCGTGGGTCACAGCGCCTGCTCCCGTGGGATACACCGGCTGCTCAGAGCTGTAGACACAATCCACGCCAAAGCGCCGCGATGGGTTTCGGGTAAAGCCATAGTCGGCTCGCAATCGCTGCCGCACCTTGGCAGCCAAGGCGTCATTCCAGGTTTTTGATAGATCGGCGATACTCACCCGTGTAGGGTCCAGTCGGCCACCCGCGCCGCCAGTCGTGATTATGCGCACTTTACGACGTCGGCAGAACGCGATCATCGCCGCCTTGAAACGAATGCTGTCGATCGCATCGATCACCACGTCGTAATCCCGCCCGAGGTAGTGCTCAAGATTCTTGATAGCGAGAAAGTCATCCTCGGCCACCACATCGCACATCGGGTTGATTTTTTTTACCCGCTCGTACATCAGCGACACCTTGGATTCGCCCAGCGTATCCACCAGCGCATGCAGCTGCCGGTTGATATTGCCAGCTGTAACGTCGTCGTGATCTATCATCGTGATGTGGCCGACACCGGTGCGCGCCAGCGCCTCTACCGTCCAGGAACCGACTCCTCCGATCCCCACGACGCATACCTTGAGCGTCGCCAGCAAAGCTGCTTGATCATGGCCAAACACACGCGACAGACCGTCGAAGGCACCGACATCAGTCATGGAATCAACGCTCTGGTCGACACCCCCGGCATTGTTGGGGGCGCAACGGTGGGTGACGCTTCGGTCTGTGGGCAGCTCTGGCACGTCTACATTCTACGATGCGCAGACGACAGTCTTTACACCGGCGTCACCACCGACCTGCCGCGTCGACTACGAGAACACAACACTGGGCGACGAGGAGCGGCTTATACGCGCTCGCGGCGTCCGGTCAATCTGGTGTTCGCCCGCGTCAGTCGGGACAGAAGTTCCGCCCTGCGTGAGGAGATTGCAATCAAGAGCCTGTCACGTCAGGCCAAGGAGCGATTGATCGCACAGCCGCAAAAGGCGCAGACCACGCCTCCCTGAACCCTTGAAAATCTGCTCTTGAGACAGAGCTTCATGGCTCCTGCAAGAGTGTTTGGCTGGCAGGACGGGTGCTGGCGGGGTACCATGAGGGATTGATTGGAGTCGGGCGCCGCCGCGCGCCCTTCTGCTGCCAGCTCAACCGAGAGATCGACCAGCTGGAATCTGTTCTCTGGGGCCTGCGGGGCCGAGTAGGCCACAGGCAACGACTTGTTAGGGCCAGTTGCCTTGATCCTAACAAACTCATGCTCCGTAGGCACCATCTGGGCCGCTGCATGTCCAACACAAGCTTGTCTGCGTGGTGATCAATTCGATCGGCACGTGGAGCGCTTCGCCGCCGGCGGAGCAAAACGAATTTCGAGAAAGGGGAGTATCAAGTTGAAGAAAATGTTCGTAGGTGGTCTTCCGATGGAAGCAACCGAAGAAAGCGTCACCGAAATGTTCACCGAATACGGGAAGGTGCGCTCCATCAAGCTCGCCTCCGACGTATTCAGCGGTAAGTGCAAGGGTTTTGGGTTTGTCGAAATGGAAGGCCACGAGGCGCGCGCAGCGATTGCCGGACTCAATGGCAAGATCGTTGGTGACAAGTCATTGAAGGTGCAATTCGAGGAGCCGCGCCGCGGTGGCAAAAAGCGAGGCGGTCGTCGCCGCTGATAATATTCCGGCAGCCGTATCCGGCTGCTGGCTCAACCGGTAAGTCAGTCTGAGGGCTCGTTCATGCACCCATGTACGAGCCCTTTTTGCGAGCTTTTTGGCGATTGGAACACTGCCGAGGCGCATAGGCGCAAACCGCGGGAAATCGGGCACAATAGACTCGTGGACAAGACGCGTCTCCGAGGCACCCCAGACCTTTGACGAATCCCTGCCAATCGGCGAGATTCTGAACCGAACCCGACCGCATGCAGGATAAAAAACGGGATTCGGACTGCTCTATCGGCACAAAACGGGCCGAGAGCCGCAAACAAACTGGTGCCGAAGAGAGGAGTCGAACCTCCGACCTACTGATTACGAATCAGTTGCTCTACCAACTGAGCTACTTCGGCGTCGCCGCGAAGTATAGCCCGGAAATCTGACGATTAACGCCGCCACACGCTACCTTATCAGGGAGCGCAAGCCTTGCCGGAGACCCCGATGATCGCGTCTGATCGTCACAAGCAGAGCTATGACGATGAAGCGGGCGACGACCCGACTGATAACGTACCCGAGCCTGCACAAGCGCCCCAGACAGACAAGCAGACAGACAGCATGGGCGACCGAGACAGCGCCAGGCAAGGCGTAGCACCAGCCGAGGGCTCCGGCGCTCGATTGACCAGCCGCTCGATTCGCAGCTTCGTCATCCGCAACGGACGCATGACCGATGCGCAGACCGACGCCATGACCCGATTGATGCCAACGCTGGGTATCGATTTCCACTCCAGCGATGGCGCCAAGCCTCTACAGCAATCGTTTGATCATCCCGAACGGCCCTTGTGGTTGGAAATTGGCTTTGGTAACGGCGATGCCCTGCTCGGCATGGCCGAGTCCAACCCGCAGGTCAATCTGGTCGGTGTCGAGGTTCATGCGCCTGGCGTCGGCCACGCCTTGCTCGGTGTCGAGTCGCGTGGCCTCGAAAATGTGCGATTGGTGAGGCATGACGCGCTGGACGTGCTCGAAAAGCTCTGCGCCACAGCATCCTTGGCCCGAGTGATGCTGTTCTTCCCTGACCCTTGGCACAAGAAACGTCACCACAAACGTCGTATCGTGAGGCCAGACTTTCTGAATGCCGTGGCCCACGCACTGACACCGGGTGGCCTACTCCACTGCGCAACCGACGTGACAGACTACGCAACCTGGATGCACGAACACCTCGCCGCCGACAATCGGTTTGCCAACACCGCTGCAGGTTGCGAGGATGTTGTGCGCCCGGACTGGCGCCCTGCTACGCGTTTTGAACGCCGCGGCGAGCGATTGGGACACGCTGTGCACGACCTGCTCTACCGTCGTTGCTGATGGAGGTCGTGACGCTATCGGTTGAGATGGTGTTGATGCTCTGCCTGTTGGCTTTGACCATCATCCTGTTTGCCTTTGAGCTGTTGCGCGTCGATGTAGCCGCTATCGTTGTCATGGTTTTGCTCGGACTCGGCACACTGATTCCCGGGATTACCCTGATCGATGCCGGCGAGGTATTCGCCGGATTCTCATCCAATGCAGTCATCTCGGTCATGGCAGTCATGATCATTGGCGCAGGGCTCGACAAGACCGGATTGATGGGACAACTTGCACAGTTGATTCTCAACAAGGGTGGCAAGACCGAGAAACGGATCATTCCATTGGTCTCCGGCACGGTCGCCTTCATCTCAAGCTTCATGCAGAACATTGGTGCGGCGGCGCTGTTCTTGCCCGTGGTCTCGCGTATCTCTGCACGTACCGACATCCCGATGTCGCGGCTGCTCATGCCAATGGGATTTTGCGCCATTCTCGGAGGTACCGGCACCATGATCGGCTCCAGCCCACTGATCCTGCTCAATGATCTTATCGTGTCGGCAAACGACAGCCTGCCGGCAGCCTCGCGCATGGACACCTTTGGACTGTTCTCGGTCACGCCCATTGGCCTCGCACTGGTGGTGGCAGGCATTGCCTACTTTGTCATCGCGGGGCGCTTCGTATTGCCGCGTAGATCGGGTGAAGAAGGCACCAAAAGCTCACGCGCTGCCGACTACTTCGAATCGGTCTACGGCATCAAGGGCGAGCTGCTGGAGGCTCGCGTGACTGACGACAGCGCCTTGGTCGGCAAGACTGTGCGTCAGGTCGAGAACAGCGACAATGCCCCCAATGTCCTCGCCCTGTATTCTGGCGATGTCGTGAAGGTACCGCCCGATCGTGAGGAAATGATCTGGGTAAACACACGACTTGGCTTGATGGGCGACCGCAAGCAGGTAGAAGCCTGGTGCCTTGAAAATGACTGGGAAGTCAAAGGCGAGCCCGACCGCTTTGCCGATGTACTCAATGCGCAACACGGAGGCGTTGCCGAGATCGTCATACCGCCAGGTTCTAGCCTGATTGGCAAAGAGATCCAGGACATCAAGCCCAGACGTAACCTCGGCACCAACATCCTGCAGATCTACCGTACAGAGCAAATCATCAGGCACAACTTTGGCGCAGAAACCCTGCGCGCAGGGGACACACTTGTGGTGTATGCCAGCTGGAAGGATCTCTCAAAGCTACAGCGAACACGTGGCCAGGATCTCGTGCTCGCCACCGACGTGAAGTACGAGGCGCTGAGAACCAACAAGATTCGTCCTGCTGTCGCGTGCTTTGCGACAGCCCTGTTGCTGTTTTTTATCACCGATAGCCTTGCCATATCACTGTTGACGGGCGCTGTCGGGATGATCCTGTCCGGCGTGCTGACTATTGATGAGGCCTACGATGCGGTGAGCTGGCAAACGGTATTTCTACTCGCATCGCTGATACCACTCGGCATGGCTGTAGACCGAACCGGCACCGCTGCCTGGATCGCCCAGGAGATTCTGGAAATCATTGGTGATGTGCCTGTGTGGGTTTTACAAGTGGTGATCGCGGGGCTTGCCACCTTTTTCACCTTGGTGATGTCCAACATCGGAGCCACTGTACTGCTGGTGCCACTAGCTGTAAATATCGCGGTTGATGTCGGAGCCGACCCTGCGGTCTTTGCCTTGACCGTGGCTATCAGCACCTCCAACTCGTTTTTGATACCAACCCACCAGGTCAATGCACTCTTGATGGGACCAGGGGGTTATCAGGTAGCTGACTTCATGCGCGCCGGTGGCATCATGACCATGATTTTTCTCGCAGTGAGTCTGGTCATGTTGAATCTGGTGTTTTGAACTACTGGCGCAACGCCAGTGGATCATCCCTATTCACACCGTCCATAAAGGGTTTCAAGCGATCCCTGTGGGTCAGCTGGTACACCAGGCCGAGCCAGTTGCCCACCAGCGCCTCCCCACTATCGTGCCAGGTATTCTGCAAGCGCGGAATCAACAAATGTTCAGGAAAGGTGCGAGGTTTGTTGGCAATGGCAGGGTCTCGATCAAGACCATGGGCAAGTTCTCGCTCCATGTGTTCCTGGTATTCATCCAGCAATGCAATAGACCAATCATCGAAGTAGTTCTCGGGAGCCGGCGGGTAGCGTTCGCTCAGCTGATTCAGGTATCGACCTACTTCACGTTTGTATTCCTTCAGCAGGCTGATTGAATCGTACTCGGGGTGTCCCTGTAAAAAGACGGTGCGAAAACCGTCAGGACTAACCGCCACTTGTACCCCCGCTACCTCACTCTCTACCAGAACATGCAATCCAGCAGACTCCATCTGTGAGCGTGACACTTCATTGAAACGTGAATGCGGCACGGCAGGATGGGTATTGACGCCAGCGACCAGAGGATGCTCACGTGCGGTTACTTCATGATCAAACACACCCCATCGCTTGTCTGGCAGTCGCTGACGCTGCAGGCCATGTCGCGCCAGCAGAACAGCATGCGTTGCAAGGCACGAACAGAGTGTTGATGTCACGTTGTCATCTGCCCACGCCATGACCTCTGCTAGCGGCTCCCAAAAAACCTCCTGAGAGAGATCCGGCTGTGTGACGTTGGCACCGCTGATGATCAAGGCATCAAGACCCTGTCTACGTACCAGATCAAACGAGGTGTAATAGCGCGCCACATGTTCACGTGCAGCAGCTCCACGTGGCAAGGCATCCAGCGTGAACGGATGGACATAAAATTGCGATATCGGATTGCTTGACCCAAGCAAACGAAAAAACTGTCGCTCGGTAGCCTCCAATGCCGCGTCCGGCATCATGTTGAGAAGCCCCACATGCAAGGGCCGCACGTCCTGCTTGATCGCTCGCTCTGGCGTCAGCAGACGCTGCCCTTCTCGGCTCAGACGCTCAAAGGTCGGCAGTCTGTTGTGTGCTACAAGCGGCATGGCTTTCTACTTTCTAGCGGGAGCTGCATCTATGGCCTCCGCGACCAGCTCAACAAACTCCTCAGGCGAACTCACCGCTAAAGCCCTACGCGCAGGCACCGTGTAGCCGTAGGTGTCTGCAATGCGCTTGTAGCGTGGCAGGCGCGCCTTGAATAGATGCGGAAACACCCAAGCGACAAAGTCATTGGGATCCACCTGAGCCACATATTCGACTGACTTCTCTGTCATATAGCTCGAAAGAGCCTCATCGAGAAAGTCCTCGCGATAGTACAAGGGCTTGGGAGATTCGACAGCGCGCTTGATCAGCATCTGCTCATCCTCCGGGCTCGCCTCGATGTAGATGATCACGGTATCGCGCGCTACCGCTTGAAACACTGACTCGTCGTCCATCTCGCAAAAACTGCCGGAGGCATCGTTCAGAAAATGAGGATAACCGTAGATACCCACCGCCTTGTTGATGAAATCAGACACATCCAGTGTGGCCCTGATTTCTGCATCCAGGTGCAAGGCTTGACGACGCTTGAACTCCGACAGCGCCAGGCCATCATTTTCAGGGTCGCCCAGCATGCCGAGAAAGGTGGACAAGGGTTTTAAATTGTCGAAGGTGATGTTGTTGCTGATGTAAATGGAGTCAGTAAGCAAAAGCTTTCGCAGAAACGGCACCCTCATTGCCTCGCGCTTTATATTGTCGAGGATCGGCTCGTTCAGGTATCGCGTCCCAATGCGGTAATCCACCGAATAGTGAAACCACTCCTGATCGCCCAGTGCGTTGGAGAGACGCGTCTTGCCAACACCCGACATACCGAGCAAGGTGACACGCTTTGATGCAGCTTGTCGAAAGGCATCACCGGTCAAGCGCCCCACCTGGTGTTCCACCAGCTCGCCCGTAGACTCACTAGACATTACTCAGCGTATCGCACCGCGTTGGATCTCCGGACTCCAGCCCGATGTACAACCAGCGTTGACGCTGCTCGGCAGTCCCGTGTGTGAATCGCTCTGGACGCACTGGTGCACCAGCGCGCGCCATCATCACATCGTCGCCAATACTGGCAGCCGCTTTCATGCCTTCTTCAAGGTCACCCGGCTCAAGCAGCTGCCTATCCTTATGCGCATGGTGAGCCCAGACTCCGGCATAGCAGTCGGCCTGCAGTTCGGTCTTCACAGACAGCGCGTTGGCCTGCGCCTTGGGCAATTGACGCTGCATGCGTTGCACCTCCATGGACACACCCAACAGGTTCTGGATGTGATGACCGACCTCGTGTGCCACGACATAGGCCTGGGCAAAGTCGCCACCTGCGCCCATCTGCTTCAACTGCCGAAAGAACCCAAGATCCATGTAAACCTGATTGTCGCCCGGGCAATAGAACGGTCCCGCAGCCGAAGAGGTAAAACCGCAGGCACTCCGCACACCGTCATTGAAGACGACGAGCTTGGGGCGTTGGTAGCGCTGCCCTGCCTGCTGAAACAGCTTGGTCCAGACGTCTTCGGTGTCAGCGAGGACCACACTGACAAGCCGCTCGGCCTCGACATCAGCGGCTGATCGACCGGTTGATGACGACTGCGTCAACTGGCCCCCTGACCTACTGGACTGCGGCGCACCGCCGGCGCTCATCAGGCTGCTCAGATCCACCCCAAGAAAAAGACCAACCAGCACCACGACGATGCCACCAATCCCGCCGACCTTCATGCCGCGGCCACTACTGACGCGCCGGCCACTTGAGCGGGCGCCCCTGCGGTCCTCAATATTCTGGCTTCTGCGACCTCGTTCCAGACGCATGACGTATTCCTCTTGCTGAATATGCAGGCGTCAATCCGGACACCTGCCTCGATAGTGGTAGATTCTCGCATGTGTACCGCCTTATAGACAGCCACGTTCACAGCGACGACGAACGCTTGCAAGCGGACCGCCCAGATGTTATCCAGCGCGCCCGAGCTGCGGACGTCATCGCCCAGGTGGTGCCGGCAACCTGTCAACGGCTATGGCCCCAAACGCGGCAGACCTGCGCCGAATACCCCGATCTGCACGCCTGCTACGGCCTGCACCCCTGCTTCATGTCCGAGCATGAGGACGCCCACATCACAGAGCTGGCCCAATGGCTGGGGCGCGAGCGCCCTGTCGCGGTGGGCGAATGTGGCCTGGACTATTTCATCCAGAAACCCGATCGGCTGCGGCAACAGGGACTCTTTGCTGCACAGCTGGCTCTGGCACGCGAGTTTGATCTGCCAATCGTCATTCATGCTCGCAAGGCGGTGGAGGATGTGATCAAGCACATACGTTCTGCTGGCCACTATCAGGGACTTGTACACAGCTTCAATGGATCCGCTGAACAAGCGCACCGACTGATAGATCTTGGTTACCGCTTGAGTTTCGGGGGCGCGATCACTTACACCCGTGCGACACGCCTGCGAGCACTCGTCGCAGAGCTACCGCTTGATGCGATCCTTCTTGAAACCGACGCGCCAGACCAACCGGATTCAGGACATGAAGGCCAGCGCAACGAGCCCGCATGGCTTGTCGATGTATGGGGTGCTGTTGCCCGGCTACGCGATGAATCTGCCCAGACCATTGCCGAGCGCACAACACGGAATGCGATTGAGCTTTTTCGACTACCGGTTGAGGTGACAACGAGGACCTAGCCGTGCGCTTGCGCTACGCCTTTGCTATGTCAAAAATCATCGTTGTTCCTTCCGCAGACGTACTATCGACTCGAATGTCTCCACCCATCCTGTTTACCAGCTTGCGTACCGTGCACAGTCCAATGCCAGTGCCTTTGCTTACCCTGGAGTGTGTGTCGTCATACTTGACGAACAGGTCAAAAATGGTATCAAGCTTTTCTTCAGGGATACCATGCCCATTGTCCTTGACGGTTAGTACGTAAGCCCCTTCGTCATCTTCTATGTCGACAGTGACCACTGCAGTCTCACTATCGTTGTATTTGATACTGTTGGTTATCAGGTTCAGCAGTATTTGAAGGATAGCTGACCGATTTATGAACATTTCCTCGACCGTACTGGAGAACGTGATGCTGACACTTTCTTCATGCCCAATCAGGCTTTTGAGGGTCTTCACCAACTCATTGACGCCAAGGGTTTCACCATCACGTTGGACAAGCGAATCTGATGTGTAGTAACCCAAAATACCGTCTATGTACGTGAGTGTAGTGTCGATGCCCTCCTGTATCTTGCCAACGCAACTGGATCCCTCATCGCCAAGTTGTCGCGTGTAGTTCTCGGACAGATCACGGCTCAGATAGGTAACGCCGATCAAGGGCGTTTTGATGTCATGTGCAACGATGGCAGAAAACTCATACAACTCACGATTTCTCTGCTCGAGCAACTCCTGAGCCTCAGTCAACTTCAGGTTATGGTGTCGAAGTTCAAGCAAGCACTCGACTTGCCGAGCAAGTGCCTTGAGCGACAGGATACTGCTCTGCGGGAATTCTCTGGGCTTCATGTCAAACACGCACAAGGTGCCGAGCCTGAAGTTGCCGGAGGCAACTAGTGGAACACCAGCGTAGGCGCGTACACCAAGCTCTGTTACCAGGGGATTATCAAAGAAGCGCTGGTCTTCCAGGGCATTGTCGATGACGAAAACATCTTCCTTTGCATTGATTGCATGACCGCAAAACGAGATGTCCCTTGGGGACTCTGAGATATCCACCCCGTGATGTGATTTCAGAAAATTTCGATCACTATCGAGCATGGTGATCAACGACACTGGAGCATCCAGAATACCCGCTGCGAGCCGAGTCAGGCCATCGTAATCAGGCTCCGGGAGTGTATCGAGCAATCTGTACTTTTCGACAGCCTTCTGCCGCTCTTTCTCGTTATCAGGAATTGCTGGTGGAATCATGTATCTGGGCTTCTGTGCTGCACCGTTGTGTACTCCATATCCGAGCCGGGACGCCAACGTGGTTATATCTGCAGACCTTCAGCTCTCTCGCGGCGCTGTGATCTCCCGCGTATTGGTTTCGATCCACTCCTCGGCTTCGGCAAGAATATCTGTAGCTGTACGCCCCTGACCGTCTATCGGCTTGCCAATGCGCACAGTAATCGTGCCAGGCCATTTGATAAATCCCATGCGTGGCCAGAACTCACCTGCGTTAAGAGCGACCGGTAGCGCCTTGATTCCAAGTTCACTAGCGACAATCGCGCCACCGGGACGATAGCGCGGCGCTGATCCGACAGGACGGCGCGTGCCTTCGGGGAAGATGATCAACCAACGCCCCTTGCCAATGCGGTCTCGGGCCTCCGTGACCATCTGGCGCACCGCGTTACGCCCCGACTTTCGATCAATCAGGATGAAGCGCAATGCAAACAGGCTCCAGCCGAATATGGGTATCCAGACAAGCGATCGCTTG
The DNA here is from genome assembly GCA_937922675.1 of uncultured Granulosicoccaceae bacterium. Classification (GTDB taxonomy): domain Bacteria; phylum Pseudomonadota; class Gammaproteobacteria; order Granulosicoccales; family Granulosicoccaceae; genus Granulosicoccus. Next base: position 184,934 of record CALAJN010000010.1, read on the forward strand.
GCGACGTAGGTAGATGGGACAAACAGTATTGGCATGAAATAGGTGTCCCAGGTGCTCTGGTGCTTGCACAACACAACGCAGGGTTTTTCAGGGATGTGCTCACGACCCTGAACATGCCACTTCACGCCGCAAATGAAGCGCAATCCGTACACGTTCATCCTTATCCACGTCAGAGCAAAGAAATAACTGACCTTGAATGAGAACAGACTGCACAACAGCACCGGCCCACCCATCAACAAGGTCGCCAATATCTGCCAGATCCAGAACACAATGCTGCGCGTCATGAGCCACGCTCGTCGCAGCATTGGCACCTCGCCGTGGCGTGCCTTGATCGCGTCGTAGTCTGGATACTCCCCGCTCGTCATTGTGACTCCAGAAAGGCATCTACCCACGCCGCCAGATCATCAAAAGCCGGGATGTGCTCAAGCCCCTTGTTACTATCCAGCGTTTGTTGACCATTGCCCGTCTTCACCAGCACAGGTTTTGCTGCTGCTGCCATCGCTGCTTGCATGTCTCGAAGGGAGTCGCCTACCAGAGTGACATCAACCAATTCGACGCCGGCTCTTTCGCTCAAGGTATACAACATGCCGGGGGCGGGTTTGCGACAATCACACTGATCAGACTCCGTGTGTGGACAAAAAGCGACCAAATCTATACGCCCACCCGCAGACTGCACCGCTTCATGCATCTTGCGATGAATGTCGTGCAGCGTATCCAGCTCCAATAGCCCACGCCCGACACCGCTCTGATTGGTGGCGATCGCGATGGTATGCCCTGCCTTGTACAACCGACCGATCGCTTCAAGGCTCCCCTGCAAAGGTGCCCAATCGCTCACTTGTGTTATCGGCTCGCCGATGTCCACGTTGACAACACCATCGCGGTCAAGGATGACAAGGCTCACGACGCAGCGTCCGTATCCTGCGATACTTCCTGTGGCACAAGCCGCGATAAATCAGCCACGCCGCTGGCAAGGCCTGACAACTCGCGCAACAGGCCAAGTCGATTGGCGCGCACAGCCGTATCTTCCGCCATCACCATCACTTGATCAAAAAAGCGATCAACAGGTGTGGCAAGCGTGGCGACATTGCGCAAGGCTGCCACATAGTCACCCTGCTGCATTGCCTGTTCCACTTCAGGCTTCAGGGCGTAGAGGGCGGTAGCAAGATCACGCTCGGCATCCTCTGTGAACAAGGCCGCATCCACACTCGCTGCTGCGGCTTCATCACTGGCAGATTTATCCAGCAGGTTACCGATACGCTTGGCGGCGGCGCTCAATGATACCGCTGCAGGTTCCGCTCGGAACCCGGCCGTCGCCACAGCACGTCGACTGATGTCATAAGGGTTGAACCCCACGGATTGCGCTAGCACTGCATCAACCACGTCACCCGCTAGCCCGCCCGCAGTGCTCGAATCACTGGTGAGGTAGACCCGCATTCGCTCTCTCACAAAGCGGCTGACTTCGGTTTGATCGAGCGCCTCCAGCGTCACACCACTGTTGCTATAGACATCAGCTGTCGCATTCAATAATGCATCTACATCCAGATCCAGCTCACCTTCGATGGCCATACGCAATATCGCGATAGCAGCGCGCCTGAGAGCAAAGGGATCCTTTGCACCCGTGGGCTTGCGCCCGATACCAAAGATACCCACCAACGTATCCAGACGGTCCGCCAATGCGACTGTGGTGCCAATGGCATTTTCAGGTAGCGCGGTACCTGCCTGCTTGGGCCAGTAGTGTTGTTCGACCGCCACCGCAATCTCGGATGGCTCACCGTCGCGCAGGGCGTAGTAGCGCCCGGCGATCCCTTGCATCTTGGCGAGTTCCTTGACGATCTCGGAGACCAGATCACACTTGGACAGGTCTGCAGCACGTGCTGCTTGTTCAGCGTTTGCGCCCGTAATCGGCGCAAGTACCACACACAACTTCCGCATACGCGTGACCTTGTCACCCACACTGCCAAGTGTTTCTTCAAACAAGACACGTTCCAGGTCATCACGCCTGTCTGCGAGCGATTTGCTGGCATCCTGGGTCCAGAAAAACATGGTGTCATCAAAGCGAGGCCGAATAACGCGCTCGTTACCGTCAATGACCACCGCCGGATCCGAGGATTCAAGATTGGCAACTGTGATGAAACCTGGCATCAGATCGCCGGATGTATCCAACAGAGCAAAGTAGCGTTGGTTCTCCTGCATGGTCTGGATCAGCGCTTCTTTGGGGATATCGAGAAAGCGCTTCTCGAATGTGCCCGCCAGTGCCACAGGCCATTCGACCAAAGAGTTGACTTCATCGATCAAGGACTCATCGGAGACGGCAGTACCACCAGCAGCTTTGGCAGCAGCAGTGACATCCTCGACGATGCGCGAGCGTCGTGCCGAGACATCAGCCAACACATAGGCACCTTGCAGGACTGCCAGGTAGTCACTGGCTTGCACAAGGTCGTGCGGACCGGGCGCATGCACCCGGTGCCCGTAGGTGGCACGACCTGCCTTGAGACCGAGCGCCTCGACATCAAGCACACGCTGCCCGTGTAGTGCGAGCAACCACACGACCGGGCGCAAGAATTCGTGGGCCTCTCCGCCCCAGCGCATTCGTCGCGGCATAGGCAACTTTCCCAGTACCTCTGGCAAGACTTCCGCGAGCAAACCGTCCAGAGTCTGACCGGGCTTGTTGACCTTGACTGCAACCCAGGCACCTTTGGGTGTTTCTACGGTAACAATGTCATCCACAGAGGCGCCGGCCGATGACAGAAACCCTGCCAGCGCCTTGCTCGGTGTGCCACCGACCTCACCATCCTCCCAAGCTGCCTTGACAGCGGGGCCGCGACGCTCGATCAGCTGATCAGCTTGCCGCTCACCGACCTCAGACCAGTAAACAGCCATGCGTCGTGGCGTGCAATGACAGACAGGCGCGACCGACTCCGCAACAAGTCCCGCGTCAACAAGCGCTGCATGCAGCCCGTCTGCGAGTCCTGTAGTGAGTGGAAGGCTGGCGCTGGCTGGCAATTCTTCACAGCCAAGCTCAATGAGTAAATCAGCCATGAGTCGCGCCCTCTTCAGAGGCCAGCAGCGGGTGGCCCAACTGCTCACGACGCTCTGCCCAGGCACTGGCTACCGCACGAGCAAGCGTGCGCACTCGCAATATGTAACGCTGCCGCTCGGTCACAGAGATAGCGTGGCGCGCGTCGAGTAAATTGAAGGTATGCGATGCACGCAGCACCTGTTCATACGCTGGCATCGGCAAACCCTTGCCACACAGGGACTCGCAATCCCGCTCGCACTGATCAAAGGTTGCAAACAAGGCCTGCACATCAGCATGCTCGAAATTGTAGGCTGACTGCTCGACCTCGTTTTGATGGAATACGTCGCCATAGCTGATCGTGCCACTGGCGCTATGCCCCCACACCAGATCGTATACGCTCTCGACATTTTGCACGTACATCGCAATTCGCTCCAGGCCGTAAGCAAGCTCACCCAGGACCGGCTTGCAGGCCAAGCCACCACACTGCTGGAAGTACGTGTATTGAGTGACTTCCATCCCATTGAGCCAGACCTCCCAACCCAGTCCCCAGGCACCGAGCGTCGGGGATTCCCAGTTGTCCTCGACAAAACGCACGTCATGGACCGCCAGATCAAAACCCAACGCCTCGAGAGAGCCCAGATACAAATCCTGCATAGCCGGTGGTGAGGGCTTCATTGCAACCTGAAATTGGTAGTAGTGCTGCAGGCGATTGGGGTTGTCGCCATAGCGCCCGTCTGTAGGCCGCCGGGACGACTGCACGTGGCAGGCATTCCACGGCTCCGGACCGATGGCTCTCAGGAAGGTGGAGCTGTGGAAGGTACCCGCCCCCATCTCCATGTCGTAGGATTGCTGCACGATGCAGCCCTGTTGTATCCAATAGTTTTCAAGGACGCGAATCATGCCCTGAAAGGTACTGACATCCTGCTGCGCAGACACTGCCGCCACTGTAGATAAATCCCGCTGACCGGTTGACCCCCCAGTGTACCGAAGCACCGGGCAAAGCGACGCCATCGCGTACACTGATCGATCAGACAAACTCTCTTGCTGCGCGCACTCCGGTGGCGTCCTGCGCCGCTCGCGGGCATATCAACTAGTTGTTATCATTACAGTTTTCGGCAAAGGGGCGCGCACATACAAGACACAGCACCCGCTTTGATCGGGCCAGCGTATAACTAGTCGATCCAGGTTTGCGGGACCTTTCTGCCACTGCCAATGAACATCCTTGCTTTCAGTGATCCGCATGCTGACGCCGCGGCCGTGCGTGAAGTTGCCCGCCTGGCCAACTCAGCAGATCAACACATCGATGCCGTTGTCGGCGCAGGCGACTTCGCTGACCGCGGCAAGGGCACTTCTGACATGCTTGCGATTCTTGATGCACTGGACTGCCCCTTGATACTCGTCAGCGGCAACCACGATCGGCTCGATGAGATGCGTGAATTTGTGGGCTCTCGGCCTCGCATGCACTTGTTGCACGGCAACACCGTCACCCTCTCCGGGGTAGTGTTTGTGGGCATCGGCTCGGCAATAGCGCGTGCCGAGCCGTCGCCTAACAGTGAATGGTTACATGAAGATCAAGCAGAACACATGCTCGCTAGCCAGGCACGTGCTGATGTTGTCGTGAGCCACACACCACCTCGAGGAACCGTTGACCTACACCCGGACGGCAGCTCGGGCGGCAGCGTGGCTATCCGCAATGCAGTACGTCGACTACAACCTTCGCTGTGCTTGTGCGGGCATGTACACAACGCGCATCGTATGCAGCATCGGCTCGGCTCGACCCTGGTTCACAACCTGGGGCCACGCGCCCATGTGCACACTGTGTAGTCCTGACGACAAAACGGCTACAACACCCGTACCGCAAACTCAAGCCAATAGGACTCGCCTGGCACCAACTGATCAGTGGTAGCGCTGAGCGCGCCCTCAGTGCCCGGCGTCGGCACCACCATCGAGCACGGTGTGCGCGAGCAGCTGGCGCCCGCTTCGTACACTGTCCATGTCGGGGTGTAGTCCAATATCGACACGTTGTAGGAAATCTGATCACTGCTATTTGTGGCAACCAGCCGATAAATGACGCAGTTGTCGCCGGGCGCAATATCGATAGGCGTAACCGTAAACGACTCTCCTGGATCCGGACTACCATCACAGCCGACGTCGCGCGCCTGCGTCTTGACGATATCAACGTGAGTTCGCGCTACGCGACTGCGATCAACAATGGCAACGCTGTCATCCCCTGCATTCCACGTGGCAGTGATGGTGGTGAGGTTCTCGGAGGCCAGCGAGGCTGATGCTGGCGCAAACACACGGGCAAAGATCAACCGAGAGTCTCGTGCAGGCAGACTCAGATCGTCGAATATCTGCGTGTCGCTCGGGCTCAAGACGCCATCACCGTCACTATCCAACCACAAAACGGTGTTCCACCCGGCAAGCGACTCAGCGGTTGCAAGCGAGACATCATCAATAGTGGCATTGCCCTCGTTGTAGACGCGGTGTGGATACACCACAGCCCCGCCGGGTTCGAGCTGGGCCGACAACTGCGGCGCCAAACGGATATCCGCGAACGCATCAATGATCACAGCATCATGTTTTACATCAACACTGGTACCGTCCAGCGATCGCGCCTTGAAATAGACCGATGCGCTGCCTGCAGGCACGCTCGATGGCGCGGTGAGTATGGCAAGCAAATGGGCGGGAGAGCCTGTGGTCAGCGCATCTGTTACCGAGGCGGGGTCTCCGCTTACGGGATCCTCAAAACGTACCAACCACCCTGGATCAAGCTCACTACCGTCGCGTGTGCTCGATGCAGATAGCTCATAGCGCGTGGGTAATTCGCCGACGTGCGAAATGTACAAATCAAAACGCGCCTCCCCGTTTGCATCGAGACCTGCACTACTGACAGGCTCTGTTTCGGGGCCCGCCCCTGACCCAAGGGCACCAGGTACACCTGCAGGGGCCTGATTGGTCAGATCTACCATTGCCGGCACAATGCTGTCGAGGTGATCGACAATCGAATCAAACACCTTGCTGTCACTGATCGAGCGAGCTGTCTTCTCGATACCAAAGCCAAGACCTTCATTGTTACCTACTGAATCCAAAGGCAAGGTCAACTCCATGACGACTGTAGAAAAGCCTCCCGACACGACAGGCCCCGTATCTACTCGACCATCACCATTGCTATCAAGTAGAGGCGTAGCGCCATCGGCGCGTAGCAAACGCCACAAGGTACCTGCCGGAAACGTCGATCCGACGCTGTCCACTTCAATGTTGTAGGTATCTGTCGCGTTGCCGGTATTCCAGATGATGTTTGAGAACTGCACCCGCCCACCGGCTGCGGCAAAGACCTTGCTGACAGGCTCTGCGAGAGAATTGATCGCAGAGGTATCCGAGCCGTTGGCGACGACGGCGTGGCTTGGCAGTACGGTAAACGTGGCGGCATTGGTCAAGGCACGTGGCACAGGGCCTGTCGCCACATCAAACTCGTACTCAGCCTGGTTAACCAGCGATGTTGGCGACAGATCGGCATCGATAGTGACATCAAACGACACACTGCCACTACTACCGGCAGACACGTAGTCAATGATGGCGGTGACCTGATTGCTGCTGTCCGAATCAGCATCCACAGTGGCTTCGGCCAACCCCACACAGCTCACGTGATAAGCACACCAAAGAAGCTTGGAGCCGCTGCCAGTGTGCACGTCGCCCGGGTTGGCGTCAGTTGGAGTCACGCTACTGGCACTCCAGCTTGCAGACCCTGGCACGTAGCTCATACCAGTCGGAAGAGCATCGATGAGGACCAGATCTCCAGCCGCCTGAGTACCTTCATTTACGTAACGCAAGGTCACTCGCCAAGGGCCATCCGATGACTCGCCTGCCACGCTCGATAGCGACTTTGTAACAGATACAGCCGCGTCTGAACCCGCAACAACCGTATCGGTATTCGACTCGATCAGTGCAGGCGCAAAGACGCTGGTGGCCATGATCTGCAACCGGGCAACCCCGCCATCAGCAGCACTGGATGGAACACTGCCGCGGACCACAAAGTCAAAGGCTCCACCGGCCACGATCGTAGGTGTTTCAACGATCGCGGTGCCGCTATCGGCGATACCATCACGGTCAGCGTCCGGATATATTGCTACGTTGTCCAGGTCAATATTGTCGCCCGACAAATTGAGCACATCCATTGAAAACCGGTCATCACCGTTACCGGTATTGACGATACGGTGCGGCAGTTGTGCGGATGCCCCTATGGCCACGCGACGCTCAATATCGTCAGCCAAGGTAAAGCCACCTACCTGCCCCACCAGAGTCTCCACGATATTGGAGGTGACACTGACGCGCCGACCATCAGTTTCCAGATAGCTTGCTGAGGCCTGATTTCGTATGGTCGTCCCGGCAGGCGTTGCTGCCCACAAGGACGAGCAGGCACTGCCTGTCAACAGTGCCAAAACGCACAGGCGGATAGACCACGATGGGGCCATACGATTGTCGAAAAACTTACCGTACATCGCGGCCCGGGCGCGTCGCGGGCGGTCGCTCAGAGCTGACGGCCGGCGCCGTTGTCGACGCAGGCGCCGGTGTCGCAGCCACATCACGCACCCCAGCATGTGCCGCGCCTAGCTCGGGCTTTGCAGAGCGCACGTTTGTGGACTCTGGCTGCGTCGCAACAGGTGTTGCGACGGTGCTGGCTGGATCGGGATACTGCTGGCGCACCTCGCGCCCAGCAGCATCCAGCAGCGTGAGCGCTACACGCCGATTAACCACTTCATTGGCCGCAGGGTCACTGAGAAAATTGCGCACATCAGGGCCAACACCCTGTTTGACAATGCGCGACACATCAACACCGGCACCAGAGATGTAGGCTGACACCACAGCAACACGTCGCTCGGAAAGTCGCTTGTTATAGACATTGCTACCGCGTCGGCTCGTGAACCCGCTCAACTCGATGTTCAAGCTCGGATAGCGTTCAAGTATCACGAGCACCAGATCAAGCTCGTCCCGAGACTCTGCACTGAGCATGTAGCTATCGTGCTCAAAAAATATCTCAGGCGCAAACGTGAAGACCTCACCGCTCAGGCGATCGACCACGCGTTGTGTAACCTCGGCTCCCGTTGCTGACCTGACAACTACAGGACACAACCGATCATCGTAGTCGGCATAGAGCTCTTCGGTGCTGACACAGGCCGCGCACAGCCAGACCATACCTAGCAGCAACCACCAGCTGCGGCTTATTCGTTCAGCCATTGAAATGCCTCCTCATCAAACTTGTATTGCAGCCCGATTCGCCAGCCCGCCTCGTTGACGCCGGCACCGTCCAGATCACGGTCCGAGAAGCCAATTCCATTCCAACGCGCCGCTACAACCAGGTTCTTCATGGCAAGCCAGGACAAACCCACACCGGCAGACCAGGCAATATCATCTGCATCAAAGCCACGCCCTTCGCCGGTGCTCAGAACACCCCCACCGATGTCTACCTCCCAGCGACGCGCAATCTCGACGTTCAGACGCGCACTGGCAAGCGACGCACTCTGCCAGGTGACTTGATCACCCAGCTTCAGTCGCTGCCACTTCCCCGCCAACCGGCCGCTGAGCGTCGCGCGCTTGCCAAGTTCACGGTTCTGATGCGTCGAAAGCACAACACGGTCAGTATCACCATCAAAGGCCGGCGTGCGGTCGTACTTCCATTCCATCAACCAAAGGCCGTGTTGACGGTTGTCGTGCTTGGGACGACGTGCCGCACCGAAACTCAGGCGCTGACGTATGGTGGTCTCGCCCACTGATGGGAAAAGCCGCGTGAACTCCTCGGTGGCCACCAGTGTCCAGTCACGCGAGAGACGCTGTGCAACACTGGCACGCAAGCCAAAGTAGTCGTCAGCCTCGGTGTGTCTATACTCAGCTTGTGCGCTCAATCGCCTGTGCTCAAGGCGGGTGTCACTGATACCTATCGACACCGCCACAGCATCCGTGCCGGTACCACGCAAACTGCGGATGACCTCAAGCGACGGCGATACGTTGAAACCAGGCTGAAGCTCGTAGCGCCCACGCAGACCACTGGCGGTTTCCATATCGCGCCCGTCAAAGGCACCTCGCAACCGATACTCACTGAACAGCTCCGTACCCGGCAGAAAATCGCTGTCAACACCGAGAACGAACTGTTCGGTATCACTACCCAGGCCTAGCAAACTGTTTGCAGCAACCCCTTGCTGGCGCTCGTACCGTGCGTACAGATCTACATGCTGTGAGACACCAATGCGAGCCTCCAGGGCAATCCGATGACGTTCCGGGTCATCAATCGCTTGTTCGTATTCGATGCCGAGTCTGCCCGTCTGGCCGTTGTCGAACGTAAGCCTGCGGGCAGCAGAGGCAAGACCTGTGGTGAACGTGAGGGACTCGGCCGGAGACAGATTGTGCATACGGCGAGCGCCAACTGCCAACGTCCAGTCACGTGTGTCACGCTCCACACGAAATCCGATGCTGCGATAACGCGACGTATCGGTCGTGGCAGAACTCTCAAGAGCATCGATCAGCAAGCGCGTACTCTTGCCAAGGGCCTGACGATGCTCAAGCCGCCACTCGGTCCTGCCAGCAGCAACGCCGGACTCCGGATTATCGAAATCACTTGTTGCGCGCGCCCAGCTCAGGCGGGTAACCGTGTCCACACGACCACCCCAGGTGTGGCTCAAGCCGATTCGGGCAGCCTCGCCCTCACGGTCATCCTGATGGCGCATCAAGGCACCAGACACCGTGAGCTCAGTGCCCGGCGCGGCACTTGTTGATAGCGAGTCAGAGGCTCCGCCGAGCACATACCGTAACTGCGCACCAGCAATCTTGAACCCGGACTCGGGGTTATTATCCTCTGTATAGCTTGCACCGAGAAAGGTAGACGCGCCAAGCTGCTGTGACAGACGTAGCCCGGCTATCAGATGCTCATCGCCATCGCTCTCGGTATCATAACTTGCACGAATGAAGACGGGGTCGCCAGCCTCGGTAATGCTGGGGATCACATCAGAGAAACGCAGCAGACCTGTCACTGGATCAAGCCGATAGTCAATACCCGATCGCAGACGTTCGGCAGAAATTACCAGACCTGTATTGTCTTGCGATCGAACAATACGCTCGATGATTTCGCTATTGGCTACCAATGGTGCACCCTGTAGCGAAAACAGAGTGGCTGTACCATTACCTGACAAGGTTTCCACACGGCGAGTATCGGATTGCTCGGCAGCAAAGACCTGTATCCGCGTGCTGCCTGTGTCGTAGACGCCATTGAGACCCGTAAGCGTGCGCTGATTTCGCGCCAGGTCATCAAGATCGGGGTGACTGTCAGTGAGGTAATCTCCCCACAGCAGGCTGTGTCTGTCGCGCTCCAGTCGCGCATACAAATCACTACGACTCTGCGCCTCAAAGCCTTGCAGGGATGCGTCGCCTGTCAGTGGATAAGGCGCGTCAGTAGGCAGCGCTTCAAGCAGTTCGGTGTCCGCTGGCGGGTCGCTGTCCCAGGCAAGTGTAAGTTCTGCACCACCTCCCACACCTCCTTTTATGAACACCGCAGCGCGAGACTCTGTTTCTATCTCACGAGTATCAATGTCATCGCCATGCGTAGTGCCAGATACCCCCAATTCAATCAGGCCACTGGCAATCAATGGACGCGGAGCGGTTACCTGAACGAGATTCAAGTGTGCAAGCAGACCACCTGATCGTGCAGTGACACGTAGTCGACCTGCGCTCTCCGAGCTCTTGAGGTAGACCTTGGCCCGCCCTTTCTCGATACGCACCTGATGACCAGGCTCTCGTGTCTGCAGGTCCGTTCCTTCAAAAGCGCCACGCGTTGATTCCAAGGTGACAAATCGCACGCCAGAGGCAGGCGTACCGTCGGCGTCAGTGATCAGTATGTCAATGGGCAGTCGAGTACGCCCACCATCCGCCGGCAATTCATCGTCTGGCGCGCGCAACACCATGCGCGCTGCCTGTGCAGGCCGGCGCACAGCAGTCGCTGCCAACACCCGTTCATTGCCAAAGGCATCACGTCCGCGCACCTCGACCTGACTGACACCAGGGTCCAGCGACACCCCATACCAGGCAACGATCTGCGCTACTTCGCGGCGGTTCTCGATACGTTCACCGATCTGTGTTCCGGGTACTGCTGTGTCGTTGATATAAAGCGTCGGCTCAATACCGCCACGCACGACCACCATGAAGCGGCCATCATCACTGATGCCGTCGCCAGGCCAGAGAAAGGTTCCTGCCTCACCCTGTGCGCGAGTAATTCCCGCGGCCATCGTTTGAGGGTCGCCCATCGCAAGCACGCCTTCGGGTTCCGACGGCACGGCGATGTCAGTTGTTGGCTCTACAGGCGCCGCCTGCTCTTGACGCATTGCTCGGGCAGCGTCCGGGCCACGCCAGCCACTGCCCAGGTCACCATCGCTGCCTGCCCGACTGACATCGTTTGCTACTGGTTGGCGAGTATCCGAGTGACGGCTGGCCTCATCGAGAACCCAGTCTGATGACAGATCGTCGCGCCGTTCCTGCAGCTCTGCCAGCACCTCAGCGACCTTGTCCTGCGGACAAAAAGATGCCATATCGGCGCGATGCCACTCCCCCTGCGCCAAAGGTACAAAGCGACTACCAGGGTCAGCTGCATGGCGCGTACTCAAAGGCTTTAACACCAGGCCGTCCGGCAGTGTCGTCTTATCCACCTTGATCACATGCAAGGCTGCCGGCACATCCAGCAAGGTATACAGACCGTCTTCATCGGTGACGGCAAAGCGCCCGTCTTGCAGGTACAAGCGAACACCGGGAACAGGCCACTCACGATGACTCTGCAGCCCGTCACAGTTGGCATCCACGTAGACCTTGCCAAAGATCATCCCGCGTTCACCAAACGCACCACTACGAATCAACCGTACTCGCGCTGATGCTGGGGAGGTCGCCACAACGTCGCCCAGCAACGTGGATGCTGTCGCTACCGCTGTGTTCAATGCAGTGCCGTCCTTCGCATGTGCGCCTGCCTGCAGGGCATAGGCAATTTCAATGCGCTCACCTGGCTCCATGGTTCCGATTGTGTAGTCCAATGTGAGTTGGCCACTACCACGGAGCTGCTCAAGCGGGTCGTCTATCGCTTGTCCGTCCCTGCGTGAGGACTTCCTTATGTAGACAAAACCTGCCGGCGGCGTATCAGCGATGCGAAGATCGTCAAGCACCTGGTCACCGGTGTTCTCCAGTGTCAGTGTGTATCCGATCGCCTCGCCGATCTCGACGACATCTTGCTCAACTGTTTTCTCGAGCAGTAATGTGGCCTCTGTTGCCGCAGCAGGTTGCATGAAGTCAAGTGGTACATCGATCACCGCCGCGGCGGTGTTTGCAGTAACAGTAAAGCCACCCTCGACGCCATCAAGACCTGCCAAGCCGTAAGACGCCACCGACACGCTACGCTCACCAAAACGCGCAGAGAGCTCATCCGGCGGCACTTCAGACGGAAAGCGGTATCCATCTGAGGCTATCACTTCAATTGAGTAACGGCTCGCAGGATCCAGACGTGGCAAGGCGAAACGCCCTAGCGCGTCAGTCACGTAACTCAGGTGGGCACCAGTCACCGGATGCTGCGCACTCAGGCCACGCTCCCTCACCTCGATTTCAACATTGGCAAGGCCAGCGCCGGATGAGGAATCAAACACCACACTGGCAGCGTCGGTTACTGCTATGTCCATGATCGGGTCTTGCATCGACTCATCCACAGGATCCACACCCACAGTCACAACGAGCACATCTTCGTAACCGCTCGAAAGCGGGCAGGAATTCCCGCCCCCGGAAGCCTCTGCCGAGAACGCAAAAGCTGCCTCAACGTCCTCCGGACACGAGGCGATTGCCTCTGCTTCAAGTGACAAAGCCAGGGGCATGAGGCTACGGTAGGTCTCAGTGTCTGGCGCTGTTTCACGCAACCATAGAACGGTTTGATCACCCGCAACACTTGAGGTCACACGCACAGGCATGTGATTGACACCGGCAGGTGAACGCCGCACCAGAGCACTCCCAGGCTCTCCTTGAAACTCGACATAGACACCGTCTCGCACCGGGTCATAGAGTGGAATGCCACCATCGCGACGACCCGTATTGTCCAGAGCGTGAGAGCCAGACGCCTCAAGTTCATACACGTCTGTGCTCACGTAGTCCGTGTCACTTGCAAACACCGGGGCTTGCCCTTCACGACGCAGCGCAGGAGCAGGCAATACGAAACGTAGCGTGCCGTCAGCCTCGACGATCTCAGGCAACTCCTCCCCGCCAGTATCAGTATCAGGTTCCTCCACGACCACAGCGCTCACAGAATGAACGCAGGCATCAAGGACTTCCACGTCGATCTGCGTATCACCATCGATGTCGATAACAGCACGCAACTGCACACTCTCAGGCGGATTGTCCCGAGCGATTTGCAAGGGCAGACTAAAGCGCACAGTGTCCGCTTGACCGAGTGCATCGACTGGCAAGATCCAGGCGACACGTGAGGCCAGCCCATGGAGAGCCGGGTCAAACTCGTCCCAGTTGCCTGCGCCGTCTGCTGCCAGCATCAGACTGTCGCGTGCGTTGCTGGTATACCTGACGCCGGTTGCCGGGATAATTCCGGCGGGCAACGGCAGCTCAACCAACACCCCACGCTCAGGTACACCGCCAACGAGCACTTCCCGCTCCAGAGGCAATTGATTGTCAGCTGGCCAGATACTCATGGCCATTGCCACCACGTCATCGGGCTGCAACTGGACGCTGCACTCAGGCGCAGAAACCAGCGCGAGTAGCGGCAAAGCTGGCGTTGCCACCTCCACCGTGTTGCGAACAGTCAAGGGCAGCGGTACTTCACTCGAGTCGGACCCTGACTCGGTCTCCTGCAGGGCCTCCGCCATGGCGGTCAGGTCAACAACTACTCGTTCGGCACTGTCGGCCGTTGTCGGCAGCACGCCCGTAAACACCAGGTCGATAGATGCCGATGCGTCCAGATCAATGAAGCCATCAATCTCTGGCTCGCCCGTATCTGCAAGACCATTTCCGTCCAGATCATGCACCATGCGAGTAGAGATCAGCTCACCCTCAAGGGTCATGGAGTCGATCAGGAATCGGTCAGGCGCATTGCCCTGGTTGCTCAGGCGGTGGGCAAAGTCAACACGATCACCAGGCAGACGTACAAGCTCGTTTGACTGACCAAACTCCATCCGTCTAACTCGCGACACCAGCACCCGTGAGATGTTGGATTGCACTTCCACCAACAAGCCGCTGGGGGCGTCGATAAAGGTAAGCGTTGCCTGGTTCTCTATGGCAACACCGGCCGCAGTGAAGGCGCTGGCGCGCCCTCCCATCAGCAGTAAGCCAAGGGCGAGCATGCAGGCACCAACAGTCGCGACACGCTTTTGAAGAGCGAATCGTGGCATGGTCTTGTTCGGTTTGGGAGTGAGAGGTTGCAGTCAATGACTGCCTACCCCATAACGCGCAACTCGTTGTTGACTCTTGATCGCACGGTCCTGTGTATCAACGGACACACAGAACCGTGCGAGAGCCTTTCGTCAGTCGACTTGAACGCTGAAACGTGCAGTCGCCTGCTGGCCGGGTACCAGAGTCCCACCTGTGTCGGCCGCAGCATCAGCGCCAGCTCCCACAAAGAAGGTGATGCTGCTACCAGACAGCGTGGCGCTATCATCGCCAGCCGCATCGGTCATCGCGCCCAAAGAGCACCCAGCAGAGAGACAGTACCTCATGCTCTGAGGCACATAGGTACTGAATGACGTCACCGCATCCGCAATCTTGACGTTCAGAGCGTCTGCAGAGCCTTGATTCTCGGCAACAACCTGCCAGATAGCACACTCGCCTGGTGCCACACTACTTGTCTGAGTCGATGCAAAGGCCGAGTCAGCGTTGCCGTCGCAATCGGTATCGACCGCGACTGTCTTGCTCAAACGGACCTGACCATTGATAACAGTAGTGACATCCGACACCGTGGCATCAGGAGCCGCCGGATCTGCATCCACGTTAATGGCGTTAAGTGTGAACGTATCGATAGTGCCAGGCGCTGCTGTCGTTGGCGCGAACACCGTGACAAGCAAGGGCAGCTCAATACCACCTGTCAGCTCAAACTCACGCAAACCGTCATTGTCACTGTCAGTTACCAGCACCGTGACATCGGTACCGTCCGCCTGCTGCACAGTGATGGTTGAATTCAGTGCCAGGCCGCCGACTTCAGTATCCGGCACACCATCACCATTGGTATCAATGGTCACCGTAGAGCTGAAGTCAGCCTGCGCGTTCACGTAGCTCAACTCGACTATCTCAGGGACGTTGCCGTTGTTTGACAGCGTGTGACCATAATCAACTCGACCACCTGGCTCAAGCTGATTGGAGCCGGCTGCTACCAGTCTTACATCGCGTGCAGGATCAACATCTACCGCGTCCAGCATGATGTCGGACGCACCGGTGTTATTAGACTCGATCTGAAAAAAGACCGGATAATCACCATCACCATCGCCATTGCCATCAAGCGCATCGGGTGTTCCATCGGCGTCATTATCAAAGCTTGCATCACCAATAGCTTGAGCAACGCCGTTGGGCACATTCACGACAGCGATCAACTCAAAATCGGTTGAATTGGCAGGAATTACCGGAGAGCTGGTAATAGCGCTACCGACAGGTGCTCCAGCACCATCGCTTTCAAAGAACTGTACGCTCCAGCCGGCAGGCAGGGCTCCAAGAACAGAACCATCCCAACTGCCACCCGCCCGCAGAACAAAGCTATCGGCAACGCCAGACTCGTTGTCAATGTAGACAGGCAAGGTAACGACATCTCCGGCTGAGACTTCGAAGGTGTCGATAGCCGTGTAGGGTGCCGCGCCCAAAGCGTCTTCGTTGGCTGACAAGCTGCCGTCCACTGCAGCGTGAATATCAGCACTGGATGCGGCAACATCACCGAGACTCAAGAAAACAGGGTCACTAACCGGCGAGGCCGATGGATCATTGACACTGATTGCTGTGACGGTCGCCTGGTACTCGCTCGCAGGCGCGGTAGCATCAGAAGGTAGTGTTGCCCTGACAATGATGCGTCGGGTTTCACCGACGGCTAAAGAGCCACTGTCAGACAACAGCACCAGACCAGACTCGTCAAAGAAGCTGAATATGGTACCTGCCGGAAAGTCACCCGGTGCTGCACCAAAGCTGAAGACATCAGCTTGATTGCCCGTGTTGGTGACATCAAGGGTATAAACCACCTGGCCGCCAGCAGAACCTATGTCAATGAATTGAACGTCGTTGATTTCATCATCGTCATCGCCCCCGTCATTGACGCCCGGGCTGCTACCGGCACCCGTGTCAGAGAAGTCCACACCGTATCTTGAGCCCACAACGTCAGCGGTAATGTTTGACGACACCAGTGAATCCGGCGCGTTGCCCGCATCACCGTCGGTATCACCCGAGACATGACCCTGATTCAGTATTGTTGAGCCACCGCCAAAGATCGCCGGGTCATAGCTGACCGTAATTGTCATGGAGACACTGGTCAAAGGAGGCAGCTCATTATCAATGGCATACACACCCTGTATTCCAGAGTCGCTCTGGTCTCCGTCATTGTTCAGGTCAAGCCCCAGTGAAGCTTCATCACTGTCGGATAGATCACCATCGGCATTGAGGTCAACCCCGATACTCACATCATCGAGCGTAGCGGCTGTATTGACGGTATCGCCATTGCTTGCGAGGATGCCAGATACGCTGGATGACACCAGTGTGGTGCCAGAAGGCAGGCCATCAAACAGCACGACATCGCGCGCTGCACGTGAGCCATTGTTGATGACAGACACCGTATAGGTGATCTGATTGTTGGCCTGATCGTGGATCGATGACTTGGTTGCGACCAACACCGCATCACTGGTCACCGTGATGAGTGACTCGTTGGTGCCATCCTGGGAATCACGCCCTGCCCCGGCACTGAGATCAGTAACCGCAACAGCGGCACCTGTTCCATTTTGAGCGGTGGCATTCAGGGTGACACCGATAGTCTGGCCCGAGGTTGCCGTACCTGGCACCTCGACACTGACGACAAGGTTTGCAATCTCGCCTGTTGCGAGGCTCAGCTGAGATACGACAGGCTCACCCGCATCTGGCTCACCGCTGCCATTGGTATCGCGATAGACAGTCACAGCGCTGCTGTCCAGATCATCACCACCTGTAATGCCGTTACTTGCGCTCAGATCAAACACATCAGGCCCGTTACCGGTGTTGGTCAACACATAGGGCAGGTAGACGATCTGTCCAGCCGAGGCTGTTTTATCGTTGTCCGAACCGAGTGTTGCGGTATAGACCTGAGCAACGGTCACCACCGCTTCGTTTGATACAGCGCTGTAGGGGTTACCAGCGCTATCTTCATAGGTGACGGTTGCTGTGTTGCGGATCTGCACGCCTGCGGCGGTCGCTGCGTAAAGTGCAGGAGCAAAGGCTGCCAGACTGCCGCCGACAACCACCGCGGCGCAGGCCATGGCGACCGGTCGTCGTGGTGAGGCGAAGGTGTTCTTGAAATTTCTCATGAGCTCTGTTCCTTGAGATTGAATCAATTGACCGCAACGCGGTAAGTGAAGGCCTGAGTGCCGCCATCGGCATGCATCGCTTCTTCAGATATCCAACGCAGGTGCGTGTATTGCGCGGGCGGTATGACAACCTCGGTTTGAGTACCGTCGGCCTGGGTCTCAATACGAGTGACAGGCTCTGGCTCAAAGCTCTCGCCGCCATCTATGCTGACCTCGAAAACGGCTGCGACATCCGCCGCATGGGAGTCACCGACAAAGCGCGTGTTCTCGGGGATTGAATCAACCACCCGAACGCCAGTGACACTCTCGTCGCCAGCGTTGGTGAACTCGATGCGAAACTCCATGATTTCGCCCGGTGCGGCCTCGGAGGCCTCCACCAATTGCTCGCCCTCAGCAGACTGAGTGACAAGAAACGCTTCGATCTCTCCGGTGACCGCCTGCTCCTCAGCATGGGCAATCCCACCGCTGGCGACGGCAAGGCTCAAGACCAGCCAGGCCACGCAGGCTGAACGAGGCGCAAAGGACGGTCGATACGCATCAGGCAGGGTGCGAATAACCGTTACATCGTTACCGAAGCCTGCTGCAGCGTTATGGCGAGTAGGGAGTTTCATGAAGTGTGACCTGGGTGTTAGATGGTTCGCAGATCGCATTGCAGGGACCGCGCCAAACGCGGAACCGTTTCACGAAACAGGTAACTTCACTTCAAATAACCTCCCTGCTAGTCGACCCGCACCTGGTAGCTGACGCGGCCACTCTGGCCCGGTCGAAGTTGCCCGGAAAAAGCCCAGTCCAGCAGGTTTCCTGACTCAGTCGCAAGGCAACTCATACCATTCGGCGTCGCCTCACAAGAAGCCGTTCCAGGCACCACAGCGGTGTACGGAGGTGCCACATCGTTAACTACGAGGCTCGGTAGATTGGCGCCACCTGAGTTGCGATAGGTCAGTACGTATTGCAGCGTTTCACCTGGCAACGCCGTGTTGCTGACGCCAGCCAAACCGCCACGCGACACATTGACTACCGTTTTCTCAAGCTGTAACTGCCCGGCGCCGATGGCGAGCACCGTCACGGTGTCCTGGTTGCTGACCTCAAGCACCACACCGTGCGTTGTTCCACTGACATCCGAAAGCACAAGGTCGGTGTCCAGCTGATAGGCGAACACCCTTCCCGTCTGGGCCTCAGCCGGCAGGGTGATCTCGAATAACAGGCAGACGCTATCGCCAGGCTCCAGCTTCAAGTTATCTGGCACCACCTGCTCGTCTGCACTCGGTGCTTCGTCGCAATTGGTATCCAGCACCACTCTCTGCAAGCCCGACGTGCCGTTGGCTGTGCCACCGACAACGGTCAGCCGACCATGGCTTGAGGCGACATAGCGGTGCGGGAACACCACGACCGCACCTGCGACAGCGCTCGCTTGACGATCAACAGCCAATTGCGGTGTGTCGACTACACCAAAATCAATCCCGTCCAGCTCGCCACCGATGCCGGGGATCAACATCAATTGACCATCAGCAACCGCTGAATCAGCATAGGCGGGGGCTTCGCTCACCACCTGGCTACCCGCCACACTGCGCAGCGACACGGACACTGTCTGGTCAGCTTCGCTGACGGGGATGCGCAAGCTCCAGCCGCCATCGGCATCGGTTGCTGTCGAGGCAATGACGTCTCCTGCGTCACTGCGAGCCTCGACAATGCGCCCTCCTGAACCAGATTCATCCGGCGACTTGAGCCCATCATGTGCCAGGTTTTCGTCACTTGAATGGTCCATGAACACAATCCCGGACAGGAGCGCTGACGCATCAACGGTGATAGGCGTTGGTGTGTCGCCATCCACGCTGAGATCAAGGCCATCGTTGGACTCATCGCTGACCGCCTCGCCCGTCCCCACCGCTTGAGCCGAGGCGTTGGCAGAGTTGACATACTCGCCCCAGGGGGCTGAAGTAAAACCGTCTACCCGCACGGTAAAACGGACCTCGACTCCTTGCCCTGCAGCCAGCATGCTGTCATTCGCAAGCAGCCCCGCTTGCGGCGACACACCCGTCCACGACGGGTTGACCGTTGCCCCCGGCGGCCCCGACACAATGGCAGGCGCGGTGACAATCGACCAGTTGCCTGCACCGAACACGGGATCCAGCTCATCGGTGATCTGCACCGCCTCAAGCGCGACGTTGCCGACGTTCTTCGCTGCCAGAGTCACGGTCACATCACGCCCGCTGACCGAGACTGCCTTGCCAAGTCTTATGTCAGGCGCCCCCGCAGTCGCTGCTGCGCTGCAGATCTCCAGAGACCAGTTCTGGACGCTGCCGCCATCGGCGTTGACATACCGATCGGTTATCGTCAACTCCCAGTCGCCAGCGGCAGATTGCCCATCAAAGGCGTCAAGAGAATCAACAGGTGGGTAGGTCCCGCCCCCTGTCGGTGGACAGAACGGCACACCCGAACTCTCATCGTCCAATGAGAGATCAAAATTGTTCTGGCTGCCGCAGGCGTAGCCGTACAAGGTGCGCGACGTGCCGTTGTGACTCAAGGTGAATTGCAGGTCATTGATCCAGGTGTGCGTGCCCCGAAGTCCAATAACATTGACGTCGGTCATCACGACGTTGTCTGGCACCGTCAGCCTTGAGCTCACCTGTGCTGTTCCAACCGGAATAGCCAGCGGTAGATCCTCAGGGTTGTAGACCGTGGATTGCGACCCGGCCGGACAACTGCCAGAGGATGGCGCATCTATCAAGACCGCGTGATCCTCTACCTCACCGTCCGGTGCAACCCCAACGGGCGAGGAAATTGCAGCGATGTTAGTTGAGGCGCGCAGGCGCAGATAACTGTTACCCCCACCCAGGGCCGGAAGACTGTCCCAGGACAGCGTGACCGATCCGTTGCTGCAGGAGGCTGGATGATTGTCATTGCGTTCATTGCTACCAAAGCTGCCGTCAACGTCAAAGTCGACCCAGCCGGCAATCCGGGAACCGGCAGTACAGCTCAGGCTCACGGCATACCCGCTGCTGGTAGCGGCTATCGTTGGCGTGACGTTTATCGCATCCTCATCGTCGCTGCCGTCACCATCATCGCCCAGGCCATTCGCAAATCCTGCAACGGAATTCATCGTGCCCGCGTCATTGTCAGCTGCAAGATCGCCGATGTAAGTCGTGCTGGCACTACCCGGCTGGCGATGAAAGGCCGCACCGTAGCTGTCTGGCGCGTCGCCAAAATCCATGACAAAGCCACTGGTGAAATCGAAAATGGCGTTGCTGGTGGTAAACAATGTCGTGGAGCTTGTTGTGCCCGTGAGTTTGTCCACCTCACGAACGTCGTTGCCCACGTTGGAGTACAAGCGGTCATCAATGCTGCGGCTCAACTGACCGTTGGCGGCACTGGCGAGGAAGGTGAACGTGTTGCTTGTCGGCGCAAACCGCCATCTGCCTGCCAGAGCCCCACCACCACCGATTGGCGACGACGTCCCGTAGATGACCGTTACCCCGCCCTCTTCAAAGGCGGCAATATCGCCAAAGCCTCCGAGATCCGTACTGGTGCAACCGCAGGCGGCAAGCAGCCCGAGCGCATCAGCCGACACTACTTGCGTCCCATCGAGCGACATCTCAAGCGCGTAAAGCTCAACAATTTCACCTGTGCCCGGATCCTCCGAGCCAACGTAATAGATACCTTGACTGTAAGAGCCTCCCGTACTGCCAAGATCGGTTATCGGCGCGCTCACAGGCCCGGTGGCAAAGTTCATCATCAAACTGTGCGCGCCCGCGCCGGCCCCAAGCGCTGGATCCCAGCGGTACACACTGGTGTTATCTCCGTAGTAGACAAAACCTGCGCTCTGGTTGAAGGCCAGTGCGTTAGCGGCAGCTACGCCCGGCGCGGACGTCAAAAAGACATCTGTGCCCCGCGTCAGGTTGAGGGCACGGATATTGGCCGCAGTCGAATAGATGAATACATCATCGCCAGACTGCGCCTGCGCAGGGGTCAGCGTTGCACACGCGCACACAATGAGCAGCGCACACAAGAGCCTCGCCGCAGTCCTTTGTGCCGCCCTTTTCGCAGCGCACAGCACACGCGTCGGCACGTGGCTGCTGAACAACTGGCATGTAACGGTGATCGACATAACACCGTAATTCGATGCAGCAAGCGGTCCCGGTTGCGAGGGGCGCGACAGCTGGACCGATTTCTGCAGAGGTTTATGTATCCATAAAGCGAGACACGTCACATGTTAGTTATCGCGACTGGGCCAGAGCTTTACTGCAGCAGACGAGCTGTGGGCCAGCATCCATGGGTTGGTGCGTAGCGCAGCCTTCCACCCAATGGCACTCAGTTGGCTGTCAGTTGGCCATCACGCAAGATGGGGTCGCCGATGTGATCATGTCAGACTGTCAACACCATACATGCCGGAGCATTGCACTCTCGGTGAAGCGTGCCTGGGGCCGACAGAAACGCACCCTTATAGGGCGCAACATGCACTACTATGGGGTCAGCGCCTTCTCGGGACACAAATAACGAAACCCGATATTTATCGCAAACACTTGTTTTTATTGATAATTTGGTTATCGATTTGAACCCGGGGTCGGCATCCCAACGCGGAGCAGTCCTTGCAGTCAGCTATGGACATCATGACCCCTCAACTCAACCAGTCGAGTGACCTGCAGCTGCTCGACTCACTGACCACAGGCGTGGTCTGTGTCGACGACAGCTTTCGCGTGCATTACATCAATGCCGCTGCAGAGCAGGTGTTGAGGGCCAGCGCACGCAAGACGGTAGGGCAGCGATTGACGCGCCTGGTGACCCTCCCCGACTCGCTGTTCAAGCACATGCGCGAGTCGATGGAACAAGGCCAGCCCTGCACCGACCGGGAGATCGTCATTGGCACACCGTCCGGGGAGTCAAATACCGTCGATTGCTCGATCTCGCCCTATCGCGGCCCGAATGTGCGCCGAGGCCTGGTGTTGGAACTGATCGCAGTTGATCGCCCTCTACGCATAGCCCGCGATGAGGCCATGTTGACTCAGCAGGAACATGCACAATCACTGCTACGTGGTCTGGCGCACGAGATCAAGAATCCTCTCGGTGGATTGCGCGGCGCGGCCCAGTTGCTTGAGCGACAATTGCCGGACGAGGAGCTCACCGAATACACCTCGATCATCATTCGTGAGGCAGATCGATTGCAAGATCTGATCGACCGAATGCTTGGACCCGCCAGCCGGCCTCAACGGCTACGCGTGAATATCCATGAAGTACTGCAGCACGTTCGGCGTGTAATCACCGCTGGCGCCAATGAAGGCGTCGTGATTAGCGCCGATTACGATCCGAGCATTCCCGAGTTTCTGAACGATCGCAACAGACTGATTCAGGTTCTACTCAATGTCCTTGGTAACGCCATAAACGCCGTCGGTGAGCGAGGACAAATCACTTTGCGCACCCGCGTCTTGTCGCGCCACACCATCGGTAGTCGGCAGCACGCATTGGTCATAGCCGTGTCCGTTATCGACAATGGACCAGGCGTGCCCGATAACTTGATCGATCAGATTTTCTACCCAATGGTCACAGGCACAGACCACGGTACTGGACTCGGCTTGTCCATAGCTCAGTCCATCATGAATCAGCTCGGTGGCTTGATTGAAGTCACAAGTTCACCGGGCCATACCAACTTCACTGTATTGATACCTCTGGAACCAGCTGATGGGTGATGAACACGTTTGGGTAATCGATGATGACCAGTCGATACGCTGGGTGCTTGAAAAAACGTTCAAGCAGGCCGGCATGCTGGTCAATACCTTTGAGAGTGCCGATGAGGCTCTGGACATGCTTGCGGGTAATGCGCTTGCACCGGATGCCATCATCAGCGACATCCGCATGCCAGGGTCAGACGGGCTGTCGATGCTCAAGCGTATCAAGCGCTCTCACCCGGAAACACCGGTGTTGATCATGACGGCGTTTTCGGATCTGGACAGTACTGTCAATGCCTTTGAGTCCGGTGCGTTCGAGTACATCCCCAAGCCTTTTGATGTCGACAATGTCATCGCTCAAACGCGCCGCGCGTGCGCGGCACAACGCGAGCAACGCGATCTTGAGGCTGGCAAGCGCACAGCGCGACCACAACATGCCCCGGCAGAACCGGCGCTTGAGGGATCAGAACTCATTGGTGATGCGCCTGCAATGCAAGACGTATTCAAGGCCATCGGCAGACTCTCACGCTCCAAAATGACCGTCTTGATCAGCGGCGAGTCCGGGAGTGGCAAGGAACTCATTGCACGAGCGCTACACCGACACAGCCCACGATCTTCCCGACCTTTTGTCGCACTCAACATGGCGGCCATACCGCATGACCTGATGGAGTCGGAGTTGTTCGGGCACGAAAAGGGCGCCTTTACCGGCGCTCAGTCAACCCGAGTGGGGCGTTTCGAGCAAAGCGATGGTGGCACTTTGTTTCTCGACGAGATCGGGGACATGCCTGCAAATTTGCAAACCCGATTGCTGCGCGTTCTGGCCGACGGGCAGTTCTACCGAGTGGGTGGTCATCAACCGATCAAGGTAGACGTGCGCATTATCGCCGCAACACACCAGGACCTTGAAGCACTCGTTGACGAAAAGCGATTCCGAGAGGATCTTTTCCATAGGCTCAACGTCATCAGGATCGAGGCCCCTGCCCTGCGCGACCGGCGAGAGGATATTCCCGTCTTGCTACGACATTTTTTGAGTCAGGCCGCAGCAGAGCTTGGAGAGGAGCCCAAACTCATGAGCCCGAGCTTTGAGGCTCATGTGTCTGCCCTACCCTGGCCAGGCAATGTACGCCAGTTGCAAAACACCGCACACTGGTTGACCGTCATGGCGGCCGGCAACGAGCTCAGTATCAGCGACCTGCCCAAGACCGAGCGCGAGAGCAGCGCTCGCGGCACCGACTGGGAATCTGCGCTGCGCCAATGGGCTGTACGTGCACTCGAGAACGATGAATCGGACCTTCTCGGCACAGTTACACCCAACATGGAACGCATACTGATTCGTTGCGCATTGAACAAGACTCAGGACCGACGACAGGAAGCAGCGCTGCTGCTCGGATGGGGTAGAAATACCCTGACACGCAAGATCAAGGAACTGGGGATGGGCTGAACCCCCACGAAGCAAAAGCGCCTGATTCCGACCGCCTGATCCATACAGCGTGTCTGGAGCTTGTGCACATTCGTGCGTAGGACGACGATGAGTGAAAGAGGTCAACTGGCCCCGGATTTCTTTGAGGCTTTAAAGGTCTGGTGGCGTATCGGCCTGTTGTCATTCGGCGGCCCCGCAGCGCAGATTGCCTTGATGCATCGTGAGCTGGTGGACCAGAGGCGCTGGCTCAGCGAGCGCGAGTTTCTGGACGCGCTCGGGTTTTGCATGCTGCTGCCAGGGCCTGAAGCGATGCAACTGGCAACCGTCGCAGGCAGGCGATTGCACGACTGGCAGGGTGGACTGGTTGCAGGCTTGCTCTTTCTACTGCCAGGCGCGGCCCTTATCCTCGCTTTGGCCACACTTTATACCGCCTTTGGCACGCTGCCAGTGGTCTCAGCTCTGTTTGTGGGCATACAGGCAGCGGTTGTGGTTATCGTCGTGCAAGCCTTTGTACGCGTCGCGAGCCGCACGCTACATGACAAGCCACATTGGGTGATTGCAGGTCTTGCCTTTGCCGCGCTGTTTGTTTTTGATCTGCCGTTTCCAGTTGTCATCATCGCCGCGGGTATCGCAGGGGCCATGATGCACATCGATCAAGCACAAGACACCAACCCTCCAGCATCGGGCGCATCGCAGGCAAGCCTTGCAAGCACCTGTTTGACCGCAGTGTTCTGGCTCATGATCTGGTGGCTACCACTGCTGCTGTTGCTCAGATCCAACAATCCCTTCTGGTTTGAAATCGGGCGGTTTTTCTCGACCCTTGCCACCTTGAGTTTTGGCGGTGCCTACGCTGTGCTCGCGTGGATGGTGCAGGATGTCGTCAACACACGCGGGTGGTTGACTGGTCCTGAAATGATGGACGCACTAGGCCTTGCCGAAACCACGCCGGGCCCGCTAATTCTGGTAACCGAGTTTGTCGGGTTTGTCGCAGGCCACCGCCACGGCGGATTCCTGTCTGGAGCAGCCGCTGCAGCCATTACCTTGTGGGCCACTTTTGTACCCTGCTTCTTGTGGGTGTTTGCAGGCGCGCCCTGGCTTGACAGGATTTCAGCCAATCCACGCCTTCGCGGTGCCTTGTCAGCAATCACTGCTGCGGTGGTTGGCGTCATGCTCAACCTGTCGCTGTGGTTTGCATTGCACGTATTCTTTGGCGAGGTGTCCCGCAGCGCATTCGGGCCTGCGGGTGCCTGGCTACCGGATGTCTCGACCGTGCGTCCCTTGAGTGTCTTGCTATCGCTTGTTGCGGGCGTACTGGTCTTTCAATTTCACTGGTCGTTGCTGCGCCTGCTCCCGGTAGCCGCCTGCGCCGGTGCACTCGTGGGCCTCATCGCGTGACTGGTTTGCAGCAATAGCTCAGTCGCGCAACACGCCTGCGCAGTTGGAATGCCCTGCCGCCGCATCCCACTGCCCATCGCGGGTACAGGCAGATGCGTAAGCGCGGTGCACGCGAAAGCGCCCGCTCTCCGGTTTGCCATCATCAAGCTTCAGGTCAAGCTCTGCAAGAATGCCGGCCGGAATTCGGTTGCCTGTGTAGATTTCATGGGCCAGGTCCTCTGCATCTGCCGCCTGAGCGCTGTAACTGATCTTGTAGAAGCCATTGAAAGGATTCTTGGGACACGTACTGGCGCTGCACTCCACATCGGTTGCAGAGCCGGCCGCGGATTGTCGGCCATCAAAATTGCCGTTGATCAGACCCGCCAAAGCCAGCTGCTGCCACACACCGGCACGCTCCTGCCCGTCATCGATACGACCATTGCCGTTACCCGGGAGCGCTGCGCTGTCGATCTGGGTCGCTGCATTGGAAAAGTCGCCAGGCACGGATCGATAACGCTCCTGAAAAGAGTACCAGGCCGTGCGGATGCCTGAAACCTCATTGGACAGGGAGCGCACACGGGCGCTGTCTATCAGTGCCTGTCCCTTGAACACCCCACCGAGAATCAGGCCAATGACAACCAGCACGATCGCAAGTTCAACCAGTGTGAAGCCCCGCTGTGCAGAAGCGTACGGATTTCGAAGGGGTAGAGGTCGGTTGTGCATGCTGCTGACCGATGATCTGCTTGTTGAAGAGCCCAAGTTTCTGCCAACTAGCGGCCAGAGGCAAGTGTCAAACCGCAGAACTGAAAGCATTGACAGTAAGAATGTTGCCGCGCGTCGGACTCAGGTCTGCGATTTTCTCCATGCCGCGAACAACTCAGAGACCAGCACACCGTCGATGGTCATACCATCAAGCCTGGCATTGGTAATGGCCGTATTGGAGAGATTGAGGTTGTCGAATGTGGCCTCTGACAAGTTGATATTGTGCAGCCGTGCACCAGACAGATTGACATCGTCAAAGTCTGCGCGGGCCAGATTGGTATCCGTAAAGCGCGAGTCGGTCATTACCGCAAAGAAGTATGCACCCGCCAGATTCACGCCGTCAAAACGTGTGTTCTGCATATCGGCGCGTACAAATTCTCCGCCCTGCAGCTGTGGCCCGTCAAAGGGGTTGTCACCCGACATGGTGGTCTCCGGATTCAGCGATTCTCGACAGGATACAGGTGTGACCAAGAACCAGCATACCGTCGATGGTCATCCCGTCAAGCTTTGCATTGATGAGCACGAAATTGGGAGGTCAGATTATCACCTGCCGCCCACGTGATCTTCTTGTGAAGAACAGCTGCATCAGCTACGACATCGAGTCTCTGGATTACTACGAACGACGCAAAAGGACTTTTTTAAAGGCCTTGTGTCAAAAAGGTGCACTACGCGGCACACGCGGGTACGGAATAACATCGCGCACGTTCTCCATACCGGTGACGTAGCTGACAAGTCGCTCAAACCCCAGACCAAAGCCTGCATGCGGTGCCGTTCCAAAGCGTCGCAAGTCACGGTACCAGTAGAGATCCTCCATCAAGTCATGCTCCTTGAGGCGCAAATCCAGGTAGTCCAGCCGCTCCTCACGCTGACTGCCACCTATGATCTCGCCGATACCTGGGGCGAGTACGTCCATCGCAGCGACGGTGCGCTCATCATCGTTCAGGCGCATGTAAAAGGCCTTGATGTCCTTGGGGTAGTTCATCAGGATGACTGGTCGGCCGACATGCTCCTCAGCCAGCCAGCGTTCATGCTCACTGGCAAGATCAATACCCCACTCCACCGGAAACTCGAAAGACTTGCCAGCGCCTTTCAATAATTCAACCGCCTCGGTGTATTCCATGCGTTCAAAGGTCGCATCCTGCATGGATTGAAGTCGGGTAATCGCATGCTCATCAACACGCTGAGCAAAAAAGGCCATGTCATCCTCGCGCTCGTTCAATACTGCGCGAAATACATATTTCAACAGGTCTTCTGCCAGGCTTGCATTATCTGAAAGATCTGCAAAGGCAATTTCCGGCTCTATCATCCAGAACTCGGCCAGATGCCGGCTGGTATTCGAGTTTTCTGCCCGAAACGTCGGACCGAAGGTATAAGTGCGCGTCAGCGCCAGCGCATAGGCTTCTACATTGAGCTGACCACTTACTGTCAAATAGGCCTCGCGCGCAAAGAAGTCCTTGTCATGATCAACCAACCCGTCAGGCAATCTGGGTATCGCAGCTGATTCAAGTGTCGTGACCTTGAACAATTCGCCAGCGCCCTCGGCATCCGAGGCAGTGATAATCGGCGTTGCCACCCACTGGAAATATCTCTCGGCAAAGTAGCGATGTACCGCTTGTGCCAGAGTGCTGCGCACGCGAGCGACTGCGCCGATGGCGTTGGTCCTGGGACGAAGGTGGGCCACCGTTCTCAAATACTCGAATGTGTGACGCTTCTTGGCAATCGGATACTGCTCGGGTTCAGCGACCTCGCCGATGACACGCACCGCATCGGCCCGCAACTCGACGCTCTGTCCTTTGCCCTCCGAGGCCACCAGCACACCGGAGACTTCGAGCGAGAAGCCGGCACTGACATGGCGCACTACATCTTCGTAGTTGGGCAGCGTATCCGGGGCGACCACTTGCAGGGCGTCAAAGCAACTGCCATCGCTCAGTGCGATGAAAGAAAGGCCTGCCTTGGAATCTCGGCGGCTACGCACCCAGCCGCGAGCAATGACGGGAGCATCGCTCGCAGAAGCGCTTAAAAGATCGGCAATTCGGGTACTGAGAAACTCGGTGGTCATGGTGTGTGTTGTGAGTACGCGTGAAGCAACATCGCTTCACGCTTCAAGTGTCAAGGAATGTGCCTTTGATCTGACGGGAGTGGCCCGGCCGACTTGTTTGCCCGCAATACTGACGCACAACTGCTCAAAGGCAATCCAGACATCACCTGGCTCCTGGCCCTTGGTGTGTCGATCCAGTCGAGCCGCTTGCGCCAGAAACTCGAGCCAGGCACGCGCATCGTGTCGCGCCAGCGCAAGCTTCAGATCGGGCTGACGCTTGGCCCAGACACCGGCACCTTTCATGGCTGCGTCAATGCCGGCTCCCGCGCCTTGAGCCTCAGCCACACGCGCACCCGCGCGAATCTCTGCACTCAAGGCCCACAGCACCAGCACCGGCGCCTCGCCCGTGGCCGCGAGGCCGCGCAGAATGCGCACCGCACGCGCCGCATCGCCACGCAAGACGGCTGGCACCAGATCGTTGATCGAATACCGCGAGCTGTCGGCAACGGCGGCTAACACCTTGTCCACGTCCAGCTCACCCGCTGGATACAGCAAGGCGAGGCGCTCGGCCTCCTGAGCGGCTGCCAACAGATTGCCCTCGACACGCTCTGCGATCAAGGACAGGGCCTCCTGTGTGGCCCGCAGCCCATGCCCCATCAATCGATCGCGAAGCCACGCAGGTAGCTTGTCAGCTTCCACGGGCCAGACCGCTATGGTCACACCAGCCGCATCGATAGCTTTGAACCAGGCGCTGGAGGTACCGCCCCGATCAAGCTTGGCGCTGCTGATCAGCAACAGCACATCAGGCGGCGGATCAGCCGCCCAGCTCTTGAGCGCCTCGCCCCCGGCTCGCCCCGGTTTGCCGGTGGGGAGTCGCAACTCGATCAACCGGCGCTCGGCAAACAATGACAAGCTGTCGCCAGCGGCTCTCAAGTGCTGCCAGTCCTCGTCCTGGTTCGCGACGATGACGGTCCTCTCGTCGTACCCCTCAGATCGGGCATGGGCGCGTAGCTGATCTGCGATCTCGTCGACCTGCAAGGGCTCATCACCGTGCACCATGTAAATAGGTGCTGTGCCTCGGCCGAGTTGCTGCTTCAGTTTGTCAGGATAGACTTTCATCCGCCCCAGCATAGCGGCAGAGCGCCCCGTGGAGCTCCTCAATCAAACAATCTCCGATCAAACGCATGCCTCCAGAATCCGCCACCCCGTCCACAGATCCATTGTGGCGTCTGTTGCGCGGGCTTCTCTTCGAGCTGGACCCTGAGCGTGCCCATGATCTGGCGTTACGTGCACTCGAGTGGCCTGGCGTGTCGAAGTGGCTGGCGCCCCGTGAGCTAGCCTCTTCCAACGGCGTGGACTGCATGGGTTTGCGCTTTGCCAATCGTGTCGGACTCGCTGCTGGTCTGGATAAGAACGGCGACCACATCGACGCGCTCGGCGCACTGGGATTTGGCCACATTGAAGTGGGCACGGTTACACCGAAACCGCAAGCGGGCAATCCCAGGCCCCGGATGTTTCGGCTGACCCAGCACGAGGCTCTGATCAATCGCATGGGCTTCAACAACAAGGGGGTCGATCACCTTGTGGAACGCGCCGAGCAACGCCAGTGGCAAGGCGTACTCGGTATCAATATCGGAAAAAACGCGGTCACCCCAAACGAACAGGCGGCCGATGATTACCTGCTTTGTCTTGAGCGAGTGTGGCCAGTAGCTGACTACATCACCGTCAATATCTCCTCGCCCAACACTGCCAACCTGCGCGACCTGCAACATGGCAAGGCTTTGCGACAACTACTCGATGCCATTGGCAACAGCGCTGTGAAGCTCGCTGCCCAGCACGCCAGGCGTGTACCGGTGCTAGTCAAGGTGGCACCGGATATGGATACTGAAGATCTGGACGATTTTGTGGCCGCCGTGACCGAGCGCGAGACCGCGGGCGTCATTGCAGGTGTTATCGTTGGCAATACAACCCGTGAGCGCACTGGGGTTGAAGCAAACCTCTATGCGGGTGAAGCCGGTGGTCTGTCTGGAAAGCCACTGCGCCAACTTGCCGACGCGAAACTCGGCGCGGTACGTGCAAGGCTTGATGCACACGACTGCAAAGCTGCCCTGGTAGGTGTCGGCGGCATTCACGATGCTGCGTCCGCTGCCACCAAACGAACACTGGGAGCAGACCTTGTGCAGATTTACACCGGTTTTATCTATGCCGGCCCGACATTGATCAATCAGGCCGTGGAGGCCACATGACACAGTACGACGTATTCAACGGCGATGCCGACGGGCTCTGCGCCCTGCACCAGTTGCGCCTGGCAGAGCCTGCCGATAGCGTATTGGTCACCGGCGTGAAGCGGGACATCTCCCTGCTCAAGCGCGTGCCGGCCGCTGCGGGTGATCATATCAATGTGCTCGATGTGTCATTGGAGAAAAACCACGATGCCCTCGTGACAGCGCTGGATGCGGGTGCACAGGTGCGCTATATCGACCATCATTTTCCGGGCGATATTCCAGTCTCTGATGCGCTGCAGACGCATATCGATACCGATGCGGAGACCTGCACAGGCTTGATCGTGGACAGACTACTCGACGGAAAGTACCGAGCCTGGGCGGTAACCGCAGCCTTCGGTGACAACCTTCAGGTCAAGGCGCGATCTGCTGCCGAGCCGCTCGGTCTTGAGGCCGCCGACATCGATCGCCTTGAACGCCTGGGCACGCTTCTCAACTACAACGGCTATGGTGCAAGCGTTGACGACCTGCATTTCGCACCGGATGCACTGTCACTTCGCCTGCGCCCGTTCGAAAGTCCTTTCGAGTTCATGGCGCAGGATGACGCCTGGCAATCCCTCGAGGCAGGCTACGAGGACGATATAAAGCAAGCGCGCACCACACCTACGGCGCGCGAGACCGCGGGCTCTGCCAGCGTGATGTTCCCGAACGCCGCCTGGGCGCGACGTGTCGGTGGTGTCTACGCCAACGAGCTGGCACGCACTCACCCCACACGCGCGCATGCGCTTCTGACCGAATCTGCCGATGGCAGCTATCTGGTCAGCGTGCGCGCACCTCTTGAGAACCGGACTGGCGCTGATGAGCTGTGCCGTTCGTTCGAGACCGGCGGCGGACGCAAGGCAGCCGCTGGAATCAATCGCCTGCCGGCATCAGACGTTGAACGATTCAACGAGGCACTGGAGCAACGCTACGGCTGACGGCTCTGTTGGCAAAGCAACGTCAAGCGGTCAACTGCGGCACATCGTCAAGCAAGCTGCATCAGCTCGCGGATGTGGGCTGTCGCTGAGCGCGCCAGTGCCGGCAGAGCGTACCCACCTTCGAGCATGGACACCAGCCGACCCCCACAATGGGTGTCGGCAACGGTGAGTAGTTGGCGCGTGATCCAGGCGTAGTCCTCGTCGCCAAGTGCAAGCCCTGCGAGTGGGTCCTCGACATGGGCATCAAAGCCTGCGCTTACAAAAAGCATCTCCGGCTTGAATTGCTCCAGAGCGGGCAACCACTGCGCCGTGACAGCGTCACGGAACACCGCACTGCTTGTACCTGAGGCGAGTGGTACGTTGACTCGTTGGTCAACGACGTTGGCACGATAACCACCCGGGTAGAAAGGGTCCTGGAAACTCGAACAAAAGAGGATTCGTGGATCACCATCGACGATGTCCTCGGTTCCATTGCCGTGGTGAACATCAAAGTCGAGAATGGCGACACGCGAGAGACCATGATGCTCAAGCGCATGTCGCGCGGCTATCGCCACACTGCCAAAAAAACAAAAGCCCATCGCCTGATCGCGCTCGGCATGGTGCCCCGGTGGGCGCACCAGACAAAAAGCGTTGCGGTGAGCACCTGAGAGAACCAGATCGGTTGCAAGCACTCCGGCTCCCGCAGCTCGCAAGCTGGCATCCAGTGTGTACGGATTCATGGCAGTGTCCGGGTCCAGCGAGACGCTACCCGAGCTTGGTGCCTTATCGAAGATCACATCAATATAGGCCTCTGGATGAGCGAGCTGAAGTTGCTCACGAGTTGCCAGAGGTGCTTCATGCAACGCCAGAAAATCATGCAGGTCGCGCTTCATCAACTCATCGAGTATGGCATCGATGCGTTGCGGACACTCAGGGTGCCCCGGCGAGATCTCGTGACGGACCACATCACGGTGAGTGACTAAAGCGGTTTTCATGGGCAGACTATAGCAACCGCTGATGAGAAACCGCAGGCAGCTGCTTGCGCTCGGGTACCATCTACTCTGTGAGCATCACGGACCTGCAAACTCTTCTCAATCCTCAGTCGCTTGTCGTCATCGGGGCAAGCGCACGCGAGGGCTCTCCTGGCCTGGCTCTTGTCTCCAACCTCCTCCGCCAGGAATTCTCGGGACAGCTGCATCTGATCAATCCCGTGTATGACGAGGTGCTCGGCCAGGCATGCCTGGACTCTGTAAAAGATCTCAAGGGGCCAGTCGATCTCGCTTTGATAATGGTGCCGCGCAGACTACTGAGACGCACACTGGTGGACTGTGTACGCAAGGGCATACGCCTTGCACTCATCTACTCTGGTGCGGACAACCCAGCTGATCTGCACCGCTATGCCAGACGTCTTGGCATGCGGCTGCTCGGCCCTTGGTGCGCGGGCCTGATCAGGCCTCACATCGGTCTTAACGCTAGTCTGGCACCCAACGGTATTCGACCGGGTTCACTGGCGCTGGTCAGCCAATCAGCCACCTTGGCTGCAGCACTGGTGGACTGGGCAGAGTCCAGCAAGGTTGGTTTTTCCGCCCTTGTTTCCACGGGTGCTGACACCGACGTGCGCTTGCATGATCTACTTGATCTGTTGGCAGACGACTATCGCACGCGGGCAATCATCGTGTACCTGGACAAGGTCAACGGCACCAGAACGTTTCTTTCCGCCTTGTCCGCGGTCGCTCGCCGCAAACCTGTGGTTCTCATGAAGTCCACCCACCACAGTGCAGCTCACTGCGACGCGCTGACTCGCAGTGGCCGCGAGTTCACAAGCGACGATACCTTTCAGGCGGCCTTGTCACGCGCGGGTGTGGTGCGTATCCGCACCTTCTCCAACCTGTTTTCCGCTGCCAAGATACTGTCTAGTCGCGTACGCATCAAGGGCACTCGCATTGCCATTGTCAGCAATGGTGGCGCGCCTGCCATGCTCGCACGTGAACGCGTGGAACAACGCGGCTTTTCCACACCCACCCTTGACGACGAGCTACTCGGCAGTCTGCGCAAAGCGCTGGATACCGGTGAAAAACGCTCCATGCAACGCTTGTTGTCACGAAAATCTCAACACTTCAGCGGCACTAACCCGATTGTGCTGCGCGATGCGGAACACGGGCCTCATCAGTTTGAAGCAAGCCTGGGTGTGTTTGAGAAAAGCTCACGCGTTGACGCGATTCTTGTGATCTTCACACCGGACGCGCGTAGCAACCCGGCCGACGTTGCACGTGCCGTCATCGCCGCCAGGCCCGCAAAGCTTCCAACCATCGCATGCTGGATGGGTGAATCACAGGTGCAGGAGGCACGCGAACTCTTTACGGAAGCAGGCATACCCTGTTTTGCAACACCAGAGGCAGCAACTGATGCTTTTGATTTCCTGCATCGTTATCACCGCAGCCAGCAACAACTCCTGCAGCTACCAGCTCCAACAGCGAGCGATACGCGCATTAACATAGAGCGTGCACGTAGCCTGGTGCGCATCGCGCTCGGGAGTGGTGAACGCGTATTGGGCCCCCAACGAACACGACTGCTACTGACCAATCTGGATATCGAGACGATGCCGGCGATACGCGCAATCACGAGCATCGAAGCGATCAGTGCGGCCAGCCGTATCGGCTATCCAGTCGTGGTCAAACTGGTGTCGCCGAACATTGCCTGGAAAGCGCCAATTGTACGTACGGCATTGAACATTGAGGATGATACCGGCGTGCAGGAGGCCTTTAGCGCCGCGCGCGAAGCCTTGCAAGCCAAGCGGCCCGACGCAGAATTTCGCGGCGTGCTGATCGAGCGCCAACATGCTGCCTCCGACTCACGCGAAATCGCTATCAGTCTGCAACGCGACGCTGTCTTTGGGCCCGTAATTTCGTTGGGTATTGGCGGAGACTTATCTTCATTGGTGCAATGGCGCATCGTCCAACTACCTCCCTTGAATCCCTTTCTCATTGAGCAAATGCTCAGCGAGTCACCACTTGCAGACTATCTTGGAGCATTCAGACACCACGAGGCATTGAATACCGCGCCGCTTGTGGCGGTGTTGCGCCGAGTCTCGGAAATAGCCTGTGAGCTACCGGATGTGTTTTCTCTGGATATCAATCCGCTGATCGTGTCTAACGATCGAGCGGTGGCCATCGACGCGCAAGTCGTGCTCGAGCGGGCACGTCAGCTGCCGGGGGAGCACAAGCGATACGGGCATTTGTCCATTCACCCGTGGCCGCGACAATGGACACGCACTGTCCAGGTCAAAGACAAACGATCACTGACTCTGCGTGCCATCCGTCCTGGCGACAGCGAGGGATTGCAAGTCATGGTCAAGGCCATGTCAGATGAATCGCGTTACTTTCGATTCATGCATGCAATCAACGGCCTCTCACCAGCGATGCTTGCGCAGTTCACCAAACTTGACTACGACCGGCAGATTGCCTTTGTGGCAGACGTTGGTGATGGCACCATCGCGGGCGTTAGTCGCTACACAATTGACCAGAGCACTCGTACTGGTGAATTTGCCGTAACCGTTGCTGACGACTGGCAAGGGCAAGGGCTAGCCACGTCCTTGATGACATTATTGGAAGAACATGCTCGCTCACGTGATCTACTCGCTCTACATGGCGATGTCCTGACGAGCAACAGCGGGATGCGCTACCTCATGGAGAAGCTCCATTACGTGCCGAGCCCCAGCCCGATAGATCATGACGTTCTCACGTACACCCTGACTCTGAACGATGTAGCTGACCTGCCCTCAAGATCATGAGACCCACCCTTGAGACTATCCAACTCGATATCAACGGCCTGCAATTAGCCGGCATCCGACACCGCGATACAAGCCTTGCCAGCGATGTACGCATGCTCTGCCTGCACGGCTGGCTGGACAATGCTGCAAGCTTTCTCCCCTTGATGCCATATTTGCCAGCCCTTGACCTGGTAGCCATCGACTTGCCCGGGCACGGCTATAGCGCGCACGCAGCAGAGGGGGCGACTGCCTACTCCTTGTTTGAGTTTGCCCGTACCGCACATCAGGCAATGGATGCACTGGACTGGGACTCTTGCCATATCGCTGGCCACTCACTCGGTGGGTGTATCGCTCCCATTGTTGCCGTCTGCACCGCCGGGCGTATCCAATCAATGATCACGATCGATGCTGCTGGCCCCTTGTCTGAAGATCCTGGGGACACGCCCAAACGACTCACTCGCGCCATGCAAGACCGACTATCTCCAGAGCGCTTTCGCTCGCGCTTGTTCGAGACTCGAGACGCCGCCATAGATGCGCGCCTGGCGGCCGCTGACATGGAGCGCAGCTCAGCCAAGCTGATTGTTGATCGGCAGTTACGGAAGGTCGAGGGTGGCGGCTTTCGATGGGGCTTTGATACCGCCTTGCGTCAAGCGAGTCCACACTACTTCAGTGAAGAGCAGGTGCAGTCACTATTGGCAGCCGTCGCTTGCCCGACATTGACGGTGCTTGCAGATGACGGTTTTATCGTGGGCCGTGACAACACCGCAGAACGTCTTGCCTGTATGGAGGACAACCTGATCGTCGAGCTGACAGGCAACCACCATCTACACATGGATACTCCAGAACCCGTAGCTGCTGCGATCAACGCATTTCTCAAGACCTGCCCGGCTCTTGGTGGTTGATATTCAGCCCTCGCGCTACACAGTCAGGAATTCAAGTAGCCGATCATCAGAGACAAAAAAGCACCCACGTGGACCACCATGATAGCCCTGTCCTTCCACATGACACCCACTGCAAACCACAGCAGAATGCCCACAACAAAAGCATAGATATTCCAGGGCACAACGTTCAATCCGGTCAACCCGTAACCGATGAGCTGAACAACCGTTGCAATCCATTTAACGATGTCGACTGTCGCTACTGTTGATTTGACAAGCTGATGTGTGTCACTCAAATCCGCGATAGTCCTTTGTCCAATGGAAAAATGCCCTGATTCAATTTAGCATCATACAACTGAAAGGCTCACTCAAACCCACAGCCGCCTCCAATGCGACACATCGCCACCACACTTATCGCCCTTGCGGTTGTGCTCACCGGATGCGCCACAACCAGCGCTCCCTCCGTGCCGCCCTACTCCGGCACTGACCAGATCACAGAGGCCAGCAGCGATGCCTTTCTGGGTGAGTGGGACCTGACGATTCTCAATCCACGCAAGGGTCAGGAAACCAATCCAACGACAGTCACATACAACGCCAATGGCCTATTCACCGGCCTCATTTCGCCAACCGGGCAAAGCGCATCAATCTTGGGGAACGACAAGCTCGGCATGACGGGCTCATGGTCTGTGGCGGGTGGTCTGCTTCGCCACGAGAGCGTGGAGGTGTCGAGCTCCGGCGACAATGCCGTGGCCAGCTTCATGGCCTCTCTGATGAACAATGTGTCGCAGGATATCGGTGGTACTGCCAATATCTACGAACTGTCCAACAGCCACATAGTGCTCGTGGGAGAAGACGGCGTCGCAACGCGCTACGACAGGCGCTAGCGCCCAATGCCCCGCCGGACGCCAGGGAATACAAACGAAAAAGGCCCCGTCATGCCGTGTTGCTCACACGACAGACGGAGCCATGGAATACGCACCCGAGGGCGCGCAG
Organism: uncultured Granulosicoccaceae bacterium; assembly: GCA_937922675.1. Lineage (GTDB taxonomy): Bacteria > Pseudomonadota > Gammaproteobacteria > Granulosicoccales > Granulosicoccaceae > Granulosicoccus. The sequence goes on from CALAJN010000010.1 coordinate 222,565, forward strand.
GCGCAGCTTGTCAGGCAGGTTTACTCTGCCAGCTCACTGAGCTGACCAGGACCATCGGGGAAGATAATTTCAACACGACGATTCTGTTGACGACCGACTGAAGACTGGTTGCTGGCAACCGGCACAGCCTCACCAAAGCCTTGTGTACTGATGCGGTAGGCCGGTATGCCCTGTGCAACCAGTGCCTGACGTACAGCGAATGCTCGGTCGCGCGACAGATCAAGATTGTAGTCATCATCACCCATGCTATCGGTATGACCTTCAACGATCACGTTGCGCTCGGGATAGCTCTTCATGAAGCTTGCAATCTGATCGATGTTGCGGGCAGCACCAGGAGCGAGGCTCGCCTCATTGGATGAAAACAATACATCACCGAGCGTCAGTACCATACCTCGCTCGGTACGCTCCGCTTCAAGTGACTCAAGTTGCTTTTGCATTTCAGCTGCAGCCAGACGAGCCTCTTCGGCCTCAGCTCGCGCACGATCCACTTCGGCTTTGGTTCGATCAATCTCGGCAGCGCGAAGGTCCAGCTGTACTTGTTGACGCTCAAGCTTCATCGCCTCGGTTGCATCCTGATTTTCACGACTCTGGGCGATTAGCTCAGCGGTCTTGATCCGCTTCAGGGCAAGGTTGGCATTAGACTCAACGCGAAACTTGCTTTCTTCCTCGCGCCAATCACGGTCTGCCTTGCCAAGCGCGATCTTTGCCGCATCCAGCTCCTTGGGCGCGTGGCGTGCAACAGAAGGATCAGCCGCAGCACGGTCGTAAGCACTACGAGCTTGCTCAAGCGAGTCAACTTTCTTGGGTGCACCACCGCAGGCGGTCAGTGCAATGCTTGCGACAAATGCAGCAATCAGAGTGTGGTGAGTTTTCATAAGAGTTCCAGTGAAGAATGTCGGGGACGGATCGGTAGCTGGCTACTCGCCGGCGACGCGACCTACCTCACGAACCATGGTGTCGATATTGTCCCTGGACTCCTGCAGTGCAAGGCGGGACTTCTCGGCTTCTGCTGCTGCCTTGGCAAGTTCAGCTTCAGCCCGAACCTGTTCAGCGAGTCGTGCTGCACGTTCGTAATTTTCCTTGGACATTGCCTTGTCGAGACGGACCTTGGTGGCTTCTGCAGCACGCAATTCAATCGGCGCATGCTCTCGAGCGCCGGCAAGCTCAGCCGCCTGCATCGCAGACTCTGCCTTGGCAACATCGGACGCGGGAGGTGGCACGCTGCCGCAGGCGGCCAAGCCGGCCAGAACGAGGGCGGAGGCCGCGACACGTGCACGGGTACTGAGGTGACGAATCATGGTGTGTATCTCGAGCGTAAGGGACTTGAGATGCATAACGGCATATCACGCCAAGGCCTGAGCCTGATCCAGATTACCAATACTTCAGGTTACCGCTATGGCGTCACCATCGACGCGAAGTGTGGACCAGCGCTCATTTTCAGAAGCTCAGTGGCTGGCTACACGTCGCGTTTTTTGAGTAGAGCCGTGAGGCTCGGCGCGACGGTTACTAATCGGGACGGCTTATCGAGATCTCGTCAATCCAGCCTGAAAAGTAATCGCAGCTGATCGTTGTGTTGTTGCAGTTGGTCTTGCCGCCGATACTCAACGGCCTATCGTTCACGATCGAGCCGTATGAGTTATTGGCCGTATCATCAAGCACGCCATCCACGATCAACCGCAGCGTGTTGTCTATACGCTCGCAGGTGATCGTGTGGTATTCACCGTCGTTGAGCGGGAGTGAGGACACGACTTCACGCCGATTCCATCCGCCATTGTTGGCTACACCACGAAAAACACAGGTCAGGTAACCAGCTGGATTCTCAATCTTCCAGTAGCCGCCTGCGGCCCCACCCTGGCCTTTTTGAACAATGTTTCCAAATGCCACATTGGTGCGGTATCGCATCGTAATCGAATAGTTCCCGCTACCCGGATTGAGCTCAGGGTAATGAGGCACGTTAACGATCCGTTCCGGCTCGTAACTCTCGGTAGGTGGTGTGAACAGCCAGCGGTACGTGGTGGCATCCTCTTCCTGAACACCAGTGACGACATCCTGCCCGATCGTTCCGTTGTAGCCGTTACCCGTTGAATCGATTATGACTGATGCACCGGAAGGCTCGTTCATGGTCCATCGAGCCAGGGCGTCATCATTCTGATCCGTCGCAAGCACGGTGAGCACCGCTGTAGCAGACACTGTGGAGATACTATCGCTCACGTACACCGAGTAGGCTCCACTGTTACTGACAGTCAATGCCGAAAGCTCGAGCCTGTTGCTTGTCGCACCACTGATCACGTTGTCATTGTTGTCGTACCACTGGTAACTCAGAGAACCAACACCACCGGCCGCCTCTACCGTCAGTACGGCACTCGAACCCTCGTTGACGACCGTGTCTTCCGTATGCCCTGCGATTGCAAGCGCTAGCTCCACCGTCAACGTAGCCGCGCGAGACAACACTGTCTGCACACCGTTGCCAACTTCCACTGAAAATGTCGCTCCGGAGTCTTCGGAGGTGACGCTTGCAAGGCTCAGTTCGCTGCCTGTAGCACCGGCAAGTTCTACGTTGTCGCGGTACCACTGGTAGGTGTACGTGTCGCCGCCAGTGGCCTCGACATGAAAGCTGGCATCTTCGCCTTCAGTGATTGTCTGATCGTCCGGCTGAGTCACGATCGACAGCTCTACCGGCGTAGCAATGATGGGGGTATCGATGGTAACGGTGTAGTTAGCCACACCGTCAGTGGACCACAGCCCGACGAAGTACGACTCACCTTCCTGCAACTCACCTTGCCAAACTCCAGGATTTTCGCCGCTCATGAGCGGGCTGACCGCGGTACCGTTAGCCAGACGTACCCTGTATTGAAGATTGGCGTCTGTATCCCACGAAACAGTGACGGTATGCGTCGCTGTTGCCGGCGCGTCGAAATCCAAACGCACCCAGCGCGGACCCTTGGCCTTCTCGGAGTCGAGAACGCCCTCTCCCAGGTTGATGCTGGTTGTCGGCGGCGCATCACGAACCGTGAGCGTAGCTTCCTCGGACGGTAGGACACTGCCCTCGCTCGCGTCGTTTACCACCACCCTTACAAGGGTTCCGCTGTCAGCGACAGCGAGCGCAGTCAACGTTAGCGTGGCACTTGTGGCTCCCGGTATCTCCTCTCCATTGGCAAACCAGACGTAGCTGTATATGCCGCTACCACCAATGGCCTGCACTGTGAACACCGCGTTTTCGCCAGAGGTAATCGTCTGGTCACCCGGCTGCTCTGTGATCGACAGGGGAACTGCAGAGACGGGCGATAGAACGGCCACGTAATCGCTTTGACCGCCGCTCGCTACCCAGATCGCGACTCGGTAGTCACCACCCTGCTCGAGAGCTCCTGCCCAAACCACGCGGCCCGAGCTGTAATCGAGACTGCCTATCCGGTTTCCGGTTGTATCGTCGAAGACGCTGATTTGCACATCGGCACCGACGGTGTCCCAATCAACTGTCAGCTCATGATCGCCCGTGTCCAGAGACTCAAAATCGACCGAGACCCACTTCTTGATCCCGTTACCAGGACTGGACGATAGCGTCCCGCTACTGATCTGAACACCAGAGTCCTGCGCGTGTGCCTCGGTTGCCAGTGCCATCAGGCCCAGCGCACTTGCACACAATAGCAATACAGCAACAGCTCGCTTGAACCTTATGTTCAGCGCTGGCAGCAATGTGGGGATATCAGTCATGGAGAAAGCGTAACTTCTCAGTGCGAGGCACTTTTCCATCTCTGAAGACAAATACGCGTCTCGTCACATAAACCCGATGAGCTTTTCCAGGAATAGTGAGCAAACCCAAGAAACTCCAGCCTCTGGCAAAGAGTAGCGGGATCTACCTGCACTGTTGCCCAGCAGGGTCCGCACAGCACAAAGTGTGATCAGTGAGTTTTCAGTGACTCATGACTCATCTACCTTGGCAGACAAGGCGCGCAGCACATCAGCTCTCCCCAAAACCCCTACTGCGCTATCGTGCTCCACGACTGCGATAGGCGTTTCATCTTCAGTGACCAAAGCAAGCAGGTCACGCACAGGGCAATTTCTGGAAACAGTACGCACCGCCGTGCTCAGCGTCCCCTGCACAGGACGCATGATCGTTTCCGCCGTGAGCACCGACAGTGGATTCACATGGCGTACAAATCGAGCGACATAGTCCGTCGCCGGGCGAAACACGATGTCATCAGCGGTACCAATCTGCACAATGCGCCCGCCTTCCATGATGGCAATACGGCTACCTAGTTTTATGGCCTCGTCCAGATCGTGGCTGACGAACAAAATTGTGCGTCCTAGCCGAGCTTGTAGCTCCAGAAGCTCTGTCTGCAAATGCTCTCGTATCAACGGATCCAACGCCGAGAACGGCTCATCCATCAGAAGGATGTCAGCCTCGGTTGCAAACGCACGAGCCAAGCCCACACGCTGCTGCATTCCCCCGGACAAGGAAGCGATAGGGGCATCGGCCCACTCCTGCAGACCGACCAGCTCCAGCTGGTGAGCAACAAGTTGCCGTCGCCGCGCACTCGACTCACCGCGCACAGCAAGCCCAAAACCCACATTCTCCGCAACACTTGCCCAAGGAAGCAATCCAAACTGCTGAAACACCATGGCAAGTGAGCGACGCCGTATCGCTCGCAGCGCACCAGGAGGCAAGGAACAGACATCAGTCCTGCCCTCGCTGCTCGCAATGTGAATCGATCCACGCGCCGATGGGTTCAATCCATTCACCGCTCGCAGCAAGGATGACTTTCCGGAACCCGACAAGCCCATCAAGACAAGAATCGACCCCGCTGGAACATCAAGGTCAGCATTGATGACACCAGCGACAACGCCTGTCGCCTCACGCACAGCATCACGGCTGGCCCCGCCATCCAAAGCTTTCATGGCTGCTGCGCATGATGCCGCACGCGCTCGTCGGCCCATAGCGTGTTGAGTGAACAACACGTCCAATGCACGCACTTCGATCGCATTGTCCATGGCAACGCTCACTGCGCCGATCCTGACTCACGTGCCCGGCACAGGCGGTCAAGCAGTATCGCAACGATGACAATGGCAAGACCTGCCTCAAAGCCGTTTTCGATGTTGACTGTATTCAAAGCGCGCACTACCGGCTTGCCAAGACCATCGGCACCCACGAGTGCGGCAATTACCACCATCGACAAGGACAACATGATGCATTGCGTCAGTCCGGCTCGAATCGTTGGCATGGCATACGGGAGCTCAATACGCAGCAGACGTTGCAAGGGCGTGCAACCAAACGCATCACCTGCATCAAGCAGGTGCCGAGGTACTTCGGAAATACCCAGCGAAGTAAGCCTGATGGGGGCCGCGATAGCGAACACAACCGTAGAAATCAAACCTGGCACAACACCAAGGCCAAACAGAATCAACGTCGGGATCAGGTAGACAAACGTAGGTATCGTCTGCATCAAATCCAGTATCGGTCGCAAGGCGGCATTGAGTCGCGGACGGTGCGCCGCGAGAATTCCCAATGGCACGCCCACCACCATGCAGATGCTGGTGGCGGCAAGGACCAGTACAACCGTCTCGACCGTGGCTTCCCAGAGACCCAGATTGACAATCAGCATCAGAGAGAGCACTGCAAACACGACCAGACCCATACGCTTTTGAAGCAGCCAGGCGAGCATTGCAACCGCCGCAATCAGAACAACGGCTGGCACAGCCAACAAGGCATCAGTTGCACCCTCCACTGCGCCACCCAGCGCGTCAGACACGGCATCAAACCCACCCTGAGCATGAGTGTTGAGAAGATCTACACCCTCGGCGATGAACGCACCAAGGGGTAGGGGGTGCTCACTCAGCCACTCAGCAAAGCTATCCATACCTGCAACACGCTTTTTTAGCCGCCAAGCGCGGCTTTCACTGCTGCAAGTCCATCCTCACCGCTCGCGGTCTCTACCCCATCCAACCAGGCATCCAGTACATCCGGATTCGAGCTCAACCAGGCAGTAGCGGCATCGTCGGGGTCCTGTCCTTCGTCAAGGATGGCAGCCATGACCTCGTTTTCCATCGCCAGCGTGAACTCAAGGTTACTCAGCAAGATACCCACATTGGGGCATTCCTCGGCGTAGCCGGCTCTCACATTGGTGTGCACGGTAGCCCCGCCAAGGTTGGGACCGAAGTAGTCGTCGCCGCCCTCGAGATAGGTCAGCTCGAAGTTGGCGTTCATCGGATGCGGCTCCCAACCGAGAAAGATGACCGGCTCACCCCGCCGCTCGGCCCGCGCAACCTGCGCCAACATGCCTTGCTCACTGGACTCGACCACTTCAAAACCCGACAGGCCGAAAGCATCAGCGTCGATCATGTCCTGAATCAGGCGATTGCCATCATTGCCCGGCTCGATGCCATAAATCTTGCCTTCCAGCGTTTCTGCGTGGCTCGCAAGGTCTGCAAAATCACCAATGCCCAGTTCCGCCGCCGCTGCATTGGCCGCCAGGGTGTACTTGGCCCCTTCGAGATTGGTGCGCAGTGTCTCAACGCTCCCCTTCTCTCGATAGGGCGCGATATCGGCCTCCATGGTCGGCATCCAATTGCCAAGAAAAACGTCAATATCACCGTTCTCCAGTGACGCATAGGTGACGGGGACGCTCAGCACCTCGGCCTCGGTCGAGTACTCCAATGCCTGAAGGACAACAGACGTCAGCGCGGTGGTTGCGGTGATATCGGTCCAGCCGACATCGGAGAACCGCACAGTAGCGCAGCTCTCGGGGTCTGCAGCGAATGCAGAGCCAGCGCCGAGAGCCAGCAGGAGGGCTCCGGATAAGAGCACCGGACGGCGCGTTGATCGATCAGGCGTCTCTTTTGCGTACATTTTGATTCTCCTCGTGGTTGGACGGTCCTGGCGACCAGAATAGCGCGAGCCACAACACAACGATACAAATTCAGCAGTTACACTCCTCCGGTGAACAATCCGCCACGCATTCTCGATTTCGATGATGTGATCGAGCTTTGCGGCTCGGTTGCGACCTCGCGTGGGCAAGCCCTGAAGAACGGTGGCCACGTCAGGGAACTGGACTGGATTGACGACGGCCAGGTGCTGTACTCATCGGTTCAGGACAATGAAGGCGAACCCTGGCAGCAGCGCATCACCATTGCGGCCCATCGCTTTGACGGTGAATGCTCCTGCCCGGCGCATCACAACTGCAAACACGTGGCTGCAGCCCTGCTCTCCTGGGTAGAACAACAAAAAGCACCGGCCTCGGCCGATGACCAGGCGCTGAAAAAGGTCAACCGCTGGCTGTCAAAAATGGTTGAGCATGGTCGCAAGACCAGCCCCGCACTCGAGCAACATGAGCTCGGCGAGCCATTGCTCTTCTACCAACTCGATGCTGCTGCGCTGACCCAGCACAAGAGCGGAATCACGCTGCAGATACTGCAGAGCCGGCTGCTCAAGCGTGGTGGTTATGGCCGCGAGGCTGCCTACCGCTACAACGGTCACTACCACCACCCTGACTGGGTCTTGGCAAGCGATCGCGACATTCTCGAACTCGCCGTCGGGCGACAGGCCGATTTCACCTACCGCACCCTGACTATCGATGGCGATATTGGTCATCTACTGATGGGCAAGCTACTTGCCACCGGACGTTGTTGGTGGGGCACAGAACGCGAAAAGCCCCTGCAACGCGGGGAGTCACGAGCGCTGACATTCCACTGGCGAGAGCGCGCCAGCTCACCCGGCGAGCTTGAGCTTGACATCTCGCTCGAAGGTATCGACAGCTGGCAACTCGTACCCTCTGACCCGGCCTGGTACATCGCGCCTGAGTTGGGCATCGCGGGCCCTCTTGAGAGTGCACCTCCCACAGCGATTCTTGCTCAGCTGGTGGAGGCGCCACCACTGCCGAGCGCGCATGCACAGACCGTGAGCAACTACCTCGCCTCGCGCCTGCCGGACGCGCGCTTGCCGCTACCGGTCGAGCCGGACTTTGTGCGCATCGAAGAGCTGCCGCGTCCAGTGTTGGTGCTGCAATCACGTGATGACAGTGCTGACATTCGCCAGTTCTACGCATCCATCCGTTTTCGCTACGCAGACTATCTATTGCCCTATGACGGCAGCGATGCCGACGCCACCCTCGAGGGCAAGACCGCCGATGGCCGGCCGGTTGTACTCAAGCGGGATCTTGTTACCGAAAACCGGTTTGTCGTTGAATTTGGCAAGCGCTTTCTCGACTTCGAGAGTGCGCTCAAGGTGGATGGTGATTTTTTCTCGCGGGCAGACCGCGTGCCACGTGCCAAGGAAGTACAGAACATCGCGCACGCATGGCGCGCACTGCTGGAGACGCGTTCAGAACTTGAAGCTGCCGGCTGGCGAGTTGATGTGCGCGAGCCTTTTGATCTGTCCTTCCGCCCGGTGACAACTGTGGAAGCCACAGTCAGCGAAACCACATCCAGCTGGTTTGACATGCGCGTCAAACTCTCTCACGGCGAGGAAACCTTTGATCTGCTGCCGCTGGTTATCGAGTGGCTGCAAACAGATTCTCGCGAGCAATCGATCCTGCTACAAGCCGACACTGGCGAATGGCTGGAAGTCTCACCGGAAGTCTTCGCACCGGTTGCCGAGACCTTGTTGGAGTTGTATGACGAAAAACCCAATCGCAGTGATCTTGGTGGTGGCGAGGATGAGCTTGACGATGACACGGTACTGCGCCTGCCGCGCGAGCGTGTATTGTCACTCGAGGCGATGGATGCCCGTTGGGATCAGTCCGGCGTAAGCGTCGGCTGGCACGACGCAGGCAATGTCTTTTCGCTCGCCGAGCGACTACGCAACTTCGAAGGGCTTGAGCACCCGGAACTACCGGTATTTCTGCGTGCTACCTGCCGTGACTATCAGCTCGACGGTATTGCGTGGATGAGTTTTCTTGCAGAGTTCGGGTTCAACGGCATCCTTGCGGACGATATGGGTCTGGGCAAGACCTTGCAGACGCTTGCACACATTCTTCACGAGCGCGAGATCGGACGACTTACGCGCCCGGTCATGGTGGTCGCCCCGACCAGCCTGCTCGGTAACTGGAAGCGAGAGGCAGAGCGCTTTGTCCCCACATTAAGCACCTTGATATGGCATGGCGCCGAGCGTCGCAGCCAGTCTCATTTGCTGGCTAATACCGATATCGTGATCACCAGTTACGCGCTCGCCACACGCGACCAGACCCTGTTGTCGCAGCAGGATTTCGGCTTGCTCGTACTAGACGAAGCGCAGGCCATCAAAAATCCCTCGGCCAAGGTGACTCAAGCTGTCAAGGCACTGGGAGTGCAACGTCGCCTCTGCCTGACCGGAACACCGCTTGAAAACCATCTTGGCGAACTCTGGTCACAGTTTGATTTTCTCATGCCGGGCTTTCTCGGCAGTCGCAAGCACTTCAATCGCTACTACCGCACACCCATCGAATCCCACGGTAGTGCCGAGCGCCAGGAACGCCTGGGTGAGCTGATCAGACCGTTTTTGCTTCGCCGTCGCAAGGAACAAGTGGCAACAGAGTTGCCACCGAAGACCGAGATCGTTCGCGAGGTCACCCTGGACGCCGAACAGGCGCGACTCTACGAGAGTATTCGCGTCAGCATGGAGCATCGCGTACGCGCGCTACTCGCAGAGCGCGGTCTTGCACGCTCGCATATCGAGATGCTCGATGCACTGCTCAAGCTGCGCCAGACCTGCTGTCACCCGGCACTGGTCAAACTCGACAGTGCGCGTGGCGTCAAGACCTCGGCCAAGACTGAACTCGTACTCGAGATGCTCGAAGAACTGATCAGCGAGGGAAAGAAGATCCTGTTGTTCAGTCAGTTTACCGAGATGCTGGCGCTGCTCGAGCGTGAGCTTGCCAAGCGCGACATCCCCTGGGTCAAGCTCACCGGTCGAACGCGCAAGCGAGATGAAGTCATCGATGCCTTTCAACATGGCGATGTACCACTATTCCTGATCAGTCTAAAGGCCGGTGGGACCGGTCTTAACCTCACAGCTGCCGACACCGTTATCCACTACGACCCCTGGTGGAACCCCGCGGTGGAAAACCAAGCGAGTGACCGCGCACACCGTATCGGTCAGGACAAACCTGTATTTATCTACAAGCTGGTCGCAAGCGACACGGTTGAGGAGAAGATCATGGTCATGCAACAACACAAGCAATTGCTGGCAGATCAGACCGTCAATCGCGGTGACACCGCAGCACTCAAAGGGCTGAGTTCAGAAGATGTATTGCAACTGTTTGCCCCGCCGGATAGTGGCGCACAGACCGCCGCCTGACCTCTAGGCTGTTGCCTGATCCCGCCCCGCAATCGCTGCGCGAATCTCGGCGTGGCGTTGCTCGTTTATCGGGTAGCCACGCATGACCCACAAGGCGGCGAGTTTGAACAGAATCGCAGGCCCTGCATAAAGTAGTGCCAGCCAGCCGAGTGCTGGCGCATCATTGTCAGCACCGGCAGAAAAACCTCCAGCCTCCAACAGAGGAAAGGCGATGCCGATAGCCAGCGCATATGACAGCTTGGTAGCCGTTCCCCACAGCGCAAAGAAAAGTCCCGGGCGGCGCACCCCATGCTCGAGCTCATCCCACTCGATCACATCAGCATTCATCGCGGCAGGTAGCGCAAGATCGGCTCCTGTGGCAAAACCTGTAACCACGACAACCAACCAGAACCAGTCGGCGTTAGTGGCATCGATGAACGGCGCTCCGACAAAAAACACACAGGCCAAAAGAATGCCCATCACCCACGCCGGGTGCTTGCCGATCTTGTTTGCCCAAGCCACCCACACAGGCACAGACACCGCTGCAGACACAAAATACACAAACAACAAGGCACCCACTTGTGCCTCACGCTGCAGCACATAGGTCACGTACAAGAGGAACAGGCTTGCAGGAATCGCATTGCCGATCGCGTTGAGTAAAAATCCAACCAACAGTTGTCTGAACGGATTTTTATCTGAAAACAGCGGCTTCAACGAAGCCGTGAATTGTGCCGGTGTCATTTGACTGTCTGTGCCCGCACCCGCAGAATTGGGTCTGTCCGGCACCACTCGCCATGCCCATACAGTGGTTACTGCCAGTGTCACGACAAACAAACCAACGATACCCGTCAAGGCTGCACCCAGCGGATCATCAGGAGCGCCCGCTGTCAGAGCAACGATGACAAGTGCCGCAAGAGACCCTGTCAGGCCAAACGCAACACGCGTACCCGTGATACGCGAGCGTTGGTGATAATCCTGTGACAACTCTGCAGCCCATGCAGACATCGGTACAAGAGCAACAGTACCTGCGACATACACCGCTACCGTCCAGAGCAACAGGTACACCCAACCGGCATCAGGCGCTGGTATGAACAAGCGCCACACCGCAACAGCGACAAAGGGCGCCGCGATTACCACAAACACCTTGCGACGCCCCATGCGCGCTCTGGAACGATCAGACAACCAGCCCACCACGGGGTCTGTCACCGTGTCCATGAGTCTTGCGATCAGCATCACCACGCCAACAAGCGACAGAGACAATGCCGTGTTCTCGGCATACCAGGTAGGAACGACAATTTGCAGGGCGATAAACGCCGCTGCGTACGGAAAGCCCAATGCCCCGTAGGCTGCCAGCGTGCGCCGCATTACCATGCTCATGACACGCCTTCCATACCTAAAAGAGCGACGGCACCAGTCTCATCGTGCTCATGAAGGCGGGGTTTTGCCAGGTGTTGTCGACATCAGCATCGCTACGCGATGGATGAAACCAGCCCCACTTCGCATCTCTCTCGTCGCCGTCATTGTCGTCAGCCAACTGGATCTCAAACCCGATGACCGTATCGAGCTCCATACGATTGGCACCAAGCCCCATACGGATTTCCCATACAGCTCGACTGCCTGGGCAAGGACAAGCGACAAACTCGACCGATGACGGATCCAGGACCACTGAGTTGAAGCCTGTAAAAAAGCGAGTACCCACTTGACCGCTGCGATTGGCCTGCCCGTCCAGTTGCAGAAGAGGCAACAACAAGTGCGAATCGTCTATACCGTCATAGTCGGACAGCTTGCTGTTGTCTGGATCCCAGAACACATCGATGGCGTCATCATTCCACTCGTCAGGGCTGGAGTCACCAAAGGGCGACTGCCCGTTGCGCCCCTCTCCGTAAATCAGCAGATACAGATTCTCGCCGTCGTGCATCGCTTTCCAGGCGTATTCCGTGTCGCCGTCCAGGCGCGTAGCACCCTGATCGATCATGAGGTTGTCGATCTGCAACAGATCTCCGCTGCGATCTCTGATCGTTGCGTTGCCCCACACCAGATCCTCTATGCCATCGATCAAAGGAGCACTGGCTGGATCGATGAACGGAATATCGACCGCGGCAAAATCGCTACCAGGGTCATTGAAATTGCGTGGGTCGGAGTCACCGATGAGCTCTGCCAGGTTTGAGATTCCATCATTGTCAAAATCGAAGTTGTCGGTCTCATAGCCGTCCGTGAATATCTGTATGGTTCTGTTGCGGTCGACAGAGACAATGCTTGCATTGGCATCGGCCAGCAAAAGATCAGCACCTTCTGTCCGTTCGACCCAACGAATATTGACCACAACATCGGAGCCTCTTGGCACGACGACACGCGACTCCCATAGACCGTCCATTCGGGCTGCGACAGTAGCTTCATCGTTATTGATCGTAACCAAAGGTACGAGAGTGTCAGGATCGACTGCACGCACCTGCAGCGCAGGCGGCACAGACAGACTCAAGGTTCCATCGCCTTCTTCATTGACATCCAGAGTTGCTGTATCGCGCGGCGAGCTGTCGCAGGCACAAAGCGCAATCGCAGCAACGGAAAGAACACTGGCGCATCGCCTGGGGCGTGACTGAATACGGCTGTTCATCCAGGTGCTCATTGCGTCACAGGGGGCTCCAACCGAATCACGACTTCACAGCCATCTGCACCGCATTCGCCATCGTCGCTACCACCGGAAGAGCGACTGGACGCTACCCCGGCAATCACGCCTAGCGCCAGTGCACCCAGCACGTAGTACAGCGTCCTCGATCGCGGTGCCACACGCTCGTCTTGGACAGCGACAGGTTGTATCTCGGCGTCCGCGTTGACTATCCGTCGCACCAGTGGGTTGAATACAAAACCGCGAACCGTTCTGTTGCCCCCGACATCACGAGCCTCTATGTAGTACTCAATGGCGCGCGATTCAGTCGGGGACGTGGGCACTTCACCGGACCATGTCGATGAACTCGAGACGCGGCTCATCGCAGTCCGCGTATAGCTGATCTCGCCCCTGAAGCGCCAATTGAGGGTCACGCTGGCCAGCTCACGGTCGTCAACCACCTGAGCGACAAATCGCTGACGAAGAGCGGCATCAGACTCCCTGATCTGCTCGTGCTCGATCAGCGGGGGCTCATAGTCCACACCATCGATATACCCGCGGGGACCCTGAGCCCAGACACTGCTGACACGTACAAGCTCCCCCAACAGGATCAACACGGTGATACAGGCGCGCAGGCGCGGCGAGCTCAGCGCCCCGCTCGCGGAGGCTCTGGTCGATTTTCGGCTCGGCACACTGGCGGGAAGAACAGAGCTCACTCGGGCCTCTTCTGTACAAGCGATTCGAACACGCCGAGGTGGCGGGCTCGTGCGGTACTGCCTCCGGGTATAGTAGCGCGCTGCCGCACTCTCGCCGCGGCAGCACGGCAAAGCGTCACGACTCGTAACTTCAACCGGACATCAATAGTAAGGGAACCACGTCAGGATGAATCCGAAACACCGTCAATTGCTCAAGGTCATCGCACCGTTGCTCGTCGTGGGCCTTGGCTACTTCGGCGTCAATCTGGACAAGTACGGCATTGATATCGAGGCGCTGCTCGGGGGCAGCAACAGCGGCCTCTCATCGGCACCCCGGAGTAGCGGCGACCATACCCCGGCAGACTATGCGCAGTGGTCGTCAACCCAACCCGAGATCAATCTCTGGCATGTCTTTGAGGGCGAGATAAACCGCAGCGGAAAGCCCGTTGGCTTCCATTCCCGGCCCGGTGGCAGGGATCCGGCCAACGCCAGAGTAACTGATGTGCGCGATCAGCCAAACCGCCTTGGCGTCTATACCGCCACGATCGAAATACGCGATGGCAACACCTGGAAAAGCAAGTTCTCAAGCTTCTTTCCGGACTCCCTGTCGCGCGATGAGGTTGTCGATGCCGTGCTGTATGCCTACCGCAATAGCGACAATCCGCAGGCTCAACCCTTTGAAGGGCCATCGGGCCATGGCTTCCGCATTCAGGGCTACACCTCCAATCGGGGCGGTATCAACACCGCTTTTCCACTCTTTGTCCGCAATCCTTGAAACACCTGCTGACCTGACAAACGACGATTTTCGACCACCCTCACCACAAGGACGCACCAGGCACGCACTGGTAACGGCACGTTTGTCGCATCACGCGTGCTGTGAACACCTCGCCCACCAGTTCCCTCACATCAACGCCAGCCAAGGCGAGAAACTCGCTTGGTCAACTGGCCCATGTGGCCGCACTGATCGCAGGCCTTGTGCTCGGACTCGTCGCAGGCACCCTGCTAACCGCCAGTGGCGCCTCGGCCGACGCTGCCGATGCACGTCGCCACGCCGCAGGCCTCCCCTCACCGGACACCTTTCGCGACGCTTTCCCGCCCCGGTTTTCAGCCACGCCGACGCTGGGCACCAGGACCCCGTCTCAAGAGGCCGCCAACGCATCCAGCACAAGCCCCGAGAGCGCGGATGTCGAACAGGCCGAGTTGCTTGCCACACTCGAGCGCCTTGCCTTTATCAACGACGTCATCAATCAGAGAACCGCTGAGCGCAGCGCGCTTGGTGAACGTATCGAAGCCGCGAACGAGCAAGACCGTGCGGACCTTCGCCGCAAGGCGGATGAGCTGACTGCCGAGATTGGCGAGTTGCGTCGTACACTGGAGAGCATCGCCACAGGCGGGGTGGACTCAAGCCTGTTTGACGTCTCGATCGAAGAGGAACCCGAAGGGGATTGGCGTGAAGACGTCGCCTTGATTGCCGAGCCGATCATTGCAAGTCTCAAGGAGATCACCGAGAAGCCGCGGCGTATCAAGGAGCTTAATGATGTCATCGCCGCGCGCGACGAGGAATTGAAGGTAGCCAACGAGGCCTTGGCAGGTCTTGCTCCGGAACTTGAAGCGGTGAGTGACCCCGCTCTTGAGTCGGTGCTGCGGCAACTTGCGTCACGTTGGCAGAAACGCGCTGACGACGCCACAGCGGCAATAGACATTGCGCATTTTCAAATTGCCAACCTGCGTGGCGACAAGACGATCTGGCAGACCACCTGGATCGCCATCAAGGAGTTTGCCGGTGGTCGCGGACTGACGTTGATGATGGTGGCGTTTGCTGCCTTGAGTGTATTGTATGCCACCCGATTTGCACTCAGTGGGTACCGACGCACACTGCGTGATCGCACCGCACCTGAGAGCCGCACGCGCTATCGCCTCGCTGAATACAGCATGCATGCCTTGACGGGTGTGTTGATGCTCGTCGCCATTTTTATCGTCATCTATCAACGCGGTGATGTGCTGCTGCTCGGTCTGATGATCCTGTTGTTTGTCGGATTGGCCTTGGGCGCGCGACACTTGCTACCACGTTATGTGAGCGAGGCAAGACTGCTGTTGAATATCGGCCCCATGCGTGAGGGTGAGCGACTGATTTTCAGAGATATCCCATGGCGCGTTGAGTCGATCAACATGTACACGATACTCAGAAACCCGGAGCTCAATGGCGAGCTGCGCATTCCGCTATCCACGCTCAACGGCATGGCCTCACGACCGATTGGCGATGATCCCTGGTTCCCGAGCTCTCAAGGCGACGTCGTGTTGATAGACAACGACCCGTCACAGCTGGCAGAAGTGTTGGACCAGAATCCGGATACGGTTACCTTGCGCGAGCGCGGTGGACAAACTCGTGTCATGCGCAGCGCAGATTTCTATCAGTCAGCTATGACCAATCTCACCCGCCATGGCAGCTTCGGAGTCGAATGCAGTTTTGATATCGACTATGACCAACAAGCGCAGGCCGTCGATGATGTACCACAAGCGCTGAGCGCTGCGATGCGCGACGCGCTGGAACATTCCGAGTTGGCCGCCTCTGTGATGGATGTCGCTGTGGAATTGGAGGTCGCAGGGGATTCGGCGATCGAATACTGGTTATTTGTCACCATGGATTCACGCGCCGCCAAATCCTATCGCCGAATCGAGCGCCTCATGCAAAGTGCCTGCGTGAGTGCCTGCACGCGCAACGGCTGGACCATCCCCTTCCCACATCTGTCACTTGTGCAAAAAAGCGGCTCGGCACAGTTTGATCCCCTGTCGTCTGAGCAGACGGATCAACACGCCGCCTGACAGAATGGCTACCGCTACAACCCGTAGGGATTGCCCTGTTCCAAAGTGAAGGTTCGCTCAGGCTGCAGCACCCCATCGGCAAAATACAGATAGCTTTCATCAAGGGTGAGGAATACCCGATCGCGATCAAGACAGGCCTCTTGTGCCGACTCTGGAGAGGTCTCGCACCAGACGCCGTTGTCGACACGCCAGCTACGCTCCACAATCGAGCCCTCGGCGATGATCTGGGTAGCGAGCCGGCCACTGTCTCCGATATAGGTGCGCGACACACCGTCTACCGTGCTCAAAGTGACGCCACCTGTGCGCACCAGACCAAGCAAACCGCCCACAATCTCCTCGCTGCCTGCTGGCACCTCCGCCGGTCCGGATGCATCCTCGCCTCCGGATCCAGAGGAGCAGGCTGCAAACACGAGCAAGGCCAATACCAGCGAAACCGTGTTGAACATTACCTTCATATGCGCTTTTTCTTTGCAGCAGCCAAACCTGTGCCCGCCGGTAAGTCTAGTTCCCGTACCGTAAACTGCCCACGCCACAGACTGCTTGTCACCTGCTGTTTGCAAACCAGTCGTTTGGGAAGGTGACGCCCATACAAGGCCGCTTGACGCGCGCGTCGCCTGCCTCTGTGAAATTTTACGTGTAGCCTGTCGCCTTACATCGCACCTGAAAAAGATGATGTCTGCGCATTCAATTGCACTGGTAGCAGCCCAGATGGTGCTCATCGTGATGCTGGCAAGCCCATTGGCCACACTGGTTCCTGAAGGGCTTGCTGATCTTCCGGGTAGCGTGTGTCTTGCGGTTTGCGTGGCACTCGCGGCCTGGGCCTTTGTGTCGATGCGCGGCGGCAACTTTACAGTCTTGCCTGAGCCACGAGGTAGCGCGCAATTGATAACGCGCGGGCCCTACGCGTATGTCAGGCATCCGATGTATACCGCAGTGCTGCTTCTCGGGTTGGGCGCAGCCTTGACACGAAATACACTTGGCGACTGGATAACATGCGCACTACTAGTGCTGGTGATGCTGTTGAAGATTCAGCGTGAGGAGGGCCTGCTCACCGAACGCTACGCGGAGTACCCGGCCTATCGCACTCGCACAGCCGCCCTGGTTCCAGGCCTCTACTGATGGATGATGCGTTACGCGACAAGCTACTTGAGCCACTACTTGCCCCGGTAACAACAACCGAGTTTCTCAACAGCGGCTGGGAGCAACAGGTCCTGCACATCGAGCGCAAGGACAATGCTCGCTACACAAGTCTGCTCTCGATAGAGGCGATCGAATCGGTGTTGTCCAGCCAGCGCTTGACGCTTGCCGACGCTCAACTGAGCGGTGGTCCGCAACCGATAGCCCCCACACAGTATCTTGACGACAATGGTCATGTACTTGCCAGCAAGTTGCTGCAAGGTCACAAGGCCGGCGCTACCCTGGTGCTATCCCATATGGATAGACGCCTGAAAGCACTCGCTGATTTTTGTCGAGACGTGCAACGAGGACTTACCATGCGGTGCCAGACCAATGTCTATCTGTCACCTGCTGGGCAACAGGGTTTCAATCCACACTACGACAGCCACGACGTGTTCATCCTTCAAGTCAACGGTCGCAAGACGTTTCACTTTTACTCAGGTGGCCCTGTACTACCCGCGCACCATCATCGCTTTGATGCCGAACAGCACCCACCGGGGCAAAGGCAAAGCTCAATCGAATTGTCTGCTGGCGATGCGCTTTATATCCCGCGCGGCGTGATGCACGATGCAATAGCCCATCCGGACACGTCCTCTCTACACATCACCCTTGGGCTGTTTGCGCTAACAGCCGGTGAGTTGTTGCACGAGGTATTGCGTTTGGCCGAGTCTGAGGACGTCGGCTTGCGCGCCAGTCTGGAAGGTCGCTTTGACAACTGCGGCAACGCCTCTGGCAACAGAGAATCTCAGCGCCAGATACGTGCACAGATGCGCAGGCTCTTGGCTACAGCAGCCAGTGACGAGCGTATCGATCAGGCCCTGCGCAGGCTTCGCAACGAACTGGCAATGGATGCCCGCCCAGATTGCAATGGACGACTGAGGCAGCCAGGTGTCAGCTCACCCTCCCCATCGGTCGGAGTCTCTGTCTGCAGCGACCATTGGCTCGATATCGAGGACAGTGAGGCTTTTGTGGTGCTGCGCGCTCCCGGCAGTGTGTTGACCTTCGAAGGTGGCAATGCAATGGCGGTGCGGCGCCTCGCCACAAAAGAACACCTGACGGTTGCCGATCTCGGAGAGAGTGAAGACGCAGCAGTCGCTCTGGCCACACTGCTGCTCGATCATGGGTTGATCTTGCTGCACGGTTGACTCCGGCTCAGTTCCGGTAGTACTTTCGGTGCTCCACCTCGATTGGAGCGCAGGCCATGAGCGAGAAGAGCCCCACAGACGACGTCATCGTGCAGGACGGCTCAGGGCGCCGGCGCTTCCTGCGCACGAGCTCGGCATTTGCGCTCGCCGGTGCTGCCACTGTCGCAAGCTCCGGCGTGCGCGCTGATGACTGCGACCGCAACTCCACCAGTGCCGAGGCAAAGCAAGCCACCGCCGGATCAGATAGCGACACCGGCGCCTCTGCCGATGCTGCAGGCTGTGGACGTAAACCATCCATCTCCCAGGCACCAGCGGCCGATCACACCCCGCTCAAGATCAAAAAAGTTCTAGGCTAGTCCACCAGACTGATACCCGACTAGTCCAGACCCAGGGTAGCGAGCCGCGTACGCAGCTCTGCTATGTGCGCAGGGCTTGTCTCGCAACAGCCTCCGATGATCGAGGCCCCTTTGCGGCGCCAGGTAGCGGCAAAGCTTGCATAGGCGTCTGGTCCGAGATCTTCGCGACGCTTGAGACTTGCCACAGTCCCTCCGGGTTCCAGGGCCTCAACGGACTGAAACGCATTTGCGTAGACACCGGCAGGCAAGCCTGAGGCAACGGCATCATCCAATGCTGCTGTGCTCGCCTCAGGGCTACTGCAATTGACAAGGATCGCCTGCACCCCAAGTTGCATCAACTGCTCAACGGCATCAGCCATCAACTCACCACTGCGTAGTCTGCAGGGTGAATCCGGTATCAACTCATCAGATACTGTCATGCCGACCCAGACCGGTAATCCCGATTCAAGCGCCGCCGTTGCAGCGAAGCGCGCTTCGCGAATGGATGCCATGGTCTCGCACAGCATCAGATCCGCATTGTCAGCCTGAGCTTCAACGATTCTTCGATAGCTCGCTATCGCCTGCGACTCCTCAGGCACCGTGTCGGCGCGATAACTCGCCACCAGCGGCGGCAGGCAAGCTGCAATCCTCACCCCAACGCGTTCACTGCGGTCGCGTGCTTCAGCGGCACACTGGAAGGCCGCGTGTTGCAAAGAGTCAAATTGTTCTGGCAATCCATCGCGCGCCAGACGCTCTGGTGAGGCGGAGTAGCTTGCCAAGGTGATGACATCTGCACCGGCATCGATATAGTCGCCGTGTAGCTGGGTCACGATGTGCGGCTCATGCAAGAGTACCTCGGAGGACCACTGTGGAGTGATGGGGCGGGAGCTGCGACTGACAAGCTCCTGGCCGATACCGCCGTCAAGAATGACTGTCTTCAAGTAATCGTATTCCGAGTGAGATAGCCTGGCTCAGGGCCGGCTTACTGCTGGCTGCTGCGTGTGCCCTGCAGCCCGAAGAGTTTAAACCGGTGCAGATTGCTCTGGAGACAGATTTCGCTGACCAGTTTATGTGTCAGCGATTTTATCATTCGGACTGCGACGCAATCGACTCGCCCGGATACTCGACACGCGCTAGTGGAGTCGGAGCCAGATACGTGAATTACAGCCCTGTATGTTCCGCCTCATGGCAGGCCACGCGACTCCACTGCACGTCTCGCACCAGCGGGATCTCGCTCTGACACCGAGCATTGGCCAAGGGGCAGCGTGGATGATAGTGGCATCCGGCTGGCGGATTGATCGGATCAGGAATCTCGCCACCATCGATCACATGCTCGCGCCCGAAGCCATCCAGTCGTGGTGCGGCCTCCAGCAACATGCGCGTGTAGGGATGGCGAGGTGAAGCAAACAAGGCCTCTCGGCTTGCGGTCTCAACCAGACGCCCGAGGTACAACACCCCGACCTCGTCAGCCATGTACTGGACGACGGAGAGGTCGTGGGTGATAAACAGATAGGTCAAGCCAAGCTCGGCCTGCAAGTCGCGCATCAGGTTCAGTACCTGAGCCTGCACCGATACATCCAGCGCCGAGGTGGGCTCGTCACACACGATGAACTCGGGATTGGAGGCTAGCGCTCTTGCTATGCCTATACGTTGTTTCTGACCACCAGAGAATTGATGCGGAAACTTGGTAGCGTCTGCCGCTGACAGACCCACCTGAGCAAGAAGCTCGACAACACGATCCGCCCGCTCTCCCGAATTAGCGGCAAGACCAAACGCTTCGATGGGTTCACTGATGATGTCGCCTACTCGCCACCGAGGATTAAGACTGGCGTGCGGATCCTGAAAGATCATCTGAACGCGTCTTCGCACATTGGCATTGGCTGCAGCATCCGCGCGGGACAAATCGCTACCGTCTATCAACACCTGACCCGCACTGGGCGCCAACAGGCCGAGTACCATTTTGGCTATCGTGCTCTTGCCCGACCCCGACTCACCAACCAGGGCATACGTTGACCCCCGGGCAATGTCAAAACTGACATCATCGACGGCTGTCAGGATGCGCCTTGGCTCGCGCTGCAGCACACGATTGAGCCAAGGGCTTGATACATCAAAGCGACGTGTAAGCGCACGCACCTCAACGAGCGCCTGACCTGCCTCGGTGCTGCTTGCAAACTCACTGACAACCGCGCTCATGTTTCAGGTACCTCACTGTGCAGCCAGCACCCAACATCACTTGAACGTACAGGCACAGACGGCGGGCGGCGCTGGCTACAGATGGCCATGGTGTGCTCACATCGTGGATGAAAGGCACACCCTGTGGGTACCGACAATAGCCCCGGCATTGACCCTGGGATCTGTTGTAGTCGTCGCTGATGCTTGTCACCCGGTATCGGGTTAGGCGTTGACGCCATAAGCCCTCGGGTATAGGGGTGCGCGGCATCCGTCAAAACCGCAGGTGTTGGCCCGACCTCAGCGACACGCCCGGCATACAACACGGCCACGCGATCGGTGGTCTCGGCAATGACGCCCATGTCATGGGTAATCAGCATGACACCCGTGCCCCGCTCGCGACACAAGTTCTTGAGCAGACCAAGCACTTGCGCCTGTACCGAGACATCCAGCGCTGTTGTGGGTTCATCAGCAATCACCAGGTCTGGCTCTCCGATCAGGGCCAAAGCGATGACCACGCGCTGTCGCATGCCACCCGAAAACTCATGCGGGTAGGCGTCAAGACGCTCGGCAGCGCCAGGGATGCCCACATCAATCAGGGCCTGCAGTGCACGCTCACGCGCATTCGACCGTGACACACCAAGATGCAGGCGAGCCGTCTCGGCAAGCTGATCACCGATGCGTTGCAAGGGATCCAGACTAGTTGAAGGATCCTGAAAGACGGTGCCAATCTGACCGCCGCGCACACGACGCAGAGAGTCGCTATCCAGCGTATCGATACGACGTCCCGCCAAGTGCACGCTACCACCGGCGATACGCGCCGGTCGTTCCAACAGTCGAATGATGGCAGCGCCTGTTATGGATTTTCCAGCGCCGGATTCGCCGACAACGCCTAGTATTTCACCCGCTTGAATCTCGAAGCTGACTCCGTCCACCGGGCGCAGCACACCACGACGGGTCGGGATCTCGACAATCAGGTCACGCACTGAAAGCAAAGATTGAGCAGGCGTGGCGCCGGTGTGCGCGGTCATTGCAGCTTTGGATTCAAGGCATCACGCAGCCAGTCACCCAGCAGGTTTACCGACAAGGCCAATGCCAGCAGGGTGAGCGATGGGAATAGCAAAATCCACCACTCGCCAGAAAACAGGTAGTCCTGACCGATACTGATCAGGGTCCCGAGCGAGGGAGAGGTAGGCGGAGCGCCGACACCCAGAAACGACAAGGTTGCCTCGGTGATGATAGCGAGCGCAAGGTAGATGGTGGCTATGACAGAGACAGGACCCAGCACATTCGGCAAGATGTGCTTGCGTAGAATGTGATGTGGTTTTCGGCCGAGCAAACGGGCAGCTTGCACATAGTCCTTCTTGACTTCGACCATCGCAGAGCCACGCACCGTGCGAGCAAACTGGACCCATTCAGACAAGCCTATCGACAAGATAAGCACCCAGATCGCCATCTGATCGCGCAGCTCCGGCGGCGTCAAACCTCTTGCGATGCCAAAGATCAGCAAGGCCACCATGATCGACGGAAAGGTCAACTGAATATCCGCGATACGCATGATCAAGGCGTCCACCCAGCCTCCGGTATAACCTGCAATCAAACCCAGCGTGACACCGACAACCGCAGCGAAGGCAACAGCAGCAATACCGATGAACAGCGACAGCCGCATGCCGTACAAAATGGTGGAGAACACATCGCGCCCCTGATCATCGGTCCCTAACCAGTACATCGCCCCCGAACCCATACCGGTGCTCATCGGCGGAGTAAATCCGTCCATCAAATTCAGGCTGGCAGGATCAAACGGGGTGTACGGAGAAATCCAGGGAGCAAACACAGCGGCCAGCAGCAGACTTGTAAAGACCAGCGCCGCAACGATCGTTACCGGCGAGTGCCGGAAGGACCAAACGATGTCGCTTGACCATATGCTCCCGAGTCGAGCTGCAATGCCGGGTGTCAGCTCCACGGTGTCCATACTCGTGCCCGCGACCCCGTCAGCGACGTCGGTAGCCTTTGTTGCGATTTTGCTCATGTCACGCGCAAGCGCGGGTCTACCACCGCGTACAGTAGATCAACGATCAAGTTGATGGTCACAAACAACACGCCGACCAGCAACAGATAGGCCGCCATGACCGGAATGTCCACAAACTGGATCGAGTTGATGAACAACAAACCCACACCTGGCCACTGAAAAACAGTCTCTGTGACGATGGCAAAAGCGGCAATCTGGCCCACTTGCATACCGATGATGGTGATCACGGGTACCAGCGTGTTCTTGAGAGCATGGCCAAAATTCACCGCCCGATCTGACAAACCACGAGCGCGCGCAAACCGAATGTAGTCAGTGCGCAAGACCTCAAGCATTTCAGAGCGCACCAGACGCATCACCAATGTCATCTGATACAGCCCCAAGGTAATCGCTGGAAGGATCATCGATTTCAACCCGGAAGCTGTGACCAGACCTGACTCCCAGCCAAACAAGTTGGCGGTTTCACCCCGCCCGAAAGACGGCAACCATCCGAGCTCAACCGCAAACACCCAGATCAGCAGCACGCCAATCAGGAAGGTCGGCAAGGACACACCGATCAGCGACGTTGACATCACGATATTTGCGAGGACGCCATCGCGCCTGATGGCGGTGAATACACCAAGCACAATACCGAAGAACACGGCGAGCACGGCGCTCACAAAAGCAAGCTCAAGCGTCGCTGGAAGTCGCTGCACGATCATCTCGGCTACCGGCACCCCGTTTCTGTAAGACACGCCGAAATCGCCCTGCACGGCCTTGCCCAGGAACTTGACGTACTGCACGGGTACAGGATCGTTCAGGCCAAGTCTCTCGGCCAGTGCCGCTCGATCCAGGCGCGTGGCTTCCTGACCAAGCATGTTCTCGATCGGATTGCCCATGAATCGAAACATCGCAAAGGCGATGAAACCGACCACGGCCAGTACCACCGAACCTTGCAGGACCCGCCGAATGATGTAGGCAATCATGGATAGCGAAGGCCAATGCAGGCGCGAACCTGTCGGTACGCGCCTGGCACTTGAGCCTGGACTTGGCTCCTGCGTTTAGTTTGAGTAGCTCAGAAACTTCACATGCGGCTGATCCTCAGGCTGCACGGCAAAGTCGATGCCCTCTTTCATGCCCCAGTTAAGGATCTGGTTGTGCACAGGCAGGTACAAGACATCGGCCTGGACTTGCTCCCAGATCTCGTTAACCGTTGCGTCACGGACTGCTGTGTCCGTCTCTGATGCCAGCGATACAATCTTCTCATCCAAAGCCGTATCGGTGTAGCCGGTCGCGTTCCAGGTGCCACGCTCATCAGAGGCGCTGTGCACCAGAAAGTTGAAAACGTACTCCGAGTCAAAGGTTGGTACACCCCAGCCCAGCATGTAGAAGTCAGTGGTGCGGTTCTGAATCAGCGGAAAGTGCTGCGCCTTGGGCTTGGAGTCAAGGTTCACAGTGATCCCAGCCTGACCGAGCATGCCCACCACCGCCTGGCAGATGGCCTCATCATTGATGTAACGATCGTTGGGACAATCCAGCTGGACCGTAAAACCGTCTGGATATCCGGCCGCTGCAATCATTTCTTTGGCGACAGTTGCATCACCTTCTGGCACGGCATCCAGCGTCTCGTTCCAGCCATTGACAAAGGGAGGCATGATCACGCCGGTGGGGTCGGACTGATCACGCATGACAACACGTTTGATCGCTTCTCGATCAATAGCCATGTTCATCGCCTGACGCACTTCAACCTTGGCAAAGGGATTTTCGCCCTCGATATCGTCGGTCTCCAGATCGTCAGCGCCCTGGTTCATGCCGAAGAAAATCACGCGGTTTTGCGGCGCGTTACTGATCTTCAGGCCATCGGATTGATCAACACGTGCCAAATCCTGCACAGGGACATCCTGTATGAAATCGACCTCGCCGGAGAGCAGCGCAGCGATGCGTGTTGCAGCAGACTGGATCGGTGTAAAGACGATCTCGCTCACCTCAAGCGGGAACTCGCCCATGCCCCAATAATCCGGATTGGCCTGCAACACGGTGCGCTCGTCAACAACACGAGAATCGAGGATGTAGGCACCCGTGCCATTGGTGTTGCGAGCGGCAAAGTTGTCGCCGCCATTGGCAATGTCTTGCGGCTCTTCGGAGTCGTTCTGCATTGTCCAACCCTCATCCATGATGAACAGGTTGGTCAGGTTGGCGGGCAACAAGGGGTTGGGGCCTTCGGTCACGATCTCGACGGTCAGATCATCGACCTTGCGGATTTCGGCAACCGAGGCGAGTAGCTCCTTCATCGCCGATGTCGGCTTTTGCGCACGATTGAAGGAGAACACCACATCGTCAGCTGTGAACTCTTGACCACCGTGAAAACTCACACCTTCGCGCAGGTTGAAGCGCCACACAGTCGGGTCATCGGTCACTGCCCAATCGGTCGCGAGCGAGGGGATGATCTCGCCGCTCATGTCCCGTTGCAACAAGCCCTCGTACATCTGGTGCGCGAGCGTGTGGGTCGGCCCTTCGTTTTGCGCATGCGGATCAAGCGTGAGCGAATCTCCAGCTCGTGCCCAGCGCAGGGTTTCAGCGTCGGCGGTACCCGCCACGGCAAGAGCCGTTGCAACGGCCGCTGCGAGAAAAGTACGGTTCATTCAGGGTCTCCCGGATCAAATGGCAGGTCGGACGACCTGCTCGCACGCCTTGAGGGTGCCAGCGAGAGCGGAGGCTGGCAAGCCCTGCGGACTAAAGGCCGTTCTGTTGAGCCGCTACAAGCGCCCTGTCAGCCTGATCAGCGGGCCATCTTGCCGCTCGGGTGCAACAAAACCTCATCGTAGCGGTCCTTGTAGTCGTATAGGCTAACGTTATCCCCACTCTTTCACCCCTCCCGACATGACCGACTTCATTTTTTCGCGGCGCGCTGCGCTGGCTGCAGGTAGCGCCCTTTTCCTGGCCAGGTATGGCGTTCTTCAAAGCGCGCATGCGGCAGCTGTTTCCGCCACACCGAGCATGCGTGGCGGTGCCAACAACTATCGGCCAGGCGCACCGCTGGTCGAACGCATCGGCGGTGGCGGTTTCTTGATGACCGGTAGCGTGCGCCGCGCCGGTGACGGCGCTCCGCTTGCCGGCCGACGCATCCAGGTGTGGGCTCACACCACAGAGGGTCACGAGCGCGATGAGCGCAGCCATGGCGCGACACTGTCGCGTGAGGACGGCAGCTTTGAGCTGGACATGCCGCAAATTGTTCCCGCCTTTGGTCAGGCCCACGGGCACCTGGCCTATGATGCCGAATTCGATGAAGGCGGCTTCAAGACGGTATTTCTCCGTCCAATCATGTCCAGCCCCAACGACAAGACCTTGCACGTCGAATTCGTGCTTCAACCTGTTTGAGCCAGACCGCCTTGCAAGGCGCTCGCATCAAGAGCGTACTGATCTGGTGCGGCGTCAGTGCAGCCCTGCTGGTTCCCATAGGTGTCGCTCTGAACAGCCCGCTACTGCAGTGGCGCCAGCCGATCTACATCATCGCAGGCCTGGCAGGTGTCGCTGGTCTGTGTCTGTTGCTCATCCAGCCACTACTCGCGGCAGGCGCACTGCCGGGCCTTGGTCCCAAGCGTGCACAGCATTCTCATCGCTGGCTGGGTGCCGCTCTGGTGATCGCCGTCATCGTGCATGTCGCCGGGCTATGGATTACCAGCCCACCGGATGTTGTAGACGCACTGTTACTACGCTCACCGACCCTGTTTTCCTTGTGGGGAGTCATTGCCATGTGGGCTGCGTTTCTCGCAGCGGCTTTAGCAGTACTGAGGCATCGTTTTCATCCAGGTACCTGGCGGAAAATACACATGGGCCTCGCGATTGTTATCGTGCTCGGTACCATCGTTCATGCGCTGCTGATTGATGGCACCATGGGCACCCTGTCCAAGGTCTTTTTATGTGCGACAGTTATTGGCGCGTCCATCAAGCTCGTGTTCACTCGTCACCGGTGGCGTGGCAAGCCCTGAGGTTATCTTGTCGCGCACATCGGCCAATGCCAAAGCGGCATGATCCATTGCGCGGCCCAGATCGCGTAGCGAATTTGCCATGTGTTGCCCGGCGACATTGATTCGCTCAGCACCGCTGCAGCCGGCTATAGCCGCCTCATAACGCACCAGCGCGTCGCGGCCCCGCTCACGCTGAGAAGGCGTGCCGCGCGCTAGCTCGATACCGAGCAAAGCGATGCGTTGTGCTTCAAATGCCTGAGGATCCTCCTGCGCCAGACGTGCCCAGGAGTCAAAACAAAAGTCGCTTGTATCCTTGTCAGTCATCCAACACCTCGTTATGGCTCAGTATCGTGAGAGCATCCTACGCAGCCAGCCAAGCTATGCTGCCAACCACTTCTCAGTACGCTACCTGATGTAACCCAAAGGCACCATGGACTCCAGACAGGACATTCCTCGTGACCGGCCACGTCGCCACTCGTTTCTAGAAGATACGCAAGGGCTACTGACAGGCACCACACTCGCGGGTACAGGCCTTGTCATTCTGACCCACCTGGGACTGACCACCGGTCAAACAGCAGGGCTTGCACTACTTCTCTCGTACGCTACAGGCACCTCCTTTGCGGTGCTGTTCTTTCTTGTCAATCTGCCCTTTTACTGGCTTGGCTATCGCCGACTTGGCCTTCGGTTCTTGATCAAGACAGTGATCTGTGTCGCGCTGATATCACTTTTCTCGACACTCTTCCCGCAGCTGTTGCAGTTCCAGACGGTGGAGCCCGTATTCGGCGTTGTGCTTTTCGGAGTCATGACAGGCGCGGGCCTTCTGGCCATCTTTCGCCACGGCGCGAGCCTCGGAGGTGTCGGTATCCTGGCCCTGTACCTTCAAGAGAAGACCGGCTTGCGCGCAGGGCTGACTCAACTGCTGGTAGATGTCTGCATCTTTCTGGCAGCCTTTTTCGTCATCGATGTCACGGCCGTGCTCTTGTCACTGGCGGGAGCTGTGATCGTAAACCTGATCATCGCGGTGAACCACCGCAAGGACTGGTATGTGGCGACGTGAGGCTGCCTGGCCAACGACTACGTCGGTGACCGCAACGTCTTGACCCCCGACACCAACAGCAACAACGCGAAACAGACAGCAGTCGCAAGCTCGGTCCGATATTCTTCCAGGTACCCTGAGCCCGTGAAACCGACGTAAGCCATAACGCCAAGACCACCCAGGCCACACACCGTACAGGCAAGCCCACCCAACACGCTGAACAGACGCCTGATGAGGCCAGAACTGCTGCCTCGCCTGACCACTCGCGCATGGTGCGGTCTCGCAGTCTTTGCAGCTCTATTGATGGCCCTGATCGCCTTGCTTCGTTTACACCGGAAAAATTCCTTGTCCGGTCGTACGCGACAGTCTTTGAGCAAGTCATGTGCGCACTTCTCGACCCAAGCGGGATCCGAAACCTTGCACACATACTCAGGTACAAGATCAACCTTGAGACCCGGACCGTTGAGCTCGCGCAAGCGCTTCTCGAAGCTACGACCGGTTCTGCCAATTTTTACCGCTTCATCGCCCGGTACGCGGACAGCGTAGACGTAGCCTTTGGCCATGCGCTCATAAAGACCTGTTTGTTGGCCTCTGGTCGGCATATGGAACGTAATTTGAAGCGTCTTCGAGGCAGATCGTGAACCTGGTGCAGAATCTGCCCGCACACCGTCACAGAGTGGCCTCGTGGGGCGGGTACCACAGTAGCTC
Source organism: uncultured Granulosicoccaceae bacterium (assembly GCA_937922675.1). Classification (GTDB taxonomy): domain Bacteria; phylum Pseudomonadota; class Gammaproteobacteria; order Granulosicoccales; family Granulosicoccaceae; genus Granulosicoccus. Next base: position 251,476 of record CALAJN010000010.1, read on the forward strand.
GCATCAAATCACCTATGCACAGATGCACCGACACCAAACCTACCCGCCTCGCCCAACAGGTGATAGCGTCTTGCGAGGGCACCAACGCTCATCGACTCTGGATTCTCCAACGTGCCAACCGCCAGCGACCACAACAGCACAGGCTCAGCCATAGCAGCATCGGCTATCCGCGGCCTGCTGGACTCCATCTACCCTGACCACAACAGCGACACACTGGCTGGCTCTGTAGTCGCAGCCTTCTGGCCTGAGGGCACACGCTGTCGCCCGGCGCCTCGCCAGCCGGACAACTCACTCTGGTCAGAGCGGGATGCGCTCGTCATCACCTATGGCAACACGCTGGAGGATGGTGAACACAAGCCACTGGATCTCTTGAACGACTTCCTGCATCGCTATCTGAAACGAGGCATAACCGGAGTCCATGTACTGCCCTTCTTTCCCTACAGTTCTGATGATGGCTTCGCCGTAGTCGACTTTGAGGTTGTGGATCCGCGCCTCGGCGAATGGGTCGATATCAATCGAATTTCTGCCGACTTCAGCTTGATGTCCGACCTGGTGCTAAACCACGTGTCGAGCCAAAGTCGCTGGTTCAACGAGTACCTGCAGGGACATCACCCGCATGATCGTTTTTTCTTCGAGGCCGATCCGGCTGAAGATCTGAGTGAGGTGGTACGCCCACGTACCTCACCACTGCTGCGTGAAGTGGAGACTCGCGACGGCAAGCGCCATGTGTGGTGCACCTTCAGCCATGATCAGGTGGATGTCGACTTTCGCAATCCCGAGGTAATGCTCGCCTTTATTCGCATCATCCGTTTGCATATTGACAACGGTGTGCGCATCATTCGTCTGGACGCTGTCGCTTTTTTGTGGAAGGAGATAGGCACCAACTGCATACATCTGCGCCAAACCCACGAGATGGTCAAGCTCATACGCATGCTGTGCAACTTTGCCGAAGAGCCCGTCGTTGTATTGACAGAGACCAATGTGCCCAAGGCCGAGAACCTTAGCTACTTTGGTGAGCGCGACGAAGCACACGCGATCTACAACTTCCCGCTACCACCCTTGATTCTGCACGCCATGCTTTCTGGCACTGCGCGACATTTGCTTCAGTGGCAAAAGGCATCACCTCCAGCACCACTTGGGTGTGCTTATTTGAACTTCACAGCGAGCCACGACGGTATCGGTATGCGACCTGCGGAAGGCCTGTTGTCAAAGGAACAGCAGGCACAGGTGTTCGAAACTGTAGAAAAAACGGGAGGCCGTGTGTCATGGCGATCATTGCCTGATGGCGGCAAGGCACCCTATGAGTTGAACACGACCTTCTTCGATGCACTTACCGAGACCTTCAACGGCCCTGATGATCTGCATATAGAGCGCTTTATCTGTTCGCAGACGATACCGATGTCACTGGAGGGTATTCCCGCGTTCTATGTCCATGCGCTGCTCGCCACAGCCAACGATCACGAAGCGGTAGAGAAGCGCCAGATGAATCGTGCTATCAACCGTCACCACTGGCACTACCCCGAATTGCGCGAACTACTGGATGACCCTGATACCGTCAATGCGCGCGTGCTACGTGCTTTGCTTGATCGGCTCGATCTACGTGGCCAGCAAGCGGCCTTTCATCCTAACGCCACGCAGTACACGGTGCCAGTGGTTGACGAACGGGTACTCGCCCTTTGGCGGCAAAGCCTCGATCGTAGCCAATCATTGTTTGCCCTGCACAACGTAAGCGCAGAGACTGTATCCGTACCGGTAGTGACCATCAACCTGATTGATGATCGCAGCTGGGTGGATCTGCTATCGTCCGAGCCCATCGAAGCCAATGACATCACGCTCGCGCCTTATCAATGTCGTTGGATAAGCAATCTGGGGATCAGTCGATAGCGGCCACTTACGCAAACTCCTGTTGATCTTCGTGCGCTGCTTCCAACAGATCTCGCGTGAAGTCAGGGTCGGCTGCGTGGATACGGTTCCAGGTCGGGATGAACGGGGTTTCGTGTGGATTGTCAAGAAAGGTTGAACCTGCGCGCATTAGACTCTCTGCAAACAACTCGATAGCGGCTTCCTCGGCGTGACGGTCAACGGTCAGCCCGTTCATTTGAGCATCGCAATAGTAGGACTCAAGCAAGTCAAGTGCACAGCGATAGTAAGTAGCCTTGAGTGTGCGGAAGGTGTTGTTGGTGAACACCGTGCCATCGGTAGCCAGCTTTCTGAAAATTGCCTTGCAGATATCGGTAGACATTCGATTGAGCCCTGAAGCCGCGTCCTCCGGACTCAAGGTCTGGTGCTTGTGGTCATAGTCATCGGCAATCTCTACCTGACAGACCGAGCGCGGTGCCAGATTGCGCCAGGCCTCGGACAACACACCGATCTCCAAACCCCAGTCAGACGGAATACGCAGATCGGGCAATATGTTCATGCGCATTGCAAACTCACCCGACAGGGGATATCGAAAGCTCCGCAGATAATCCACGTAATCGCGATCACCGATGACACGCTTCAGGGCGATCAACAAGGGACTAACGAGCAAGCGGGTCACGCGACCATTTAGCTTGTCGGATCCGATACGTGCGTAGTAGCCCTTGGCCACCTCAAAGGGAAAGGTCGGATTGGCAACGGGATATATAAGCCTTGCCAGCAGATCGTTGGTGTAGGTCAGTATGTCGCAGTCGTGCACCGCGACCACAGAGCTGTCCTGACAACCGAGCAAATAGCCGATGCAGGACCATACATTCTTTCCCTTGCCCTGCTCTGATGGCGCTAGTCCCATCGCATCCAGCCGCTCTCCAAGCGCTTGCATGCGCGGGCTGTCATTCCACAGCACGGTATGCGTCTGCCCCAGGTCCGCAAAGAACTCACGAGCGTGGCGAAATTCTGCTTCAGTGGCACGATCAAGTCCGATGATCACACGGTGCAGGTAGGTCACACTGGACAACTCACGCACGATATTCGGCATCGCATCCGTGCCGATCTCCGAATACAGACACGGCAGGATCAGCGACATCTTGCGCGTGCGCGCAAATGCCTCAAGCTCTCGTGTCAAATCCTCGGTTGACCGCGTGCGCAGATTGTGAAGGGTCGAGATGTTGCCGTTTTGATGAAAGTCGACCATACGTTTCCTGAAATGTGGTTAGCGGCTGCGGCCGCCGGTTGACTACACGCCGAGTGCATCCAGCTGCTGCAGCATTGCATGATTCCAACCGACAGGTCCTGCATCATGGCTGCGCAGAATACGCCCTTCTCTCTCGCCATCAAGCACGGGCAACTGAGCGCGGTGCCGATTTACGATGATAATCCCCCTGTCGGCCGCCTCAAGCATCGCTACATCATTGGGCGCATCACCCAAGGCGATCGAAAAGTTGCAGCCAAGCTGGCCCATCACGTCCTGCATGGCATCGGCCTTGGTACTGCCGAACGACAAGGTCAGAAAGCGCCCGCCTTGCTGGGCGCTCACCCCTTGTTGGTACAACTCTTCCAAAAAAGCATCCAACTGTTGATCACTCCCCGACCACAGCCCGGGCTCGGTGAACTCTCGCTTGCAGGCTTTTTGAGCAGCCACCAATGATAGCCCCGTGAGATCCGAGACTGCGACCTCACCAAGATCGCCAAAGCCTTCAAAGCACTGCCTGAGTGGCGCCGACACTCGATTCAGCCGGGCACGCAAATCTCTGTAGACGCTATCGCTTGCGCTACTGCTACTCCCATTGCTGCACACGTCATCTGCAATACCACCGGCGGTAGCGCCTTCAGCGCCCGCGAGCGAGCTTGCCCCGGTTCCGTATAGGGTACCGCCGCCGTTTTCGACGATGGCAGGGAACTCAACAAGACCAAGCTCTTGCTGGAGCTTGCTTATCTCGGCTCCAGTCTTGCTACTGGTCAAAATTAGCGGAACACCCACACGGGCCAGCCGCTCCAGGGCTGGCTTGGCCGCCTGCCACGAGTAGGTATCGTGATCGAGCAGTGTGCCATCAAGGTCTGTAAAGACACAAAGTTGCCGCGAACTGTTCATGCCGTGCATCATCGCATTGCTGCCAACTCAATGCAGGAAATTGAGTTAGTCGTAGAGGGCGTTGCTCGTCAGCCCGAAGTCATCATGCAAAGTGTCCAAAAAGGGGTAGAACACACAAAGCTGCCGTGCAGCAGCGCCGTTTATACCCACTGCGTTCTCGATGGTCCCGTCAGTTGTCAACTGCAGACTCACAGCTTGGCGCTCTACCTGTTGCAGCGCTTGCCTGATGGCAGAAGCCATTGCAAGATAGTACGCTGGGCGGGTCAAAGAAGTACCAGTCGATAGACGCCGCCACAGGGCACAGTCAGTGCGCAACTACCAGTGCGCAACTACTGCGCAGTGTTCTCCCATGACCCTATTCTCAACGTCATTCTCAACGTCTCGGATCTTTGCGTGGCTACGCTGCATCGTGTCGGTCGTCGCTCTCGGCCTCACCGCATGCGATCGCCTGAGTGAAAACACCAACGCGAGTCCCGAGAATAGCCCTGGGGCGTCAGCACGTCACCCACAGCGAATCGTCAGCCTCGATTTTTGCGCAGATCAATATGCGCTGAAGATGGCCGATCGCGGTCACATATTGGCACTATCACCTGATGCCGAACAACCGCATGCCTACCTGCGAAAACAAGCCGCAGGCTTACCCACTGTTCGACCATCCGCCGAACAGATCATTGCATTGGCTCCCGATCTTGTATTGCGCACCTACGGTGGTGGTGCCGGTATCGAACATCTCTTGCGTAGACTCGATATCCCTGTCGTGAACATTGGCTGGACTAGCGACATCGATAGCATCAAGCGGGTCACTCTTGAGGTCGCCCATGAACTTGGCGTGCCAGAACGCGGCACCGGGATCGTGGCAGAGCTGGAGTCGAGAATTGCTGCCTTGCCGAAGGCACAAGAACGTCCCAGCGCGCTCTACATGACGCCCGCAGGTGCGACAACAGGGCCCGGCTCGCTGATTCATGAGCTCCTGGTTACATCCGGCATGAACAACTTTCAACAACGAAACGGTTGGCACTCGCTGCCGTTGGAGCGGCTCGCCTACGAGCGCCCGGACAGAATCGTGGCAGCCTTTTTCGATACCAACGGCGAACACGCCAGCCAGTGGAGCGCAATGCGTCATCCCGTTGCTCGCAAGCAACTGAGGGATGCGCCTGTCACTTACCTGAGCGGTGCGTGGATGTCATGCGGCGCGTGGTTCATCGCCAATGCTGCGGAAGTGCTTGCAGCCGATGCTGTTGAGGCGCCACTAAAAACCAACTTCTAGGCAAGAAGGCCGCATAGGTATGGCGGCCACAGGAGCGACCGATCCACCAGCGATTCATTTCCTGTGGTGTAAGGTATACCGCTCGATCAGCTTTCACATAAGTTGCCAGGCAACGCAGCACATGCGATTGTCGGCATGGCCAGCCACGATAAAGATAAAAACTTTGCTCAGGCCACGCTCTCGGCCTGTTTTACAAGGTCACAAGCTGATTGCGGATTGGTTTGGGGCTGACCTTGCACAACAGCGCACAGCTCAGAAACCTTGGACCACAAAGCACCTGCGTCAGAACCTGAATTCGCGCCCAGGACCAGGGACAGCACCAACCGCTCGCCCACCTGCCTGCTGACCTTGGGCCGTATGCCGAAGGGGCTCGATATTGCTCGAGCCCTGCATCATGACGGATGGCGCGTCATTGTGGCTGAGCCTTTCGCCTGGCACCTGTGTCGAGCATCCCGGGCGGTAGCCCGCTCGTACACGGTCACCGCACCCAACGACGACCTTGATGCTTACCATCATGAGCTCCTCAAGATCATCGAGCACGAGCACATCTGCCTGGTCATTCCGATCTCCGAGGAAGCCATGCATCTGGTCACGCTCGAGAAGCAACTGCCGACCGGTGTACGCCTGCTTGCCGTCGCAGCCAAACAGGTGCGGGATGCTCACGACAAACTCGTTTTTGCCCGCACAGCAGCCGCCGTAGGACTCTGCGTGCCGAAAACCGAGGTGCTTGGCACAGAGGCTGCCACACAATTGGCTGCACACCACGATACGGTGCTCAAACCCTCATTGTCTTGCTCCGGGAGCGAGGTGCGCCTGCATTCAGCAGGTGCGCCACTGCCACCTGTCAACCCTGAGCGCCAGCTACTGGTACAGCAGCAGTTGACCGGCGCACATCGCAGCACGCTCGCCCTCGCGCGACACGGACGCGTCCTGGGCAATGTGACCTACCGCGGCACCTTGTTTTCTGGCAGCGTTGCAGCAGCATTTGAACGCATCGATGTACCTGACATTGATACCTGGGTAGATCAGTTTGTTGCCTCGCAGCAGTGGACGGGGTTTATAGCTTTTGACTTCATCGACGATGAACGCGGCGTCCCGCACGCCATCGAGTGCAACCCACGACTTACCAGTGGTGTGCACTTCATGACCCGTGAATCGCTTGGCCACGCACTGACCTCGGAAGAGCATACCGAGCCCGTGCAATTCAGAAGCGAAACCCGCTTGCATCAGTTTTACACCAGCCTGACCGAGACTCAATCATCCCTGTTCAAACCGCATCGAATGCGCACAGGCATCAAGATCATGCGCACGCACACCGACGTGACCTGGCAGTTATCTGATCCCTTGCCGTTTCTGTTGATGACTCCCCTTTCACTACCGATCATCTGGCGCTCGTTACGAGAAGGGATCAGTCTTGGAGAAGCAGCCACGCGTGATATTGCGCGCACGCTGCATTCACGTTGATGCAAAACTGACCTTGGCACTTATCTGGCGCGACGGCCGTGTCGTCAAACGTGCGACCGGTTGCACCGCTTCCGGGTGCTCCACTGTGAAGTCAAACCGACGCACCAGACGAGCGATACTCAAGGCACCTTCCACTTGCGCAAAGCCTGCGCCCGCACAGACACGGGGGCCAACACCAAACGGCAGGTAGGCGCCTGTCGTCTGTTCTGCTTCCCGATCAGGGAGGAATCTGTCCGGGTCAAACAACTCAGGGTCTTGCCAATATTTTCGATGCCGATGAATGATCCACGGCGACACCATGATCATCGCGCCGCGCCGCGCCGTGAGCTTGCCGAGGCGTGTTTTCTGCATTGCCACGCGCGGCAGAAAAGTAATGGGAGGATACAGGCGCAAGGTCTCGCGAAACACATTGCGCACATAGCGAAGCTTTTGTACCTGGTTGATGGTGATTGGCCCATCACCTGCGACCTCCAGCACCTCGGCCCTGACGCGCGCCGCAATATCGGGGCGCGTCCCCAAAATAAACAATACCCACGTCAACACGCTCGCGGTTGTCTCATGCCCTGCCAGAAAAAACACCCCGAGCTGGTCGATCAACTCGGTGCGGGTAAACGGCACACCTTGCTCAGAGCGCGCCGCGATGAGCTGGCTTGCGATATCGTTGAAACCATCACCCTCAAGGTGTGTATCCACCATCTGCCCAAGGTGAGTACGAATACGCTTACAGGCGTCCAACACTGCCTGGTTCTGCGGTACCGCCTTGAACGCTGGAGAGAAGATCAAACGCATCAACTCGACCTGAGCCACCGAGCGCTCAAAGGTCTTGAAGTCATCGAATATCGTGCGTGCCATATCGGATTCAAGCGATGTCGTAAACACGGATCGACAGATGATGTCCGCGGTCAGATGGCTCATCGCCTGGTCCAGAGACACTGATTTTCCCGTGGCGGCAGCGTGATCAAGCCTTTTCTCGTAGTCGTCGATGGCTGCGCTCATCGACGCGAACGCTCGATTGACCCTCATCACGGACAAGGCCGGGTCAATCATCGAGCGCTGACGACGCCAGATTTCGCCATCAGACACAAACATGGAGTTGCCGACGAGTGGATCGAGCGCGCTCACCATCAGATCATTTTTCGGGAATAGACCGTCTTCGTTGGTCAGGACACGACGTGCAAGCTCGGGCTCGTTGACCACCAGAATGTCGCGGCGAGAGTAGCCAAGCCGCCCGACGGGTTGCCCATAAGCGCTCTCAGGCACCAGTGCGAGCAAATTGCCCTCGCCTTCCCGGATAACGCGCAACAACGATATCAGCGGCGAGCGCGGTCGCGGTGCGGGAGGCCTGAACACCCCGATATCCTGCTGATCCTGTACTTCGACCATCACTCGCTTCCAACCCCGGCTGACATGCAGGATAATCCTCCCATGAGCAGCCTGCAGCTCTTCCACATACTGGTCGCCGGACACATCGCCACTGGGCTTGTTGGCCTGCTCTCGTTCTGGGTACCTGTTGCCGCGCAAAAGGGCGGTCAACGCCACCGCTGGTGGGGTCGTATTTTTGTGCGCAGCCTTCTGGCTACGGGCGTCTTCGCTGTCGGCATCAGCCTGGTGACCTTGTCAGACCCGCTTGGCACCCATCCGAAACTGCTGGAGCACCCACAATTGTCCGATCCTGTCGTCATCACAGCGATCTTCGGGTGGATGATGCTCTACCTCGCTGTGTTGACAATCAACCTCGCATGGTACGGCAGCGAGTGCATCACACATCGGCGAGCGCACGCCGGCCATCGGCGCTGGTACAACCTGCTTTCGCAACTGCTTCTATTGATCGCTGCTGTTCTGGTTGTCTACCACGGGTGGCAAGCCGAACAAGCGCTCATGCTCGGCATTTCAGTGGTCGGGTTTGCAACGGTCGGTACCAATCTGGTTTTCATGCTCGCGTCGCGCCCGCCGCGCAATGCCTGGCAGTTCGAGCACTTGAAGGGCTTGATCGGTGCGGGCATCTCCGTCTATACCGCCTTCTTTGCGTTCGGAGCCGTACGCTTCTACCCGGACCTTGCGCTGTACCCTGGATACTGGGCCATACCGCTGGTCGTCGGCTTGGCGCTGATCCTGCGATATCGCTTGCAACTCATGCGCCCCTGACTGATACGACCCTGACAGATACGACCCTGACCCGCCGCTGACGTGGACACGCATTCAGAACCGCATTAATCGACCTGCCATATCGCGTCCTCGCCGACCCTGCCGTGCTGTAGAGAGCCGTTCCCTGATGCTATGCGCAAATACGTGCCATAGAACCGGTTGACAAGATAAAAGCGCCCGGATGCATCCGGGAGCGACTCAACCCTCCATTGAGCAGTAAACGCCGTTGTAGTCGCGCCAGTCAGTCCAACGACAGCGTTTTCGGTCGCACGCAATGAGCTGCGCGCTGCCGCTGTGTTCCGGGATTTCACCCTGACAAAACCATTGCGCAGATCAACCAACTCCCAGCGCACATCGGCTCTGTTGCCTCCTCCGACGATCCCCAACCTCGAACTCAGATAACCTCCCGAGCTGTGCAACAGCCTCAAGCCAGCCGTGTTGCCGTCGGGTTGACTGTCCGGGTTGGCACCCTCACTCTCAACATCGTTTTTACCGCCTTCGTTGCCAAGAAACGAGAGTGGGCCGGAGACCTCTGTATTCTGGTCCGGGAAAGAGCTTCTTATTATCCTGAGCTGGCTGTCAGGGGCGGGCGTCCTGTACTTGCCATCGCCCTTGAAAAAATAACCGTAACTGCTGATTTGACTGAAATAGCGCGGTTTGATGCGTACCTTCACAGTAAAACCATTTTGCAGGTTGCCGTTTCTGTTCTGCTGATCGAGCTCGCGGTATCGGTTTCTCAATTGCCGTATTGCCTCGTCCCCGCGGGTTGCATAGTCATACGAGGTTTTACCGATCAACAGTGAAGGGTTCTTGAACCCGTAGGTCTCATCCATCAGCTTGAGAAGCTGCACCATGCGTTCAGGGCCAAAATTGGCAATGTCGTAGAGTTTATCGGGGTGCGAAGGCGCATAGCTTTGATCAGCGATGTAGAACTCCTTGTTCGGGTCGCTATGAAATATCTGACCCTCGCCTTCCAGCAGCCCTGCGAGAAAGTTGGGGTGCTTGATCGCCTCTCTCAAAATCTGGGGATCACCCGGGTTGCCGCCTGGCAAGGAGTTCTCCCAATAATTCCAGGCCCTGACCAGCTTGCGATTTCCACTGGTCGGAAATCCGAGCGCATTGGTTCTTCCATCAAACCTGACGTTCGCCAATCTCGACACGACAGCGGTGTAGTTCGGGTTGCCGCCCTTGTACAGAATACCGCGCCCGTCGGCACCGGGCCTGCCATCACCCCACACCCACCCGAGGTATCTCGCGAGGTCGGCTTTTTCTTGCAGGCTTAGCTTGTGATACTCGTTTGCGTGCGCGCCGCCGCTTACGGCAAGGCACACGAATACGACGACCCATGACAACTTTTGCAGCGAGTTCACTGACCGCACCCATGACAAAGACTTGACGCGGCGCAGAGTAGACGAAGCATTGTGGCCAGCGCACGATCATGACCTGAAATTACCATGACCTAATGAACGCAACAATTCGCAACATGGCGCGCGCAGAAAACACAAGCGTCCTGAGCCAATGCTACGAAATTGTCATGATCATGCTTCGTACAAAGGAACTCGCCATACCAATTGTCACAGACACTGGTCACGACGATGTCAGCCCCGCCGCGGGTTACATTAGAGCGAGGAGTTCACCCTGAATGCCGCCAACTCCGATGGGCGAATTGAGTAAAACCTTCATGCGCAGAGCCTGTGCTCTTGCGCCCTCCATTGCGTCACGCTCGTATCATGAAAATTGGTTTCATTGGCCTTGGTAACGTCGGCGCCAAACTGGCAGGCTCTCTTCTGCGCAACCGGTTTGACCTGCGCGTACGTGATCTTGACGCCGATCTTGTACAGGGCTTTATCGACCGTGGTGCGAGCACTGCGGTGAGTCCCAAGGCCCTCGCCGAACAGTGCGATGTAGTGATCACCTGCTTGCCCTCACCTGCCGCCTGCGCCGAGGTCATGGAAGCCAAAGATGGCGTGCTGGCAGGACTCGGCGCTGGCAAGGTGTGGGCCGAGATGTCCACCACAGACGACAAGGAGATCAAGCGCCTCGCCAAACGCGTTGAAGCGCTCGGCTCTTCGGTGATTGAATGCCCGGTATCCGGTGGCTGTCACCGTGCAGCGACCGGCAACATTTCCATCTTCGCCGGCTGCGACCGACCCACCTTTGAACGCATGTTGCCGCTTTTGACCACACTGGGGCGTCGCGTGCTGCACACAGGTGACATTGGTACAGCATCGGTACTCAAGGTCATGACCAACTATCTCGCTACAGCCAATTTATTAACCCTGTGCGAGGCCATGGTCACGATGAAAGCTGCGGGTGTTGATCTTGCCACTACCTTGCAAGCCATCACCATCTCATCGGGCAATTCCTTTGTTGCAGAGACAGAAGGTCACGTCATCCTGAACGGCGGTCGCGATATCTCGTTCACGATGGACCTGGTCAAAAAAGATATCGGCCTGTTTCAGAGGATTGCCAGCGATTGTGAAGTCCCACTTGAAATCAGTCCTTTGATGGTGGATATATTCGACGACGGCATTGCACGCTACGGTGAGCGAGAGTTGTCGCCCAACATCATCAGACGCCTCGAAGACGCTACCGGCCTCTCTATCGTGGCTGACGGATTTGCAGACGAGTTGATCGATGAGGAACCTGAAGCCCCAGGCTATGAGGTTGTACCGGCTTCCCGGTGCCAGGACCGAGGTCTCTGACGACATTTCTGTCGGCGCTCACATGATATCGACACAACAAAAAAGCTCGTGACTCCTCTACCAGACTCCTGCGACTTCATCATTATTGGAGCTGGCTCGGCTGGCTGTGTGCTCGCCAATCGACTGAGTGCCTGCGGTCGCTACTCGGTCGTATTGTTAGAGGCAGGCGGTAGTGATCAGAAGTTCTGGATACGCACACCGCTTGGCTACGCAAAAACCTTCAATGACCCTAGAGTCAATTGGTGCTACACGACCGCGAGTGATCCTGGACTCAACGGCCGCAGCGGTTATTGGCCACGCGGGCGTGTGCTGGGTGGATCAAGCTCAATCAATGCAATGGCCTGGGTGCGCGGGCTGCCCCATGACTACGAACGATGGGTGAACAGTGGCGCGACGGTGTGGGACCCACATACCGTGAACGATGCATTCGACGCACTCGAGTGCGATAAAGGCACAAAACACAGTTCGCGCTCTATTGATTCCCAGGGTCGTGTATTGCTCACAGACCTCGGCGACCACCGACACCCCTTCACAGATCATTTCTACACCGCAGCGGCGCAGATGGGGTGGCGCACCGACCATCATATTGACGGTGTGACAACCCTGTCCAGCAACACGATAAACGGGCGTCGCTGGTCCGCAGCCGATGCCTTTCTACGCCCCGCGCTCACGCGTAAAAACCTGCAGGTGATTACTCAGGCAACGGTTGCTCGAATAGACCTCGAAGACGGCCGGGCGTCGAACGTTGTTTTTGAGTACCAGGGGCAGCGTCATGAGATGACCGCCAGGCATGAAGTCGTATCAAGCGCCGGTGCCATCAACACGCCGCAGCTTTTTTTGCTCTCCGGCATAGGACCTGCCAGCGAGTTACGCGAACGCGGCATCGTTGTGAATCACGACCTTCCCATGGTCGGTAAAAATCTGCAAGACCACCTCGCCATTTCAAACTACTTTTACGCAAGCGAGCCCACTCTTAACAATGTACTCGGCAACTGGCCAGGCAAACTCATGGCGGGTATCCAGTACATTTTGACCAAGCGCGGCCCCTTGAGTTTGTCTGTCAATCAAATCAGCGGCTTTGTACGCTCCGACAGTGACACCGCAGTGCCAGATTTGCAGCTTTACTGCAACCCGGTAAGCTATCGCATCAACACACGTAACAGTAGAGACGTGGATCCACAAGCAGGCTTTCTGCTGGGCGCACAACCGTGCCGCCCCAGTAGCCGTGGCGACGTCACACTGAGCGCGGCTGACCCACAAGCAGCACCTCACATTCAGCCCAATTCGCTATCCACGCCCCATGATCAGCAAATGGCGATCAAGACAGGGCGCCTTCTCAACGCACTGGCAAAGACTCCAGCCATTCGCGCCGTGACTGTTGAGGCCGTAGCACCAGACACCGCAAAACTGAATGATGCAGAGCTACTGGCCGATTTTCGCGAGCGAGCAGCCACGGTATTTCACCCAACGAGTACCTGCCGGATGGGCCGAGATGCCAGCGACTCGGTGCTTGATCCCCAGCTTCGGGTACACGGTATCCGAGGCTTGCGTGTAGTGGATGCATCAGCATTTCCCTGCATCACTTCAGGAAACACGAACGCACCGGTCATGATGCTTGCGACTCGCGCGGCGAAGATGATTCTGGACGACGCAAGCGAACTCAGATGAGTACACGAAAGTACCGACGAGCACACGCACGCAGGTGCCGATACAATTCAGTCAGGGACAGCCCAACATGAAGCTACACGATATCGAGACCTTCATTGTTGCCAATCCGCCCCCACGTCACGGCGGGCGTTACTTTATCTTCGTCCGGTTGACAACACGTTGTGGTCTTACCGGGATAGGCGAAATCTACAACGCCACTTTTGGGCCAGAGCTATGTGCGGCAATGGCTTGCGACATGTTCGAGAGGCACTTCGCCAACGAGAACCCGCACCACATCGAAAAGCTCTGGCGCAGCGCCTTTGGTGCGGGCTACACCATGCGTCCCGACGTCACAGTGATGGGCGTACTTAGCGGTCTTGAGATGGCGTGCTGGGACATCGTCGGAAAAGCTGCGGATCAGCCTGTCTATCAACTGCTCGGCGGCCGAGTGCATGAACGTCTGCGCAGCTACACCTATCTGTACCCACCTGATGGGGACGTCTATCCCGATGATCCCTCGTTGCCGAATGTATACAACGACCCTGACCTGGCGGCTCAGGCCGCTGTCAAAGCGGTCGAACAGGGCTTTACTGCTATCAAGTTTGACCCGGCTGGCCCTTACACCATTCACGACGGGCATCAACCTACACTTGAGGACCTGGAACGATCCGAAGCCTTCTGTCAGCGTATCCGTGAAGCGGTCGGCGCGCGCGCAGACCTGCTGTTCGGCACTCATGGTCAATTCACTGTCTCAGGTGCAAAACGTATGGCACGCCGTATTGAAGCCTATGACCCGCTCTGGTTTGAAGAGCCTGTGCCACCCGAGAATGCCGAGGCCATGGCTGAAGTTGCCCGAGCGACAAGCGTGCCGATTGCGACGGGTGAACGACTATGTACCAAGCATGAATTTGCTCGCGTGCTCGAAGCAGGTGCAGCCTCAATCTTGCAAATGAACCTGGGACGTGTGGGTGGAGTACTTGAGGCAAAGAAAATTGCCGGTATGGCAGAAACTCGCCAGGCACAGATTGCACCGCATCTGTACTGCGGCCCTGTTGTGGCCCTGGCCAATATCCATATCGCTAGCTGCAGCCCTAACTTTCTAATCCTCGAATCCATTGGGCGCTTTGAAAAGTCATACATGCAGTTTCTCACTACACCCATCACATGGGAGGATGGCTATGTACTGCCGCCAACAACTCCAGGCTTGGGTGCAGAACTCGATGATGCCATCATCGCTGCAAATCCCTGGACGGGCAAAGAGCTACATCTGACAACAGAGACGCGCCACGTGCTCCCCTGAGAAAAGCCTGGTGCACGATTGATGACTATCGGCTGGATCAACAAGCGATCAAGAACCATGATGCAAAACAACACAGCACTCGTCACCGGAGCAGCGCGAGGCATCGGCCTTGCGACCAGCCAACTTCTCGGTGAAGAAGGCTGGACGGTTGCAATGGTCGACAGAGACGAATCAGCTCTTCGTGAGGCAGCGGATAGTGTTTCATCAGCAATCCCGGTCTTGTGTGATGTCTCACAGCCTGAAGCAGTAGAGCGCATGGTGCATGCGGTCACCCAGAAGTCAGGCCGCATTGATGCCTTGGTTAACAACGCAGGTGTGGCCGACTTTGGCCCCATGGCAGACACTAGCTTTGAGCGATGGCGAGCGGTCATGGCAACCAACCTCGATGGTGTTTTCCTCTGCTCCCAGGCCTGTCTTGATGCGCTCAAGAAAAGCCGCGGCTGCATAGTCAACATTGCCTCGATATCAGGCTACCGCGCCAGCACGCTAAGAGTGGCTTATGGAACATCCAAGGCTGCTGTCATGCACCTGACGCGACAACAGGCCATCGAGCTTGGAGAGTTTGGTATTCGTGTCAACTGCATTGCGCCGGGGCCTGTTAAAACCAAACTTGCCATGGCAGTGCACACACCAGACATCATCGCCGCGTATCACGACGCCATTCCACTGAACCGCTATGGGAGTGAGATCGAGATTGCCAATGCGATTGTGTTTCTCTGCTCGGACAAGGCCAGCTATATCAATGGCCAGATACTGGGGGTGGACGGTGGATTTGAAGCGAGCGCCATCGGCTTGCCAGCACTGAGAAAATGTAATTGAGCCGACGACAGATCAGCGAGGATCACGACAAATCGCGATACCGAAGTGATCGCCCATTCTGAAACAAGTGCACTTTCTCAGCGTCGGTACCCAAGCCGATAGTCTGACCACGCAGCTCCTTGCGCATCCCTGGCAGCTTCGCTATCACTGATTGCTCGTCGTCCTGAAAATACAATAGCGTTACCTCTCCAAGTGCTTCCACAATACTCACCTTGCCGGTGTACACAGGATCAGCCTCGACCGGCACCAGATCCTCAGGACGAATCCCCACATTGACTCGCACACCAATGTCACTGTCGCGTGTCGGCACAGATGACGAAACAACGCCACCGCCGTCAAGAGCAACCGTGGTTTTGACGCCAGTCGCTTGTATCGTGCCAGCCAGCAGGTTCATCGAAGGAGACCCGATAAACTGAGCCACAAACTCATTCTCGGGGCGCTCATACAATTCCAGTGGCGTGCCCACTTGCGCGATACGCGTGTCTGCCAACACCACGATACGACTGGCCAGCGTCATCGCCTCGGTCTGGTCATGAGTGACGTAGATCATCGTTGAATCAGGCATCTGCTCCTTGAGCTGCGCAATTTCTATACGTGTGGCAACACGCAAGGCAGCATCCAGATTTGACAAAGGCTCATCAAACAAATACACCTTGGGGTCGCGCACAATGGCTCGTCCGATCGCCACACGTTGACGTTGCCCGCCTGACAGTGCCTTGGGCAGACGGTCGAGGTAGGGTTCAAGCTGGAGAATTCGCGCAGCCTCGCTGATCGCCGACTCCACTTCTGACTTTGATTTCTTGGCGATCTTGAGCGCAAAAGCCATGTTTTCTCGCACGGTCATGTGCGGATACAAGGCGTAGGATTGAAACACCATGGCAATACCACGAAGGCTCGGCGGCATGTCGTTTACCCGAACGCCATCAATCTCAAGTATGCCGCCTGTGATCTTTTCAAGCCCCGCGATCATTCGCAGCAATGTGGACTTGCCACAGCCTGAAGGGCCAACAAAGACAACGAGTTCGCCTTGCTCAATCTCCAGTTCGATATCCTGAAGAACGGCCAGGTCTTTGCCATAGACCTTGGAGACATCCTTGAGTTTCAGATGAGCCATATGTGCTTGCCTCTACAGCGTACGCGTCAAGAAGGTGTAGCCCCAGGCTGGCAGTCGTACTGTGTTGTCGCTGTGATCTTGTGCCGTGGCCTGCACGTCGACATCAAGCAGCGTCCACTGGCCTTCAGGTCGCGCCACCGCGCCATTCGTCCCTGACAAATTGAAGGCGCACCAGATGCGCTCTGAGCCAAGATGTCGCTCGAACACAAGGACATCACCGACCGCCTCAAGATTCTGCTTCTCACCTCGCTGCAGCACAGGCGATGATCTGCGCATGGCTATCACGCGGCGATAGTGATGAAGAATGGAATCGTTTTGCGCTTCTTGAGTCGCGACACTCCTTGCGCGATGCTCCTCCGGGACGGGCAACCAGGGCTTGCCTTCAGTAAAACCGCCTTGAGGATGATCATCACGCCACACCATGGGCGTTCGACAACCATCACGGCTAGGCATCTCTGGCCAGAATTCGATCCCGTAAGGGTCACGCAGATCCTCAAAATCCACATGCGCCTCAGGCAGGCCCAGCTCCTCACCTTGGTAGACACAGGCCGAACCTCGCCAGGCCATTTGCAATGTCGCGTAGCAACGTATCGCATCAATACTCATGGACCAACGCGTCACCGGCCGCACCACATCATGATTGGAGAACGCCCAGCAAGCCCACCCATCAGCGCTCGCCTCGTCCCAGCGCTTGAAAACCTGGTCAATACGCTCCGCGCTCAGTGTTGACCCGGACAAAAACTCGAAGGCGTAACACATCTGCAGCAGGTCATCTCCAGCTGTGTACTCGCCAACAAGCTCCAGCCCTCTCTGGGCATCACCTACCTCCCCGACTGTGGCGATATTGGGGTATTCATCAGCGAGCTTACGGAAACGACGAATGAACTCCAGGTTTTCCGGCTGGTTCTTTGAGTGCACATGGCGCTGATAACCGTAGGGGTTCACATCCGGCGCGATACTGAAATCCATTTCCTCAGGAGGTAGTGCGGGATTGTCCCTCAGCGCTTTGTCAGCAAAGTAGAAATTCACCGTATCGAGCCTGAAACCGTCAACGCCGCGTTCCAGCCAGAAGCGCTCAACATCCAGGAGTGCATCTTGTACGTCCGGGTTGTGAAAGTTCAGATCCGGCTGCGAGTCGAGAAAATTGTGCAGGTAGTACTGGCGTCGTCTTGTGTCCCACTGCCAGGCAGAACCACCAAAGATAGACAACCAGTTGTTGGGTGGTGAGCCATCCGGCTTGGCATCAGACCACACATACCAATCATGCTTGTCGTTATCGCGAGACTGCCTGCTCGCATCAAACCACGGATGTTGATCTGAAGTATGAGACAACACCAGATCGATCATCACACGCAGGCCCAGCCCGTGAGCCCGTGCGATCAGCGCATCAAAGTCAGCCAGAGTGCCGAACATCGGATCTACATCACAGTAGTCCGATACGTCGTAGCCGTAGTCCTTCATCGGCGAGGTAAAAAACGGTGATATCCAGACGGCATCAACTCCCAGGGAGGCGATGTAGTCCAGACGTTGGGTGATACCTTGCAAATCTCCACTACCGCTACCCGTGGTGTCCTGGTAGCTGCGCGGATAGACCTGATAAATCACACCGCCGCGCCACCAGTCCGGGTCGTCAATAAGCGTGGAAGTCATTGTATTTGTGGCAATCAATTTGATCCGATCTATTTCACTGAACCAGCCAACAGGCCACGTATCAGATACTTCTGCATGAAGAAAAACACCGCCAACGGCACCGAGATGGAGACAAAGGCTGCAGTGGCCAGAATCTCCCAGTTACCGCCGCGTGTGCCGAGAAGCTCCACCACAAAGTTGGTCATCACCGTGGTTTGGCCCGAAGAGTCAATCAGAAATACGCGAGCAACCAGCAGATCATTCCAGGTCCACAAAAACTGAAAGATCGCAAAGGAGGCGAGTGCTGGAAAGCTCAAGGGCAGCACAATCTTTGTGAAAATCTGAAACTCGGTGGCACCGTCCACCCGAGCATTCTCGATGATATCGCCAGGGAGACCCGCCATGTAGTTGCGTAGTAAATAGATCGCAAGCGGCAGTCCAAAGCCTGTATGCGCAAGCCAGACGCCCATATACCCCTTGCCAATACCGATAGCGTTATGAAACTTCAAAAGTGGTATGAGCGCGAGCTGCAAAGGCACGACGAGCAAGGCAACCACGGCGGCAATCAAAATCAACCTGCCTGGAAATTCCATCCAGGCGAGTGCATAGGCGGCAAAGGCTGCGAACAGAATCGGGATAATTGTGGCGGGGATTGTGACTGTAAACGTGTTGAGAAAAGCCTTGCCCATCCCACCCGCTGTGCCCGATGAGGACAACATATTGGTGTAGTTCTCGGTCGTGAATTCCGGCGGTGACGAAGCGGTTGTAAACACGCGCGGCAGGCGCTGCCCTTCGAGCGTAACGGGTGAGCTCAGTCGGTACGAACCATCGACTTGCACACTCAGGCTTGCTCCGTCTTCAAGTTCAGCAGTTGCACCGGGCTCAAACTCGGTAGGTCGCCTCGACGAGGTACCCCAGGAACTGACCTTGACTTCATCAAGCTCAAACAACGTACCTTCGATCACAAAGGCGCCGCCTTCTTCAAACTCATCGCCTGCGATACGCACCGGCGGTCGCTGACTCTCCTGCGTACTCAGCGATGACCACCAACCGGAGCTAATGATCTGATCTGCGGTACGGAAGGAAGACACAAACAAACCAACAGTCGGAAACGACCAAAGCAATACCAAAAAGACGACCGACAGGTGAACAGCCCAGACCGCACCGGAACGATGCCCCGCAATATTGCTCATCATCGGTAATCCCGCTTTACACTGATCACGTTCCAGACAAGTATCGGCGTGACCAACAGCATGATGACCATGGCAGCGGCGGACCCTACACCCCAGTCGTTGGCGCGGAACAGTTTGTCGAACATGTAGTTGGCGAGCACCTGCGTATTCCATTGACCATTGGTCATGGCAAATACAATATCGAACACCTTGAGCACCGTAATGGTGATGGTGGTCCACACCACGACTATGGTTGATGTGATCTGAGGCACCTTGATTTTGAAGAAGATCTGAAAAGGGTTAGCACCGTCAACAATGGCGGCTTCTACCGTCTCCTCGGGTATTCCGCGCAAGGCCGCAGAGAGAATGACCATGGCAAAGCCCGTCTGGATCCAGATCAACACCACCATCAGTAAAAAACTGTTCCAGCCCGGGATGGTCAGCCAGGCAAGCGGGTTGTTATCCGTGAAAAAAACGTAGAGTGCGTTCAATACCCCGGTTTGTTCTACGGTTGCCGGCCGCGCTTCATACACCAGCTTCCAGATTACCGATGCGCCTACAAAGCTGATGGCCATCGGCATGAAGATCAGTGATTTTGCAATGCTCCCCCAGGACAATCGATCGGTGAGCTGTGCAATCAACAGCCCAAAGGCTGTCGATGCCGCTGGTACGATCAACAGCCACAAAAAATTATTGCCTAGCGCCTCGCGAAACTTCGGCTCGGCAATCATCCGTTGATAGTTGTCGAGTCCCACAAAGGCATTGCCCTGGCTGCGATCAAACAAGGACAGTCGCAAGGACTCAAAGACGGGATAGGCAAGATAAAGAGCCAGAGCGGCAAAAGCCGGAAACAGAAACAACCAGGGCCGAATGGCATTGGCGACGTTGATATTGCGACCGGCATTGGGCCCTTTGGCAGGGAACAACACGCGGTCGAGGAGCAGGTTGGACGAATAGAAATAGCCCACACACACGGTCACAGCGACGGCAATGGTGAGTAAGCCTTGTACAGCTGGCGACATGTGAGCTTGCCTGCGTGACCTTGTCAGCCTGTGCATCCGGCTGCGACAGCAACCGGATGCACGGCACTCAAGAGTACAGCCTTACTTGATCGCGTCCCAGCTTTTCTGGATGTCGGCGGCAACCTCAGCCGCATCCTTACCACCTGAGTAATCGACCATACCAGTCCAGAAACTACCTGCCCCGACGGCACCCGGCATCAAGTCGGATCCGTCAAACCGGAAGGTAGTAGCGCCGAGCAGCACCTCTCCCAGTGCCCGCAGGGTGTCGTCTTTGTAGGCTTCCAGATTCACCCCGTTGTGTGGTGTCAGAAAGCCGGTTTGCGCCATCATGATTTCATGTGCGATGGGTTGCTTGAAAAAGTCCATCAGTGCCGTCGATGCATCAGACGGATTGGTAACGGCCAGCACAGTACCGCCACCGAGTACCGGGTTGCCGAGGTCCTTGTCTGCATAACTCGGGAAGTAGAAGAAGTTGGTGTCCACACCAAACTCGACATCTTCGGGGAAGAAGGCCGGCACGAAGGACGCCTGACGGTGCATATAGCACTGCGGTGGTGAGGTGAACAGACCCTTCGGGCTCTCGCGAAAATCAGTTGAAGCTACGGCACCGGCACCACCGGATACCTTGGCATCATCCCGACTGAACCAACCGAACTCTTCGATGGCTTCAATGACACGAGGGTCATCGAATGCTATCTCATTGGTAGTCCAGGCATCGTAGACCTCAGGAGTCTGCGTACGCAGCATCAGATCCTCTACCCAGTCGGTAGCGGGCCAACCAGTGGCAGGACCTGAACCCAGACCGATACACCAAGGCGTGTCACCGTCAGCAACAATCTGCTCGGTCAGCGCCTTCAGGTCCTCCATCGATTCGGGCACTTCGTATCCTGCATCCTCGAAGTTCTCGGGGTTGTACCAAACCAGCGATTTCACATTCACGTTGTAGAAAAAGCCGTACATCTGATCGGCGCCATCAGCATCGGGATAGGTGCCAAGGTCTACCCACGACTGCCCGGCCGCGTAGTTGTCGGCAACCCAGGCTGCCATGTCATCTGCCAGGGGATGCAGCTGCCCGTTGGCCGCCATAACAGCCGCGAGTCCTGGCTGCGGGAATACAGCGATGTTCGGAGCAGAGCCTGCCTCTGCATCGATGACAATCTGCTGTTCAAATCCGTCTGAGCCGGTGTACACCGCGTCGGCGCCTGTGGCTGCCTCAAAGTATGCCAACGCATTGCTGAAGAATTGATCTTCCGGTTCCAGCCATGGGCCGAAGACAGTGACAGTCTGACCGCTCAGGTCGGGAGCAGAGTTCGCCCAGGCCTCATAACCCGCCCAATCAAAAGGCCCCTCCCCCGGCGGGAAGACCAGCTCGTCCTGCGCATGGGCAAGACCCGATAACGAAAGCGTTACGGCAAACGCTGTCAGTTTGATTTTCATTGTTGTCCTTCTCCAAGGGTATTCAGTGATGCGTACTTGTCAGACGCTTGTAAGGCCATGCCTCGGGAGGCCCCGAGTTGACCCGTGACCGCCTGGCGAACCGTTGCGGTCGACACGGCCCTATTGTACGACGCAGAACCGCTGTTGTGAATCTCTGACCACAATACGCACAGAACGAGAACAAGGGCACAATCTGCGGCAGCGATACACCAAACCTTTGTAAGGCTGCCCCATGAGCGAGTACCCCAAGCTGAAACTGGCTGGCCCGGAAGTGCTATCCAGCGAGCAAACTGACAAGGAGCTTGGAAAAAACCTGGATCAGAAACTGCGCTATGCCTATTTCAAGACGGTGGCAAAGGGTGGCAAGTCGCTGATCCAGTCCTGCAAGGACCTGCATCTGAATCGGGTGGTTTGCTACAAGTCACTGCTGCCCGAGTACGAGGACGACCCCATCGAACAAATGCGCCTGCTGCGCGAGGCGCGCGTGTCAGCCCTGTTACAGCATCCCAATACGGTTCCGACCTATGAAATCGGGCGTGACCGCAAGGGCCACCTCTATTTCACCATGAAGCTGGTGCACGGCTACACGTTCAGGGAGATCCTGGACTATCGCGAGCGATATGACCTCGGGCAGTTGGTCGACACCATCATTCAGGTCGGCTACGCCCTTGAATATGCTCATTCGGTTGGCGTCATACACCGGGATCTAAAACCAGAGAACATCCTGATCGGCCCCTATGGCGAGGTGTTGCTGCTGGACTGGGGGCTTGCCAAGGTCTGGGGCGAGAAGGGCTCATTGAGCGAGGTCGATCAGGACGGGGGCCACGATGCCCCCGTACGGGAAACCAGCGACAGCTCAATGACAGGTCATCAAAAGCTGCAGGGAACACCCCATTACATGGCTCCCGAGCAGATTGAGCGCGATCCGGACATCGACGCGCGTACCGATATCTACAACGCCGGTATCATCCTGTACGAATCACTGACCGGGCGCACACCAGCCCGGGGCGAACGCGTGGACGAGGTCATCCACAGCACACTGCACGAAACACCACCTGCGCCATCATCCCTGATGCCCTCTATCCCGCCTCTTCTGGAGCAGACTGTGATGCGCTGCCTGGAGAAGCGCCCGGAGGATCGGATCGCCAGCGCCGGGGAGTTGGTCCGACTGCTGCAACAAAACTGGGCACTGGTTTGACCGAAAAGACATATTAAATCTATTTTTCAACTACTTATCATCACTTCCCAAGTCATTTTACCGGCAAGAATCTGGTGCGCAATGCATCATTTTGGTGCTTCATTCCTGTCGCTTGATTCTTTGATTTTCGTGCGTCACAGTACGGCGTTGCACGCTTCCATTCGCACGATGAGATCTCGATGAAAACCAAGTTGGAATATATCTGGCTCGACGGCTACCAGCCGACGCAAAGCCTTCGCAGCAAGACGATGGTCCGCAAGGACTTCAGCGGCAAACTTGAAGACTGTCCGATGTGGTCCTTTGACGGCAGCTCCACCGAGCAAGCCGAGGGCAACGACTCTGATTGCCTGCTGAAGCCGGTCGCGATCATCCCTGATCCGGATCGCAAGAACAGCTTCCTCGTGATGACCGAGGTGCTCAATGCCGATGGCACACCGCACGTCTCCAACGGCCGTGCCACCATCGATGAAGACGATGACGATTTCTGGTTCGGTTTTGAGCAGGAGTACTTCCTGATGAACACTGACACCAACCAGCCGCTCGGCTTCCCCGACAAGGGCTTTCCGGCTCCACAAGGTCCCTACTACTGCTCCGTCGGCGGCAACAACGCCTACGGTCGCGAGATCGTGGAGGAGCACCTCGACTTGTGCCTCGAGGCCGGCCTGAACGTAGAAGGTATCAACGCAGAAGTCGCCGCAGGCCAGTGGGAATTTCAGATCTTTGCCAAGGGCGCAAAGCGTGCCGGTGATGAAATCTGGCTCGGTCGTTACCTGATCGAGCGTACCGCTGAAAAGTACGGCGTCTCTGTTGACTGGCACCCCAAGCCGCTCGGCGATACGGACTGGAACGGATCCGGCATGCACGCCAATTTCTCCAATGGCGCCATGCGTGATCAAGGCAACGAAGAGATCTTCACCAAGATTTGCGAAGAATTCGGCAAGAACATCCAGCGCCACATCAGTGTTTACGGTGCCGACAACGACCAGCGTCTGACTGGCGCACACGAGACCCAATCCATCGATCAGTTCAGCTACGGTGTATCCGATCGGGGTGCGTCCATTCGTATTCCTGTCGGCACGATTGAAGATGGCTGGAAAGGTCGCCTGGAAGATCGACGCCCGGCCTCAAACGCGGATCCGTACAAGGTCGCAGCGGCTGTCATCAAGACCACGAAAGAAGCGCTCGCTTAAAATCTCGAGCAAGCCTGATAGCAGAGGGCCAGGGCTCTACGCCCTCGTCCTCTGCTCATTGCTCGAAACCCTACTCAACCAGAACATGAACCGGGCCCGTCGCGCATGAGCCTGACGCACGGCAGAGATCATCTTGCCATTCCAGGCCCTTCGGTCATCCCATCGCGCGTGCTGCAAGCCATGCAGCGCCCCGCTCCTGACATCTACGCTGGTGAACTGGTCGAGCTGACCGATACCATCCTCGATCAGCTGAATGCCCTCGCAGGCTGCAGCGGCGATGCTGTGCTCTACATCGGCAATGGTCACGCCGCATGGGAGGCAGCGCTTGTCAACACCCTGGCCCCTGGAGAGCACCTGCTGGCCCTGTCCAGCGGGCGCTTTGGACGCGGATGGGCTGAAATGGGAACAGCGCTTGGCATAAACGTTCAAGTAATCGACGCTGAACACGGTCAGGCGATCAATGCCGAGCAGGTGGCAGCCACCCTGAAAGCCGATACCCGCCAGCAGATCCGCGCGGTATCAACGGTGCAAAGCGATACCTCAAGTTCGGTACGCAACGATATCGCGGCTATTCGCGCTTCTATCGATTCAAGCGGACACCCGGCACTCCTGCTGGTGGACGGTATTTGCTCCTTTGGTTGCGAGCCGTTCAACATGGACTCTCTGGGCGTCGATGTCTACATCAGCGCCTGCCAGAAAGGACTGATGACGCCCCCTGGACTGGCGATCGTGTTTGTGGGCGAACGCGCCCGCCTTGCCCGGCAAGACGCCTCGCCCCGAAGCGCCTACTGGGACTGGCGACCGCGAATTGCAGCCAGCACGTTGCCAGAGCGCTTTGCGGGCACGCCCCCTACACATCATCTGTTTGGCCTCAAAGAGGCGCTGGACCTCTTGTTCACGGAGACCCCGGAGGCCGTATGGACGCGACATGAGCAGTTGGCCGGCATGGTGTGGGCAGCGCTTGACGCCTGGGGTCAATCGGGGGAGCAAGGGTGCCTGGAGAGCAGCCTGTCACTGCATGTAGCGGATGTTGATCAACGATCGCGCGCCGTGACAGCCATACACACCGCCCCCGGTGATGGAGCACGTCTGCGCCAATGGTGCAAAGAACAGGCAGGGGTAACCCTTGGCATAGGCATGGACCTTGGCATCAGCGCAGGTACTGTCGTTGGCTCATCGACGGATGCGATGTTCCGGATCGGGCACATGGGTCATCTCAACCTGCCTATGCTGATGGGCACACTCAGCAGCATTGATGCAGGCTTGAAGGCGTGCAACATCCCGCACGGTGGCGGTGCATTGGAAGCTGCCAGCACGGTGTGCTCAGGCTATGGATAATTGGACACGGCCAAGACACTGTCAATAGGCTCGTCTCAGCTGAATGACACACCCATTCTTGCGGCAGCATTACTCATCTGAGCACGCAACTCCCGGTTTCTGGCACGCCCTGATGCAACCGTATTGTGCGCACCAGTATCATGCGCACTACTTGCCTCGAGCCGCTGCAGCCTGGCAACCACTGGCAGCATCAACCTGCGAACTTGCGCCAGCTAACAGTAAGCTCGCGTCGTGATACCTGCGACTACTTGCCTCGTGTCTGACCGCACTTTTCGGCGCCTGCACTGCATTCAAACCGGAGTTGTATCGGCACTGCGCGGCTTGATGGTTCGCCGCAGAGACAATTTGCAGGACTGATCCTTGCCCCACCCGATGCGTCAAGCATCCGCTTGTACGTCACGAAAGAGCAGGGAAAACTACCGCGGTGAGTCTCACCACATCCAGCATCAAAATCCGACTGGCATTCGCGCTGGGTATCTCTACCCTCGTGTTGCTATCGTTGGCATACGCCGCACTATCGGCCATCGCCCGGATGAGCGACGCCTCCAGCTGGGTGGAGCGTTCGCAGCAAGTGATCGCAAAGGCCGAGGGCCTGCGCAGCGCTGCCGTTGACATGGAGACGGGTGTGCAAGGCTTTCTACTTGCAGGTGAGGACACATTCCTCGAACCCTACGAGTATGGTGCGTCGTCGCTATCCAGCGACATAGCCGACCTGAAGAATATGGCCTCGGCCAATCCGTCTCAGCTCGACAAACTCGCTCAGATCGAGGACATGATCAGCACCTGGCGCCGCGACGTTGCCCAACCCGCCATCGAGCTTCGTCGCAGTATCGGTGACACACCGTCAACAGACGACATGGCCAGACTCATGGCAGAGGGTCCAGGGGCACAACAAGCGAACGCCATCAAGGGTTTACTGGACTTGTTTGCATCGCGTGAACGTGCACTACTTGAAGAACGTGAGCAAGCTGTTGTTGCTGTGCGTGCACAACTCGATACGTCACTCGCCTTGTCATCCAGCACGCAATCCTCAATTGAAAAATCCTACGGATTGATACAACAGGCCGACACGATTGTGCAGTCAGCCACGCGCATCATCTACAACATGGACTCAGCCTCGGAAGACGAGTCGCTTGTCCGCCTGCAGACGCAACTGGGTGAACTCCAGGCAGCTTTAACGGACAATCTGGAACAGATGGAGGCCTTGATTCGCATTCGCACACGTTTGTCACAGTCAGACCTGACTCCCCCGAACGACGCCAATGGCGCTACCACGCTGGACTGGATCACGCCAGCGATGCAGACCTTTATCAATCGTGAGCAAACTCAACTGACACGTCAGCAGGCAGAGCTTGAACGCGTCCGAGTACGACTGGACTCAGCTGTTGTAGACCTTGAATCAGCCCTTCAGTGGGTCGCCGACACACACAAGGTCTTGCACGCAGCTGCAGAGCTTGAAGAGCTGATACTGACTCTCGAAATCCACACGCAGGCGTACTTGATCTCCGGCGACTCGCGCGCTCTGAATGCGCTCGAGCCTGCTCACGCGGACGCTTTACGCAAACTGGATGAACTACTGATAGCTTTCTCGGGCGATCCTTCTCGGCTTGCCCTGCTTGATGATCTCAAACGCAGCATGCGTACATGGCAACAAGCGGGCACCGCGTCTTTGGTGTCGTTACGTTCCAAGATAAATGCCGAGTCAACCATCGACGACGTAGCAAGGCTTGCAAGCGAAGCGGGCGGCAAGAGCCAGCTGGATCGATTTCGATCTTCGATCGCAGCCTTTGTTGCCACCGAGCAGACATTGATGGCTGACCGACAGACCACGGCTGAAGCAGCCAACGATCAGGCCCGAGTCATTGTCATTGCAGGTATTGGCCTTGCACTCCTCGCATTGCTTATCGTTGGACTCACTCTGACTCGCAGCTTGACTCATCCGATGAGCATGATGGTCGAAGCGCTGCGTCAACTCGGCACAGGAGACTTGTCATCAAGAGTGCATCTGAAGATGCAAGGCGAGATAGGTGAGATGGCACATGCCTACAACGAGGCTACCGAGAAGACGTCCCGCACGCTGGTGAACTTGTTGCGCGCAACCGGGGAGATCGATATCGGAACCCGCAAGGTCAGCACAACAACCAACGCATTGGCAAGCGGTGTCACTGAACAGGTGGAGAACGCCGAGACCGTGAATGAAGCCTTGCAAAATATCTCCGAGTCAACCCGAGAGACCGCAGACACCACCAGTCAGGCGGCCAGCCTTGCCCGGGAGTCGCGTGAAGCCGCCGAACGCGGACACAAGGAGATGACAGAAATGGTTGATGCCATGAAGGGCATTGAAAGCTCCAGCGCCGACATCTCCAAAATTCTGACAGACATTGATGAGATCGCTTTCCAGACCAACCTTCTGTCACTCAATGCAGCAGTTGAGGCGGCCCGAGCGGGCGATGCCGGCCGTGGTTTCGCAGTTGTGGCAGAGGAAGTTCGTGGCCTGGCGCAGCGCAGTGCGGCGGCCGCACGCAATTCGAGCACCTTGATAGAGCAATCCAATGAGCGATCAAAGCGTGGCGTAGAACTCGCCGAAAGAGTCGGTGAGGCGCTGGATGAGATCAGCCAGCGCACAGGAGATGTCAGCGTCTTGATGAATCAGGTTGAGTCCTCGAGTGCCCAGCAGACTCGTAGCATTGAAGATGTTGAGTCTGGGGTACGTTCACTCAACGCAGTCACCAAGAAAAACGCTGACAGCACGCAGCAACTTGCAGCAGCGGCTGATACAACCTCAGAACAGATTGCGCGCGTGCGCGAGCTGGTTGGACATTTCCAATGCGAATGAGTATGGCGAGGCTTACACGCACTGTTAACTGCGTAGAAACTCGGCATGTAGCTCAATGCTCACGGTATCGCCCACCAGACCTGGCCAGGCACTGACACCATAGGCGCTTCGGCTAAGCTCGCCCGTTGCCGAGAAGCCGAGTGTGTAGCGCCCGGTCAGAAGGTTGTCAGCCCCTCCCCCAAAGCGGCCCTCAAGCGTCACAGGCTGAGTTACACCATGCAAGGTGAAGTCACCGACCACACGCAGACCGTCATCATCGGTGACGGTGACTTCGGTTGAGCGGAAGATGGCTTGAGGAAAGCGCTCTGCATCCAGCCAGCCATCACCGGCTATGCGCTCATCAAGGTCGTCATTCCCAAAGTCGATACTGGCGACATCGACGATGCCTTCCAGGAAGAGAGTCTCAGGATTATCAGGGTCAAAATCAAGTTTCGCATCCAGCACATTGAAACGACCAACAACGTAGGAAAGCCCAAGATGCTCGATACGAAAATTCAGGTACGCGTGATCCGTATCCAGTGTGTACTCACCGCCACGCAATGACGACAGCTCGGTTTCAAAATTTGGTGTTACCAGCGATGCGCAGGCACTTGTCAGCAGGCACAGAACGGGGAAACAGATTCGAAGGAGTCTTGTCATGCTGATATTTCAAATCTCGGCGTCTGGAGTGAGATAGCATGCGCTTACCATACGCTGCCAGCCTGGTGTAAATTCGTTCTGCAGTCACCCTACTCGATAAATGACCGGCGACAACAACAAGCAAGCAGCTCGCATCACGGCTGAGTACGACGGCAAGCGCTTCAGCTCGTCGGCAGGGCCAGGACTTGCAACGGGCCGCGACGTGTTGCGGTGGGTTGTAACTCGCAAGGCGCAACGCTGGCCTCGTTGGATGGACAATCCTCCCCCCTCGCCTCTTGTGCAACGCATCGAAGGACAGGAATTGAGGCTGACCTTCATCAATCACGCGACGGTTTTGATACAAGCAGAGGGCATCAATATCCTGACAGATCCGGTGTTTGCCTATCGGGTTAGTCCGGTTCGTTTCGCGGGCCCACGCCGCCACCGCGCACCGGGGCTCTCCCTCGAAAACCTTCCTGTCATTGATGCCGTGGTAATCAGCCATACCCACTTCGACCACCTGGATCTTGTATCTCTACGATCCATTTGTGAACGAGATCAGCCTCAGTTGATCGCTCCTTTGAAAACCGCCAAGCTCGTTGGAGGGCTTACCAGTCGCCACTACACCGAACTCAACTGGTGGGAGACGACACGCTTGCAGTGCGGCCTCGATCTGACGTTTGTACCTGCCTTGCATTGGACATCACGCAAACTCGGAGATGAGAACACTAGTCTCTGGGGTGGCTATGTGCTTGCTTATTCCGATGGCCCTGTCTACTTCGCCGGTGACACAGGCTTTGGTGATGGTGCACTGTTCGAGCAGATCGCGGACGAATTCCCCAACTTGCGTTGCGCTTTGCTGCCGATCGGCGCCTACGAGCCGCGCTGGTTCATGCGTGCTCAACACATGAATCCGGCTGAAGCGATAGATGCGTTTCAAGCACTTTCAGCGTCCTATGCACTGGGTATTCACCACGGTACATTTCAGCTCACTGACGAGGCTCATGAAGCGCCGATCTCGGATCTCACCGCAGCGCTGAGCGATACCGGCATACCGTCAGAACGGTTTCGCACTCTCGACAATGGCCAAGCCTGGGATGTTCCAGCACGCTGAGTGCTGCCACACGGTTTTCCTCGAACACCCTGCCCCTTGATCAAGCGCTCATGTCAGACTTTTCCGCATCTATCGACATACATGCCACTCCAGACCATGTGTTTGCACTGTGGTCCGATCCAGCAGGATGGCCCCATTGGGATCCAGACCTCGAATCAGCCACCCTCAACGGTCCGTTTGAAACCGGCAGCACGGGGGTGGTCAAGGCGCAGGGCGCACCGCAGAGTCGCATCCGTCTCACAAGCGTGGACCCAGGGTCATCCTTCGTCGCCGAGGCGTCGCTGCCCGGCGCCAGGATGGTCTTCAGCCACCGTGTGGTGCACTCCTCAGGTGGCTCTACTGCCACTCATTCGGTAACATTTGCCGGTCCACTATCGCGCCTGTATGCCCTGCTGATTGGCCGGCGGATCCAGCGCACGCTGCCCGCCACCATGGATGGCTTGAAGGTTGCAGCTGAAGCCGCATCCCTGAAAGCCTGACATGCCAGACCCAACGAAGGCCGCCTCATCGCTTGATTCGCGATACATCAAACACATCGCGGCAGGAGCCGCTATACCACGCAATCAGGAGATGCAACGTGCTCAAGGTAACTCGTCCCAACAAGCTTCACCAGACGGGGGCTATCGCAAGTCTGATCGTGTTGACCGCGTGGATGACGACCATTCCCACATCAGCAGTCGCCGCTGACCCTGACCCCACCATCACCGCCTGCCTTGAAGCCTTTGGTGAGCACCCCTTCGGAAGCAATCCGGAGTTCAAAACACTGCCCGTTGCAGTCAAGGTCTTCGGTGTTGGCAAAAAGACCATCGACGATGAAAAAACATCCTCACCTGCGCTGGTATACGTCAAGCAGGGTGTCAACGTCATGGGCGGCACTGTCGTGGAGCTTCGAAACCCACAGGGCTGGTATTGCATGCGGGCCGCTGTCAATGTCATGGGCGGTTTCACAGTGAAACTGGCCTGTGGAGCACGGTTTGCTGTTCTGGGAGAAGGTGCTAGTGTCATGAGTAGCTCCGATGAATCCAATGGCACGACAGTCATGGGCTCTACCAATGTAGAACAAGATTGTTGACGTAACAATCCAGGAAAACCATGAGCGCTCAGCCTGCAACATTTCTGAGCAGCATTCAGATTGGTCGTGCAATAGCCGCGATGGCGGTTGCCCTGCAGCACACTATCCGAGATGCTGATCGGTACTATCCGCGCTATACCAGCAATGACCCTGGGCTAGCGAGCAACCCCGCAGGTTGGGTGGAATTGTTGGGTGCAGGTGTTGACATTTTCTTTGTCATATCCGGAGTTGTCATGGTCATGTCGACCTGGAACGGATACGGGTCTGTAGGTAATTTTCTGTACCGGCGCATCACCCGCATCTACCCCTTGTACTGGATACTGACATTGGCCTTCATGGCAGTACTCGTCGTGATGCCAGAGCTCTTTTCACAAATGCGTCTCGAGCCCGTCCACGCAACCTGCAGCCTACTGCTGATTCCCTGCACGGACCCCAACGGTGTAGCGATTCCCTATATCTACGCGGGCTGGACCCTCACCTACGAACTCGTGTTCTACGGCTTGTTTGCTCTGTCACTACTGGCCGGTACGCGATGGTCCCGTCTGTTCGTGTGCATTGGCTTGATACTCGCTTATCACAGCCTCTACTACACCTCGCTACGCGCCATTCCGGCAGTTGAGCACAGTGCTTCTCCGATCATGCTCGAGTTTATCTTTGGGCTGCTGCTCGGTTATGCCTGGTTTCATGTCCGCTTTGATCGTCGCTGGGCATTGCCATTACTCATCACAGGCTGCGCTCTGCTGTTATTGAGTCATACCGGGAGTTGGGTGGAGTGGCCACGCTTTCTTCGATGGGGCCTGCCTGCGCTGGTCATAGTGGCCGGACTGATGTGCGCAAATCAGGATACATCGAGGCAGGGTGTGGGCTACAAGACCCTCGTATATCTGGGTGCTGCCTCGTATGCTATCTACTTGTTCCACTTCATCTCGCTCAAGTTGTTCTTTGTCATATCCGGGAAAGTAGGCATCCTCGGCCTATTACCCCCCGTACTCGGCATTCTCTGCGCCATGCTCGTGACGGTTATCGCGTCAATTGTCCTGCACGAAGTCTGCGAAAAACCCTTGGCACGCCTGTCCAAATGGATTTGGCAGCGGCGTAGTCAGCTCAAGATCACCTTTGAAACCACATCGTGAGATCACCCTTCTTAACTGTCTGCACCGCCGTGTTTGTCGCGGCCTTGTCCAGTAGCTGCAACAGCGATTCACCGACGATAACAGCAGACCCGGAACCAGGCCCACAACACATGGGGCCAGAGCCCATGGAACCAGAGACGACCGACCCGGAACCTCTGCTCTTTGAGACGTGTACAGCGATAACAAACGATTCAGTTGCCGGTGCGCTTACCGTCATCCTGCCAGCAAACTTTGAAAGTGGTAGCCAACTACGGCTGGACGTAACACCACAAGCAGACATCACCTTTTTTGATCAAAGCACCGGCGAGTTGCAACTCGCTGCCAACGGTTCGCGCCTGCCCCAAGTCATACAGTATTCATTACTGGACGGTGAGCAAAACGTCATTGAAAGACGTACGCATACTGTGGTCGTATCCGATCTTCGTATCATGCCTCTGGGTGATTCAATCACCCAGGGAATTGACTTTTTTGACGGCGTCAATGACTTGCCCGTCATTGAGCAGCGTATCGGCTACCGACTCGCCCTCTACAACGCTCTGACTACCGAGGGAATCTCGTTTGACTTTGTCGGCCAAGCCGGTCAACGGGCGGGAGCTGGCGCAGGCCTGCCCGATCCAGACAACAACGGATATCCAGGCGTCGGCGTAGATTTCATAGACAACGTACTTGCCGCCATACTCGAAGAAAACCGCCCTGATGTCATCCTCATGATGATCGGCACCAATTTCACACCGGCTAGCGCCTCAGATATCACCGCCATTGTCGACCAAGCGCTCACTTGGTCAGAGTCTAACCACCCGGTCGCCTTCTTTGTCTCCACCCTGGTGCCCAAGCGAGATCCTGCCCTGCAGCAAATCGTTGATCAATTCAATGCTGACCTCCGCTTACGCGTGCAACAGCGTGACAGCGACACTGTGTTTCTTGTCGAGCAGGCGCTTGCTCTGGGAGAGGCAGACATCAGTGCAGAAGATCTCGGCATACACCCCAACCCATCTGGCTATCAAAAAATGTCTGACACCTGGATGTCGGCACTGCAGACCTCGGGCGTGCTCGCCAGCTGCAGCGGTTGACTAGGATGCTGGCAAACTGACTACTTGCGCCCTATGGCCCCAGGCTTCCAATACACGTAACAGATCGGCAGTCTTGATGCAGGTGCTATGGGTATTTCGGCACGGATGCAGATAGATCAAAGACTGATCGAGCAGTGATTGCTCGATATAGATGCTCACTTTGCCACCATGATCGTTTATCGCAGCAAGCGGTGAGACCGAACCAGGCACGACGCCAAGGAACTTTCCAAGGCGCTCGGTGCTGGCGAAGGCCAGCTGCCCCCCAGTGAGTTTGAGTTGATTCCTGAGCGCCTTGAGATCAACACGCAGATCATGCGGCAGCACCAGCAAGAACATGCGCCCTTTCTTGTTTCTCAAGAACAGATTTTTGGTGTGAGCACCTTCAAGGCCATACTTCACCGTCTGCGCCTCCTCAACGGTGTAGAGAGGGGCGTGCACTATTGTCTGGTGCTCAACACCAAGCCTGTCAAGCGCGAGAAACACGTCGTCGGGTGTAGCCGCTAGTTGCCCGTTTTCCAGGTGAACGGACTCAGGGTTCGGACGGTCACTATGGCTCATCACACATTGTCAGGGGCTGGGTCGCAGGCGATTATTGTCCTGCATCCAGGGGCTGAGCGGGCCTTGCAGCCTTGCCCAAAAAACGCCCATCAGCAAGCTCATCAGGTGTGAGCCCACGATTGAGGTCAATACCGGTCAGTCGCCAGGTATGCGCCGACAGCTTCGGAATGGGCTTGCGGACACGCTCAAAAAAGCGCGTTGGAAAATGCACACCTTGTCGTTCGATGTAATCGAACAAATCTGTCTCGACCACGGCCCCACGAGTAGACGCCATACCTCCCAGTGTGAAACGAATTCGCCGCACAAGCCGATCCTCCCGGTCCACATACAGCACATAATCGTCACGCTCAGCTTCACCAAGGCCGGGCTGTGTCGTGATGCGTAGGCGGTCTGTGAGACGACCGTTGAGTGATACGTTCGCCAGAAGCTCCATCTGGATGTGTTGATCGAGAAAATACAGAGGCGCCAGAAGGAACATTCGATAGGCATCTGCGACCAAAGCGGCAGCCTGCAACACCTCAGTCTCATCCGATGTCTGATCGCCGTTGTAGATGACCAGAACGTCCCGTTCGCCCACGCCGCTACCATCGCGCCTTGAACGACGTACAAATTTCTTGCCTGCAGGCCCGGTATGGATTTGTCCCATGAGGCCATCATTGAGAAGCAAGCGCTCCTCAGAGCTCTTTCGATAGCCAGGGTCTACAAGCACCGGTTGCAATTTTTGTATGAAATCAAACCACTCCCCGTCATAGGCAACACTGATGTCGCTGACGCTTGCAAAGGCATCTGCCCCATGCGCCCTCGCGCTCGCATCAAACAGCGCTTGAGCCTCGGGACAGGTCTCAGTCAGTGAAGAATCCGGAATGGATGCACAGGCGAGCAACTGTGTCAGCAGTAGCGCCACCAGCCACCGACAGGATTTCAGATTTTTCATCCAATCCCTTACGCAGTATCAAAGGATCAGGATCTGATCATGAAGTGACGGTAGTCAAGGACCGTTCACGGAGGTAACCACGAACCAGTAAGCTTGTAGCTACGAGCATGGCTGGCACATACAACCACTCGGGCTTTGAAATCAGTGTCACTGCCAGTGCGAGTCGGAAAGCGGCACCAAGCCAGGAGAGTGCCTGATGGTCATAAGCTGCCAGTGCACTGGAGAGAAAATACAAGGCAAGACTCAGGCGTAGTAGCAGTATCAGGAGCAGCTTTATATCCAGAGTGCCGTCGTAACCTGCGAGATAACTCACCGAGCCTGCAGCATCAGCCACAGGATCTAGCGTGGCAGCCTCTATCAACAATATCTCTGGGTACAACGCAAACACAAAGGGGATGCAGAAGATCACGATACCGGACTTCACTGCCGAAAACCCCGTTGCCATCGGTTCGGCACGAGTGATGGTGGCTGCCGCAAAGGCGGCGATAGCCACCGGTGGTGTGATTGCACTGGCTACCGCAAAATAGAAGATGAACATGTGTGCGGTGAAGGTAGCGATGCCAAGCCCTGCCAATACCGGCCCCATCAACAAGGCAACATTGATATACGCCGGTACCGCTGGCATACCCATCCCCAGCAATATCGCAATTAGCATGGTCAATAGCAGCGCCATCAATTGAAAAGCTGTTGATCCGGTGCCACCCAGATCAAGCGCACGCAACCAGCTCAGCACATCCAGTGAGATGAAGTTGGGCAGCCCCGTCAGTTGCAGACAAAAGTCGATGATCGAGACGGCCAGGAACATCAAATAGAGTGACGACACCAACACTCCTGCATCCGACAGCGCATCCAGAATCAACTTGGGAGCGGCACGCACCTTGGGGTCAATGAACAACAGCGCCAGCAAAAGAATGACAGCCCACCATCCGGCACTACCGGCATCGCCGGCCGCGTTTTGTACCAATGATTGAAACCAGGACAGACTCTCGATCTGACAAACACCATTCACGTAACTGCGCTCAGCCCCCATAAGGGCACCCAAGGGACCGCACCCGATGGATTCCTTTGACAGGATCAACAACACGAGTATCAGCAGAATCGGACCAAAAATCATGATCAGGTTCAGGATGTCCTGCCTGCCCATGCGCATATCATCGGTCATTTGCCCTATCGCCTCTATACCTTGCTTGCGCGCCTGAAAGACAACCGACAAAAACAGGCAAAAGAAATACGCGACTGCAGGGATCAATGCAGCGATGATCACTTGCGAGTAAGGCACCACCGTCAATGACGCCAGGACAAAAGCTGCCACACCCATGACCGGCGGCATGATCGAGCCACCCGATGAGGCTGCCGCCTCTACGCCACCGGCAAAGACCCTGGAAAAGCCTCGCTTGAGCATCATCGGAATAGTCAGCACACCTGTGGACAGGACGTTGACGATTGGTCCGCCTGAAATCGTACCAAAGACCGCAGAGGACACGATCGCTGCATGGGCCGGACCACCCCGCAAATGTCGCGTCCAGCGAAACGCAAGCTTGATCAGGGACTTGCCTCCTGCGGAGGCTCCAAAGAGCGCGCCAAGCACCAGATATGGAAACACCGTGTTGAGCATGATGTCGAGAAAGCGCCCTAACAAGCCTGCCGAGTTGTTGACCAGGATGTCGTGTATCTGAGGTCGCCCCGAGGCAAAGGTACGAGGTTCCCCACCGAGCTTGGTCATCAGGTACTTGTTGATGTCATCCGGTCCATGGAAATACCAGACGAGTATCGTGCCCAGCGTGTACAAGGCAATCAGCAAGGCAACCGCGACCAGCGGGAATCCCCATACACGAATGTTGTACGCCAGAAAAATCAGCACTGCCACACCAATGATCAGGCCAAGCCAGTTGCCAGTGGTTCCGACACACGCCGGATCATCAACAGTTGTCGGTGGCGGCAGGCCATACAACTCAGCCAGCTCGATCTCTATCTTCATCGCTTCAGCCATGATGCGCGCACGCTCACCACTGACCCGATCAATCAAGCAGATCGAGTCGATCTCGATCAGGTAAGTCAGTGTGATTAGCAGAGCCGCACCGACCAGCAAGACATCGAGCAAAAGCCCGCAGCGCCGTGCCATAACACCACGAGCGCGCCAGGCGCGAAAGGCCGAGTGCTTCAGTGCAACACACAACATCATCGCGCTGAACATGAATGGATAAAACCACTCGGTCGGAAACTTGCGGATCGATACAAAATCCAGATTGAATAGAGCACGAACCCTCTCGTCCAGCCCCGGGATGCCAGGCATGGCATTGAGCAGCCCGACGACTACGATCAACAGCGACAACCCGTATAACAAGGGGTATCGCGACGCGTTGCCGCCGGGCTCGGGCTGGCCCTTCACGCTTAAGATATTAGCCGCGCGGGCAAGATATCCGTCTGCCTGTCAGGGCTTGGCACAGTCCGGCACAGAGAATCCTGCTTCCTCCCATGCGCGCACTGCTCCCGGGTGGTATTTCACCGGATACGGACCGCACATGCCTGTGAACTCGGGCTCAATCTCACCCAGCCAGGTGTTGCGCATGTTGGGAGACTTGTTCTTGTAAGTATCAAGGTTGTCAAGAAACACCTTGGTCAGCTGATATGCAAGCTCCTCGTCCATAGCAACATTGACCACCTCGCCGCCGACATCACCGTAAGCCCGAAAAAACCCATCTTCGGACAAGATCGTGATGTTTTCACCGATGAGGCCGTCTTCAATAGGTACCACCAGGCCGACATTGCCAGGTGCCGCACCAAACTTCTTACCTGCTTCACTCTCAAAAATATCCTTGGGTACTGACCACACCGTCATGGCACCCGAGGCTGAGGCTTGCCCAAGCGGGCCGTCAGGAAAACCCATCGGCAACACATGCGCATCTGCACTGCCATCGGTTATGGTCTTGACACGCTGCCCCCAATTGACCTGCAAACCCGTGTAGTCCTCACCATCGTCAAGACCGGTTACCAGCTTTATGGTGCCGCGCGCCTTGGTCAGTGCAGCACCGCGCGGCGGTCCGTTGTAGATCGTTGCCCCCGCTATGCCTTCCCACCCAGGGAAGCGCTTGCTGTCAAAGGCACTCAGGCTATAAACCGAGTATCGATAGGTATACAAGGCCGCCACCCTGGAAGCGAGTTCGGCACCCTGCTCGGCACCCAGTGCAGCATACGGACCAGCGCCGCGCGACATCAAAAATGGCAACAAAGCAGGTGTTGTTGCAATATCAATAGAACCTTCAGCGACACTTTGGAGCGAGTTGGTCAGTGTCTGGTTGGTCTTGACCTGAACATCCGCAATACCCGCCTGGCTTGCTACCTCGCCCAGCGTGACGACACTGATCCCGGGCACAGTCGTAGGGCCCGCTGTTTCAGCCGACAGATTTGTCTGAGCTATCGCTTGCGATGCAAGCAGGCTCGTGAACAGCACACAAGCCGCATGGTTTTTTATGTTCACATCATTCTCCTCGGGGGTGTTAGTCGTAGTCTGGAATACCGCTTTGACTACAACAATGACGAACGCAACCTAAACATTTTCCTGTCGCTCGGCAGCGCTTTTCTGAAACTGTGCCTCATCGCGAAAGCCGATGAGAATACCAGTCGTATGCTCCGGGTTCTTGCGTGCTTTGATACCAGCGTGGTCCAGTGTCACCCGATTCTTTCTCGCAAGCAGACGATCAAACAAACGTCTGTGCATATCTTCGCGCACCTCTTGATGCTGAGGGTCGCTCCCCAGATCATTAAACTCCTCGCTATCTGCATCCAGATCAAACAGTTGAGGCGCGTAACCTGTGAAATGAACGTACTTCCAGCGCTCTGTACGCAACATGTAGCCGCGCGAGGCATCCAGCGGCGTGCCCAGAATGTCTTGCGCCTGGTAGAAAGCGTAATCAATTTCCGAGAAGACAGAGTCACGCCAAGGCTCACCTGTGAGCGGCTGATCAAACAATAGCGCTTGCAATGAGCGCCCTTCCAATCGTTGCCATGCAGGGGTCTCACCAACAGCTTCAACAAAGGTCGGTACCAGATCAATCGCCTCGACAAGGGCGGTGGACACGCTGCCGCGTGTGCTGTCAGCCTCTGCACGAGGGTCACAAATAATCAAGGGAACACGCACGGAGCACTCATGAAAAAGTTCTTTTTCGCCCATCCAGTGATCACCCAGATAGTCACCATGGTCAGAGGTAAAGACAATCATGGTGTCCTGATCACGCCCGGTGCTCTCCAGCCAATCAAACAAGCGGCCAAGATGATCGTCAATCTGCTTGACCAGACCCATATAGGCAGGCATTACTGCCTCTCTGACGCCTTCTTGCGCAAACACCTGACTGACACGCATATCAGTGAAGGCCTTGTATACGCCGTTGGCTGACTCGAGCTCGCGCGCATCCCGGTGCACTGGCTTCCAGGTATCAGGGCCGTACATATCATGATAGGGCGCCGGCGCTATGTAGGGCCAATGCGGCTTGATGTAGCTCAAATGACACAACCACGGCTCATCACCCTGGGCCTCGATAAACTCCATCGCGCGATCAGTCATGTAGGCCGTCTCCGAATGCTCCTCGCGTATCCGTGCTGGCAGATTGGAATTTTCCAGATACCAGCCTGACAGTATCTTTCCGTCCGGGCCATCAGCTGAGTTGGCGTAGTCATTCCAGGGGTTTTCACCGTCATAGCCCTTCTCGCGCAGCCAGTCGTTGTAGGCCAGTGAACCGCCGCGCATTCTCAGGCCGGGCGTCGGGTGCAATCCGTCATCGCGCTCATAGGGGTCAAAGCCTGCCTGACTGACGAGAACGCCAATATCGGTTGCAGGATTGAGTCCCAGGCGTGCCATACCTTCAGGATCCGGCGTCATGTGGGTCTTGCCAACAACTGCAGTAGTCACACCTGCTGGACGCAGATAGTCCCCGAGTGTCCATTCGCCTACCGGCAGGGGCACACCGTTCCAGGTTGAGCCATGACTGAACACAGTGCGCCCGGTATAGGAGGACGCACGACTGGGCCCACACACCGGCGACTGCACGTAAGCTCGATCAAAACGCACGCCTCTGGCGGCCAGCTTGTCTATGTGCGGCGTATGCAGATGCATGTGACCGTAACAGGACAAATAATCCCATCGTAGTTGATCCGCCATGATGTACAGGATGTTTTTGACGGTACTCATGTGTACGGCTCCAGCATGGCAGACAGGTAGTTGAGACTGAGCACCGGTGGCAGACGCGTATGAAGTGGCGAGGCTAGAAGTTCACCTTGTCTTGCCCCTTCAAGGCAAGAATTTCACGAGCTTCATCAGGCGTGGCTACCACGTTTCCCAGATCCTCGATAATGCATCGAATCTGTTTCACCTGTTGCGCATTGGACTCGGCAGGCCTGCCATGTGAGATGAAAAGACTGCCCTCAAGACCGACACGTACGCGCCCACCCATCCGACTGGCGGTGGTTGCCATGCAGATTTGCGCCGCTCCTGCCGCCAGAATGGACACGTCTGACTGTGACACTCATTCGCGACACCTGTGAACGTGGCGTTTCGCCGTATGGTACATCCGTATCATTCATCGGGCAATGCAGGAAACGGATCTGATGTGGGTACTGACGCTGAACGCAGTTCCGGCGTCCGGTTCATCACACGCGCCGCCGCCCTATTGCGCCTACTGGGCCGTGACACCGGCGGCTTGAGCGTCGGGCCTGAATTCCACAGTCTTGCGCAACCCACCAGCCCTGGTATGGCTGAACGCCTGCGCACCGCATCCAGTGTTGATGAACGCGCTTTCCCTTGACCAGTGCGGCCAACGGCAAGGCAGTCCTTGCTTGTCTGGCACCGGAACAAGCGCTTACACTGATGCAATCCGAACTGGCACAGGTGCCCCCTTGGCCGACTTACGTGCCGCTTTCAGCTCATCGAGACACCACTGGAAGGCGTTATCAACATGATTCGATCCGAAAATCATCCGTTGTAAGCGCACCTGCCGCGAGAAACCGATCATGACTTAGCTTTGCCCATGACAGGGTTCACATTCATAGACCTCTGTGTCGGACAATCTGAGGATCATCACACTTGACGCTTGGAGCGGCGCGTACCATCGGCCGCTGATCTAAAACAGCAGCAGATGAGCTGCAGCATTCACCCACATCGCGACGAAGACGACGATACAGCGAATGAAGATGATTGACTATGACGTTGCCGCGCAATAGCTCACGCTGTTCTACCAAAAGGCAACTGGCTGGCAAGGCTACCTTGACCGCGTTGCTACTGCTTGCATTAACAGCTTGTGGATCCGACCTCTCCGTAATCGCGGGCGACAATGACGCCGAGGACAACTTACCTGAGAACACGACGCCGGGTGACACAGACACCACAGACACAGACACCACAGAGAACGACACCACTGACAACGGCACCATAGACAACAACGCCGTTATTGACCCACCTGTCCCAACCGGTACCGGCTTGCGCCACAACACACTGGTATCCGAGTTTGCCTCATTCAATATGCCAGGCGTTCTCGACGGCCGCGTGGAAGCGATTGCCATCGATGGGGATACCGTCTATGTCGGAGGCTCCTTTACACAAGTACAAAACCCCTTCAGCAACGAAATCATCAATCAGCCCTATTTGTTTGCGTACAGCAAGTTGTCAGGGCAAGTACTTCGTGAGTTTGATCCTGTACTCAACAACGCTGTCTACGCATTGGAAACCACCGGCGAGGGGTCAGGCATATTTGTTGGAGGGGTCTTCAACGAACTCAATGGAGAAATCAGTCTACGAGGCCTGGTCAAGATCCACGATAACGGGGATCGCATGCTCGGTTTTGACGCGCGTCCAGATGCTCTGGTGACCAGTCTGGTACGTCACGGCACCACACTCTATGCTGGCGGAAATTTCGACAGTATCAGCGGTATCGCTGTAGAAAATCTCGCCGCCATCAATGTCTCCACAGGCGCTGTTCTACCTGACATTGCTCTGGACTTTGACGGTGTACTTTCCACCGCGAGCACCCGGGGCGTGCAAGGTATCGATGACATGGATATCAGCTCTGATGGAAAACTGCTTGTTGTTGCTGGAAATTTCTCGATAGTCGACGGACTTAGTCGGCCTCGCCTGGCGGCTATTGAACTCAACGGCCAAGCTCAGGTGTCGAACTGGAACACGAATGTGTTTGACATTCAGTGCCCCAACGAATCCCATCCTCAGTACATTCTGGGATTGGATATTTCACCCGATGATGGCTACCTGGTTGTCGGTACAACCGGCTTTAGAATCCTGGGAAATCCCGCGTGTGACACCGTGACGCGATACGAGCTCACAAACCTCGACAACAACGACGTGCAACCCACGTGGGTCAACTTTACGGGTGGGGACACCATCTATGAAGTTGTGTCAACAGGTCACGCTGTCTATGCCGGTGGGCATTTCCAGTTTCTCGATAATGACTTCGGTAATGGTAGCGTCGCCGGGCCAGGCTCTACGGCACGTGCCGGACTTGCAGCACTGGATCCGCTCAATGGCCTTACCGTGCAAAGCTGGAAATCTGATCGCAATCCGCGAGGCCTCGGAACCTTTGCCTTGATCCCGGCTGATGACGGCTTGTATATCGGTGACGATACAGACTTTCTCAACGGCTCCGAACATCGCAAGCTCAAATTTCTGCCTGTCAGCAATCAGTCGATAGCGCGCCCCACCGCCCCCGCTCTTCCCGCAACCATACTCACCTCGAGAGATGACGCTCTTGATGGCAGCCTGTTTCGGGCAGACGGTATTGATCCACCGCAGGAGCGTCACGGCACCGGCTGGCAAGACGCACGTGGTGGCATGGTCATCGGCAACGAGCTGTTTCATGCAGACAATAATGGTCGTCTCTGGAAGAGCCTCTACATCAACAATGCCTTGCAAGCACGCGAGCCTGTAGACCTCTTCGGTCAGAGCGAAGAGGACTGGGCGCTATCGCGACTCACGGGTATGTTCTTTGACTATGCCGGCGGACAGGTCTACTACACGCTTCAGGGAGACTCACGGCTACTTAGAAGAGCCTTTTCACCTGACGGCACGTTCTTTGGAAATGACGAGTTCGTTGCTCAACACCAGGCAGACATCGCCTGGGCTGATATCAGTGGCATGGATGTCATCAACGATCATTTGTACTTTGCGCGTAATGACGGAACGCTCTACCGTGCGCAAATGCGGGGTGCCAATGTCCTTTCGAATACCACTGTAGCTCTAAGTGGACCCGGTATCGATGGTCGTAACTGGGCCAACAACCTTCTCGCTTTTCTTGGCGATGGCCAAGCTTTCCAGCCCCCTGTCAAGGCACAGTTCGAGTTTGAATCTTCTGGGTCCCAGACTATCGGGCGCACTCGCGAGTTTGAATTCCCTGTTGCGGCCAATGAGCCAACGTTGCTGCGTTTACAGTGGCGCGAAACAAACGCTGCGCTCGATCTTTTTGTACGGGATGCCAATGGTGCAAACCTTGCGCTGGATAATTCAGCGAATGGCTCACCCAAGCAGATCAACTTACCTGCAGGTTCAGGCGGGACCTACACAGCCGTGGTCGTCGTTCAACAAGACGCCACGAGCTACACATTGCAAGTCAACCCTGTTGAATAACTGCGCGGCTGTGCAAGATTAGTCTGTTATCGCCTCGCTGAGCGTGAAGCCCGTGGTACCGAGCGCGCTTTGCGTCTCGATCAGCGCCACCTCATCGCCTACCAGCAGAGCGTCATGGTCAGCCCGGGGCACCATTACTCGACTACCGCTGCCCAGCTGAACCTCAATATGAATCGACTGGCTGGACGGAATATGGGTGACCCTGCCAGTGTGTGCGACTGGATCGCCTACGGTTATCGTCCTCAGGATGCCGAGTGTCGCCAGGGCGAGTGTCAACATCACCAGACCTGCGCCCCATGCAATGACCTGACCGTACATCTGGAGTGTCAAACGAGCAAGCTCGAGTCGCCCGGGGGCACGGCGCTTGGTGGTTTGCGTTGAGCGGGCAGTTGACACAAGGACTCCAGCAGTGAGTTGCAATCACCTTCTTGCATCACAAATCATGCCGTCGGATCGGCGA
Organism: uncultured Granulosicoccaceae bacterium; assembly: GCA_937922675.1. Taxonomy (GTDB): domain Bacteria; phylum Pseudomonadota; class Gammaproteobacteria; order Granulosicoccales; family Granulosicoccaceae; genus Granulosicoccus. Next base: position 295,350 of record CALAJN010000010.1, read on the forward strand.
CAGTCACCGCGCTTGGAGTACATGTAGCGCGTGCTGAGCAGCCGCGCGGCAAATGGCATATGCATATTCGAAACTGATATTTGATCCTTGAACCATCGGCGCATATGGTGTCAAAACGCTAAGTCGACCCACCCGAGATACCATCATGAACCGCCTCTCAGTTACCCCCGTACTTGCCCCGGCCCTTGCTCTCGCGGGCATCCTTCCCGCCCAGGCAGCAACATTTGGCCCACTGGTCACCCCCCAGGAGCTGAAAGTCGCTCTGGACTCCACCGACGCGATTATTCTCGACGTGCGTGGTGATGCCTACGCAAACGGCCACATTGAAGGTGCCGTCTCCGCCCCTTACGGTCTTTTTCGTGGCCCGGCTGAAAACCCCGGCCAGCTGGTTGAGGTCGCAGTCCTCGAAGAACGCTACGAGTCACTGGGACTTGAATTGGAAAAACCCATAGTCATCGTACCGGAAGGCAAGACAGACACCGATTTTGGCGCTGCTGCACGTGTCTACTGGACCTTGAAATCTTCTGGCTTCGAGGACCTGTCGATTCTCAATGGCGGCATCCTGGCATGGGAAGCAGCAGGCTACACCATTGAAGATCAACCGACCGTTTTGGACACGACCGAGCTGGACATCGAATTCTCCTACCAGTGGACTGCCGATTCCAACGATGTGTTGGCTGTCACCCGCGGCGAAGTCGATGCGCTGTTGCTGGACTCACGCACGCCGGAGTTCTACGAGGGCAAGAAGAGTCACCCTGCGGCTGCAAAACCGGGTACCTTGCCCGGTGCCGATAACCTGAGCTACACAGGCTTTTTCGATCAGGGGTCTCCGGTTCTGCAAAATGAAATTGAATCAAGCTCCTTGCTCGATCAGCTCGGCGTCAACGATGGAGAAGATATTGTTGCCTTCTGCAACACCGGCCACTGGGCGGCAACCAACTGGTTCGCGCTATCCGAGGTAGCCGGTGTGGAGAACGTCAAGCTCTATCCCGGGTCACTGGTCGAATACACCAATGCGGGCCACGATGTTGTAAACGCGCCCGGACTGATTGGCAATTTCGTCAACAAGGTCACAGGTGGCTAACTAAGGCAGTTGCAGCTCTTGGCTCAATCTGTCGGTTGGCCAAGAGCTCCTGATTGCATCGCGTTATCATCTGCCTGAAGGTCATGACGCGAGAGAACGGTAGTTGATGACGGCAGGAGCACTGACTACTCAAATGGGTCTTGCATGGCCTCGCCGGACAGCGCTTGTGCTGGCAGCAACGGCTGCGGTGCTCGCAGTCATGATCCTGGTGGGTGTGCGCTACGGACTGCTATTGGCGGTCGGACTTGGGTTCGGCCTCGTGCTCGAGGGTCTTCGCTTTGGCTTTGCCGGACCATGGAGAGCCATGATCCTCAGACGCGAGCCTTCGGGCATGTTCGCCCACCTGTTAGCTATCGGTCTGGTAGCCATAGTGGCCTTGCCACTGATTGCTGCACGTAACGGCGAGCTGACCGGAGCACTGGCCCCGGTAGGTTGGGCAATGGTAGGTGGTGCTTTCGTATTCGGGATCGCGATGCAGGTGGTCCTGGGCTGCGGCTCGGGAACCCTGATCAATGCAGGCTCCGGCAACCCGATATCACTGCTGGCACTCCCTTTTTTTGCGATTGGCAGCTTTGGTGGTGCGTATCACCTGTTCTGGTGGACTGATCTTGGCTCGCTCCCAGCCATCGGCGTGTCGAGTTGGAGTGGCGTAGCCATCACCCTCATAGCTCTCGTACTGATCGCAATCATCCTTTTTCGTATGGGGGCGCCCGGACAACGCCGATTTCTCGGTCGCCACATCCTTGCTGCCTGCCTTGTTGCGGCGCTGGCTCTGGCAAACCTTGCTGTCGCAGGGCAACCCTGGGGCGTCGTGTATGGCTTGGGCCTATGGGCTGCCAAAGGCGCTACGACACTGGGCATGGACCTCTCAGGCTCTGCATTCTGGTCAGCTGGCGAGAGTACTGCACGAGTCAACGAAAGCGTCTTGCTGGACGTGACCTCTCTGACGAACATCGGCATCATGCTTGGCGCCTTTCTGGTGGCCTCCTGGCGCCGTGGCGGATTATCCGATCGCATCCCCAGATTGCCATTCAAAGCCTGGATAGCGACGATAGTGGCTGGCCTGCTGCTGGGCTATTCATCGCGACTGGCCTTTGGGTGCAATGTTGGTGCGTTCTTTTCAGGCATCTCCACTGGCAGCCTGCACGGTTGGGTGTGGTTTGCGGCAGCCTTTGCAGGTTCGATAGTCGGCGTTCGAATCCGTCCACATCTAGGCCTGGAGCCGCGTCGATGACTCGCCAGGTACCCGCCACAATTGCGGTGATCCTAGTGGTGAGCCTCGCTATTGCTGACTACATGGTCAACCCTGCCAATCCCTTCCAACAACCTGCCATTGTGGCCCTGGGCTCTGGAGCCAGTAGCGCCGGTGGGTTTTGCGGTTCCTTGCCTGAGTAGCCCATTCGGTGGTACCGCCACACTATCAGCGGGACACCGCTTCGCTGGATTACTATCCGCGTTAGCAATCTCATCCACGGAGTACCGGCATGGCCCAGCAACAAACGCCGGCAGGCGCGACAAAAACCCACTCGTCCATCACTCTCTACCACTCGCCAGGCGCGTGTTCGATGGCGGCTGGTATATCGCTCTTTGAGGCAGGGTTGGACTTTGAGGTAAAGATCGTCAACTTGAAAAACAACGAGCAAACCCTCCCTGACTTTGCCGCACTCAATCCAAAGAAAAAGGTCCCGTTTCTGGTTGTCGATAGCGCGGGACTCAGCGAGAACGTAGCCATCCAATCCTGGATAGCTGAGTCCTGGCCAGACACGCAACTCTTACCATCAGATCCTTGGAACAAGCACCGCGCCTTGTCTTACATGGGTTGGTTTGGCTCAGGTATACATCCCCACATCACACGTCACTTCAAGCCCACAACGAACGGATGCACGCACGCGAGAGCGTCAAAAAGACGATCGCTCTACGCTGAGATCAAAGCGCTCCACAGATAGCGAGCTAAAGTGTCGCGGGGGCTGTAGGTACAGGCATGTCAACCACTTTATGCAACAATTCAATAAAGCCGCCAATCTGATGCTCGGTTGTCTGAACGCCCTTGCTCGCGGTTGCCAGTGAGGCATCACCCACGGTGCCTTCGGTATTGAGATCTGCAGCAATCCATCCACGGCTTATCGATCCAATAGGAGGAACCAGATCGGCCTCTGCACTTGATCTGAAGTTGGCAGCCTGGCTCATGTCGACGGTGTCGGGCCGAAAGTTGAGCATCATCGAGGTCTCTACATCACCACCGTGAATCCCGAATTGGCGCTCATTCTCTGTGTACAAACCCTCAGGGTAACCGAAGCTGCCCCACTGGCATTTCACGGCCAGCATTCCTGCCTGCACTCGTAGCTCACGACTCAGTATCGAGTTGAGATCCAGATTGCCACCATGGCTGTTGACAATCACAATTTTCTTGAAGCCCGCTCGGGCTACTGACAATCCGATCTCGGTCCAGGCCGACAAGGCAGTTGCCGCGCACAAGGTCAGTGTGCCAGGCGCCCACAGATGTTCGTTGGATTTACCCACTGACTGTATCGGCAGTATCCAGGGATCCAGCGACTCCGGACAGACTGACTTGAACGCATCGAGCATGCCTCGCATGATCATCGTATCGGTACCGCAGGGCAGGTGCGGACCGTGCTGCTCGACGGCAGCGGTCGGAAGAATGGCAATCGCCGTGTTCGGGTCGATACCCTTGAAGTCCGGCGCGCGCCGATCAGCCCAGTCCAGACGTCTCATACAGTTTGCTCTGATGTACGGTGCAAGGCTCAACTGCTACAGCTTGAGCATCTCAGCTTTAACTCGAGCCAAGTGCGCCTTGAGTTGATCCGGGCCATTGTTATTCATATCGTACAAGGCTACATAACGCGTGGGTGGCATGCCGCAGGCATAGCGCGTTGCTCGCGTGAAATTCTTGCGCGGAGGATCCCCAGTCATCATCGCTCGCCAGCGTGTCCCGCCGTATGTCGTACAGGCGGCCAGCCTTTTGATGTTGGTCATTCCTGGGGCAACACCGCCACCTTGCAGCTTGAAGCTGACATCCGGCAAGAATACGCGATCCATAAAACCCTTCAGTATCGCTGGCGGACCGAAGTTCCAGACCGGAAAAACCATCACCATAGCCTCAGCAGCACGCAGGCGATCAACATAGTCACGCACAGGCTCAATGTTCTCGGGTATGTCGTGATAGCCCTGTCTCTCAGCGTCGGTCAATACAGGCTGAAAACCTTCCGCATTGAGATCACAGTCATCGACTTCCCAGCCTCTATCCAGAAGCGTTGTGGTGACCACCTCATGCACCGCAGCATTGAAGCTGTCAGCACACGGATGGGCGTAGAGCACCAAGGTACGCATATCAGGCGTTCTCTGGAACGGGGGTCATCTCGGGATAGCTATACATGGAGGAGTAATCCCAGTCCGGATCATCCCAGGCGATCATCTTGCCGGGGTTCAGCAAACCCTTCGGATCCGCTTCCTTCTTGAACAATAGTTGCCGTGGATCGCTATGCTGTCGCCCACCCTCTTCAAGCGTGTAGCGATGCGGATTGAACACCAAGGCGCCAGCATCCTCGTGCGCCTTGACGATTTCATCGAGCCGCTCCTCTGTCGTGAACTTGACAAGCGTCAAACCAGCGAAGCCGACCTTGCCTCCCTCCATTCGAATAGCCTCCAAGTGCTGAATGAGCTCATCGGGAAAGGCCGCGCGCATCTGGTTCACCAGACGGAAGTGATCCGGATAGCCATAACGCACCTGCAAGTAGGTGATGCTCGGATCCACTCGAATTGCACGAAGCGTGGTGTGATTCCAGCCATACTCGAAGACATGGCCAGGCAAGGGATCCCAATTGTGGTCATCTGAACGATAGATCAGCTTCAGATCCGGGTTTCTGTTCAGCCACGTCAACAGGCCATCGACACTGTGTGGCGCCACCATCAAACCAACCAGATGGTCGTCATCTTCAACATGCGCCTGAACACGTGGAAAGTACGCCTTGGCTGTAGGCGCTTCGTAAACTGACGCGATCTTCAGCAGTATGCCGTTCTCCTCAGCCAGCTCTGCTGCACAGGCCATGGCACGATCAAAATCCTTGCTACTGACAAAACAATCCACCCAGTCATAGGCAGGTGCGAGGGGTAGTTCGAGCTCAGTGATGATGCCGTTGGTACCGTAGGCATGGCTGACACGCGCAAGGTCCTCACCCGAAAACTCCAACACTCTGGGCTCTGCCTCCATGGTGACTACGCGCAAGCGAATGATGTTGCCGAGTTCGCGCAAGGAACCCCAAGTCACCGACCCGACGCCACCGGAACCTCCAGCGATAAAGCCTCCTACCGTTGCCGTTGCCCAGGTTGACGAAAACATACGCAACTCGTGTCCGCAGGCGTCAATGCAGTACGCATCAACGTGCTTCAACAGGCAGCCTGGCTGGACCACTACTCGCCCTGGCTCGCAGAACGTGACCTTGTTCATTCTGCGCAACGCCATAACGCAACCACCGCGCATGGGCATGGCTTGACCGTAGTTACCGGTGCCCGCACCGCGTGTTGTTACTGGAACATCGTGCTCATAACAGACCCTGAGCACTTCAATCACTTCGGCCTCGGAATGTGGTTTGACCACAAAGTCCGCAACAAGATGATCCATACGCGCCTTCAGTACCGGCGAATACCAAAAGAAATCTCTGGAGGCCTTCACAATCGAGGCCTCTTTGTGCTCCATCTCCAGATGAGACAAGGCTTCTTTGGCAGCGGCAACGTTAGCAGGCAGTGTCATGGACTGTGTTCGAATAGATGATCGAGTTCAGCGTAGTCGGGCAGAGTACGGTCAATGACCTTGCCGTCTCGGATAACAACGCGATTGGATTGAGGGCGCGCGAGCAACTCGGGCCAGTTGCGCGCTGAGAAAAGAACAAGGTCAGCACACGCCCCCTCCTCGAGCCCCGCAGAGGAAAAACCACACACCTGCGCTGCTACATCAGAGAACGCACTCGACCAATCAGCCACTGAATGATCCAGATGTGCGATACGCGTGGCCTCACGTATTACCTCGACCATATCCAGATCCCCGTAGGCGTAGAAGGGGTCCCGAGTATTGTCGGACGCAAAGCTGACCTTGATGCCGCGAGCCTTCATCTCATGCACCAGCGTCACACCACGACTACGCGGCGTGCGAGCCGCCACTCTATCCTGCAAGTACATATTGCACATCGGCAGACTGACAACATTCAACCCCGCCTTGGCAACCAGATCGATCGTATCCAGAGCGCGCGAGGTCTCCTGCATTGACAACGAACAGCAATGACCCACGAGCACCGGCTGATCAAAACCTGTCTCAAGCACGCACTCGGCAATCAGACGCAGTGTTTCACTGCTCGGGTCCATGGTCTCGTCGGTGTGGAAGTCGATAGCCAGTCCACGCGCCCCAGCGGCCTCCAGATGACCTAGCAACAACCGCTTGATATCGGGCACCGGGTAGGAAACCATCCCCAGCACACCTTTATGCTGTGCAACCAGATCTGCAACACGCTGGTAGCCAGAATCATCGTAATAGTCACAAGGCACCAGGCTTGCCATTTGAAGCTCTACCCGACCCGCCCAGCAGCTACGCAGGTCAGCCAATGCAGACCAGCTCTGCTCGACCTGATCATGTATCGAGTCCACGTGTGTGCGGATAGCACGCGTTCCATGTGCAAAGGCACCACGGATGGAGAAGTCCGCTCGCGCACGCACATCCTCGGTTGTCCAGTTGGCGTGATCAGCACGTACCGTGTTGAGAGCAGCGTCAAAGGTGCCATTCGGATTGGCTGCCCTCGGCAGAATATGGCCCTTGTCGAGGTGCGTATGGCTGTCTACAAAAGCAGGCAGCACCATGGCCCCTGCCATATCGACATACTCGCCTTGAGGTTGCGCAAGCTTCCCATCAGCAATGCCGAGATCTACGCGCACAAGATCAGAGCTATGTGACTCGGCCTGCGTCCAGGCCGGGACCGTGACGTTACCCAAGGTAAAAGGCGCCTGCGGTAACGTGATGAAATCCACTAAGACTCTCTCTTCAAGGCACTTTCATGCCACCGAAAGAGCAACAAGTAACTGATAAGACTCATCAACCCGAATATGGCAACTCCCATCAGCGAGATCAGGATAAGCGCTGCATAAAGCCGCCCGAAGTTGAATCGATACGAGGCCTCGAGCAGAGTGGAGGCAAGCCCGAGGCCAGTGCCCGCTCTGCCGATCACAAACTCAGCTACTACCGCACCAATCAGGGCCAATCCGCCGGCGATCTTCAATCCCCCAAGGAAAAAGGGCAAGGCACTTGGGCCTGTCAAAAGACGCAAGGTTTGCCACCGAGAAGCACCATATATTCTGAACAGGTCCCGCAGGTTATGGTCAGCAGATTTCAGTCCTATGGTCGTGTTGGCCAGGATAGGAAAAAACGCGACCAGCCACGCGCACAACAAGGCAGCAACAAAGGCACTGTCGACATAAATCTGCAGAAGTGGCGCAATAGCCACAACGGGGGTGACTTGCAGGATAACAGCGTAGGGAAACATCGCCAGCTCCGCCCACTTGGACTGAGTAAAGGCAACGGCAAGTAGTAGCCCTCCTATTATTGCAAACAGCAAAGCCAGGAAAGTCAGGCGTGCCGTTGCCAACAATGCGGGCCACAGGATGCCCCAGTCTTGCACCAGGGTCTGAGCAATGCGCACGGGTGACGGCAAAATGTAGTGAGGCACTTCAGCCAGCGTGACATACGCCTGCCAACTACCGACAAGTATCACAAGCAACAAAGAAGGCAGTGCCCAACGTGCAATGGACACAATCCTTGCCTGACGAGCACGGCGTTCTTCCTCAACATCAAGTCCGTTGGTCTTTTCGGCATCCTGACTGCTGATTTGGTCGTACATTTGGCCGCCGATGTGCCCGGGCACAGGGTCTGCCAAGGGGTCAACCGGTTGATCAATCCGGGATTGAGTCAACTGCCCAGAACCCTGCTCGGGAGTGATCGGCGAGCTCAAGCGGCATGCTCCATAGCGCGCACGAGCATTGCCGATGCCTCACTGGCCGAGGCCGCGTACTCAGCCGACGTTCGAAAGGCATCTGATCGCGGATAAGGAGCATCAACAGTCAATTCACCGACCACTCTGCCCGGGCTGGCAGCCATGACGACAATACGATCGGACAAAAAAACGGATTCAAACACAGAGTGCGTAACAAAAATCACGGTGCACCCTATCGACTCACGCAGGGACAACAGATCGTTGTTCAGCTTGTGGCGCGTTATTTCGTCAAGGGCTGCGAAGGGCTCATCCATCAGTATCAGGCGAGGCCGAGTAACCAGTGCGCGAGCAATGGAGACGCGCATCTTCATACCACCAGAAAGTTCGCGCGGAAAAGCATCCTTGAAATCCTGAAGCCCAACAAGAGACAAGGCCCGCTCGATTTTGTCTGCAACGCTTGAGTAGCTCTGGCCACGTAAGCGAAACGGTAACCAGACGTTGTCCTTGACCCGAGCCCAAGGCATCAGGGTAGGCTCCTGAAAGACAACACCCAGGTCACCCTCGCCCTGCCCCCCCTGCCACTCGATAGAACCCGCGGTGGGCTGTATCAGGTTGGCGATCAGCCGAAGCGCTGTTGACTTGCCGCAGCCTGACGGGCCCAGCAAGGAAATGAAATCCCCCTGCTGGACGCTCAGGCTCAGATCATTCAAGGCAACCACTTGACCACCAAAGGTCTTGCCGATACGTGACATGCGCAGCAACTCAGGCCGCTGACCCAGCGGCTCGCGCGCGGAGGAAGTCATGAGAGTTTCATTCAGCCCGTACCCGACTCAAGCCCGGTAAGTCCCACGCCGGCAGGAGCTGGCAAATTCGTTAAGAGTTACTGCACCAGATTCTTGCCCAATCCTTTGCCAACAAACTCGGTGGTGTACGCCGTGGTGTAGTCAAGACCTGCCTCTACGACTCCGGCCTCCACCATCTTGGTGTAAAAGTCCTCAACCTTGGCATCGGTGATAACACCAACTCCCAATTCCTCAGCATCGCCAGAGACCACAATGCCGTTCTCTATCATTTTCTCGATGGCGTAATCGATCTTGTCGTTGCTCATCTCGGGATTGTCAGCAATGATGAGCTCACGAGCTGCCACATTCTCACCGTACAGAAAGTTATACCAACCAAGAATGGAGCCATTTACAAAACACTCCACTTCTTCAGGCTTGTCGGCGATCGTGTCGGCCATGGTTTCTATTGTGGTGGCGTAGGTCGAGTAACCTGCGTCAGCAATCAAGAAGACATCCGGTGTAAAGCCACCTTCCTTCTCAACCAGATAGGGCTCAGACGACAAGTATCCCTGCATGGCGACATCGGTGTTTGCCAAAAACGGCGCCGGGTTGAAGGTGTAAGGCTTGCGCTGTTCTTCAGTGAAGCCATAGGCACCGATCATCCACTGATAGAAGGACTGATGACCATTGTCACCGATGAGTAGCTCAAGGTCCTTGAGATCCTCGAAACTTGACGCTTTTCCGGGATGTGCGAGGATAACTTGAGGGTGTTTCTGGAACGCGGCTGCCACGGCTACCACAGGCACACCCTCCTTTGCTGCATTGAAGGCCTGCAGCAGATCTCCACCCATGTGGTAATCAACACGACCGGCCAGCATCAAGGCACGATTGTTTACCTGGGGGCCGCCCGGCACGATCGTGACATTGAGGCCACACTCTTCGTAGGTGCCATCAGCAACGGCTTGGTAGAAGCCACCGTGCTCCGCTTGCGCCAGCCAGTTGGTGCCAAAAGACACATCGGATGCGGCCTGAGCCGTGCCGAGGGCAACCAATGAAATCGCGCCAAGCGCGGCGATGAAGATACGTTGTGAGAAGTTCATGACTGCGTTTGCGACCTGTTTATCCGAAGTAAATGCGAGCCTTGAATCAGCGCCCCGTGAGCTGCTCAAGCAACCTGCAACTGCCACGAACTTATCGGCATCGCCGACGCTTGTAAAGCGTCGGCAGCGTAGTGTCATTGTTATACCGTAAAAGCCTGCCTTTGGTGCGCGACGCACTACGACAGTGCCAGGCATTTACAAACCACACTCGAGCCAAAGTGGGCGCTGGCTCCGGGTAACATCCGAAGCCGACTCTATACCTGTATCTAGTGACAATCAGCATGATCACAAGTCTGACTCCACCCCAGCTACCACCACCTCTTGCACGTTACGCGCATGGCGTGTGTGACAAAACCTCAGGGCTGGTACTCACATCCGGCCAACTGGCCATAGCTCGCAACGGCAGTACGCCTGAAGGTGCCGAAGCTCAGGCTCAACTTATCTTCAGCAATATCGAGCACATTCTCGAACAGGGGGGGAGCAACAAATGCGGCGTCTTGCGCATCAACGCTTATGTAACCAGCCGCGATCACATGACGGGCTACATGTCGGCAAGAGATCAATGGCTCGAGGGGCTGGATCACTTACCCGCATCAACTCTCGTGATCGTCTCAGGTTTCACGCAAGCGGAGTTTCTCGTCGAGATAGAAGTGACAGCGCGATGTACCTAGCGTGCTTATACGCACCTACCCACCATCACGCATAACAACTCAAACATGATTGATGCGCCAAGCCATGCAGTACCACCTGCGGTATCCAACGGCGGCGATACTTCTACAAGATCTGCTCCAATGATGTTTACACCCTCGAGCCCTCGCACTACCTGTAACGCTTGAAACGAGTTAGGTCCACCGACTTCTGGTGTACCCGTGCCAGGAGCAAATGTGGGATCTACAAAGTCGATGTCGTAGGACACATACGTTGACCGGTCACCGACAATGTCACGTGCCTCGCTCAACACATCGTCAACGCCTCGAGCAAAAAACTCTTCGATCGGAATGACTCGTATACCCACAGCCTTGGCAAAATCTCTGTCTTCACCATCGTAAGCGGTACCACGAATGCCAATCTGTACGACGCGTTTCGGATCCAACAGCTCCTCTTCAACGGCACGACGAAAAGGCGTACCGTGCGTATATCGGGCACCACCAAAATAGCTGTCGAACAGATCTGTGTGACTGTCGAAGTGAATCATCCCAACAGGAGAGAGCGCACCCAGCACCCGCAGGATCGGCAAGGAACACAAGTGATCCCCGCCTGCGGTCAGGGGTTTGATATCAGCATCTTTCACTCTTTTATAAAACGCCTGCATGCGCTGCAGACTGTCCTGCAGGTCCGCAGGATTGGGTGCGACATCACCAAGATCTGCACAGTTGGCGGCCTCGAAGGGCCTGACACCACTGACTCCATGTTGCGCCCGAATCATCGTCGAGAGATCACGTAGCTGCCTTGGCCCGTGACGCGGCCCTGGACGATTGGTGGTGCCACCATCCCAAGGCGCCCCGATGAGCCCGATATCGACCTCGGCGATGCACGCATCATCGAGCGGAACATGAGGCAAGCGCATGAAGGTTGGCACGCCGGCAAAGCGCGGCAACTCCAAACCTGAAACTGGCAGAAAGCTCACGTCATCCCACCTTGGCAAGGCGTCTGATTACAAATTGCTGACGCGATCCTGCAACCCCATCTGATCCAGCTTGAAGGGCAACTCACTGAACACGGCCTCGTAAAATTCGTTATTGCACAGTAGTTGCAAGGTGACAGACTTGCTTTTCAATTGCTCGATGAGCTCTGATTCAAAGTACACAAACCCCATCCATGCGTCATACCGGCCGGACAGTGACTGCGAGGTGATATCGCCCACAGGTTCCCCATCTGCCAATAGCTGACAGTACCTGGAAGCGACCGGCACACGGGGTGCAATAACGCCCACTAGCCGGGTTGGAACCCCGTGCTCGCGCTGCAGGCGTAATGCAGCATGGCTCATGCTTGGCAGATCCACATCCAACTGACAGTACTTGTCAAGACCACACTGCAGAGGCGTATGGCTGTAGTCCATGTCACTACCGAAGGACAACAAACCACTCTCCATTCGCTCGATGTTATTCGGACACCCGTGCCCGACATTGAGGTCTGCGCCGACGACAAACAGCTCATCCCATAAGGTCTGGCCCAACTCAGCATCATCGATATAGATTTCAAATCCACCCTGACCCGACCATCCCGACCTTGCGACGATGAAGGGATGACCTCTGTAACTCAATCGTTTGTATCGAAAGAAACGTATCGACTTGACTTCATCGCCAAATACTCTTGCCATCAGCGTTTCTGCCTTGGGCCCTTGCACGGCAACAGGCCACACATCCGGCCGTGCTATTTCCACGTCCAGACCTCGACCGTGAGCCAGACCGGCTGCCCACAAGTAGATGTCCGAGTCGGACAGGCTTAGCCACCAGGTGTCATCGCTCACCTTGATCGCTATCGGGTCATTGAGAATCCGCCCCTGCTCATCACACAAAGGAACGTAGAAGCACTGATCGTGCTGAGCCTTTGACAAGTCGCGAGGCGTCATCAATTGCACCAGGCTTTCAGCATCAGAGCCTTTGAGTTGCACCTGCCGCTCGCACGACACATCCCACACCTGAACATGTTCCAAAAGATGCCAGTAGTCCCCCTCCAGCGATCGGAACCAACTGGGCAACAAGGTATGGTTATAAACCGTGAACGACTGCGCACCACCAGCGAGAATCCGATCGGTAAAGGGGGTCTCCCGCAAGCGCCGGGAGAAGGTGATAAGCGGATGCGTCATGGCCGTACCAAAAATGAGATGGTCAACGTGCAGCGATTCTGCACCTTGCCGAGCCGCGACGCAATCAAATTGACATCAGCTTATGTTCCGCAAGCGACCCGCGACGTTAAAGGCTGCCGGGTAGCCTTGTGACAAGCTCAAAAGACTCTCAAGCAGGTTCAGTCCGTGCGCAGCGCCTCCACTGGCTTGAGCTGCGCCGCGCGTCGCGCCGGCAACAGTCCAGACAACAAGCCCACAGCGACAGAGACACACAACGCGCCCACAATACTCAGCATCGATGGCAACAGCGGAAATCCTGTCAGCCATACCACCACGACACTGATTCCCGCGCCTGCCAGAAGCCCGATAACACCACCGACCAGGCTGATCAGGGCTGCCTCGATAAGGAATTGCCACAAGATGTCTTGCTGTCTTGCGCCCACCGCCATACGCAATCCGATTTCGCGTGTGCGCTCCAGCACTGCCGTGCCCATCATATTCATGATGCCCATACCACCCACCAGCAGGGAGATCGACGCCGCGATGGTGCCGACAATCGCTACTCCTCCCAGAATCGTATCGGTCGTTGCAATGTAACTCGCCATGGTTTCACTGCTGTAGTTGAAGTTACCGGCATGACGCCTGCCCAGCAGCCCCACGACATCGTCAGCGACGAGTGCAGCACTATCGAAGTCGTTTACAGCAATGTGCAGATGGTCAACTTCTGTATCTCCGCGTACGCGTTGTAAAAACGTCCAGGGAACGATCATACGGTCGTTCGCGTTTTCACCTCCAGCCGAGCCGATACTGGATAGAAAATCGCGGCTCTTGGCTGCAAGCAGACCAATGACGGTGATTCTCCGTTCGCCGATGTTGATCACTTTACCAATAGGATCTTCGTTTCTATCAAAGAGCTTTTCTATGACATCGGGCGCGACCAAGGCAACAGCCAGGCGTTGCTGCTCGTCGTGCCGCATCAACGGCCGGCCTGCAATGACACGATCATTGACGATATCGAGATAGTCAACATTTGCACCTATCAACTGAATATTTGCAAAGCGTGAACCCCTACGTGCAGGTGTGTTGCGATTGGTACGCACGATCGGTGAAATGTCCCTGATACCCAGCGCATCTCGCTGCTCACTGATCGCCTCAACATCGCTGGAATCGATACCGCTTCCGCTACGTTGTCGCTCTAGCGGCGAATCATTCGCCCAATCTCTATAAGCCCAGACAGAGTTGAGCCCGAAGGTTTCAAGCTCGCTGAACACCAGATGATTACCGCCTCGGCTGATTGTACTAACGATCATTACAGCCGCTATGCCGATGGCGATTCCCAACACACTCAGAGCAGTACGCAATCGGTTATCGCGCAGCGCCGCCACTGATTCTGCAACCCGATCAGACCAGCTGATCATGAATCAAAGCCCTGTGTTGCCGTGTTTCTATTGTCATCAATGATGCGCCCATCACGCAAGGTCACAATGCGTGAAGCACGCGCCGCGATGTCGTTCTCATGGGTGACCATCACAATAGTACGACCGCTCGCATGCAACTCGTCAAAGAGCGTCATGATCTCGTGGCCTGTTCTCGTATCAAGACTACCTGTGGGCTCATCGGCGACCAATACCGAAGGATCATTGACCAGGGCTCGCGCAATTGCCACACGCTGCTGCTGGCCACCGGATAGCCTGCTGGGCAAGTGATCCGCCCTGTCCTCAAGGCCGACACGCGCCAGCAGCTCTTGTGCGCGACCGTATCGCTGCTTCGCATTCGCACCGGTATACAGCATCGGCAAGGCGACATTACGCCAGGCACTGCTACGTGAAATCAGATTGAAGCCCTGGAAGACGAAGCCAATACTCGTTGCACGCACGGCGGCCAGAGCATCAGCGTTCAAGGATGAGATCACTTGACCATCAAGCTCGTACATGCCGCGATCAAACGTATCCAGACAAGCGATGATGTTGAGTAGCGTGCTCTTGCCAGAGCCTGATGGCCCCATGATTGCGACAAACTCTCCAGCATCAATGCCAAGATCAAGTTCATGCAGCACTGGCACTGGTACCGCACCTGGATAGGTTTTCGCGATACCGTTCAGGGCGATCATGGCTGGCGCTGCATGTCCGAGGATTGCACCACTACCGAGACACCCTCCGAAAGAGTGCCAGCGTCGCCAATCAATACTTTATCCCCCGCAGCCAGGCCATCGGTCACCTCGGCGTGGTTGATTGTGCGCAAGCCAAGAGTGACAGCCCGCTCGCGCGCCAGCCCCTGCTCCTCAATCCACACATGCGTGTTGCCATCAGCGCTCTCCTGTACTGCCTCTAGCGGCACACGCAGAACACCCACTCGACCAGCGGTAGATACATCCACATCCAACTGCTGACCAAGCAACAGCTGCGGCGCCTGTTCACCGAGCGCGATACGCACCGTAAAGGTATTTCCAGCAACCCCCTGGCCCGTAGTCACACTGTCAGCGATACGCACTATCTGGCTAGGCCAACGCTCCTGTGGAGATTCAGCAAGCGACAGGCTAACCAACTGCTCTACCGCAAGTCGAGAAAAATCACCCGCATCGGCCTCGGCTTCTACAACACGGCCGTCCTCGGCAACCAGGGTGAACAGACGCGTACCCGCCTCGACCCATTGACCCGTTTCTGTCGCCTGCAGCGTGACGATACCGGCGAAAGGCGCTCTGACCGAGGCATTCTTGAGCCGCAAAGCGGCCAACACCTGGTCAGCCTCGGCAAGCTGCAATGCCGCTTCCGCACGCTGCTTTTCAAGCAAACTGTTCTCAAGCGCCTGAGCGGATTCATCGCCAGCGCGTGACATCTGCAAGACACGCGCATGTCGCCGGTTGGCAAGATCCAGTTCATGTTGCCTTAGTGCACGCTCAGCCTCTGCCTTGTCGAGCAGGGCACGGGCTGGCTCATCATCCAGTGTGGCGAGCACGGCCGACTTGTCCACGGTGTCGCCTTCTCGGGCCTCTATTGATGTGATCTCGCCGTCGAGAAGTGCTGTCAGCTGTACCGTATAGTCATTGACCACAGATCCGGTTAAAGCGAGGGTGGTCTCGATATCGCCGCGCGACACTGCCACGGACCGAACAGACACGCTACTACCGGCCGCGGGCAACCACCAGTGCCAGGCCACTACCGAGGCCAGAAAAACGGTGACAAACAGCAGTACAAGCGCTCGGCGCATAGTGGAAACAGAGCTCGGTCAGGTGCGTTGCAGCGGCAGCCTATCCTCACTACCCGGCCGAAAGAAAACTGTGACCGCAGGCACATCTGCAGGCCTGCAATCACCTGGATTCCCGCTACATCAATGTGGAGAGTTCAAAGCTTGAGTGCAGGGATGATCTGCTTCTTACGACTCATGACGCCAGGCAATACCACTTGATCACCTGATACGCTTACATCAAAACTCTTTTCGGCAACGGTCTTGGTCAGATCATTCGGGATGAGCAGAGTAGCCTCTTCGTTGAGGATATCGACAACGAACAAGAGCACCTGATCAACCTTGTCTTCGCTTGCAACCGCCGACATGCTTTGCATGATTGACGCCTTTCGCTCAAGGACAATTGAAGGTACCGTTGTTTCCAGAACCGAGACCCGAAAATTTGTGCCGTCCACAGCGTATTCCTTGCTGTCCATGCGTAACAACTCAGCATCAGAGAAGCGCGAGACATCCGATTTGGCAGCAAACATCTCACCGGCATATTCCGGGATTGACAGCTCCAATTCACCGGCGAGTTTCTCAGCCAATGCGCGATCCGTGTCGGTGGTTGTGGGCGAGCGGAATTCAAGCGTGTCGGACAATATGCAACTCAGTACAAGTCCCTTGATGTTGTCTGGCATATCCGTCACTGACGAGCCCATCAGCTGGTACATGATCGTGGCAGTACAGGCCAAGGGGCGAACAGTGATGTCTATCGGGGCTTTGGTCTCCAGGCCACCGACCAGCTTGTGGTGATCGATGATGGCCGTGATATCGGCGTTGTTGATATTGGCAGGAAGCTCTGCCGGGTTATTGGTGTCGACAATCACACAGGGTTGATCATCAGCGATATCGTCAATGATGTCTGGCAGCTCAAAGCCCCAGCGCTCGGCAACGAAAGCTGCCTCGGTATTCGGAGTGCCGAGCAACTGCGCGGCAGCGTCCGTACCGGTGTGATTCAGATACCAGGCCCAGACAAGAGCTGATCCGAGGCTGTCTGTATCCGGGGCCTTGTGGCCAAAAACCAGTGTTGTCATCGTGCCGAGAAGCCTTTTAGAGTTTGAATGGTGAATGAGTTGGTGGAGCGGCAACCTTGCAGGTAATCGGCTCCACCCGCTGCCAAATTCAGTCGCAAAACCATCAGATCTGTGACCTGGCTTGCATCTGGACTCAGCGCACGCCAATAGACGTGCCGGATCTGCGGCGCGTGGAAATCACCACCCATGCCAACGGTAAACTCCTACTCCGCCACCGCCCGAGACTATATACCAGCAATGGGGGTTAGCCGTCGCCATCAACCAACGGATCAGGCACAGGAGCTCCCACACCACAGGGGTAATTCAGATCCTTGGCACTCGTCGGCCTCGGTGGCTAGCTTGCCAAGCTCCATTTTATCGGACTACTTTCAGGAGAGGCAATACAGCACACCGGGGAGCCAGATATGCCCACCGATTCGCGCGCGTTGCACACGTCACGCAGTTTGGAGGATTACTTCAGAACGGCTGTGGCCGACGCCATCGAGCAATACGATATTGATGGCGAGTCAGATACGCGCTGGTATATCTCGCGCTTGCTGACCGATTACGCCCGCTCAAGCCGGTTTTTTGATGACGACGGCAGTGGCTGTGCGCTCACGCCGCTAGCTGAGTACCTGAGACGCTCTGTAGAGGCTGAAAGTGACGCTGAATGCCGTCAACACCTGCAACGCCTCGGTGACGTATCGCTGTTCATAGCCGGGCTCTTCTCCGGTGCAATCTCTCGTCGCTCAGTAGGCCTTGACTACTACCTCTCGATGGGCTCAGGTGCCTACAGCTCACTCGCCGACGCCGAACCGCGATCATCTCGGGATCGCGCACTCAGAGATATCTTTCGCGATCTGTCAGTCAATCTTGAAGGCTACGTCAGTGCAATTTCAACGATCCCCAATGGCAATCAGGACGACAACAGCCTCTTTGATCTCCTCGATGCCTGGCATCGCACTCGTGACCCCGCGCTCGAAAGACGGTTAACTGCACGGGGAGTTATCACCCTCGACACGAGTGGGCACACCCACTGATGGAACCTGGCGATCTACCTGCAGCTGTTCAGCAAACGCTGCAATCGCGATACCGGATCTCTGTTTCACATACCGTAGATACCTTTGTGTCATACGACCGCGAAATCTACAAAGATCTTGACGGGCGAGACGATATTCCGGACGAGCTCCTGTTGCTGCAGGAAGAAGACGGTGACATGAATGTTGGCTTGTTTCTCGATCAAGCGATGTTGGAACGCGCCCACATGGCATTGCAGTTTGATCAATGGAATCGACAAGACATCGACGACATAAGCTCTGTCATCGAAGGAGTGAGTCATCTGGTCTGCGTGTTGTGGCATGCTGATCAACAAAGAGAGCTCCGACCTGTGGATTTGGAACTGCAGGCAGAGATCGACAAGTTCGTCGTGTTGAAACACTTTTGCCATAGCCATGCCACACTGGCTCAGTTTCAACATATGCTGTTCGATGTCACGGCTATCGATGATGACCCTCTACTCGTTAGCCGCTATACCTGCGCACGTCGCTATGCTTGGATTTATTGCCAGTGGTTACAATCCCGTTTCAAAATCGATGACGACAAACTGCAGCACGAGCTTGCTACCTTCTACCGCCGATCAGGGCCTGCCAAGCAACGCCATATCAACGACGTGCATTAGTAGCGCATTGATGCCGCTATGCGAACCGTGGGGCAGAACCTTTCAACTACTTGCAAGATCAGCTGCCTGCGGCCTGTTGTGTTCAACACTCTCGGCCTGCAGCTCACCACTTGATCCTCTCAATGCGCTTACTCCCAACAGCGCCTACGATCAACGTAGAAATATCGCCTATGGTGATGACCCGCGCCAACGCATGGACCTCTACCGTTCTCGCGAGCCTGCGGACAATGCGAGCACCATTGTCTTTGTCTACGGCGGCGCATGGCGCAGTGGCAAACGCAAGGACTACTCATTCATTGCACAGTCTCTTGCATCCAGAGGTCACGATGTCCTGATACCCGACTACCGTTTGTACCCGCAGGTCACTTGGCCTGCCTTCATAAACGACGTCGCCGATGCTGTTCGCAGTCTGGACCGGAATGCACAGCAGTGGCTGGAACGACCGCTGAAACGGATCGTATTGATGGGCCATTCATCGGGAGCACACAGCGCTGCAGTGTTGGCGGGCGATCCGGGTCGCTGGCTAATGGGGATCACCGCTGACGTCGTTGGGCTAGTCGGGATTTCGGGCCCCTATGACCTACCGCTGGACGATGATGAAGTCGCTCCGGTGTTTCCTGATCTGCTCGATCCTGATAGCGCCATTCCAGCCAACTCGGCAACGAAGGCTCACCCGCCGACGCTGCTGATACACGGAACCGACGACAAGCGTGTGCTCCCTTTTCACACGGAAAACATGGCAAGGGCACTTGAGCAACTCGAGGTGCCGGTGGAGCTCATGTGGCTGGACGGCACGGGACATGGCATGGCCGTCGCCAACTTTGCACAGCCATTGGATTGGTTCAGCGACGAGCCCGAGCGCGTCGGTGACTGGTTAGCAGCACTCGATACAAAAGACCACTTTTGACCCGCATCCAGAGGATCACTGTATTGGTCCTGCCCCCCCTACACCAACAAGCCGGTGTCACTGGGTGCCCTCTAGGCACACAACTCGTCTTCCCCATCCCATCGGTGGATATCAACAGGTGCACCGCAACTCAGACGAGTACGCGCATCCTCCCAAAGCTGTCGCCAGGCAGTTGCTGAACGGAGTTCTGTTTCAGGCGCTGAGAAACTCCTGGCCACAAAGGAGGGAAAGAACTCTCGCCCGGTTGAATCGCCTGTGACGTTGTAGCGCAAGTCAAAGCTCCAGCGGATTGAGGCTGATGTGTTCTCGAGCGAACTGTGAATGGTGTTTGGGTGAAAGAAAACAGCACCGCCGGCAGGTACCGGCAAGGGCTGCGCCATTGCCTCCGAGAACTGCTGCTTCGGGATACGCAACTGCCCGGATGCGGGGCAATGAGTCAGCATCGGTTGCTTGTGGCTCCCGGGAATCACTTGCAGGCAGCCATTCTCTTCTGTTGCGGCTGTGACCGCTACCCACACTGTCACCATTCGGCTCTCATCGGCATCTGCATGGGTGACCCCACGATCCTGATGCCAATCGGTAGCAACGATGTGAGGCCGTTTTTCAGCTCCTTTCAGCGCACCACGCGGAGGCTTGACTCGTACATGCTGAATCGGATTGGATGTCAGCTCTGGCCCGAGCAAACTCTCAACCGCGTCCAGAACAGCCGTGTTTGTCATCAATGCGAACACAGCTGGCCCAGCGTGGAACGGTGTCCGGGCATTAATATCTCCTGTGGGGAGAGAAATATCGATCGGTTGAAAATAGTCGATGCCGGCATCAACTGCGGCCATGATCATGCTGCTGAAGTCTTTTTCATCGGCCGCAGCAGGCAGACGATCGTCGCAACTCCACTGTTGACAGAGACCCCTCAGCAGAGCCGTGTACTCAATCTCGAGTGGCTCCAGCACCTCGGCGACCGAAACCAGCCTGTCCACCACCAGATAGCCATCACGCTCAAATTTCTCGATTTGCTCCTGTGTCAGCATGCGCACGCCCTCCACTTGTCAACGCCGGGATCAATTTTGCCGCTGCACCGACACTAACTCAAACCTGCAGTTATCGCCATACTGCACCCGTGCGTGGAACGCGGTAGGCTCGTTCTTCTTCAGCAATTTTTTTAGCCAACATGGCACTGATTTCAATGTCGGCCTGCAGGGTTCTCGGAAGAACGCTCATCCTCACAGGCTTTCTTTTTGGCTCGAGCCTCTGGGCCCAGGACAACACCAAGGCAGCCGCCGCTGAGGCACTACTCGAGGCATCACGGGTCAAGGAGATGATGGAGCAGATGTATGCCCAGATGCCGCAGATGATTGCCGGGCTCATGCCACCACGGAGCCCGGATGGACCGAGCGCCGAGCAGATGCAGACCTTGATGGAGCGAGCACTGACCTTCATCGATGAACGCATCGGGTACGAAACGCTCAAGCCCGACTACATCGAACTCTACACAGACACCTACTCAGAGGAAGATCTGGTGGCACTCACCGAGTTTATGGAGTCTCCGCTCGGGCAGCGCTTTTTGGATAAGACGCCAGAGCTCATGAACAACACATCGTTACTGGTGCAGGAACGCATGGGCGATGCAATGCCTGAACTACTGGAGTTGATGCAATTGGAATTTGAAACCATGGAAGCCTCACAGTAAATCACAAGGACCTTCAGACATGACTTCGACAGATGCCCGCGGGCCGACGACTCGTACCATCGCACATCATCGCCAGCTCACGCCCTCCTCCCAAAGCGAAGCCTGACACCGCTGTAATACTCGGTGTACGCAACCGCGCAATCGCCTCCCAACCCGCCAACATATCTGAAGCAAATGGTTCCAGATAACGCCGAACGCTCATCTCCGCGATATCTGCTCCGGCAGCAAAAGCCCTTGTCGATCCTGTCAGAACAAAGCAGCCGATAGTTGGATCCTTGTCAAGCGGTGTCATCACCTCGATCAGATCATCGAGCATCTGTGCATCCAAGGCATTGAGCGCCTCGGGTCGATTCATCGTGACGATCGCTACACGCCCGTCTCGCTACAGATGCACCCGCTGACTCACCTGCGAATCACTCATCAGACTGCCCTCGTCTGGACGCAGTCAACGCTGGCAGCACCGCTGAAAAATCCTTACCATGGCCGCCGCCCTCAACAAAGCGCTCGTACAAGGCACTTGCGTGGGATCCCATCGGCGTGTGTGCATCAACCTGCTCGGCAGCGTTCTGACTAAGCCTCAAGTCCTTGAGCATCAGCTCAGCCGCAAACCCCGGCATGTAGTCGTTGTCGGCTGGACTGTGTGGCCCTACACCTGGCACCGGGCAGTAGGTATTCACCGGCCAACACGAACCAGACGATGTGGACAGCACCTCGAACAGACGCTGTGCGTCCAGACCGAGCTTCTCGCCTAGTGAAAACGCCTCACAGGTGGCCAACATGGAAACACCCAACAGCATGTTGTTGCAGATCTTGGCCGCTTGTCCGGCACCACCTGCACCGCAGTGCACGATGCGCTGACCCATCACCTCCAGCAATGGAGTAACCCGCTCAAGTGCATCATCAGTCGCCCCCACCATAAATGTGAGTGTGCCAGCGGTAGCACCTCCAATACCGCCGGATACAGGGGCGTCTACCGACAGTAGCCCGGCCAACTGCGCCAGTTTGTGTGCCTCTGTAGCGCTGCCTGTGTCCACAGTTGAACAGTCCAACAACAAGGCGCCTGTTTCACATTGCGGCACGATGTCGGTATACACCGCCTTCAGGATTGCACCGTCAGGCAGCATGGTAATCACTACCTCCATGCCTTTGACGGCCTCGGTAACGGTGGCTACCTTGCTGATCCCCTCAACCGTCACATCGGCGGTGTCAAAGCCCACAACCTGATGACCTGCAGCGACAAGATTTGCAGCCATCGGCGCACCCATGTTGCCCAGTCCAATAAAACCAATGCGCATACGACTAATACTCTTGTGGTAGAAGCAAATCCCCATCTGGCGCCGGCTCGGAAAATTGCGCCAGTAGAGATGTTGGAACCTCATGGATCGATGCATGCTTCCACATCGGCTGCCGATCTTTGTCGATCAAGGCGGCACGCACCCCCTCGAGAAAGTCACCCTCCTCGGCAGCACGCGACACGATTCTGTACTCACGCTCTAGAGCTCGGCTGAGTCCTGGCTGTTTGCGCGCAGAACGAATCAGTGAAAAACTGAGCTGTAGTGACAGCGGCGATGCACGATGCATGCACTCGATGGCGCGTGCTGCCCAGGTGCTTTCCAACGATCCCAGATAGGCCAGCACTTCGGCAAGCGATGTCTTGCCAAACGCTGCATCAATACCCTCAGCCTGCTCCGCACAGACTGATGGTTCAGCGACAATAGCCACATCGTCTATGACTGCAGGGTCTGCAGTCTCAACCAACTGCTTTCGCAAGGCTGGCAGCTGATCACCAGGCACTATCACGTCAGCAAAACCTGCGTGCAAAGCGTCGCTGGCATCAAATCGATCACCCGTCAATCCCAGGTACTCGCCCAAAAATCCCGGGGCACACGATAGTAGGTGTGAGCCGCCAACATCCGGCACCAGTCCGATGGCACATTCAGGCAGCGCCAGTTGACTGCGCTCTGTGACAACGCGGTGCGATCCGTGTGATGAAAGCCCGATGCCACCGCCCATCACAATGCCGTCCATAAACGCCACATAGGGCTTGGGATAGCGACCGATCAGGGCATTGAGTCGGTACTCATCACGAAAGAACTGCCGGCCACTATCCACATCGCCAGTAATGCCTTGACGATAAAGCGCCGCGACATCGCCACCAGCACAGAAGGCTCTGCCACCTGCTGAATCAATGAGTACCATGGCTACGGCATCGTCAGCCAGCCAATCGCGCAGTGCCGATTCAATGCGCAAGGCCATCGCATGGGACAAGGCGTTGAGCGCAGTCTCTCGACACAGCGTGATGCAGCCTACGGCCCCCTCGACACGCACTCGAACATCAGCATCTACGTCAGTTGTTTTATGCCTATGCATCTGGAACACACGAGGTTCGGTCAGGATTACACATTACCTGCAACGTTGATCCCTTGCCGCTCCAGCACAATAACTGAATTGCCTTGAAGCCCGCACCGCCACGACAAGCCCGGTAGATCTCGAAGATCAACACCGGGACGGAGTGCACAACCCTCAGTGGGCACTAAACGGTATTCTTCGGCGATGCCTCGGTGTTTCACCTGAATGCGCCCTTCAGCCACACGATTGTGCGTACATGTTGTCGCTACACTGACATTGATAGCGGCGTTGCTCAGCAGCTGCGCCTCGCCGGGTGATACAGAGCGACGATATCTGGACAGCAGCTTTGGCAGCCCCGGAGTCTCTGCCCGTGCACAGGCCCGTGCACAGGCTCATGCCACATCGACCGATACCCATCTATCCGCTCATTTTCTCGATAACATCCGCCCCGTGCTGAACAGGCGCTGCGTGGTGTGCCACGCATGCTACGACGCAGCGTGTCAGCTCAAGCTCACCTCAAGCGAGGGCATTGAACGCGGCGCGAGCAAGCAGGCGATCTACACCCCCCGAATTTTCGACGCGGACCCGACCAGGTTGCACCTTGATGAGCAGACTACATCGGCGTGGCGTTTGCGTGGGTTTTATCCTGTGCTGAACGAGCGTGAACAGTCGCCTGCAGCCAACCTCGAAGCCAGCCTGATGTACCGTGCGCTAGTCCTGAAGGAGCAGCATCCGCTACCCGTTGCCAGCAACGAGCCGATGACAGAGGGCCAACGCCTGACAGGGCTCAAGTCAGACGATCACTGCCCAACGGTCACCGAGTTTCCAGCCTATGCCAGCAGCAGACCCAACGCTGGCATGCCCTACTTCCTGCCGCCGCTCGCCAGCGCTGAGACAGCAGTGCTTACAGACTGGCTGGCTCGTGGTGCGTACATGACCGACCCGCGCCCGGAACCTGCTCACGCAGACGCAATTGCATTGTGGGAGAAGCGCTTGAATGGCGCCACCGACAAGCAACGGCTGATTTCCCGATACATCTACGAACACCTTTTTCTGGCTCACCTCCACTTCGACGATCTTGTCGGTAATGGGCAGGTGTGGTACCGACTTGTCCGCTCCAGCACGCCGCCGGGGGAGCCCGTAAAACCGATCGCGACGCGGCTTCCCTTTGACCCACCGGATACCCACACCTTTTGGTATCGGCTGTGGATGGACCCTGAAACCGTCGTTGCCAAGAGCCATATGCCTTGGGCACTGAACGAGAGGCGCATGGCATGGCTGGATGAACTGTTCTTTGATGCGGAGTTCACCGTCGAAGGTCTGCCCACATACAAGCCGCAAATTGCCAGCAATCCCTACATTGCTTTTGAACAATTACCCGTGCGTTCGCGCTACCGTTTTCTGCTTGAGAATGCTCGTTTCACCATCATGGGATTTGTCAAGGGACCCGTGTGTCGCGGACAGTTCGCACTCAACGCAATTCGCGACCACTTCTGGGTGGTATTTGTCGACCCGGAAAAACCCTTGGTCGGCGATGCCGATCGCTTCCTGGCGGAACACGCACATCTACTTGAGTTTCCGTCTGGCCGAGAAGACTATCTCAACCTTGTCCGTGTCAGCGGTCGCCATACCAAGAACAATCAACGCTACAACACAGCGCGCGCTCAAGCGATATCCAGAGCTACCGCTGGGGGCATGTCCCCTGATGCCTTGTGGGATGGCGATGGAAACAACCCCAACGCAGCATTGACTGTCTTCAGACATCACGACAGCGCAACGGTTGTCACTGGCCTTGTTGGAGAATCGCCCTCCACAGGCTGGCTACTCGACTATCCGCTACTCGAGCGTATCCACTATTTGCTGGTCGCAGGCTTCGATGTATTTGGCAGTGTTGGGCATCAGCTTGGCACACGGCTATACATGGAGTTTTTGCGTCAAGACGCTGAGAATGCCTACATCTCTCTGCTGCCGCAAGGCGTCCGGCAGAGCGTACTCGACCAGTGGTACAGAGAGGCTGACGTCAAGATTCACAACCGCATGCGCGCAACGCTTGCAGAATTGGATACCGTTGGCGGTCTTGCATTGACAGGCCCTGATCACCTCACATCCCTGCAGCGCTTACTCAGTGACCACCTGGCACCGGTTCTCGACAACCATCATTCAATTACACACCCAGACGTACCACCTGCACACAGCAAGCCTCTGCAACGACTGGCACAGTTAGGTGGCCTGCGCGTGTCCGAGTTTCCCGAAGTCGCCTTGCTCAGCGTACAAGGTGATGGTGATGCGCTGCACGTCTACACCTTTCTGCGCAACCTGGCCCATGCTCACAAGACAGACGTATACGACGAACGCAGGACCTTATTGCCAGAAGAGGACACGGTCGATGTGCTGCGTGGCGTTGTAGGCGACTATCCAAACGCCTTCTGGCACGTACACGAGTCCGAGCTCGATACCCTCGTGGTTGAGGCATCGTCAATCAACTCAGCCGGCGACTATGCAGATTTTCTCAGCACGTATGGCATTCGCCGCTCACACCACGGATTCTGGAATCACGCGGATCGAATACACGACTACATCGAACTGAGCCAGACCGTCGACGGTGGTCTGCTCGATTTCAACCGACTCGAGCACCGGTGATTGACCGAGCTGTCATTCCGACCGGGCACACGACTGACTCGACAATAAAAGCCGAATCGACGCGCTAGACGTCGCCAGACGGATCATCATCTGGGTGCTCATCACCCGAGCGAGACCACTTGAGCTGGAACTCTATCTCTTCCTCGCCGTCTTCACGCTCATGCTCAACATTGAACACTGCGTCCCGTGGCACGTAGATTCGCTCATTGGCAATCTGGATGGTGAAGGGTGCATCGCTCTCTACAGCGTCAGCAAGCCGACGCAACTTTGCGGCAAATTGCGGGGCTGGATAGGCTTTTTCAATATCCCGGTCTGGCTTGCTTGTCATGGTAGTTACTGTTGCTCAGTGTTTAAAAACGAGTTGATATTCTTGCCGCCAACTATTGAGTACAGAGTAAATCGGCATCTCTATTAAATTTGGCGCCACACGCGCAGTATTCAAGTTTGGCCAAAGGGATCTTTCAGGGCAGGCAGGGTTTCAGCAGTGCAGCTACCAAAACCGATCTTATACCCATCTCCTTGAGCCGCCCCGTGCAAGGCAAGCACATCCCCATCTTCGATAAAGCTGCGTTGCGCACCGTCAGCCAAATAAAATGGCTCCGTTCCGCCCCAGCTAAGCTCAAGAAGTGATCCGCGATTCTCTCGCGCCGGACCGGATATCGTGCCACTACCGAGCAAGTCCCCGACGCGCATCGGACAACCGGAAGTCGTGTGATGGGCGAGTTGCTGCGCCGCCGAGAAATACATCTCCCGATAGTTTGTCCGGGAGATAACATGCGAGTTCATGCTCACCTGCAGGTCGATGTCGTAGAGCATCGGCGTAGTATCTTGAAGGTGCGGCAACAGGTTTTGCTCTCGTACGGGAGTCGCACAACGAAACGGCATCAGCGCTTCTGCAGTGACAATCCAGGGGCTGATGCTGGTGGCCGTGGCCTTGGCCTGAAATGGACCCAAGGGTTGGTATTCCCACGCCTGAATATCACGGGCCGACCAGTCATTGAGAAGAACATAACCAAAAATATGGGAGTAGGCATCGTCCACCGACAATGGCCCGGAAGACGCGCGGCCAACGATTGCGCCCATCTCAAGCTCTATATCAAAGCGCCTTGAAGGAGCCCAACGGGGCAACTCTTCGTGTGCTCGCTTCAATTGCCCCCAAGGCCGTCGCACGGGCTGACCAGAGACGATGACCGAGGAGGCTCGACCGTTATAGCCAATCGGGATGTGCAACCAATTGGCGGGGAGCGCGTTCTCAGGCCCTCGAAACATCGTGCCAACATTGGTCGCATGATGCCTGCCCGAGTAGAAGTCAGTGAACTCAGATACTGTGAACGGCAGATGCATCGTTGCCGAGGCCTGCGCATACAGCGCGTCATCATTCGGGCAGGCACCTTCTCCAAGCAGATTTTGAAGCGCCGCTCTGAGCGCTGACCACACAGCGATACCCTGCTCCATCACCGCATTCCAGCCACGCGGATCTGCCAACAAGCAGCTCTCTATTGGCAAGGTATCAGCGACCGCTGCAATGTCCAATATCTGATCTCCGATGGCTACACCGAGCTTGCGCTCACCACCGTCAATTGAAAACACACCATACGGCAGGTTGTTCAATGGAAAGAGAGATTCAGCATCGTTGGCGGACGCAACCCAGCTTCGCTGCAAAGTCATCACAGTAATTCCGATATCAGACCACTAATCAGTTGCGCGGTCTACTTCAGACCTGGTGTTCCATCAAAGCGCTTTTGAAGGTCTGCCCAGCAGTCGATATAGTTGCTCTGCAAGGGAGCCTCATTGGCGGCGAAGTCTGTCAGGTGTTGAGCAAACCGCGTCTCAAACATGAAACTCATGGTATCGCTCAATCGCTCCGATTGTAGCTTTGCGTTGGAGGCGCCCTCAAAGGCTTGCCGATCCGGCCCATGGGGCAACATGATGTTGTGAAGACTCACTCCACCGGGAGAAAATCCCTGTGGCTTAGCATCGTACTGACCGTGGATATTTCCCATCAGTTCTGACATGACGTTCTTGTGGTACCACGGTGGACGGAAAGTATCTTCTGCCACCATCCAACGATCACGAAACAGCACAAAATCTATATTGGCAATACCTGCGAGTCCAGAGGGTGCCGTCAACACCGTGAAGATCGATGGATCCGGATGATCAAACAGAACGGCACCGACCGGGCAAAATGCCTTCAGATCATACTTGCACGGCGCGTAATTGCCGTGCCAGGCAACCACATCCAGCGGACTGTGATCGATCACACTCTGGTGAAACTGACCACACCACTTGATGGTAACTGTGGATTGCGCATCGCGATCTTCAAACGCCGCAACCGGTGTCTTGAAATCACGAGGATTGGCCAGGCAGTTTGCGCCAATCGGACCTCGATCAGGAAGATCGAATGCCTGTCCATAGTTCTCACAGACAAAACCGCGGCAAGGCCCATCGTTTACCTCAACGCGGTAGAGCAGGCCTCGGGGCAAGATGGCAATTTCGCACGGACCAAGCTCAAGCACACCAAGCTCTGTGACGAAGCGCAAGCGTCCTTGCTGAGGAACTACCAACAACTCGGCATCGGCTGAGTAAAAATAGCTGTCGATCATGGAATCACTGACGGTATACACATGCGCAGCCATACCCGTCTGAGTGTTGACATCACCTGCTGTGGTCATCGTTCGCATACCTGTTAGCCAGGTCAGACCTTGTGCGGTTTCGATCGGATCCCAGCGGTACTGGCCCAGGCTTGTTACATCATCGAGCACGTGCGGAGCCGTCTTCCAGTACGGCATTTCAATGCGGTTGAAACGATGAGTGTGCTTGACCGAGGGCCTAATGCGATAGCACCAGGTGCGCACAGGAGAAGGTTTGGTGAAAGCACTACCGCTTAGTTGCTCGCCATAGAGCCCATAGTTACACTTTTGTGGGCTATTGCGCCCTTGTGGGAGCGCATTCGGCAGCGCCTCTGTCTCAAAGTGATTGCCCCAGCCTGTCATATAGACCGGTAAAGACTCCGGGGGTAAAGGCGCCTTTTTCATAGCACAGACTCTTTCAACAAGCGTGTTTGCGTAAATTCAATGAGCATGTCATTCGCTCCACTGGCAGAATGTACTACGCAAGCAGCGCAGACTTGGGACGCGCTGTATATGTACTAACTACCGCTAATTTTTTGTCGCACACCGGGTAATATACTTGCACGTGCACCGCGCTCAGCACGATAAACACAGTAGTGAGACTCAACGGATCGATGAGTAGTGCCTTGAAATTGAAAGGTCGTATGCCGGTCAGTACACCCCATGACTCGCTGAGCTCTGTTGGGGTTGACCTCGATCCAAGCCACATATCAGCAGCAATGCTGTGCCCAACCTACCGATGACCCTTTCATTAGTTGGACTTCAGAAACGAATGCGACGTGACGTTGCGCTCCGTCAAGGTCTGATATCGGCGAGCGTAACTCTTATTGCGCTGATCCTGTTGGCAGCAGTGATCTGGGCGTTTCTAGTTGAACGTCTGGAAGAGCGCGCCGAGCAAGCTCTGGTCAAGCGTCATCAGGTAGCGAATGCCAATAGCGCCGATCTGTCTGAGGAAGAGCGGGCCGTTGTCCGACGCTTTCGATTGAGCCTTCCGGTACGCGACGAGGGTGCGTTCTCATGGATCAATGCGCAAGGCGTACCATTTTCCAACAATGTCGCCGGCCTCGACTGTAGGGAGGGTTTTTACGACGGCTGGGTGGATGTGTCCATCGCACCAGGCAGTATTGCCATACCCCAGTTCAATGCTGAAAATCAGGCTGGTGAATCCCATGATCGATTTCGGTTTCTGGCCGAGCCACGCAACGGCGGCTGCCTCGTCTTTGGCCGAAGCCTGTTTGAGGTAGATGCGCTACGCGATAGCGTAGTAGGACTGCTTCTGTGGTTGGTCCCACTGTGCTTGTTACCGTCGCTATTGATCAGCCTGTACCACTCGTGGAAGCTACGTGGACGACTGCGTCGCATCGGCAATGTCGTCAAGACGATATCTGTGGGTGATCTTGATGCACGTATTCCGATCGAAGGCGACGATGACCTGGACCGTTTGTCGCTTTCTGCCAATCGATCTTTTGATCGTTTGCAAGAGTCGGTTGGAACCCTGCAGCAATTGACATCAGTGATGGCGCACGACTTGAGAGCCCCCTTGAGTCGCGTAGCCGTACCGCTCGACGAAGCCATGCGCGCGAATTACGCAGGGAAAACTGCTCCCGAGTCCCTGGAGGAAGTCAAAACAGGCCTTGCAGATGTACGCTCGGTTTTTGATGCTCTGCTACGTATCACACAGATTGAATCCGGACGTCGTCGATCCGCATTCACCTCGGTTGATTTATTTGCAGTAGCTGAAGGCTTGTTCGAGATCTATCAGCCTGTAGTCGAGGACGCCGGCAGGACGCTCGAGCTTGAGGTGCTCGGAGAGGGCAGCTCGCACATACAGGGCGACATTGACTTATTGCGACAAGCGGTTGTGAACCTTATTGAAAACGCGATGAACTATACCCCTGAAGGCTCACTGGTGCGCGTGGGTGTACAACGCAGCTTCAAGCGCCCGGCCCTTGTTGTCAGTGACAACGGTCCGGGGCTACCTGCCGACGAACGTCCTCGGGTACTCAGGCGCCTCTATCGATATGAGGCATCTACCGGAGGGAGCAGTGGTCATGGCCTTGGCTTGTCGCTGGTCAAGGCTATCGTTGAACTGCACGATGGTGAAATCATTCTCGATGACGCCAAACCCGGCTTGCTCGTGCGACTTGAATTTAGTGCGGTGCAGAGGTAGCCGACACCAACAACACGCTTGAGTCAAACGCCTATGTACGATTTATACGCCTGGAATACTCCCAATGGACAAAAAATCGTCATTGCACTGGAGGAGGCTAGTGCCGACTATCACTATCATCCGATCGATATCGTGAACGGTGAGCAGCACACCGAAGGCTTCAGAAGCTTGTCACCGGATGGGAAGATTCCAGCCCTGGTTCATCACAGTGCGCATGAAGTGCGCTTGTTTGAATCCGGCGCCATACTGCTCTACCTCGCACAGCAATGTCCATCACTGAACGCCGGCAGCGCGACCGATCAGGCGCAGGTCATGTCCTGGGTATTCTGGCAAGTCGGCCAATTGGGGCCGCTGGCAGGACAGTTTGGGCGTTTTCAGAATGCTTCACCTGCTAATCCATCTGCCGTCGTTCACTTCGAGCAACTGGTGTGGCGCTGTCTGAAAGTGATGGAGCATCGCTTGAGTGCATCCGAATTTCTGGTTGGTGATCAATTTACGATCGCAGACATCGCCTGCTTTCCATGGGTCGCCTCTGAACAGAGCTACCTGCAACGCTACGATCTCGACTGGCAGACTACCTGCCCGGCAATTGCACGCTGGGCTGCGACGTTGCACCAGAGAGCGTCAATCAAGACCGCCTTGTCCTTGTAGGCCTTCTCTCAGTAAAGTGGAAGTACCCAACCCGGTCAGCAACAACCGCCTCGATCTTGACCCTGGGAATGAAGATGAGGCAGATTTTTCACTTCACAGCAACGCAGCCATCACGGTGGGCGAACGGAGAAAGCCCGAACACATCTGTCGCTATACAAGCCGGCCTGCCGGGTCTGAAAATCTGAAAAGGCGATTGTCACTGGCCCTCCAGTGCAAGGCGTGATACCAGCTGACGGCGCCGTGTCAGGACGGCACCATGCGACGGGGGGGGGGGGGGAGAATGTAACAAACCCGTGATACTGTCCCATGGAATCCACTGGTTTATCAGGAGTAGATGTCATGCGTTTTCGTACCTCTCTTACTGTTGCGGCCATCGCTACAGCGCTTAGCGCGCCGGTTACAACTACCGCCCAAGCTGCCGAGATCGAGTTCTGGCACGCGATGGGAAATCGGCTCAATGAACTGCTCGATGAGCAGGTTGAACAATTCAATAACTTTCAGGACGAGCACACGGTAGTCGCCACAAACAAGGGGAACTACTCTGAAACGCTCAATGCGGGCATCGCGGCTTTTCGCGCTGGCGAGCAACCCACTATCTTGCAGGTGTTCGAAGTGGGCACCGCCACCATGATGAACGCCACAGGGGCCATAAAGCCTGTGTACGAGCTGATGGAGGAGACCGGTGCAGACTTTGATCCGTCCATCTATCTTGAAGCCGTTGCCGGGTACTACACCACTACAGACGGCGAAATGTTGTCGCTGCCTTACAACAGCTCTACACCGGTCCTGTATATCAACAATGACGCTTTGGCGGAGGCCGGTATCGATGCCGACACACCAACGACCTGGTCTGATGTTGATGCGATTTTGACAGCGCTCCAGGAATCCGGTCATGAGTGCCCACTCACAACCGCGTGGCAGTCCTGGGTACACCTGGAGAACTTCTCGGCATATCACAACGTACCATTCGCCACTGAAGCCAATGGCTTTGGCAGCGTGTCGACAGAGCTAGTCTTCAATGGCGAGGCGCAGATCAGGCATATCGACACCATGGGTCAGTGGGCTGCGGACGGCAAGTTTATCTACTCAGGACGTCGCAATGAAGGTGGCTCACGTTTTCACTCAGGAGAATGCGCGCTGTTCACAGAGTCTTCGGCTGGCTATGCCGGTGCCAAAGCCAACGCGGAGTTTGATTTCTCCATTGCTCCTTTGCCCTACTACGATGATATTGAAGGTGCCCCGCAAAACACCATCATCGGAGGCGCCTCGCTTTGGGTGATGCAGGGCAAGAGTGACGAGGAATATGCAGCTGCGGCTGCGTTCTTGAATTTTCTGTCCACCGAGAATATTCAGGCGGCCTGGCATCAGAACACAGGCTACTTGCCAATCACGATGGCAGCTGCTGACCTGACGCGTCGCGAAGGCTTTTATGACGCCAACCCTGGCACTGATATCGCTATCTCGCAAATGACAGGTTCTGCACCCACAGAAAACTCCAAGGGCCTGCGCCTCGGTAATTTTGATCAAATTCGCGGCATCATCGATGAGGAACTCGAAGCGGTGTGGGCGGGTGACAAGACTGCGGAGGAAGCGCTTGGTTCAGCCACAGAACGTGGCAATGAACTACTGCGACGTTTTGAGCGCACTGCAGGCAACTAAGCGCGGGCCTATAACCACGCGTCTCGCTATAGCCAGGGAGTAGCTTACGGCTATGTCGGGACGCGTGGTGTTTCGTAGTGTCTGGCTACCCTGGTTACTGGTTGCACCTCAGCTTGCAATAACGGCTGTATTTTTTCTTTGGCCGGCAGGTGAAGCGATCCTGCAATCCACTCAGCTGCCGGATCCTTTTGGGCTTAGCACGCAGTACGTCGGGTGGGAGAATTTTGATTACTTGTTTGGTGATCGCTACTACCGGGCCTCCTTTCTGACCACGGCCATTTTCAGCCTATCCGTGACTGCTTTGAGTATGGGTGTGTCACTGCTACTTGCCGTGTTGGCTGACGGAGTAATACGTGGCTCCGGTGTGTATCGCACGTTGCTGATCTGGCCTTATGCAGTGGCGCCCGCTATTTCGGGGGTCATGTGGCTGTTTATCTTCCAGCCCTCTATTGGCTTGTTTCCATATTGGCTCAAAGCGATCGGGTACAACTGGAATCATGTGCTCAATTCAGGTGAAGCCATGAGTCTTGTGGTTATTGCTTCGGCCTGGAAGCAGGTCAGCTATAACTTCCTGTTCTTCCTTGCCGGTCTTCAAGCCATCCCGCGCAGCCTGATCGAGGCTGCAGCCATTGATGGTGCTTCTCCCTGGCATCGCTTTCGCACTATCATCCTGCCGCTGCTCTCTCCCACCACGTTCTTTCTGTTGGTCATCAATGTGGTGTACGCCTTCTTCGAAACGTTTGGAGTTATCCATACGATTACTGCCGGTGGTCCAGGTCAATCAACAATGATCATGGTTTACAAAGTCTATGCCGACGGCTTCATCGGTCAGGATCTCGGTTCATCAGCTGCTCAGTCTGTGATCCTCATGTTGATCGTGGGTGTGTTGACTATCGTGCAGTTTCGTTTTATTGAGCGTCGGGTCCACTACTGATGGATACCTACTTGACGGGCAATGGCTGATGGTACGCAATAACCGTGTCGCAACCGTGTTCACGCATTTGCTGCTGATTCTCGGCATCGCAGTGATGTGTTTGCCGATCTGGTTGACCTTTGTTGGCTCTACGGTTACTCGCGCCGAAATCATCCAGCCACCTTTGCCGCTCTGGCCGGGTGACCAGCTTCTTCTCAACTACCGCGAAGCGCTTTTTGGGGGCCGAAACGCGCCGGTGCTACAGATGCTCTGGAACAGCGCCATCATGGCGCTCGGTATCGCTGTAGGCAAGATCGTGATCTCGCTCTTATCAGCGTTTGCGATTGTGTACTTCCGCTTCCCAGGTAGACAATTGGTGTTCTGGACAATCTTTTTGACACTGATGTTACCTGTAGAGGTACGTATCGTGCCGACCTATGAGATCGCTGTGAATCTGAAACTGCTAAACACGCATGCTGGCTTGATCCTGCCGCTCATTGCGTCGGCAACAGCCACGTTCCTGTTCAGGCAGTTCTTTCTCACTATCCCTGACGAGCTGGCTGAGGCCGCGCGCATGGACGGTGCAGGACCCATGCGTTTTTTCAAGGATATCCTGTTGCCCTTGTCGCGTACCAATATCGCGGCACTGTTTGTAATTCTGTTTATCTACGGGTGGAATCAATATCTCTGGCCACTGCTGATAACCACTGATCCCGATATGAACACGATCGTCATGGGCATCAAGCGCATGATTCCGAGTGCGGATGACTACGGCAACTGGCCTGTAACCATGGCTACGGCCATCCTCGCGATCTTGCCGCCTGCTCTGGTAGTGATCGTGATGCAGCGTCTGTTTGTCAAAGGCTTGATCGAAACAGAGAAATAGATGGCTACAGTAACGCTTGAGAACGTTCGTAAACGCTATGGCAAGACCGAAGTCATTCACGGCGTAGATGTGGACATCAACGACGGTGAGCTGATAGTGATCGTTGGGCCCAGCGGTTGTGGCAAGTCCACCTTGCTACGCATGGTGGCAGGCCTTGAAGTTGTCACATCAGGTGATATCAGCATCAATGGGCGTGTCGTTAATCATGTGGAGCCCAAGGATCGTGACATTGCGATGGTCTTCCAGACCTACGCCTTGTATCCACACATGTCGGTCTTTGAAAACATGGCCTACGGACTCAAAATTGCCAGACTCGACAAGGATGAGATACACCGGCGAGTCGATGATGCGGCAAGGTTGCTTGCGCTATCCGAGCTACTTGATCGCAGACCCAAGGCTTTGTCCGGCGGACAGCGCCAAAGAGTGGCAATGGGGCGGGCGATCGTGCGCCAGCCGTCTGTGTTTCTCTTCGATGAGCCTTTGTCCAATTTGGATGCACTGCTACGCGTGCAGATGCGACTGGAAATCAAGCAACTACAAAGACGCCTCGGTATCACTTCGCTGTACGTCACTCACGATCAGGTAGAAGCGATGACACTCGCTGACCGCTTGGTGGTGATGAATGCAGGCGTCGCCGAGCAGGTAGATGAACCCCTGTCAGTGTACCAGCGCCCGGCGAGCAGGTTTGTCGCAAGCTTTATTGGCTCACCGGGCATGAACTTCATTGAAGGCAGTATCAAAGGCCGACAATTAGTGACATCCGCAGGCCACACCATCCTGTTGCGCGACGCTCAGCTGAATGAGGGACCGGTTACCGCAGGGGTGCGCCCTGAGCACCTGGAAGTCGTTGCTGAGTCGGATGCTGACTTTCTACTTGATGTCGTATCGGTTGAGCTATTGGGAGCCGAAACACTTCTACACGGCACACTAACCGGAGCATCAAACGACGAGGGTGATGTGGTCGCTGGTGTGGCGGGTCGGTCACTGGCAGTGCGTGCTGCTGGTATCACGCGTGTCGGCGAAGGTCAGCGCTGCGGTCTGCGTGTGGCGGCCGGGGGATGGCATTGGTTTGACAAGCAGTCTGGTCAGCGTTTGTTGACGGAGTGATTCTTGTAAATGGGCTGGCGTCAACACCAATGCCATCGCGAACTGAAACAACATGCCATTCAAAGGATGCACCAATCACGAGAGCGCATTTCCAGGATCGAGCTGCCTGTTGACAGACGGCCATTCAACAGAGGCTCAAGCCCTCTGACAACGGACTGGACGTACTCAGGTGTCATCGCACAATCTCACTTGATACAACGCTGACTTTTTATCCAGTGTACCGGAGCGGAGACAGTACCCATGACTGTGGGGTGACGCCTATCGGTTGCTTCTTTGGACACGCGCCGTGGAATTCGGTTTGACTGCGCAAACGCACTCGACAACCACGGCACCCGTGAGCTCGCCCAGAAGCCGTGTACGGCTTGAGCCTGGGTAGCTAGTCCTGGTGGTGTAACACCTGAGAACCATTGATTCTGCTCCGTAAATCTGTTCTTCTTGTCCTCTCGAGAACTGAATTCATTGCTCTGCTTCTGTATCGATCTGCGACGCCACACACAGTGCGGACAGGCGCTTTTACCGTGTGGTTTTACTGCGTTCTTTTGTCTCCCGAGGGCTACCGGTGTTTCCTGACCAGGCCTCACAACTCGCACCCACATGAGAAGTAAATGAACTATCGCACGCTAGGAAAAACCGGCTACAAGACTTCTGATATCAGCTTTGGAGCGTGGGCCATAGGCGGGACATGGGGAGAGGTGAACGATTCAGACTCGCTCGCAGCCTTACATGCAGCTATAGATGCTGGTGTCAATTTTATCGACACAGCAGATGTTTACGGCGATGGGCGCAGCGAGAAACTCATCGGTCAGCTGCTAAAGGATCGCTCAGAGAGCATCACTGTGGCGACAAAGGCCGGCAGGCGTCTTGATCCGCACGTAGCGGAAGGGTTCAACCGAAAGCAAATAGAAGCATTCATTGATCGCAGCCTCAAAAATCTGGATGTGGACTGCCTTGATCTGCTACAGCTTCACTGCCCGCCATCTGACGTCTACTACCAGCCCGAAGTGTTCGACATGCTGGATGAGATCAAACGCGCCGGCAAAATTCGACACTATGGTGTCAGTGTAGAAAAAATTGAAGAAGCACTTAAAGCCATTGAGTACGACGGCGTTGCAACCGTACAAATAATATTCAATGCTTTTCGCCAACGGCCCACAGAACTGTTCTTTGAACAGGCGATGAAACGAAACGTCGGAATCCTGGCCCGTGTACCTATGGCAAGTGGCCTACTGACCGGCAAGCTATCAGCTTCCTCGATTTTTTCCGACGATGACCACAGAAAGTTCAACCGTCAGGGAGAAGCCTTTGACAAGGGGGAAACATTCTCAGGTGTGGATTTCGAGGTAGGACTGAAAGCGGTAGAGGAACTCAGGGCATTGGTTCCGGAAGACGCCACCATGGCACAATTCGCGCTGCGCTGGATACTCATGCATGAAGCCATAAGTTGTGCAATCCCGGGAGCCAAGACCGAAGCACAGGCCGTAGCGAATGCTGCAGCATCAGATCTGCCTGATTTCAGCGATGACACCATGGCCGCAGTGCGAGCAACGTATGACAAGTACATCTTTGCGCAGGTGCATCACCGCTGGTGACATACACCGCGTGCGGTGCGGCACCTGTCAAGAGTTTGAACCGACAACCTCAGATACCGTTTGTCGTGACTATTGGCCAGATTCCGCATCGGTTGATCGAGCACATGATTGTTTGGAGAACAGCAAACGATGCGAGTTTTATTTACCGGCGGTAGCGGCAAGGCAGGCAAATGGGCAATACAGCATCTGCAGGAACAAGGTCATCATGTTGTCAATATAGACAGAGTACCCAGCGGACTAAGCTGCTCAGAGCTGTTGATTGATCTGTGCGATGCTGGCCAAGTGTTCGGCGCTTTGTCGCAGTTCACCGATTTTGCAGAACTGGACAAAGGCTCAGGTGTCCCCTCATACGATGCGGTTGTGCACTTCGCAGCTATTCCGCGTGTCATGCTAACAGCTGACGGAGAGTGTTTTCGGCAGAACACCCTAAGCACTTATAACGTGATTGAAGCTTCTGTGAAGCTGGGCATCCCAAAGGTGATCTTTGCAAGCTCGGAAACTACCTACGCTGTGTGTTTCGCCGATGGCGAACTCAAGCCTGATTTCGTGCCAATCGATGAAACACACGCTACCGTGCCGCATGACAGCTACGCCATGTCCAAAGTCTGCAATGAAATGACTGCCAAGTCCTTTCAGGCACGCACCGGTATCGACATCTACGGCTTGCGGATAAACAATGTAATTGAACCGGACGAATACGCCGCGATTTTCCCGTTGTTTATCGAGAATCCTGCACTGCGTCGTCGTAACGCTTTTGCTTATATCGATGCTCGTGATTTAGGCCACATGGTAGATTGTTGCCTGAACGCAGATGGCCTCGGCTACGAGGTATTCAATGTAGCCAATGACGACACGTCGGTGAGCATCACATCAGATGAGATTATCGAGCGGTTTTATGCCGGGGTTGAGGTGCGCGGCGAGATGAGCCCATACGAGACCTTCTACTCAAACAAGAAGGCCAAAAGGCTCGTGGGCTTTCGGCCGAAACACTCCTGGCGAAAAATAGTGAACCCCTAGCCCGGCATTACAGGTGTAGACGTTCAGCCCCAACTACAGCAGCCGCTCATCCCGTGATGGCACCCCACAAGCTAACTCGACGTTTTCAATGCGCAAGCGTCACCCGCCGCACCTTCGAGCATATCAGGCATGCATTCCGCACAACCGTATTGATGGCGGCCTGCTATTGCAACGGCCATGACGCAAGTGGAACGAACCGGTAATCAAACACTGTCTTTGAGCTGTCGGCACCCAGGTCAAGGCACTCGCCAGCGCCCTTCAAGCGTATTTACTTCAGTCAATCGAATGGGTCGCCGTTCACGCCCGCGCCATCAGCCTCTGCAACCTCGGCCGCAACGGCAAGAACGCATCATAGGCCCAGTCAATAACCGAGCGCAGCACTGGCAAGCTGAACATCATACCTAGCCACCTGAATGCCTTGAGTTGCATCCAGAGCTCAACAAACGCCTTTCCTCCGTCAACCAGACGCCCGTCAGTGGTACGCACATGAAAGCGTGCCATTGCTTGCGCACAGGAAAGCTCGTCAGGTGCGTTGTCAGGCTGAGATACATCAACCCAATCAATCCCATCCGCACCCTTGCGGTGTTGGTAGAACGCGATCTCCTTGCGACACAGAGGACAAGAGTTGTCGAAGTACACCGCCAATCTGTTGTAATTGGAGCCAGTCGAATTCGACACTGTTCGTCTCAAGGCTTGAATGTCTGAAAATCGTTACGTAATTCCCCTGGATATGGATGGGTCAGTGGGCAATACACGCAGCAGCCAGCCAATTCATATACGTATCGCCTCGTTTACCCTCCCCACTGTGCACCCCAACCAACGCATGAGCGAGTTATCAAAGCGCAAGATAGAGCAGGAACCAGATTCACATGCCCTCAATTAAGGAGTCCACCGGCAGCGCCGACCATGTGGTGCCGAAATACCGGCGCGGGTCGCGCTTGCAGCGCCTGTGGCGCAACATGCGGGAACAAGTCGGCGTCTATGGCGTGGGGCTTGCGATATTCACAAGTGCGCTCTGGCTGACATATCAGTTTGTAGAGCCAGCACCGCCCAACCAGATGAGACTCGCCACCGGGGACCCCGCCGGCGCCTATCACCGGTTTGGCCTGTCTTTGCAGACAGCCTTTGCCGCCGAGGACATCACACTTGAGCTGGTCACCTCGGAGGGCTCTGTTGACAACCTCGCGCATCTACAAGCGGGTAGTGTTGACGCCGCCTTCCTGCAATCGGGCATCGCCACAGGCGAGCAGAATCTCCAGATCGAGGGCCTTGCAAGCCTCTACTATGAACCCGTTTGGCTATTCACCCGTGGCACCAACAGACTCACGCAGTTTGCAGAACTGCGCGGACTTCGCGTGGCCACCGGAAACACGGGTAGTGGCACACGCGCTGTAGCAGAACACTTGCTTGCGGATAGCGGTTTAGCTGGAGATTTCACCTCCATCGCTCTGTCCAGCGGTGACGCGGCGCAAGCGCTGCTCAAGGGCGACCTTGATGCCGCCTTCTTCATCACATCTGAAGACAGTTCAATAATCAGGGAGTTGCTTGAGTCCGAAAACGTCAGTCTCGCTGATCTTGAACGCTCAAAAGCTCACGCCAGACGCAACCGTTGGTTGATCAATCT
Source organism: uncultured Granulosicoccaceae bacterium (assembly GCA_937922675.1). Classification (GTDB taxonomy): domain Bacteria; phylum Pseudomonadota; class Gammaproteobacteria; order Granulosicoccales; family Granulosicoccaceae; genus Granulosicoccus. The sequence continues at coordinate 335,841 of CALAJN010000010.1, forward strand.
GGAGTTGCCACAAGGTGTCTTGAACCTGCAAACCAATCAGCCGCCATCAGATATTCGTCTACTTGCGGTAGCAGCCACCTTGGCCTCTCGTGAGGATCTGCATCCAGCCCTCTCTGACTACTTGTTGCAGTCGGCCGCCAATGTTGCCGAGAAAGACACCTTGTTTTCGGCTGCATCACGTTTTCCCTCGCCAGATTTTCTCGACTTTCCGATCAGCTCGGGCGCTGAACGCTATTTCGAACATGGTGTGCCTTTTCTGCAGCGCTATCTGCCGTTCTGGGCTGCCAATCTGGTTGATCGTTTGAAACTATTGGCACTACCCTTCATCGCCCTGCTGATTCCGCTGAGCCGTGTACTTCCCCCCGCCTACCGATGGACCATTCGCAAAAAGGTTTATCGCTGGTATGACGACGTTCAGGCTATTGATCTGTCAGCACGCGAAAATACTGATGCACAGAACATTCAGGCCTGTATCAATGCGCTCGCCAAGGTGGAGTCTGATGCCACCTGCGTGGAGATACCATTGAGCTATGCCAACGAGCTCTTTGCTCTGCGCCAACATATCGATCTGGTGCACCAACGCTTGCAGCGCTCGATCAACGCTTGAGTGTCGTGTCTAGCTCAGGGCAGAATCAGTATTCAATGTAACGGTTACGCACACTAGTTCTGGAGAGGAAGACTCGATCAACACCGAGGTCTCCAGCCGACCCTGGAACACTTGAAAAAGCATGGCAGTTGGACACCACTCTTGGCCATTCAGCAATGGCGCCCAAGGTTACAAGCCAAGAGTCCTTGGGTGATTTAGCACTGGCTCGCTAAAGCACAGCAGCAACAGCCGATACCATAGAGATGGCACGAATGTACAAACAACAGTGACAACCTCGGGAGTTGACACGCTCTGGCTGCTGTTAGCCTCCTTCCTTGTGTTAACCATGCAGGGCGGCTTTCTGCTGCTTGAGGGTGGCCGGGTCCGCTCCAAAAACTCCATCAACGTCGCGCAAAAAAATGTTGCCGATTTGATGATTGCCTGGATTGCGTACTTTCTGATCGGATTCCTGCTGATGTATGGCATTGCCATGCCGGTCTCAGGCGAGGGCACACCCTCCCCACTGCATTTCCTGTTTCAGCTTGGATTTTGCGCAACGGCAGCATCCATCGTCTCAGGAGGTGTGGCAGAACGATTCAAATTTGTGCCCTATCTCATCCTCGCATTCTTGATCGGAGGTTTGCTCTACCCACTGGCCGGAAGGCTGGTTTGGGGAAATACATTTACAGATTCCCCGTATACCCTCTTGGCTGATATCGGGTTCGTTGATTTTGCCGGGGCAACCGTAGTTCATAGTCTCGGTGCATGGTCAGCATTGGTCGCCATCTTGATGATCGGCCCACGAGCGGACAGATTTGACGATGAAGGCAAACCAAGATCACTCTCCAGCCACAGCAGCGTCATGTCGTTGCAAGGCACCCTGCTACTGGCCTTTGGTTGGATAGGGTTCAATGCGGGCACGGTCTCCATACATGACCCATTGCTACAGGAGATCGTGGTCAACACCCTTTCAGCCGCTGCGTTTGGTGCACTCGGTGGTGCCATAATTGGTGCAGTGTGCGACAAGGGCGTATTCAACCCGACGCGTACGATAAACGGGCTTTTGGGTGGCTTGGTGACATCCACAGCGGCGGTGCATGTCATGCACCCCTACGAGGCGATGTTATTCGGGTTCCTCGGAGGTATGCTGGCTACAGGCGCTGCAGAGTATTTACTGCAACGCTTGAAACTGGACGATCCAGTTGATGTCATTGCCACACACGGGGCGTGCGGCTTGTTTGGCACACTGCTGTTCGCGTTTGTGGCACCCGTCGAGCTACTCGTCAATGGATCACGGGTGCACCAGTTTGGTGTGCAACTCGGTGGCGCCACCACCATATTTGCACTGGTTGTTGGCCCGACGTTTCTCGTTCTCAAAATAGTCAGTCGTTTTACAGCTTTGCGTGTCACGCGTGAAGAAGAGCTAATAGGCCTCAACTACTCAGAGCACGGTGAAGCCATTGGTACCGACAGACTGAAGCGAGCTCTGGAATACGAGTTATCATCAGACAGGGCATTCACAAGCCCTGTCACAATAGATGATCACGACGAGCACGCCGAGTTGGCCAATACGGTCAACAAACTGATAGCGAAACATGAACAGGCCGTCGAGAAAATCAGTCAATCCGAGAAGAGATTCCAGCAATTTGCCAATACGGCATCCGATTGGTTGTGGGAGTGCAGCAGCGATCTGATACTCACCTCCATCTACAAAACCAACAACGCTCAAAGCCATCACGACGCAGAACATTGGATAGGAAAACACCTGTTTGATGCCCTGACATTTGACTGCGAGGCGCGGCACACCATTGAGACTGCCGTTACAAACCAGCATTCTTTTGGCCCAGTAGATGGGCTCATTCTGTCGACTCAACACTCCCCGCTTTCTGAACAACACGATACTGACAACACACTCTTCGTTGAGATTCGCGGTGCATATTTTGTGGATACCACGACAGGTGTAATCGGATACAGAGGCACGATCTCAGATTTCACAGCCCGAAAACGAGCTGAAAACCAGGCCATCTTCCTGTCCATGCATGACGAATTGACAGGACTTCCCAACCGACGTGCCCTGCAAACAACGCTGACACAGATGTTGAAGAATGCCCTTGAGGCCAGATCCCGAGTCGCTGTTGTCAGCATCGATCTCGATGGGTTCAAATCAGTGAATGATTCCTATGGGCATGCGGCGGGTGATGCGCTCTTGTGCACGATTGCTGGACGCTTCCTGCAAGGGTTGTCTGAGTACAGCGCCATCTATCGCACCGGTGGCGATGAATTTGTACTTGTGATTCAAGGCCTGGAAGAAGACACAATCCAGACCACGGTGAACACCATCAGCGAGCAGATGTTAATGGGAATACATCAACCTGTGTCCCTTGGCGGAAGATCCGCACACATCGAAGCGAGTCTTGGAGTTGCCGTTTTTCCAGAACACGGCGCGTCATCTACCGAGCTCTTGAGACGCTCAGATCTAGCTATGTACGAGGCCAAAAGGCGTGGAAAATCCCAGACGGTGTGGTTTGAATCAACACTCGATAACGAGCTGGATCATTATTTTAAAATCGAGTCTGAGCTGAAGCGAGCAATCAAGGATCAAGAGCTTTTTCTGGAATACCAGCCGATCGTTGATACTCGAAGTGGTGCAATCAAATGCTTTGAGGCCCTGGTCAGATGGCAACATCCAACTCAAGGTTTGATACCACCGTTTCAGTTTATTCCCAGCATCGAAAAAAACAACTTGATGACTATACTCGGTGACTATGTTCTGGATGTGGCTTGCGAGTTTGCCAGCACGTGGGCAGGCCTATACATCCAAATGGAGCCACCGCGGATCGCTGTCAATATCTCCCCATCACAGCTTGTGAGTGAACACTTTACTCACGCGGTTATCGATACATTAAGACGGCATGAGCTCAGCCCATCACAGCTCGAACTTGAGATTACCGAAGAGGCTTTGATTGACGGCTTTGACCGAGTCATGAGTGTAATTACGTCGCTGCAAGACGTGGGCGTCCACTTCTCGATCGATGATTTTGGTACCGGTCAGACGTCACTGAGGTATTTGAGCAAATTCCCTGTCAACACCATGAAAATGGATCGGTCTTTCATATGCAACATTGGCAAAGATAAGCGCGCAACTGAAATTACGCGATCGATCATTGCGATGGGTTCACGATTGGGCTACAGCGTAGTAGCTGAAGGTATCGAGGAGCAGCAACAGTTGGATATCCTGAGAGAATGGAACTGTCCGCTGGCCCAGGGGTATCTGATTTCAAAACCGGTAAGCGAAAGTACAGCCGTCGCCATGCTCAAGAAGCATGGGCGTGACCATCTAAGAAAAGCGAGCTAACGTTATCCAAAGAAGCTCCGGCTGGAATTCGCTACGACACCGTAGCGATCTCGGCCTATCACAGATACCGGGCGCTGCCGTTGTTCGGCGATTTGATGCCTTGGGAAATCAACCTCCGCTTGTGTGTGACTGATAGGCGAGATCGCCATGCACCACGTGCTGCCTGGCCTGACAGCGTACGCACATCGCTCAAACACAGAGTTGATATCAAAAGTGCGCTGACCCGCGTGGACAACACCTGGGTGTACAGGCTTTGCGATGATCACATCATCTGTATTGTTGGTCAGCAGCAAGGTAGGTTTGTCGACTGCATCCAACTCAACAGTGAGCTCGGCCTAAACCCCTATCGCGACTAGCTTCTGAGTAGATACGCCAGTTGCCGGGCCACTACGCGTAGCATCAAACAACATACCCGAAGACTGACCGAATACTTACACATCAACGCACCATTCAAAAATCCGCCGGTACCGTAAGTGCCACGGTCAGTCGACTGATCTCAGCTCCCTGTGCCTGGGTGACAAGCTCAAACGTGAACACTCGCTCTTCATCAGACATCGGAAGAGATGGCGCAAGATTGATCTGAAACTCTACGAGTCTGTCTTCTGAAAGATTCAAATTGAGCCTGTCCGGCTCTATTGATGTCACAAATTCAGCACCCTCGCCCTCGGCTCTCATGACCACCTCCACACTGGTAATGGTCTCGGCCACTGCCGCCTTCAATGTAGAGACGACTTGTTCACTCGCTGATCCAAGATTGGACACTATCCCACCGGTTGCATCTGCGATTTCATTGGCAGCAATATCTGTTGAACCGCTGTTCAAGAAAAGGATCGCAGTCTTTGATGCACTGGCGATATTGATCACATCCTCAACACTCGTTTGATACGGGTAGTTAAAGTCAAACGGTCTGTGGAACTCTGCATCGGTTGAGACCAGCAAAAATTTCACCCGGTTGTCTACCCAGCCAGGACTGCTTGCCATGATATTTGCAACAGGCGAGCAACTTGGAAACAAGTCAGCATTGACAATGTGCCCTTCTCCTGTCATTGCCTGACGCATGGCTTCCAGCTGGGACTCAGGGCCATCGTCTCCGAAGCGGATATCCAGGTCATCAAGTGTCTCTGACAGCCTGCCCGGGGAGCTCATCGGCAAGTTGAGCTCATAGCCAAAATCTCTACTGCCAGGCGAGCCAAAACCTTCGCAAGGGGCATCAACAAAACTGCCAAGACCAATACGAAAGTCTGAAAAACTGTCGGCAACAGCAGATTCAATTTCGTCAACTTCTCGCCTGAATGTCGCCAGGTCATCATCAAAACTGCCACTGCGGTCAAACAAGATCATGAAGTCGCCACCTAACTGACCAGAATCGGGATCAGGGACACCGACAGTGGCGCTCAGTACCCCAGCGTCTCCATTGGCAACGCTTATTTCAAAGTCAGTGCCCTCCGGAGGCATCATTGGGCCTGCAGGGCCCAAGGGGTCGATAACAAACGGGTCGCGCCCAACCCGCAGTTCGTCAAGGTTGCTGGTTCCGTCCCCGTCGTTGTCCCAACGCGCAGAGTCAAATTGATCAGCTGTGACTCGAAAGTCCTGATCTACGGATCCTGTTGTAATACGGGTGTCGGCACTGGCCAGTGTTATCGCACCATCGTCGTCGTAGAAAACGATAGACAGCGGCTGTTCTGAATTCGCCGCCATACGCGCTGTCACAGCCCATGATTCATCAACAATATAGGCCGCGGTATAACGCGTATCGCCGAGAAATACTTGTACTTGCAGTGCATTCGATGAATAGGCAGGCACTGTTATCTCAACGGCAATCTCTACGGTATCAGTATCACCCGCTGGCGGAGTATCATCCGCAGCAACACTGACAGGCTGTCGGGTACCGAGGGTGTGGTTAATGACCACGTAACTGCCCGGCGCTACCTCACACGAGAGACCGCCCTCACACACAGAGGCAAAGGTCTCGGCATTCTGTACCTGGTACCAACCGTCGTCCGACCAACTGATCACGTTACCGCCAACAGTGATCGAGCCAGTTACCGGAGGTATGACAGGTGTAGCTTCTCCACTGACTACTACATCGGGAAATCGCTCTCCGGTGGTGTGATTTATGAGCAGATACCGCCCCGGCTCAACGTAACAAGAGGTGCCACCATTGCAAATACTGCTTGAGCCGTCAGCGGTTTGTACTTGATACCAACCATCGGCAGGCCAGCTGATTGTGCGGCCGGAAACAGTAATGCCTGTAGCTCCTGGCTCCGATGGGCCATACACTAAAATATCCGGAAATCGCTGCCCGCTAGAGTGGTTGATCACCAGATACGTGCCAGGCGCGACGTCACACAGACTACCGCCATTGCAGAAAGTCTCAGACCCGTCTGCGCTCTGAACTTGATACCAGCCATCATCTGGCCAGCTGATAGTTGTACCCCTCACTGATGGGTTGGCCGGCGCCCCACTCGCAACCAGACACAGACCCAGGGTAAGCATTGATAGCTCAAAACGCCCAAAGCGTATTGTCTTGTTCATGTACATTATTCCTTGTTGGATAGATACCGGGCACAGCCAGTCGTACTGTTATCTCAAAACCCAAGGATCAAAACTGCCTTGTGGACTTGATCAGCGTGGAGACTAATAATCCCAGTTGACGATTTCTGATAACTGCGCTGCGCTCAGCCCTTCGACAAGAGGACTGCCTACTGCTGGAGTCGTCTCAAACTGCAATGCTTGTAGGTCGGCTTCCGTACTCGAGTCAGACAATTGATGAAAGAACATCAATGAACGTTGAGCACCAGCTGGAATAACGACGTCCATCCGTGCATTGACTCCGTCCCTGGTCCAACAGTCAAAAACAGTTTGCTCGACAAACACAACCTCACTACGCGGCGATCCAGGACCAAACAAGACGAGCGTATTTGCCGGATCTCCTGCACTCGGTGAAAAGTCGTCGGTGATGATCCAGCGATCGTCAACCCCGATAGTGGTATCTCCGCTACTCGTTGTGTGTACAATCGTGCCGGAATCTGATCCGAAGTTACTGACGAAATTGACAACAGCGAAGATATCCCCACCAGTATCGTTTCGGAGCGTTGTGTAGTTGCGCAGGGTCGGCGATGTACTGACCGAATGATATTCAACCGTAACCTCCAACCCCGACAACGGCACGGTAGCGTAGTTCGAGGTGCTCTCCGAGGCTGCTCTGAGAAAGCCACCCACCTGTTCGCCATTGATCCAGAGCAGTGATGCATTGTCAAACGCATCCCCCTGTCGTGAACCACTTTCGCTGATCAGCGAACCGTCGCTAACACCTATGCCACTGCCTGCGCCACCACGTGTGGTGCATGATCCGCCGGTGGGTGAGCCATTGGTTGTTGTGAGTCCATCACTGATAGTCCAGATTGCCTTATTGGATTCACCCCCGGATACAGAGGCATACTGAGCGGACACTCCGGTCACAGGCTGATCTGCAGGTGTTAGTGCCGTAGCTGAAGTTGGCAGGCTTCGGAAGCCGTCATTGTCTACAGCGTAAATGGTATACACGTATTCGCGCTCAGGCTCTGTGGTCGGATCGTAGTAGCTCAATGCATCAAGCATGGACACGAGCACCTCGCCATTTCGATAGATATCGTATCCGACGACCACAACATCATCCGAGGCCCTGGGCCAAAACAACTCTAAATCGAAGCCTGAGTAGGTAGTGATATCAAGAGCTGTGACCTGTGTCGGTCCGGTAGGATCTGTCTCATCCAGAACGTAAGGGTCACGGCCGACACGCAGCTCATCGAGATTACTGGTGCCATCACCGTCGCTGTCCCAGCGCTCAGAATCGAACTGATCAGCTGTGATCTGAAAGTCCTGATCGACAGAGCTCGTTCGAAAAAGGGTCTCGGCAGTAGCGAGTACTATCCCGCCGTTGTCATCGAAAAATGTGATGCTCAGCGGCTGCTCGGTATCGGCCGCCAACTCACCTGCTACGGCCCATGACTCATCAATCAACCATGCTGCTGTCAAGCGTGTCTCACCCCATGACAGTTGAACCTGCAGTGCGTTGGATACGATGAAAGGTACCGTAATCTCGAAGTTGACCTGAACTGTAGCCGTCTCTGCAGGAGGAGCAGTGCCGCCACCGGCTCCTTCGACAGCCACAGTCTGCCGCGTACCTGAGGTGTGGTTGATAACAAAGTAACTGCCCGGGACCACCTCGCAACTCAAACCACCCTCACAGATCGAAACAAAGGATTCACTGTCTTGAACCTGATACCAGCCGTTATCCGGCCACCTGATGGTCGCGCCGTCAACAGTGACACTGGCAACGCCTGGTGCCGGCGCAACAGGTGTGGAGTCGCCGACGAGGATATCGTCAAACCGCTCACCGGAGGTGTGATTGATCACCAGATACTCACCAGGCTCAACATCGCAAAAGCTACCCCCATTGCAGATACTTCTTGAGCCGCCTGCCGTTTGCACCTGATACCAGCCATCATCAGGCCAACTGATCGTGCCGCCTGAAACGACAACTCCGGTTGGCTCAGGTACCAACGTGTCTGACACGGTCACATCTGAAAATCTCTGTCCTGTCGTGTGGTTTATAATCAGATAGGTACCAGGAGAGACCTCGCATGAGCGACCTCCACTACATATCGTGTCAACCCCATCCACACTTTGAACCTGATACCAACCGTCATCCGGCCAACTGATTGTCGTACCATTGACGGTTGGATTGGCAAGCGCTGAGCCTGCAAGAAAACACAAACTGCAACCCGAGATCAAGGCAGATCGTGATAATCCGCAAGCAGGCGATCGAGTTGCATTTTTCATATGTTTTCCACATTTTTTCATAGAACAACAACAGAGTGCGAGACCGCTCTAGCGGGGGTATCCACACACAAGGCCACTGTGCAAAATGAACTTTTTTCCTGTAGGCCCTATAACAAGTGTAGCAATCTGGCGCTCGAAAGCTCCGGTCTTGTTACCAGTATGACAAGCCCGGGCACTGGCATTAACCACAAATAGCATATCAGCGGCGCATCTGAGTGCCTGAAGAGTCACACAAACCCACTATCGCTGAATGGTGCAGCCTCAATGGCACACTCACTTTCGGTTGTTTAACCGTTACTGTTTGCGATCAGGCGCTTTACCGATGCCAGCGTGTCGGCATCCTTGGCCGAGAGATCATGGCGCCAGCGGCTTATTCTCGGGAAGCGCACGGCAATACCCGACTTATGTCGACTTGACGCATTGATACCTTCAAAGGCAAGTTCAAACACTTGTTCAGGCTTGACCGAGCGCACAGGACCAAAGCGCTCGATGGTATTGCCGCGAATCCATTTATCCAGCTTCTTGATCTCCGAGTTGTCAAGACCCGAGTACGCTTTGGCAAAAGACACCAGCACATCGTCATCCCAAATGGCAAAGGTGTAGTCGGTAAAGAGATTGGAGCGCCGACCGTGGCCCGCTTGCGCGTATATCATCACCGCATCTACTGTGTGAGGCTCAATTTTCCATTTCCACCACAGGCCACGTTTTCGTCCAGTGCCATAGGCTGAATCAACGCGTTTGAGCATCAAGCCCTCCACCTGACGCGCACGACTATCGCTTCGGTGCTCAGCTAGCGTTGACCAATCGCTCGCTTCAAGCTGCCTTGACAATTGCAAGCCATGGCGCGTGTCATCTGATTGTGAATGACCGATGAGCGCCTGCAATCGAGTGCGACGTGCGTGCAAGGGATACTCTCGCAAATCTTCGCCATTGTTTTCGAGCAGGTCATAGGCAAGGAATAGACAAGGCACATCGTTTAGAAGCTTCTTGCCGACCGTCTTGCGCCCGATGCGTCGCTGTAGTTCAGCAAATGGCAATACACCCTCATCGGTATAAGGCAGCTTCCAGGCAAGCAGTTCACCATCGAGCACCGTACCATCGTCAAGTTTTTCAGCTGCGGCCACAATCTCGGGAAAGCGCTCACCGATGAGCTCCTCCCCACGCGACCACAAAAAGGTCTCGCCACCTCGGCGTACCAATTGCGCCCGTATCCCATCCCACTTCCACTCAGCCTGCCAGTGCGAAACGGGCCCGAGCGTGGTTTCTATTGATGCCAAACAGTCGGTGTTGATACCCGCAGCATCGGCCAACGGTGCAGCAAGGCAAAAGGGGTAAGGTCGCGATTGTGAGGCTGCGCCATCATCCTCAGCTATCAGCGCGTTATAGAACGCTGCATTGGGCTGCCACTCGCCCATCAAGCGATGAAGAATGACCGCACGCGGCAGATCAGCATTCTCTGCCAGGGCACGGGCGAGCAAGATTTGCGACACTCCCACACGTAGAGCACCGGTCATCAGCTTGTTGATAAGGTAACAGCGTTCATAGGCCTGAGTGCGCCACCATGTCGTCACAACAGCCCGCTGTTGCGCAGGCTCAGCACCTCGCAGTGGGAGCAGCTTGTCCTCGATCAAATCGCTCAACGAGGAGACATCTCCAGTGTCATGCGTTGGAGCCAGAAGCAAGGCAATGGTCTCGGCCAAATCACCAACTGAGGCATAGGTATCTTCAACGAGCCAGGCGGGTAGCTCCGACTCCTCCACCAACCAGGTTCGCAGCAACGCCGCTCCAATCAAGCGCTTGATACGGCGGCCAGACAGAAAGTAGACCGCCCACGCTGCGTCTTCAGGTGCAGCATCAGCGAAATACTCCTGCATCGCTGCAACCTTGGCATTGGTTGACGTGGTTTGATCAAGGCTTTGATATAGCCTGGCAAAGGCCTTCATCTGGAGGCCTGCTCATAAGTGGGAGGCGTGACAGCACTCTTATCGGTGTATTGCGTTCGCAGCTCCGCGGCATCGATACCACGCTCTTCTCGCAGGTAGCGCACAAGCGTGGCTGATTGCCCGTGCGTGGTGAGCACGCGCGTGGCTCCGGTTGCCTCAATCGTGTTCAGCAGGCCTTGCCAGTCTGCATGGTCAGAGAGCACAAAACCACGATCATAGCCATCACGGCGACGATTACCCCGTACGCGCATCCATCCGGAGCAAAAACCTGTCGACGCTTTTGGAAAGCGTTGCATCCACTTTGAGCCGCTCGCACCCGGTGGGGCGAGCACGAGCTTACCTGCGTAATCCTGGCGTGGTGCTTTTGGATCGATCAACTCGGTAGGCACCATATCAATGCCCGCGTCTCGATACAATTGCGTCATCGGGGCAACTGCTCCATGCAGATAAACCAACTCATCGGTGTATGCGCGGAGCTCTGCGAGTACGCGCTGCGCCTTGCCGAGCGAGTATGCAAAAAGAACTGCGGGTCGATTGCTACGTTTCATCTGCTGCCACCAATCGATGATCTCAGCAACGACAGTCCCTCCATCAGGCCAACGATACACGGGCAAGGCAAAGGTCGCCTCGGTGATAAAAGTGTCACATGGCACCAACTCAAAGGCCTCACAGCTTGGGTCAGAATCAGGTTTGTAGTCGCCGGTAAAAACCCAGACCTCACCCTCACGCTCTACCCGAATCTGAGCTGAGCCGAGCACGTGACCCGCAGGATGAAAGGATACGCGGGTATCACCAAGCAATAATGTCTCCCCCCAATCGACTCCCTGAATACAGATATCCTGTCCAAGCCGATGTCGCAGCAGAGGTACTGAGGCTTTCGAGGCAATGTAACGAGTGGCAACCGGTCGAGCGTGATCCGCATGCGCGTGCGTTATCAACGACAGCTCCACGGGTTTCCACGGGTCTATCGTGAAGCCACCAGCTAGGCAGTCAAGACCACGGCCTGTCGCCTGAATCAGATCGCCGATGGGCTTGAGGTCCTTTCTGGGCACGTTACCTGGAAGCGTCAATAGATGACAAGTTCGGATTCGCGAATGGGTGCGAACGTATCAAGACATTACACAGCCTTACCAGTTTTTGCAGTGATAATCACTACATGAAGTGCTGGCTACGCCAGTTCGAACACTTTAAAGATCGTGTAGCACGTAGTGTCAGGATCATAGCCCGAAAAAAAAGCAGGAGCGAACATCAATTGCCGCTCCCTCAACCTGCTCGCCTACGCAAACGGTGCGTTTGACACTGTAGTCACGGCCGACACACGCGTGTGCAACCAGCGGCCATCTAACTCAGCGTCTGCGGCCCTTGTTCTGTCAAGGTGTCCATCAGGAAGTCCATCGCTGGACATCGACTCCAACGCGTGAACAGCACTGGTCGCAGAGGCGATGGTCTCTACACCGATAGCACCTACACGCTTGACTGTTTGGCGCTTGGCCAGGTCGATCATGTACGTCTCCTTCGATTGGGATGCACTCCCGTGAGGTCCAAAACAGGAGTCGACACGAAACGACGCAATGCTCGCAAAAAAATCATGGCCAATACAGCTTGCTCGCCTTGCCCGGGCAGCAGCTACCGGGGTATGACAGAGCAATTTGCCTGTACATACCAAACGATGAGCAACTGCGGGATCAGTTGTGCCAAGACTTGTGATTCAATGCTACCGACACCAAACCGCCGACGTTAAACACTGACAGACGTCGTCATTCAAAGTCGCACCCAATCCGAGAATCACTATGGCACTCAAGGGCAAAACAGCCGTCATCACAGGCTCTACATCAGGCATCGGCCTGGGTATTGCGCAGGGCATGGCGAACAGCGGCATCAACGTGGTCATCAACGGTTTCGGCGACCCCGAGCAGATCGAACAGGAACGTATGGCTTTAGAAAAGCTGGGTGTCAAGGCAACGTACAACGGCGCAGACATGACCAAGCCTGAAGAAATCGAGGCCTTGATGGAAGAGACTCTGACCCTCCATGGTTCGATTGACATCGTGGTGAACAACGCCGGGATTCAGACGGTAGCCCCTGTTGACGAATTTCCGCCAGAAAAATGGGATGCCATCATTGCCATCAACATGTCATCCAGTTTTCATACAGTACGAAAAGCCATTCCGGCGATGAAAAAACAAGGCTGGGGTCGCATCATCAATATTGCATCAGCTCACGGTCTGGTGGCATCACCATTCAAATCAGCCTATGTGACTGCCAAGCACGGGATCATCGGGTTCACCAAGACGATCGCTTTAGAGGTTGCGCGGGACAACATCACCTGCAACGCCATATGTCCAGGCTACGTGCTCACGCCCTTGGTGGCCAAGCAGATACCTGACACCGCGCAGGCACGAGGCATTACCGAGGAGCAGGTAAAAAACGATGTCCTGTTGGCTGCGCAGTGGACCAAGAAATTTGTCACGGTCGAGCAGCTTGCCGGAACAGCACTGTTTTTGTGTAGTGATTCAGCAGAGAACATCACCGGTACTCATATAGCCGTGGACGGGGGCTGGACCGCCGCATGATTCTGGGTAAAAATAACCATCCAGCGTGGCCCGGATACACAAGTGCCTCGCCATCCGAACTACACTGAGGCTCTCGGGCTCAGGATTACCATCGCGACTGGCATGACACTACGAGTGAGCCGATGCGGCAAATTTTGTCGCGTGGTTGGAGTTCTGATACTGGCATTGGCAGCCCGCATCTGCCACGCACAGACCGCTTTTGAGTCTGGCACCCCACTAGCTGACAGCCGCTTTTACGTGCAGTTGCAGACTGGGCTTGCATCCGAATCTGATTTTTTGCCCAGCCTGTTTTTTATCACCGACCAGTCAAAGGAGCGCACCTTCTACGACGGAGTCTCGATAGGTACATTACTGGGATCTTCGATATTTGGTTACAAGGCGGAGGTAGTCGGATATTTTGGTCTGCAGAATTTCCGTGAACGCGGCTTTCAGCCAGACAGCTACGGTGCAACGATTTACTGGAAGGTATACGGGACTTGGGGCCCATCATGGCTGCCAACTACTTTGCCAATTCGTGCAGGGCTAGGACAGGGGCTGAGCTATGCATCGCGCATACCGGTGGCGGAACAGCGTGACTTTGAACCTCGCGAGTCAGCCGAGACAGTGCACTACCTCGAGTGGACAGTGCAAGTCCCGGTTTCCGGCCTGCTCGCCTTGTTCGGGGTGGACGCTCTTCGAGGGCAACATCAATGGTGGATTGGCTACTCCATCTTTCATCGATCAACGGTATTTGGTGCGTTCGGTGACTCGCCTGGGGGTATCAACTACCCCGGCATCACGCTCGAGTATGTGTTTCATCGATAAACAGACGCGTGTGGATGCCCAATTGGCGTTGATACCAAGGCGCTGACTTCACCCCCCGGCAACGCCCGCCACATTGACATACAGCGCGTAGACCGATGTGCTCGCTGCCATGAACAGGCGACTATTGGCACGCCCGCCAAAACACACGTTGGCACAACGCTCCGGTAACGCGATACGACCGATCGGCGTGCCGTCGGGAGCAAAGATCATGACACCATCCAGCTCATCAGAGCCCATACCCCAGCCGCACCAGAGGTTACCGTCCACATCGACCCTGAATCCATCGGGCGTGCCCGGACCTGCATCAATGAGTACACGTTTGTCGTGCACACTCATGCCATCGCTTGCCACATCAAAGGCGAGAATCTTGCGCGTCGGAATACCACGGGATTCAACCAGGTAGAGCAGGCTCTCATCAGGAGAGAACGCGAGCCCATTCGGGCCAATAACATCATCGATGACGACTGTCGCCTTGCCCGTCTGAGGATCGAGCCTGTAGACGTTCTGACCAAGCTCAGGTTCAGCCTTGTACCCCTCGTAGTTACCAAGAATACCAAAGGGCGGGTCGGTAAACCAGATGGAACCATCTGACTTGACCACGACATCATTGGGCGACGAAAGACGCTTGCCGTCATGCTGATCCATGAGCACACTTATTGATCCGTCGTATTCAGTCCGTGTAATTCTGCGACCACCATGCTCGCAACTGATGAGTCTTCCCGTGCGGTCGCGCGTGTGACCGTTAGCAAAATTGGACGGTTCCCGATGGGCTGAAACCTGACCTGTTACCTCATCCCAGCGCATGATCCGGTTATTGGGTATATCGCTCCAGAACAGACAGCGCGCATCGCCAAACCATACCGGGCCCTCAGACCAGCGACAGCCTGTAGCCAGTCTCTCCACGGCCGCCAGCGGCAAGCGATACCTGTCAAAGGCAGGGTCAAGAGAGATGACAGCTGGATCCGGGTAGCGTGATGCAGGAAGCCACTCGTCTTTACAGGAAGGTGGGATAGACACAGATGTTCTCTGACTTCAGTTGAACAGGTACAGACACTCGTGTCTCCTACTGTAACGCATGGGCGATATGGCATAGTCGCAACATTCAACACCCCAAAACATTGGAGGCTTGTGAGTTCTCAACCTGATATCGCAACGATCGTGCAGCGTGTGCGTGACGAGGTAGCCTCACGTATCGGAGAGGGCCGCGTAGCTGACTATATTCCGGCGCTGGCACACGTTCCCATCGACAGGTTCGGTATTGCTGTCAGGACCTCCTGCGGCCAATCAGCTCATGCCGGTGATGCCGAAGAACCTTTCTCAATACAGAGCATCTCCAAGGTATTCACCTTGACGCTCGCGTTGCAGGCAAGAGGCGAGGCGTTGTGGCGGCGTGTCGGCAAGGAACCCTCAGGCGATCCTTTTAACTCCCTCCTGCAGCTCGAACACGAGTGCGGCGTGCCCCGTAATCCGCTGATCAATGCCGGTGCCCTGGTTGTTGCTGATTGCCTTGTAAGTGACTACGAGAAACCTCTTGATGCACTCCTCTCGAAAGTGCGCTCTCTGGCTGGCAAGCGAATCGCGTTTGACACAGCCGTTGCGCACTCAGAGCTGGCAACTGCAGATCGCAATGCTTCAATGGCGCATCTGATGAAGTCTTTCGGCAATCTTGAAAACTCGGTGGACGCCGTTCTGGATGCGTACTGTCACCAGTGCTCGTTGTCAATGAACTGTTGCGAGTTGGCTGCAGCACTCGGCTACCTTGCCGATTGCGGTTCGCATAGCCCGGTCGCAAGTGCTGAGTCCACTCAGGGCACAGGCGCTACACCGAGAGCTACTCAAATAGTCGATGCTGCACGCGCACGCAGAATCAACGCCTTGATGCTCACCTGTGGCACCTACGATCGGGCTGGTGAATTCGCCTATGAAGTGGGCCTGCCTGCCAAGAGTGGTGTTGGAGGCGGCATAGTTGCAGTAATCCCAGGACGCGGTACGGTGGCGGTCTGGTCGCCCGGTCTTGGCGAATCAGGGAACTCAGTGGTGGGTGTTGAGGCATTGAAACGCTTTGTGGCACTGACCGGCTGGAGCGTTTTCTAACGGGCAAAAAGAACAAGGCCTTGTACACACCAAGATGTCTTTAACAAACATCGGGCATTTTCAGGCCTACCCGATGCCGTGGATCACTTGACTACCGAGTTCGCAGAATAAAGTTTCGGATCTCGGTCATGTCCTCCATGGCGAAACGCACTCCCTCGCGCCCGAGCCCACTGTCCTTCACGCCTCCATAGGGCATGTTATCCACCCGCCATGACGGGACATCACCGATTACAACACCGCCCACATCCAATGTGTCCCAAGCCTTGTGCGCCTTGAAGATGTCGCGCGTGAATATGCCCGCTTGCAGCCCGAAAACACTGTCATTGACCTGCTCAAGTGCTGCATCAAATTCATCAAAACGGCTGAGCACTGCGACGGGGCCAAAGGCCTCATCAGTACACAACTTCTGATCGCTTGGAACGTCCTCCATCAAGCTTGCATCCAGCATGGCCTCATCACGTTCGCCACCGCACAGCAGCTTGCCACCGGCAGTAACGGCAGCATCTATCCAGGAGACCAGCCGCTCTGCCTCTTTACTCGAGATCATAGGGCCTATGAAGGTATCAGGATCTTTTGGATCGCCTGACTTGAGTGCCTTGGTTGCTGCAACCAGTCGATCTCGGAACTCATCGTAAATGGACGAGTGAACCATGATTCTTTGAACACCGATGCAGCTTTGGCCTGACTGATAGAACGCCCCTATGACAATGCGTTGTACCGCATCTTCAAGGTCCGCATCCGCATCCACGATACACGCCGCATTTCCGCCCAACTCAAGCACCACCTTTTTCTTGCCCGCACGCGCCTTTAGGTCCCAACCCACACCGGGAGATCCTGTAAAGCTGAGCAGCTTCAAGCGCTCATCAGTGGTAAAAAGATCTGCCCCATCGCGAGAGCATGGCAAGATAGAGAAGGCGCCCTTGGCCAGATCGGTCTCTGCCAGAACCTCTCCGATAATGATTGCTCCCAAGGGCGTTCGACTTGCCGGCTTTAATACAAAAGGGCACCCCACTGCCAGCGCCGGCGCCACCTTGTGAGCTGCGAGGTTCAGAGGGAAATTGAACGGGCTGATGAACGAGCACGGTCCAATCGGTACACGCTTCCAGCTACCACGGTAGCCTTTCGCTCGGGGTGAAATCTCAAGGTTTTGTACCTCACCGTGCATACGTACAGACTCTTCGGCAGCGATGCGAAAGGTGTCAATCAGGCGGCTCACCTCTCCTTCGGCATCCTTGATCGGCTTGCCGGCTTCCACACACAATGAGTGAGCAAGCTCCTCGGAGCGTTCCTCGAATCGGCTCACGCAGTGATTGAGCACCTGCTGGCGCTCATAGGCAGGCATAACGGCCATCGGCTCAGCGGCAGCCACTGCAGCTTCAATACCACGATCAATAGCTGCAGCATCCGCCACGGCGACACGCGCCGCGACTTCGCCAGTGTATTTGTCAGTCACCTTTAAATCGTGGTTAGGCGATTGCGCCTCGTTCGCGAGGTAGTAGGGCCAAAGTTCTTTCATCGGATTCTCGGTTGACTAGTGAGCCGAAACTGGCAGTCAGACAGCTTCACTACGTTCCTTGATTTCGTGGTTCAGGATGTGATCATTTTCTGAGTAGTCCACCGGCACCTCTATCAGGTGCACACCGGGTGTCTCGTGGCATTCATTCAACAAAGGCAGAAGCTCACTTGCCGCATTGACTCTGTGACCTATCGCACCGTAACTTTCTGCGTACTTGACGAAATCCGGGTTGCCGTAATCCAGACCAAAACTGGCAAACCCCATGTTGGATTGCTTCCACTTGATCATCCCGTAGGCATTATCTCGCAGGATCACAATGACGATGTGCAATTGCAACCGCACTGCCGTCTCCATCTCCTGTGAGTTCATCATGAAACCACCATCCCCACAGATTGCGGTCACTGAGCGGTCAGGATGAACCATTTTTGCCGCCATTGCCGATGGCAACCCTGCACCCATGCTTGCCAAGGCGTTGTCCAGCAAAACCGTATTGGTCGAATGAGCAAGGTAGTTTCTGGCAAACCAGATCTTGTACACACCGTTGTCCAGAGCAATTATGCCGCGGTCTTTGACAGCGCTGCGCACATCCGCAACCAGTCGCTGGGGATAAACGGGGAAGCGATCATCATCAGTGCCTTCAAGGCGTTGTCGCTCGCCGTGCCTACGCACCTCCATGAAGCGATCAAAACTCCAGTGTGATTGCTTTTCCAGTGCTTCGGACATCTGCCAGATACTGTTAGCGATATCACCGACAACTTCTACCTGCGGGAAATAGACGGTATCCACGACGGCTGTAAAGAAATTCACATGGATAACTTTTTGACCACCCTGATGCATGAAGAACGGGGGTTTTTCCACGACGTCGTGACCAACATTGATGATCAGGTCTGCAGCATCGACAGCTCGGTGCACAAAGTCACCGGAGGACAACGCAGCGTTACCCAGAAACAACTCACTGCGCTCATCGACAACACCCTTGCCCATCTGGGTACTGACAAACGGAATACCCAAGGTGTCTACAAAGTGGCTGAGCATCTTACTGGTCAATTTTCGGTTAGCGCCCGCACCGATTACCAACAAGGGCTGTTTGGCCTGGCGAATGAGATCGACTGCAGCCGCAATCGACTTCTCTTCAGCAATGGGGCGGCGAGAGACACTAGGGTGAATCAGCGGCTCATCTGTTTCTTCAGCAGCAATGTCTTCCGGCAACTCAAGGTGAACAGCCCCGGGCTTCTCTTCTTGTGCCAGACGAAAAGCCTCTCGCACCCGGGATGCAACAGTGGCACCACTAACGAGCTGGCGTGTGTATTTGGTTAGAGGATCCATCATCGCGACAACATCCACGATTTGAAACTGCCCCTGCTTGCTGTGCTTTACCGGCTTCTGACCAGTGATCATCAACATCGGCATGCCGCCAAGCTGGGCGTAGGCTGCCGAGGTCACAAAGTTGGTAGCGCCTGGGCCAAGAGTTGCCAGACACACCCCTGCCTTGCCGGTCAGCCGACCATAGGTTGCCGCCATGAATCCAGCACCTTGTTCATGCCGGGTCAGGATGAGCTTTATTGATGAGCGAGAGAGTGAATCGAGTAGATCAAGATTCTCCTCACCGGGAATACCGAAGATGTATTCGACGCCTTCTGCTTCCAGAGCCTTTACAAACAGATCTGATGTTTTCATATGTGCTTTTGGAGAATTATAGGCTGAGATGACCGACCACAGCCAAGGGGCGAGTGACCTCGTGAATGCCACTTGTCGCTAGCGGAGTACATGCGCGCCACCAATGGCCGAAAAAATGCCGAAGGCACCAACAACAATCAGGCTGATGGCCCACACAATATCCAGATTGAACCAGGTGCGAGAGATAAACTTGAGCCCGAGCCACAGATAGATGGCGACGGCCAGAAGCGTACCCGCCAGGGTCATTGCTCCGGTATGCACAGCAGCTACCAAAAAGGCTGTGTACACACTGCTATCCATCAATGCCTGAGCGGCTGTGTGACCCTCAGCCATCACTGAGCCTTGGCCACCTTCAAACTGGCACAGTTCAAGATAGATCGGCACCAACATCAAACCCGCTCCATGCGCCATGGCCGCCAGAAAAGACCACAATGCAAGACGTGCCGGGTGTATGCGTGAAAGGATCTTCGGGTGACGACGGTTGATCAGTAGATAGATGCCCATGCACGTCACGAGCGTACCCGCGATCACGCGTAGTTCCACTTCTTTCTCGATCAGGAACACCATCATCGAGAACGGCAAAAGGATACCGAGCATGGCCAGAAAGTGGCCAACTCCAAGCATCGCAATGGCCTTGGGCAAAGCCGAATGCTTACGCGCCATCAACGCGGCAGAGACCGCAAGCGGCCAGCCCATACCAGGGTTGATCCCGTGGTATAAACCCGAAATGATGACGGCCCACCAGAGGGCCGTCACCGAAGACACATCAAACATCGATCAAGATGTCAGACAGACGGGTAGCAAAAGCTATCGGTCGAGCAGTCACCGCCTTCGAGACGAATCTGATGAGCACGTAGCCCTTTCGGGAAATCGATGTAGAAGTCCTTGTCGAGTGAAAAGCTTCCGTCGTCACCTACGCGCGCCATGACCATCTGCCCGCCTTCCTCATCAGGATAGAACTGATCGTCCCAGGTTGAGTAAAGCGAGTTGGTCCAATAGACACGTTTTCCGTCGCGACTGATCTCGACCATCTGAGGGCCAAAGACACAAGGCTTGCCGTTAGGGTGCTTGGTACCCTTGGCGATGCCGCCAAGCTCGACTTTGCCATTGAGCCGCGGATTGAGCGGATCAGTGACGTCGTACTGATGCATCTCACCCAGCCCCCAACATGCGACGTAAAGATACTTGTCATCAAGACTGAGATCGATATCGGTAACCAGAGGCGGTACCGCACTGAAGCCCTTTAACAACTCAGGAAGGTTTTCAGGATCCTCCGGGCGTGGATCAATCGTGATGACCTTCTTTGACTGCCAGTTGCCATCATCGTCCCGCCACCAGGTGAAGATAGCTCCCTGCAGATTGGTGGTGTCAACAACGACGCCGCAAAAGCCGTAGGTCTTGGTTGGATCATGCGCAGGACGGATCTCGAGCGCCATCTGGTAGTTCTCGCCAAAGTCCATGGTGTGGACGTTCTTGCGAGCGCGAAGATCCCAGAAGTGGATGGAGTGACCGTACTTGTTGCTGAGAAGGTCTTCCGGCACCACACCGTTTTCAAACTGTGGCGGCAGACCCCACTCGGAACTCACCATGTAATCCTGAGGCAGATTCCACCAGAAATCATAGTGCTTGTCCTGCTTGCCGCGATCCATCTCGTAGCGGCCGATGATCTCGAAGGACTCGCAATCCATGATGAAGATACCCGGCGGGCCATCAGTGCCGTCCTGCCCACCGCCGCCAAGGGTAGATACATAAATACCTTCCGGCCCGCAGTGAATGGTGTGCGGCCGTGAATAGCCGGTTTTCTCGAACAACTCCTCAGGCTCGATCGTCTTGTGGATCTTTGCTTTCAGAGGCTCCTTTACGTCGAAGATATAAATGCGAGAAGAGCGGATGCCGGGCACCACCAGATACCGACGCTCCAAAAAGGCATGACCGGTCAGAGGTGAGAGTGAAGACGAACACGCGTTCCATCCGAAGTGATGAAATTCATCGCCCTTGTTCGGGGTCATCACCGTGTGCACGATTTCGCCAAAGGTATCCGAATCGGTACGCAGGTCAACAACAGCAATACCGTCTGACTGTGAGCCGTCGGGACTCAGCATCGCCGTGAACGCAAAGTTCTCGACAGGTGCATTCATGGCAATTTTTGCCGACGCGTAAAACGTGGGATCTGGTCTCAGCTTAGCGTTCAAGAGTTACTCCAAAAGTGGCGTATGAATTCCCCATGAAGGGGGCGTTTGTGCGCGGCCGCCCAGGCCGATTTCCAAGTCCGTGAAGCTGACAATGTCACCACCGGGGTCGCGGCGGCAGTCCCCACAAAGCGTATAACTGGTCTGAAAAAATCCAGGTAGAGCGTGACTCCGAGCGCGCCGATCCACACTGATCATTCTCTCCCGAAGAGCAGAGAGTGGCGTCGACACTACACGACCATAACGAGCGGCATAGGAGAGGATGCCGTCGCCAGCAGCCGCGGTGATTTCGAGTAATTTGAGCAGTCTTGCCAAGTGAATATTGACAACTAGGCACACCAATTGAGACTGTGTACCATGACCCAAGACATAGATGCAAAGGCCCGTCTTCTACTAGTGACATTTTTGAGGAAATCCCCGTGAGAACACGCGCCGCAGTTGCTGTCGCCGCAGGCAAGCCCCTGGAGATCATGGAAGTCGAGCTCGACGGCCCACGCGCCGGCGAAGTGCTGGTCGAAATCAAGGCCACAGGCCTTTGCCACACTGACGAGTTCACCCGCTCCGGTGATGATCCTGAAGGGATTTTTCCTGCGATCCTCGGACACGAGGGGGCGGGCGTTGTAATAGAACTTGGCGAGGGGGTCACCAGTCTCGAGGTCGGTGACCACGTGATTCCACTCTATACACCGGAGTGCCGGGAGTGCGAATACTGCCTGCACCCCAAGACCAATCTCTGCCAGAAAATTCGCTCGACTCAAGGTCAAGGCTTGTTGCCAGACGGGTCCACACGCTTCTCGATGCTGGACGGCACACCAATCCATCACTACATGGGGTGCTCGACCTTCGCCAATCATACCGTAGTCCCGGAGATCGCCCTTGCCAAGGTCAGAAAGGATGCTCCGTTTGACAAGATCTGCTACATCGGATGTGGCGTCACCACGGGCATAGGTGCCGTTATCAACACTGCAAAGGTGGAGATTGGCTCCAGGGGTATCGTGTTCGGCCTCGGCGGCATTGGCTTGAACGTGATTCAAGGGTTACGCCTTGCCGGTGCGGATCAGATCGTCGGTGTAGACCTCAACGACGGCAAGGTCGCCATGGCCGAGCACTTCGGCATGACTGATTTCGTCAACCCATCAAATGTTGACGGTGATCTGGTAGCGCACCTCGTGGACCTCACCAATGGCGGTGCTGATTATACTTTTGACGCGACCGGCAACGTTGGGGTGATGCGAACCGCACTGGAGTGCGCCCACAAGGGATGGGGCGAGAGCGTCATTATTGGCGTGGCACCTGCGGGTGCCGAAATTGCCACTCGACCCTTTCAACTCGTGACCGGTCGCTCCTGGCGCGGCACTGCATTTGGTGGAGCCAAGGGGCGCACCGATGTACCCAAGATCGTTGACTGGTATATGGACGGCAAGATCGAGATCGATCCCATGATCACACATACCCTCACTCTCGATGAGATAAACCATGGCTTTGATCTGATGCATGAAGGCAAATCCATTCGTGCGGTCGTGGAGTTTTAAAGGCACTCCCCCCAACATTCTGAAAGAGCCACAGTGGTAGTGTGATTAGTTGAAGCGGTACTGGTTACAGATTTTTTGGCAAGACCTCTGGTCGTGTATACCGCGACATCTGTGATGTAGGCGCAATTGACAACTGCCTTGTTGGCGGTAGAATTTGTGCGTACTTGCAGCGCTGACTGCCATGCTGCCCCCACGTGCGCCCGCCCCCGCTCAACAGCACCACGTAACCTGTTATTGCGGACCTAGCCCAGTGTTACCCTCGAGATCACACCAGATAGAAAACACCGGATGGCTTCAATCAAACGAGTTCGCTGTCACGCACATGCATGTTTGAAACTCCTGGGAATGGTTGCTTCTTGCGCAGCGTGCCTTTCCAGTTCCGGTTATGCGACCGCACAAGACGAGCTTGAGCAAACAGCGCCTGATGCGAACATTGCTGGATCACAGGCTTTTAGGCGGGCAGCAGAAGCGCCATTTCGATTTTTTACGTTCACTCTAGAGAACGATTTCTTTGTCAACGAGGACTCGGGATATACCAACGGGACGGGGTTAACTCTTGGCCGGGGTCCGTTTCTCGAGTTCTCCCGTGAAAACCTTCCTTGGCATCTGAATGCACTGACCAAGAACCTGTACATACAGACCATGCCGAACAAGGTCCGCGGTGTTTCGCATATGCTGTTTCAGCGCATGCAGACACCAGAAGATATTGAAGCGGTAGAGCTTCAGGAAAACGATCTGCCGTATGCCGGACTCCTTGCCTTGCAAAGCACTCTCTTCGCGTGGGATAGAAACTTGTCTGATCAACTGTCGCTATCCCTTGGTGCAGTTGGTCCGATTACCTTCGCAGAAGACACCCAAAGAGCGATCCATAGCGCAATCGGATCTACCGAACCACTGGGTTGGGACAATCAGCTGAGAAACGAGTTTACGTTCAGCATAGAGGCGCGACGCGTAAAAAAATTGTACCGGCGCTACGGGACCAATCGCGGACTAGATATCGTAGGCTTGGTCGAAGGCCGTCTGGGTAATATTCAGTCGGCTGCAGAAGTCGGTATAGCTATGCGTTGGGGTAACAACCTGGATTTCTCTCACGCAACGTTTTCACTGCAAGCGGATCGTCAGGTCAACTCACTCGCCTTGTCGGAACGCAATGCCTACTTCTTCTACTTCGGGGCAACGCTTCAATACGTGGCGAACGACATTCTCATCAACGGCAACACATTCAGAGACAGTCATTCTGTACCGCTGGAGCACGTACAAGAGGGCCTATCAGGCGGTGCGGTGTTCAGGTTCGGCCCCTTGGCTTACGTATTTCAATTGACATCAATAAGCTCGCCAACGACCATTTCTTCGAGGCGCGCAAAATTCGGCTCGATCAGCGTGACCCATCCGTTCAGGTGACGAAGAGAACGTGAGCGTTTCACTATCTCGGCCGGTCAGCTCGCTGCAGACTTGTGACGCAGCAAGTCAGTCGTTCATGAAAGTATCGAGTGTTTTTTGCCAACAGCACATCGCGTGAACGCAAACTCCTGACTGTGGGTCTTGCTGTGACCTCTCTTGTGCACAGCCAAGGGTGTCACTTTACGCTTACGTAAGAATATAAGGGATTTCCTCAATAACTTCATAAGATGACAGGCTCACACTGTCCATTTTTGGAGTTACCTGCATGACTGACCTCTTGCTACCCAAACGCCGCCGCCTGCTCGGCGCTGCAACTGCCCTGCCAGCGTTGGCTTTCGCTGCCGGGAGCGTCCGCCTTGCGCAAGCGCACGATGGCTCCAGTACGCCAAACGCTAACAAGCGGACTTTCATGCTAGGCGACTTCGAGGTGAGCACCCTCCTCGCCGGATCCCGGATCGTCGAGGAGCCGCAAAGCATCTTCGGCATGAACGTCGATGCTGACGAATTCGCTGCTGTTAGCGAAGCCAATTTCATCCCTGTTGACAGTGCGCGTTTCTTCTTCACACCTACTGTGGTGCGTACCGGCGAGGATGTTGTACTGTTCGATACAGGTTTCGGTCCTGACAGCATTCTGCCACCGCTTGAAGCAGCAGGCATTGCCGCTGAAGATATTACCGTCGTGGTCATCACTCACATGCATGGTGATCACATTGGCGGGCTGAGCAGCGACGCCGGCGTCACTTTTCCGAACGCACGCTACGTCACCGGGCAAAGAGAATTCGATGCATGGTCAGACATGGACAACGACGGCTTCAAGGCCAAGGTCGCCCCGCTCGCCGAGAAGATGAGCTTCATCGGTGACGGTGAAGATGTCGTATCTGGTATCACGAGCATGGCAGCCTTTGGCCACACACCGGGACATATGGCCTACCTGCTCGACTCTGGTGACAAACAACTACTTGTGGCCGCAGACTTTGCCAACCACTATGTCTGGTCTCTTGCCTACCCGGACTGGGAAGTTCGATTTGATATGGACAAGGCAGCGGCAGCAGCAAGCCGAAAGAAACTGCTGGCTATGCTTGAAGCCGAACGAATGCCATTTGTCGGTTATCACATGCCATTCCCAGGTTATGGCTATGTGACGACTGACGGCGAGGGACAGTATCGTTACGTACCCGCTTCTTATCAGATGGATATTTGACATTGAGATGGACGGGCCGCTCTAATTCGCATCCAGAGCCGTGCAGGACGCTCGGCCCTTCTTGTCGTGCTACAGACCTCACCTGCGCTCAAGCTCAAGGACATCAGCTCAGCTCAATATCCGCTTTGAAAGGTCATGGCATTGCTCTGCTGGCTTGCTGTACCCTTACGGCGCAATCACAACCTCAATTCACACACGCAGCCGATGAATGTATCTGGTAAAAAAGCGCTTGTTTTCGGGGGCACTTCCGGTATTGGCCTTGCGACGGTATCTCGGTTGATCGACCTCGGAGCAGATGTCATTGCCGTAGGCCGGGACGCAAGCAAGGCTGCTGCGCTACCCACAAACGCAAGTTTCAAGCAGTGTGATGTCCGTGATCGGGAAGCCGTAAAGGACCTATTCAAAGAGCTCGCACCTTTCGACATTCTTGTGAGTGCCGCGACAGGAGGCTCCCGCGCTATCGGTCCTTTTGCGAGTATGGATATGGACGGATACATGGGCTCGTTTGACAAGCTCTGGGGTTATGCGAACGTCGTGCGCTTCGGCTTGGAGCACCTCACCGAAAACGGAACAATTGTCCTGGTATCGGGTTCTCCGGCACGCCGCTGCGGCAAGGGACAGGTAGCCTTGTCGTCGGTGGGAGGGGCGGTAGAGGCACTGTCTCGAGCTGTTGCCAAGGAAATCGCGCCCAAGCGCATAAACGTCATGTCGCCAGGTTTGATCGATACGCCCATGGTTCCTCTGGAGGGCGCAGAGCGCGAGGCCCATTACGAGCGACTAACCGGAAACAATCTCGTCGCACGTGCAGGTACTCCAGACGAATGCGCCCACGGCATCATGTTCCTGATTGAGAACGACTTCGTGACAGGTACAACGCTTGACGTTGACGGCGGCATCCTGCTTTCCTGACCGAATCTTGCAAAACGCGCCAGCTACAGAGGCTCAACGACGACGCGCACTACTCAAGTATGTATATCTTCCTGTCTGCAACAAGATGACCGGCCTGCTTTCCGAAGGCTACCATGTGATCAGATGCACTGTGAGCATGAAGGTCTTCGATGCTTTCCCATTTCTCCACCACCATGTAGGCGTCCGGCCCCAACTCGGTTTGTGCTGAACCCGCGCCATCGACGTCCACCACCGGGTGGTACTCGACACAGCCCTTCTCTCGATGCACCGCGGGCATCACCTGTTCGAAGGTTTCCAATAGCTCAGCGCGCTTGCCGGGCCGGGCGGTGATGATGGCAGCTACATGAATCACGACGGGCTCCTCAGTTGTCAGTGGCAACGATACAGCCTACCTGCCACTCAACGAGCACGCCACCCTTAGTCAGCACAGCCCCATGAAATCCGACCCGGACAAACTGCTAAAGAAGAACACACAGCTCAACCAGCTGGACGCGGCCAAGGTGACCAGTCACGTCCAGCGCGAGCGCGGTGATTGGTTTCTCAACACACTGATGCTCGAGGGCTATACGGTCGCTTTCAAATACAGCAGAAAGAAGCGTTATCGTAGTCTGCAAGGAGCGTCGGTCAACCTCACTTATTACCCGGCCACTGAAGGTGTCGCAGGAATTGAGTTCGAGTTCATGAAGGTGGTGCGGATAAGACGTAGCTGAGAAGGCTTAAATGATCACCTCGCGGGCTGACATCGGCAGACCCGTCAGAATGTTGTGTCGAAAGACAGAGAAAGGGTGAGCGAGAAATATACTCGCGGCAATAGACGTCTGGCTCAGGGAGGCTCTTTTTTTCAGCCAGGGCATGGGGCTCCCCATACAGCTGCCTAAGCGATTCTTCCGAGTCGATGCGGTGTTCGGCCACTGCTTCAAGGTCAGCTACACCCAACCCGACATTGCATTGCGCCCACATGACAGGGGCACCGGTTTCGCTATCGCTTGTCTCTCCAAATGGCTATCACAGTCACACCGCCTTGGGTAGACTGTGAGGCGATACGGAGTCAGATCACCGATACAAGGGTTTTCCAGTGTTAACCCTCTCGGACGGTCCTGCCCTTGGCAGTCTGCCAACGTCGCCGCTAATTCGCGTCTCCAGCTCATAAATGGCTCGCCTGGATTGACGACGAGAGCTGCCATACTGGGTATCTGCAACTGCTCCTCAGCACTGATCACACACAACGGAACGCGCCGTATAGTTGATGCCAACCCTTACAAGCCTGCAAAGCCAGCCACTGTTGTCAGCAGTGCTGATTCTCGCAGCTTTCCTTGTAGGACTATCCAAAGGGGGCCTGCCGGCGATTGCCATGCTGAGCGTACCCTTGTTATCGTTGTTCATGCCGCCGCTCAACGCGGCAGTGGTACTACTGCCACTGTATTTGCTTGCTGACGTAGCTGCGGTCTATCTATACCGTCACGAGTACAGCCTACCGAACATAAGGATTCTGATACCCGCGGGCCTATTGGGCTCCTTGGTCGGTTGGGCCACAGCATCAATCGTCTCGGACAACGCCGTGGCGTTGATGATTGGTGTGATGGGAATTGTATTCTGCCTCTATCGCTGGCTTAACCGAGATCGCGCCACATCCGCCGCTCCTGCGGATTTGAAAAGAGGAATCTTTTGGGGCATCCTGGCTGGCTTCACAAGCTTTGTTGCCCATGCAGGCGGACCTCCTTTTCAGGTTTATACACTGCCTCAAAAGCTGCCGAAAATGGTGTTTGCCGGAACATCGGCACTGGTGTTCGCCGTCTTGAACCTTTCAAAGGTGGTGCCCTATCACTTCTTGAATCCAAGTTCTACCGAATCACTCAAGGTCTCAGCGCTACTGATTCCAATGGCAATCGTGGGTACGGTAGTCGGCAGACAATTGATAAAACGGCTGTCAGACAGATGGTTTTATCTTGTTGTACAGATAGCGCTTTTCCTGATTTCTGTTCAACTGGTGCTATCCGCGCTCCAAAGTTTGTCAGAATGATATAAAAGCTGCCCTCTACACATTTGCATCCGTGTGCACACCGGCAGTATGTATTTGATGCTGTAGAGCAGCTGTGCGCAATGCGGCAAGGCCACGCACAGCCCCATAGTTCTTTTGATGTGCATCAGCCTGCAACGCCTTGACCACTCGCGGTGGTGCAGGAAACGGCGCCTCCTAAAATCCCATGTGGTAGACGGTTTTGCCCGCTGCCCGAGCACGCACCGCGAGTTCATTGGCAATGATAAAGGAGGGTGTACAGCCGGCTGGCTTGTACGCGCAAACATCCGTGCGCATCGAGAAAAGGTTTTTACGCGATCTTGTATCACTGATATTTGCAGATGGCGCTGCCGTACCACTGGGACAAGCCCTATCCTGATCAACGATCAAATTGTCGGGCTAACCACATCAATAGCCTACGGCTATCGTATTGTGGCACCGGTAGCACTCTGACACGGTGTTGGCTTAACGTATGAGCAAACTGCTATGGTCGATATCGTACGAACGTTGTATGCCGCGACTGTGTCAACACAGCTCTTGTCTGGTCCGTAGGGACACAGGATGAAGCTGACTAGAGGTCTCGGGAATTGCACCACTGTCGGTACAAGTGAACAAGCATTCCAAGGCGCTTTGTTTTCCCTGGTGATGACATTGATCGCGGGCCCAACTCTTCCGCTGTGTTCAGTATCTCCTTGGCCGGCTCACCGAAGACGATCTTGTGCTCTGCCTCAAGGGCAACCATGGGCACAAACACGTGCAATCTTTGTTAACCCCACTCGAATCGACCTGATCGTATTTGCCTACGGTGGCGTGCAGTCTGCGCAGTCGTACGGCGTGGGATTGCCCTCTTGTTCAGCAACGTACGAAGACATCATCGCTGTTCGCGATCAACTCCTGACACGTATTTCACCCCATCGAAAACCTGCTCAACCAGATCAATGCAGAACCCTTTGCTTACCAAACTGGCGTGCTGAGCTGTGTAGTTCTGGAGTGTAGAAACTGTAGCGTGATTGAGGCCTGGTTCGTGCCTAGCGCTCAAACGATGAGCAAAGAAGCGCTCTTCGCTAGTCTACACAGTATGATTCAGCAGCAATTGCGACAGTGAAAACAGGCGTGGCGGGCAGGCAATGACAATCGAAGAACCAGGCTCTCCTCAACTCCGACTGCAATCGCGCCTGCTGCGCGTTTTTCTGTTGCAACTGTTGTTGATCAGTCTTGTGGTTGTCACGGGCGTGCTGGCTGCAGGAGCCGTAGCTGAGCGATTGCTTGTGAACAGGGCCTTGTCCGGCGAGGCAAGCTATTTTTGGAAACAGCGGGCGCTCAATCCTGACTTCGCCTTGCCCAACACGCTCAATCTGCAATCGTTCATGGCATCTTCAGCTCATTCTTCGGTTCCGCCGGAACTGACTGGTCTAGCTGCCGGGCAGCACCGTGTGGTTCTTGGAAACGAGGAGCGCATCGTCTATGTCAGTGAGCACGACTCGGAGCGGCTGTATCTATTGTTTCAGAACCAGTCTGTATCACGCTTGGCCTTGCTGTTTGGTCTTGTCCCGCTGACCATTGCCTTGCTACTGATGTACAGCTTGGCGTATCTGGCCTATGTGCTTTCGCGACGGGCGGTTTCGCCACTAGTCAAACTCGCCAAAACAATGGAGAATTATGACTTTGATCAGCCAGGAGAGTATGGCCAATCGCGTCATTTTTTGGCGATACAAGAGTCATCTGACGTTGAGACGAAGGTTCTGGCCAGTGCCATCGAGAGTTTCATAAGCCATAGCGAAGCCTCGCTGGAGCGTGAGCGCAACTTTACGCGCTATGCCTCCCATGAGTTGCGCACCCCGCTGGCAGTAATTCAAGGCTCAGTCTCGACGCTGGAACTTTCGCCGGCATTGAGGGAGGGAGCCAATCTGAGAGCAGTGAATCGAATCAAGCGAACCTGTGATCAGATGAGCTCGCTATTGGAGGCGTTGCTGACACTCGCAAGAAGCGGGACACAGACTGAAGCCACGAACGTACCGTGCAATGTAAACAAGGTGGTTCAACATTTAGTCAGCGAATATCAGGATCAGGATATCTGTCAGGGCGCATCCATAAAGCTCAGTGAATTGGCTCAGTTGAGCGTTATGGCTTCAGAGTCGATGCTGATCATCGTACTGGGCAATGTCATTCGTAACGCCTGCCAACACGGCAAGCAAGGAACGGTAGAAGTGACGATTGACGCTAACGGTGTCAGTATTTCTGACCAAGGACCCGGACTCGACAGCAATCAGCAGTCTCGGATATTCGAGCCGTTCTATCGCGTTGATCCTGATAATACCAGCGGTCTCGGGCTGGGCCTCGCCATAGTCAACAGCGTCTGTGAGCGACAAGGTTGGCGTTTGTTGCTAGCCAGCACACCGGGCCAAGGTACATGTTTCAGCATACGCATGCACGAGACTGCTCACGCTTCTGATGGCGAGCCAGCTGCCTAGCCTGTACTCCAAACAAAAAGCGACTTTGGAGTGGGTGTGAAAGGACAACACGCTGATGCCCGAACGCTTGGCAAGATCAGGTTGTTCGACGGATCAGCCTGGATCATAGGGATCTGGACACCTTGCCAAGCGATCACGTCGAGCTTTTCGAGTGCGTCTCGCAGCGCGACAAAACTGGAGCACGCAAAGTATTGCGACGCCACTTGGGGCGAGTACTGGTTGATCTTGAAAAGATAGAACGGCAGTTTCCTGAATATTTCAAATTTGAATCGCCCGGCATCGGTGCTCGCGACCGCCAGCAAGGACGACCACCCCAGGCGTGCATAACGTGACAGATAGCATGATATGAACGACTTGACTGGCAAGGTTGCTCTGGTTACCGGAGGCTCTCAAGGTATTGGACTTGGCATAGCCCAGGTTTTTCTTGAACAGGGAGCCGGCGTGCCGGTTGTAGCGAAACGCGCGCAGTCCCTGAAGACAATGACCACACAGATCGTCAGTTCAGACAGGCTCGAGCGGTTTGCAGGCGATGTGTCCAAAAGCACTGACATGCAAGCCGTAGTGACAGCGGCCGTTCAACGTTTTGGTGGTTTGGATATATTGGTCAACTCGGCTGGCATCCAGCGGTATGGCAATGTGGTAGATACCGAGGAGCACACGTGGAATGAGGTGTTTGATGTCAATGTAAAGGGCGCCTTCCTGGCGTCGAAGTATGCAGTACCGCAGATGCAGGCTAGGGAGGTGGGTCGATTGTCAACATAGCCAGCGTATCTCGGTAGTCGGTGGCCGCGTAAGCATCAAGCTTTCGGTGACCGACCTTGGGCCTGAGTCTCTTCCTTTTGGTCTGGGCCTTCATCCCTAATTTCCTTTGAGCCCGGACACGCGGGTTGAGTTTGCAGCGGGCGAAGCCTGGAACGAACGCGAACATCATCTACCCGCTCGTCTGGTTCCAATTCCCGACTCGCTCGATTTCTCGTCGGGAGGGCCTGTACCCCACTACGGGATTCATGTGGGATATGGACAGTGGACGGGCCACGCAAAAAATCGACTACCCGAGCCGAATGCTGACGCTGCAGTCGCAGGCAGGTTCAAGCAGTCAGCGTTTGCAGCTGTTGCGACCGGATGCCTATCCCGAAGGGTGTGAGCCTTACGTCTATCTCAAGCCGATGACGCACACCTGCAATGCGCACCATCTTGTGGGGGACTTCGGGTTGAGGCGGCTCAGGCGCGGTGAAAGCCTGGACTTGTCGCACGTTATTCAGCCGGTGAGCATGTCGTCACAGAAACATGAAGGCCGCACAGTGTAGCCGCTCGGCATTTGACGGCTCGCCAGGAGGGTGATAAGTTCACGACGTGTCGTAAATCACTACATACGTTCCATCCACTCCAAAATCACAACGGTCTGCTGCGCCGCAGCGAGGCTCACAACGACTCGACGGGGAGATATATGAACAGGTACTTCAAGTTGTCACTGCTGGCTGCAGCCAGTCTGGGATTGATTGGCACCGCGCAAGCGGCAGATGAAGTAGAAGTGCTGCACTGGTGGACATCCGGCGGTGAAGCGGCGGCGGTACAGGTTCTCAAGGAAGATCTGGAATCCAAGAACGTCGGTTGGCAGGATATGGCGGTAGCAGGTGGCGGCGGTGATGCTGCGCGTACCACGCTCAAGACGCGCGTGACAGCGGGAGACCCACCCACAGCAGGGCAGATGCTCGGTATGGCGGTTCGTGACTGGGCGGAGCAAGGCTCGTTGGGCAACCTGAACGAAATTGCTGCGACAGAGGGTTGGGAAGATGTGGTTCCCAGTGCTGTCAAGGCGTTTGCCAAGTACGAAGACGACTGGGTTGCAGCTCCAGTCAACATTCATCGGCCTCACTGGGTGTGGTCCAACCCACAGGTCCTGGCGGACAACGGCATCGACGCCCCGCCCTCGAGCTGGGAAGAGTTCAATGCCGCGGCTGAAAAGCTGCAAGCCAACGGCGTCATTCCGCTGGCTCATGGTGGGCAACCTTGGCAGGACGCCACCATCTTCGAGGCAGTAGTGCTGGGACTCGGTGGCGCTGACTTTTACCAGAAGTCCATTATCGAAGCCGATGAAGAAGCCATTACCTCAGACACCATGAAAGCGGTGTTCGACCAGATGAGAACGATGCGAGGCTTTGTCGATCCCAACTTCTCCGGTCGAGACTGGAACCTTGCCACCGCCATGGTTCTCAATGGTGAGGCAGCGATGCAAATCATGGGTGACTGGGCCAAAGGTGAGATAGTGGCAGCAGAGCTGATACCCGGAGAGGACATTCTCTGCTCACTGGTTCCTGGCACTGAAGGCTCGTTTCTGTTCAACACGGACTTCTTCGCCATGTTCAACGTCGGCGATGACAAGCAAGCCGCTCAGATGCAACTGGCTAGCAGCATCCTGGCACCCGGGTTTCAGGAAACATTCAACCTGACGAAAGGCTCTATCCCGGCAAACATGCAGGTATCAGATGAGAACTTTGACTTGTGTGGTCAAAAATCCATGGCCGACCTGAAAGCCGCCGAAAGTGCAGGAACGCTGATGGGATCTCTGGCGCATGGACACGGCCAACCCTCGGCTGTGCAGGCCGCTTACGTGGACGTAGTAACCGAGCACTTCAACTCCGACATGTCATCAGAGGATGCTGTACAGAAAATGGCTGCAGCCGTGGCTGATGCACAATTCTGATTGACAGAGCACGATAAGACGGATGATCGCGGGCTGGCAGAGCACGTGACCCAGCCAGCCCATCGGTAAAAAACCGCGGCGTACTTCACTCGAGACCACACGTGAAGTACGCCAAGGCCAACAAGGGGAAGTCAGCCTCACTTGGCATGGACCAACGCAGGCTTGCCAGGCATTCAGACCCAAAGGCTACCTGCACGCTCTGACTGCGAGCCCCAGACGTTTTTCACTTGGCACGCTCGCCTGTCTTTCGACAGAGCCCACAGCTTCAACGCATGAACTGTACGTGCCCGGAAATTCTCGCCCCAACATTCGGTAAGCCCGGTCGCGTTCGCGTATATTGTTGCGCGTGCCATCCAAAGCGTTACCCGTGCTCTAGCGGCAATCCCGATGCCAACAGAGCAACATTCAAATACGCTTCTTAACTCGGTGTCCGCTTGTTTTTGAGAGGCTCAATATGACGTTCAAGCAACGCCTGCAAGCGACAATGCCGCTTGCCGTGCTGTCGCCGAGCTTGCTGGCACTCACGATTGGTGTGTACGGGTTTATTCTGTTCACTGTTGTGATCTCTTTTACCCGTTCAAAAATGTTCCCCACGTGGGACTGGGTTGGACTGCGTCAGTATCCGCGTCTGTTTGCCAACAGCCGCTGGGAGACGTCGGTAGACAATTTTCTGGTGTTCGGCTCGCTCTACATCGGTGGCGCCATGATTCTGGGGCTTTTCATGGCCATTCTTCTCGACCAGAAGATTCGATTCGAAGGCGTGCTACGAACAATCTATCTCTATCCCCTGGCCTTGTCATTCATAGTTACCGGTGTTGTCTGGCAGTGGATGCTCAACCCGGGGCTGGGTATCGAGCGTCTCATGAGGCAGTGGGGGTTCGAGAGCTTCGAGTTCCGATGGATCACCGACCCCGATATGGCAATTTACTGTCTGGTTATTGCTGGTGTATGGCAGGTGGCAGGCTTTACCATGGCCATGTTCCTGGCAGGGCTTAGAGGCATCAACGAAGAAATCCTGAAAGCTGCGCAGATCGATGGCGCCCCAGGCTGGAAAATCTATTGGCGTATCATTATCCCAGCGCTTCGCCCGGTGTTCCTCACAGCATTTGTGGTGCAGGCACACCTTGCAATCAAGAGCTATGACCTGGTTGTTGCCTTGACCAAGGGTGGGCCAGGTCTGGCGACACAGCTTCCGTCAACGTTCATGTATTCCACAACGTTCACGCGCAATCAGATGGGTCTTGGCGCTGCCAGTGCTGTCATGATGCTGCTCGCCGTGGCTGCCGTCATGGTGCCTTATCTGTATTCAGAGTTGAGAAATGAACGCAGTCATTGACGCCGGCGCGATAGCGGACACAGTCAGGAGGCGACGGCGATCGCACCTGATCGGGCGAATATTCATCTATTCGGGTTTGCTCTTGCTGGCCGCTTTTTTTATTACACCGTTGCTGGTCATGTTGATGACATCGTTCAAGACGATGCCAGAAATTCGCAGTGGCAATTTACTGTCTCTACCGACGTCGTTGAATACCGACGCATGGCGGCTGGCATGGAGTGAGGCTTGCATCTCGGTCAGCTGCGAGGGTTTGAACGGCTACTTCTGGAACTCGATGAAAATAGTGATTCCGGCTGTTGTCTTGTCAGTAGCATTTGGCGCCCTGAACGGATATGTACTGACCAAATGGCAGTTTCCAGGCGCCAACCTGGTGTTCGGGTTGATGCTGTTCGGGTGCTTCATACCTTTTCAGATAGTGCTCATACCCATGGCCAAGACACTGGGATTTCTGGGTATAGCGGGCACCACGCCCGGCCTGGTGCTTGTTCACTTCATCTATGGTATTTCGTTTACTACCCTGTTTTTTCGCAATTTCTATGTGTCAGTGCCGGACGATCTGATCAAGTCTGCTCGTATCGATGGGGCGGGATTCTGGCGGATTTTCACACGTATCTTGCTGCCTCTGTCCTGGCCTATCGTGATCGTTGCCATCATCTGGCAGTTCACGAATGTCTGGAACGATTTTCTGTTTGGCGTTTCATTTGCCGCAGGCACGGACCAGCCAATTACTGTGGCGCTGAATAATCTGGTAAACACTTCAACAGGCGTCAAGGCCTACAACGTGGACATGGCGGGCGCAATGATCGCAGCTCTTCCGACCATCCTTGTGTACGTTGTTGCTGGTCGCTATTTTCTACGCGGACTGATGTCCGGCGCCGTCAAAGGATAAGTTGTGGCCAGTCTCAACATCAACAATGCCAGTAAAAGCTATGGCAAGACCGCTGTTCTACATGATGTAGACATCGAGGTAGACGAAGGAGAATTCCTTGTCTTGGTAGGCCCCTCCGGTTGCGGAAAATCAACCTTGCTGAACATGATTGCAGGTCTGGAGTCGGTCACCGGCGGCAGTATCGAGATCGATGATGCAGTGGTCAACGAGTTACCGCCCGCCGATCGAGACATAGCGATGGTCTTCCAATCCTATGCCTTGTATCCCAACATGACGGTTGCCAAAAACATTGCCTTTGGGCTGGAGATGCGCAAGGTACCCAAGGCCGAGCGTCAGAAGGCCGTGGCTCAAGTAGCCGAATTGCTGCAGATCGAACCACTACTGAATCGAAAACCTGCACAACTCTCGGGCGGCCAACGCCAGCGTGTTGCCATGGGGCGCGCATTGGTACGGGATCCAAAAATATTCCTCTTCGATGAGCCCCTCTCCAATCTGGATGCCAAGCTGCGTGTCGAGATGCGCACAGAGATCAAAAAACTACATCAGCGTTTGGGCACGACCATCGTCTACGTCACACACGATCAGATCGAAGCAATGACGATGGCTACACGTATTGCTGTGATGCAAGGTGGCTATTTGCAGCAGTTGGGAACTCCCAAGTCCATATACGATCGGCCGGCGAATACTTTCGTGGCAACGTTCATGGGCTCACCCCCGATGAACCTGATCCCGGCAACCGTTAACAAATCCGAGGCGGCAGTCAGTCTGTCAGTATCCTATGGAGACGGCAAGCAGTCAGACATCAGCGTGCCAGCTGACGTGCGGCCTGAGCAACTTGTGGACGGGCAAGAGGTGCTACTTGGCTTGCGGCCCGAGTGGTTCGAACTCGTTTATTCAGACGGCGCAACTTCAGATGCCGGTGCGCGCGCTTGGCGCTTCCTGCATGAGGTGACAATAACCGAGCCCACAGGGCCAGACCTTCTGTGCGTGCTCAATTTTAATGAGCAGACTGAAGTTGTGGTCAGACTGGACGCCGATGCCGGTGTTGAGGCAGGCGACACGATTGAACTGTCTGCTCTTCTGGAGAAAGCCGTCCTATTTGACAAGCTTGGTGGCGAAGCACTGAACAACACTCCTTGAGTACAGCTAACAGCATGTTGAATATCGGAGTTTTGGGCGCAGGACCCATTGCACAGTTCGCGCACCTGGAGTCATGCCAAAAGGCAACTAACGCACAGCTCTATGCCATATGCGATGTAGCACCAGATCTCCTGACACGTGTTGCCGCCTTCTACCAGCCCGAAAGAACCTACAGTGACTACGACTCCATGCTTAGCGATAGTGCGCTGGATGCGGTAGTCATAGCAACATCGGATGCCTTCCACGTACCTGCTGCTATCAAAGCACTGGAAGCAGGCAAACATGTGCTGTGTGAGAAGCCGCTTGCTACCTCGCTTGACGAAATTCTTAAGCTCAAAGCAGTGCACAAGGGCACGGGAAAACACGTGCAGGTAGGCCACATGAAACGCTTTGATCCAGGTCTGCAAGCTGCCAAGCAGTTCATCGATACAGACATGGGTGAGCTGCAAGCGATCAAGGCATGGTATTGCGACTCCACACATCGGTATACCAATACGGATGCGGTACAGCCACTACCGTTGAAGAGCGCTGAGGCACGCAAACCTGCAGGTGATCCAAAAGCCGACAAAGAGCAGTACTTCATGTTGGCGCACGGCAGCCACCTGGTCGATACAGCGCGTTATTTTGGTGGCGAGATTGTCTCTGTCAATGCACGGCTAAGTAAAAAGTTTGGTTCTTATTGCTGGTTTGTTGATGTTGAATACGCAAACGGCTGCCTGGGACATCTTGATTTGACCGTTGCGGTTCGTATGGACTGGCACGAAGGTTTTCAGATCTATGGCGAAAAAGGTGCAGTGCTTGGCAAGACCTATAACCCCTGGTACTACCGCTCCAGTGAAGTAGATATCTTTCGCGAGTCAACTGAGTCCTCCGAGCGAGTGCTAGGTGCCGACGGACACTTCTATCGCCGTCAACTGGAAGGCTTTGTGCGTTCCGTTCAGAACGATTCACCGGTGGAAGGTGCTGACATTGCTGACGGTGAGGCCTGCGTGCGAGCCATGATTGCAATCCGTGAGTCAGTCCGACAGCAAAAGCCTGTGTCACTTGCTGAGGTAGATGGCGCAGTCTAACGGGCCTGGCTGATAGCCAGCTGAGGGAAAGAACTGATGCAACTCGGCATTTTCGCCAAGACCTTTGCCGGCCCCACACCAGCGGACGTGCTAACAGCCGCGCGGGAGGCAGGCTATGACTGCGTTCAATACAACTGGGCGTGTTCAGGGCTTGATTCCATGCCTGATGTAGTGCCGCAATCCGTTCTGCAATCGACTCAAGCGGCCGTCAAAGGTTCTGGCTTGCAAGCTGTTGCATTGTCAGGGACGTTCAACATGATCCACCCTGACAAAGAGATACGCAGGCGCGGCATTGCCAGGCTGGAAACCATCATTACCAGCGCCGCCGCATTGGACATACCCATGGTTACCCTGTGTACCGGAACTCGAGACCCGGATGATCAATGGGCGGCGCACCCTGACAACGACACAGCGCTGGCCTGGGATGATTTGATGGATATCATGGCAGAAGCTTTACGTATAGCTGAATATCATGACGTCTGTCTCGGGGTAGAGCCTGAGCTGGCCAACACGATCAATAGCATTTCCAAGGCCTGTCGCCTGATGCAATCCTTTGACAGCCCACACTTGCGCATCGTTCTGGATCCTGCAAATCTCTTCGAACGCGCATCAGATGCTGAGCGCCGTGAGACTATCGAGCGTGCAATTGATGAGCTTGCACCCTACATCAGCCTGTGTCACGCCAAGGATCGTCTGGCCGACGGGCAGTTTTGTGTGGCAGGTGATGGCGTCATCGACTATCCGCACTACCTGTCATGTCTCAAGCGTATCGGCTACGCTGGCCCGATGATCACCCATGGACTGGAAGCCGATGATGCGCCTCGCGTGGCACGCTTCTTAACGGCATCGATTGCCGCTGTATCATGACTTCAATGACGTGTCACAACGTGTCGGTATGCGCTGACACACAAGCAGACTCAGTATCGCTGGCACTTCATCGACAAGAGGGCAAACCATTGGGTTGCCTATTTCAGCATGGGTTGGGGGCTGACTACCAGCAGTGTCTGGAGATCTTTCCGGAATCTCTGTCATTCGGCTTTGCCTGTCTGGACTGTCGAGCACACGGTGCTTCGGACTATGGTGATGTACGCCATTTGTCGCTTGCTACTTTCGCCGCCGATCTGGTGCAGGTCATAGAGCAGCAGATGGAACCACCGATCGTGCTGGGTGGCATCTCTATGGGCGCATCCTTGTCGCTGCGCATTGCAGCTACTCGTCCTGATCTGGTGCGTGCACTGATACTGGCACGCCCGGCATGGGCGCTGAAGGCTGCACCACCAAACATGCAACCCAACTTGCTGGTCGGTGAATTGTTAACTCGCCACAGTGCCAATGAGGCACGACAGATCTTTTCCGGCACAGAGACGTACTCACAACTGCAACGCAGCTCACCGGACAACCTTGCATCGCTTTTATCGTTTTTCGATAGACCTGATGCACTCGAATTTGGCCATGTATTGTGTTCAATTTCCAACGACGGACCGGAAATTGATGAGCTTCTGCTACACAACTGGCAAACGCCTACACTGGTGTTGTCAACTCCGGATGACCATGTGCATCCGGTCGAGCTAGCCGACGAGCTTGCAGAAAGACTCAACGCGAGGCCGGTAGTTTCATTACCGGCCAAGCACAACAACAAATCCCGCTACGTGCAAGAGTTCAAGCAGCATCTGACTGATTTTCTAGATACACACTCATCATGACAACACCCTGGATTGCGCAATTGCCTGACGATCGTCTGATTGCCGAAATCTCGCTCTGGTCTTCTGATTTAGCGCGCATGGCAGATGACATGCAACGCATAGAGCCATACACCGACGTCTATCACATTGATGCATCGGATGGGCATTTCACTCCGGCCTTCCTGATGTTTCCCGATCAGGTTGCAGCAGTTCGCAAGCTGACCGCCAAACCGCTGCACGTACATTTGATGGCGCATGAATCAATCGTGTTGTCCCAAATCGAACAGTTTGCAGATGCTGGTGCTGATCTGATCAGCGTGCATGTGGAAAATGCCAATGCCGCTGAGGCTGTATCGGCAATCAGAAAGCGAGGATTGCAAGCAGGCCTCGCGCTCTGTGTTGAAACCGATGTGACGGTAATTGCGAATCAGCTAGAGTACGTTTCGTTCATCACACTCTTGGGCACCCGAATTGGCGTCAAGGGTCAGGGGCTGGATGACAGTGCACTACAGAGAATGCAGCAGGCACGGCAGATTATCGACGATAGCGCGATGACGCATCGCGTCATCCTCGCCGCCGACGGCGGTATTCGTGAGCACACAGTACCCGATTTGCGTAGTCACGGTGCCGACACCATTGTGATGGGCTCGCTGGCGTTCAATGAGGCTGATGTGCCTGCGCGCATGCAGTGGGTTCGTGATCAGCCTGCTTACTGACTTGAGTACTTCATGCGGCAACCGAGACGTTCGTAGTTCCCATGGAGGAGTAGACATTTACGCTCCGGTGCGGCGATCAGTTCCGGGTAGGCACCACAACCTTTTATGAAAGCCTTTTGTATAGCAGTGGATCTGGGTGGTTCTCAGCTGCGTATTGCCAAGGTGCAGAAAGGAGGTCAGATTCACTGGCAACGCAGCGTGTCGACCATCAATGAGGGACAACCTTCACAGGTTATCGACCAGATACAGGCATTGGTAGCCTCACACCCCGATGCGGACATCAGAGGAATTGCTGTTGCAGCGCCTGGTCCCCTGGATACTCGAAATGGTACGGTGCTGTGCATTCCCACTCTAGCCGGTTGGGAGAACGTCGCCATTACGCGCTTGCTGGAAGAGCGATTCAAGCTACCTGTACTACTTGAAAACGATGCTATTTCTGCAGCCGTAGGGCAATGGCGTTTCGGCGTAGGCAAAGACGTTACCGACATGGTGTACCTGACCGTCAGCACGGGAATCGGTGGTGGTGTTATCAGTAACAACCACGTGCTCAGAGGCGTGCGCGGCGCGGCTGGCCACTTCGGGCACCTGTTGTTGTATCCCGACTCCACAACGCAATGCGCGTGTGGAAAAATGGGATGTTTTGAGGCCTATGCATCAGGTAGTGCACTGGATGCCATCGCGCGCACTTTGCACAGCGCAGGCAGCCAACAGGAACGCACTCAATGGCATGCCTTGGTGGGCAATGGGCCTGCAAGTGCTATACATCTGGCACAGGCTGCAATGGATGGGCATGAGCCTGCAAGAGGCGTCTGGCGTCAGCAAGGGGTTTATCTGGCGCAGGGTATTGCAAGCATTGTCCATGCATTTGACCCCGCATGTGTCGTGTTAGGCGGTGGTGTATCAAAGAGCTATTCGTGCTTCGCCGATAGTCTGTTGGAAGAGCTTGACAAGAGACTGATGCCTGCTTTTTCCAATGTCAGCATCAAACAGGCAAGTGGCATTGAGACGGCCGGACTACTGGGAGTGGCATCGCTGTTCTTCGAGCATCAAGATTGTTCTTAAGTGATAGACAAGGCCGATAGTTCTGTATGCCGCAGGTGTGCAGTAAATACCTTTTAAAGCCTACAACGCAAAAAACCTACAACGCCATCTGTCGCTTACCCAAATCAGTCAAATCATCGAGTGTTGCACGACCTGCGAAGTCGATCTCATAGTCTTCGGCGGCAAAGTCCGGTGCACTTTTACCACTAATAAAGGACTGTGCTTGGCGCAATGCGTAAGCGCGATTCTTTTCACAGGCAGGACTGGCCCCGATATAAATGACGCTGGCGTAGTCCGACCCGTGGTGCTCGTTGCCTACAGCGTGCACTACGTCCGGATGCCACCAGACGGTGTCTCCGGGCCCCACTGTCTGTATGGACACGATGCCAGGAGTGAGATCGGGGTGCCATTGGTGATCAACGCCGAGCGCCCGTCCGGGTTTAGCCAAACAGAGCTCATTGTCTGGAACGTCTGATTGCAAGGCTCTGAGCAGAACATAAGCGATGGCATTGGCTACAGGTAACACCCGGAGTGTGCCATCGTCGGGACC
Source organism: uncultured Granulosicoccaceae bacterium (assembly GCA_937922675.1). Classification (GTDB taxonomy): domain Bacteria; phylum Pseudomonadota; class Gammaproteobacteria; order Granulosicoccales; family Granulosicoccaceae; genus Granulosicoccus. The sequence continues at coordinate 378,061 of CALAJN010000010.1, forward strand.
TTGTTCTGTCAGTGCCGTCCAGCCTTGAAACGTTCTGAACATGGAGCTGACGGCAGGTGAGTCGAACTCGCGTGTTTGCGTTCGATACGCCGCCTTCCACGGGTCATAGTCTTGCAACTTGCCACTGAAGATGGGCGCATAGATTTTCTGAAACGCCGGGTCAACCCATCGCTCGTATGACCCTGCATCCATATGCGGTGACAGCCCCAGCGTGGTATCGCCAGGCGCACGTCGACGCGTTCTATCCGCATAGACGTAGTCAAAATCCGGATCGAATTCTGGACCTGCTGGTGCATTGATGTCCCATAGCCCATTGAGAAATCGCTTGGTAGCAGCCATAGCCTCTGCCTGTCGAGCCATAACTTGTGGCTTTGACCAATACACCCCGTAGATTTGTGGCTTGGCATCCTTGAGGTCGCCAAAGTAGGTGTCCATCCCCACCTTCTCACGAGCATGCTCCAAATAATTGTTGCTATGTAAATACTCGCCGAGCTCGGCATTCCAGTCCTCTGCTTGCTGACGCGCGAACACGTCTCGTATGATCACACACCCGTGTTGCTTGATCTGTTCGATGCTCGCTTGCGAAACCGAACCATCGCGTATTGCCTTGAACGAAAGTTCAGGCAACACACTGTGATTTTTTGCTTCGCGTTCAGCAACATCTTCCACAGAACGGACAACGCTCTCACGGACAGAAGCGAGGAGCTTGTGCATGTTCTTGCCTGCGCACAACTCACGTTTTGCTGCTCGAATGAACGATTGTATATCTACGCCTGAGTGTGTCATCGCCAAAATACTGTAAAGGTTGACGACAAATATATCCTATTCGCCCAATTACCCACACGCAGGCAAAGGTGAGAATGCTGATCAGATGTGGTGTACGGCACCGAGCGACCGCATGGATTTGCCCGCCCTGCCCCGCCAACGCGACGCCATGGAACCACGACACACGATACATGTCACAGGCTGCCAGTAAAGAACCTGCAATATTTCACCTAAAAGACCAGAAGGGCAATAGTTGTTATCATCAGATATGGAGTTGTGTTGATGAACAAAACCCCGTCGGTATCGCTTGCAAACCATCCAATATTTCTGGATACGCTGCAGCTTACGGCAGCAACCTTCCTGGGTGCCATATGTCACGCCTTGAAGGATGCGCTAGAAACAAACACGGTATTTGTCGCATCCCTTGGGATGGTTGAGTCTGATTATTTCTATGTCGAAGCAATCAGTCCCAACCGCTCGGTTTCGGACGAGTTTGATTTTGGCGCTTCTGGCACACCCTGCGAAGAGGTCATTCGCACGGGCAAACCAGTCAGTGTCTGCAGCAATGTTCGCGTTGCTTATCCCAACGCAGCCTTGTTGAAACGACTTGGCTCAGAGGCCTCTCTCGGTCTGCCATTGAAAGACACAGACGAAACAACCATCGGCGTTTTAGTGCTTGACTGGACCGAAGAAGTAGAGCATTCAACAATGCAGTTGATGATTGACGCTCTGGCTCCTTATCTTGGACGTATTTCAGAAGAATTGAAACGCAAAACCCAGGAACATGTATTCCCAGCCCTTGTCAATCCGGTCCAACCGCTACAGCCACATTCATCGTCAAATGCCAAGACCGAGGTATTCCGTAACATCGTGACGCAAGCGGTCGTTGTGACCAAAATACAGACAGTTGCCATTGTTTGTCGTCTGCTTGGCAATCCCGGGAAATTACGCATACTTGCCCTGTATTCCGCTGGCAAAAACGTTACTGACCTTGAGGGACAGGTGGTCGATCATGCAAGCATTCCTTGCTCCAAGATGATAGACATTGACTGTCATCTGGAGGTGTCCAATGTTCTAGACAAGTATCAAAGAGAGCCAATTCTGAAACGGTTTGAAGTTGAGTCGTATCTTGGTATCGGCTTTCGGGACACAACGGGCGAGTCGATTGGTCACATTGCGTTTCTACACAACAGGCCAATGAGGGATACGGTCAAAAATTGTGACCTTATACAAATTTTTGCCTCCAAAGCCGGGCACGAGCTTCAGCGTTTTGTCCTGGAGCAACAACGAGACGCAATGGAAGCCTCTCTTCGTGTTCGCAGCAAACTCGAAAGCCTCGGCACGATGGCCGGCACGATTGCACATGACTTCAACAATCAGCTGACAACGATGATGGCGAGCAATGAAATGGCTTCGCTTGCATTGCCTGATTCGCATCCTGCGCAAACATTCCTGTCCAATGCAGAGCAAAGTATGTGGCGCGCACGCGATGTCATTTCAGAGATTTTGGATTTTGCCGGAAACTCCAAGAGTGCACCTCTCGAACGCGTTTCACTAGGTGAGGTTGTAGGGAACGCCATAAGCGAATTCAAACCGCGCCTGGATGAACACAGCCAGATTGTGTCTGTCATTGCTCCGGACCTCCCTGAAATCGTATCGCGACGAATACAAATTTTTCAGATCTTTTTAAATTTGATCTCCAACGGGCTCGACGCGCTTACCGAGGGCTCATCACACAAAATAACGGTCAATGTTGGCCTTGTGACGCTTACCTACAGCGAACGTAAAAAGTGCCTGACCGGGCGGTGTCCCACGCTCCCAGAACAATGCCTTCGAGCGGAATTAAGAGACTCCGGGCGTGGTATGAACGCTGAGACCGCGGAACGCATGTTTGACCCTTATTTTTCTACCAAAGGCGTTAGTCGCGGCTTGGGCTTGTCCAGCGTTCTCGGCATTGCCAGACGTATGGAAATAGGGCTGACATTCGACTCGATCGAAGGCGTTGGAACTGCCTTTCGATTGTATTTTGCGCCAGCTGAGCCAGTCGAGTCGTCGACAGACACCAAAGACGCACTACGTCCATCGCAAACTGTGGCGTTTGGCAAAACCGCCATGGTTATAGATGATGAGGAAGCCGTCAATGATGTCGTCTCTGAAATACTGGCCCTGTGGGGATGGCAGGTCATCAAGGCGTATTCAGGCGAGCAGGCCTTGACACTTTCCAAGTCAATAGTCCAGCTAGATTTAGTCTTTGTGGATGTCGTCATGCCAGGAATGAACGGTTTTGAAACACTAGGTGAACTACGAAAAACACACCCCGCTCTTCCTGCTGTCATTATTAGTGGTTATAGCGAAAACAACCTCACTACACCTGTTAACAGCGACGACGGCATCAGGTTCCTCATAAAGCCGTTTGGAGCCAAGCTACTAGGCAAAACCGTTGATGAGTTGATGGGAGCCAGTGCGAGTATCAATTCAATGCAAGAACCAACAGTCTGAACGTCACGACACTATCGCAGGGCGCTGTGGCGAGCGAGTAGATTTATGCGGTCGCGTGATCCGAGTTAGTCGCGACCTGATCTGACAACCGCGCAGAAGAAGCTTCTCTCGCACACTCAATTACCCAACGCACTGCATGGCGGCGTGTATCCGGGTAGCGACTCAGACAACGCCCTGAGAACACGCCCTGAGACAACGCTCTGAGAACAAGCGTGAGAACAAGCGTGTGAACGCGATCTGAATTCCCGACCTTTGACGGTCACCCGCCGCTCACCGGCTCGACGGCATCTTGACGCTAACCTAATCAGAGGCAGCTGGATTTCCGCAAGGAGGAATTGCATGAAACTCGCGTTTAAAAGTGCTGCCATGGTGTTCGCAACAGCCGTCTTGGCCTCAGTCTGTTCAGAATAAGGCTCAAAGACATCCGGGGCAGATGACGTACTCATAGGTGACAAGGACAGCCTGCAAGGCAAAGCGGTGGATGTGGGCTCCACAACCGTTGTCTGCACAGCAGTCGAGGCTGATAACTTCACCATCCTGGCCGCGGCCCTGCACGCAACCGGTCTGGATCAGGTGCTTGCCGACGACAGCCGCCAGTTCACCGTTTTCGCGCCCACCGATGACGTCTTTGCGTTGCTTCGAGACGAGACCATCCGGCAGCTACTTGCCAATCCAGACGCATTGTCGACCATCCTGCTGTACCACGTCCTGGCAGGGCAGGCCGTTGACTCGGCCACCGCAATCAGTCTCGCCGGTGGAACGGTTGCCAAGGCAAACGATCTGGATATCAGCCTTTCATTGCGTGTCGGCTCCTTGTTTATCAACGACTCACGCGTCATTACTACTGACATCAGGCAGCCAACGGGGTAATTCATGTGATTGATACCGTGTTGACACCCACGGGCACGATTCTGGACATCGTCAGCACGGCAGGATTCACCACCTTGGTTGCCGCGGTCGAAGCGACAGGCCTTGACGGTGTACTCAGTCACCCCGGTGAAACATGAACCGTGTTCGCCCCCACAGACGCTGCATTCGCCGCATGGGGTCAGGACTCGATCATCGGCCTGCTGGCCGATCCGGACATGCTCAGAGACATCCTGCTGTACCACGTAGTCCCCGGTGCAGTGTTCGACGCCAACGCGGTTACAGGCCTGGTGGGTATTGATGTCCAGACAGGCGACGGCGATACGGTCCAGGTCAACCAGCGCGGCGAGACTCCGTTTATCAACAATTCACGCATCACAACGGTTGACGTACAGCCGGTCAATGGCATCATTCATGTTATCGATACCGTATTGATTCCGCTTGTCTACTAGGATATCGATGTCCTAGAACCCATTGATTCGGGCGGCTCCTGAGTGAACCGCCAGGGTCACGTTTTAACTCCCAGTCCGTTTGTGTATGAGCAGCGAAAGCAGTCTGCGTGTTTTGCTGGTGGAGGACCACCGAGACATGGCCGAGACCGTGGTCGATTTTCTTGAATCCATGGGAATCGAGACCGACTATGCTGCCGATGGCATGACCGGGCTACACCTGGCTCGAAAACACGCGTTCGACGCTATCGTGCTGGATCTGATGCTCCCGGGACTCGATGGGCTCTCGTTGTGCAAGGAGCTACGCGAACGTCATCAGATTACTACTCCGGTCATCATGATGACCGCCCGGGACGAGCTGGCAGACAAGCTGCAGGGGTTTGAGAACGGTGCGGATGATTATCTGATCAAGCCGTTTGATCTGCCGGAGCTGGTCGCTCGGATTCGCTCGATCGTCCGTCGCCAACAGGCCACGTTTGCCTCTACCTTGCTGAGCGTCGGTGAGTTGAGTCTGGACACCGGTAGCCGAATCGTCACGCGCAAGGACCTCAGGGTGATGCTTACGCCTGCAGGGTTTGTCATTCTGAGTTTGCTGATGCGTCACTCACCGAACGTGGTGTCGCGCGAGGCGCTGGAGCGTGAATTGTGGGGGGACCACCCACCGACAAGCGACAGTTTCAGAAGCCAGATTTACAAGCTGCGCAAAATTCTGGACAAGCCGTTTGACAAAGCGATGATCGAAACGGTTCAAGGCAGTGGATATCGCCTTGTGCCCTGAGCTTCTTCTCCAGCCAGAGTCCACCGCATTATTTAATATATAACGAGTGTTTCCTCCTGGCCGTCCGCTACGTGCGCAACAGTGACACGTCCGGAATACTATCCCGCTTGGCTACTGCAATCGCGTTGTGCCAGCCATACTCAAATTCAGAAAGTCTGTGACGAGCACCAACAGAGTGTCAATTAGAGCCAGGATAGACAAGATATTCGCACAGCTCGATCATACGCCCACTATCCTTTGGGCCGTATTTGTACTGGGGGCATTGGAGGCGACGGTCCTGCCAATACCTTTCGAACTTATGCTTGTACCGCTGTTGTTACGCAAACGTCAGTTGACCTTGGCAATAGTCTTGGCAGCTCTTGCTGGATGTATGGTCGGCGCTTTTGCCGGGTACGCCATCGGCCTATACGCCTTTCAATCGTTTGGCCAACCCTTGCTCGACTGGCTGGGGGCTGGCGACGGTGTAGGCCTGTTCAAGCAACAGCTTGAAGACAACGCCTTTTGGACCATTTTTCTGGTGGGATTCACACCAGTGCCAGTTCAGGTAGCAACGCTCGGTGCTGGTTTCATGGAAGTTTCGCTAGCCAAATATGCGCTTGCGATGGTGCTGGCTCGGGCCTTACGCTTCGGTGCTCTAGGCTTGTCTGTCTATCTGTTTGGAGACGCTGCGATTCGATTTTTACAGCGGCACCGTAAAAAGGCTCTGTTTGCGACTTCACTGGTTTTCGCGATAATCCTTTTCCTGACATTTGGACCTCAAGCAAGCCAGGCAGCTTGATGGCTTGCAGCGTTGGCCTCCACGTGGTCGTCGCTGATTACACAGAAACCGGCTTGTTACTGACCGACAACTGTGCGTCACAGACTCGTCGGCGACGCCAATCGGGCATTTCAGTTCTTCGCTGCCCCGCGCCCTGAAACAATCGATTCCACAGCAGAGGTGAAGGTGCGCGCCTCGACCACCCTACCTGCGGATATAGTCGAGAATTGGAATGCGGAACTTTCGGATGAGGCCTTGCCCTATCTCCACCCCGGTCGCTACCATAAATCGGACAGGCTCCTGATTTGATCCTGGTTCATAAAGCAGCTCTCAAGTATTTTTCATTGAATAGCGCGCCAGCCTGAACCTGTGCGCTCCGCGCTCACCAAATGTTCTTACGCTAACGATCACTCGTCGTCGAAGCATCAGTGGAAATCGAACTCCACCTTGTAGTATTTACTGACTCTGTCTCGCACTGACAAGTGCGCCGTCCTTGAGAGTACTCGGGCAGGACGAAATGCAATCGAGACGCAGGCGCGACAAAAGCGTTCTCCAGTTGTCGTGACCGCACCAGATTGTGGTGTTTACACAGTCGCAGCCAACAAGGGTTTATCGCGACAGGATGAGCACTGTGAATACCCCGCCTCTCTCCCTCCCGCATCAGCGGGCAAAGCCAATAAGGCGACTAGCGACCACCCGAGGAGATCTCTTTGTCTTCTGTATCGTCGGTCCATTGTCGATAGCGGACACCAATTGGCTTGCACAGACGGTGCAAACGGGCATGGATGCTCACTACCGCGGCATCGACCTGGTACTCGTGTTCATCGGTCCGAGAGCAGGTGACTACTCAAGCAGTATTGACGAGGAAGTGTTTCGTGCCCGTACAGCATCGCTACACCACGTACGCAATCTTTGGTTTGTCAGTACCGAATCGGTGTCCACTTGTCTCACCAAGTTGATGTCAAGTGTGGCCCCACAGCACCGTCACGTTGCGCAGCTGTCAGAAATTGAAACCGTGTGGGCATACTTGGGTGCACGACCGCAAGAGGATATGCGAATGACCACAGGTGTCATATTTCATTGATCTGAGCTACCCATCTTAAAGTAGCTTAACTTGTTCCCCATCGGCACGTCAGCGTTCTACTACGTATTTAAAGCACTTTAAATCGGTGCGCGCTGACATCGCACATCATCCTGCGACTAAAAATCGGGAGCTAGCCCCGCTACTGCAACCAATCCCTCTTGTGACAGCCTGTAACCGGAGTGCATTCTGTGCAATGTCAACAAGCAAAAACCACTCAGTGCCGGACCAAGACCGGGACAACACCTCCGAGGCGTCTGAGCTGAAGCGATCGGCTGAACAGGCGCAAGCTACTGACAACGATGACCTGAGCCGCCAAGACAAACACCACCAGAATTATCAGAAATCCTCTGTCTCGGCTATTCCATTGAGCCTTGACGGTATGTCCGATGCCATTATCGCGGTAAGGTCTACCATTGCCGCGATCGCCAGCAGTGAGAGCTTACGAGCGCTCGTCTTCGGACCCGAAGGCAGTGGCCGCAAAGCGGTCGTGGCTGACATCCATCGCAGAAGTGCTTTGGCGTCGCTACCACTTCACTATATCGATGCTCATCAGTGCAGCGCTGTGGACGTAGACGCTTTTCTGATAGAAAACGGTATCGCTCCTGACGAAGATTCCTTGGCAAGTCTCTATCACAGCAAACACACCGACCTTCGCCCCCTTGTTGTGGTCAGTGGCCTTGAGCGACTCACACCAGCCCAACAGTGGCGTATTGCCTGCCACCTGACCAAGCCTGTAGCAGACCGCAAGATCAATTCCCTGTCCCGTGCATTTGCTGGAATAATGGGCTGTGACATCACGCAGGCTATCGCTGACGGTAGGCTGCACAGTGGCTTGCATGAAGCTCTGTCGACAGGCTTTATTTCGGTGCCTGCATTGGTGGCGCGTGGCGACGATGCGCTGTATCTTGCGAGGCGCGTTGTTGCAGCCTTGAATTCAGACAGCGGCGCGTCGAAGCAGATGTCAGCAGAACTCGAGTCGCGTATTGGCAACTATAGCTGGCCAGGAAACGTAGCTGAGCTTCGTCACACGATTCACGAGCTTTATCATCAGACAGCTAATGGCAGTGACATCGAGCCGAATACGCTGATCGCGCCCAGACTGTTGTCAGCGAGTGACGCTACCATCGAAAAATTGGTAGGAAGCAGTTACTGGACCGTCCAAAAACTCCTGATACAGGAGACCTTGGCGTCGGTAGGTGGAGACAAACGCCGCGCGGCGAGCCTGCTCGGGATCAGCCTGAAGACGCTCTACAATCGCCTTCGTGATTTTGATTTGTAAATTGCTCGCATACATCAGCTAACGCGACGCGCTACCTGTCTCCTGAGATTCAGACGATAGGCCAAGGCCTCTCCGGTTCGTGATATTTTTGGCTATCGCGATTGTGCGGTTTATCAGGTCACCAAGTACACGCTAGACCGACCGCAGACAGAGCGTGATCAGCCTTTGCTGACGCACGAATCGGGAGCGGTCAACTCAGGCTACTTGCGCTCAAGATGAACATTGGAAATGCTCATGGCAAGGGAGGAGACTCGACGTATGAGTGTGACGCCGAACGGACGGCACTGGCCTTCTGAAATAGAATTCAGCGCCTGGAAACGCATACTAGGCCGAACCTGGCACCGGCTTAGTGAGCAGAACGCTTCCGTACTTGCAGCTGGTGTGGCGTTCTATGGTGTACTTGCGATTTTTCCGGCGTTGGGCTCTATCGTCACTGTCTACGCATTGATTGCAGATCCCGGCGATGTTCAGGTGCATTTCAGCGCATTGGCGCGCGTGCTGCCAAAGGAAGTGGAAGGGGTATTCAGCCAGCAGTTGGCATCTCTAGCCGCGCGTGAGCCTTCCGGCCTCGGTTTGGGTGTCGCTTTCGCAATCATCGCAGGCACATGGAGTGCTCGACGTGGAGCTGATGCAGTGGTCCGCGCCATCACGCTTGCCTATCGTGAGAAAGAATCACGTGCGCTGGTTGCACGCACCGCACGGGTTTTTGGTATCACTGCCGTTTTGATACTGTTTGTCGTTCTGGCGCTACTTGCTTTGATCGGCGTTCCGGTCTTGTTGCAAATCCTTCCTCTGCCCGATTTGGCCCCGGTGCTGATCAGCTCGGTACGTTGGTTGATATTTATCATGGGCACCAGCGTTTTAGTTGCCTGGCTGTTTCGAGTAGCACCCCCTCGTCGTCCTGCCCGGTGGCGATGGGTTTCGAGCGGCTCGATCGTCGCAACGGTATTATGGTTGGCAGGTTCGGTAGGCCTGTCCTGGTACGCGTCGAGCTTTGGCAGCTTCAACGAAACCTACGGTGCCCTGGGGGCTGTTGCCGTCTTGCTCTTGTGGTTTCAACTGACAGCGTTTTCCTTGTTATTGGGAGCCACTCTCAATGCGGAAATCGAATTTGAAATCACGTTGGACACCACTATCGGGCCGTCCCGTCCGGCCGGAGAGCGAGGCGCTTTCGTTGCCGATAATCGGCCACAAGGCCTGTCAGACCAGTCCAAATATTCATGAACGACCTGACCGGGATTGACGATGCAGCAGCTATCGCTACAAATTCCATCACGGAGTCGTTGCGTGATCTGATAGCGCATGTGCCGTATTTACTCGTCGCGCTGCTGGTCTTGCTATTAACCTGGGTCCTCGCGGCGGTTGCAGACCGTGTACTGCCGAAGTTACTCGGGCGCTGGCTTCAGCGTGATTCTCTCAAGCAGCTGTTCGCACGGTTGCTATCGATCAGCGTGTGGCTATTGGGTTTGCTGCTGATGGCAGTCATTCTGTTTCCAGGTGTGACTCCCGCCAAGGTGCTTGGTGGTCTCGGTGTCGTGTCTCTTGCCGTAGGCCTTGCCTTCAAGGACATCTTTGAAAACTTCTTCGCAGGTATTTTTCTTCTACTTCGTTTCCCGTTTGAAAATGGGGATTACATCGAGTGCGAAGGTATTACGGGGCGCGTGGAGCGCGTTCTTTTTCGAACGACCTACATCAGACGAACCAGCGGTGAATTGGTTGTCGTGCCCAATGCCTTTCTGTTCAAGAACCCGGTCGAGGTATTGACCGAGCAACCACTTCGCCGTGTCACCGTCATGACCGGTGTGTCCTACGACACCGCCGTGCACGATGCCTTGCCTGTTATTGAGCAAGCAGTCGAATCCTGCAACTCAGTCGAACCGGGCCAACCGATTCAGGTGTTCGCTCATGCCTACGGCAGTAGCAGTATCGATATTGAAATCACCTGGTGGACAGGTTCACGCCCGATAGATGTACGCGCATCGCGATCAGAGGTCATCGTCAAGACCAGACAAGCGCTGGACAAAGCCGGTATCGAGATACCGTTCCCCTACCGGACGCTCACTTTCAAGGATGCCGTGCCCTTAGCACCTTCTTCCACCGAATGAGCAGACCATGGTTGTTGCAAGGCCAGTGATCGCATGGTGACTTTACTTGAGCCAAGAACATGTTAGTCTTTTAGGCATGTTCAAATCTGGCGACAAGGTGAAATGGAAATGGGGGACCGGCTTCGGACGCGGTACTGTGCAATCCGTTTTCGAGGAAAAAACCACCCGTACTATCGATGGCAGCGAGGTCACACGCAATGGAACCAAGAGTGACCCGGCATGCTACGTCAGAGTCGATGATGGCAACAACGTACTGAAACTGTGTAGCGAGCTTGAGTCCGACGAGTAGTCCGAAACGCCTGGCGAACAGAAACGCGAATATCAGTTGGCACCGACATCGCGCAGTCGGTTGTACAAGGTTTTCAAACTGATGCCCAAAGTCTCTGCGGTCAGAGACTTGCTACCTCCGTGATGCCTGAGGGTGGCCGATAGAAGGTCTTGCTGAACATCGCATATTCGCCGGCCGAACAATGCTGTCACCGATACGTGATGCTGAGCAAGCAACTCGGCGCAGGAAGATGAATCGGGGCGCAGTTGATCATGTTTACTCGTTTGAAATACATCCGCTGTGACCTTGCGCAACTGGCGTACGTTACCAGGCCAATCGTAGGCTCTATAGAGCTCCAGTAGCTCCTTCGTAAATGAGCATCGTCGATCGTGCTTCTGGTTCAGCCGGTGCACCTGGCGCTCCGCAAGCTCTACGGCATCGTCGCCTCGAAAGCGCAATGGTGGGATGGAGACGAATGAATCAAATGTCTCGAGCAGCAATTGGCTTAGTTCAAGACCTTCGAGCAGGGCAGCGACCGGCTCGCGCAAAACGCCAATCAGTGACATGGGCGGATAGTGATCTACCGATGCGCCATCGTCAAACTGCTGAAGTGCAGCCACCAGGGTATGTTGCTCATCAAGAGACAGTGCCTCAGGGGCATCCAGTAACATCGCTCCGTATCTGGATGACTCAGGTACTGTCATACCTTGTGAGCTTCCAGCGGCCAGTACGCCCAGTGCCGTGTCAAGGGCACCGGAGCGACGACACTCGATGTGTTGAACCTCCCCTACGCCGCCACTATCAGAGTAGATAGCTGCGGCAACTCCCAGCTTCCCAACGCCGTATTCTCCGGCCACTACCGCACGAATAGGTAACGAAGCGGCTACCCGAGCTACAGAACAACGCAGCGCCTGAATTGCATCAGACTGGCCAACGAGACGAACCGGTGCACAGGACTCACCGAGCACAACGCTTGAGTTATGCGAGGCGGAGGTGCCAACGTAATTGTGAATTTTTGCCGCTTTGCGGTGGCTTGGCATTGAGTCATTCATGTGATGTCAATACCCTGAAACTCAGTTAGCTGGACGCACTTCCGGGAACCAGGACGTGTCGAATACGTCGTACCGGTTCTCGTAGCGGGTAATGAGAGACATCTCTTCGATGCGCAACAAGGAGATTTTTTTTCGCTCCCGTGTGATGAAATTGGCAGCCTCCAGCGCACTCAACTCCTTACTAACTGTAACGTTGGTGATACCCAACAGATCACCTATTTCGGACTGGGTCATACAACACTTGAACCAGTTCTGCTCCATGTGGTTCGTCACCCGCACACGGGACAGCCAGGTCAGCAGCAGGAACATGACGCGCTCCATTGCCGGCATGCACCCGATGGCACGCAGCAGATCCATGTAGATGATCTGGTCGCGTGATGAAAGCGCAAGCAGTGTGGCCGCAAGACGCGGCGATTGCGTCAACACGGACTGAAGCGCCGATTTGGGGAAGGGGCAAAGCTCTACATCTTCACAGGCGTGCAGCTCGACCGTGGTGATGGGTGAAGCCAGCTCGCACAAGCCGATAACGTCGCCTGGCATGTAAGTTCGGGTGACCTGGCGTCGTCCATCAGCATCAATAAGCGACGCTCTCACCCAGCCTTTTCGCAACGCAAAAAGCGATCTGACCGGTTTACCGGCAGCCTGAATACATTCGCCCGCGCCCCGACTCGTGACATCTCTCTCCAGAGACTCGACCAGTTGCAGGTCCTGCGTATCCAGTGCGAGATAGTGCGAGATGTTACGAACCAGACAACTTTCTGTATCGTCGAGCGATTGAGGTATCACGGCGTCCATGCGCCACTATACCTTCGCTTTAGCTCAATTTTTTAAAAGCTGGCTGATTCCCAGGTACAGCAACCGCGATGCCTGGCAGATGCGGGGACGGCGCAAGCCGCCCCAGCCGTATTACATCACTCGATCGTGATGTTGTTATCGATGATTTCCATATCGAGACCTTCGATATCCTGAAGGATCTGGTCGATTTCTGTCTTGATTGTTGAGCTTTCCACGGTTCCTGACAGCTCGATTCGGCCGTCACGCGCTATGGCCGTTATCGGGGTTTCCGGCGCGTTAGGCATCAGGAATAGCTGCTGTTGGATCTCCGCGGCAAGCTCGTCGCTGCTCATGGACTGCGCGTTTGCGAAGCTGCTGGCAAACACGATGGTTGAAACTAATAGAGCCTTTGCAATAACGTTCTTCATATCGGATTCCCGAGTTGAGTAAAAAGCACCTATGGTCACGATGGCGACCATGCCAGCGACGATAGGGACAACACCAGCGGCGGTGGTATCGCGCGTAAACTCGACTTCAAGACGTGTAATTCTTACTTTGAACCTGTCATTGCAGACACCACGACGGTGCCTCCGCTTCACACCGCAGGCGGTGCGCCATGCGTGTCTCCCAATACCGTGACACTCTTGAATTGATCAGCAATCAAGGCTTCCAGTTTCGGCCGGTTCTGATCGACTTCACCGATGACGAGCAACACCTCACCACGCTCGAGCGCAGCTTCAAATTCTCTAAGCTCGCTGTTGGAAACCGATGACCCTATCAATGCCGAGACAAAGGCGCCGAAGGAGGCCCCGGTCGCCGCCATCATAGCCAGACCCGCACCTCCGACTGCGATACCGAGCGGCGCAAAGATCGCCGCACCGAGACCGGCTAGCAGCCCGGTAGCGCCACCAAAGGCAGCGCCACGCTGCAAACCGGGGATGACGTCCGACTCAACCAGTTCGTTTCCCTCTGTTACCTCATCAGGAAGCATGTCCAGCGGTGTCGTGTCTTTGGCAATGGCTGTAATGTGTTCAAGGCTCACACCCTCCCCCACCAAGGCAGCGATCAGCTGCTTGCTACTGGCGGCATTCTCGACTTGACACACAACATGAGTCACAGGCCTGCCCCCTTGACTGTGCAGCCACAAGTAGCAGATCGGATCGAGAGGTCGATCGCCTCTGAGATCAGCAACTCGGTCGTTATACAAGGTAGTGTTCTGTTCATTCTCTCTGCGCTGTTGCAAGTGACCCAAGAGTCAATGATAGTAAACGCGTTAGTACCGGGGGTGCGACACCCACTTGAAGTTTTTAGCGCTGCTGCAATTGCAAGCATCTCTTCATTTTTTATTTACTACTAGCCACTTGGCTTCCGAGGCGATCTCACCGTGCGAGCCAAACTGCTCAGCTATGTGCACAGTATCAAGTCCAGCTACTGGTTTGTACCGAGCTGCATGGTTCTTGCAGCCATTTTTTTGGCATTAACTGTGCGCTATGTCGCACTACACGACTCCTTGAACTGGGTACAAACAGGACTCTGGTTCGGCAGCGTCGATACAGCCGCCGCCAGAGCACTACTGACGATGGTAGCCGGGTCGGTCATTGGAGTTGCGGGCGTCACCTTCTCGATCACCATCGTCGCCGTGTCTTTCGCTAGTGCCAACTTCGGCCCTCGCCTGATCGGAAATTTCATGACCGACAGGGGAAGTCAGTTCACGCTCGGCACATTCATCAGCACGTTCGTGTTTTGCACATTGTCCCTACCCGTTGTTCAAGCGCCGGAGCACGCGGCTGCCATGACCAGTCGGGACACCGCGAGTACTGCCTTGCACGTCGAACTAGCGCTTTTGCTGGCCTTGCTTTGCGTCGGCGTGTTTATCTACTTCATCAATCATGCGGCCGAAAAGATCAACATTGAAAACATCGTCGCGGACATTGGTCGGCAGTTGTCCAAGCAAGTCCAAGACGCCTTTCCCTTCCATATCGCTCTACCTATCGAGTCCATTAATGAAGGCACGCCAGCTCTGCCCTTGCACGGAGATATGTCGATCCAATCGCATACAGGCGGCTACGTTCAAGCACTTGCTATAGAGCAACTGGTCGAGAGAGCAGAGCAACTAGACGTCGATATTCGCCTGCATTATCGCCCAGGTGACTTTGTCGCGCCTGGCGACACATTGATGAGCATCTACGGCGCCACGTCAATTGAGGAGTCAGATCAGAGCGAGCTGCGAGGCTGTCTTGCCACTGGCAATCAGCGGACCGAACCTCAGAACGTCTTGTTTCGATTTGAGCAATTGCTTGAAGTGATCGCCCGTTCGTTGTCGCCTGGTGTCAATGACCCCTACACGGCAATCACGTGCTTCAATTGGCTGAAGAGCCCATTGACGCGCGCTCTTCAGCGGAGCTCTCCAGGAGGAGGGCTGGTCAAGGTGGGGCGCATACGGTTTGTCACAGTTGATATCACTGACATACTCGACACCGTTTTTGGTAGCTCAATAGACTACGTCGCAGACGATACCCTGGTCACCCTGCATGTTCTTGCCTTGCTAGCTGAACTCAGCGTCAGCACAGGCTGCGACGAGCATCGCAAGCAATTGCTTGAGCATCTCGACCACGTGGCACAGAGCGCACGCCGTCATGCAGGTGGCCCGAGCGCACACATGGTGGCCGAACGCTATGAACAAGCCCGTGCCGTCATGACAGGTGTTCAGGAGTCCGCCCAACTACGGCGCGATGCAAACTGGTTTGGCGGTAGCGCTTAAAGCAAAAAAGTAGAACCTTATTGTCATTTGTACACAAACGCTGCCACAGCTTTAGTCGCCCCCGAAGTGCATGTTATTTTGGGAAACAAGTGAAACAACACAAGCGAGTGACTCTCGATGCCACGTAGTTTTGTAGACAATTTGCAGGACAACACACGTGCCCAGATGATTGAACTGCTGAATAGCCGGCTAGTTGACACGATCGATCTAGTCAACGCTGTCAAGCAGGCTCACTGGAATATCAAGGGACCGGGCTTCATAGGCGTGCACGAATTACTCGATCAGATTGCTGATCGCTTGCGCGACTCGGCGGATTTGATGGCCGAGCGCGCCGTAATCCTGGGCGGAGTTGCCCAAGGCACCATCCAGGCTGCGCAGGCAAACACGACCCTGCAGCCCTACCCCCTGGACATCATCCACATCGAAGAACACATCAAGGCTCTGGAGGAGCGCTTTCTGGATCTAGGAGCCAAGCTGCGTGAAGCGATGGCTACTGCGGGCGAGGTTGGCGACGAAGGTACCGCAGATCTTTTCACTGAAGTCAGCCGATCGGTAGATAAGGACGCGTGGTTCATAGGTGCAAATCGTGTGGAGTCCTGATCAAAGCTAAGCCCACGACAGCACAAGAAAAGACCCGAGAGCAATGCTGACAAGCTCAAACGTCAAGCTCAGGGTCAGGGTCAGGCTGGGCTGTCTAAGCCTCATGCACACTGCTCGAAACAGCTGACTCGGCCTCACTCAACAACTCATCCAGACCTTGAGTGCCTTGCATGACCGCTTCCTGCCAAGGCATCAATTTTTTAACCTTTTCAACGTATTCCGGATTTTCTGACAGTGGTATGCCGGGTTTGTACGCTTCTGCCACCTCTCGTAGCAAGAAGCGATCGAGTGCCACGAATTTGTCGATTTTTTCCTGTGCATCAGAGAAAGATTCTCCGAGCGCCTCCAGGGCACTGCGCCCTCCCCGCGTGGCGCTGTCAAACGTCTCTCGTATGATGTCTTGCGCGCCTAAGGCGTAGAGCTCGTGCACATGCGCACGGTCGACGGCGCGCGCCACAATATGAACATCCGGATAGAGGTTGTTCACATACCCTACCAGTTTGCTTATTTGTGCCTTCCCGTCAATGGCAACAACAAGCATCTGCGCATTCTGAATACCAGCTGCATGCAGCAATTCAGGCCGACTGGCATCTCCATAAAACGCTTGTACACCAAACTTGCGAACCGACTTGAGATGGCTTGCACTGTAGTCAACGACAACGGTCTGGTAACCAGACGAGGTCAGAATGCGATTGACTACAGAGCCAAAACGACCAATTCCGGCAATAATGATATCCGCTGTTTCGTGAATGTCATCAGCCTCTTTAGTGCTGCCAGTTGACTCGTACCTTGGCGCTATGATCTTGTCAAAGGCGATGAACAATGCCGGAGTGAACAGCATTGATAGAGCCACAACAAGCAAGAGTCTGTCAGCCATGGATTCGGGTATGACGTCACTGGCAACTGTAAGGCTGAGCAACACGAAACCAAATTCACCTGCCTGTGCAAGACTCACTGAAAACAACCAACGACTGCTACCTTCTATCTTGTACACGTAACTTAACGCCAGCAGTACACCTGCCTTCAGCGTCATCAGCCCTAGCGTAGCTCCGACAATGAGAACAAATTCATTGACAAGCAGATCAAAGTCGATAGACGCACCGACGGTCATAAAGAACAAGCCAAGTAACAAGCCCTTGAACGGTTCCACATCGCTCTCGAGCTCGTGACGGAACTCACTGGTCGCAAGCACTACACCAGCGAGAAAAGTACCCAACGCAGGTGACAAGCCGACCAAAGTCATCAACAGTGCGATTGCCACGACCATCAGCAGAGCGGCAGCGATAAATATCTCACGAAGTTTGGCCATTGCGATGTAACGGAACACGGGCCTGACAAGATAGTGCCCACCCAGCACCACCAGACCAACCGCACCAACAGTGACTAGAGCGCGTTGCCATCCGCTGATGTGATCAACAAGGCTTAGCGATCCGCCATGACCATCTTCCCCACTTCCATGACCTGCCGCCGAACGCGTGGCGTCCATCAGTTCAGGATTCGCCAACAAGGGAATCAGCCCGATTATCAGAATCACGGCGATATCCTGGAACAACAACACCGAGAAACCAGCTTGACCGCCGTCGGACTTCATCAAGCCCTTCTCGTCAAGAGTTTGCAACACGATCGCCGTTGACGACAAACACAGCACTAGCCCTATAGCGATGGCTATGCTCCAGTACGATCCCAACATCATCGCAGCGCAGGCAATGAGCCCGGTTGTCACCACGACCTGAAGGCCGCCAAGGCCAACAAGCCGGCCACGCATCTCCCAGAGCATCCTCGGTTCAAGCTCCAGCCCGACCAAAAACAACATCATTACAACGCCAAACTCTGCGATGTGACGGATCGCAACGACATCAATATGCATCGCGTACAGCAATGGGCTGATGACGATACCGGCGAACAGATAGCCAAGCACCGAACCGAGGCCAAGACGCGACGCCACAGGCACGGCGATAACCCCGGCAACGAGAAAGACAAACGCAACAAGTAACAGGCTTGACATGACGTGGAAACCTTGTCGAGAGATTGACTTACGGATCGACACAACGAGCCGTGTATCACGAGATCAAGCGTGGCGGCGCCTGCACCCACGTGCTTTCTACGCCACTTTCCGCTGAATTACCAACACGCGTGAAAAAGCGGGCTGCGTCCCGGCTCTGCCTCCTGACACGTCGCAACTCGAGACATACAATAAGGCTCACCCCACAAGGCCATAGCCGTGCACGACACGATTAGCCGACACCTTCTCATTGAAGGTGACTTGCCTGCTGATATGTTCACCGCCTGGGTAATCGATCGGGCAGAACGTCTGTCGATCAGCGGCTGGATACGCACCTGCGGAGCCGGCCAGCTAGAGCTGTTGATTACCGGTGAGCGAGTCCTGGTTGACGCCATGGAAGTCGCCTGCAGCCTGGGTCCTGCTGCGGCCAGGGTTGAATCAATCAAAACACTTGGCGAGGCCTTATCCAAGCAGGGCTCTCGACAAGTCAGCTCATTCGTAAGACACTCTGTCGGGTCGCCCACATGACACCGACCCGGAATGCCCACTCAACCCATCGCACTGTCACATAACCTTGCACCAGGACAGGTCATGCGGGCCAAAACAGGGCATGAGGATCTTGTCGTGTGGCGCAGTGCAAGCGGTGTATTGTCCGCCTGGGAGAATCGATGCCCGCATCGAGGGATGCGCTTGTCGCACGGCTTCGTCCGTGGTGAATCGCTCGCCTGTGCCTACCACGGTTGGCATTTTGAGTGCTCGGGTCGCTGTCACTACATTCCCGCGCATCCCGAGCTTGAGCTCCCGAGAACCATCAAGCCTACCACCTTTGATGTCGTCGAACGAGACGGTCTTGTATGGGTCAACACCACCGAGAAAGCGATTCCGTTCTCACTTCCGGCAGGCGCTACTCCCCTACGTAGCATCACCTGCAACACCACCCTTGACGCGCTGACAAACCATATTTTCGGAACAACGAAACCGTGCTCAAATTCAGGCTGTCACTCAACCACAGTCGAGTCCCAGCAGCCTTGTGTTTTGTCCACGTTGCTGACTGATTCCAGTCATCGCGTGTACCTCGCCATGCAGGCGAGCGAAGACCACACGACCGTTGTTCATGCACTGCTATCAATGGAGGCGAATGAAACGCAACGGATCACCGTTTCTCGCTGGCTGGAATCCCTGCGTCGCGAGGCTGAATCACCATGAACAGCATGAAACATGCGCGCCAGTATTGGTACCCGGTCGCGATGATCGATGAGCTGCAAGCAGGACAACAACGCGATACTCAACTACTCGATACAAGACTGACACTGACGGGTGATGATCAGTGCGGCCTCATCGCGACGGCAAACGAGAAAGCGCTGTTGGTCACACAAGCCTGCGATCACTGGTGGGTTACGCTTTGTGACACGCCATTGCCGATCTTTGATCTGCCTGAAGCACAAGAACATGAGCGCCGCTTCGTACCGTGCGGTGTCGTGCACGTGGAATGCTCGCCATTACGAGCCGTAGAAAATTTCCTCGATATTGCACACTTTCCGTTTGTGCACACCGATGTTCTCGGAGCAGAACCTCACACCGAAGTCTATCGATACGATGTCAAGGTTGATGAATCCTGTGACGAGGTCATCGCAAGCAATATTCGGTTCTTCCAACCTCAGGCAGCAAAATCGGCCGAGGGCGGTATACACACCGAGTATACCTATCGAGTGCCAGCTCCCATGGTAGCTGTCTTGTATAAGACGTGTCCACAAAAGCCAGATGCGTGGGATGTCATCGCCTTGTTTGTGCAGCCTCTCAGCGAAGATTCGTGTGACGTGTGGCCATGGATGGCGTTGTTTGACAACGAAAGTACCCTGTCGGAGCTGATCGAGTTTCAGCAAATGATCTTCGTACAGGATCGCTCGATTCTTGAAAACCAGATACCACGAAGACTCCCGATCGACCCAGGTATTGAGATTCCGACAAAGGCGGATTCGACCTCGGTCGCCTACCGTCGCTGGCTGAAGCAACGTGGCGCGTACTACGGTGCGTTGGCAAGCTGATGATTACGCTACGATGACGTTTACGCTGTACAACTACGTTCTGTCTGGCAACTGCTACAAGATTCGCTTGTTAGCCGCCTTGCTCGATGTGCAGTACGGTACCGTAGCGGTTAACTTTCATCCGGGAGGTGAACACCGACAAGAACCGCTACTCCGTTTGAATCCTGCCGGGACCTTGCCAATCATGGTCACCTCAGATCAAACACTGACCGAGACACAAGCGATGCTCGTCTGGCTTGCACAGCACTACGACGACAGTAACAGCTGGTGGCCGATTCATGACCTGGACACGCTTCCAACAGTCATCCAATGGTTGGGTTTTGCAAACAGACTGACGTCAAGCATAGGCGCACTGAGACAGCACACACTTTTGAATAAACCTGCTGACGCCAGTACCACTCGAGCTGCAGGCATAGCAGCATTACGAGAACTCGAATGCCGGCTTGCCGAACAAAGCATTCGCGGCGAACAGTGGCTGGCAGGCAAGTCGCCTACCGTGGCAGATATCGCTTGTTTCCCGTATACCGCATTGAGCCCCGATGCAGGTATCGAGAACGATGATTACCCTGCCATCCGGAGCTGGTTACATTCCGTCCGAAGCCTCGATGGCTTCATCACCATGCCAGGCATCCACGAGTTGCATCAGATGCGTGATCCTGCCGGGGCTTCAGCAGGTACTCTGAGGGATCATCACGGATGACAGCGGTTCTGCTCAAATCCTGCGATACCGTGGTGACTTGTGACAATGACCGTACCATTCATCGGGACGCGGACATTCTGATCGACGGACCGCAGATCAAACACATCGGCCACAGACTTTCTGCCTCGGAGCTACCTCCCGATACACGTACCATCGATGCACGTGGGCATGCCGTCTACCCGGGTTTGATCAATACACACCATCACTTCTTTCAATGTTTTATTCGCAACCACTCTCATCTTGACTGGACGAAACTGTCGGTCATCGAGTGGTTGGATCGTATCTACCCGCTGTTTTCGAATCTCGACGAAGACAGCTTCTATCACGCCTCGATCGCCGCCATTGGCGAGCTGATCAAGCACGGTTGCACCACAGCGTTTGATCATCAATACAACTTCCCTCGGAATGCCGGCAAGCGAATCATTGATAGACAATTCGAGGCAGCAGAGCTCTTTGGTATGCGTTTCCATACAGGTAGAGGCACCAACACTCTGCCACGCTCGGCTGGCAGCACCATTCCCGATGAGATGCTGGAGTCAACCAAGGAATTCATCGCTGACTGCGAACGATTGATCGACACCTACCATGACAATGATCGTTTCAGCATGCGTCAAGTGGCGGTAGCGCCGTGCCAACCGATAAACGGTTATCGCGAGACGTTTGTCGAAGCAATTGCGCTCGCTCGCGACAGGGGCGTCCTTCTTCACAGCCACGTGGGCGAAGGCGAAAGTGAACTTCTCCGACAGCGAACCGGCTTGAGAACGGTGGATTGGTGTGAGGACATCGGTTTCTTGGGCGCGGACGTCTGGCTGGCGCACTGTTGGGAGCTAACTGCAAATGAGATCCAGACGCTTGCAGCCACAAAAACCGGTGTATCTCATTGCCCTGAACCTGTGTATCTGGTAGGCGCCGAAGTAACACCTGTCCCACAGATGCAAGCTGCTGGCGTGCGCATCGGTCTGGGGGTGGACGGAGCAGCCTCCAACGACAATTCCAATCTGATGAACTGCATTCGCAGCGGCTACATGATGCAAGCGCTTGTGGCTCCCACACACGAACATGAGGCGCCCGATCCAAGTGCGTTCCTGCGCTATGCCACCGGTGGTGGCGCGGATCTGTTGCACCGACCCGAGCTTGGTACACTTGAGCCGGGAAAGGCGGCTGATCTTTTTATGCTCGATACGCGTCGTTTGGAATACGTTGGCGCTCTGCACGATCCTGAGAATCTGATAGGCAAACTGGGCGTATTCTCTCCGGTCGATCTAACCATGATCAATGGCCGCATCGTGTGGCAGCACGGGGAGTTCCCCGGTCTGGACGAGGCTCTGTTGGTGGCCGAAGCCCAGGCACATGTCGAGTGCGTGGTTTACCCGAATCTTTAACCCCCCCTTCCTACAGAAGAGACTCTATGAAACGCTTTATTTCACAAACCCTGATAGCGGCAGCGATAGCTGGCTGCATGGTTGCCACCGGCAACGCTCAGGATGACCCACTTGAAATCGGTGTACTCCTGCCCTCACCGATTGCCGATGTCGGTTGGTCACACGCGCTCAACGAGGGCATCAACGCTGTCAAGAAAAAATACGGTGATGAGGTCAAGGTCAACACTATAGAGAACATTCAAGAGGGGCCAGACGCCGATCGCATCATCAACAAGATGGTCGGTGATGGTAACGACTTTCTGTTGCTCGGCTCCTTCGGTTTTATGAACGCAGGCCTGCGTCTGGCACAACGCAACCCCGATCTCAGTTTCATCCATGCTTCAGGCTACAAGACGGCTGACAATTTCTCACCCTTTACTGCCAAATATTATGAGGGTGCTTATCTGATGGGCATGGCAGCAGCCGAGCTCACCACTACCAAAAAGCTGGGCGTTGTCGGTGCCTTTGCTATCCCGGAGCTGATATCCACGATCAATGGATTTGCCTTGGGCGCACGTAGTATCGACCCCGACATCACGGTCGATGTTGTCTGGATCAACTCCTGGTTTGACCCTGCCAAGGCGCAAGATGCTGCCAAGGCATTGATCGCAGGCGGGTCTGACGTTCTGTTCTCCAATGCTCAGGACACGCCTTCGGTAGTCACTGTCGCAGAAGAAGCGGGTGCCTATGTGTTCAACCTGAACAGTTCGATGAAAGAATATGCCCCGACCAGGTACCTCGGTGTCGTCAAGACGGATTGGGCGCCTTTCTTTGTCGCCTCGGTGGATGCTCACATCGCAGGCAACTTCGAAGGCAAGAACGAATGGCTTGGCATGACCGATGACGTCGTGGTTGTCGAGGACTGGAGCTCGGATATCAGCGCAGATATGGCTGCGCAGATTGAAGCGACTCAGGCTGACATCGTTTCGGGCGCTCGTCATGTATACGATGGCCCATTGACAAACCAGGCAGGTGAGGAAATGGTACCGGCCGGTGAGCGTCTCGAGGATGGGGCGATTCTTGGTATTGACTGGCATGTGCAAGGTGTCAACACACCGCTACCACAATAAGTCACGCACCAGCAGTTGAGACCCAATGCGTGCGGAGCATCCGAAGCAGCGCAATTCGGATGCCTGCACGCAGTTTCACGTGTAGTTTGACGCGCAAACCTTGTATCGTTGTGAACACACCAATGCGATGAGTGCGACTACCGAGACACCGCTTCTGTCACTTCGATGTGTCAGCAAGCGCTACCCGGCTGTCATTGCCAACGACAGCATCGATCTGGACGTCAATCGTCAATCGATCCACGCCGTCCTCGGTGAGAATGGCGCAGGCAAATCGACGCTAATGAAGCTCGTCTATGGACTTGTGCAGGCCGACGGTGGGCAGATCATATGGGACGGGCAGCCTGTGCACATGCGAAACCCGGCCGCCGCCAGGCGGTTCGGCATCGGTATGGTGTTCCAGCACTTCTCGCTGTTCGAGACCCTGAGTGTTGTACAGAACATTGCACTCACTGTACCCGGAAATCGCTCAGTACTAGCAAGCAGGATTCAGGACATCGGTGAACGCTATCAACTCACTGTGAATCCGCATGCAACCGTGCACTCGCTATCTGTAGGCGAGAGACAACGGGTCGAGATCATTCGCTGTCTGCTTCAGGATCTGAAGCTTCTGATCCTCGACGAACCCACATCAGTTCTACCGCCCCAGCACATCAGCTCACTGTTTGATGCCTTGCGCAAACTGCGTGACGACGGTGTTGCGATTTTGTTCATCTCGCACAAACTCGAGGAAATCCGTGAGCTCTGTGACGCGGCGACTGTACTCCGCGCTGGCAAGGTATCTGGGCGAGTGGATCCGCGCGCGGTGAGCACAAAAGAGCTGGCTACTCTGATGATTGGTCAGGCAGTGCCAGAAGTCAGCGCTCGCCGCACCATTGTACAAGGTGATCGTCCGGTCCTCGAACTTGACTCTCTGTCACTGCCCAGCAAAGACCCTTTCGGCACTTCTCTACGTGATATGTCATTGCAAGTAGGGCCCGGTGAGATCGTTGGTATTGCGGGTGTTTCAGGCAATGGGCAGCTCGAGCTATCAAGATTGATCTCCGGCGAGCATGTTGATCAGCGGCTCGCGGAAGATGCCATTCGCATACACGGTCAAGCGGTCACCCATCAGGGTGTGGTCGAACGCCGTGCTCTTGGGATGGCTTTTGTACCCGAGGAGCGCCTGGGCCGCGGCGCGGTTCCTTCGCTATCGTTGGCCAAAAATTCACTACTGACTGCATTCAACGAGAACTTGGTGCGAGGCGGGCTGATCAAACAGCGGGCAACGAACGCGTACACCGAGAGCTGCATTCAGGATTTTGATGTGCGCTGCGGTGGGCCTGGCGCCGTTGCAAGCTCACTTTCCGGCGGCAATCTGCAGAAATACATCATGGGCCGGGAGCTGATGCTCTCGCCTTCCTTGTTGTTTGTTGCTCAGCCGACTTGGGGCGTCGACATAGGTGCCGCCACTGCTATTCGACAACGCCTGCTGGATCTTCGTGATAGTGGAGTAGGCATCTTGATCATCTCAGAAGAGATTGAGGAGCTATTTGCCATCACAGACAGGATTCATGTCATCAACAGCGGCCAGCTCTCGCCGTCACTGACCACATCAGACGTTACACCCAACGATGTCGGTGAATACATGATCAATACACTTCGCAACTCTCCACACATCGGCAAGAATGGTGATCACGGTGCTGAGCATGCTTGAGCGCCGCCCACAGCCCTCCCGAGCCATGTTGATCCTCGCACCGCTGATTGCGGTCGTTCTGTCGGTGCTGGTCAGTTCAGTCTTGTTGCTAATACTGAAAAAACCGTTAGGTACCACGCTGTATGCGTTCTTTATTGAGCCGTTTGAGAGCTTCTATTCGATTAGTGAAATTTTCCTGAAATTCGGCCCGCTGCTGCTGATTGCACAAGCGCTTGCGGTTGGCTTTCGTGCCAAGGTATGGAACATCGGTGCCGAAGGACAAATGATCATTGGTGCCATCGCAGCCAGTGCGGTACCAGTGTATTTCGTGGACAACAGCTCGTTCTGGTTGCTACCCGCCATGATGGTGCTCGGCGCGCTGGGCGGCATGTTCTGGGCAGGGATCGCAGCATTTCTTAAAACACGGTTCAATGCCAACGAAATTCTCGTCACACTGATGCTCAGCTCAGTGGCACTTCAGTTGTTGTACTTCCTGTTGCTCGGTCCCTGGAAGGACCCTATGGGATTCAATTTCCCGCAAACAGTGATGTTTCAAGATGCAGCACTTTTTGAGCCCCTGTTTAGCGGTGTCAGGTTGAATTCCTCGATTTTCATACCGCTACTCTTCACCGTGGGCATCTGGCTGCTGATGGAAAAGACCTTCGGTGGCTTCAAGTTGGTGGTGGGCGGCCTCGCGCCCCAGGCAGCAGCCTACGCAGGCTTCAGCGCCAAGCGATCCGTGTGGATTAGCTTGCTGATCGCAGGCTTTGCCGCGGGGCTTGCCGGCATGAGCGAGGTAGCAGGCCCTATTGGGCAACTACAGCGCTCGGTAACATCTGGCTATGGTTACGCCGGGATCATCGTCGCCTACCTGGGCGGGCTCAACCCGATAGGCATTGTCTTTGCCGCTTTCTTCTTGTCGGTACTGCACATCGGCGGAGATATCGCACTCGTAACCGCAAGCTTGCCAATCAGTGCTGTACACGTCTTTCAAGGTCTATTGCTGATCTTCTATCTGTCTGTTCATACATTCGTGAACTACCGGTTTAAATCACCGCGCACAGCAGAACAAAGCCACAGAACATGAGCACTCTCGAGTTCTTCCTTGCAGGTACATTCAGTGCAGCGACGATTTTCTTGTTTGCAGCCTTGGGTGAACTGGTCGCTGAAAAATCCGGCGTTCTCAACTTGAGCGTTGAAGGGATGATGGCAGTCGCTGCAGCGGTTGGTTTTGCGGTGACTTTCGAGACTGGCAATCACGTTCTCGGTTTTGTAGCCGCAGGAATAGCAGGTATCTTCGTGTCGCTGGTGTTTGCCACCGCCACGATCAGCTTTCTTGCGAACCAGGTTGCTACAGGTCTCGCTGTCGGTATTCTCGGGCTTGGCTTATCAGCAATCATCGGTCGTGACTACGAGAGCATGACAGTCACGCCTACACCCGGTATTTATATTCCTGTGGTGAGCGAGCTCCCACTGATAGGTCCTGTATTGTTTCAACAAAATCTGGTCGTCTATCTGGCCTTCTTGACGGCCGTTGTGGTTGGCTTCACCTTGACACATACACGCATAGGGCTCGCGATCCGTGCAGTCGGTGAGAATCCCCACGCAGCACAAGCTCAGGGCCTCCCCGTTTTCACGATCCGCTACGTATCAGTGGCTTTCGGTGGAATGATGGCAGGCTTTGCCGGCGCTTATGCATCAACTATCTATACGCCACTATGGGCCGATGGAATGATCGCCGGTCGCGGCTGGATAGCTGTCGCCCTAGTCGTCTTCGGAACTTGGAAAACCGGGCGCATTGTCTTTGGTGCGTTGCTGTTCGGCATGGTCTCCCTTGGCGAGCTGATTGCGCAGACCATGGGGTCAGTAATACCTACACAGCTTTTTTCGAGTCTGCCCTACATCGTAACCATTATTGTATTGGCGATTATTTCGACTGACCGCGCTCGCATGCGACTTCACTCACCTTTCTCGCTGGGTGAAACATTTGATGGCTCTGAAAGACGCTGAACTTGCCACCGGCGTAGTGCGTTCTGCCGAGGTAGACCAGCGTTTTGACCAGAT
Organism: uncultured Granulosicoccaceae bacterium; assembly: GCA_937922675.1. Lineage (GTDB taxonomy): Bacteria > Pseudomonadota > Gammaproteobacteria > Granulosicoccales > Granulosicoccaceae > Granulosicoccus. The sequence goes on from CALAJN010000010.1 coordinate 405,073, forward strand.
AATCGGGCGGGCTGGGATAAAACAGAATCGCAATCGACGTTGTTGTCGAGCTCAAGCAGTCTGTGCAGGGTGGCGTAATACCAGTTATGCAGCCTTTTGTACCTGCGCTAGTTGCCCGGGGTTAGACTGAATAGCTCTCACCGCTTCCGGCAGTTGCTCCGGTGCCACAGGCCGGGAATGCAAGTAGCCTTGTATGAAATTACAGCCGAGCTGTTCAACCGCGGCCTTTTGCTCGATCGATTCCACACCCTCGGCAACCGTCTCCAGGCCCAGTCCGGTAGCGAGATGCTGGATGGTCTTGACCAAAGACTGTTCGCCATTGTCCTCCGCGAGACGGGAGACGAAGGCACGATCAATTTTCAGCACATCCAGTGGTAAATCCTGCAAGTAACTCAATGACGAGTATCCGATACCAAAGTCATCGATGGCTACACGCACGCCGGCCGCACGCAGTTGATTCAGGCGTTCAGCTACCAGCTCAATATCGTCCATCACGATTCTCTCCGTTACCTCCAATTCGAGCAAATTGGAGGGAACGCCATGACGCTCGAGGGCGTCCAGCACCTCATCGATAAAACCATCGAGCTGGAACTGACTGGGTGCGATGTTGATGCTCACCCGCACACCACTCATCGGCGAGTCCTTCCAGACCGACAGCTGTCGAACAGACTCTTCGATGACCCAAGTACCGATAGCGTTTACAACACCGATACTCTCCGCCACTGGAATGAACTCTAACGGTGATACAACCCCCCTCGTGGGGTGATCCCAGCGTATCAGCGCTTCAACTGCCACTACGGTGTTGTCACTGCACCGAACCTGCGGCTGATACATCAGTCGAAACTCACTGTTCTGGAGTGCCTGGCGCAATTGAGATTCGAGTATGTTGCGCTCTTGGGCCTCCGTGGCAAGCGATTCATCGTAGAAGAGTATCTGTCCCTTCCCACTGTGCTTGGATTGATACATGGCGATGTCCGCGCAGCGAAGCACGTCGCCACCCGTTGAACCATGTGTCGGGTACTGACTGACACCAATGCTGGCACCCACACTGACTGTCTCGCCGACAACATTGAAAGGCACCGATAGCGATTCCAGCATTCTCTGAGCAATGGCGTTCGCGGCAGCAGCACTCTGCTGGCCACGTAGTATCAGCGCAAACTCATCGCCTCCCATTCTTGCCAGTAAATCGGAGGGCTTCAGGCAAGCGATGAATCGCTCGGACACCAGCGACAGCAGCGAATCACCCGCAGAGTGGCCGAGCGTATCGTTGACGATCTTGAACCCATCAAGATCAATGAATACCACTGAAACGACAGAGCCTGAATCCCTCGCGGCGTTAATGGCATCGTTCAATTCCAGCTCAAACCGATGCCGATTGGGTAACGCAGTCAGACGATCATGAAACGCCTGATGCTTGAGCTCGGTAGCGAGCTCTTGCCGCTCCAGTACCGTGGACAGCTGATTGATGATCGTGGTGAAGACCTCGACATCGTACTCGTCAAAGTCTCGCTTCTCACGTCGTCGCGATACCACGACAGCCCCGGTTACGTTCCCACGGTTGCACAGTGGAATACAGCAGGTGCTGCCAATATCCATTTTCTTACGCAAGGCGTGCGCGGCCGCTGACTCGCGCGGGTCGTCGTCTTCACGACCGATAGTGGCGGTTTGGCCATTAGCTACGCACCAGTGTGCGATCAAGCCGCTAGCAAGTTCATGCGGCAGGATGGGCGCCGGGAACACCTTGCCGTTATCCATACCCCAGCTGGAGTGCGTTTGAAGCGTACCGGCATCATCTATCAGGTAACTACTGGCACGAGTCGCTCCCATAGCGGGCAACACTGCCCGACAAACGACATCGAAGGCATCAGCCGTACTGTCTACCTTGGTCAGTAACGTGCTGACCTCGCCAAGCGCTGTGGTTCTTGACAAGGACCTGGCAGTGGAATCGATAAGCAAGGTGTTGGTCATAGCAATCGCTGCCATACCTGCCATGCGCTCGAGCGTAGCCTGAACCTCTGTCAGGTCCTGCGCGTCTGGACGGGACACAACCGACAGTACTGCGTTGAGTCTTCCACTCACGAACAAGGGCAAGGACAAGCATTGCGTGCCGGGCGCCCACTCCTGGCTTTTATCAGACTCACTCAGACACTGACTGAAAACACTCTCGCCGGTTTTCCAGACCTGCTCCAGTATGCTTTCGCCCGTGTCATGTATTGACTCTTTAAAAAGCTCAGCGCCGAGACCCACAGCTGCGACTTGCTCCAGGCAATCGGAGGACTCATTCAGTTGCGCTGTGTGTGCACCGCAGGCAAGCGTGTGCTCGACAGCAGATTCGGCGAGAAAGCACAACAAGGTCTCGGTATCCTGGCAAGCAAAGAGGTCTGCGATAGTGGTATCCAGCGCGGAACTCAGCCCCTCTGAGGTATTGGCCAGTGTGTCCCGGTTGCTCTTGACTCGACGTTTGAGCTCACGTGTTTCGATGGAGTCTTGCAGTTGAACCAACAAGCCAACGACGTCGCCTGCCGCATTACGCAGCGGAGTGCGTGACACGTGAAAATTGTCTTGATGATAAAAGCCTGGCATGCCAGGTTTAGCTTCTTGTGAGGTCTTTTCAGTACCGGACCTCATGGCCTGATCGTCCAAAGCCCAAAAGCCTGGCCATCCTGACACAGGGTCCCCGAGGACCAACTTTTTCGGGCGGCCGAGCTCAAGGTCATCCTTGCCGATGAGTGCGTCAACCGGTAGCTTGAAGAGCTCAGCAAATGCTTCATTTGCGTACACGAAGCGATGATCACGATCCTTCACCGCGATCGGTGTTGCCTGAGCAGCGCCGAGCTGGTCGAGCAGACTGCGATTCGAAATTTGGTCAAACATTCGGTTCTTACCGCCCTCCATCCAGGCTGATATCGGCTAATTCACCAGAACATTTACCTCAACTTTTCTTTATGGCGTCCGCAAGGCCTCAAACGCTAGCTCAATCCGGCATTACACAGATTGCTCATACGGTCTCAGCTGTTTGTCGACAGTAATGTTGGTTTGGGTCGCCTGCCGGCTCTGCACTGATCGGATGGGCGTCAGAAGTGAGGTTCGAGCGCGACTACCGGCCTGGACTCTCGACAGGCTGTGCAATTCTTTCTGCTGATGCGCCTCAATCTGCTGAGAACCGTCCTGCTCGATTGAAGCCGTGAAATCGGCAACGTACCACGCCCGATCCGGGTTACATAACCCCATTAACGTGTGTGCCATATTCAGAGTGTTAGCGTAAAACCGTTAACCAAGAATCACTCACACGAAGGCCCTCGTGATGGCGGCACAGCCCGACTCGCGTTTGGAACGTTCTAAACAGCCCGTTAACGACCTTGACGCCGTGCGCGAACTTTTTGGTGCGATGCTGGTGCGTGGAGGCCTGGTCGACCCCTTGGCGATCGAACGAGCGAATCGGGTGATATCCAAACTCGGCGGCGATCGCACTCTGCTAAGCGTGCTCACCAGTACCGAGGGCCTCTCGCGTGAGGCTGTTGTTGATTGCATTCGACTGCATCGACCGGATCTGCCCTTGGGCGCGATTCTCGTCGAGCTTGGCATGATCAACGGCGGACAGTTGCGTCAAGCATTACAGCTACAAGCGACCGCGAAAAACGAGCAGAAAATCGGGGCCATTCTGGTTTCACGAAAAATGCTTCGAGAGCGTGATCTAACGTTGGTTCTAGCAGCTCAGCTTGGGTTTATTTGTGAAGAGCCTGACATCGGGGACTGTGATCGCACCCTCATCAAGGCCGTATCTCACAAGGCTATCGAACGCTTCTGCTTCTTGCCAATCAGGCGCGTTGGTGAAGAAGTGGTAGTGGCCTTCACCGACCCAATGGATCAAAACGCGCGAACCGAGGCCGCACGAACGATGGGCAGTGGTATTCGACCGGTGATGTGCTCGGTTGCCACGCTAAATCAGGCCATCGGCGCCTTGAACAGGCAACGCGAACGCGGTGAAAAATCCAAACAGGACAGCGAGGAGCTGAAGCGCGCTCCGGATCTCGTCGATCGCATTCTCATACAGTCGATCAGTGCAGGCGCCAGCGATATCCACATTGAACCTCTGCAAGAGCGAGTACGTGTGCGAGCGCGCATTGACGGCATTCTGCGCGAGTTGCATGAGTTCCCCAGCGATGAATTGCCAGCGCTGGTATCACGTTTAAAGATCATGTCCGAGGCTGATATCGCCGAGCGCCGTCGTCACCAGGATGGACGTATAGAGTTCGAGCACCCGGAAACGGGAGGCATTACAGATTTGCGTGCGTCTTTTTATGTAACGGTTCTTGGTGAGTGCGTCGTCTTGCGCGTACTCAATCAAGCTAGCCGCATCATCGAGCTCGACAATATCGGGCTAGGACCATCGGTCCTGGAGCGCTTCAAGAACGGCGCACTCGAATCACCCAGCGGTGTAGTTATCGTTACAGGACCCACCGGTTCAGGCAAAACATCGACGCTGTATAGCTGCGTCAACCACCTGAGTGATGACACCACGAGCATCATCTCTGCTGAGGATCCTGTGGAGTATCGTATTGATGGTATTTCTCAGTGTTCCGTGGCGCCCAAGGTTGGCCGCACCTTTGAGGAATCACTACGCCATGTTGTGCGCCAGGATCCGGATGTCATCGTTCTTGGTGAGATCCGCGACGCGGCGACAGCAGAAAGTGCAATCCAGGCAGCTCTGACGGGTCACAAGGTTTTGACCACGTTCCATACCGAAGACAGCATTGGTGGGCTGCTGCGACTCATGAACATGAAAATCGAGTCATTTCTTATCTCCTCGACCGTGGTATGCGTGATTGCCCAACGTCTGCTGCGTAGAGTGTGTCCTGATTGCAGTCATCCAGTGACTGCCGAGGTCGCCGATCTGCAAGCCATTGGCTGGCAGATGTCCGATGCACAAGGTGCCGAGTTTTCAGAAGGTGATGGTTGCAAGAGTTGCCACTTTACCGGCTATAGCGGCCGCATAGCGGTATTTGAAGCGCTAGTGTTATCCGAGGCCGTGCGTGAGGCGATTCTCGAGCGCAAGACATCGGCGCAGATCAGGCGCATCAGTCTGGAGTCGTCTGGCTTGGTGACTTTGCTGGAGGACGGTCTTTCAAAAGCGGCGCGAGGAGACACAACCTTGCGAGAGATCCGGCGAACTCTGCCTCGTCTTGCAACGCCTCGTTCACTAAGTGAAATTCGCAGACTCTCCGGTATGCGCTAGACGACGAGCGCCACGGATCTAGACATGACAACCCTTGACTGTACCTTACATTTGTTCGCCTCGGAGGCACACCCATGAACCAACCCGTACCGCTGATCCAGCTGATCCAGGGTCGCCTTGAAAGCGGTGACGTCGAGCTGCCTGTGTTTGATGGAGTTGCGCTTGAGATTCATCGTGAGGCGCGAGAAAATCGCCTTGACGCCGAGGGGATGTGCAAGATTCTCGAGAAAGATGCAACCCTGGTATCAGAAGTACTACGTATGGCGAATTCAAGTTTTTTTTCCGGCTTGGGTGAGGTTCGCAGTTTGCAGGAAGCCGTTGTCCGTCTCGGCGTTCGTTCAATTGCAGCAATAGTATTTTCGATCAGCCAAAAACGCCTCTATAGTGCGTCGGGAGGATTGTTTCGGTCACGTCTGCTTACTCTCTCGCAGCACGCATCGGCGGTATCGACCGGCGCACGTTGGACTGCGATCCGTGCTGGCCATCGAGCAATTGCCGATGAGGCCTTCGTCGCTGGTTTGTTGCATGATGTCGGCAAGTTATCACTGCTGCGCATTATCGAAGGCTTGATCGAGGACGACGGGCTCGAACTCAATGACACGATGGTCGATATGACGCTTGGCAATCTGCACTGCAGCCATGCAACCCAGCTACTGGAGATGTGGAACCTGCCAGAGATCTACCGCGACGTAGTCAGGCGCTTTGAGGACGAAGAAATTGGCGAAAAAGACACGACCCTGGCCATCGTCAGATTTGTGGACAAGGTATGCGCGGTCGAAGGAATCAGCGATCTCCCAGACCCGACCCTCGCTCTGGAGACCCTACCTGAACTCGGTATCCTTGGCATAAACGAAATTGATGTCGCCGAACTGAGACTCGTCATAGAGGACCTGAAGGGCGAGAGCGGCGGACAACAGGCTGCCTGAACTCTCTCGCGACTGCGGGGGCCGATTAAACACTCCAGTTTCACGAAAAAACAGCCTGAATCCCTGACGCATGGTTTTTGCGTCAGGTGTGGTTCGGGTACGAGCGGCGATTCGATCTCGTAAGCTACAACTTTTATGGCGCAAAAAACTCCGCCCTACAGCAGTGTTGTTCCCTTGTAGTGTTTTGCATGTTGCTTGCATTCAGCAAACCGTCCTGTGATGTTCAATCGCCCTTAAGTCCGCTCAAAATCATTTCCACATATATTGCAATGCTAGAAGTACTTGTGACCGGGCAAGCGTTGGCAACGACAACTCAGTGTCTCCACATACTCGAGCGCGGGTGCTAGCAGGCATGGAGCAATTGGGCTATTTGCCGGATCAGGCCAGACGCGGCCTCAATAGCAATCGGTAAAACAGGTAACAGTCGTTGTACCCGCTCTTGCAAAAAAGGAAAGCCTGGTTTAGCACTAGAGCTGTTGGGAGATCACACGATCTTCACCAACCAGGTGAAATTACACGCTTATTTTCACGACCAATCGATCGTGGAACATTGTGCGTCCCATGAAATTCGTATGACCGCTGACAGTCCACTGACTCGCAGCGCCCTTCTCGACGATCCGGAGCTCATTCAAGTGGGCAATGACGTAGGTGGCAGCGCATCACAGGTTGCACTCGCCTGGTTGACGATCCTTGGTGTCCCGCTTGGGACGTGGCTTGAGTTGAGTGGCGCTGGTGTAGGCCGCGAAACTGGTAGGGCGGAACCGAACTGACAAAGCCAACACCGCTATTCCGTTTGCTTAAAGCCTTGTGATCTCAACACGGCTTTCCATACGCCAGTTCTTTTGCAACTGGCGGACCTCCCCTGTTACGACGACGTGTGAAGTGAGACGAATATCGCCACTGGAGGCTCCGACCATGAGATCAAATGCGCCGGGCTCAACTCTACGGATGCCATCGTGTCCTGTAAAACCAAGCATATCCGTTGGCACACTGAAGGTCACTCTCGCGATTTCGTTGGGCTCCAGGATCACACGGGCAAAAGATTTGAGTTCCTTGATCGGTCGTACGAGTGAAGCAACCTGATCCCGGACGTAGAGCTGCGCAACTTCAACACCTCGGCGAGTGCCTGTGTTTGTTATTGAGACAGACACAACAACGTCGCCGTCTACACTGGCAACGGCCGGAGCCTCGAGAGCCAAATCGCTGTAGTCGAATGTCGTATAGGACAGTCCATAGCCAAAGGGATAATCACTCCCGAAGTGCCGTGCTATTGGAGTGCCCGCGCTTTTGAATTTGTGGTTGTAGTGATAGGGGCACGCGCCTGCACTGCGCGGAATGGAAATGGTCAGTCGCCCGGACGGCTCGACTAGTCCTGTCAGCACATCTGCCAATGCTCGGCCGCCCTGCTCGCCGCTGAAATGACTCATGACATAGGCAGCGAGGTCTTTTTCGCGCTCACCGAGGTTATAAGGCCGACCGCTTGACACAACGGCAACGACAGGTGTTCCTGTTTCAAGCACTGCATCCAGCAAAACTTGCTGCACACCGGGCAAGGAGAGCGTGTCTACATCTGAGCCTTCACCGACAGTACCTGTTTGAAAGATGCCCGAAAGATCACCAAGACACAGGATCGCAATGTCTGCCTCAGCCGCAGCCTTGACCGCTTCATTGATGAGATCAGTACGCGTCGAGATTGGCGAGTTGAGCAACAGACTCGCGTGATCTGCAATGTCACCAGGGAAAACAGGAGTGCCCGACCCTCGAGTTTCAAGGATGTAGCACCCTTGCGCAAATGTGACGCGGTCTTGCCCGCACGCGCTACGTAGACCATCCAGTGGCGTGATCACATGAGCTGTGTCGGTGCTGGCATCGCTGTTGATCAGGTGCACGGGAAAGGCGTAGTCACCCAGCAGAGCCAACGGATCTGCCGCTGTGGGACCGATCACAGCCAACTTTGCGTGAGGATCAATCGGCAAGACACCTTCGTTTTCAAGAAGCGTTATCCCCTGTGCCGCAGTTTCGCGCGCCAGATCGAGTGCCTCGGGCGTACGCAAGGCAATCGCCTTCTCGTCGACATAGGGTCGCTCAAAGAGCCCGATACGGAATTTTTCTGTAAGAACACGGCGCACGATCTGATCGATTTCGTCCATCGTGATCTGCCCCCGTGCCAGGGCCTCTTCCAGGTACGGCGTACATTCGTTGGCAGGCAGCTCTATATCAAGCCCCGCCTTGAATGCGATCGCCGCTGCCTCCCCTCTATCTGCTGCAATCGCGTGATGGGTTTCGAGCAGGGTAACACCGATGTAATCGGCCACAATCAGCCCATCAAAACCCCAGGTATCCCTGAGCACCTCGGTCAGAAGATGGTACGAGGCGTGCAACGGCTCGCCATCTATGTCGTGATATGCCGGCATTACCGATGCGGCATTCGCGCCCTTCACTGCCATTTCAAACGGCAGCATGAAATCATCTGCAAGCTCGCGTTGGCCGAGGTGCACGGGCGCATGGTTCCGACCGCCTTCACTGGCGGAATGCCCAACGTAATGCTTCAGCGTTGCGAGCAGCGTGCGATCCTTGCCTTGCAGGCCTCGTACATACCGAGTCGCAAAGATGCCGGTCAGATAGGGGTCTTCAGCAAAACACTCTTCTGTGCGGCCCCATCGCGCGTCACGTGAGACATCAAGAACAGGTGCCAGGCCCTGGTGACACCCGACTGACCGACACTCTACCCCGATGGCACTACCGACGCGCTCGATCAGGTCAGGATTCCACGTACCTGACATCGCCAAAGGTGACGGAAACAAGGTTGCGCCTTGCACCATCAATCCCGAGAGACACTCTTCATGCGACATCACCGGTATGCCAAGTCTAGTACCTTCGATAATATCTTTCTGAAGCCGGTTCAGCGCGCGTACACCTTTGTGCGGTTCCACACCAACGCTACCCAAGGGGCGGGTGATCTGGCCCAGACCGTTCTCACACAATCGCTTCACCAGTCCGGGTTCACCCGTCGAGTAGCCGTTCGCCGCATCCGGGCGCAACTTGTGCTTCCCGTCCTCTGACAGCTGCAGCCAGAGCGCATGCATTTGTGCGAGCTTTTCTGGCAACGTCATGCGTGAGAGCAGGTCCTGAACCCGGTCACTTAGCGGAGCATAGGCGTCTTTGTAGACCACAGGATTACAGGGGATTTGAAATAACGTGAATGTTTTGCAGTTCAATCGTCACGTGCACTGACGCATTCATGGACAGGTCGGTCAGCCTATCATCGTCGACTGTCAAATGCGTGCCTGCTGCACTTACCCTGGGGTGGTTCACAGCACCGGTGCGCTCACGCATCTGTAGTTTCCCAGGTACGGAGTCTACCGGAGTGTCTGGCGCGGGATTCCGATGCTCGGGACGCAAAAATCATGACTTCGATCTGCGCGCTCGAATGCGAACGTCGACTTTTCGCACACCCGATGTCGGCAAGTTGAAGCCGATATGTTCTTCAACGGTCATATGAGGGTAACGAGCGTTGATCTTACGCACCTCAGAGGCGCGACAAGAACAACAAACTCACCTTGCTCTACAACGAGGTTGAAGTGATCCAGAACCCTAACCGCGCTGAAGTATTCCGTCAGGTTCAGCCATTCTACGCGTGCCATTACTCTACGACCTCTTTGTGCACGTCATCATGCAAACGCGCAATGTCTGCATACCATTGCCCACTTGCTTTGATTGTGCGCTCCTGCGTGGCGTAGTCCACATGTACCAGGCCAAAGCGCATCTTGTAGCCTTCCGCCCATTCAAAATTGTCCATAAGACTCCAGGCGAAATAGCCTTTCAGAGGAATACCCTCTTCTACGCTTCCTGCCAATTCGTCGAGGTGATCGGCGATATAGTCGAGGCGGGGTTGATCGTTGACGATGCCATCGTCGCCTGGCCCCATGTTGTAGCAGGCTCCATTTTCCGTGATATACACTGGAGGCAGGTTGTCGTATCTGTCATAGACCTGACGCAGAAGGTGCGAGATGCCGTCGGCGCGTATCTCCCATCCGATATCTGTGCGCGTGTCCGAATCGCTCGATGGTAGAGACTTCAGACCAAGGAAGTGCGAGGCTGCATCGGCGCTTGTATCAAATGAACCCATGGCTCCGACTCCTGTAAGGTCGGCGCGTCGATCCGGATCATGCTCGACGACCGCAGGGAAGTAGTAGTTGAACCCCCACCAGTCCAATGGCTGATTGATAATCTCAAGATCACCACCTTCAATCGGCAGTTTATCGCCCAGCGCCTCCTCGAATTCCGCATCGTAGGCGCCGTTCATCATCGGGCCGAAGAAAACGCCGTTATGGAACTGAAATGCCCGCTCTGCCGCTTCGAGATCTTCTTTGCTATCACTAGCCGGAAAGATGGATTGCGCATTCAGAACCACGCCCATGGGCAAGTCTGCACGCTCCGCGCGCGCCGCTTGAACGCCCAAGCCATGCGCCAGATTGGACACATGTACCGCCGCTAGTGCTGCATCGATGGATTGCTCACCCGGCGCATGTTTTCCAATCCAATGTCCGAGATACGTAGAGCACCAAGGCTCGTTAAACGTGGCCAACGCGTCAATTCGGTCGCCAAGTCGTTTAACTACCACAGATGTATATTCGGCAAAAGCCTCCGCGGTGTCACGATCAGTCCATCCGCCGTAACCAGCCAACGCAAGCGGCAAATCCCAGTGATAGAGAGTCGGGAAAACCTTGACGTTCCTCGCCACGAGACCGTCAATCAGTCGGTCGTAGAAGTCGAGACCCTTTTGGTTAACCTCACCACGTCCCTGAGGTAAAATGCGTGGCCAGGCGATGGAAAAGCGGTAGGCATCAACACCCATGTCCGCTATCAGATCAAGGTCACCTTCCCAGCGGTTGTAGTGATCACAGGCGACATCACCATTATGCCCCTGGTAAACACGTCCAGGCATATTCGAAAATGCGTCCCATATGGAGGGACCTCGCCCCTCTGCACGTGTTGCGCCTTCGATCTGGTAAGAAGCTGTTGCAACACCCCACACGAATCTTTTTGGAAATCGAACTGCTACTGATTGTGGGTCTTGCTTGGAATTTGATGTCACGGAGTCTTCCTCTATTTATTACCTGCGGAAAGGCCCGCCATCATCTGGCGAGAGAAGAACAAGAATGCGTTCAGAAGCGGCAACAGGGACAAACACGTGCCCGGCACAATCGCGCCCTACGGTGAGTTGGCAAAGGACTGGGCTGTTCATAGTACTAACATGAATACGTATTTGTGCGGCAAAGAAGCGGAACGTGGTGGTCACTATGCGTGTCGACCGGTCGGAAGTCATCAACCCGAATCTCTCAGGACAAAGCCGGTTTAGACATAATAGCTGCCGCAACCACACTGGAAAACAAGCCAGTCAACATAGATTTTCTTCTGTTGTTTGAGCGCTTGAGCCCCCCATTTCAGGACAAGGGGTAACATCCAAAACGAAGGCGCGCTTGACGACCTCCAGCCTACACTTGAAGACTCACGGTATGTGCGACGTATTGGCGCAGTGCTGTGCTGCAGAAGCTGAACCATTGCATCGTAGCCACCTCGCACAATAAAGTTGGATTCGATGACAACCAACAGCAGGTCAGATTGCTCAGACTGTTGTATAAAACCCGCGCTACGATCACGGACTGCATAGAACTTGACCGGGCCCAACACCATCGCGATATGCCTGTAAGCCCTGCTATAAAGCTATTCGGCGGCGAGTCCGCCGCCGCGACAGTTGTCCAGATTCACGCTCGCGAGTTGACTCAGCCGACATGGTGAAACCTTAAGATGCAATAGCCCTTTCTGCGCGACCAATTTGATAGCCATAGAAGATGCAGTCAAAACAAGTGATGACTACGTCAATTGTGCTGGACGAGCGGCTAAGCAGAGCCTCGAAAGAGACTTCACGTTCTACAACACACGCCGACGCCATCAGTCACTTGGAGGCCAGACGCCGGATAGGGTGTACCGTGAGTCTACGCTCGGGATGGCAGCATAATTACCCTTGAAGAGGCGCTTAAAAACACTGTTCAGATATTGGGGTCCACTACTTGATAATTACCACTTTCACGACGAGCGACGTTGCTACGCCATCTCTGCCCAGCTGTTGCAAATACAGTCTAGCTCCAACTGGGAGCTTTCCAGTGGGTTCATTGCATGGCTTTGAGTACAAAGGAGCGGGTTAGGTTTACGCGCAATAGCTACCGAACGAGGAAACTGTACGCAACGGCAAGACCTTTGCGGCGCTGTGGTCCCGGCAGTCTGGCAGATTCATTGATGTGCGACGACGAAGCCGCCCTGGCAGGGTCGGACTAAGGCGAGACGTCTCTACCCGCAACAACACCCTCGGCAAGCAGTGACTCAATCACTGACTGCTCCAAGCCACCTTCCTGCAACACTTCTCGAGTATGTTCTCCAGACTGCGGTGGCTGACGTCGAAGATCACAACGCGCACGTTGCTCGCCAAATTCAAGTGGTAGCCCAGGTACTCCCACCAGAGAGTCACGTATAAAATCACTAGCTGCGAGTTCTGCGGTTGCGAGCGATGTTTCCACCAGGCCGCCAGCGAGCAGCTGCTCGTCCTCCCACAGATCCTCGGGCTGACGTACGGATGACCACGACACACCAGCAGCCTCACAACGCCCCGTTACTGTCTTGAAGTCATTTGAGGCCATTACTGTTTCAATCCTCGGCAATAGCCAGCTACGTTCCATGGTGCGCATAGGGTTGGTTTGCAGACGTGTGTCAGCAAGCAGATCCGGCAGGTCAAATTCATCGCAAAAACGCCTCCACTGCGCATCGCTGGTAACGCCAATAAATATCTGCTGTCCATCACGAGATTCGAAAACATCATAAATTCCCCAGGCACCTTTGCGCGCCGTCATCGGGGGAACTGTCTCGCCTGTTGCCGCGCCCCCGGTCATATGCGATGCCATCATGAATGCGGCAGACTCGAACAAGGCACTACCCACTCTCTGCCCGCGACCTGTGAGGTCTCGTTCACGCAAGGCTGCCAGCACGGCTGTCACGCCAAAACTTGCACCCAGAATATCGACAACGGATGCGCCAGCCCGAATGGGCTTGCCCGGTGGTCCGGTCATGTAGGCCAAACCGCTTTGAAATTGCACCACCTCATCAAGTGCTGGCCGGTCTTCAAGCGGCCCTGCAAGGTAGCCTTTGAGTGACAGGTATATGAGTTTGCTGTTCACGTGAACAAGTTGCTCAAAGCCACAGCCGAGCTTCTCCATAGTTCCTGGGCCATAGTTATCCAGAACCACATCAACTGTTTCTACCAGCTTGTGTACAGCTGCTCGACCACGCTCTCGTTTAAGATCAATAGCAAGGCTGCGCTTGTTCCGGTTAAAGGTTGCAAAAAAGCCGGCAGCAAACCCGGGTAGATGCCGAGTTTTATCTCCCGCTGGTGCCGGCTCGACCTTGACAACGTCAGCACCAAGATCAGCGAGAATCATTCCGGCGCAAGGCCCCATGATGGTGTGACTGAACTCAAGCACGCGAACACCTGCGAGAGGTCTTGTCACTGCTTGGCTAGTATCGCCCATCGAGCTCTCCCTGCACTGAATTCACCAAGCCTGTTTATCACGTGCTTTAGCTCTAAACCTATCCAGACTTCCACCACGCAAGACTGCACTGGGCAATGTGCGACCGATAATACTTTCCGCCAGATGCCCGGCTGCGATCATTGCCTCGATATCAATACCTGTAGACACACCAGATTCCTCTGCGAGCAGCACCAGTTCTTCAGTTGCGATATTGCCTGCAGCACCTTTGTGTTTTGCAAACGGGCAACCACCGAGCCCACCCACTGTTGAATCAAAGCGTTCAACACCCAAACTGAGTGCACTGCTGGCATTGGCAATTGCGAGCCCGCGAGTGTCATGAAGGTGAAGCCGAATCGGCATGTCAGGCCAGCGACTGCGCACCTCTGCTATCACTCGTGTCGTTAGTCCCGGAGTTGCCCAGCCCATGGTATCTGCCAGAGCAATTTCCTGAATAGAGGCATCATGCTCATCGGCTATGGCCATCGCGTCTTCGACAGCCTCAACGGCACTGGAAGGTTCAATATCACCAGCAAAATTACATCCAAATGCAGCCATCACTGATATTTTGTCAACACTCACTCCAGCGTTTTGATGCGCTCGAGTTTGTTCTCGCATCGCCTCCAGGTTCTCATGCCGAGATCGATTGAGATTGCTCATCGAAAAGGCTTCGGATGCACACACATGAATACATCCGAGCAAACTGAGCCTGTCAACAAACTGCAGTGCTCGCTCGAGTCCTTTCTGGTTAAACCACAGCGCTGTGTAGTTGACATCCGACTGGGGGGTAAAGCCTGCAGCCACTGCATCTGCATCGGCCCAGCCAGGCACAAGCCTCGGTGAGACAAAGGAGCACACCTGGATTGACGACACGCCCGTGCTGCCCAATGCATCAATTAACCGTATCTTGTCTTCAATGGCAATCGCAGCTTCCTCGATTTGAAACCCCTCACGAGGCCCCTCTTCGGTAATACTGATCTTGCTGGGTAAGTCGCTCATTATTTTTCCCGGTGCACCGACCACAATCTCCGCACGATTATGCTCGATCGCGTTGTTTTCCGGGACGGCGCTCAGATCGCGACACTCCCCTATCCAGACAACACGAACCGAGCGAACGCGACAGACTGGATGAAGACACCGATTTAAGCCGTACGCATGTCGATTCAACCTCTGCCGGCGTATTCGGTTTGTTCAGACTGGACGCTATCGGCAACACTCTTGAATCAGATAAGCGACACACCCCGTCCACCCGGTCTGGTGTGAGGCACCTACTCCTCGCCCATTGTCACCGTGAAAGTATTCGTAGAACAGCACCAGACCCCTGAAGTGCTCGTCACGATACCAGTCGCGGTGCAAGCCATTGATTGGCCTGTCACCCGCCGCATCTTCCCGGAAAATACTGATCAATCGCTCATTGATATCATCGCTGATCTCCCTGAGGTTGATATGCCGGTCGCCATTGATCGCACAACTGATCTTCAGCTCATCGCCGTAA
The DNA here is from genome assembly GCA_937922675.1 of uncultured Granulosicoccaceae bacterium. Classification (GTDB taxonomy): domain Bacteria; phylum Pseudomonadota; class Gammaproteobacteria; order Granulosicoccales; family Granulosicoccaceae; genus Granulosicoccus. The sequence goes on from CALAJN010000010.1 coordinate 420,310, forward strand.
TACCTGTGGTATTCAAGCAAGGACTGCACAAAGAGAAAGTTCATCGGCATCCAGACGGGTCCACGCCAATTCGAGTTTCCACCGAACAGATGTGTGGTGGATTCGGATGGATCATATTTGACCGAAAAATTCTTGCCTCTTATCGCGACTTCATAGGGAGTCTGGTGCACCTTGGACATGGCGCGGATCCCGAAAGGGCTCAAGAATTCTTCCTCGTCCAGGAAGGCTGACATCAATCGCTCCAGACGCTTCCTGGGCACCAGAGACAACAAGATGTCCTCGTCTTCGTTCAGCTGCTCGATGACACGGTACTTGTTGTGTTTTACGCGATAGCTTCTGAACCAGCGCAACTTACGGTAAAAGCCTGACAGGCGTTTGAGCTTGTCTTTTTCCAGCACCAGCACTGCGTTCAAACTCATCAGACCGACCAGTGAGCGGATCTTGATCGGTATCGATTCACCTTCCGGCAGAACCAGCACGTCGTAGAAAAAACCCTCGTTCTCGTCCCAGCTACCGACGTGGTTGTGTCCTATCCGATTAAGCGATTCGGAAATCAAAACAAAGTGCTCTAGGAACTTTGTGCACATGTCCTCATAGCTCGGATCTTCCATCGCAATTTCCATCGCGATCTGCAGCATGTTCAGCGAATACATCGCCATCCAGGCGGTACCATCAGCTTGTTCAAGCGAGCCGTTGCCAGGAATCTCCTTGCTACGGTCAAAGACACCGATGTTGTCGAGTCCGAGAAAACCACCTTCAAAGACGTTGTTACCGTTTCTGTCTTTTCGATTCACCCACCAGGTGAAGTTGAGCAACAGCTTGTTGAACACTCGCTTGAGAAAACCAATATCCCCCGTGCCCGTCTTCTGCTTCTCAACGACATAGACCTTGTAGCTCGCCCAGGCATGCACCGGCGGATTGACATCGGAGAAGGCCCACTCGTAGGCGGGAATCTGGCCACTGGGTGCCATGTACCATTCGTGCAGCACCGTGATCATCTGCCCCTTGGCAAACTCGGCGTCAACCATCGCGAGCGGTACTGCATGAAACGCAAGGTCCCACACCGCGTACCAAGGGTATTCCCACTTGTCCGGCATCGAGATGATGTCTTCGTTATTCAGCGTCATCCATTTGCTGTTGCGCCCTGTCAGCCGACTGGCCGGTGGCTTGGGTTGACCCGGGTCGCCCTTGATCCAGTACTCCACGTCGATGTTGTAGTACTGCTTTGACCAGAGCATGCCGGCAAAGGCCTGACGTTGGATGTTGGCTGCATCAGCGCTGTCACCGTTTTGAAACTGGCCATAGAACTCATCCGCCTCGGCTATTCTGTCCTGAAAAACCTGCTCAAAATCTGCTTTCAGTGCATTTTTACCAGCGCGGTAGCGTGAAAAACGTAGCCTCAGTTCAACCTGATCACCCCGGTCAATCTCCCGTTGAAACATTGGGGAAAACTTGGAACCCTCTGTGACACCCTGCATCACGGAGAAGTCATTACCGATCACCACGTCATGAAAGAGATCCTTGACAAAGGGTGTATCGTTCTTCTCGCCATACAAGCGCTCCCGATTGGTCTTGTTGTCGGTAAACAGCCACTGCTCCGGTTCCTCGAAGCTCAGAAAGTAGTCACCTAGCTTGGGATGGCTCAAGCGCACGACGCCGAACTCTTTGTTTCCTACTTCGCGGGTAATCTTGTGACCATCGGCGTCTGTGGCCACACCGAAATCCCACAGATTTCGTAGCCATAGTGTCGGCATGACGGTGATTGGTGCCGATTGCCCGCCACGGTTGCAGACCGTGATACGAACCAGTATGTCCTCTTCTTCGGCCTTGGCATACTCGGTAAACACATCGAAGTAGCGGTTGTCATCAAAGACGCCGGTATCCAGTACTTCGTACTCCAGTTCCTCGCGATTGCGCCGGCCGTTGGTATACAGAAGATCATCATAGGGATAGGCGTTGTGCGGGTACTTGTACAAGTGCTTCATGTACGAGTGTGTTGGGGTACTGTCGAGGTAGTAGTAGAGCTCCTTGCAGTCCTCACCGTGATTGCCTTGCGGGCCGGTCAGCCCATACAGACGTTCCTTCAGAATCGGGTCCTTGCCGTTCCACAGGCACACCGAAAAGCACACTGCGCAGTGTCGATCAGATATGCCGGCGATGCCGTCCTCACCCCAGCGGTACACCCGGCTGCGTGCGTGTTCATGTGGAAAATACTCCCAGGGCTCACCCTCTGCACTGTAGTCTTCGCGAACTGTGCCCCACTGCCGCTCGCTGAGGTAGGGGCCCCATTCAAGCCATTTACCCTCGTTGGCATAATTGTCCTGAAGGCGGCTGGCCTCGGCACCTGCCGTTGCAACAGCCGATGCTGCTGTCGCTGTACCCGTGTTCTTTCGTAGACCGAAGAGCTTATCCACAGCAGGCAATCCAGGCGACTGCGGCACCGATATCTGAATTGGCGCCGGTCACGATGGCGGTCTGGCCAGCGTGGCGCTGGTTGAGATTCTGGTGCATGCTGAGTCCATGAGTCGTCTGTTGGCAGACTACTCAGAACCCGCAGCGGCGGCAACTCCAGCCTCGGAAGGATTGTTACTGTCTCAGGTCAAAAAGCGCGCTGCGCGCCATGCTCTTAATGACAATCGACAGATCGGGGCAGTCAGCCGTTCTGATTGAACCGAGCTCGTGCGTCGATACGAAGAGAACTACCGCGACTACCCTGATGAAGGCCGGGAGAGATTCTCTACTACATCTTGCCGACTTCGTTGAGAGTAATCACATCGCATGCGCATTTGCCACGGTCGGCCAGATACCATGCGGTCCATAGCGCAAGAGCCTCTGAACGTCTGGCGGAATCACTGGAGCACAAGAACGGCGTGCGATCCCCATAGGCTCCTGTGGTTATCGCCACAGAGCCGCTGACACCGGATCTGATCAAACACATCCTGCCAACCAATAGAATTCTGTCTGATGCGCGTAGACTGGTGTACTACGGATCCGGTGTTGGCATGGGAGGATACTCAGATCAAGCAACAGGCAAGCAAGTCGTCGCCGATCTGGCAAGTACGCGTTGTGAGCCGCACAGCATTGTGTTCCCAACGCGACCACTCCATCGAGGCAAACCCTGGTTTCTCGTACCGTTGGTTCTTGCTTGTCGCGCGTTGGGTCGAACGGGCCTGTAGTTCATATTCGATGCACAAAATGAACATAGTCGGGCCTGCCTGAAGCCGCTCGCGCGCAGCGCCTGCTGGATCTCTCCAGCATGAAACGCTTGCTGCGCGCGAGTGATTTTGACGCAATAGAGGCCCGCTTATATCAGTCTTCTACAACACGCTTGACAGAACCTCATTTCTTTGGAAGTACGCTTTGACCCAATACCTCTAAACGCTGCCGACAGAGCCTGACTAGTCAATATTGTCAGGGTTCGTAGCCTCAACAGTTTCCGATGTCGTATCGATCAACACATCGTAGTCCGCACTACCCTCAAGAACCAGAACAGCTATAGACCATTGCCCCTCAGTGCCAGGTTGCGCTACAGCTGAAATTCCAGCTGAGCCCATGCCGTCCCCATCGACCAGGTTTCCGATGTCGCTATCGACAAAGTCATTGTTCCCATCACGTAGAAATACTCGAACTACCGTGTCTTCAATTTCTGTGGTCCGTACCGCCCAGTCAACTTTTGCTTCAACTAGTTCGCCTTCGCTAACATCAAACTTAAATCTCTGAAAACGACCACTAACTTGATCCCCATCACTACTGAACTCAAAATCGGCCAGCGGCTCTGGCTCAGGTTCTGGTTCAGGCTCAACGAAATCTGCACTGGTGTCAATGAGCACATCGTAGTCGGCACTACCTTCAGCCACGAATACCGCCACGGACCATTGCCCGGTAGTTTCTGCGACAGTCAGTATCTGCGCTGAACCCATACCATCCACGTCAACGAGATTATCGGTGTTGTTGGCGATCGGAGCACCCGATTCATCGCGCAAGAAGAATCTGACGTCAGTGTCATCTGTCAATGCTTCCCAAATAACTGCAGCTTCTATGAGTTCACCTGCGACAACATCAAAGTAGAACCGTTGGAATCGACCGCTGGTTTGATCTCCATCGCTGCTGAACTCGAAGTCCGCACGAGATTCTGGCTCTGGCTCTGGCTCTGGCTCTGGCTCTGGCTCTGGCTCTGGCTCTGGCTCTGGCTCTGGCTCTGGCTCTGGCTCTGGCTCTGGCTCTGGCTCCGGCTCCGGCTCCGGCTCCGGCAGCTGAGTCGGGTTCACTTGCAAGGTGTATGCAGTACTGCCTTGCGCAACCAACACCGAGGCAACGTAAGTTCCACCAGCACCCGCGGGCGCGGTGACCAGTTTGGGACTACCAGTTGCAGAGTTGTCAAAGGCAACCGTGTCACCACTTGGGTCGCGTACGAACAGGTTCAGCATGGCAGCAGGATCCTGCCATTGCAGAAGAACGTCCACAGGCTCGCCAGCAACAACATCGAATTCAAATTTCCTGAAACGGCCTGCTTCTTGAGAGCCTGATGACTCGAATTCAACCTGAGCATCAGCAATTGGCCCAACAGGTTCCCCATCGCCCAGGAACGTTAGAAAATTGTTATCCCAACTGCGCCCATCGATACCTGGACCGCTAATCGCTTCGGTAGTACCCGCAATTACGGCAGCACCATCGATCTGTGCACGATACAGCGTGCCATCGTTGCGAGCAAAATAGAGGTTGCCATCTATGACGTCCATACCGCTAACGTCACTCCATTGAATGTCACCTTGCTCTTCTGCGACAAACTCTTCGTTGCCAAAGTAGGGACTATCAGGCGTGAATGCACGCCAGAACAAGCGTGAATCCCCTTGTATCGTATAGTACACACGACTCCACTCGTAGTCGAAGAACATGCCACCAACATTGCCTAGATCCCATTCGTTGTTGGTTTGTCCGAAAAGATCTACCTGCGTGCGTGGTTCAAATGTTGATCCGTTGAACCGACTTGTCCATATGTTGTTGTACGCATCGGCATAAAAAAGGCTGCCACCTACGTACATGGCACCGCGCACCCAAGCAAACTCTGAATTATCAAGCGCCATGGTGGGTCCAAGGCTCACTCCATCAAAAGCGCTTGCGGTGATGGTATTGCTACTGTCTACACTCAGGACAGTTGTTGGCAAAGAAGGCACTTCCGGGCGGCTGATAACATCAGAGCTGATGGGTAGAAACTTGAGCTTCTGGTGTTGGGTGCCATTGAGAAAGTCTGTGTCGTCACCGATGTAGAGGCCTTCGGGTTCAGCAATCAGCGCAAAGGTACCAAGGCCACGAGGGTTGCGATCAGAGCGCCAGTTGAGAAGTGTGAGTCCATTAAGTGGGTCAAGCGCGGCCATACCCAAACGTTCAACTGACCCAGGGCCTGCGCTGCGCCCATCAATGCTTGTGTCATTGTTCAACCAACGGAAATGCCCGCCAGCGTATATTGCATGGTCAGTAGCAACCACATCATACGTAGTATCGCCGCCAGTATAGTTAATCCACGTGGGTTGCACGTCTGTGCCAGTCAGATCACCAAAATCAAATCTTGAGATGGTGTCACAGGCAGGTTCGGCTACGCGGCGGAATCCAGTTGTACCGACCACAAAATAGTCATTGTCTGGCGCGATGTCTATGCCGCGAATGTACTGTGGAAACAGACTGGCAGGGCATTGAACATCAAAAATGCTCGTGTTCCAATCTGAAACTCTTGCCTGGCCGTCCAACTCGACAACAGCGAGGCGCTTTCGGTCGAGTCCATCGATGGTCTCAAAGTTACCCACAACGACCATCAGCTGACCATCGGACGTAATGTCAATGTCCTGCACACCTTGAACGCCCCTCGTTCTCCGCGTTGATATCGTGCCGTCAAAATCCAGAGATACAGTTGGAAGAACTTGACCAGTAGTGGCATCAATGGCCGCCAGATTCTCTACAGCGATGCCACTTACTTCATTGAAGTTACCACCCACGTAAAGCACGTTGCCTAGTCTGACTAATGTATTAATCGCTGCATTCGGTCGTCCGGCGAAGTCCGTGACAGGGTCACCGTAGTTGTCTATTTTTGCCAGGCGCCCACGAGAGGGACTCCCATTGAGGTTGCCAAAGAGACCACCTGCGAATACGCCTGTACCATCGCCGGTAGTCTCCAGAGCTCGTACTGCGTTGTTCAGTGAGGGGTCAAAATCCCGAAAGATATTGCCCGAGGACTTGCTGTATGCGAACAAGTACGGTTGATCAATGATTTCATCGCTGAACGGGTCTTGAATCTGTGTAAATGTTCCGCCTACAAAGACCCTGTCACCGTCGACGGCAATTGCCTCGACACGACCATCAAGTACACCAGGTGTGTTGAACGAGGCGAACTCGGATACCAGAGTCGTGTGTGTCGCACCTATGCTACCGCCACTCTGTGGCATCAGAATTGGTTCAGCCGCACCAAGTTCTGGCTGTGCCTCGCCTTTAATATCTACAACGTTGAACGCGAGCATTATTGCCAAGCACGTGAATACTGCTGCGATTGTCTTTACCTTAGGGAGTGATCTTCCCGCGGAAAGCTTGCTCGAACCGGGACTTGCTTCTTGTGATTTCATATGGTGTTCGCACTCAATTCCATTTTTCCTTTGCACAGTGCTAGCGGCATGGCGAAGGGTTGCGTTATCGCCGGAGACGGCAAATACTTTGGAATGTGATGCGCATCACTACTGCACCCGGCTCGATTGGGTGGGCCTTTTCGGTCCGCGTGACCAAGTGATCAACACAGGCATTTGTGTTTCCTGTCACATGACAATCTTGTACGGATAACGTGCTGCGTCGCAGTTACCGTCTACCTGTGCCAATTGGAGAGAGAGTAGAGAGAGAGAGCGCAAGCAACCGCCCAGAAGTCGCTTTCCGAGCTCTAGCCGCTACAAGCGGTTGTCATCAACGAATAGTGCACCTGTCACCCAGCATGCTTGGTATCGTTTTTGCCATGATCTTCAGATCAAGCAGAGACGATTGACGCTCGATATAAGCGATATCAAATGCCACTCTCATGCTGATGTCTTCAGCTTTATGCATCGGTCCACGGGATCCATTGATGGCAGCCCAACCGGTCATCCCTGGCTTGATTCGGTGACGGTGCGCGTATTTTGCAACCAGCTCCGACGACTCGAAGCCATCAGTCCTCATGCCGATAGCATGCGGTCGGGGACCAACCAGTGACATTTCACCAGTGATTACATTGAACAATTGGGGCAACTCGTCAAGACTTGTCGACCGAAGGATACGACCGACACGTGTGACTCGATCATCGTTGGCAGTTACTTGGCGCCTGGCTTCCATATCGGCAGTCTCATGCCGCATCGTTCGAAACTTCCACACCCGAAATTGCTCGTTATTGAAGCCCTCACGTGGTTGTCGAAAGAAAATCGGGCCAGGACTGTCAAGACGAATCGCCAATCCAATCAGCATCATCGGGATTCCAAAGAAGGACAGTGCCGACAACCCAATTACAATATCCTGAATTCTTTTCGCGAAGGCCCTGCGTGTCGATCCGGACTTCGTATGAAGCGGTGCCAAGGATGCGCTCGCGATCCGCTCAATGGCTTCTGCACGACGGTTTGCATCGGGATCGTCAAGGTACATCGTAATGGCATTCGGAAGCTCTTCCAGCCGGTCCATGATCTGATTGGCGTTCCGGGCGGCAGCCCGGCTGACAGTAACGACAACAAGGTCAACGCAGGGCATGATCCGATGCGTAAGCATCGCATCGGTCGTACCGAGCACGGGCACACCGAGCACCTCGAATGGTGACCGATCAACGCGGTCATCGAACACGCCAAGAATACTCATGTCACGTCGGTCGATGGTCGTTGAGATAAATTCCTCGGCCTGGCTGTTAGCTCCAACGACCACTACGTTAGGTATCAAAAGCCCTTGTGAGCGCCACCTGGCTACCAAGGCCCACCAGACGGTGTGAAAAATCAGCATGCCAGCACCACTGATCAATCCAAACGGCAGTAAATCGCTGAAATGACTCTGCTGCGGGGAGCCTGCCGCGTGAGCGATGGCGGCCACGCCAACGCCGGCAATCAGTGCAAGGACGAGACGGGACAAATGGCTGAAGTAGTCTTCGGCTCGAGCAAACCGGTACAAACGAAGAATCAGCAGCATGAGCCAGGTGCAACAGACACCAGCGATCAGTGGGAGTGATTCAAGTACTGCTCGATCCGCGTTCTGATGAAGGTAGAATACGGTCACGAAGATCAGAAACAGTGTGTCGATAGCATTGAAGGCATGGCCGGCGAGTCGCCGATCCTGATGCCGTCTGACACTGACGAGCTGCTCAGGCCGTAGTGGACCACGTCGCCTAAGTACATCCTCATTCCGCTCAGGAGGCAGCTGAGACTCAGCTTCCAATGTCATCGTTTTTTCCCGACACAACCTTTTTGTCCAAATACCTGTATCGGACAGTGTCGTGAAATACTGGAGTCACATATTCTGCTAAAGCTGAGAGGGTCACGGCCTGCGACAATGCCTATGGCCGGTTACCCGCTGAATTTTTGTAGACTTGTGATGCGTTGCTCAAGTGCGCAGCATGTGCAGCATGCCGGCGTTTTGCTGGCAGGACCTATTGCAAACACCGTGAGATCGCGAATCAGTCGCTACGTCATGCGAAGCGAACGTACCGCAGGACATTCTGGCAAGAGCTGCAACCGGCGGCTCGCGCGCTGTGACCAGCGCCGGGTCCATACGCCCGTGGCTCCCCGCCAAGGCACAGAATGGGCGTTCATATACTCACGTGATTTTCAGCGCGTACATACACAGTTAGCTATACGCGCACATGGCACGCTACGGTGCAGCAGTCACGCCCAAGCCGCCAACAATATTGGCTCCAAGAACCACATCCAGAGACCGAACCTGGTCCGCATACTCAGCCGCGCAGTTCCTACCACCATCAAACAGCTGGGTTGCAAGACTCGAGATCAGAGGGTCCTCCAATAGCGACTCATCAGCACCAACCCCCCAACAAGCCAGGTCTCCCAAACGCTGAGGTCCCGCACGATGGGTATCGAAAAACGGTGTAGCACCCTGTGACCCGAAGAACCATCCGGCCAGCACCGCACCTTCTGCAAGACCGGATTCACCCAGGAACACCGCCGCAACTGCATCAACATAAGACTCCTCTATACCGACCACAGGTAGATCCAGGACATCAACCAGAGCATGCCCTATCTCATGCATCAGCACGAAGGAGCTGGCAAGGAAGCTCTGTGCAGTCTCGTCATAGAAATCCGAGAACAGCTCAGTCAGCTCGTGGCACATGATAATGTTGCCGTTCGTTATCTCGACAGTGCCGTCGAGCTCGAGCGGAGCGGGTACAAAAAAAGCATTGGCCGTGCCGCAATCGGCGAACACCACATTCACATCGACTGGCAGTAGCAGGGACTCATTGATCTGCTCGACCAAGGCTGCCCCGGCCTGCGCATAAGCCAGATCTACCGTAGTGGCAGTGTCAAAGATAACAGGCACGAGCAAACCATTCAGTTCAGCATTGATCGGTGTGGCGTCATCACCACCAATGAGTGTTGAATCCAGTTCATCTAACATGCCAGCCTGCTCAGGGACTACCGGAACTTGCACATCGTCCGAGCTCGGCACTTGCATCGGCGGCCTGCCCGCAGGATCAACCACAACATCCTGGCCAGCGTCCCGCCCACTGCCATCCTCAGAGTCGCCAGACCCACTACTACACGAGAGAAGTAGCAGTGCATTGACAATTACAACTGCAAGCCCTGACGTGCGCTTGATCATGTGTGGACTCCTGACGAGAGCATTCTTTTGGTTTGATATTCACAGCAGACAAGGCGCTGACGGGGCAGTTTCAGACCGTTACCGGGTATGCGGGACGTCCTCTTCTGTGAAACTTCACGCCGAACCTTACGCCGATGTATAGCCGACTCAAAGCCAGAACAAGCAACGCAAAGCATCCTCTGGTTTCGGCTACACAGACAACCTATCACGATGTTCACCAAAACCATATTCCTTCGCAGATTCGCTGTGTTAACAGTTATTTCAGGCGTGGCAATGTTCGGTAGTGCCAACGCGATGTCTATCGATCAGAATTTACAACTTGATCTGAGCGTGTCAAATCTGAATCCGTTCTCGAGCGCGATGGATAGCCTGGCCGAAGAGTCCGCTGGCTATGACCTACCAGCCGACCGAGCGCGGGGCAAGGCCCCTGCCCTGGTAACTCCCGGAATAGATCACACCCACAACCGGCGCACCGAAGTTTTCCGAATCGGCGTCTTATAGAGACGCAGCAAGGCGTATTGGTTTCATTCGTTTTCGGCTCATCGCCCAAGACAGTAAGAGACATGCACCCCACCCGGTAACGCGTCTGTCTTGATATCGTGTCTGTCGCTCAGCGACATTATCAAGTGGACGAAGAACAGTGACTTCAGTGTATCTCCACGCCCTGTCGACGGAGCTTCCACAGCACTGCCTGTCTCAGGCCGACGTCAAGGAACGTGCAGCTTCCGTCTTTAGTGGAAAGTACCCGCAGTTTGAGCGTCTTTCAACGTCCTTCGGCACGGCAGGTATCGACAAACGATATTCCGTCGTTCCATCCGAGTGGTTTGCCGAGCAACACGGCTGGGCCGATCGTAACAACGCATTTATGGACGGAGCCAAGGCCATGTTCATCGCGGCTGCCAACAGAGCGCTCTCGGACGCAGGCTGGAGCAGCCATGAGGTGGACTGTGTCGTAGCTGTATGCTCTACGGGCATTGCGACACCATCGCTGGAAGCCCAGTGCTTTTCAGAAGTCGGCTTCCGCCGAGACATCATGCGTGTGCCTGTGTTCGGGCTAGGTTGTGCCGGTGGAGTGTCGGGTCTTGCCACCGCGCGGTCCATCGCGACTTGCCGCCCGGGATTCAAGGTACTTCTCGTAGTCGTGGAGACCTGTACGATCTCGTTTCGAGCAGACCGTATGCATAAAGCCGATATCATCGCCTCTGTCTTGTTCGGTGATGGTGCTGCGGCCGCCTGCCTCAGCACCGAGCTGCCCACAACGACCCATGTCGTGTCCTTGAGTCATGGCCATCAAGTGCTCTGGCCCGACACACTCGATATCATGGGTTGGAATGTCGATGACGTCGGCCTCGGCGTGATCTTTGATCGATCCATACCAACGTTCGTCACACAGAAATTTGCAAACGCCGCACACAGCGCGTTACGAGCAGCCGATCTCACCCATGAACAGATAGATCGCTATATTTGCCACCCTGGAGGAGCGAAAGTTGTGGAAGCCATCGAGGGCGCGCTCAATCTGACAGAAAACTCACTGGATGCAGAGCGAGACGTACTGCGATCCTGTGGAAACATGTCAGCACCAACGGTTATGTATGTCATGAAGAGTATTCTCGATGCAGGCAAAACAGGACAGATGATGGCTTGTACGCTCGGCCCCGGATTTTCTGCCTCATTCTTGCCACTTCATGTCTCGGCTGGCGCCGCGTGATGGAGCTTGCCACGCTCTTGTTTCTTGCTTTCATTGTCATCCAACGTCTTGGCGAATTGATTATTGCCAAACGCAATACTGCACGCTTGCTTGACAAGGGAGCCTACGAAGTTGGCGCCAATCACTACCCAATCATGGTCGCGATGCACAGTGCGTGGATCATGTACTTACTCGTTTTTGGACACGATGAGCCAATCTCTATCGCGTGGTTACTACTATTTGCGGTACTCCAGTGCTTGCGCGTCTGGATACTAAGCACTCTCGGTGAGCGCTGGACCACCCGCATCATTGTGCTCGAAGAGCCGTTGGTCGTTCATGGGCCATTCAGGTACTTTTCTCACCCCAACTACATACTGGTAGTCGCTGAAATCATCGTTGCGCCCATGGTATTGGGTCTGATGTGGGTCGCGATCATATTCACAGCACTGAATGCCGTGATGCTGTGGGTGCGCATCAATGTTGAGCACAGGGCACTCGCGCCACTACGGAAAAACTAGATAATGCCTGCCAGCCTTGGATTTGGTGCAGAGCGTATCGGTGTTGCCGCACTGAAGTACCCGAGGGCTGCATCGCTTCTGTTGTTGTTGATCATCGGCCTGATCGCTGCGACCCTGCCGCGAGTCTCGTTTGACAACAACGTCAATCGCGTATTTCTCTCGGAGAATGCGATTTCCGAGTCACAACGGCGCTTTGAGCAGGAGCAATCTCCGCCTACCAGTACCGCGCTCATCCGCATCAGCAGTGCTTCGATGCTAACCAGTGCCGATCTGACGGCAATCAGGGCTCTGGCACTGCAGCTGGGGCGCCTTGACGGAGTCACAACGGTTGCCTCTGCTCACTCGTTGCGCTGGCCGCTTGAGTCCGGTGCCCGATTTGGCAGATACGTGCTGCCGAGCACGATAGATGAGAGCTTTCCAGAGGATCTCGACGAGTTCGAGGCGATGCATCTCGGTCTACCTTCGTTTGTGAACAGCGATCGCTCGGCCCTGATTCTCAGCGTACTTGTGGATACGAGCCAGGCCCAGGTGCCTGCGGTTATCGATGCGATTGATCAGCAACTCAGCTCATCGCTACCCGAGAACTTGTCAGCGCGTGTCACAGGTGAAGACATCATCAATGCGGAGATTGTCTCCGGCTTGAAAAAGGATCTTGTGTCCCTGAATCTCTTTGGAGCAGTACTCATCAGCTTTGCAGCATTTGTGCTGCTACGAGATGCCAGGATGGCACTGCTGGCGGTCACACCGGCGCTCATTGGCGCCTCTGGCGTACTCGCGCTGTCGGTCTGGCTAGGCTATCCGATTACCGTATTGAGTAACGTCATACCCATTCTGATTCTGGTGCTGGGTGTTGCCAACGGCATGCACCTGGCTGGACATCTCAAGGACGGCGGCACAGTGCATGACGCCATACAGACCGTAGCACCGGCCTGTGCGCTCACGGCATTCACAACCATGATCGCTTTCGCGAGCATCATGCTGACCAGCAATGAGCAGATGTTCGAGTTTGCTGTACTGGGCGCCTTGGGAACATTGTTGGCCTTCTCAATCGTCATCGCTACCTTCGCTTTACTCGGACGTGTGATAAGCGTGTCGAGTCGTCCGGTACCGCAGGTAAGTGCCGTGTTTGCTCAGCGACTCGCCCGACTCGGATCCAGCTGGCCTCGAGTGACAGTCGTCACCTGCCTTGCTCTTCTCGTGGTAGCCACTATCGGTTTCAATCAGACCAGAGCATGGTTTCCGCTATACCAAAATCTTCCAGACAACAGCGCAACCATCGCCATCAACGACGCCATTGCCGAGGACTTTGGCGGCGTATTCACCATGATTGTTGAGACCAGCGGAGACTGGGAACAGATCACGAGTCTTGTGACTACTCTGGAGGACATCAGCGGACCACAAACTGTTTTCTCGGCGTTGAGTATCGCGCGCTGGTTTGGGCATCCCGACATTCCTGCAACCGATGACGAGTATGACAAGCTGCCGAGTGCGTTTACAGGGGCGCTCAGGGGAGCTAACAATACATCGCGTATCTTTGTGTCGGTCCCTGAGCCGATGCGCAACGAGCAAACGCTTTTGCATTTTGACACGCTATATACAGCAGCCAGAGACGCGGGAGCGAGCCAGATTTTCGGGTTGCCAACCATCATGCGCAAGGAAGCCGTAACGCTGATCGAGCAACTGTCACTCAGCCTCGTACTTGCAACCCTCGGTGCAGTACTTATCTGCGCCTTCGCCTTTCGATCGGCTAGCTTGATACCGATACTGCTCGTACCGAATGTGTTACCCCTGTTGCTAACGGGGGCTTCCTTGCACCTGTGGACCTCAGGTCAGCTCAGTCCAACGGCAGCACTTGCGCTAACCATAGCGTTTGGTATCGCTGTCGACGATACCGTGCATTTTCTCAGCAGGTTTTCTGCTGCAAGAACACGCGGCGAGTCCAGCAAGGATGCGGTCATCTCCGCCACCAGAGCGGCTGGCCAGGCCATCGTACTGACAACACTGTTACTCACTGTCGGTCTGAGTGTGACTGTTATCAGTGACTTCACGCCTATTCGCCTGTTCGGAGCAATGATGATCGTCACTTTATGGGCAGCCCTTCTGATCGATTTACTCTTGATCCCTGCGCTTCTGACCTGGAAGCGAACACAGGCGCCTGTCGAACCGCGAAACTGATTCCTGGCAGTCCTGGTACTGCGTGGCCGCCCCTACTTCCAACCAGCCTGGTTCAGGATTTTCTGTGCGGCTGCGACGTTGTCAGCGATTGCCGAGGCATCCAGGTCATCAGCCTTGAAGAAGCCCAGGGACGCGACTGACAGGCTGAGCCCGACACCCGGCACTGCCGGGTACTCGTCGTTGCCGGCCGAGAAGTACTGCTGCGCAGAATCAGATGCCAGATACTCGAGAAATGCGATGGCGTTATCACGGTTGGGTGCATTCCTGGCAACACCTCCGCCCGAGAGATTCATGTGTGCTCCGATGTTGTCCTGATTCGGGAAAACCCAACCGATAGAGTCAATACTGTCGGACAGACCGTCGACAGGCTTGCGAATTGCACGGCCGAAGTAGTATGTGTTGGACATTGCAATATCACACTCACCCGACACGATGCCACGTAGCTGGTCGGTGTCACCGCCCTGAGGGTCACGGGCAAAGTTCGCAACAACCGCCTCGGCCCAGTCACCTACCGCCTCTTCACCAAGGTGGGCAATGAGAGCTGCCGTGATCGTCTGGGTATAAACGTTACTGGACGACCGTATGCAGACTTGCCCCTTGTATTTAGGGTCTGCCAGGTCCTGATAGGTCATGGGTGGATCCTGCACATCGTTCTTGTCATAGAACAGGATGCGAGCGCGCTGCGAGAAACCGAACCACTGGTTCTCATCATCCTGTAGATAGGCCGGCACACGACTCTCGAGCACCGGTGAGTCAATCGGCTGCAGAACACCTGCCGCCTTGGCTCGTTCCAGACGGGATGTATCAACCGTCAACAGAATGTCCGCAGGACTGTTGTCTCCCTCGGATTCCATGCGCGTGATCAACTCATCGGCTTTACCTTCAATGCGGTTGATCGTGATGCCAGTCTGTTCCTCAAAGTCCGAGTACAGACGCTCGTCAGTGTCGTAGTGGCGCGACGAATACAGGTTCAACTCGCCATCAGCGTGCGCTAGCGAGACTGCCGCAGTGAGCGTGAATGCAACCAGGGTTGGGGCGGAGGTCTTGATCATGTCTATGTACATTCGGAGTGGTGGCGTCTGATGAGCGCCGGTTGCAGCAGAAACAAACGGGTTAACTGTTCTGGCAAGAGCCAGGATGATCAGGCACAGATCAGACGACCTCCCGCGGGAACACGACCAGATGATCGAGTCGCAAGCGCACGCCAATCTGCTCACCGACTTGATGGTCGTGATGTGAGGGCGCAAGACAGTACAAGCGCGTGCTGCCCGCCATGCGCAAGGTGTACAGATGGTTTGCACCACGGAAATTCTTGGCAACAACAGTTGCCCGATTGGGACTGCCATCGTCGTGAACAACATCGTCCGGCCTGATCAGCAGATCAATGAAGTCCCCCGGATTGAACGCACCGTTCAATTCAGCCGGGATCACACCGATTTCTGTCTGAAGGTGGTCATCGTCAAGAGCGTTGCCGCAAACAAAAACTCCTTCGCCGATGAAGTCTGCAACAAACCGGTCCGCCGGACGGTGATAAAGGTTGTAAGCGCTGTCCCACTGCCTGAGCCGGCCGTCTGCAACCACACCAACGTGATCGGCTATCGCAAACGCCTCGTGTTGGTCGTGAGTCACCATGATCGCGGTAATGCCGTCGTGGATCAGCAACTCGCGCACCTCTTGCGCCAACTGGACGCGAAGCTCTGCATCCTGGCTGCTGAAGGGCTCGTCCAGCAACAGGATAGGCGGTCGCGGCGCCATGGCACGTATCAAGGCCACCCGCTGCTGCTGACCACCGGACAGTTCGTGCGGGTAACGCTCCGACTGATCGCTCATCGAGACGAGCCGCAACAGCTCATCAACACGGCGAACCACTTCCGAACGCTTTTGCCCCTTGAGTCCATAGGCAATGTTCTGCCGAACGGTCAGATGCGGAAAGAGCGCAAGATCCTGAAAGACCATGCCAACCCTGCGCGCCTCGGGAGGTAACTGCATCGTCTCATTGGCGCATTCAGTGCCACGCAAACGGATGCTGCCGCGCACGGGGTTAACAAATCCGGCGATGGCATTCAGGATTGTTGTCTTGCCGCAACCGCTCGGCCCCAACAAGCACCCGATCTCACCCTGTTGCAATGTGAAGTTGACGTCAGACACGATGCGGTTGCCATCGATGTCGACGCACAGATCCTCGAAGCAGAGCTGAGCATCGCCTGTGTTCATGCGCAAGTCATCTCTTGGCGCCATGCGCCGACGGGAGCACTAACGTTCGGGTCGGAGATAAGCATTGATCAGCAGGTACGAACCGGTGCGACGAGATAGTCGATGGCAAGACACTAACCTTAATGCGAATAATTTGCAATAGCATTAACCTTGAGTTTCATGGGGGTATTCTGGCAGTCAGTGCGCGAGTCACCTTGGTCGCTGCCCCGCCAATTCTGGATCTGCCTGCACCCGCCGAACACTCGATAAGGGCAGTGACACGTACCAGGGACGTGCCATGCTCAGGCCCACAAGAGAGCGCGGGGTGCTCGAACCAGGGTGGCCTGCGGATAACACGCGATCGGGTCCCTGCTTTGGGGCCAGGACCTGTAGGCAGTGAGGCGGGGCCGGCCTTCGTCAACAGCGCAATGTCAGGGCTAACCTGGCGTGCAGTTCAGCGGCGGCTATGTCGGTATTCGTACTTGGGTAGCTACCAATCTGAAGGCCGGGCCCGGTGCGACACGCAAGCGGTCATTGATCGTGAAGGGGTCGAAGCCCATCACGCTCGCACGCGCGACTACCCTTCAGACGCGTTGGCAGGTGAGGCTTGTAGCTGCGCGTAGTTCTGATCACCTACTGTATTCAACAGCTCTAGCTGGGTCTCGAGAAAATCAATGTGCCCCTCCTCATCGGCGATCAGCATCTCAAACAAGTTCTTGCTGACAAAGTCGCTCTCGACTTCACACACCTTGCGGGCCTCGATATAGGCGTCTCGCGCTTCGTGTTCACCGGCGAGATCGGCCTCGAGTACCTCGCGCACGTTTTGCCCGATACGCATGGGGGCGAGGGTCTGCATGTTCGGGTGACCACCGAGAAAAATGATGCGCTCGATGATCTTGTCGGCGTGTTGCATCTCCTCAATGGACTCTTCCCGCTCCTTCCGGGCAAGCAGTTGCATGCCCCAGTCATCGAGCAATCGGTAGTGCAGCCAGTACTGATTGACTGCGCCGAGCTCGAGAAACAATGCCTTGTTCAGGTGCTCGATAACTGCTTGATTGCCTTTCACAGACTGTCTCCGATTGAATACTGAAATGCGAAGGTACGCGGCTCTGGATAAACCGGCTCACTCAGCCGGTAAGCCTACCTGCAAAGCGCCACATTTCCAAAGGCGCCCGAAGGGATCACTCAGGGTTACCCGAGGCATCCTGGCGCAGGGTGGCAAGCGCCTCACGCGACAAAAAGGCAAGGCGGCTCTGATCGATGATCTTCTCTGCCAGCTCCAGACACCCACAGCATTGCGGACAGGCTCCGAGCTCCTCGTACACCGTTTCTGCACACAGATCCTTGCGCTGGCAGGACGCGCGCATCAGGCAGCACACCGAATCGTCGATGTCTCCTGAGGTCAAGCGATTGCAGTGGCAAACGATCATCGGGTGTCGGGGCAGCGGAGCGAAACCGGCCTCGGCTCTAGCAGAATGTTGGTAACGTTTAGACAACGCTAACACGAATCGTTCTCATCAAGCTGGTGTATGGCCCAATTCAGATTTCAGGACACATCTGGCCGCCTTCAGCTTCTCATCAAGCGAAATGACTGGCCCCACCGCACACGCACCACACGCCCAACAAAAGCCGGCGTGCCGCGTCGATCAGCCTCTGCCTGAGCCATAATGAGCGACCTTCGCTCACGTATGACACGTTGAAACCTTGTCTGACAGACCAGCTCCTGAAAGGGAGCGCCCTGGCCGCCGCCGCGCTGTGTCTGTTGCCCATGATTGCTGTCGCGTTGGCAGCGGCAACGGGGACCACCGACAGCCTGCGTCATCTGGCGGACACTGTGCTGCTTCGCTACAGTCTGACCACGGCGAGTCTGGTTGTGATTGTGGCGATAGGCACTGCAATTGTCGGGACTGGCGCTGCGTGGCTTGTGACCATGACGCACTTTCCCGGACGCGGCGCGCTGGAGATCATGTTGGCCTTGCCGTTTGCCTTTCCGGCGTATGTGATGGGCTATGTCTACACCGACTTCCTCGACCACCCAGGCGCTGTGCAAACCCTGCTGCGCAACGTCACAGGTTGGGGTCCACGTGACTACTGGTTCCCCGAAATCCGCAGCATCGGTGGTGCCGGCGCCATGTTCATCGTGGTCTTGTATCCCTACGTGTATCTGCTGGCCCGATCTGCCTTCTTGCGCGAATCGGCGACGGCAAACCTTGCGGCTCGCAGTCTCGGTCGCGGCTCAGTCAGCGCTTTTTTCAGTGTGTCGTTGCCAATTGCTCGGCCAGCCATTGCCGGTGGCATGCTCCTCGCCATCATGGAGACGATTGCCGACTACGGTACGGTCAGCTACTTTGGCATCCAGACCTTTGCCACCGGCATCTACACCAGCTGGTTCTCCTTTGCTGACCGTGGAGGTGCTGCACAGCTAGCCTTCTGCCTGCTGATTTTTGCACTCTTTCTCGCCACGCTTGAACGCACCCAACGTGGCGCTGCGCGTAGTCACAGTGCTGGCAAACGCGAGGTGCGAATGCCACGCGCACGGCTATCCGGCTGGAGGTCTGCTGGCGCATTCCTGTTTTGTGCTGTTCCTGTGTTCTTCGGATTTGTGCTGCCGGTGATTCTGTTGGTGGAAATGGGTCTGGGCTCGGAGCAAAACCTCTTGAGCAGGCGCTATCTCGGGTTTATCAGAAATTCTCTGGTCCTGGCTTCAATTGCTGCGGTAGTTACCGTCACCTTGGCCGTAACCATTGCCAGCTACAAACGTTTCTGCCCTGGCAAGACCGCCCGTGCCGCCAGCAGCATCGCGCGCATTGGTTACGCGGTACCGGGAGGCGTCATTGCGGTCGGTCTGTTGGTGCCGTTTGCAGCGCTTGATAACGGCATCGATTCACTCGCCGAGTCTTGGTTTGGCGTGTCGACCGGGCTAATCTTTACCGGGACAGTCACTGTACTGGTGTTGGCTTATATGGTTCGCTTCATGGCCGCCGCACTCAACACCTACGACAGTGGGCTGGATACGCTCAATACCAGTCTTGATGCAGCCTCGCGCACACTCGGCTCCAACTCTGGCGGTATTCTCTACCGCGTGCACTGGCCCATCCTGAAGACCAGCGTCTTCACCGCATTGCTAATCGTCTTTGTCGACGTGATGAAAGAACTTCCGGCAACGCTGATCATGCGGCCGTTCAACTACGACACGCTGGCCGTACAAGCCCATCGGCTGGCGTCAGATGAGCGATTGGCAGGCGCCGCTGTTCCCTCACTGGTTATCGTGCTGATCGGCCTGATTCCCGTGATCTTGCTATGCCGGCAGTTGGCAAGGCCTGTTGATGTCAAACAGGAACACCACAACCACTAACCTTTGACATATTTTAGTGAAGCAAAGCAGTTGCTTTTCCATCCAGCGCTTACGGGACCCGGGAAGGTCATGCGCACTGATCCTCGCGGCGTGAATGCTGCCTTGATCAGTACGTGAGAGAAACAGGTGAATGCGAAACCTGGCTGCACTTCTTCCTTACCGACGTACGTGACACTTCCAATCAAGCTGTAAATGCCGCGCGACGTGATCGAATCCTCACTCGTCCCGAGTCGCGTATTCTTCGCCTGTTCCGCACTGACCCGTTCACACCTGTGTCACTACTTCCGTGATCGCCCTGATAGCACGACGACTGGCCCAGTCGCTGTTCGTCATGGCGGTCATCAGCCTGCTGGCCTTCGCGCTGTTCCGCTTCGTCGGGGACCCGGTGTCGCAGATGGTCGGTACCGAGACCTCGATCGAGGACCGCGAACGGCTGCGTGAGCAGCTCGGCCTGAACGATCCGGTCATCGTGCAGTACGGCCGATTCGTCAAGCGGCTCGCCAGCGCGGACTTCGGTTACTCCTACCGCACGCGCCAGCCGATCGGGGAGATGATCCTGTCGCGGCTACCGGCGACGGCCGAGCTCGCCTTTGCGTCACTCCTGATCTCGCTGGTGCTGGGGGTACCGGCCGGCATCTACACGGCCATACGCCGGCGCGGGGTGCTGGCCAACGGCATCCTGTTCGTGACCCTGGTCGGCATCTCGGTGCCGACCTTCGTGATC
This sequence comes from uncultured Granulosicoccaceae bacterium, assembly GCA_937922675.1. Taxonomy (GTDB): domain Bacteria; phylum Pseudomonadota; class Gammaproteobacteria; order Granulosicoccales; family Granulosicoccaceae; genus Granulosicoccus. The sequence goes on from CALAJN010000010.1 coordinate 440,775, forward strand.
GGTATCTTTCTGATCTACCTGTTCGGCGTACAGCTCGGCTGGCTGCCAACCTTTGGCCGTGGGCAGACGGTGTCGCTCGGCGGGTGGGAGACCAACTTCCTGTCGATCGACGGCTGGCGCTCCATCCTGCTGCCGGCGCTGACCCTCGGTGTCTACCAGTTGACGCTGACGATGCGTCTGGTGCGCTCGGAGATGCAGAGCGTGCTGAAGACCGACTACATTCGTTTTGCCCGCGCACGCGGCATCGACTATCGCTCGCTGTACCTGCGCCATGCGCTGCGCAATACACTGGTGCCGGTGGTCACGATCGTCGCGCTGCAGTTCGGCGGCGTCATCGCCTTCTCCATCGTCACCGAATCGGTGTTCCAGTGGCCGGGGCTCGGCCTGCTGTTCCTCGACAGCATCCGCTACGTCGACATACCGGTCAT
>CALAJN010000011.1 GCA_937922675.1 uncultured Granulosicoccaceae bacterium
CGCGGAGTTGACATCCTGGAGAAGGTTGCCCGAAGAGGTGATAGCAGAAGCAGGGCCTGCAAGAGCGGCAGCTGAAGCGAGAACGATAGCAGCGGTGATGTGAGTAGCTTTCATGGTGTGACTCCGATAAGTGATTGAGTTTGAATTCGGTCGAAACCGTGGCGCCGTGTGGCTGCCCTGTTTCGATGTAAGTAGTATCGGGTCGGTTGCTTGCTGCTGTGTTGTTGGAAATATACAGCGGTGTAAGGCCCACATCTGATGTGTGCGTTGTGTCAGCCCCTTGCGCTTTCGTGCATGGGGGGGGCGAAGGCTGCAACTCGCCCGTCTCAGTGAGTGATTGAGCGCCGCAGGCGTGGAGCCGCATTTATACTGCTGGCTGAAACCGTGAACATTCGAAGGCACACCATGCGAAATATTGTATCGACTACAAATGCACCCGGCGCCATTGGCGCCTATTCGCAAGCCGTAAAGGCCGGTGACACGGTCTGGATCTCTGGCCAGATACCCTTGGTGCCTAAGACCATGGAAGTGGTAGAGGGTGATGTCAGATCGCAAATCGAGCAGGTGTTCAAGAACTTCGCCGCAGTGACTGAGGCTGCGGGTGGCGACCTCTCACGCGTCGTCAAATTGAACGTCTACCTGACCGATCTTGCGGACTTCCCACTCGTGAATGAAGTCATGGCGGAGCACTTCGACGAGCCATATCCCGCGCGCGCCGCGGTTGAGGTTGCAGGCTTGCCCAAAGGGGTTGCCGTGGAAGTGGAAGGGGTGTTGTACCTCGGTGACTGATAGCTGAGTTCTGCCAAGCCTCGCATACCCTCGATTCGGTCGACGAGCCGTGGCTACGCGATCTGTGCCAGTCACTGACTTGAAAGGCGTCGGCCCCGCCATGGCCGACAAGCTCAGGGCGCTCGGCATAACGCACGTCGACGATGTGCTTTTTCATTTGCCGTTTCGATACCAGGACAGAACGCGTGTCACGCCGATCGGGTCTCTGTCCCAGGGTAGAGAGGCGCTGGTGCAGGGTGAGGTCCGGCTTGCGGAAGTGGTCAATCGACGCAGGCGCACGTTACTCGTGCGTATAGCGGACAACACCGGCTCGCTCGTGTTGCGGTTTTTTCATTTCAGTCAGACCCAGGTCAGGCAATTTGAGCCCGGAGTGCAGGTACGTTGCTTCGCAGAGGTTCGACGTGGACCTGGACAGCTGGAGATGGTGCATCCGGAATACCGAGTGGTCAAGGCGGATGCCCTTGATAGCGGGCTTGCCGACTCACTCACGCCGTTTTATCCAGCGACAGAGGGTGTCCAGCAACCGACTCTGCGTCGCTTGACGGATCAGGCGCTTGAGCAACTCGGTAGTGACAGTCTGCGTGACTGGTTGCCATCCGATGCCATTGATAGTGCTGCAATGCCTGATTTGGTGACAGCCTTGCGGATCGTGCACAGGCCTCCACCAGAGGCTGATGTCAACGCGTTGATGCAAGGCACACATCCGGCACACCGTCGACTGGCCTTCGAGGAGCTTGTTGCTCATCGGCTGGGTTTGCGACGCTTGCGTAGTCTGACGCGGCACCATCAGGCACCGCATGTCACAAGCCACGGGGACCGTGCGCGGGCCTTGCGAGCTTGTCTGGGCTTTCATCTGACCGACGCTCAGAACCGAGTGCTACACGAGATCGCTCAGGACATGTCAACACCTGAGCCCATGCTGCGGTTGGTACAGGGTGATGTCGGCTCAGGCAAGACCGTGGTTGCAGCCCTGGCGGCGGCTGATGTGGTGGAGGCCGGGTATCAAGTGGCACTCATGGCACCCACAGAGATCCTTGCCGAGCAGCACTTGTTGAATTTTGCAGACTGGTTTGATCCGCTCGGTATTGATGTCGGTTGGCTGACCGGCAAACTCACTGCGGCCAAGCGGCGTGCCGCGATCGAGGCCATTGCCATTGGTCGTACTCGTGTTGTGGTGGGAACACATGCGCTTTTCCAGCGGGATGTCGAGTTTGAGAATCTGGGGCTTGCAATCATTGACGAGCAACACCGTTTTGGGGTGCACCAACGGTTGGCTCTGAGGCAGAAGGGTGAGGCGAGTGACTCTGTGCCGCATCAATTGATCATGACGGCCACACCTATTCCCCGCACACTTGCGATGACTGCCTATGCAGACCTTGACGTGTCAGTTATCGATGAGCTACCGCCGGGGCGCAAGCCTGTTACCACCGTCGCTATTGATGCCAGCCGACGCGGGGAGGTGATCGAACGCGTTGGCAAGGCGATAGGCGATGGGCGCCAGGTGTATTGGGTGTGCACCTTGATTGAAGAGTCCGAGCATTTGCAGGCAGAGGCGGCAGAAGACACGGTAACCACTCTGGAGAGTCTGTTGCCGGACTGCAGAATCGGTTTGTTGCACGGACGCTTGAAGCCTCTGGAAAAAGAAGCGGTCATGCAGGCGTTCAAGTCTTGTGAGCTGGATTTGCTTGTGGCGACGACCGTCATAGAGGTTGGTGTTGATGTGCCCAATGCGTCCTTGATGATTATCGAGAACGCGGAGAGACTGGGCTTGTCACAATTGCATCAGCTGCGCGGTAGGGTCGGGCGAGGGGATGCAGCGTCGAGTTGTATCCTGCTCTATCAGTCCCCCTTGTCAGTCACCGCGAAGGACAGGCTGGGTATCATGCGCGAGACCAATGACGGTTTTCTGATTGCCCAAAAAGATCTCGAGTTGCGTGGTGCAGGAGAGGTGCTCGGTACCAAACAAACGGGGCTTGCCGAGTTTCGTATTGCAGAGTTGGGACGAGACGATGATCTGCTTGATGCCGTCTCGGCTACAGCCGATAGGCTGTTGAGTGATCACTCAGCAGCTGTTGATGGGCTGATATCGCGTTGGATCGGTGAAAGCCGCAAAGACTATGGTGCGGTCTGAGCCACTAGACATCGAGTACAAATCCGGTATGTGATTCGCACCAGTCCCAGAGTTTCTGGCGTAGTGGCCGGGTATCGGCTTGGCGTGTGCGTGCACTCATGTGCTCTGCGCGAATGCCCCGGTCGTGCCAGAACTGACCAGTCGTACCAAGCGCTTCATCGTCAGCACTCAGCCAAACCAGAGTATCGGCGCCGTCTCGCGCAGAACGCAGCAGGCCGAGTGGTCCGAGTATCTTCGAAAAACCAGGTAGCGCTTCCTGGATACCGGGTGTGTCCACCCATCCAGGGTGCAAGGCATGGAAGACACATTTTTCAGGCGAAACACGCTCAGCCCAGGAGCGATTCAGCGTGACCTGCGCGCGCTTTGCCAGTGCATATTGCTGAGCCCCCTGGTAGTGCTCGTCGCTCATCTCCAGCCCATCGACACTCAGTGCCGCCGTGTACATGCCGCCTGAACTCATCGTCAAGACGCGACCGGCACCCGTGCCCGCGCTCAGTAGTGGCAGACAAAGTCCGGTCATCAAGAACGGTGCGGCGACCATGATTTCAACAGACAAGTCAGTGCCATCGTTCGTGCGTTGTCTTTGATTGAAAAGCGCACCGGCATTGTGGGCGAGTGTGTCAATTCTGTCGTAGCGCGCGTGGAGCTCATCGCAGGCTTCGCGTACCGAATCCAATTGGCCCAGATCAGCGATTACTGCATCGATGCGTTCGTTGCCAGTGTTCTTGCCAAGTCGCTCGATGAGGGCTTGTGCCTTGTCCTCACTGCGCGCCACGATGACAAGGTGAGCACCCAGGCTTGCATACACCTCAGCTGCAGCTTCACCGATACCCGAAGTGGCTCCGGTGATCACCACGAGCTGATCGCTCAAGTCGTATTCCTCGAGCGCGCGCCAGTCGAACAGTCGCTTGCGCACAGCCGCACCGATGCTGGAGAAGCTGGGCACGACGGTTTTCTCTATGAGCGTATCGAGCAGTCCTTGAGTCATGTGCATACCTTTTTGGCTGGATATATCGCCAAGCTTGCCTTGGCATCGACAGCGGCGCCACAGACCTGCAAGATACACCGATCTGCTACCGCCACTACCGCCTGCAATGACCCCAACTGAACGACTCGACCTTGCAACGATTGAATCATTGGCCTGTGACGCGCTCTTGGCCAAGGGTTTTTCGCACGGTCAGGCAAGTGCGATCGCCAGCAACGTCACCGCGGCCGAGCGGGATGGCTGCCTTTCGCACGGTCTATTCAGAATTCCTTTTTATGTTGCAGCCTCTGGTAACGCCGATTGTGATCCGACGGCTGAACCGGTGCTGTTCCAACCAGACGGCGCGGTGGTGCATGTGGATGCAGGCCATGGTTTTTGTCCGCATGCTTTGGATGTTGGGCTCGAGCCTTTGGCAGACACGGCTCGACAGTACGGAATTGCCGCCTTGGCAGTGCGTCGTGTGTACAACATCGCAGCGCTCTGGCCTGAGGTGGAGCGATTGGCCACCGAGGGCCTCACAGCGTTTGCGTTTACAGCCTCCAATGCCTGTGTGGCACCCGCTGGCGGCACAAAGCCGGTATTCGGCACCAACCCGATGGCGTTTGGCTTTCCACGTTCTTCCGGCCCACCGCTGGTCTTTGATCAAGCCACCAGCGCCAGCGCCCGGGGTGAAATTCAGTTGCACAAGCGTGAGGGCAAGAGCTTGCCTGAGGGTTGGGCCATTGATGCAGACGGTCAACCAACCACAGATCCCGAGGCAGCCTTGGCCGGAGCTCAATTGCCCTTTGGAGGCTACAAGGGGTCATCCCTGTCATTGATGGTCGAGTTATTGGCGGGACCCCTGATTGGCGAGCTCTCCAGTCGTGAGTCCGCCGCCCACGATGTCAACAAGACCGGAGCCCCCTTCGGTGGCGAGTTTCTGATTGCGATTGATCCGCAGCGTTGCGCACCTCCCGGCCAGGCGGTTGATCATGATGCTCGAGCCGAGCGGATTTTGGCTGATGTGCTCGCGCAGGACGGAACGCGCCTGCCTTCCTCGCGTCGGTTTGCAGCGCGTGAGCGCAGTCTCGTGGATGGGGTGGATGTCTCGGTACACTTGCTTGAGACGATTCGCGGGTATTGCGCCTAGTACAAGCTCTCTGCGTCGACCTGCGTGTCCATGCGTTTGGAGCTCATTGGACAGCGTGCTTCAAGGCCTCGATCTGACTGAATCATGCCTCTGGCTCATCAAGCCGTACACGACCTGCCAATATCAGCGCGATACCTATCAGAGCGCCGCCAAGGGCGCCGTATAGATGGGCATCGACGATAACGTTGCCGCCTGCGAAGGATTCACTGCCAGGCAAGGCACCGCCGAGCTGTTCCCAAGCGAGTTTGCCGGCCACAGCCACCAACAGTACAGCAGCAGATCTTGGCCAGACCCGGAGGTCGGCCAGGGTGCCGGCGATTATCAGACCGTGCAGTGTGCCACTGAAGCCGACATACCAGAAGAGCTCCGGATTGCGCCACCACAGTCCAACCCCGACCACCACGCTTGATCCGAGGATCAAGATGAGCCAGTCGACGGCCGCAAACCGCTTCCAGACCAGAGCGGTCACCAGTCCGAGACCTGCGATATTCATCAACAAATGACTCGCCCCGAGATGGACAAAATTACCGGTCAGCAATAGCCACCAACGGCCGTCGTCGATGGCTTCACGGTCAAAGCGAAGTGTGGTGTCCAGGCCTGTTGCTTGCAACACCACGCAAAGTGCGGCGGTTCCTGCGGCGACGCCCAGTGCGATCCGCTTGGTGCGCTTGGCGCTGTAAGCAACTGGCGTCGGGCTTGTGACGGGTTCAGCCGGAATCATTCGTATTGGCTCTGGTCATAGGCTGAATAAGGAGTTTGCCTGTGCACTGCATGACATTCGCACGCCCAATTGCCAGTGCTATCCTCGAAAGGCTCACCGGCGCTTGCGTACGTTCACAGAAATAACTGATCAAACCAGATTCAGAATAGATGAAAGACCTGATGCACGAACTCAACCACACCTTGCCTGCTATCGCCGAGTCCGGCCACTCAGTCGCGGGTGCGCCGCCTCGCCTGTCTCGCAAGCCTTACGGCCGCGCTGGCGGATTCACCTTGATCGAGATCATGGTAGTGGTCGCAATCATTGCCATTCTGGGTGCCACCGTGGTGCCGTTGATCATGAACCGGCCTGAGGACGCGCGAGTCGTGCGAGCCAATAATGACATTGCCTCGTTCGGCTCGGCGCTGGAACTCTACAGGTTGGATAATTTCAACTACCCGTCGACCGAGCAGGGCTTGCAAGCTCTGGTGGAAAAACCGTCCGGAGATCCGGAACCTGTCAACTGGAACCAGGGCGGCTACATCAAGCAACTGCAAAAAGACCCGTGGGGTCGGGATTACCTGTACATCTCGGACGGTGGCGACTTTGAAATCCTGTCTCTGGGCCGCGACGGTGCAGAAGGCGGCGACAGCTACGATGCTGATATCTCGAGCCTCGGCGCTGAGTAATCTCCCGTTTTTCAAGGATAAGGGTGACTAACAGACCAGGACGCAGCGAGCCCAACTCGGGCGCTAGCGGCTTCACATTGATCGAGCTACTGGTGACGATTGCCATCGTCGCCATCCTCGTTGGTGCTGTAGTCATCAACATCGAGTTCCGAAACGTCGGCAAGGAGATCAGGGACTCGGCGCTACGTACGGGGCTGATCATGAATCTGGCGTCAGATCAGGCTGTCTATTCTCGCACCCAGCTCGGAATCCGATTTCATCCAGGCAGCTATGAGTTTTGGGCCTTGCTTGCCGAAGACGAGGGCGATGAACCTGAATGGACGCCAGTGGAGGATCCGCGTCTGAGCTTTCGACAGCCGAACGCTGACGTGTTCTTCGAGGTCGACCTCTCGGGGCAGGCGGTCATTCTCGAGACGCTCGAAGAGGAGTTGTCCAATGCGACCACAGAAGATCCGCTGAGGCCGCACATCCTGTTCTTGTCCAATGGCGAGTTTGTGCCGGATTTTCGTGTGATCATGCGAGATGAGGAAGACGAGTTTCGCTGGCAGGTGGCGAGCGGTGAAGTGGAGCCTGTCGTGGTCGAGCAATTGGACGCACCGTGAGCAAACGCGACGTCCATCTGCGGCAAAGCGGTGGTTTTACACTCATTGAAGTGTTGGTCGCGATGACCATACTGGCGGTTGGCGTGTCGGCGCTGGTGATGACCGCTGCTGCCAGTACACAGCGTGCCGAGCACCTGCGTACGCGCGAGGTCGCTCGCTGGGTTGCGAGCAACACCATGGCCGAGTGGCAGGCAGTGCCGGGGTGGCCAGAGATCGGCACAACCAATACCGAAGTGGAAATGGTGGGTCAACGATGGTTTGTGCGCACTCGTACCCAGCGGGTGGCGGATGCTGATTTGCGCAGGCTCGATATTGAAGTACGTTCGGACAAGGATGCCGACAGTTACCTGTATTCGGTCGCCGGGTTTTTGGGCAACCCCGAGTTTCGCCTGTGAATACCTCCGTAAAAAGGACGCGCGGGTTTACGCTGATTGAGCTCCTGGTCGCGATGTTTTTGCTCGCGATACTCGGGACGGCTGGTTTTCGCATGCTGACCCAGATCAATGCCACACGCGTGGCCATCGAGGCGCAGGCCGATCGCCTTGGGCAGTTACAGCGCACTTTTTACTGGCTCGCGGAAGATGTCACCCAGATCGTCAACCGTCCCGTACGCTCGTCGGTTGACGCGCCCTTGCCAGCCTTTCAGGTCAATGTGGCAGGGGGTTCCTTGTTTGATCTGACGCGCGCGGGGTGGGTTAATCCGGTAGGCGATGCAATGCCGCCACGCTCTGACTTGCAGCGCGTCTCCTGGTCTCTCGAGGAAGACGCGCTCATGCGAAACTACTGGTATCACCTTGAAACCCTGGACGAGGCACCGAGTCGCAGACGGCAAATGATGGACCGTGTCGACGACCTCCGCTTGCGGTATCTCGATATCGATGGCGAGTGGAGTGACAGCTGGCCACCGCTGAGCAGTCAGGGTCTGGAGGATGCACCCGCTTTGCCGAGGGCTATCGAGTTTGTGTTCGAACTTGAGGATCTTGGGGAAATACGTCGCGTATTTGCTCTGCCTTCGTGAGCGCCGGTCATGGATAGCAGACGGTTATCAACGCCTCGACGGCAAAGCGGTATCGCCGTTGTGACGGCTATGCTGATCATCGCGCTTTGTTCGATCACCATGGTATCCATTACTGCGCGTCAGCAACTGACGCTGCAGCGAGAGCGCAATGAGGGAGCCATATTGCTCGCGCGTGATCTTGCGGTCAGTGGCGAGCGCTTTGCTGCAGCCTTGTTGTTTCGTGATCGCGAGGTCGGGGACCGAAACAATTCGGACTCACTGGATGATGATTGGGCCCAGACAATCCCGCCGGTGCCTATAGACGACAATGCAGCCATTCAAGGTTGTGTGTGGGACTTGCAAGGGCGGCTTAACCTCAACAACCTGGTCGATGTCGACGGCAATGTCATCGCCTATGAGGTCGAGCGTATGCAACGTCTGTTCAGCGAGCTCGGGATTGCTGTAAACAAGGTGCAGGCGGTCATTGACTGGATAGACAGCGATGTCAATGCCACCGTACCCGATGGCGCCGAAGACGACTACTACTCCGGGCTCGATCCAGCGTATCGTGCTGCCAACGCGCCGTTTACGAGTCCAAGCGAGCTCAAATTGGTCAAGGGCTTCAGCCCCGCTGTGGAAGAAGAGGCCGAGGACTATGCCCTGCTGTTGCCACATGTTGCGGCGCTACCGACCGTCAATGGACCGTTGCCTATAAACGTCAATACTGCGACACCAGAAGTGCTCTCGTCATTGTCAGATGACATGAGAGGACTGGGAGGCGAAATGTCCAGATGGGACAGTTCTGCTTATGAGGACTATCCTGAGTGCGAGAACATATTTGATCTGGCGGCTGATGGTCCTGAATCGCTAACCGGTGATTCACGCGATACAACCCCGTTCGAGAGCACGTTATTGTTCGACGAAGAAGTAGACCCGGGCGGCGGGAATGGTCTGGATCTTGGTATTGAAGGCAGCCGGGGCGTGCGTTCCGACTACTTTCAAGTGCGTATTGATGTCATTACCGAGGCGGTTAGAGTGTCTCAGTTTACGGTTCTAGAGCGCGACGGCGAAGGTCGTACGCGTGTTCTTTATCGCTCACGCGACACGCCATAGCAGGCTGAAAACGAGGCAGGTGTCCAGACAATTCATCATCCATTGGCCGGAAGTCGGCGTTGACCGCACCAGTTGGGCGGGCATCAATGACAAGGGTGGGCTCGACAGCGAGGTTGAGGTTGGCACTCTCGCCGAGGCGGCCGCCGTGATCGAGGGTCGCCGTGCCTGTCTGATTGTCGGCGGCGATGGCGTTCTGCTCGCTGAGGCGCATGTACCGGGCGGAGCTGCCTCACGGGCTGCCACCGTTGCTCGCTATGCGCTTGAGGAGCAGTTGGCCGACGATGTCGACAACCTGCACTTTTCTCTGGGTCAGAAGCGCGCCGGAGACATGTTTCCCGTCGCTGTTATCGACCGCGACACGATGGACGAGGTCACCGCACACTGTGCCGAGGCAGGCTTGCGACCGATCGAAATCGTGCCCGAGACGCTGGCTCTACCGATGCCCGAGCGTCTGCCAGGGGACGAGGCGACCCAGTGGACGGCTTTGGTTGACGCTGATCGCGCTGTGGTCCGATTGAATGGCTACAGTGGTTTTGTCTCTGATGTCGACATGGCCGGGCTCATGCTCGAAGGAGCGCACGCTGATCTGGAGGAAGGAGGAGAAGCGGAGATCACCGTGTTCGAGACGGGTAACGCTGCGTCTCTACGCGTACCTGCGGGCGTGGCTGTCGATCAGCGCCACTGTGACCACCTCCTGGGGCTGTTTGCCGCAGGTCTGGTCGACGCGCCGCGCATCAATCTTTTGCAGGGTGAGTACAGCCCGCGCAATCAACTGGACAAGAGCCTCAAGCCCTGGGGTTGGACGGCTGCACTCGCCGCTGTCTTGCTGCTGCTGCTGGTTGCCGGGCGCTGGCTCGATCTGAGGCAGATGCAGGCAGAGGAGGCAGCTCTGGATGAGGCCATTGCAGAGTCCTTTTCAATCGCTCTGCCGGGTGCTCGAATGCAACGTCCCAGACGGCAGATTGAGGATGCGCTGTCCAAACTCGGCCAAGGTGGAAACGATGGCTTTACCGCTAATCTTGCAGCCATTGCCGACAGTCTTGCCAGTCAATCGCAGACCACCCTGAATTCCTTGACCTTGCGCAATGGACGCTTTGATCTGGATCTGACAACAGATGCGGTACCCTCACTGGACGCTCTGGCCTCAGACTTGTCGGGACGTTCCTCGCTTGGACTCGAGGTGCAGTCGGCCAATCGTGAAGACGGCGGTGTGCGCGCCCGGGTGCGTGTGCAATGAAGGACTGGTATCTACGACAGACGCAACGCGATCGCATGATTGTGGTTGCCGTGGCTGTATTGGTGATCGCAGGTTTGCTCTATACGCTGCTGTGGTACCCGGTCTCCAGTCGACTGGAAAGCACGGGTCGTGCGATCGAGACCAAACGCGAGACTCTGCAGTTCATTCGTGACGGTGGTGCGCGCATTCGAGCCGCAGGTGGGGTAGGTCAGGGCAGTGCTGTGCGCAGCTCTGACAAAGCGCCCTATCTGCTGCTTGACGAGATCGTACGCAACGCAGGCGTTACCGCACCTGACCGCAATGAGCCGGCAGGGGGCAATGGCGCCCGCGTACAGTTTGGTGAAGTCGAGTTTGACAAGCTCGTGCTAGTACTTGCCGAGTTGGAGAGCTATGGCCTCACGGTCTCTAACATGACCCTGTCGCGGCGCGATGCGGGTATGGTTTCCGCGCGCTTCAACATCGAACGAAGCTGATGCGAATCGCTCGGCTCATACTCCTTGGGGTGGTGTGCTACCTCATCGCCATGGTTGTGTTGTTTCCGGCGGCACCGGTTGTTGATCGCCTGCGTCCGCAGCTTGGGCCGGTGGCTCTGGAAGGTGTTAGCGGGCGCCTCTACAGTGGGCGTATCGCGCGAGTAGCTTCGACCGATGATTTACTACCACTAGAGGCTAGCGATGTGCGCTGGCGACTCGCTCCGACTACGTTGCTTGGGGGTGGCGGTGCCCGAGTCAGTCTCGATGCCTATGGTGGCGAGACATCAGCGCTGGTCACGCGCAGCTGGGGTGGTGACATCAAGGTGAGCGATCTTGATCTCAGCGTGCGTGCCAAGGAACTTGAACCACTGCTACCAGCACCGATCGCAGCCTTTGACGGCGAGATCGTTGCAGACATTGCCAGTGTGCTTCTGGAGAACAATCTGCTGACGCGCTTCGAGGGCGATATTGTCTGGTCAGATGCTGTACTGGAGCGACCTGTCGCTGTCCAGCTTGGTACGGTTCAAATTGGCGTTGTACCCGAGAGTGAGGGTGCGCACTCCGGCACGCTGAGCATCAGTGGTGGCGATGTCGATGGAAGCGGCGACTTTACGCTTGCCGGTAACGGCGACTATTCTCTGAACCTGCAATTGACACCAGTTGCCAACGCATCCCCTGAGCTACTGAACAACTTGCGCTCATTCGCCCGAGCAGATGCGCAAGGGCGATTCACGGTGAGCCAAAGCGGCAACATCAATCGCTTGATGTAGGTCGGTTGCTGGATCCGCTCAGGCGGAATTTTACCGTTATGTCGGATGTATCCGTCTTTTCGGAACCTTGTGTTACAGGTTTTTGTCGAAACTCCGCTATATAAACTCAAGAAGACACCGGGAAACCGCCGGTATGAAGCCGACCCTTGAACCTGCTGAACTACTCGAGCTGCGTGATCAAGCGCTACAGGTAGCGCGTGACGCGGGTACATGCATCCTCGAGGTGTACGGCCCTGAGGGCGCGGGCGTGGAGCGGGTTGACGTCTCGGTCAAGAGCGACCAGACGCCGGTGACAACGGCCGACATGGCGGCACACGCGCTCATCGTCGATCGTCTTGCGAGTCTGGAGCCACAACTTCCCGTCATCAGCGAAGAGTCCGACTTGATACCTTTGCGTGAGCGCCACGACTGGCCTGCCTACTGGTTGGTTGACCCGCTTGATGGGACGCGCGAGTTTCTGCGTCGCAACGGCGAGTTCGCTGTCAACATCGCATTGATTGTCGATCATCGACCGGTAATCGGTGTCATTCTCGCCCCGGTACTGGACATCGCCTACCATGCGGTGCGCGGTGCTGGCGCATGGAAGCAAGCCCTGGTCGATGGCGAGTGGGTCTCTGATCCAATCAACGTGCGCAATATCCCGGATACCGGGGTTGTCGTGGCGCGCAGTCGCTGTCCCTCAACAGGAGCCCGCCTGCAGCGCTTTCTTGATCGCCTGGGTGAGCACGATGAGATCGCCATGGGTTCAGCCCTCAAATCCTGTCTTGTGGCCGAGGGGGCAGCTGACGTTTACGCCCGATTGGGGCCCACAGGAGAGTGGGACACTGGCGCGGCACAGTGTATTGTCGAGGAGGCCGGTGGGCACTTGACCGATACACGCCTGCAGCGCTTGCGCTATAACGAGAGGGACACGCTCATCAATCCGCACTTTGTGGTCTTTGGTGACGCCGGTGTCGACTGGGCTGATCATCTGGCCCCGAAACGCGCCGACGCCTCCTGAATCACAGCGGGAGTGCGACCTTGAGTCGCGTACCGCGAGCTGTTGATGGGCACTGACCAGCGCGCTACGAGCCTGTTGTGATGAACACCGTCGAGATGAACGCCATGGACGATCCTGACCTGTTTGCAGAAGGCGATATCCGGGTTACGCCCACGTGGTTGACACTGGGGGCTACCAGCCATGCCATGCATACGCTGACCAAGGTGCATCTGGCCGAGAGAGCGGTTCCGCGAGGCTCCTGGACGATACTGTTCTATGTCTCTCTCGCGCTCATCGTCTTGTCAGCCTTTGCTCTGCAGCGTGCACACATGCCCTACGTCCTCGGCATGGTTCTGTTTGTTTCCAGCATTGCCCTGTGTCTTGCCGCCTCCTGGTTTGCCTTTGTCGCAAGAGACAGTTACCGACTTGACATCACCCTGAGTGACGGCTCCAGCGTGCCCGTCGTGCGCCCCGGCAGGGCGTTCATGGTGCGTCTTGAAAAGGCAATACGTGATGCACTTGTGATGCACCGTGGGCTCTTTCGTGAGCCCATGGTCGATATGCAGACAAGGAACAAACAGCGCTCGGCCGAGCACGTAGAAAGCACGGGTGGGGCAGCTGACAGGCTGACCGCGCGCCCACCGGGTGCTGCTGAAAGGCGATCTGCACAGCGCAAACCCGATACCTCGGCCAGACCCGCCAGTGATGATGTGCGCCGTATTGTGGTGGCTTCAGCTGCAGCCAGAGGTGCTGCTAACGGCGAGTAGTTCAGGCCCTGATCGTGTGATCGTAGTCGATGATCAGCGGCGCATGATCGGAGAAGAGCTTGTCTCGGTAGACGCGCGTGCGTGTGATTTTTGGGACTAGATCGTCGCTGACAATCTGATAGTCGATACGCCAGCCCACGTTGTTGGCGCGCGCGTTGCCGCGCTGTGACCACCAGGTGTACTCATGCTCCTTTTGCGGTAGTGATCGAAAGGCGTCCGCATAGCCCTCTTGCTCAAACAGATGGCTTAGCCACTCACGCTCTTCGGGTAGAAAGCCTGAATTGTTGCGGTTTTGACGCCAGTTTCGGATATCTGCCTCGGTGTGGGCGATATTCCAGTCACCAGAAATCACAATGGGCAAGCCGGTGGCCCGCAGCGTGCGCAGATGCGGCAGAAACGCCTCCATCATGCGGATCTTGAAGTCCTGGCGCTCATCGCCGCTACTGCCGGAGGGCATATAAAGCGATATTGCAATCAGATTGCGAAAGCGCACCTCCAGATAGCGACCCTCCCGGTCGATCCAGTCCATACCGAGACCCATCTGCACAAACTCGGGTTGATGCCGCGAATAGAGCGCGGTCCCGCTGTATCCCTTTTTCTCAGCATCATGAAACCAGGCGCCAAATTGTTTAGGCCTGAAAACCGGGTCCTCAAGCTGGTGTTCCTGGGCCTTGGTCTCCTGCAGACACACAAGATCGGCTCTTTGACGTGATAACCAGGTGAAAAAACCTTTCGAAGCGGCTGAGCGGATGCCGTTGACATTGGCTGTGATGATGCGCATGAGCAGGAGTCTACCGCCGCTTGGGTGTCAGCTGGTCCCAAGCGACGAGTCTCACAGATCGTGACTTCACAGCTTTATGCAAGTGCGGGGTTGACGCTATCTGTGTCAGGGGTCGGGGGATTTGCTGTTACCACGACATGTCCATACAGTTCCTTGCCGGGCTCTGCGGTGTGGAGAGGTAGCTTTTAATGACCTTCAACAAACGGAAATCACATCGGGTAACGGTGATGCGAGGAATGCGCAGTCTTGTTGCAGTTTCTGCCCTGCTGGGCATGACCAGCGGCATAGCTCTCGGCGCTGACCCCGTCTATCGGTGGCAGGATGGCGGACTCACGACCTACCAGGACCGAGCGCCTGATTCCACGCAGGACGACGGGCATAGCATTCTCAATACGCAAGGTGTAGTACTCCACGAGGTGCTTGGGCGCGAGGAGCGGCGTCAGCAACGCAAGGCCGAGCGCGAGCTGGAGCTTTCACGTATCCGCGATCGAGCGCTGCTCGCTACTTTCACGACCGAGGAAGATCTGGTGAGGACGCGAGATGATCGCATCGGCATGATCGACGGTCTGATCAGCAGGCTCGATGACCGTATCCGAATCCTGTCGGAACGATTGGCAGTAGTGGATAAGCGCGTACAGATGCAGGAGAGCTCTCTTGGCGAGGGCGGGGCACAGGAATCCTTGTATGCCGAGCAGCAGAGCATTCAACGCAATGTTGAAAATGCCTGGTCCCTGATTGACTCAAAGGCTGCAGAACGACGTACCGTCGCCCAGAAATTTGACGATGATCTGGTGCGCTATCGGGAACTCAAAGCAGAACGCAGCTGATCCGCAGCACCGAAATCCCGGCTCGCAGATCATTGCGAGCCTGAATGCGACGTGCCAATCAGTGTCCCGGCCCCCTGGTCAGTAAACAGTTCGAGCAACAGCGCGTGTTCGACACGGCCATCCAGTATCACCACGCTAGGAACGCCTCGATCTACAGCATCCAGTGCACAGCTGACCTTGGGTAGCATGCCGCCGTAAATGGTGCCATCGTCTATCAGTGCTCTTACAGCGGCTGAATCAAGCCCTGTCAGCAATTGCCCCTCGGCATCGAGAATGCCCGGTGTATTGGTCAACAATAGAAGCCGCGATGCCCCGAGTGCAATGGCTATGGCGCTTGCGACCAGATCTGCATTGATGTTGTAGCTCGCACCCTTATCGTCGGTGCCAATCGGTGCAATCACCGGGATGAAGTCTTGATTGCGCAGACGATCAAGCACGCGACAATCAACGCTTGCGACCTCGCCAACGAAACCGAGTACGTCCAGAGGCTGGCCAGGCAGTTGCATTGTGCGTGCTCGTATCAAGCGAGCATCCTTTCCGGTCAAGCCTAGTGCGCGCCCGCCCGCCTGGCTCAGCAAAGAGACAATCTGCTTGTTGACCAGGCCCCCCAGCACCATCTCGACCACCTCCATGGTGGCCTTGTCGGTAACGCGCATGCCATCGACAAAATGACTCTTTACGTCCAGCCTTTTCAGCATATCGCCAATTTGTGGCCCACCCCCATGCACCACGACAGGCTCGATACCTACCTGCTTCATCATCACGACATTTTCGCAGAAGCTGCGCTGCAGCTTCTCGTCGGTCATGGCGTTGCCACCGTATTTGATGACGATAGTTTCGCCCGCGTAGCGCTGCAGGTAAGGCAGCGCCTCATTCAGGATGCGCGCAGTGGTCGCGGCATCCCCATTATGCGGATCGTGCCGCGTCACAGTCGAACTCTCGGACATGAATGACTGGCGCTAAAACGGAACGGCAACCGAGGCGTCGGTGGCAAGCATGGTCTCTCGAAACTCTTTCTGAATTCGTTTGAGTGCCTCGGTGTTGTCTGCTTCAAACCGAATGACTAGAGAAGGAGTGGTGTTGGAGGCTCGCAGGAGACCAAAACCGTCTGGATAATCGGCGCGCACGCCATCGATGGTGGTCAGAGTCGCGCCTTCAAAGACGGCCTGCTTGGTAAAAGCCTCCACGTAGCCATGTTGTGCACCATCTTCATCGAAGGAGACGTTTATCTCGGGTGTGTTGATGCTGTTGGGGATGGCGCCGAATATGTCACTGGCGCTCTTGTCGGTCTTTGAGAGTATCTCGAGCAGGCGCGCCGCGGCATACAAGGCATCATCAAAGCCGTACCAGCGCTCCTTGAAGAAGATATGCCCGCTCATCTCGCCACCCAAAGCGGCTCCGGTTTCCTTCAGGCGTTTTTTGATGAAGGAGTGGCCGGTCTTGTACATCTCAGGCTCACCGCCGGCGGCCTTGATAGCATCCGGCAGCACCTTTGAGCATTTGACGTCGTAGATGATGCGAGCTCCAGGGTTGCGCTCAAGCACGTCCTGGGCAAACAACACCATCTGACGGTCAGGCCAGATCAGTTCGCCTTTGTTGTCGATAACCCCAACACGATCGCCATCACCATCAAAGGCGAGGCCAACGGCGTAGTCATCGCTCTTGATGGTCTCTATCAGGTCAACCAGATTCTCGGGTTTGGCAGGGTCAGGGTGGTGGTTGGGGAAGCTGCCGTCCACGTCCGTGAACAAGCCCGTTGTCTCGCATCCCAGTCGCTCGAACAGTTGTGGGGCCGCCGCACCTGCAACGCCATTACCGCAGTCGTACGCGATCTTCAACGGGCGCTCAAGCTTGATGTCACCAACGATGCGTGCAAGATAGTCCTCGAGAATATCCTGTTGCTCATACGATCCCTCGCCGCTGTCCAGTTGGTCCTTCTCGAGGCGCTCACGCAAGCCTTGAATTCCCTCTCCGAACAGAGCGTCACCGCCAATCATCATCTTCAATCCGTTGTATTCAGGTGGATTGTGACTACCGGTAATCATGATGCCAGTGCCTGTATTGAGGTGATAGGTGGCAAAGTACAAAACCGGCGTCGGGACCATACCGATATCGATGACATCCACGCCCGTTGAACGCAAGCCCTCTGTCAGCGCCTCAGTCAGAGCGGGCCCGGACAGGCGCCCATCCCGCCCGATAGCGACCTTTTTTTGCCCACGGGCTTGAGCTTCGCTACCGAAAGCTCTTCCCACTTCACGAACAACGTCGGGGGTCAAGGTGTCGGTGACGACACCACGAATGTCGTAGGCACGGAAGATGGCGGGTGAAATCGTCATTGGGGCTCGAATTGGGGGTGTGTCTTGTGAGGATATCGCACCCGTTGTCCGGCTACGTGTTCGGGTGCTTAAAGTCAGTCGCTGCCGGTTGACCCGTAGCCGCCTGCGCCGCGTGCGGTGTCGGTGTCGAAGGAGTCGACCCTCTGGAAGTCGGCTTGTACCACCGGCACGATAACCATCTGTGCCAATCGAATGCCAACCTCTATCGTGAAGGGTGTATCGCTGCGGTTCCAGCACGAGACCATGAGTTCTCCCTGGTAGTCGGAGTCGATCAGACCGACGAGATTGCCCAGCACGACACCATGCTTGTGGCCGAGACCGGACCTGGGAAGAATCATCGCTGCAAGGCCCGGGTCTGCGATGTGGATGGCAAGTCCGGTTTTGATCAGATGGGTCGTGCCCGGTTCCATGATGAGATCCTCATCGAGCAGCGCACGAAGATCCATGCCAGCAGCGCCTGCACTTGCATAGGTTGGCATCGGGATGGTGGTTCCGATACGTGGATCCAGAATACGGTAGCTGATCGTGGTCATGCAGGTATATCAGTTGAATGGACGGTCAGTCGTTCGCCGGCTATGTCGAGCAAGGCCCTTGCAATCTCGGACTTGGGGGCGCGGGCGATGCTGCGATGACCGCCATCAGGCCAGAACACCTCAAGGGCATTGCTGTCACTGCCAAACACCGGCGAGCTCTTGTCGGCGACGTGATTGGCCGCGATCAAGTCTAGGCGCTTGGCGGTAAGTTTGCCGCGGGCGTGTTGTTCCAGCGACTCGGTCTCTGCTGCAAAACCTACGCAGAAGGGGGCATCCTTCAGGGCGGCTACCTCAGCGAGGATGTCAGGGTTTCTGACCAGTTGCAGTGTCAGCGTGTCGCCTGACTTCTTGATTTTCTGGTCTGCGGGGGTATCAGCGCGATAGTCAGCTACCGCGGCGACCGCGATGAACAGATCAGCCTGCGTCGCTCTCCCGATGACCGCAGCATGCATCTCGCTTGCGGTCTGCACATCGATACGCTCCACGCCGTCTGGTGTTGATAGTGATACTGGACCGCTGACAAGAGTGACCTTGGCGCCTCGCCGTGCAGCATCCGAGGCGATGGCAAAGCCCATACGCCCGGAAGAGCGATTGCCGATGTAGCGCACAGGGTCAATAGGCTCGAGCGTCGGGCCAGCGGTGATCAGTACCTGTTGGCCGTGTAAGGGGTCGCTGCGCTTTGTCAGTTGTTGCTCGAGTGTGGGAGGTTGTTCAATCAGTAAATCCTGCAGCGCTGCAACTATGTCCTCAGGTTCGGTCAGCCTGCCTGCGCCAGTTTCGCCACAGGCCTGATCACCTGCGGCCGGACCGATGCAGCGAGCGCCTCGCCCGAGCAGTTTGGCCACATTGTCTCGGGTGGCAGGATGTGCCCACATCAATCGGTTCATCGCTGGCGCCACTACCAGCTGAGCGCTGGTCGCAAGACACACCGTTGAGAGCAGATCATCAGCCATGCCGTGGGCCAAACGTGCGAGGGTATTGGCGCTAGCTGGCGCTATCAGTACAAGATCTGCCCAGCGGGCCAGCTCGATATGCCCCATGGCGGCTTCTGCGCTTTCATCCAGAAGGTCGGTATGGACAGGGTGTCCGGTCAGGGCCTGAAATGTCAGCGGTTGGATAAAAGCCTGTGCGCCGGTGGTCATCACCACGCGCACTTCGGCGCCGGATGAGAGCAGCGTGCGAGCCAGCAAGGCGCCCTTGTAGGCCGCAATGCCACCGGTGATGCCGAGTAGGACCTTGCGGCCGAGTAGAGCAGTCATGGCTGCGAATGCTAACAGTGGTGCGCGGTCAGTATCGTCAACTCATCGGAGTTGCTGAGGCGTCACTCTGCTGACGCTGTCAAGCTTGAGCGACATCACAATTTTGTGTCGCCAAACGTGCTCAACTGCACATTCTTCGGGAGCAAGGCAGCTCTCGTTTTCTCACCGCAGACATGGATGTCTTACCTATGACCACACGAAGCTGGCCGGCGGACCAACGCCCGCGAGAAAAGTTATTTGCGCATGGTGCAACTGCCCTTAGCGATGCGGAATTGTTATCGCTCTTTGTGCGCACCGGCTACCGCGGATCCTCCGCCGTTGATGTCGCCAAGGCTGCCTTGATTGAAGTAGGTAGTTTGTCTGGATTGATCGGGGCGAGCCGACAACGAGTCATCAAGTTGAATGGCTTTGGCCAAACCCATCATGCCTTGCTTCAAGCCGCGATCGAATTGGGTCGCCGGCACGTCTTGTGTGGGGTGGCCGAGCGTGATGTATTGAGCTCTCCTGAGGCCGTGCGTCAGTATCTCTCCTTGCACCTGGCAGGTCTTGAGCATGAGGTCTTTGCAGGCCTCTTTCTGGACAACCGTCACCGTGTCATCGAATACTGCGAGTTGTTTCGCGGCACTATCGATTCAGCGGCCGTATACCCGCGAGAGGTTGTCAAGCATTGCTTGTCCAGAAACGCAGCGGCCGTGATCTTTGCGCATAACCATCCAAGTGGTGTCGCCGAGCCTTCGGATACGGATGTGCGACTCACACGCAAGCTGACTGATGCGCTCTCGCTGATCGATGTTCGTGTGCTTGATCATCTGATCATCGGGTGCGGTGTACAGACATCACTTGCCGAGCGTGGCTTGATGTAGCGGCCGCTGCACTGTCACTACAGGTTAACGAAAGAGGGCCGATCATCGCTGATCGGCCCTCCGGGCAATCCTGAGTGGCGCAGCGTGCGCCTGCGACAGAGTCAGGTTATTCGAACGTCATGCGACTTGCGCTGATCTCGACCTCCACGCGCCGGTTGCGTGCGGCGCCTTCGGGTGTGTCGTTACTGGCTACAGGTTGCGTCTCACCCATACCTACCACCGTCATGGCAACGTCGGGGTAACGCGTGGCGAGCAAGCGAGCCACTTCAGCGGCCCGTTGCTCGGACAGCGTCTGGTTGTAGTCCTCGGGGCCGCTTGCACTGGTGTGGCCGGTAACCCTTATCTCGGTAATACCCTGGTAGTCGGCCAGCCGATCAAAAAGTGATTGCACGGTGGCGATTCCGTCAGCGGACAGAGTGGCCGAGTTGTTCTCGAACAGCGCCATCTCGGAGATGTCGCGTGTGTCGATAACGGCTTTGCTGGCAGTCGCTTCGGGCGCACTATCGGCTGCCTTGGCAACGGCTTGTTCAACCGGCTCGGACGCTTCCAGGACTTCCTCGCCTTCACAAGTGCCGATGGTGTCATAGCCAAAATTGCCGGTTCGCAGACAATCACCCAGTCCGCTCATCAACACGCTCTCACCGACTCGAACGTAGCTGTTGCCTTCGTGATTGATGCGTGTGTCCTCTGCGAGCGCTGAGGCCGATGCCACTGTTGTGATTAGCGCTGCGACTAGGTTGCGATAGGTGATCATGAAACGATTCCTGATTGATTTTTCGGGGTCAGAAACGAAACAGGGGAGCCAAGCGGCTCCCCTGTGTAACGCTCGTGCAGAAGGGTAGACCCTTCTGCACGGTTTTCCGCTTCCGTATCAGGAAGGGTTGATGACGCTTTGTGCCGTTACGCGAACTTCCACGCGACGATTCTGCTGTCGACCTTCAGGTGTGGAGTTGGTGGCAACCGGGGAGCTCTCGCCTTCACCGATGGCGGTGATGTTTGCGTCAGGGTAAGCCGCAGCCAGGAATGCCTGCACTGATGCAGCACGGGCTTCAGAGAGCCGCTGGTTGTAGGCTTCGTCACCGCGGCTGTCGGTGTGGCCGACGACCTGAATCGCTGAAACGCCGTCCATGCTCTCGAGTTGAGCGAGCAGGTCCGAGAGACTTTCTTCGGCAGCGGCTGTCAGCACAGACTCGTTGGTGTCAAAAAACGCTTCGTCATCGAACAGTGACGTGCTGATGATCGGCTCCGAGGGTGCCGCGGGTACTGCTGCGGGCTCGGCTTCCGGCTCTGCTTGAGCAACCGCACCGCCTTCCTCGCCTTCACAGCTCCCGACGGTTGCGTCATCACTCCAACTACCCAGACGCAGGCACTCGCCCAGGCCTGTCTTGATGGCGAGTCCGGAGGCGTTCACATAGGAATCAGGAGCGCCTTCGAGCACGTCAATGTTGGTGCCGACCGCATCGGGTGCATCAGCCATTGCCTGTGAGGCAACAAAGGCACCGCCCACCAAGAGGGCAGCGATGGATTGGGTCATTCCGGTCTTACGGGTCATGGTTTCTGCTCCCACGATGATGGACGAGATGGATGGTAAGGACGTCGAATACTCGGGCGTCTTGACCGAAATCGGTCAAAAACCTGTTGTATTTTTGTCTTCTATAGCTTGCTGGGACGAAATTGTAAATGGTGTCGAGCCCTCAGGTGTGTGAAAAATACAACACTCGAGAGGACAAAACACACATCAGACGAGGAGAGTGTAGGCTAATCATCGCGTCAGGGAAGGGCGATTCGAGTCAGGGAGGCAGGATCAATGCGCCAGTTTTTGTCATCGCTCGGCCAGGTGCTGTTGCCAGCGACCTGCCTGATCTGCCACCGATCTGGCGATTTCGGGGTGGATCTGTGTGACTCTTGCCACAGTTGTCTACCGCCTCTGTCCAGCAGCCCGCTGCGCTCGGCAGGCGATGTAGCCGCCCAAACCTCAATTTGTCCAGGCTGCGGGAACCGGATCGATCACTCTCTCAACAGCGGTATGTGGGTCGACTCTTCAGGGCGATTCTGGTGTCGTGACTGTCAACTTCGGACCCCGCCGTTTAGACGAACGGTAGCGCCCTGGTGCTACGCCTATCCGGTGGATGCGATGATTCGGGCGCTAAAGCATCGTGGCAAGAGACCGATAGCGCGCGCTCTTGGTGGATTGCTTGGCGATGAGGTAAGGCGTGTGTCAGCCAGCGATGGATGTCAACCCGTCCATGCTGACATCGTCATACCGGTGCCCGATCATGCGTTGCGCCGGCGGCGGCGTGGTTTCAATCCAGCTGCCGATATCGCTCAGTCGGCAGCGAAGCGTCTGCGGCTCCCCTGCTCGCCGCAGAGCGCAAGGCGCGTAGTCGACAGTGGGCCGCTCGCGAACAAGTCCAGAGCTGAGCGGGCCATGGCCATTCGCGGGGCTTTTCGAGTGGATGAGGGCCTGCGAGGGCAGCACGTGGCGCTGGTGGATGATGTGTTGACCAGTGGTGCTACCAGTGGCGAGCTCGCCCGTGAGTGTCTGGATACGGGGGCGGCATCTGTCGAGCTTTGGGTGTTGGCACGGACCGCGTCAGCGTGACACGTCGAGTGGCCTGGTGCTGATCAGACCTTGCAAGGGCTGCGATGGTGTTGCAGACGAGCGTGTAGTGCCCGGCGCGGCGACCGAGGGAAATTGCGCGCGTATCTCGTCCAGGTCGGCTGCAAGACCCTGACGCTCGACCTCGAGACGGCTCAGATGCTCGCTCATCTGCCGGCCCCATTGCTCCAGTGATTTCTCTGCACCTGCCTGCAGGCCGCGCTGTATCACGACCTCATCACCGGGTGTGAGACGCCGTGCCAGCCACCACGGAAGCGCCCAGCTGACCAAAATCAACAGCACAGCCGTTACCGCGAAATTGATGTCCAGATAGGCCGCAGCGTCGGTTGCTGCGGTTCTGAATGCGTTGAAGACGCGCCACGATACCCAGAGCAAGGCAAGGGTCGGCAGGCCGGTGGCGGCCGCTCCAAGCCAGCGGATAGCCAGACGCCGCATCGGCGAGCCTGGGTGTGCGATCTCCTCGGCCAGCCCCTGTGCTGTGTCCGTACGCACCCGAGCTACAGCAGAGCCGCGCCAGCTTGCCAGGCCGATGGTTGATGCCTTGCGTGGCAGATCACCGGTGCTGTCCAGGTCTTGAAGAAAACTACCGATAGCGGCGTCGAGTCGAGCTGCGGCGGCCGAATCAATCAATTGCTCTGCCAATGCGTCGGGCGCTTGTGCTGCTGTGGCGTGCCGCGCCAGTTGTGCAGATCGGGCCCGTAAGGAACTCTTCATTGCTGCGCTCTGCGGCGCCCAGTACGTGGTCCAGCGATCCTGCAGTGTGCGGCGAGCAGGATCGTTTTCCAAGGCAGGGCTCGCCATGGAGTAGGCGGTCGCAAACACCTTGTTCAGTCGCTCGGTCACGCCGCGTCTGGCGAGTTCTTCAATGACCTTGCGCTCGGATAGCGACTCAATGCTGCCAAGAAGCGCCTGCAGATCGTCCTCCAGCGTCCGTTGGCCGAGTGGACTGGCAGTGGCGAATACAGCTGGATCGTGAAAGCCTGCACTGGCAAGCAGAGTGCGAAAGTCTTCGAGTTGCTGGGTCGAGCCACGGTCACGTTGGTTGAACACAAAGTGCCACGCGTGGTCACCGCCGTGCTCGCGCAGCAGTGTCCAGGCACTGGCATCACGGTAACGCTCGGGGCTGACGACATAGATCAACAGGTCAATGTAGGGCAGCCACTGCAGTACCAGTTCGCGGTGCTCTGCCGCCACACTGTCCACATCCGGCATATCCAGCCACAGCACGTCATGCCAGCGCTCCTGATGATGCAGCGAGGTGGCCAGTCGCTGCATCGGAAAATCCTCGGGCAGTCGGTCAAGGTGCTGACTGCGGTGCAGGTAGGCCGTAACGGTGCGTGATGTCGGGCGTTCTGCACTTGCACGAGCGATTTCCTGCCCGGCCATACGGTTCAGAAGCGTGCTCTTGCCCACCCCGGTACCACCAAACAGGCCTACCACCAGGGGGCGCTCTCTGGTGTCAAAGAGTTCGGCGGGCGTTGCTGTTACCAGGTCGTTCAGCTGCTGTTGCGCTGTGTCCGCAAGCCATCCAGAGGCGATGGCGCGGCGAGTCCAGTCGCCGATCGCGTCATGAGCCGATTGAAGAAGAGGGTCAGAAGCTGCCATCGAAGCGGAAGATACACGCATACTTGGGGGGTGAGTCCTCCCGAGAAAACTTCGGCCGCATCAGATGATGACGGGCTACCCCCCGCCGCTCGCAGTCTGGCCGGGGATGCAAGCCTTCGAATCGCGGATCCTGATCCAGCGCTCGAGCAGCTTGAGCAGCGCGGCAGAGCGGATCGTGAGGCGCTATGGCGTCGCCATCACCATGCAGCAAGCCATCAGCAACAGTGTCCGCAAGCGTCTGGCGCGGCCTCGATCTATCGTTTACTCGAGATCGAGCGGATAGAGGCGCTTGGTGCTCGCACCTTTGCCGGAGTGGCGTGCAACCTCGATGGTCTGCTCGAGCTCGAGACCTCTCGTGCGGGTGCAAACGCGGGTGCAAGCGCGGCTGCAAGCGCGAGTGACGTCATGGGTGAGTACCTCGCAACGCGCTTGCGCGCATCGTTTCGTGGTTTACCTGCTGCCAGCCATTCACGTGTAGAGGCCATTGATGAACCGCTCGACGCAGCCTTGCCGCACTTGCTTGCCTCTCTGGATTCACCGACGACCTTCGCGCGCCCGGCGGCAGCACTTGCCCGAGCGCTTGGCGTGCTGGTGGGCGATGCCTCGGGCTCTGAAGGCGCGGGGCCGGGCGATACAGAGCAGGATGCAGAGTCATTGATTGATGGCACTCTGGATGAGGAGGCGTCGCCTGAATGCACGGATGAGCAGGATGATGAGCACACGGACGGACCAGTCGAGAAGGGCGAGGATGAGCGCGAGGGTGGCAAGTCCGAGGTGCTCGAGGACAGTGACGAGGCCGCAAGGCTTGCTGACGAGTCGAAGGACGAGCCGCCGGTTTTGGGCCGTGATCCATCAGCCTTTTCTGGCAGCGATGACACCACGGCGTATCGCGTCTTTACCCGCGCTCACGATGAAGTCTGCAAGCCATCTGATCTTGCTGATGCGGTGTCGCTGATGCGCTGGCGTAGTGATCTGGATCGGCATATCGAGCTGCAAGGCAAGGTGGTCAGGCGTCTGGCAAATCAGTTGGAGCGCGTACTGATGGCGCGTCAACGACGTGAGTGGCATTTTGATCAGGATGAAGGACAACTTGATGTACGGCGCCTGACGCGGGTGCTCACCTCGCCCATGGCGCCCCTGGCTTTCAGGCGCGAGGCAGAATCTCCGTTCAGGGATACAGCGGTTACTCTGCTGATCGACAACTCGCGCTCCATGTTGGGCCGCCCGATAAAGATCGCGGCCGCAGCAGCTGACATTCTTGCGCGCACTCTGGAGCGCTGTGGTGTGTCTGTTGAGTTGCTGGGCTTCACCACCACTGAGCTACACGGCGGTGGGTCAACACGTGAGTGGGAGGCCGCTGGTCGTCCTGCTGATCCTGGTCGCTTGAACGATTTGCGCCACATAATCTACAAGGGCGCCGATGTGCCGTATCGATCTGCGCGGCGCGGCCTGGGCTTGATGCTGAGTCGCGATGTACTCAAGCAGAACATTGATGGTGAGTCACTGCTCTGGGCGCATGCGCGATTGCTGCGCAGAACAGAAGAGAGACGCATTCTGATGGTTATTTCAGACGGAGCACCGGTAGACACAAGTACACTGGCGGTGAATCCACGGGACTATCTGTCAAGGCACCTGCGTTCCGTGATCACCGATATAGAGCGTCGCTCAAGCGTTGAACTGATCGCCATTGGTATAGGGCACGACGTTAGTAGTTTTTATCAACATGCGATGACGGTGCATGACGCTCGGGATTTAGGTCCGGCCATGCTAGGTGAGCTTGGTAATCTGTTTCGCAACGCGGCCTGAAGTCAGTACAGTTACTACAAGGCAATCAACCTGGGGGTTGACACCCTCACCACTCATTACGACAAACACAACCCATGATCAAACAAGGCGACAAGCTTCCGAATATCACGCTCAAGCAAATGACTGCCGATGGCCCCGCCGATGTCAGCATTGGCGACTACACCGCTGGACGCAAGGTAGTGATCTTTGCACTGCCAGGGGCGTTCACACCCACGTGCTCGGAGCAACACCTGCCGACATTCGTGGTTGAGGCCGATGCCATCAAGGCCAAGGGTGTCGCGGCGATTGCCTGTGTATCGTCAGCAGATTTTTTTGTCATGGACGCCTGGGGCAAGAGTCAGAACGTCGGTTCAACTGTCGACATGCTGTCTGATGGCAATCTTGAATTCACCAAGGCTGTGGATATGGCCATCGACCTATCCGGCCTTGGCCTTGGAACACGGTCAAACCGCTACGCGATGATCGTCGACGATGGAGTGGTCACCTGGATTGGCATTGAAGAGAATGCCGGACAAGCAGAAGCCAGCACGGCCGCTGCGGTACTCGCAGCTCTGTAGGATTTGTTGTGCCGCGCGTGCTCTGTTCGGAGCACGCGCCTGTTGTTTTGCTGGGTCGCCGCTACGGTCACGCGTTTACCGAGCGTCAGTGGATAGCTCTTCAAGCGCCTTTTGTAGCGTCGGGTCGATAGTTTTTCCCAGCAAACCTGTATCGCTGACCCTGCGCTCCAGCTGCAGTAGTCGGTCGCCAAGAACGGCTGTGATCAGGCGCTCATCGACCAGCTCGGCCAGATCCTTTTTTAGCCGATTGCTGATGCCGTCCAGATAGCGCCCGAGAGCACTCTCGGTCAACAGGCTGGTGATGGACAGCATGGCGGGGGCCAGTATCAAGTCGGCAGGCGCCAGTCCACCTGATTTTACCGCCAGCGCGACACCAGCAGCGTCGGTGGTCGCGCGCGTTGCGCGTAGAGTATTGAGCAGAGCAGGTTGCTCTGCCAAGCGAGTATGCAGCTCACGTGCAGACGCCTCTATACGTGGTTGGTAGGCTTTCCTCAGCGTTAGTGCCTCCTCTGTCCACAGAGCTGCCAGTGCGTCGTGCTCAGCGCTCAGGGCGCGATCAAGTGCGCGCCAGCGCCCACCGGGGTCATTTTGATGCTCTGCGTCTCTCAGGAACTCGCGCAATACAAGTATGGCATCTTTGTATATGCCGTCCAGCACATCAAGTTCCTGATCCTGGGCGGCCACGTTCTCGTTGCCAAGATGCTTGCGCCCAATACCCAACAAGGTTCTTGCAGGCCATGTGACAACATTGCGTGTCTTTGACAAGGCTGTGGCCAGCCCTGGTAATTCAAGCAGAGTCAGCAGCTCTGCAATGGTGCGTTGTAATGCATCAAAGCGTTTTGTGTCGTCCAGGTAGCGCGAAACGTAGGACGCCCTCGCCTCTTGCTTGGCATCAGACACCGCCTCTTGCCAGCGTTCTCTCAATCGTGCAGCCTCTTGCAAGGGCATCAACCAGTCACGACGGTGTGCCTTGATGAAGGCTTGCAGCGCATGGGCACGAATTTGTGACTCGTTTGCGCGTTGGCGCGCGGACTGCAAGGCATCGTTGAGCTGTGCGCGGATGGAGTTCTGCCACTCTTGTCCCTCTGTCCAGGGGATCAGGATGGTCTCAGGTGCAGCGGTAGCAGTTTGCTCGGTCCAACGGGTGGCAAAGGCTGCAGCAACCGTTGCCTGACTTGCATTGTCAAGCTTGTTCAATACTACTATCAGAGGTGTGCCCAGTAG
Organism: uncultured Granulosicoccaceae bacterium; assembly: GCA_937922675.1. Classification (GTDB taxonomy): domain Bacteria; phylum Pseudomonadota; class Gammaproteobacteria; order Granulosicoccales; family Granulosicoccaceae; genus Granulosicoccus. Next base: position 27,773 of record CALAJN010000011.1, read on the forward strand.
CGTGAGTGCATCAATACGTTCCCACACGCTCATGTCGCCGTACTTGTCCTTGCTTAATACCAGGATAATGACATCGGCAAGCGCGGCCGGAGCGAGTACTGCCTCGCGATAGCGGCCAGCTTCAATAGAATCAAAATCGGGTGTGTCCCAGACGATGTCCCGGGGGCTGAGCGTGTTGTGACCATTGACAACGCTCTGGACCGACCAACTACCGAGTTCATCGCGTTCAAGGTCACTGCGCTCGCGCTGCACCAAGGGACTCATGGTGGCAGAGAGAGCATCAAGATCATGTTGTTCGAGCACACCCTCTGGTGCGAAAGCCTGGGCATGCACAGTGTGCCCGGCCAGAGCGCTGACACCGGCTACAGGCCGATCAACGATGTAGTTGACCAAAGAGCTCTTGCCTGCCTGCGTAGGCCCAATGACCACCAGATGCTGTGCACGGGGCAGTGGCGACTTGGCGTTGGCTCCGGTGATTGATGCATTGCCGCCCGTTTTGCCTGCGGAGCTGCCAAAGCGGCGTGCTACGCCGCAGGCGAGTCGTAGCGTTTCGTATCGGCTGGCAAGATCGGGCAGATCGCAGCCTTTGTGCTGCATCGCTGTGCGATAGCGTTCGAGTAGCGGCTCAAGCCACGAATCTGAAGAGTGCAGCTGGGCGCGCATCAGGCAGCAGGGCCAGTTGAGACAAAATCCAGCACCAGCGCAATGAACAGGACGGCGCCGATACGATGGTTGCCAAGAAAGGCCGCCAGGCAATCGGCGGCATCCCTGGAGCTGGCGCGGCGCCATTCACGCGCCGCAAGCACGGTGGCAATACCGATGCCGATAAACCAGAACATTCCGCGTGTAGCCATCAGGCCGGCAATGATCAACAAACCAAAAGTGATCGCATAGGCGATCGCAACAAGCGTCAAGTCGTGATGTCCAAGACGAGTGGCTGTTGAGCGTACGCCGATGCTCAGATCATCCTCGCGATCGGACATGGCATAAAAGGTGTCATAGGCGACCGCCCAACTCAGGGCCGCAGCAAACAGGACCCAGGCGATGACCGGCAGGCTGGAAGTCACTGCCGAGAAGGACATCGGCACGGCAAGCCCGAAGGCTGCACCGAGTACGACCTGGGGAAAATCAGTGACCCGCTTGCTGAAGGGATAGAGAATGGCCAGGGCGCAGGCAATCACCGATAGTGCGATTGTGAGCGGGTTGGTCAATAGCACCAGGCCCAGAGCGAGTAGCATCAGCACCACCGTGGTGAGCAAGGCGTCCCGGGGCGTGAGCGCGCCTGTTGCCAAAGGGCGCAGGCGCGTGCGTGTAACCCTTCCGTCGATCTTGCGATCTGCAAAATCGTTGATGGCGCACCCGGCCGAGCGTGTCAATACGGTGCCAAGCGTGAAAATGCCCAGAATGTCGAGCGGTGGCAGTCCTTCGGCTGCAAACCACAGGGCCCATAGCATCGGCCACAGGAGCAGAAAAATGCCGATCGGCCGGTCGAGCCGTGTCAGGCTAAGCAGTGCCATCAATTTGGCTCGCCCGCGCGCAGGCTGACCCTGCTTGGGTGGTTCGGGACCGTCTGGCGCGTATTCGGAGAGAGTGTTCAATGGCGCTGCAGTTCTGGGAGGCTGGGGCAGGGGCGTGCCAGCCGGTCTATAGTAGCCCGCGTAGCGCTCCCTCCCGCGCTGTCTCCTGTATCCAAACAATCGCTATGCCCCACGACTACGACTACGACCTGATCAGTATTGGTGCTGGAAGTGGCGGAATTGCCACCAGTAATCGCGCCGCCATGCATGGCGCTCGCTGTCTGCTGATAGAGAGAGATGATCGGCTCGGCGGTACCTGTGTCAATAGAGGCTGTGTGCCCAAGAAAGTCATGTGGTACGCCGCGTCGGTAGCGCATGGTCTACGTGACGCGAGCGGTTACGGGTATGACGTCACCGTTGGTGGGTTTGACTGGAATGCCCTGGTAGAAAAACGTGAGGCCTACATACGCAGAATCAACGGTTCCTACGACAACTACCTCGGCAGCAATGGTGTCACTGTCGTCTATGGTGAGGCCGTCCTGGCTGATGCACATACCGTCAGAGTGGGCGACAAGAGCTATAGCGCGGAGCGGATTGTCATCGCGCCCGGTGGCACCCCGGTGGTGCCGGATATCCCGGGGGCGGAGCTCGGAATCACGTCAGATGGTTTTTTCGAGTTGGAGCAGCAGCCCAAGCGCGTGGCAGTGCTCGGTGCCGGCTACATTGCGGTCGAGCTTGCCGGAATGATGCAGGCGATGGGATGTGATGTAACGCTGGGCATCAGACGTGAGCGTGCCCTGCGTGAGTTTGATCCGATGCTGCAGGAGCGACTCTTTGAAGCGATGTCATCAGACGGCGTGACCTTTGAAACCGGCTTTAGCGCAGCCCGGCTTGAGCGTGACGACTCCGGAATCCGTATTGCCGATGCCAGTGGCAGAACGCTCTCGGGTTTTGATGTCGTGGTCTTTGCTATCGGACGCAAACCGCGGACCGCAGAACTGGGACTCGAGTCCGTTGGCGTTGCCATGAACGAGCGTGGCTACATACCGGTCGATGAGTTTCAAAAGACCAATATCGACAACATATTCGCTATCGGTGATGTCACCGGGCAGGCTGAACTGACACCTGTGGCCATTGGTGCAGGACGACGCCTGGCTGATCGTATCTGGGGTGGCATGGAAGGGCGTCGGTTGGACTACGACCTGATTGCAACCGCGGTGTTTACCCATCCACCTATCGGCACGGTGGGTCTTACCGAGCCGCAAGCGAGAGAGCTGCACGGTGATGCAGTCAAGGTTTACGAGACCTCGTTCACGCCGATGTATCACGCGTTTACCAATCACGTTGTCAAGACCTCAATGAAGCTTGTCACCGTCGGTGAGTCAGAGCGTGTTGTGGGCTGCCACATCATCGGACTGGCTGCAGATGAGATGCTGCAGGGGTTTGCCGTGGCAATGCGGATGGGTGCAACCAAGGCCGACTTTGACGACACGGTGGCAATTCACCCCACCAGTGCCGAAGAGCTGGTCACCATGCGTTGACCCTCAAGTTGGGTGTTGTGGCTGCCGCTAGCTTGCAATGACGGGGCGCCGTGTGTGTCTGCCCCGCTCGATTAGCCCAGCAGCGGAGATTGAACTCACTAAATGGACGAGGGGTGCGATGAGCTTGCCGCGATGCGCTCCACGCAAGCGTGGCCGTGGACTGTAGCGATCAGGCCTGCGCGTAGGAGGGTGAGCGGATTGTCGCTTACCGAACTTCTGGTCACCGTCGGGATCGTCGGTGTGCTCGCGGCGACGGCATTGCCTGCCTTTGGTCGATTTGCCGGACAGAGTCGTGTCACTGTCGCGGCCAATGAGTTCGTGTTCTCACTGCAGACGGCGCGCTCCGAAGCGATAAAGCGCATTGCGCCGGTTGTGTTGTGCCCCAGCAGCGATGTAGCAGCCGACGATCCCGTCTGTTCTGCCGCGGGTTATGAATCCGGTTGGATTGTGTACGTGGATGCCAACAACAATGGCGCTGGTGATGCCGGTGAGCCGGTGCTCTTGCGCACAGAAGCGCCAGAAGGAAATATTGTGTTTGCTGCGGTCGGCATCGGCTCGCGAGTCAGATTCAATGGGTCAGGGGCTAGCGTGCAAAACAACGGAGCACCCTTGCCAGGCTCTGTCACCCTCACCTCCGGTGACACGCAAAGCCGGGTGACTGTGCAAGCGAACGGGCGCGTTACTTCGGCGAAGGTGCTGTGATGGGAGTGTGTGGCACACATCAGCTTGGGCACAAGCAACGCGGCATCAGTGTGATCGAGGTACTGATCGCTGTTGTGGTTGTCTCGTTGGGAATGCTTGGCATTGCCGGGTTGCAGCTCACTGGCATGCAGCAAAGCACCAGTGGGTTCAACCGCTCAAAAGCCACGTTGTATGCAGAAGATATCGCCAGTCGAATGCGCATCAATACCAACGGCGTGTTGGACGGCGCTTATGACGGTCATGATTCCTCGGCACAGGGTTACTGTTCTGCCTTTGCTGGGCCACGTTGTGACGCTATTGAAGGGGCTGCAGCAAATGCCTGTTCAACAGATCAACTCGCCGCTTTTGATCTCTACAGTGTGAGTTGTGGAGTCGATGGCACATCCGGTGTCAACGGGAGTGATCTTCCAAATGCGGTCCTGCGGGTTGACTGTGATACGGCAGGGTGCCCGGCATCGGGTACCTGGGATGTTGTTGTCGAGTGGACCGAGAACAGCACGGTTTCTGACACGGCAGGGGACAAGGATACCTTCGAGGTCATGATGAGGTTGACGCCGTGAGACAACTGGCGCGTACACGTATCGGCTCACGTAGCCGGACTGCGCAACACCAGGCGGGTCTCTCGCTGATCGAACTCATGATCGCGATGGTGCTTGGCCTGATTGTTCTTGCCGCGGCGTACAACGCCTATACCGGTACTACACGCAGCGCCCGATTCAATGACGGTCTTCAGGCACTGCAGGAAAACGGGCGCTACGGAATCGGTGTATTGCAGAGAAGTCTGCGCCTTGCAGGGTATAGCCCCAACGGTTTGCTCGCGCCACTGGATATAGCAGCGGGCAGCGCGACTACACTCGTTATGCAGGTCACCGAAGCCTATGATTGCGGTGGTGGCGACACCGCGGGCGCGCCAACACCCGGTGTTGCGATCAACACGTACACTTTTGTCCCACCGGCTGCCGGTGATGTGACAAGCGGGTACATCAGTTGCACTGGCAATGTGAGTGGGACGCCTGTACGACTGATTGAAAACGTCGAAGCCTTTCGAGTGCTCTATGGTCTGGACAGTGACTTTGACGACACCCGTGAGCCCGAGCGATTTGTACCCTGGTCAGCAGGAATTGATGCTGCTGAGGTCGTTGCTCTGCGCGTTGCCTTGTTGGCTAACTCAGGTCAGCCCGTGCGGCGACAAAGCGCTGAGCTGACGTATACCGTGCTTGACACAAACGTGGCTACCAATGACGCCTATGCGCGTCACGTTTACGCCAGCACCATTGGCTTGAGGAACGCAAGGTGACACATCATCCGCAGTTTCAGGCACAGCGTGGCCTGGCCTTGGTTGTCAGTCTTGTGCTGCTTGTCATCTCCAGCTTGATTGCCATTGCCACCCTGTCAGGTTCGCGGCTCAGCGAGCGGGTTGCCGGCAACACGCAACAGAAAGCTATCGCCTTTGAAGCGGCCGAGTCGGCTGTTGAGCTCGGCTTTCAACAACCGTTGCTGTATGCGATTTTGCCCCGGTCCAGTACCGGAACAAGGAAATCAGAGGCGATATCTGTCGATGAGATTACAGACAATCTGGCAGTCGATTACGATCAGACCCGAGACGGATTTGATGGCAAGACTGTGGATATCGATGGTGAGCTCACCATTCAATTTTGTGGGGAGACAACAGTGCCGCGCGGAACCAGTCTGAACGTGAACCTCGATGATCCTACTCGCACGGTCGGTACGATTCTGGACGTGAATGGCATCGCCAGAGTAGCCGGTAGTGCAACGCTCGCAGATCATCTGCAACGTGGCTATCTTCCCGGGCCTCCCACAGGTCGCAGCGGCTCTTGTGTGACCCGCTGAGCCGTTTATCAGGTACTGCAAGGCATGATGCAATCAAACAATTCAAGGTTCAGCTCTGAGGCCAGTCCCCAAGCCGGCCCCAGGGCCAGACCTGATTCAGGCTTCTCCTTGATCGAGCTTGTGATCGTGGTTGCCATCATCGGCATCATCGCAGCAATTGCGATACCCAATTATCTTGACTATGTCCAGAACACGCGTCGCACCGATGCGCGGGTACTGTTGGCCGAGGCGGCTGGTGAGCAGTTTCGGTACTACTCCGGGTTTAATACATATGCACCCAGTATGACTGTATTAGGCTATTCCGCAGACGCCACCGAAACCGAAGAAGGTCTTTATACGGTGAGCGTCGATAGCGCGGACGCCAACAGCTTTGAACTGGTAGCCACGCCGGTTGCCGGAGAGCCGCAAGCCAATGACACCGATTGCCTCGAGCTGAGAATTGACTCATCAGGCCTGAAGACACCGGCTGACTGCTGGTAGCTGGCGATTTATCAGGCGATGCCCTGACTTTCCAGGTACTCCTCGTAGGTGCCTTTGTAATCGACAAGGCCTTCTGGCTTGAGTTCGATGACGCGGGTGGCGAGAGAGCTGACAAACTCGCGGTCGTGGCTGACGAAGATCACGGTGCCCGTGTACATGTCCATCGCGAGATTCAAGGACTCGATCGATTCCATATCGAGGTGATTGGTCGGCTCGTCCATGATCATCACATTCGGTGATTGCAGCATCAGCTTGCCAAACAACAGCCGGCCCTTTTCTCCGCCTGAGCACACACGCACCGGCTTGCTGATGTCGTCCTTGCCGAACAGCAGGCGACCCAGAATGCCGCGAATTTCCTGCTCATCATGACTTTCGTTGCCCCAGCGACTCATCCATTCCACGATTGGCTCATCAAGATCAAAGTCGGCTTCGTGGTCCTGTGCGTAGTAACCGATCTTTGCGTTCTCTGACCACTTGAGCTCGCCGCCGGTCGGCGCCAGCGCACCGGCTAGCACCTTCACGAATGTGGTCTTGCCGATGCCGTTTGGACCAATCACGGCGATCTTCTCACCCGCCTCGATCATCAAGTCAAGCTTGGTCAGTATCTCGAGCTCACCGTAGCCTGCACTGAGCTTTTCCAGCTCTGCCGCGTTTCTGAAGAGCTTTTTCTCCAGCTCGAAGCGGATATAGGGGTTTTGCCTGCTCGAGGGCTTCATCTTCTCGATCTGCAGCTTGTCGATCTGCTTCTGGCGGCTGGTTGCCTGACGCGCCTTGGATTTGTTGGCCTTGAAGCGTTGCACGAAAGCCTGCAACTCTGCGACCTGAGCCTTTTTCTTGGCGTTGTCGGCGTACATGCGCTCGCGCGCCTGTGTGGAGGCGAACATGAAGTCATCATAGTTGCCGGGAAACAAGCGAATTTCGCGATAGTCAAGATCCGCCATGTGCGTGCACACGCTGTTCAGGAAGTGGCGATCGTGACTGATGATGATCATGGTGCTGCTGCGCTCATTGAGCACATCTTCAAGCCAGCGAATCGTATCGATGTCGAGGTTGTTGGTTGGCTCGTCGAGCAGCAAGACATCAGGATCGGCAAACAGTGCCTGTGCCAGCAAGACGCGCAGCTTGTCACCCGGGGCTACCTCGCTCATGGGGCCCTCATGCAGATGCTCCGGAATCTGCGCGCCGAGCAGAATCTCGCCAGCTCGTGCCTCGGCCGAGTAGCCGTCCATCTCGGCAAACTGCACCTCAAGCTCTGCGACCTTCATGCCGTCGTCTTCGCTCATCTCCGGCAGGGCATAGATGCGGTCGCGCTCCTGTTTCACCGCCCAGAGTTCCTTGTGACCCATGATCACCGTGTCAAGGACTGTAAACTCCTCGAAGGCAAACTGATCCTGCTTGAGCATCGCCATGCGGTGGTTGGGCTCAAGTGCCACATTGCCCGACGATGCTTCCAATTCACCTCCAAGGATCTTCATGAAGGTGGACTTGCCGCTGCCATTGGCACCGATCAGGCCGTAGCGGTTGCCATCGCCGAACTTGATCGAGACGTTCTCGAACAAGGGCTTGGCACTGAACTGGATGGTGAGATTAGCGGTGGATATCACTGGACGGGCCGGGCCTTCAACAAACCGGTGATTGTACGGTGATCCTGTGCCTGGCGCCGTTTGCTGGCGCCTGAAGGCAGGTTAAGTGTCTTGATCGTCAGCATGCTGTCGCCATACACCGGGGCCAATACCCATCAGACGGCGAAACTCGCGATAGACAGCGCCGCGACAAGCGCCTCAAGGTCAGATCAGGGTCTTTGCGCAGCTGTTGCGCGTGGCGACTGACTTGCATCGTTCGGGTCTTGCCGCTTGGTGCCGGAGGCCTCAGTCGATGTGATGGCACCGGCGACGTTCGGGCATCGCAAACCCCGATACCCGAACGCCTCGAAACAGACGTCCTCAGTCCTTCAAGATGAAGGTGACCATGAGGTTGACTCGGTACTCGGAAATCTTGCCATCCTCAACGGTGACCTTCTGGTCTTTGACCCATGCACCCTGAACACCCTTGAGCGTCTTGTTGGCGCGGGCAACGCCCTGTTCTACGGCATCATCAAAGCTCTTGTTGGAAGAGGCGATGATCTCTGTGACCTTGGCAACTGACATGGATAACACTCCTTTGGTTGGGGGTGACAATGGTACTTTGTATGGCTTGTGTAAGAAAGCAGCGGGTCATATAACAAGCCATGTCAGCGAGTTCCACATCGTCAAACCCTGATTTTGACTTTGACACGCCCATTGACAGACAGGCTACGTCCAGTCTGAAGTGGGAGCGTTACGCCGGGCGGGATATCCTGCCGTTCTGGGTGGCAGATATGGACTTCGCGGTGGCCCAGCCAATACGTGATGCGCTGGCGGCTCGCCTGAATCACCCCATATACGGGTACACGGTGGCCTCGCCGAGTCTGGTGGAGGTGGTGAGCGGTTTTCTCGAGCAAGAACACGGCTGGCGTATCGACCCCGACTGGCTGGTGTGGTTACCCGGGGTGGTAACAGGCTTGGCAGTTGCCGCTCGAGCCTGTTGTGATAGTGGCGATGAGATCATGGTCAACCCGCCGATCTACCAGCATTTTTATGATTCACACGAAGACCGACGGCATCGCCTGCTTCGGGTTCCGCTGATGCACCAAAGCGATGGGCGGCGCACCTGGGATATCGACGCCATGCGTAGAGCCTGTACCGACCGTACCCGCTTGCTGATGCTTTGCTCGCCTCACAATCCGACCACAACCGTGTTCAGTGACGAGGAGCTGACAGCGGTCATGTCGCTGGCTGATGAGCGGAATCTGGTTGTGGTGAGCGACGAGATTCATTGTGATCTGGTGCTATCCGGCGCGCGGCATCGGCCAACTGCAGCCGCCGTTCCCGAGTTGTCCCACCGCACCATCACCCTGATGAGTGCAAGCAAGACATGGAATATCGCTGGCTTGAATTGCTCCTTTGCCGTTATTCCCGATGCTTCATTACGGCAGCGGTTTTGCAAGAGTGCACAGTCCATTGTCCCGATGGTGCCACCACTCGCCTACACTGCAACCGAGGCGGCCTATCGCGACGGCAATCCCTGGCGCCTGGCACTGCTCGACTACCTGCGCGGCAATCTCGAGCGTATCGACGCGGTGTTGGCTGATTTACCAGAGCTTGCCTTACAGCCGCTCGAGGCCACTTATCTTGCATGGATCGATGCCAGTGCCATGCAGCTCGACGATACGCAGGCGCATTTTGAGGCGGCCGGAATCGGGTTGAACAGTGGCGAGCAATTTGGAGAGCCAGCCCACCTGCGCTTGAATTTTGCCTGCCCCCGGGCCGTACTCGATGAAGGTTTAGAGCGCCTGGTCAAGGGAGTGCATCAGGCAAGCGGCTGAGTTGTATTATGTGACGAGCAGTAGCCTCGATGTATTGCTACTGGGTTGCGTCACAGGCCTCTTCAACTCCATTGCCAAGCGAGTCGAGCATGGTGTTCGACAACAGCGGTGAGAGTGGACCGCCTTGAGGTATGCCACACCGACTCTCCTGAAAGTACGGGTTATCGACAACCGCTAGTGCTTGCTGACGCTGTGTGCAGAGTGTGTTGTCAGCACGATCTCGCCATCGTTGATGGCGCGTAGACAATTCAGCGTCATGCGCGCTGTAGCCCCCCAAAGAACCTCGCCATCATAGTCCTCGTAGACGATAACCGGGTGACGGCGCGCACTGGCGGGATCCATGTTGGCACGCGCGCGTCGCGTAAAGTTGCTGCGCTGACGCAACCAGTCGAGCGGAATGGTAAATGCGCGGGCGACTTCGCTGGCCTGTAGCACAGGCGTAAAAGTCTGGTCGACAATGCCAACTACCGGTGTAACGGCGTAGTTGCTGATGGTTCGGTAGTCTGCAAGTCGCCCAAGGATACGAACCGAGGCGCTCGGCAGTCCAATCTCTTCCTCTGCCTCACGTAGCGCTGTGATCTCGGGTGATGCGTCTTCGGGTTCCTGCCGGCCTCCGGGGAAGGCAACCTGGCCACTATGACGATCCGCTTGGTTGGCGGCTCGGCGTATGAACTGAATGTGCCAGTTGGCATTGTGGTAGATCAGCGGTACCAGCACAGCGGCCTGGCGCAGAGGGCCGGAAGACGCTTCGGGGATATCGCTGTTGTGATGCAAGCCCTCGTCAGCTTTGTCATCACCGGCAGCGTCATCCGGATCATCCTCCAGTATGGTTAGCTCTGTATTCACGAGTTCATTCGAAGTAAGGAAGACCATGCATATCGATTTCGGCGAGTTGGCCCCAGCCTCTGTTTACGCGATGATGACGCAAACCATCGTACCGCGGCCAATAGCGTGGGTATTGACCCGCAATGCCGACGATAGTTTGAACCTTGCGCCATTTTCCTACTTCAGCGCAGTGTGCAGTGCGCCCCCAACCATCATGCTCTCGGTTGGCAAGCACGTGGATGGGCGGGAAAAGGACACTCGCCGCAACATCCGCGAGAGAGAGGAGTGTGTGGTGCATATTGCTCACAGCGGACAGGCGGAATTCATGACTGCCACCAGCGCATCGCTGGCAGCTGATGTGTCCGAGCTTGAGCAGGCTGAAAAGGTTTTCGGGGCTGCTGCAACCGAGCTTGTGCCGATGCCAGGGAGTTCCTTACCGCGCCTGAAGCAGTGTCGCGTGGCCTACGCGTGTCGGCATGATCAGACCATTGACGTCGGTCCACAGGGTGTGGTTCTGGCGCGTGTGTCTGATGTGTGGCTGGATGATGAAATCGTGACCGAGGATGCCAAGGGCCGGATCAAGGTAGATGCCAAGGCACTGGATCCTCTTGGTCGGCTTGGCGGTGGGGAGTATGTAACAGCCGGTGACGTTGTTTTTGTTGAACGCCCTGCGTGACTCGTCCTCGTCATCGTTTGTGGCCGCGCGGGTGGCGCGGCTGGCGTCCGATTGTGCTGCTTGTCCTCGCTCTGGCTGCAATAGTGATTGCGATGGCATGGGCATGGACGTCGTTACCGATTGCCGAGTTCATTGACTCTCTTCAGGAGCGTGTTGCGGGGCTCGGCTTTCTCGGCTTTGGCGTATTTGCGCTGGCCTACACCGTGATCACGTTGGTGCTCGGTCCTGCGTCGGTGTTGTCCGCCAGCGCGGGGCTGGTGTGGGGGCCCGTGACAGGGCTCGTCTCGGTTGTTGTTGCGGCCACTATCGCTGCGGTAGTGGCTGCCCTGGTCGGGCGGTTTTTCGGGCGTGATCACGTGCAGCGCCTTGTGGCCAGGGACCGTCGTCTGCAGGCGGTCATACAGGCGGTTGAGACCAGTGGATGGCGGGTCGTGGTGTTGCTCAGATTGAGCCCTTTGTTGCCCTTTGGTATCCAGAACTACCTGCTCTCGGTGACGGGTATTCGTTTGCTGCCCTACGCTTTGGCCACCGCGATCGGCATTGTGCCGAGTAGCGCCGTGTACGTGTACCTCGGCAGTCTGGGGCATGGTTTGGCCACCAGTGGTGTGGGCGGTGAGGGCGTCGCTACCGGAGGAGTCGTCCGTTGGGTGTTGCTGGGTGTCGGTTTGGTGGCTACAGTTCTGGTTGTGACACTGATAACGCGTCGGGCTCAAGCCGCGCTGAAGAGAGCAACGATTGAGTCTGCAGGCGATACAACAGACCGACAATAACCGGACATCACCTGAGCATGACAGCCTTGTGGCCCGTGGCCCGTCCAAGCGTGCGGCTGTGCGCATTTGCAGCTGTGGCCGCAGCCGTAGCGATATTGACGCCTGTTACCTCGGCCCACGCCTTTGAGGTGCCAAAGGTGCTGGACGATGGCTGGCAGAGTCGCGCCCGCTTGTTTGGTGAAAGGACCACAGGCGCCTCGAGTACGACCAGCCTTTCTGCGCGCTTGTCGGGGCAATACCGCCAAGGCCGCTTTGAAGGTCGGCTGGATACCCGATATCTGCGCAGCACCGCCTCTCTGGACGTGGCACGAACCGATGCCAATGGTGATGCTGTGGTGGGTGCAGATGGCGATGTGATCACCGATGAGGTAAGCCGGCGTAGTCGCGATCGCCGATACCTCTTGTTTGAGCCTCGCTGGTACTTATCGGGCGAGAAAATGTACTTGTTCGGCTTGCTTGACGCTGACAGGGACCGACCCACAGGGGTAGACCTCTCGCTCAGGCAAATTGCCGGTGTCGGTTATCGCTTGTGGGGCGACAAGAAGAACTTCCTCGCAGCCGGTATTGGACTGGGGGAGAAGCGTTTGAGGACCACCGGTGGTACGCGTGATGACAGCGGCATTGGCTACTTTGGGATCAAGCTTGCGCTACAAACGTCAGAGCGCACGCGCATTGGCGCTGAGCTTGATTCTGATTTTGGTGGCAGCAATGATTTCACCGAGTTTTCCTTGACCTTCGGTCTGGAACTCACGGGCCAGGTGAGCTTGAGCTTTGCGTTTCAAGCCAGTGTGAACTCCGAAATAGACGCAGCTGACAGTGCATCGGCCAACAGTCTTGACAGTCGCACAGTGATCGGCTTCGAGGTAGATCTTCCGGGCTGACTTGTGGTCAGGGGTGTACGGACGCGATGGCGCGCAGGCAGTGTGTATCAATTATCCATGCGCGCTTGTTGGCCTGCACTCGGCAGTGCCAAGGCGTGTTGATCGCCAGAGAATATGTCGGCTATCAGGACGCGTGTGCTCTCAAGCCAATCCATCCCTGCAAGGCATTCTGGCGGTGCGTTTTCTGGCCGACAGGCCACGGCTGACTGTTCGGCCTGCTGTGTTGTTTCAAAGTGCATTCCGTAAACAGGTCGGTACAGCTTCTCATTCTGATTGGCTGTCCAGCTCAGTAGGCCTTGCTGCTCCACCCCAAGCAGATCGAGCACCAGAGAGGGGAGTCGGTATAGCGGTAGCTTTCCAACAGGCCTGGGGCCGCGCTGCCCGTCAATGACGATCAGGGGTGTGGTGACCAAAAACTCGAACATATCGCCTGTAAACGCGTCTCTCTTTTCTGGCAAGCCGAGCACCTGCTTGTAGACGCCATAGTTGGGCTCGAGAAACGGCAGATGATCACCAAATATCACGATCAGGGAATCTGGATCCTGCGTACGTAGAACGTCCAGCCGGGCCATCAAGTCGCGTGATTTGTACCACACGTGGTTGAGATACCCGTTAAGAAACATCGCCTCCTTTCCTGGTGCCACTTGATTCGGGTAGCGATCACTGCCGGGGTAGGGCAAATGACCGTAGTAGGTCAACATGTAGTTGAGTATTGGCGCATCAGCAGGTGTCACTTGATCAAAGACCTGAGAAAAATAGCTGCCATCCATCAGCAGGCCGCCGACACTGTCGGACATATCAAAGTCCTGTTTGCTCAAGTACTGATCGAAGCCAGCCAGGCGGTAGGCGTGTGTGCGATTCCAGAAGCCAGGCACGTTGGGGTGAGAGGCGATCGTGTTGAAGCCTGCATCCGATAACAGTCTTGGTAGACAGGGCACAGGACGTCGCATCCAGCCTTCAAAAAACACGGCGTTCTCGGTAACCGGAAACCCGCACAGAGCTTCAAACTCGGCGTTGGCGGTGTAGCCACCAAAGACGGGCGACAGAACCACCGAGTTATCCGTCTGTGCCCAGAGCTTTCTGAATTCCGGGTCCACGGGATCTTCGGGCACCCAGTCAGTACCGAGTGACAACGGATCAAAAAATGACTCGAGCACGATGATGTGTACGTTGCGCCGGGCGATGCCTGAAAGATCCGGTATGGCGGGTGATTGACGCTGTGGAAGAGTCGCCAGAGCATCAGCAACACGTTGCTTGTCCGGTGTCTGGCCAACTTTGGCTGCTGTGCGTACGGATTCCTGCAATACGTGCAGAGCAAGCCCACGCTTGCGAAAATTCTCGGGTTGGTTCCACACCGAGTTGCCGAAGGTGGCATCAAGCTGAACGGCTGTGGCAGAACTGTTACTGATGATGAGAGTGGTTATGGCGCCGATAATCGTCAGCGTTACCCACGTTCCGAGATGTCTCCAACGTATCGCGTAGGCAAGCGCCAGGGCCGGCAAGATCAGCACTGCCAGGGCGAATACCTTTTTGAAGCCCTCCAGCAGGTGGATCACATTTGCGATATTGATGAAGTCATCCGGGCTGATCGGTACGCCAAGGGTCAGTAGCTTGAGCCCGTTTGCGACCTGAAATCCTGTGATGATCAAGCAGGCAATAGCCAACGTCTTCCAGCGATGGCCGATCAGCAACCAGAGCACGCCGATCACGATCAGATTGCCAAGCAGATCGCGCCAGCGATACGCGTCATCCAGAGGCACATCCATGCCGTGCGCCAACAGCGCTCGCAACGTGAGCCCTAGCGCAAGGCCAAAGCCTGTGAGTACCGCGAAGTCGGTCAGAACCTTGCGGTTGGATGAAAGCCAGTTCATCGTGCCGCTACTAGTGACGCAAGGCGGCGTTCTCTACGACACCGGGTATCTGATTGATCAACAGGCTCTTGTCCTGACCTTCGAGCACCGAAGGTGGCGCGGTTTTTCCGGTCGAGCTGATCAGGGACAAAACGACCGCGGAGACATACGGGATCGCTTGTACAACGAGCAAGGTCACCCAGAGTCGGGTGTCGGCGAGATACGCATCATCGCGTTGAGCAATGGTGAATGCAGCCAACAGCAAGGCGAAAGCTAGTAGACATTCTTCACGTGCATCGTTGAGCGCTTGTAGCCACCCGTGTTTTGCTACGCACTTGGGCGTTCTGAAAAAGCCGATGGAGGTGTTGTGCAAGCCTGCCAGCATGGCTCGCGAAATCGTATGCGAGACCGCAAGACCAGCGATTGCCGCTGCAATACTCTGGAGCCCGGAGGCTCGCATGCGCCAGCGATAGAGTACTAACATCTTGCTGACCTTGAAGATGAAAAAGCTGATCGGTAGCAAGCTGAGCATGACTTCCGGAGGAGTGAAGTCATGCGGGTAGAGAATCAGAAGCACTGAAAAAGCGAGCGCAATGCAATTGAACAGCAGACTCAAGCCATCAGCCATCCACGGTAGCCAGCCGGCCAGAAAGTGATAGCGTTGACCGGAGTTGAGCTTCGAATTTGACAACGACAGGAAGTAGCGAATGTGATGGCGCAGTATCAAGGCTGAGCCGTATGCCCAACGAAATCGCTGCTTCTTGTAGTCAAGAAAGGTATCTGGCATGAGTCCGCGGCCGTAGGACTGAGGTACGTACACAGCGCGGTGGCCATCGGCGAGAATACGCAATCCAAGCTCTGCGTCCTCTGTGATGCACCAGGTCGCCCAACCGTCAACATCTTGTAGCGCCGTGCGACGCACGATCGTCATGGTGCCATGCTGGATGATCGCGTTGCGTGCATCGCGGTTGAGCATGCCAATGCCGAAAAAGCCTGCGTATTCACAATAGATCATCGACTTGAACAGACTCTCGTCTGCGTCTCGGTAGTCCTGAGGTGCCTGTACGATCGCGACTTGTCGATCCTCAAACAGCGGCAGGCACTCGGCTAGCCAATTCGGAGCAACCACATAGTCGCTGTCGATAACGGCGACGTAGTCAACGTCTTGCGCTGTGTACTCAAGTGCCAGATTCAGTGCACCTGCCTTGTAGCCTTTAAGGTTATCAACGTGCCAGAAGCGAAAGCGCTCACCCTGCCGTGCACACCAGTCCTGCACCGGTTGCCATTTGCCTGCGTCCCTGGTGTTGTTGTCGATCACGATGACTTCGTAGTCGGGATAGTCAAGCTCACGCAAGGCTGCCAGAGTCTCGATGACCATCTCCGGGGGCTCGTCATGGACAGGCACATGAATCGACACCTTGCCGCCCGGTCGTGTGGAGTAACGTAACCGTCCACGTGGCCGGTGATTTCGTTTGTTCCAGATCGACTCTGCCCACTCGTGTGCCTCGGTCAGCAGTACCAGCGAGATGCACAAGGCAGCAATCAATACACCGATGCCAACCAGCACCTGCTCCCAGGTGAGGTACTTTTGCGAGTAGTCATAAACAAGCCAGACCACAGCGCTCGACAAGGCGCAGGAGACCAGCACCAGAAAGCCACGTCCGCCATGTACCAAGCCGCCGCTATCGCGCAACAGGAGCGTTAGCAGCAATATGGTGATTGCAATGGACAAGCCGGCTAATGCTGGCCATTCGGGCACCGCCGTTACCGGTGCAGCAAACGGAAACTTTGCTTCGCGTTGTGCGTTATAGATGCCCCAGTAGCGCCCTACCGCACCTTCATTGGTTTTCCAGATCTGGTCAAAGGCTTCGAGTACGAAGTAGTCGGTTTCACGCTCGCCCGCGGTCCTCAGAAACTGGCGCAAGAAGGTTGCCTGATTTTTCAGCGAGGGCTCGGCGCCACCTCGCTTTCTGCCCTCGCTGGGCCAGCCGACCTCGCCCAGCATCACAGGCTTGCCGGCAAAGGTTTGCTCCAGTTGTTCAAGCCGCTCGAATACGTATTCGTCAGCTTGATGCGCGGGCACACCTTCCCAGTAGGGCAACACGTGTGCAGTGATGAAATCAACGTGCTCTGCCAGCGACGGGTTCTTGATCCAGTTGCTCCAGGTCTCCGCCACGGTAACGGGTATGGGGGCAACAAACTGGCGTACCTCGTTGACATAGGCTGTCAACTCCTCGACATCGAGCTCGTTGCGCAGCAGGGTCTCGTTACCGACGATGATGGCATCGACAGAACCCTGAAACTCGGGCAAGCGTCTGATCAGGTCATTGATTTCGCGCTCGTTACGCTCCAGATCGTCGGAAATCCAGACGCCTACAGTGCTGGTAAGCCCGCGCTCACGGGCAAGACGGGGTACCGCACCCAGGGTGCCCTCGGTTGAGTACGTACGTACCGAGCGAACCTTGTCGCTGAGTAGATCGAGGTCTCGTGCTATCTGATCCTCGCTGGGATAAGAGGCGCCTTCCGGAGATTGATTGGGGCGAAACGGCGAGAACGAAACCCCCTCGATCATGGCGGGCCACGGCGGCGCGTATCCCGGACGGTTGAACAGCGCCCACAGTGCGATGAGTAGCGTTGCGGCTACCAACAGGAGAATCCAGGATGCGCGGTCGATGGTTTTCAAGGTTCAGGCGGACATCCGATGTTCATCGTGCCCGCGGCGCTGGGGGGATCACCAGGCGCTGCAGGTGTGCGGTCTAGTCCGAATACAGTGCGTGAAACGGGTAAGCTGTGCAATGAAATTACGGAATGAGACTTAGTTTTTCACGCAATCGTCACAAACGTGTCACATAATTCCAGTACGGATGGGGTGTTTCTGTCGTTTTGGAAGAGTGCTGCCCTCGATCTTGCTGAGCTGTCATTGTAATCTCAGCAGGCGCGTGTGACGCGGGTCTCACTGGTAAATGTGATTGAGTCGCAGTCGGCGAAGCGAGTCTTCAAGTGCCGGGTGCGATGTCGGCAACCGCTGCTCCGTGTCAGTTCTTGCGGGCGATCACATTCTGACGAGGTTTGATCACGATCTCATCAATGATCGCTCGATCATCGCTTTCTATCATTGTCAGGACAGCCTGGGCTATGTCTTCCGGATGCAGCGCATTGGCCTCGTTGGGACCGGGCTCGAATTCAAGCGTGTCAAAAAAGCTTGATCGTGTCAGTCCGGGTTGAACAATGCCCACATGCACGTTCGCACCCGCCAGCTCCTGGCGCAATGCCTGCGCGGCACCTCTCAGGCCAAACTTGGCCGCGCTGTAGAGGCTGCCTTGGCGCCCGCCATTGAGCGCGCTCTCAGAGCCGATGAATATCAGATCACTGCGATCCCGTGAGCGCAAGTCCGCGACGCACTCTCGTGCCACGACCAACGGGCTGGCAAGGTTCAGTTGCAGGCTTGGACCAATTTTTTTGACCGAGATATTCTCAAGCGGTGCTATGTCACCGGTCCCGGCATTGAGCACAACCGTGTCGATGGCGTGTTGTCTGCACAGCCTGGATACGACCTGCGAGGTTTGTTCAAGGTCGGATAAATCAAGCGGTACACGCTGCACGCCAGGCAAGGCTGTGGCGGATGCTTGATGCCATCGAGCAAGCCCGATCACCGTATGACCGCGTTGTACGAGTTGCGTGGCAATAGCGGCGCCGATGCCGCGACTGGCCCCGGTCAGTAATACCGTGCGCGAGGTGCTCATGAGCCTGCAGTCGTTGAGGCGGGTGCGGGGATGTCAGTCACACACTCGAACAATCGCTCTGCAGTGACTGCAGATGCAATTCGTGAGCGACAATACTCCATCAGGCCCTGTTCACGTTCCGCGGGATAACTCATCATGTCGCCGTGGCGCTGCATTGGCGCTGCGAGCAGTCGTGAGTCCGGGTACATGCGAACCAACTTGCTGTGAAAGGCACGCGGCAGGCGAAAGCTGCCGAGAGTGGCAGAGTGCACCGCGAGGGTATCGAGTTCATCAAAGACTTGATCAAAAAACTCTGCATACAAAGCAAGTGCGTCGTCAGATGCAATGATCGGATCAAAGCGCAAACCGATGGGCCAGCCGTGTGCTTGCAGTCGCTTGAGTGCGTCAAGGCGTCTCTTGAGCGTGGGTGTGCCATGCTCCTCGGCGCTGACAATGGCCTCGGGTGACAAGCTGAAAGCGACGACAACCCGTGTGTCGGCAGCTCGGCGCAACAGAGGTCTTATCTGAACGCTCTTTGTTCTGAGCTCCAGGCGGACCTTGTCCATGGTGGCAAGACGGTCGAGCATGGCATCGACAAATCCTGTCAGAGGGTCAAGTGCCAGTGAGTCGCAGTCATAACCGGAGAAAAACCAGCTGGGATGTTCATTGGCTGCAGCTGTTGTCTGGATATCCTCAAAAAAATCCTCGAAGTTCACAAAGACAACGTGGTGTGCGCTTCTGTACATGCCTTGTAGAAAGCAGTATCGACAGTCGTACACGCAGTTGAGCATGTGAGCAAAGTAGTAGTTGTGCTCGCCCCCTATTCCGTAGCCGGGCGGTGTGGGTAACACGCGTTTGCCACGTTTTTCGGCAAGGATCAGTGCTGGTCTGGCTTTTTGCTCCCTGAAGTTCTGCCCCGCTGCATTGAATACATCGGTGTAGCGCTTGATCGGAACATGCCGGGCTGCCGACTGACGTTCCAGCAAACGTAGGGTCTGTGGATGCGATGCGATGGATTCCTCGAAGTAGACCGTGTCCATCAGCTCGCCTTGTAATGGATGGCGATAGCCTCAACGCGCTGTTGCAGTTGTGCTGCAATCACGTCAGCCGAGGCGTACCGCACAAGCTCGGTGTCCGCAGGCAGAGTGCCCGCCAAAGCAAGATGCCTGGCAAGCAGGCGGTGCAGGTAGTGTTTTTCACTCTCGCTGTGGTGGACCACATCTGTTATTGCCACAGCAGCGCTCGTTACCGCTGTTCGATGAGCATGGGCAGGTTCACTACGTTGTGACAAATGACTGACAAGCTTGTTGATGGTGGGCAAGTGTGGCTCGAGCAAGGCACTGACGTCGTTGCTTCTGACCAGCTCGACAGGGGCCTCCGGCCCATCGGAGAGCACTTTCAGGCAGCAGATGCCGCCGGTACCCAGCACGGGTATCGCAGCTGCACAGAGGCCTGCTGCTTCCATGTCATAGATGCGGTCCGGGCGATAGTCAGTGGAGGGAGCGTCCACTGTCTCGACCAGCGTGTGCCGGGTATTCGGTAGCTCGCGTTGTGCTGGCAAGTCCGGATACCAGCGGCGGCCACTGCCTTGATCGAGCACAGCGTGGCCAAGCCAGAGCGAGCCTTGCTTACCCGTCCCGCCAGCAATACCGACATTGAGTACCGAGCGAACCGAGGGGTAGGCACACAGGCTTGCGGCGAGCATCGCTGCTGCGCGCAACTTGCCGAGGCCTGTTTCCAGCAGCACGACGTCCTGTGACACGTACAGTGGGCAGGGGAGTGACGGATGATCGGCTCGGCGCAGGCGCAGGTATCGCCGTATAGGTCGTGACTCCTGGGCAAGAGCTGTGGCAATACACATTCGAGGCAGGGGCGGCATGCGCGCAGTGTAGCCGCAGTCAATGTCGTATCGTGGCGATTGCTTACCCGTTTCGGCGCTACACTGCTGTGCGGGAACACTGGAGCCTCACTGTATGTTGCTGTCCAACCTTGAGTTTTTACCGGACCGGACCATCAAGAGTCATCTTGGCCTGGTGCAGGGGAGCTCGGTTCGCTCAAAGCACGTGGGTCGCGACATAGGGGCCAGTCTCAAGAGTATTTTTGGTGGCGAGCTCAAGGGCTACACCGAGCTCCTGCATGATTCTCGTGAGGAGGCAACAGAGCGCTTGCTGGAGCAAGCGAGAAGTCTGGGTGCCAACGCCGTGATCAATGTGCGTTACAGCACGTCGAGCATTGCCGCCGGTGCTGCCGAGATCTTTGTCTATGGCTCTGCTGTGCTGCTTGACGAATGATAGGCCTGAGTGCAGAGCTGCTGATCTTTGTTGCTCTGATGTTGCTCGGTTATGGCTTTGGTAGCCTGATCGAAAGACGCCACCGCAAGAGCATCATACGACGTGAACTTGAGCTTAACCGCTTGCCAGCGATTGCCAGTCGTCGTCCACCTGAGGACAGGCCGTATGCCCAACAGCTGGTGAGCGGCAGCGTCGTGATTGGTTCCGACTACTTCAAGACTTTCCTGTCCGGGCTCATCAACCTCTTTGGTGGGCGGGTCACCCCGTTTGAGTCGCTGATTGACAGAGCGCGTCGCGAGGCCATCTTGAGACTGAAAGAGGAGGCACGTGATATCGGTGCAAGTCATGTCTTCAATGTGAAGTACGAAACCGCGCGTATCGCGACGGGAAGGGTTCCGGCGCTTGAAGTGCTTGCCTACGGAACGGCGCTGATCCCTGCAGCGGACATATCGCGTAGCACACACGATACCTCACAAGCCTGATTGCGGCCCATGGTCCAGTACGAAAATCGCCAGCCTGCCGAAGACATCAATGTCACAAGAACTCACCCGCTCAAGACGTTTGCAATCTATGCCTTGAGTGCGCTGATTCTGGTTGTGCTGTTAGCCGTCCTGATGCAATTTTTTGGCGGGTTTATTGCCAAACGAGTGCCTTTTTCTGTTGAAACACGTGTTACAGAGGCCGTGGGAATTGAGCTGGGGAGCCGCGATGCTCCTCCCGAGTTGGTGAGCTATCTCAACGAGCTAGGCCTGCGCTTGTTGCCGTACATCGACATGCCGGAGGGTATGAGTGTCGATATTCACTACGACAAGGAGAATGTCTTCAACGCCTTTGCCACACTTGGCGGCAACCTGATGTTCTATCGCGGTCTACTCAGCGTTTTGCCACATGAAAACGCGCTGGCAATGGTCATGGCCCATGAAATCGCGCACGTCCTGCATCGTGACCCGGCAGCATCACTGGGTGGTGGTGTTGCCACTGCACTGGTGCTGGCAGGGCTCACTGGCAATGCAGGCACGGGGCCTGCCTCAGGTGTGCTTTCGCGCGCGGGTATGGTGACAGGGATGCAGTTCACAAGACGTATGGAAGTGGCGGCCGATGAAGTCGCCGTGGCGGCTGTGGGGGGGCTGTATGGGCACACTGAGGGCGCGGCTGATTTGTTCCTGGCGATTGCTGCGCAGCGTTCAGCAGGCTCAGACGAGACGTCCGATGACAGTCCTGGTCTGTTCGAGCGATTTGCCAGCACTCACCCGCTGGATACTGACCGGATTGATGCGATCAAGACCTCGGCCAAAAAATACGGCCTCTTGACTGAAGGCGCGACAACCCCGTTGCCAGACGACTTTCAGCGCTGGCTCGCGGCCAACTGAGCCTGTCAATCGCCGCGCCTGATCCAGCGATCAATCAGAAATCGCGCAATCGAGTCGGGCCTTGGTAGCTTGAAGCCATCGCCACTGTCACCCCACACCCCAAAGTTGTGCAGATCGGTCCGTGTAAACCACTGAGCGTCGGCAAGCTCCGTAGGTTCGCAGCGGATATCGCGGCTCGTGGCGCGAGCTTCAAAGCCGAGCATGATCGAGCGGGGAAAGGGCCAGGGTTGCGATGCGATGTAGCGAACATCTGTTGTAAGGATGCTCGCTTCCTCATAAACCTCGCGCATGACAGCCTGTTCAAGACTTTCGCCTGGCTCTACAAAGCCTGCTAGCGTCGAATAGACGCCGTCTGGCCAGTTGGCATTGCGCCCAAGCAACACCTGCTCGTCGCCGCCCTTCTCTGCTTGCCGTGTCACCAGCATGATCACAGCGGGATCAGTGCGCGGAAAGTGTGAGTGCGCATTTTCGCATTCACGAACATGGCCGGCATTGCGCGATGTCAGAGGGCTGGCACAGCGTGAACAAAAAAGTGTCATTTCCTGCCACCAGACCAGCCCGCGTGCAAACGCGAGCAGGGCCGCATCGTTTGCAGGTAGCCCCGGGCCACTGACGCGCAGATCCGCAAACTCTGCGGCGACAGGTAACCCGGAGGCGTCACTTGCCGTACCAGCAAGTGCGCTGCGAGCCGCGTCATCAAGTTCGGATACCGACCAGGCAAACCACGCAACCTCGTTTACCAGGCCAAGAAAGATGGCGTCCGGCGTCTCGTGGGAGCTATCGAGGCTTGCAATACCCGTGGGCACACCGCGGCCCGATGAGTCGGTTGCCGGCGAGGTGACCAGAAGAGTGCCGCGCCAGACTGGAACCAGGCGCGTGCTACCGGCCTTGCGTAAGCGGCTGATGGCGTCTGTGTCGCTGCGCAGGTGATCTGCACGATCCAGTGCACCGTGGGTGTAGAACATCGGTTGGAGACAGCCTTGCGAGATGGCAGAGCTCTGCAGTATAGGGAAGCTGGCTGTGGCGATGCCAAGGCGCATGTTGCGAATTTATCGCTTGTCGATGACCCGCTGTCGTACAGTCCAGAGCCTTCCGCATCGTCTTTGCCCATCATGCTCGCCCTGTTTGTCGACCAAGCGTCTGTGAAGTACGCGCATTTGACAAGGCCAACGAGGCCCGCAAAGCCTTCAAGAGCTGTGATTGCTGTCGCCTGTCTGATGCTGTGCGAGCTTGCCCTGGCCGTGGAGCCTGAGGGCGCAGCGGCCTCAAGAGATCCAGAGGGTGCGCCTGTGCGCGCAGGGTTTACAGACAAGCCGCGTTGGGAAATTGGTGTAGGGGGTGGTTATCTTGAAGGGTTTGATTATCCTGCCTCATCGGATCCCAACCAACGTGGCATAGCCTTGCCGTTTGCGATTTACCGCAGTTCGGTTGTGCGTGTCGGTGGTAGTGGCTTGCGGGCCGTCGCTATAGAGCAGCCCAGTTTCCGGATTGATGTATCGTTTGGTGGCGGCATCGCGAGCAGTAGTGACTCTGACGGTGTACGCGCCGGTATGCCTGATCTTGATTTTCTATTTCAGGCGGGACCGCGCGCTCAATTTATTCTGGCTAATCGGGCGACTGCTGATGGCGGCCGTTTTCAGTTCAGCATCACAGGGGCGGTACGCGGTGTCGTGTCGACTGACTTTGGCCGTGTTGATGGCCGCGGAGTAGTGGGTGAGCTGGCCATCAGCGCGATACGACGTCGCGTATTGGGCAGCCGCTTTGATAGCCTGGCGCGCATGTCATCCACTTGGGCAAGTGAGGGGCTGCAAGACTATTTCTACGAGGTTGAACCACGTTTTGCCACTGCAAACCGCCCGGCCTTCGAGGCAAGCGGCGGGTATCTGGGTACCACGATATTCATCGGTGGCGCATTCATACCCTCTCCTGATCTACGTGTGTTTGCAGGCATCCAACAAGGGCTCTACCAGGGTGCTGCAAACCAAGACAGCCCCTTGTTTGAGGATCGTAGTACGACGGGTTTTGCACTGGGCTTTGCCTGGACGATCAAAAAGAGCGAGGAGCGCGTGTCCATTGTTGATGTAGATACCTGATACGCGATTCAGATACCGAGGGCGCTCAACAGATACGGTAGGGTGATGGCTGATAGTGTTGCCGTAAGTGCCATGGCAAGTCCTGCATAGGCACCAGCTCTTTCGCTGATACGAAATGCGCGTGCGGTGCCGATACCATGCGACACCAAACCGATGGCAAGGCCACGTGCTGCATCGTCGTGCACGCGTATCAAGCGCAGAACAGGCATGGCGATCACAGCGCCGAATACCCCGGTCAGAATTGCGAATACGGCGGTAAGGCTTGGCAGCCCGCCAATACGTTCGGCAATACCCATCGCCACCGGTGCGGTCACGGATTTGGGCGCGATGGAAAGCCGCATCAAGTCGTCAAGACCGGTCGCCTGAGCAATCAACAAGGTGCTACCAAAGGTTGTAACCAGCCCGACAAGCATGGCAAGAGCAATGGGAACAGCATGGCGGCCCAAGGTGCGAAGCTCTCGATACAGTGGAAAAGCCAAGGCAACTGTTGCTGGTCCTAGCAGGAAGTGCACAAACTGCGCACCCTCGAAGTAGTTTGCATAGGGCACACCGCTGAGCTGTAGCCCGAACGCCAGCACCAGTACCGAGACGAGCACAGGATTGAGCAGCGCCCATTGACCGGTGCGTTCAAACAACCAGGTGGCCTGCAGATAGCAGGCAAGGGTTGCGGTCAATGCGAACAGCGGAGAGCCGGATAAATACACCCACAATGCATCAAGCGGTAGCTCGCTCATGGGCGTTGATCCGGCGAGTTGCGGGTTGTGCGGCCTCGCATCAGATATTGCAGGCTCAGTGCAGTAGCTGTCAGGCCAAGTAGCGTGCTTGACCCCAGCGTGACAACCACTCCAAAAACAGCACCTTCCAGTCTGCCAAGGTGCACCACGACGCCAACGCCGGCTGGGATAAACAAAAGCGACAAGTGCGAGAGCAATGCCTGAGCGGCTTGCTCTACCCGGGTGGATAGCGCAGGGATTACTGCAAGCCCGACCAGCAGGAGCAGCAGGCCAACAACCGGCCCGGGTACCGGCAGGGCAAGCATGCGAGCGAGGATCTCGCCACACAACTGCAGTGCAAGCAAAATGACAAAACCCGTGAGCACATTCATTCGTGTTTGAGCGGGGCGTGAGGAGTCAGAACAGGGATAGTTGATCACTGGCCATGGGCTGCTGTCTACCGGTTGGTCCGGCGACGCTTGCCTCATGTGCCAGCAGCCAGCGTTTGGTCTCCACGCCGCCGGCAAATCCTGTCAAGGAACCATCAGCTCCGATGACACGGTGGCAGGGCACCACAATGGGAAGTGGATTGGCACCATTGGCGGCGCCCACGGCACGGCTCGCAGACGGTTTGCCTATGCGCAGGGCGAGCTCTGCGTAGCTGACGGTCTCACCAAAGGGAATGTGGCGCAGGGCGTTCCAGACAGCGCACTGAAAGTCTGTGCCGTGGGCGTCCAGTGTGAGATCGAATACACGTAGCTCTCCGGCAAACCAGGCGGCAAGTTGATCGCTGGCTGCCTTGAATACCGTCTTGTCCTGTACCCAGGTGTCGGCAGGTTTTCGGCGAGTTCTGGAGCCGGGAAACTGTATGCGCGACAGACCGCGCTCGTTGCCAATGAGAAGCAGCTCGCCTATGGGGGAGGCAAACACCATCCAGTACTGCGGACTGGACCCCGGCTCTTGCGGCGCAGGCAGCGATGCTGCATCGGACCCAGGCAAGTCCGGGCTGGGTACGTCAGGGCGGGATGCGTCAGGCATGAGAAAACGATACCGACCTCGTTGGCCGGCGTCGAGTGGTTTCAGCTGGTGGCGCGTTGCTTGGCCCTCTTGGCTGAGGTGGGGTGGTGCGGTTTGCGCAATAGCCGGCGAAGGGTTGAGAAGTCGTGTGCCAACGCCAGAGCCCCGCTGGTGTTGTCGCAGCGTGCAAATCGTTGACGATTGAATGCCTCGCTCAGTCGCCGCAAGGTAGGTGCAAGATCAGGGCGTCTGGCTGAAATGCGAGCTAGCCAATCGCTTGGGGTCTCTCCGGTCACGCGGGCCAGACCCTTGCGGGCCAGCAAGCGCTCTAGTTGGCGCCAGGCGCGCTCTGCGGGTGGCAGCTCGCGTTCAGCTCTGAACCTGTGCAAGCGTTTGATGCCAGGTAGACCCAATAACAAGCTCATCCAGAGTGCGCTGGCGGTCAGCACAACCGCGGTAATCTGCCAGGGTTCGGGTGTACGCAGGCCGAGTCTGTCCCAGAGCTCTGCCTGACTATCGTTATCAAAGTCCACCACCAGACGCTGCCAGGCGTGATTCATACCGTCCCAGCGCAGTTGCATCATGGTGACCCAGCCCCCACCCAGACGTGCCAGTGCCGGGACAGGTTCGTCGACGCCGAGCGCTGTACCGATACCGTTTTCCACCCGTGACGGGGCGATAGCTGCCGTGGGATCGTAGCGCTTCCATACACCATCGATCCACAGCTCAGCCCAGGCGTGCGCGTCCGATTGTCTGACGATCATGTAGTCGCCATTCATCTCTCCGCCGAGATAGCCTGTGACGATTCTTGCGGGTATTCCAGCGGCTCGCATGACCACCGCAAAGGCTGACGCATAGTGCTCGCAAAAGCCCTCGCGCGTATCGAAAAGAAATTCATCCACTGGCGCATTGCCGAGTAGCGCTGGTCTCAATGTGTATCGAAACGGCGCCTTGGAGAAGCCTTGCATCAGAGCGCTGGCAATCGCATGCGGCGTACTGTGTTGCAGCGCGAGTTGCTTGCCGAAGGCTATGGCCTGCGCATTGTTGGACGGTAGTTGCAGCGTGTGCGTACCGGGACCTCGCGGGGCTGGCTGGCTGTCACTCAAGCTTGAGCTCTGGCGATATCGCGTTACCTGGTTGATGGGGTCGTCGGCAATCAACTGACCGTCGCTCAGCAAGAGTGCCAGGGGTCTACGCGATGCGTCCGGCGCGTCTGACCCGGTTGGCAGGCGTGTGGGTGTCTCGAGGGCAAACATCCACTGTTGTTTATGCGGCTGCAGCATCACGGTGTAGTCAATGACGTCCGTGTTGCTATCGGAGGGTTGCGTTTTGACAGGCCTTGCCGTGTGGCTCGGGCTCCAGCGATAGCCGTCAAACTGTTCAAACACAGGGCCGCGCCAATAGCGTTGTCTGTAAGGTGGCACCTCGCTATCGAACTCGACACGAAAGGCCACTGCACTGGATTGTGAAAGTTCTCCAATGCTTCCGGGGCGCATGGAGTCTGACAAGCCACTTTGTGCCATGCCATCTTCCGGTAATGACCAGAGCGGACCTGAGAGCCGTGGAAACACGAAAAAAAGCAAGATGGCGAGTGGTGCGCCCTGCAACAACATCACTGCAACCAGTTTGATATTGCTTTTGAGAGGTGCCGCATTGTCTGGATCTCGTATCACAGCGAGCGCGTGTCCGAGTGCAAATACCGCAGGCACGGTAACCAGGGCTGCCAGTAGGGTCTGGGAGTAGAAATACTGTGTCAGTAGTAGAAAGCTTGCAAGACACATGAGCACTGTGGCATCACTGCCACGCCTGAGTTCTGCAAACTTCGCAGCAACGAGCACAAACAGAAAAGCGACCGCCGGATCTCGTCCCACAAAGTAGCCAAAGTGCAGCCGTATCAGAATCGCCACGACCACAGCAAAGCTGGTCAGCACCACCGAGGACAGGATGAGGTCGAGCCAGGTCAGCTCAGGACGCTGACTGGCAAGCAGGCGCGCAGCAACTAATGCAACTCCTGTTACAGTTATCCAGATGGGTAGATGCAGCACATGCGGAAGCTGTGTCAGCAGTAACAAGATCGCAAGTGCTGCAAGAATTTTTGTATCAACGCCCGAGGTTGACGGCCGTAGGCGCAGCAAGGCAAGTGTCGGGCGCTTGCGAGACTGTGCGGCTGATGGCCGTGCGCTCACAAGGGGGACAGTCCGTGCAAAGCGAGTGCATCGAGACATCGCTGCCGCTGGGCAGGGCCGCCGTTGTCACCAAGCGTTGTGTCTGGCAAGTGCAGGTGGTAGTTGGCATTCTGGTGCTCCGCTTGCAGTACCCAGGCGGTCAGTCGCGACAGTTGCGCCTCCAGTGAACCCAGCCGCGTTTGCGTCAGATCAAGAGTTGCAATCGCTGGTTGCGTGGCAGCTTCGACCAGTAGCACTTGCAGCTCGCCGCCGCGTGCTGCGCGCTTCCAGGCGATTCGCGAGGGAGCGTCTCCAGCCTGCCACTCCCGCACGCCTGCTACATCGCCCTCATGGTTGCGCTGCTGTGATCCTGTACCTGAGCTGGAAGGTGCAGTGGGTAGTGGCGGTGCATCAGCCTCGGGTTCGGGCCACACGATGGCCGATACGCGGTGGTGCAAGTAGCTCCAGCTTCGCCATAGCCCCAGAGGCCAGCAGCTTGCGACCGTCAGCCTGCCGAGCGGTAGTTTTCCTCGCTCCTTCGAGGTGACGACCAACGAAGTACTGGACGCCGTATCGCCGTTGATCTTGATCACAGTGCTTGAGGCCTTGTCTTGCGTGACGCCGCTGCGCTGGATGTTGATGGCGTGGCGATCGCTGCCCCGTGACTCATCGAGCGTGATGTCAAAAACGACATCGCTGCCAACGAAGTTGGGCTTTGCGTTGATTGACACAACACGAACCCCTGCCATATTGCGGTAGGTATGCAACAAGCACGCAGCGAACAGTCCGGTAAGCAGAAAGCACAGTGCATATCCGAGGCTTAATGCGTAGTTGACCGACGCGACCAACATCAGTAGCAGCGCACCGAGAAACGCGCACCCGCGTGCCGTGGGCAAAATATAGATGCGCTGATGCTCTATCGTCAGCGGCAGCGGATCGTCTGGTCGACTACGAAACAGCCGCTGATGCAGCTTAGGGGCAATCAACACGGCTCAGCAGTTCTTCGGCGGCAATCCGGCCGGTGGCGACCTTGCCCGTCAAGCGATGACCGGCTACAGCCGGGAACACGGCCTGAACATCTTCTGGCAAGACGTGGTCGCGCGAGTGCAACCACGCCCAGGCGCGGCACAAGCGAATCAAGGCAATGCCAGCGCGTGGTGAGAGACCGTGACCAAAATGTCCATCCTCGCGGGTCGCCTGCAACAAGGACTGTACGTAGTCGATGAGCTTGGTGTCGACATGAACGCTTTCTGTATCGCGTGCCCACTGCCTGAGCTGTGCAGGGTTTGCGGCCGCTTGCAGTGTCTCGACGCTGGCGCGTCGATCGCCGTGCTCCAGCAACAACCTCTCGGTAGCCGCATCCGGTAGGCCGATAGAGACGCCAACCAGAAAGCGATCCAGCTGCGACTCGGGCAGTGGGAAGGCGCCGAGTTGCTCTGCCGGATTCTGTGTCGCGACGACAAAGAAGTCATCCGGTAGTGCATGCGTCTGGCCATCCAGAGACACCTGCCGCTCTTCCATCGCTTCGAGCAGGGCGCTTTGCGCTTTTGGGGGTGCTCGATTGATTTCGTCAGCGAGCAGAATGGAGGTGAATACCGGACCTGGCTTGAATTGAAAGCGGGTCGTGTCGCGATCAAAGATGGACACACCCACCAGGTCGGCAGGCAGTAGATCGTTGGTGAACTGGACGCGGGTCCAGTCCATGCCCAAGGTCACCCCGAGCGCCCGAGCCAATGTGGTCTTGCCGACGCCCGGCACGTCCTCGATCAGCAGATGCCCACGAGCCAGCAGGCAGGCCAGCGCAAGCCGCACCGTCTCGCCCTTGCCGATCAATACGCGCTCGATCTGATTGAGCACCGCGCCTGGGTCGCCAATCGCCCCGGCGATCTTGTCCTGAGGATGACGGGTACCGTCGCCTGCTTCACTCGTCACGCTAACGGGCATCCTGTTTCAAGCTCGAAGGGGATTTCTGCGGTTGGACATCGGCCCATCCGGTATGTTCTCGGTATCGGCCGCAGTGCTCGGGCGTGCATCGTCAGAACAGTCCGCGCACCACCTGCAGTGCCGATTTGGTGACCGAGATCTCGGAAACCGCACTCAGGCCGGTGCCATCCGAGCGTATCCGTTGCCGGCTTGAACACGACCACGCAACGTGTCGTGCGTGAAATCCATCAGAATGTGACGCTGCTCGCAGCGATGTCGTTGTTATACTGTGGAGCCGCGTCTGCGGCGCGGCTAGTGACGCCGAATACTGCGTGAAGAATTTCCTGAAGTCCTCCGACCATACGCATGCCGATCCAGCTGTTCGGCTTGCCTATGTCCATAAACTTGATGCACAAGACCCGGCCTTCGAGGATCAACTCGATACGCTTGCTCGGGAGGATTCTGCGAGCGAGGTCAGAAGAGCCGCAGTGGGGCGTCTGGAAGACGCTCACAGGCTGTGCGCACTGCTGCAAGAGCGCGCCGAAGATGCCGAGCTACTCGATGCCATTACGGTGCGGCTTGCCGAACGCTTTGATGCCGGTGCTGTCGAGGACTCCGTCGCCCTGAGCTGCCTGAACCAGGACAGCGGGCGTTTTGCCGCTCTGGTGGCAGCCCGCGCTGAAGGGGCCGAGGTTCGTGGCAAGGCTTTTGAGCAGATTGACAGTGAAGAGGAGTTGCTGCGCGTACTCGAAGGTGCGCGCGTCCACGATGCCAGGCGCGTTGCGGCCGAGCGTCTGTGGACAC
Organism: uncultured Granulosicoccaceae bacterium; assembly: GCA_937922675.1. GTDB lineage: Bacteria > Pseudomonadota > Gammaproteobacteria > Granulosicoccales > Granulosicoccaceae > Granulosicoccus. Next base: position 58,367 of record CALAJN010000011.1, read on the forward strand.
CTGCCGCCTTGCGCCAGGCTTCGCAGCTCATGCGCGGGCGCGACAAGGTCGTACACCGTGTATTGCAGCAACGTCTTGAAGCTTTCAATGCACTGGAGTCTGCCGAGCGAGATGCGCGAGATGCTGCAACCAGTGCAGTCGAAGGCATGGAGCAACTGGCAGGGTCAGTCTGGTCTCCGCAACATGCCGGCAAGCGGCAGGCCCTGTTTGATCGTTGGCAGTCTCTGGACGCATCGGTTCGAGAGTCGGACGTCAGCCGCTTTGACGAGGCATTGGCCAAGGTGGATCAGGTGCTCGCTGAGCGAGCCGAGCGTACACGGGATGTGACGGGCTCTGGATCGGATCAAGCGCATCAGGTCCCGGATGAAGTCCTGGATGAACAGGCCAGCCCGGACTCAAACACTGAAGCAGCTACACCTGTGGCGCCAACGACGTCGCTCGATGAGCATGCTCTTGCATGGGTAGCCCGTTTCGAGGGCGTCGCTCCTGAGCAATTGAACGCAGCCCTTGCGCAGGCACAGGCATCGGATGACGCCCAAGCGCCTGCAGACACCGCTGTTCCGGCCCTGCAGGCACATGCGGCAGCGGTTGCGGTTCTCTTTGATCCGCCGTTCCCGGTGGCAGGTTCACGCCCTGCCGCTGTCCAGCAGCGACTCAAGCGGATCGATGCACTGCTGGACCTGCCGCAGGTACTGCCGGGGGTGGAGGGTGAACAAGTGCCGTGGGTGATGAGTTTGCAGGCGCACCGCGACGAGTTGGACGCCCGGCTGGCACAAGCCAATCAGGAATCGTCTGATCGACTGCGCGCGACACAGCGTCAGTTCAGCATGCTGGCCACCCTGGTCAAGGAAGGTAAGTGGGCGCCAGCCAACAGCCTGTTCCGCCGGGTCGAGAAAAAGATCGGGCAGATGGACGCGGCCGAGAAGCGACAGGTCAACGATCGACTTGAACGCGCGCGACGCCAGCTCGCTGAAATGGCTGACTGGCAGGACTTTGCCGGTCGACCCAAGCTCGAGGAGGTCATCGCGCGCATGGAAGCTCTGGTGGCTGCCGAACTCGACCCCGATGCGCGCGCCAAGGTTGTGCGAGAACTGCAAGCCGAATGGAAGTCGCTCGGTTCCAGTCGCGCTTCGAGTGAGCTGTGGCCGCGATTCAAGCAGGCATCTGATGCTGCCTATGAGCCGTGCAAGGCGGAGTTTGAGGCTCGAGCCAAGGATCGAGAAGCCAAGAAAGCCGAGCGACTGGCGGTGGTCGAGACGCTTGAAGCGGCGCCGCTCGCCCCGCAGGACGGTGGGGAGCCGGACTATCGCGCCTTGCAGGCGACGGTGTCTCGCGCGCGTCAGGCCTGGTCACGTACTCGCGTGCGAGATCGCAAACCCGACAAGGCGCTGGAGGCTCGATTCACAGCAGCACTGAAGCCTGCCGAGGCCTTGCTCCTCGAGGAGTACTCGCGTAACGAGGCGGCTCGTCAGGAGCTGGTCGACAAGATGGCAGCCTTGGCAGAAGGGGAGGTTACCCAACACTCTGCCAATCAGGCCAAGAGCCTGCAGAGCGCCTGGAAGCTCGTCGGAATCACCCGTCGCAAGCAGGATCAGCTGCTGTGGGAAGCCTTTAATGGACATGCCAAGAAGGTCTTTGGTAGCCGTCGTGATGCAGCCAAGGCCGAAAATCGCTCGGCGCTCGCCCATGTCTTTCGCGGGCGTGAGATCGTTGATGAGTTGCGTAAGCTGGCCAAGCGTCTGCCTCTTGATGAGTCAGCTGTACAAACTCTTGCAACTGAGTTTGATGCCTTGCCAGCGTTTCCGGAGCGTGATCAAAAAGGCCTGACTCGCGCTTTCCGGGAGGCCATGGATGCGGTTTCACGGCAACGTGATGCTGGGGCCAAGCGGCGTCAGGCAGCAAGCCACGATGAGGCCAGGCGGCTGGTCGAGTTGTGCCAGAGACTGGAGAGAACGCTCGAGTCGCCAGAGGCCTCCGGCGAGAACAGCCTGACCTTGGCTGACGAGGTGCGTGATGCCTGGGATAACGCCTCGGATGTGAGCGCACCTCGGGAACTTGCGGCGCGCCTGGTCGAGCGGCGGGATGCTGCGATCGTGCATCTTGACAGCGGTACTCAACCAGACTGGGACGCCAACGAAGAAGCTCGACGTGATGTGTTGATACGCATGGAAGTAGCCGCTGGAATCGATACCCCCGCCGAGGATTCTGCCAGGCGCATGCGCTATCAGCTCGAGCATTTACAGGAGGGTATGACCTCCGCGGGCGTCACTGATACGCGCAAGGCTCTCGAGGCGCTGGAGCGCGATTGGTTATCCATGCCTCCTGCGCGAGCAGCTGTCAGTGACTCACTGGAATCACGCTACCTCAAGGCATTGGGCCGCTGAGCTTGGGGTGAGCCAGTTGTCGACTCCTCTCCCGTGAGCGCACCGACCCTGCGTTCCTTGCAGCGCGCCTTTGAAAACGGTGAGCTCAAGCTGCACTACCAGCCGAAGGTGTGTCTGCTCAGCGGGCGTATTGTCGGTGCTGAAGCACTGGTGCGTTGGGAAGGGGCTGAGCATGGCGTGCTGGGGCCGGATGAGTTTTTGCCACTGGCGGTGCGCAGCGGCATGCTGCATGACATCACCATCGGTTTGCTGGACCAGGCTGTTGCCGCGTGTCGAACCTTGCGCGGGCGTCATGCAGGGCTGTCGATCTCCATGAATGTGGCCCCTGACGACCTGGCCTCGCAGACCATCAGTCAACGAATCGGGAATCTACTCGAAGACGGCACGCTGGAGGCAGATGAGCTGGAAATCGAGATTACCGAAGCTGCGGCGATGCGCAATGTCGAGCGCGTGCGTGATGATCTGGAGCGCCTGCGTGATCTGGGCATTCATGTGCTGATGGACGACTTCGGCACCGGTTGGTCGTCGATTGATCGCTTGAGTCAGCTGCCGTTTTCGTCCTTGAAGCTCGATCAGGGAGTGGTTCGGCGCATGGGCACCTCTCGTCAGAATCTGGATACGGTACGCGCCGCGATATCCATGGCGCGTGAGTTGCGAATGACATCTATCGCCGAAGGCGTGGAGTCCGACGGCGCCTATAATTTTCTGATCGCGGCCGGCTGTGAGCAGGCGCAGGGCTATTTCATCGGCAAGCCGATGCCATTGGACTGTTTCATCGACTTCCTCCGCTCACCACGTGATTTTGCCGGATCGCAAATTGGGCGTGTGCACCAGAGCGTGTTCAACCTCATTCACCAACGCAAATCGGTTATCGATGCGGTGGTATGCGCACGGTTGGGGCCGGGCACCAGTCTCCCGTCAGTACGTAATCCTGGCATCGCTGATAGCGTGCGTGAATCGCGCGTTGGTCTCTGGTACTACGGTGCGGGCCAGGCTCTGGCCGCCCGGCCTGTATTTCGATCAATAGAGGGGCCGTATCTTCAGTTGCACGAGGCGGTCCAATCCTGTCTCAGGTTGGTCATGGATGGGGTGTTGGACGATTCTCTTGACCGCGCCATGTCCGAGATGGACGTGCGCACTGATCGCTTGATCATCCAGTTGCATGCGCTCGAGCGCGAACTTGCGCGCGACATGGCCATGCAATCTGTCCCGATTCCGCCGCAAGCATCGTACTGAGAGGTCACCTGGGCCGGGCGGCCCGCATTGGGCGGTCTAGTTCTCCGAGACTACAGGCTCGCGCTCCCAGGGGGCATTGGGTGTGAACTTTTCGACCATGAAGTCCGTAAATGCCCGAACCTTGTTGCTCAAGTGGCGTCTGTGCGGGTAAACCAACTGGATGCTGGAACTGTCATGGGCGTGATCCACCAGAATCGGTTTTACCAGACCTTGAGCCAGCGACGGCTGCACCACATAGGTAGCCAGTCTTGCAATACCCAATCCGGCCTTGACAGCCTCGTGCAAGGCTGACGCGCTGTTCGTGTGGAAGTTGCCCTTGACGCGCTGCGCCCGTACACCATCGGGAGTGTTGAACTCCCAATCGTTGAAGTGGCTGATCGATGAGTGTGTCAGGCAATTATGGGATAGCAGATCATCCGGTGTCGTCGGTGTACCGTGCTTTTTCAGGTATTCGGGCGATGCGCAGATGACGCGTTGATTCACCGCCAGACGACGCGCGACCAGAGACTCGTCAGTCAGCCCGTCGGACAAGACAAGGGCGGCATCAACGCCTTCACCGACCAGGTCGACCTGGCGTTCACTGAGTTCCAGCTCCACCCGCAACTCTGGATAGAGCGCCATGAATTCAGGCATGAGCTTGACCATGTGAATCCGTGCAAAGGCAGAGATCGTGGTGATGCGCAGCGTGCCACTGACACGATCGTGCAGGGCCATCACGGCATCTTCAGCCTGTCGGATCTCGTCCAGAATCGAGCCGCAACGATCGTTGAAGGCATTGCCCTCTGCCGTCAGGCTGAGCTTGCGCGTTGTACGCTGAAACAATCGCGCGCCCAGACGATCCTCAAGCCGCGTGATCAACTTACTGACAGCTGAGGGGGTTAGATCCAGTTCACGCGCTGCTGCCGAGAAGCTGCCGAGGTCGGCTGCTTTCGAAAACACGAGCATTTCGGTGTACTTGTCCATGCGCTGGGCGTTGCTCCCGCAAGGTTGGTGAATCCCTATGATACGTCGGATTGTCGCCCAAACTGGACGCCAGTATCTGTTGCACAGGGTGAACTACATCGCAATGCGCGATGGGGCAGATAAGGCTAACCTGTAACACCAACCGGAAGTGCGTGCTGTGTATGCCTTTTTTGAGCGCCTGATAGACCCGCTGGCGTCGTACTGGACAGCTGAGCGGCCGCCTCGGCGCACGGCCGCCTTCTTCGGTTACTTCCTGAAACCGGTGTCAGGTGTCCTGGTTGCAGCTCTGGCACTCGGTGCGATTGCAGCTATCTCGGAGCTGTATCTCTATGTCTACCTTGGCCGCCTGTTGGACTGGATGGCGGCCTATCCAGCTGAGGTGGGGCGAGACGCCTTTATCTCCGAGTACGCCGGCGAGCTTGTCATCATGATTCTCGTGGTTGGTCTTGTAAGGCCTGCTGCGATGCTCGGTTCTCGAGCGATTATCAATCTGGCGATAGCACCAGGACTTGCCAATGCCACGCGCTGGCAGAACCACCGCTACGTCCTGCGCCAGAGCTTGTCATTCTTCCAGAATGACTTTGCTGGCCGGATCTCCCAAAAAGTGCTTTCAACCGGTCATGCCCTGCGTGAGTCGATAATCAATGTGCTCGATGGCGCGTCGCTGTTGCTGATTTATGTGATCGGCATCGTGGTCATGTTCAGCGGCATGGCGCCAGCACTCTTGTGGCCGGTGTTTGTCTGGTCCTTGGCCTATGTCGCTGTCGTGATGACACAGGTCCCCCCGGTTCGTGCTCGCTCAGCCACCCTGTCTGAAGCCAACAGCGGCCTGACCGGTCGGATTGTGGACAGCTACACCAACATACAGTCGGTAAAGCTGTTCGCGCACGCGGCTCTCGAAGAAGAGTTTGCGGCCACCGGCATTCGTCGCCATACCGATGCGTTTCGGGCTCTGATGCATTCGATACTGAACATGACGATCACTCTGACTGTGATCAATACCTTGTTGGTGCTCGCAACCGCCTGGCTATCGATCCATCTGTGGACAGCCGGCACGATAAGCGTCGGTGAAATCGCTGTAGCCAATGGACTGGTGATACGCCTGAACCAGATGTCAGGGTGGATCTTGAGAACAATCACGTCCTTGTTTGAAAATATTGGCACGGTACAGAACGGGGTCGAGACGATATCCCAGCCACTCGATGTCATTGACAGGGACGATGCTGCCCCGCTTGCAGTGCCGGCGGGCCGCGTTGAGTTTCGTGGCGTCTTCTTTGGGTATCGACAGTCAGCCGCGACGGGTGGCAGGCAGGAGCTACCGGTCATCGATGGATGTACTCTGGATATCAAACCTGGAGAGAAGATCGGTCTGGTGGGTCGATCAGGTGCCGGCAAATCGACCTTGATCAACCTTCTGATGCGCTTTCATGATGTCGATGAGGGTGTCATCGAGATCGACGGGCAAGATATTCGCAAGGTGACTCAGGAGAGCCTGCGGGCGTCGATAGCGGTCGTCACGCAGGACACCTCGCTGTTGCATCGGTCTATACGTGACAACATCCGTTATGGGCGCCGAGGAGCCAACGATGAGCAAGTGCTTGCGGCTGCTGCGCAGGCGGAGGCGCTCGACTTCATCGGCAACCTGACCGATCCGCAAGGCCGACAGGGCCTTGATGCCCATGTCGGTGAACGGGGTGTGAAACTGTCTGGCGGTCAACGTCAGCGGATTGCAATTGCTCGTGTGATCCTCAAGGACGCGCCGATTCTTGTGCTGGACGAGGCAACCAGTGCGCTTGATTCCGAAGTGGAATCAGCCATTCAGCAACAGCTCGATCAGTTGATGGCAGGCAAGACGGTTCTGGCAGTGGCGCACCGCCTGTCAACCATCGCAGCGCTCGATCGACTGGTGGTACTTGACCAGGGCCGGATTGTGGAAACGGGCAAACACAGCGTTCTGGTAGCGCAGGGCGGCCTCTACGCGCGCTTGTGGCAGCGCCAATCCGGGGGCTTTATCGGGCGTTGAAGCGAGCCAGTTCGAGCCTGGATTAGAGAAGCTTGTACAAGCTGTGATATACAAAGGTATGCGGATCAACAACACCCGTACGGACATGAACGTCAAGGTCCTGCGCCTGAACAAGGCGGGTACGCCCACTGCGTGGCTCAGTTGGCAAGAAGCTGTAACGCTGTTGTCCCGGGATCAGATCCTGTGGAGTCTTGGTGAAGTCGTCTACCGTGTGCGCGGTGGTTATGACCGTCGTGGGCGTCGCTCGGTGCTCGACCTGCCCAGCATCATCGCCTGCGATGGCAAGGTCAACCACGGTTTATTCACACCCGCGCTGAGCAACAGTTTGTTGTTTGCAAGAGACCAACAAATCTGCCTTTACTGTGGTGTCCAGCATTCGGTGCGTGACCTGTCTCGCGATCATGTCGTGCCGACATCACGTGGCGGCAAGGACTGCTGGACCAACTGCGTCACTGCATGTCGTCGTTGCAATAACCGCAAGGGCGATCTCACCCCTGAGCGTGCTGGCATGGAGCTACTGGCGATTCCATTTGCACCCAACCGTCATGAGTACTTTTATCTGGCCAATCGAGATGTACTGGCAGATCAGATGGATTTTCTCAAGGCACGCTTCAGTGTCAACGGAGGTTTGTCGAAGCTGCGCTCTTGATGAGTGACCCTGCTGGCTTTGTCAGGCTATCAAGTGCCTTGCTTGCATAATCGTCAAGTAGTGAGGAATCACTATCAACGGCGACCAGTTGCAACACGTAGCGTCCGTTGAAGGCGACAAGTGTATTAATGCGCGAATGAGCGCGTCCGCGTTTGATTGTGCGGGTCGTGCGCAACAGACGCGTTGCGCCTGCCTCGTCAACACTTTCGGCAGAAACGGCTCTGCGCGACACATTGTTGGACTGCAGGGTGCGGGCAAACAGACTGGCTGTCTCTGCGGTGATGCCTTCAAGCAGAGTTACCTCGACAGGGGGCTTGTGTTTATCCCGAGTGTCATGAATTTCTACCGCTGCCATGGCTGTCAGGAGCCGAGTGAATCCGTCAACCGCTGCTGCACGTCGTGCCGGATCTGCACGCAAGTTGACTCCCTTGAGCGGTGATGTCTGCACGTGTCTGAAGCCGGTGCTATTCCAGTGATGCTGCAGGTCTGCAAGAGCTGCCACAAGCGAGTGATTACGTCGCTCCCTGGCGTTGTTTGGCCAGCTATCCGGGTCGAGGATCTGTATGGGATCTACAGGCGGGTCGCCCAGCAGCTGCTCGAGTAATTGCGGGCCTCGCTGCCGTGTGGCGAGCGAGCCAATGAAGCGCTCACCCTCGATGTAGGCATACTCGATGACATTGCGGCTCACGGCCGTGCTGGGTTGAAGTGCCTGATTGGCGCGAGCATCTCCAAACATGAAACGATCCAATCTTTGCAGGCCTTCGACGCAAGCGGCCAGTGCACACAGTTGACGTGTTTGCCATTGAGCATGCCCTTCGTATACTGCCGATTGTGCAAACGCTGCCCGAAAATCAAGCGTTCTGACTGCATTGATATTGTGGCGTCGATCATCGGCGGCGTGAACCGCTTCGTGGATCAACAGGGCGAGCACTGCCTCGTGGGCGATGGTCGTGTCATCAATGCCTGCCACAAATCTCTCAAGCAAGCGTCGACTGGTGAAGATCGCGTTATGACGGGCACTGTAGAGTGCAAGGTAGGTGCCCGACTGCGCTTGCATGACTCGCTCAACAAAATAGTTGGCATAGTTCGGTGAGTTGAACTGGGCCAGGGCAAGACTACGGGTTTCCTCGCGTACTTCGACATCAATTCTTGCATCACTGACGACATGCAGTGACAGGCCGTCAAGTGAGGTGCCGGAGTGGGACTCGACCAGTTTGCGCGCGGTCGCAAACACCGACCGCAACCATTGATCCAGGCTCAGTGTCGAGCCTGGAGTCGAGCGTGGAGTCGAGCTGGCAACGCGGGTGTCGAGGGCTGACTGGGGTACCTGAGCAGGCCCCGGAGTGATCTCTGGGGGGACGTTGCTGCAAGCGCTCAGCAACGCCAATGCGCAGATCAGTGCGCAGATCAGTGAGTGGGGCCGTAAGCAGACCTGCGAGCAAACTCGCAAGCCTGATCCTGAGACGATTGAATGACGTAGGCCCATCAGAGCGTGAAGTACGCGAAGAGGGCTTCAGTCTACCTTCGCAAGCGTAGCCTGCTTGTCAGCAGTGTCACATTGTGACTGTGATCCATCTGGCGGATCAGCGCCGGGCGGCGCCGATCCGGCTCGTGCATCAGTGCCTTATCGCTGGTACGCGCGGATGTAGTCGATGCTGAATCGCGACGGTGAAGGTGTGTTGCCATCGGCGTTACCACCCCATGCGCCACCGACCGCGAGATTGACCAACAGGTACATCTCTTCCCAGGAAACGTTGCCGTCTTCAAAGCGATTGGTCTCCTGACCATCCACGTACCAGACAATGCGGCCTGGCTCCCACTTCATGCCATAGGTGTGAAAATCCGAGGCGTAATTGGTGTTGTTGACTTCAAAAGACGGTGTGGAGCGCAGTGTCCAGTTGTCGTAGTAGTGATAGGTCTGATACACCGTGTTCGGGTTCCCGCCGAGCATCTCCACTACGTCGATCTCGGGACGACGATCGTGATCGTGTTGGTGCAGTAGCCAGAAGGCGGGCCACAGGCCCTGACCTGCGGGCAGTCTGGCGCGCATCTCGACATAGCCATAGCGCATCTTGAACTTGCCGAAGGTGGTCAGTGCGCCAGACAGCCAGGGTTGCGAATTGGCACTGCCCCACAGATGCCCTGGTGTGCGGATCGCATTGATCGTCATGTTGTTACCGTCAAACTCAAACGGCGAGTGACCAAAGCCCGGGTTGCCCAGTGAGTCGACGTAGTATTGCTGCTCGTTGTTGATCACCCAGTTGGGCCCCCAGCGATAGCGGGTGTTCCACTTGTTTGAATCAATCGAGCCGCCGTTGAATTCATCAGAGAACACCAGCGAGTAGCCAGCCGGCACGCTGCCGCCGCTGGCAGGAGATGGATCATCGTTGCGAATAGTCTGTGCACCACCGCCCGCGTTGAAAGTCAGTGCAGCTGACTTGGTAGAGAAGCGCGAGTCGGAGCTGAACGAGACGACCTGGTAGCTGTAGTTGCGATTGGCGTCTACGCCAGCGTCGGTGTAGCTAGTCGTGCCTCTGACCGTGCCGCGGTAGCTGTTGTCACGGTAGATGTTGTATCCGGCTACATTGCCGCTGCCAGCATTCCATGACACTTGCACGTTGCCGCCGCCCAGTGCCTGGGCACTCAATCCTCCGGGGACACCGGGGGTGCCATCAGTGGGTGCTGCCCCCTGAGGCGCAGCTTGGGGGGCGCCGCCAGTGGATGCCGACGTTTCCGCAGAGCGAACCGAGAAGTTTCGGGCTGCATCGAAAGCAACAATGCTGTAGTTGTGGTTGCGCCCTGATTCAGCCCCGTAGTCCACATAGTTGGTGGCAAAGACCGTGGTGCGGTAGTTGCCGTCTCGATAGACGTTGTAGCCGTCTACGCCTATGTCGTCCCAGGGCTGATTCCAACTGACGCGGATCGAGGTCGAGGTCAGCGATGAGGCCTGAACGTTGTCAGGAGCTGAGGGCTGTTGCGTGTCGGCAGTTGCCAATCCGGTTCCAGCAGCGAGTACCAAAAGACAGAAGATCCTTGCAAACATAAAAAGCGAAGTTCTCAATTAAATGTTGCGATAGAAGGGGTCGCATAAGCCACCGCACACCTGCCTGCTCTCAGAAACTCATGCGAGAAACGCGAGGCAAAAAAGGCCTGCTGAACAGAAAAACGTTATGGGCGTGCAGGCAACGTCAGCACCGCTGTCATGAGACAGCGTGGAGAGAATAGACACAATTTTTTGCACTCGCCCACAACAACACGCCTTGCATCATGGCGGTTTGTTAATGAACCCATATCGCGGCGGTGCGTGGCCGCGGTTGGTTGTTTTGTGCCGGCTTTAAGTAACGAGCCTGTAACTGATGTGATCGTCGAACAGGCTGATTTCAGGAGGCCCTGTTGTGCTGTCAGTGAGGATTGATGACCACTCGTCCGCGCACCTGTCCGGCCAGGATGGACTTGCCAAGCTCAGGCAGATCCTGCAGCCTGGCTTCGACAATGGCATCGTTCAGTACCGCTGCAGGTAGTTCGCTTGCGAGCCGCTGCCAGGCGGTCGTTCGCTTGTCCAGCGGACACATCACCGAATCAATGCCGAGTAGCTTGACCCCGCGTAGCAGGAAGGGAATCACGGTTGTATCCAGACTTGCGCCGCCCGCCAGGCCAATAGCCGCCACCGCGCCGTTGTAGCGCAGTCGGCTCAGAACGTTCGCGAGTGTGCTACCGCCGACAGCGTCAATACAGGCCGCCCAGTGTTCGCTCTCCAGTGGCTTGCCGGTCGGTGTGTCGATGTCGCCGCGATCAATGATGCGGGCAACGCCGAGGCTGCGCAGATAGTCGTGTGTGTCAGCTCGCCCCGTGGACCCTTCGACATCGTAGCCGTTGGCCGCGAGCAAGGCCGAGGCAATGGAGCCCACGCCACCAGCGGCGCCTGTGACCAGCACTGGCCCTGAGTCCTTGGTGATGCCCGACTCCTCCAGTGCCATCAGGCCAAGCATGGCTGTCAGGCCAGCGGTTCCGATCGCCATCGCCGTGCGCAAGTTCAGACCCTCGGGTGCAGGTACCAGCCAATCCCCCTTGACGCGCGCTCGTTGTGCGTGGCCACCCCAACGAATCTCACCCACGCGCCATCCGGTGTGGATGACCTGGTCTCCGACAGCGAAGTTCGGGTGAGTGCTGGCACTGACGGTACCGGCGAAATCAATCCCGGATACATGCGGCCACTCGCGAACAAGCCCCCCCAAGCCGTTCAAGACCAGGCCGTCCTTGTAGTTGAGCGTGGACCAGGCAATATCGACGGTGACATCGCCGTCAGGTAGTTGCGAGTCTTGCAGTTCAACGATCTCATGGCTGACACTCTTGTCCGAGTGTCGTGTGCTCTGCAGTGCCTTGAAGGTTGTCATGGTCGTCTTGGATCGTTAACGAGTTGTGATGGCGGGTGAGCTTCAGTGGTTGCCGGGCAAGGCCAGACGAACGAAGGGCCACAGGGTGACATACAGAAGAAAAGCGCAGAAAGCGAAGATACCGAGACAGGCAAAGGGCCTCTCCACCAGTCGATCAACAAGGCGCGGCTGCAGCCCGGCGGCTGTGTTGTGCTCAAGCTCTTCACGCAGCCTCAGACGGCGGGCTTGTTGGTACTGGTCAATCAGTGCTCTTGCACGCGCCACATCGCAGGAGTGAGTCAGCCACAGTGCCGGCATGGCGATACCCCAGTTACCAGCCGTTGTTTCAAACCACTCAAGCTGATTTTCATCCAGTAAGTCGCGAATATCCTGCGCCTCGTCATCAGGAACATTGCGAAGGCGGAAGACGAGAGCAGACATGCGTAGATAATAACCCCGCACCGATTCAATCGATGGTTTCCGGGCATGGCGATAGATTTTTCCTGGCGTCCTCTGGCATGGATAGCCGCTGCGCCAGTCGTTCCTGTTGGGCGTCGCGTGTCGCGACCTCCTGATGCCGATCACGCCGGACCGCGCCTTGTCGATACACACGATATTTGTCGCGGTAGGTGGCAAAGGCCTGTAAGGCTTGATCCTGTGTGAGGCGATTGCCTTCGATCAGCCACGCCAGAGCGTCCAGCCGGAAGCCATCCATGGCCGGGAAGCGCCTGGAGAGCTGGTCTGGGTGCCCGCCGTGTTTTTCGAGCAAGGGTTCGTCAACCAGCAAAACGGGCTCGCGCGCGGTGATGGCTAGCCACAGCGCGTAGTCCTCACAGGCTGGTAGACGCTCGTCAAAGCCACCGAGCTCCAACAGCAGGGTGCGCTCGATCAGAGCGGAGGAGGGGGAGATTGCGCACAGCGGCAGACTCGCGGCGAAGGCGTCGCCGTTGGGTTTGGCGTGCCGTTTGCCCGGATTCACACGTCGGCCATTGCGTATCCAGTGCTCGTCGGTATGGCAGAACCTGTGCCCTGGCTGAGCCTGCAGCGCCTGGCATTGGCGGTCAAGTTTTTCTGGATACCAGCGATCATCCGAATCCAGCAAGGCAATCCAGTGCCCGCTAGCTTTCTGAATACCGGCATTACGCGCCGCCGAAATTCCCCGGTTGTCCTGACGAATGACACGTACTTCTGGCCAATTTTTCATCACATGCTCCGCGGTGCCGTCGGTGGACCCGTCATCGATGACGATCACCTCTTCGGGCATCCGCGTCTGCGCAAATATCGACGCAAGAGCGTGGTCCAGGTACTCACGGCGTTGCCAGGTCGGCACCAGGGCTGTGATTGTTGTTGCCGTGTTCTGTGTGGATTGCTCGATCAGCCTTGAATCTCGTCAGCGAGCAAGGCAATGCCTTCGCCCGGGGCGACGATGTTGCCACGTCTGCAGGCCATGACGACTCCGTCGCGAGGCACTTGTATGGGCCGTGGTGCGCGCCAGGGCTCACGTGGATCGACGATCTGTGCCAAAAGATCGCCTCGATACACCTCCTTGCCGGGACTGCTGAGCATCTGCAAGGCACCTGATGCTGGAGACAGGACCGAGTCTCGTTGCGTCTGACACCGGAACAGACGTGACGCGCGTAGCGTAAAATCCCTGTTCAACACCTTGCAAGCGACCAGCACGTTGCGGCAGCCGATACGTAGCATGTCCTGGCGCTCGGTTGCCGAGACGCTTGTGCCAACGCATACGGACAGATGCGCGATGCCGCGCAAACGACAGGCTGTTGCCAATGATGCTGGACTGTCCATGGATCGCATCAATGGATGAAGGGGGGGGGCTTCTTCGAGATTGATGTCTGGACAAGAGCAGTTGTCGCTCTGATCGCTTATCTTCAGGGACATCGGCGCTCCAAACGCTACGCGCGCCTCTTCTGCCAATGCGGCCTTGTTGCGTTGCTTGCTTGAATGGTGGGTTATCGCTGCGCCGCACCAGTCCCAATCGTTTGGCTGATTGCCTAATTCGATGACCAGGTCAGCACCCGCTATGGCGGTTTCGTTGATGGCCCGCTGCACTTTGTTGTCTTCTTTGCATGCAAGCGATGGATCGAGCGTACTGATCAGACGAACGCATCCGTCTATATCGTGTGTACGTAGCTCGCGCATCAACTCTGCGATGACCAACACAGCATCAAGGTCATCGGGGCGCGTGTGACCAACGATGACGATCGTGCGGCCGTGACCCTGTGCGATCTGGGCGTAGGGCAGCGCGCGGGTAGAGCAGACGGGCAGCCCGGACCCTGAACTCAAGCCAGCACCGAGACCAACACTCAGCGCCCCCAGTTGGCGTCCTGCTGCCTGAGGGTCAACCAGTGCCGAGCTGTTCATGGCGATGAACTGGCGCGATGCATGTAAGAGCCTGATCCTTGCTCAGGACGGTGTGCGAAAGGCGTCGCTTTCACGGCCTTCCACAATGCTCCTGAGGTAGACCTCCACGCGTCGATTTTGAGTCCTTCCAGCTTTACTTGCGTTGCTGGCGAGTGGTCGTGCTTCCCCGTAACCAACGGTACGCAATCGTGAATTGCCCACGCCGCTAACAGCGAGTGCACGCGACACGGCAACCGCGCGTTCCTCGGAAAGTTTCTGGTTGTAGCTCTCTGTGCCTGTGGAATCGGTATGGCCGAGCAGGTGAACCGCGGTCTTGTCGTATTGCTCGACAACTGCTGCGAGCTTGTTGAGACTCGCCCTGAATGTGGACTTGACCGCCGCGCTATTGATGTCAAACGTTGCCTCTGAGCTCAAGTCGAGCTTCAGGGTTTCCTTGTCGATACGCGAGACCTTTATGGCATTGGCGCCGAGTTCGCGCGCAAGCGCATTCTCGAGGGCCCGCTGTTGCTTGTCCATGTAGTTACCCACGGCCGCACCGGTCAGCGCACCAACCGCTGCTCCTACAAAACGTCCGTTCTCGTCGTGCACCTGGTGCCCGACGACTGCTCCGGCAACGGCGCCGATAGCGGCACCTGCCTTGGCTCGCTGATTGGGGTCATCAGTGACACAGGCGCTGGTGAGAACGGCGACGACTGATAGCAGAGTAGCGGTATGACGTAATTTCATGCAATTCTCCCGGATGAGCTTCGCGCACTAACGGCGCGTTTACCGGCAGATATCGGCGGCAGGCACAATCGGTCGAGTGTTGAGCTTGTCGCATGCTCAAAACTGCGGACCATGCCTCAGGCGATGATGTCGACCATGACACCGGAGTGGCTACCTTCGCTTGAAATTGTCGACCTGGTGCGATGGTGAACATTCCAGGCGTTACCATGAGCGCGAGGTATAGCGTTAATGGCCACACAATGAGCAAGACAACTGAAACTGCCGGAAACGACGTCAATACAGACGTCAATGCCAGGATTTCCTGGAGCGATTTCGAGCGGGTTGAACTCCGGGCCGGCACCGTTCTTGACGTAGAAACCTTCCCTGAGGCGCGTCAACCAGCCTGGAAGCTCAGCATAGATTTTGGCACCGCGATAGGCGTGCTCAAGTCGAGTGCGCAGATCACGACTCTCTACGACCAGCAAAAACTTGTTGGTCGTCAGGTGCTTGCAGTCGTCAATTTTCCGCGCAAGCAGATCGGGCCCTTCATGTCCGAGTGTCTTGTGACAGGTTTTGCTCGCGAAGACGGTGCGATTGTGCTGGTCGGACCAGACGAGCCTGTACCCAACGGAGCCCGATTGGGCTGACGGCCCGCCAGGTGAGGCAAGGTCAGTGGGCGCTCACGGACGTGTGTTGTCCTCGTCGCAACTGTAGCGATGCGGTGTCAGCGGTGCCAGACCGCCGTTGTCGTCCACTGAAAAGTGCTGCTCACCGCGACAGGCCGGGGTGTCCTCGGCGCTCTCGCCAGGGTTCTGCACAATGGTCTCAACCGTGAGCGCCCCCGTGGTGTCGATCTGGTCGATCAGCGCACGTTGCACGGTTGTATCGACATCACCGATGACGCTAGTCAGATCATTGATCTCGGCAAGCGTTTGCCATTGCGCAACCTCACGCTGTGTCGCGGCATTGTCGTCCCGAAAAACGCTCAGACTGTCGGCAGTTGATTCCTCGTAGATCCATTGCACGGCAATCAGTGACTTTCCCTCGGCATCTGGTGGCCCCGTCACAACGCGCACTGCCGCCGGTCGACTGTCTGATGCAGCGTGCCGCTTGCGAAGATCCTCATCCAGGCGTCGACGCTGCGCTTCGTTGAGGGAAAGCAGGTCGTCGTCTACCGGCCAGGCATCACAATCAAAACCCCATTGGCTGACGTACTTGTTGACCAGCTCGTCGGCCTTTGCCGAGCAAAACAATGTGTCGTTGTTTGCGTACCAGAGTACTTTGCGCTCGCCAGATTCGTGTGTGACGCTGACCTCGCAGAGATGCTCCTGCCCTGGAATGTCCAGTCTCAGATGCCTCTCGTCGCCAGGCACGATGCAGCGAAAATCGGCAGCCTGCACCTGCGCAATGTGGGCAAGCGGTGCGAGGAGCACGAGCAACATCAGTTGCGAGAGCTTGTGAAGGATGGATGCGGCGAGGCCTGTGCTCAGGCGATTCACGGGATGGTCTCTAGGAGTGGGGTAGCAGCACTATTTTGGCAGCTTTGGCGTCTCCGTTGGCAAGAGAGTCAAAGCTCTCGGCTCCTTCGTCAAGCGAACGCGTCTCGACCCAGTCGAGCGAGCCTAACGCACCGCGCGCGAGCAAATCCAGAGCAACCGACAAATCTCGTGGCGTATAGGTGTAATTACCAGCAAAGATAATTTCGGCAAGCGTCAGGCGGCGTGTGTCCAGGCCATCCTCGCCGCTTTGCAGCCCAATGTGCGAGATGACGCCACCTGCACGACAGCAGCGGCTGGAATCGGCTCGGGTGGCACCGCTACCGACCGCATCGACCACGAGGTCAAAGCGATCAGAGTCTGGTGGGGTATCCAGTGGATTGATGATCGAGGCGATACCGAGGGAGGCAAGCATCTGACGACGAGGTGCTGCTGTTTCCGCGATTACCATGTCGGGTACACCCTTGTTGGCAAGCACGAGTGCTGCAAGCACACCGATTGCACCACCACCGATCACCAAGGTGGCCGATTCAGAGACGGGTCGGCGCGCGAGGCGTTCAGCCAGAGCGACAGCATGTACGGCAACTGCGGTTGGCTCCATCAAACTCGCGGTGACAGCATCAAGACCATCGGGCATCGGCAGTAGATTGGCAGTAGGCGCTGCCACCAGTTCAGCAAAGCCTCCGGCACGACCGAGCCCCAACAAGTCGCGTGCAGAACAAATATTCGGCTCGCCTTCCAGGCAGTCACGACAGTGGCCACAGCCGACCAACGGATTGATAGCGACGCGGTGGCCTTGCCTAGGGCCTTCTGCGATCGTGCCTGCCAGCTCGTGGCCGAGTATCAGAGGCGGAACACGGCGCGCATCATGGCCGTGCCAGGCGTGCAGATCCGAGCCGCAGATGCCGGCCGCATCCACGCGAACAAGCGTCTCGTCAGGACGCGCGACAGGACGTGCCTCCTCACGGATCTCCAGCGTGTGCGCGCCGGTGTAGACAAGAGCCTTCATCGTTTTGAAAGTGCGTTCAGTCCGATCTTGAATCCAGCCATCCGGGCAACCACAGCGCGATCTCCGGAATAGCGATGATCAGCACCAGGCCAACCAGTTGCAGCACCATGAACTGCATCATGCCGAAGTAGATGTCCTTGAGGTCCCACTCGGGCACAACGCCTTTGAGAAAGTAGGCTGACAGGGCTACAGGTGGACTGAGCCAGGCGGTTTGTAGATTGACGGCCACCAGTATCCCGAACCAGATGAGCCTTTGCGTTGGATCCTCAAGTATCCCGGTGAAAGGCAGGCTCTCTACCAGTGGCAGAACGATCGGCACGATGATCAACACGATCGGCACCCATTCCAGCGGCCAGCCAAGCAGAAAGATCAGCGCCATGATGATCAACAGGATGGTGTACGGGGGCAGATCCAGTGTCAGCAGGTAATCGGTGAGCATGCCTGGCGTACCCAGCTTGGAGAACACCGCGCCAAAGAAGTTACTGGCGGCCACCAGAAACAGGATCAAGACAGAGATTTCAAGGGTCTTGAGCAGGGCGTCCTTGAAGCCCTTCCAGGTCAGACGACGGTAGGCCATCGTCAACAGGAATGAGCCGAAGGCGCCCATGGCAGCACCCTCTGTTGGAGTGGCAAAGCCGAACAATATGCTACCCAAGGCAAAGCCTACCAATGCAGCAGGCGGGAACAGACCGAGCGAGAATTCCCGCACGATTATCCACATGGAGGAGGCACGCAGCTCTTCTGGCAGCGCCGGCCCCAGATTGGGGTTCAAGTTGCAGCGGACCAGCGCATAGCCGACATACAACAGCGCCATCATGACGCCTGGGATGATCGCCGCAGCAAACAGGCTTGTTACAGGGACTTCCAATATGGGGCCCATGACCAGCAACATGATGCTGGGTGGAATCAATATGCCAAGTGTGCCGCCTGCAGTGATGGCCCCTGCTGACAAGCGCACATCGTAGCCCGAGCGGTTCATGGTCTTGGCGGCCATGATGCCGAGGATGGTCACCGATGCACCGACGATGCCTGTGGCCGCTGCGAAGATGGTGGAGACGAACAGCACCGCGATGTACAGCGAGCCGCGTACCCGCGAGAGCATCAACTGTACAGCTGTGAACAAGCGCTCCATCAGCTGCGCCTGCTCCATCAGTATGCCCATCAATATGAACAAGGGAACAGCCGATAGGGTCTGCTCCATCATGGCGCCCGAGAACTGCAAGGTCTCGAGATAAAAGGTCAGCTCCCAGCGTGGCCACAGGCCCCAGACACCGAATACGGTGCCGAGAAAAATCAGCGTAAAACTGATGGGAAAGCCAACGAAGATCGCGAACAACATGGCCGCGATCATCCACATGCCGATAATTTCAGGGCTCATACCGGCCACCTCCCGCGAGTTACCGCGTACCAGGATTTAAGAATTTCAGATACGCCTTGCAGTATCAACAAGCCCACGCCTATGGGGATGGCGCTACGAACCGGCCCCAGCAGTGGCATCCAGGCCGTATCCATGGCGCGCTGGCCGCGTGACCAGGCGCTCCAGGCGTATTCAGCACCGTAGTAGAACAACGCGAGCATGCCGGTCATGAACAGGGTGCAGTACAGAAACAGATCAACCAGTCCCTGAGTGCGGTCAGACCAGTTGCGGTAAATAAAGTCAGCGCGGATATGTACACCGCGTGATAGTGCATAGGCCGCGCCGAGCATGAACATCGAGCCGTACAGCATGCGGCTGACATCGTAGGCCCATAAAGTGGGGCTGGGAGATACAAGACTCTCGGCTTCCGGATTGGTCATCATGCGCCACATTTCCGGACCCCATAGCGTCAGGTCCAATCCGAACTTGCGCACCATGACCTCGTAGACCATTGCAAGGCACAGAGGTACAACAAACCAGGAGACAATCTTTCCGACCCACGTGTTGAGCGTGTCAATGGAGCCTATGATCTTGCGATGCGAGGCTCGCATATCGTCTGGAAGCTCACCCGGGGCTGCGCTGCGTCGCTCGGCGATCAGTTCGTCGGCGATTTCCAGCTTCGTTGGGTCGACATCTTCTGCCATGTCTTGAATCCTGTGGGCGAGCTCAACCTGTCTCGGGCTGGATGGTCAGCCGAGAGGCGGGAGTGTATGTGGGGGCGACCGATGGTCGAACAGTGCAGGCGCATCCTTTCGCCTGCTTGCCAGCAGGAGGTTCTCGCTTGGCGAGGCCTTCCTGCGGCGGTCCTGGCTAACTGAACGTTACTTGACCGACCTTACTTCACCGAATTGGCGTAAGCCGCGCCCAGCGCTGCGTTGGAGGTCTGCGCACCGGCCCAGAACGGGACGGCAATATCGGCGAATTCCTTCATGGAATCCCAGACCTCTGCAAAGAACTCATTGTCAGCAGCGTTCTTCTCGAGTGTGGCATTGGCGGCTGCCATGTACTCGGTGAAGTAGTCGGCTGGTGTGTCGTGCAGAATGACACCCTCGTTTTCGGTCAGGTTCTTGAGCGCCTTGCCATTTTCGTAGATGCGGTAGCTCATGGAACGTGACAGAGATGCGTCTGCGGCGACTTCCATTGCACGTTGTTGTGTCGGTGTCAGTGAGTCCCAGATGTCGCCATTGATGTACATGTCGGCGTTGACGACAACCTGGTGCAAGCCCTGCAGGTAGTAGTGCTTGAGTACCTTTTGGAAGCCGAACACGCTGTCAGGCTTGGGGCAGCACCACTCGGCCGCGTCAATCGTGCCTTTCTCGAGGGCCGGAAGTATGTCTGGCCCACCCATGGCAACAGCGGCTACACCGATGTCGTTGTAGGTCTGGCCAGGGATGCCCGGAGGCGCACGAAAACGCAGCTTGCGAAAATCGTCCATGGTGTTGATCGGCTCGCTGAACCACCCCAGTGCTTCCGGGCCTACCGGCTGTAGCATCAGACCCTTGACGTTCACGCCCATCTCATCCCACAGGCGGTCGTACAGCTCACGGCCACCGCCGTACTGGAACCAGGACAGAAAGGCGATGTTGTCGATGCCTACACCGGCACCCGCAACGGGCGATCCAAAAAGCATGGCTGCCGGGTGTTGACCCGACCAGTAATGGGTCCAGGCAAAGCCGCCATCAAGCAGGCCCTTGTCAACCGCATCGATGATCTCGGTGTTGGGCACAACCGAACCACCTGGCAGTACTTCGATGATGACTTCACCGTCGGTCAGATCGGAGACCGCCTGCGCGTACTCCTTGACCATGACGATCTCATCGGACTTGTCCGAGAGTACTGATTGAATCTGAATGGTGGTGGCTGCAATCGCGTCCGTACCAGCAAACGAGGCTGTCATGGCGAGCGCTCCGGCAATGACCGACAGCCGCCCTTGGCGTGCTTTGAGCATGTTTGGATCTCCAAGTGGTTCACACGCCAGTGGACATGGCGTTGTGGGAAGTGACCACCGGAATCAGAGCGTTGCCCTGCGCCGGTGATCTGATCTCGTGGCCCGGTCAAGGACACACGACCCTCAAAGCGTCGCACTCAGAGGCCTGCCATGTCAATCATGCAGGCACAGGTTTGGTTAGCTCACGGCACAAATTTAGTTTGGGTCCAATCGACAGCGCTTGGCTTTCGACGTGGGGCGAGAGCCGGTAGTCATCGCTGGAATGTGATCAGCTTCTCATAAATCCCAGGTTGCGAGAGCTGAAGTTGCCCAGGGTCGGCAAGACCGTGTCAATCCGCTGGTCATCGAGTCCGAGCCAATCCAAAAGTGTGGCGGCGTATTGGGTGGCGGCCAGTGAGGGTAAAACACGACCGTTTTGTACCGAATCCTGACCATCGATGTCCATCACCGGCAGGCTGCCGTAGATCTCGCCGCCTTGCACCGCACCGCCCATCGCGAGCATATGGTTACCCCAACCGTGGTCGGTGCCGTCTCCGTTGCTTGTCAGTGTGCGACCAAAGTCGGATGCGGTAAATGTGGTGACGTTTTCTGCGAGTCCGTACTGGTCCATGGCGCTCTGAAATCCCGCCAGGGCGCTGGTGAGTGACGCGATCAGTTCCGGCATTTCCTTGTTCTGGTTGTCGTGGACATCAAATCCACCCATGCCGACATAAAAGATCTGGCGGCTCATGCCGAGCTCGGCGTGCACCGAAATGAGCTTTGCCACCATGTTCAATCGAGCGGCCAGCGTGTCCTCAGAAGGATCATGCGGTACCGGCTCGTTTGTACCCTCGCCAAAGCGTGCCGCCAACAGGGCGCCGAGTTCGGTGGTGTTCTCACGAGCGCGGGATTGCAGGTCTACATACGCCCGCTCAAACACGTGTCGCCGTTCGAGTCCCATCACGCGATCAAAAGCGTCGGCACGCGGGCGCTGCCAGTTTGATGACAGATCCAGGCCGTTGTGCGTCAGCACGCCGCTCTCACGCACGGTAAACGGTTGTTGTCCAATACCGCTCTGCCAGTAGTTGGCGCCGGCGACCGAAATAGAGGTCAGGTAGTCGCGTGATTGGCCAGGAGCGAGATAGTCCGCTGCCAACGCACCCCAACCGCTGCGCGCGCGATCAGAGCCCTGCAGTTGCTGCCATTGAATGGCCTGGTCTGAATGAGAAAACAATTGCGCAGGCAAGTTGACCGCACCCGCCTCATAGGCGTCCCGTGTTGTCGGCTCCACCAGATTGCCGACATTGGCAATCATGGCGAGGCGTCCTTCATCGAACAAGGGGCTCAGTGGCGAGGCTGCACTGTGTAGCCCCGCGCTATCACCGTTGCCCAGACCCGAGCCAGAACGTGGCACCAGATCAAGAAGTTGGGATCGCGGCACGGCCAGGGTTCCGCGGGAGCGTTGATAGGCTGCGTATTCAGCGGTGCCCGTGGGTACCATCAAGCTGAAGCCGTCCATGCCGCCTTGCAAGAACACGCAGACCAATGCGCGGTAGTCACCCGCGCCGCCAGTGTCGATACTGCCGTCTTGGGCATGCGCCAGCGTTAGTAGCGGATTGGCACCTAATGCAAGTCCAGCCCCTGTGATTGTCTGGGCGCCGAGACCGAGAAAACGTCGTCGTTGTCGGTTATTCATGGTTGTCATTGGTTTGCAGCGACGGAGGTATTCGTTGCTCGCCTCACTTTTGAACGGCGGCTTCGGCTGAAGAGAGGATGAGAAAAATGGCTTCTGTGACGCGCAGTGAGGCTTTGTCGCCACCACTCCGTGCATTCATCAGAGTGCGTACTTCGGCACGTAAATCGTCGCTCATGGCGCCGCCGAGCAGAAGTAGGTCGAGGTGATCGATCAAGGCCTCAAGCTCGGACTCGATCTGCATTTCCCGGGTGATATCAATAGCGATATTTTGCCCATTGAGGTCAGCTTTGTAGTTGTGTCCCCAGATGCTGTTGTTGAGCATGCGATTGGTGAGCATCACGATGGATGATTCGTTCATGATCTCAAACTCCGGCGACACGAGTTCTGCCTCTGCAATCTCCCCGGGCTGACTGAAGTCCGGTCGGAAAAAATTGAACACACTGGGTGAGGCAAGTGGAGCTTGAGAGAGCTCATTGGCTACCCAGGCATAGTTAAAATTCGTGCCGATATTATCTGGCTGGAAGGCTCGCCACAGTTGGGTTATTCGCAAAAGAGGTTCTTTCAATTTGCCAAAGGTTTCAGGCGATGTGAGATACCCCTCTCGGGCCTCTGAATGCATCAAGATTGCCTTGATGACGCTGCCAAGATTGCCTCGTTCACCATTGATGTTCTGATCAAATACTGCCGCAACATCCTCTACGTACTGTGTCGATGGATTGCTGGTAACCAATCGCTGAATCAGCTGCTTGGAAATGAAGGGCCCAACGTTCGAGTGGTTGAATATATTGTCGAGCGCCATGCCGAGATCGGCACGCGCGCTTTGGCCTGCAGGTACCGTGAAACCATTCAAGAGCTGCTTGCTGCCCTTGTCGTGAAAATCTTCCCAAGGCTGCATCGGACTAAGGTAGTCCTCGTTTTTCGGCCACCTGAAGTGATCAGCATTGGCAAAGTGCCAGCCTGTAAATACGTGAGCAAATCCTTCGACGGTTTCCTGGGTGTAGGTAGGAATGGGCATGCCGTCATCACCTATCTGCACTGTGCCGTCCGGGTTCAACATCACCAGGCCAATGCTGAACAGCTGCAACACCTCGCGCGCATAGTTTTCATCGGGTCGGATGTTCTCTTCGATGTCGGGCTTGTGATTGCCTTTCATGCTCAGGTACTCGCCCATGACAGGGTTCAAGGTCAAGTCTTCGAGCAGTGTTCGGTAGTTGCCGAAGGCGTTGCGCAGGTAGATGTCATAGACATTGGCCAAGCCGTCCTGGTGGTTAGCCAAACCGTTGCGGCCAGAGACCACAAAGATCTCGGATAACGCAAACGCGACTCGCTGGCGCAATTGATCATCTGCTTCGATGGCGTGACGCCACCAGATGTTGACGTACTCGTTCCATTGACCGTTTCGGTTACTGCTTCGAAGAGCAGGCAGCATCCAGGTGACAGGCATCTGCATCTGCCGATCGATCCAGGCGTTTGCACCCTCACCAGCCAGATCAATGTCTTCTAGCCGCGGGCCATACGTCGTCTGCTCTACCAGACGAAACGCATCGCGGCTTGTCAGTAGGCCAGGCTCTATCGCATTGTTGACTTCAGTCTCTGGCAGAGCTGCACCGAGGCCTGGCACGCTGGATCCACTTGCTCCTGCTACCGGATAGACCGTCTGCTCTGTGCCCACGCCACACCCCACCAGCGTGGTTGTGAGAAGCGCAATTGTCGCCGTGCGGGTCAAACGGATCATCTAAGGCCGAGCAAGTGTTTCCGACAGCGGGTATAACGGCCGGAAAAACGTGATCAGCTGTGACGCTTGATTACCCTGTGACGGGTTTCCCTCGTGTATGTCGAGTGCTGTGGTGCGCTGTGAGCGGAGTCACGCTCCGCTGCGAGCAGACTCGGTGAGCCAATGGCTACAGATGAGCTCGTATTGCGTTCAGGGTGGAGGCGGCACTGTTGTAGTCGAGGGGCAAGGGTATGGCGGCGCGGCCCTGTTCGAACAAGAACAGGCTTGGAAAGCCGCGCGCTCCAAGCGCTTGTCCTGTCGCAAAGTCCTCTTGCAGGGCGGCTTCTGTTGACGCCGAGGCGAGCTCTTGAGCAAACCTGCTCTCATCAAGTCCCAGCTCACCCGCCAGGTCGATCAGAACCTCGGCATCCGATGGATTGCGCGCTTGCAGGTAATACGCGGTCTGGATGGCGTGGGTGATCTGTTGCCCGAGCCCAGCCATGGACTCGGCGACCAGTACAGCCCGGCAGGCGGGCCAGGTTGAACGCCGTGGCACAGTGCGGGTCCAGAAGTCGAAATTGAACTCGGTGCCCGGCACCACCGATTGGATACGACGCCAGATGCCTTGAAGGTGTTCAGCCAGGTCAGCAGACATAGGTACATCGCTGTCCGGTGCAAGTCCACCAACCAGATGTTTAACCTCCAGCGATTCAAACGGGGGTTCTTGTAGCGATACGAGCAGATCCTTGAGCACCGGCCGGTAGGCCCAGCACCAACTGCACATCGGATCGTGGACATGAAAAACCGTGAGGCGTGTCATCGCAGTTGACGACCCGTGCTGCTATCGAAGATTTCTCGCGCGAGCCAATGCTTCTTCATCAAGTGCCAGCGTGGCATCCTCGTAGCCATCGATGCTGTCGTCGAGCATGCTTTCACTCAGTGGATCAGTCGGCAGTTCAGGTGGGCTGATCTCGGTCGCGTCGAAAGTGTCTCCCAGGAGCGCGTCCTTGTCGAGCATCACTGTCGCGTCAAAGTCGTCTTCAAGTTCGTCTTCAAGTTCGTTGGATTCGTGTGCCGTCACGCCCCCACCTTCTGTGTGCAGCTGACGACCGCTACGGGTTGAAATCTGATCGATATAAGCCTCTTGCTCTGCCACGGGTGCCGCTACTTGCTGTGGTGCGTCGACCACGTCGCTCCTGTGTTCAGTCGGTGACAACTTGCTGCGCAAAGCTTCGATTTCGCGTTCGCGTTCGCGAATTGTGCGGTGCAGCCGGTCAGTCAGGGCATTTTGCTTGTGGTTGAGTTCGATCGCATCGCTGCGCGCCTGGTCAGCTCCCGTGCCGCTCTGCCTCAATTGAGATTCAAGGCTGCGTTTTTGTTCTGTCAGCTGGCGCACGTCCTCTCCAGTTGACTGCAATCTTGCCTCAAGCTCATCCACATCAGCCGCGTGCTTTTTTTCAACCTCGGCGTTCTTGCGAGCCCACGTTGTCTTGGCTTGCTGCAGGAGGCGCCTGGAGCGTGCAGCGCTGATCATCCAACCGACGAATAGACCGATCAAGGCGGCAGCAAGAATGCTGACGATGACCTCTGCATACAATGTCGTCATGGCGTGTGTCCTCAGAAGCCGTTTGTCGGAAACCGGAACTCGATGCGCCGGTTGCGCGCCCTTCCTTCGGGCGTTGCATTGTCAACGATGGGAACGCCCTCACCGTAGCCATAAGCGACCAAACGGCTCCCATCGATACCACGTTCGATCAGGGCTTGTCGTACAGTGGCCGCTCTTTGCTGACTCAGGCGCATGTTGGCGTCCGCGTCGCCTGATGTATCCGTGTGGCCTTCAATTTCAATCTTTACATCAGGAAAGCGCTTGAACAGCTCGGCGATCGTGTCCAGCCTCTTGTCGCTATCGTCCACTAGCGTTACAGAACTGGGCGCAAATAGAATGCGCCGGTCTTCGAGTGCTTCGAAGGCATCAAAAATCGCCAGGGTTGGATTCTTGCTGGAGGTGTCGGTCGTGATCTCGCTCATGCTTTCAGCGGAGGTGTCAGCGGAGGTGTCAGCGGACCTCTCGGATGGCTTGTCAGCGTCGGCTGATGCAACATCAATTCGCTCAACCAGTGAGTAGTCACTGAGTTCCGCCAGCGCAGCGCTGATGATGGCGTCGTGGATATCGCGCGATTCTGCGGTGCCAGAGAGCGTGATCTGGCGGTCGGTGATATCAATGCTCGGTGAGGACAGTTCGCTGATTTGTGGAAGCAAACCGGCAAGTGGCTGCAGCCAATCCGCATCTGAAGTTGCAGTCGATGTGTCGATCAGGTTGGTCAGATAGCTGGGGTTGAAGGCCTCGAGTGCTGGCTTGATCAAGCGTGTCATGTCAACCGACGGATCCATGCTTCCCTCCAGCGTCAGCGCGTTGTTGCTCACGCTTATCGACAGGCTGGGTGCGGCGAGTTCGGCAGGTGAGGGAGTTGCGGCTTCGTCGGAGGTCAGATCAGCAGTTGCGAGCGATGTATCCGGCCGAGTCGGCTCGTCAGGCACCGGTGTGCCCCCTGTCGGTGCATCTGATTCATACGCGAGGGTGTCCTGTGCTTGTTCCGGCTCTGGTGCCATCGCCGGTTCCTCATCCGCCGACGCACGTTCGATGGAGCTGCTCCCCATGGTGGGTGTTGGGGGCGGCACCTCACCAGCTGCGGCCCCGGACGCGTCTTGGGAGGCGTCGATGGGTGCTCCTCGTGTGGCCGATGTCAGTGACAGCCTGTCCACAACCTCGCTCACACCTGGGCTTTGTTCAATAGCCGTGATCAAAGCGAGACGCTCATCTTCACTGGCGGCATCACCGGTGATCGTGGTGGTCCGGCCGTGCACGGAAACCATGACGGGCGACGTCACGATCGGGCTGATCGCTCTCTGTACGCCACTGAGAATCCTGCGCTCTATCCCCGGCACCACGTCAAGCACAGCCCATGCGAGTACGGCGCCCAGACCCACGAGTCCGAGAGCACCCCAGCGGAGTTCCGCTGTACTGATTCTGGAGTTACGTGATCGTTTGCTTCCCACGAGAGTCTTCCGCAGTGTGTACGTCTTGCGCGATACGTCGCTGGACTCGGCATGATACAGCCCGTGGAGGGCTAATTTTCGCGGTGGTTTTACGTCACCAGTTGCGGGCACGGCCTCCTGTGTGATTGGTAGGATGGGGGATGCTCAATGTTCTTCCCATCATCTGGCAACGCCAGATCGCCCTTGCTGCGTGTTTGGCGGCGCTCATCCTGCCTGCACACAAGGTCTTTGCACAGCAACGCGATGTGCTGAGCGAGTGCATGGCCTTGTCGACGCAGGATGATGATATCCACGTGTGTCTGGACAATTTTCTCGACGCCATGGACGACAGCCTGATGGATGTCACCGACTACATCAGGGATGAATTCTCTGGCGAGTCGCTGGCTGCCTTTGAGCGCTCACAGGCCGCGTTTGAGACTTTTCGACGTGAAAACTGTTTGTGGTATGTCGAATTCAGCTCACCCAGGTCCGCAGCTGAACAGATTGGCAAGAACTGCCTGGCTCGCTCTTCCTCAGAACGCTTTGAAGAGTTGCAGCAGCTGTTGACTCGCGGTCAGACACCGGCTCCGGTGCTTGCCGGATTCTATGTCTATGGCGCGACTCGCAACAGCTTCCAGCCCTGTGGAAGTGAGTCGCGTTATCTGGTCGTCGGCGATGCGAACATGGTTGGTGACCTGCAGCTTCGCTATAGCGCCTTGGCATCGGTGGATCTGCAAATCTTGTTTGCCAGCGTGACCGGCGTCATCGACGAGTCGGTGGATGGGGGGGCTGACCACGCCGGTGTTGTCAATGTGGACTCTGTGGTGGATGTGCGTATGCCGAGCGAATCGGACTGCACACGACCCTTTGCGTCAACGGCTTCGAGCGAGTCCGTTCAGATGCGCAGTGCGGCTGACACAAGCCTTGCGACGCGTGTTGCCGAGGCCGCACGACGTGAAGGCCTGGAAGTGGACGACGCCAGTGCAGAGGATTCCTTGCAAGCGGTACAGCGCGTCAATCCGGTTGCAGATCCGAGTTCATCGATTATCGTTGCCGAGCAGGCCGGCGCCGCTACAACGGGGATTGTCGACACTCAAGTTGGCGGGGATCGCTTGACCGCCTATTTCGGTGCCTGGCTCGCTGACTGCTCGGTATTCGATGGCGTGCGCCAGTGCCTGCTGGTGGTCGACATGGATGGTAGTGACCTGACACCGAAGCTGCTTGTCTATCAAGTCCAGGATGGACCGACCACGGTTGAGCTCAGGCTGCCAGACAGAGAGCTTGCGTCGGCCGATCAGATTCTCTGGGGTATTGATGGTTACTTGCTTGGCGGGGTAACAGGATCCGAGCTGGTGGTCACTGATCAACTGACGCTGCAGCGCATCAGCGACCGTCGGTTTGTGAACGAAGAGTTGTTGCCCTTGATGCGCAAGGGCACAGATCTGCGCGTCGAGATCGGTAGTGCTGCCGATGGTGGGGCGGGGCAGTACCGCGCAACCTTGCTTGGTCTGACGCGCGCGCTCAATTTTGCCAGTGATTTTCTGGAGGGGGGCAGCTGAGCCAGCTTGCGTCATTGGTATTTGCCGCGGGTGAGTCGCCACCCGATTTGACCAGATTGCTCGATGCTGCGACGCTCGCCTCCGCTCGGGTGATCTGCGCTGACGGTGGTTTGTCCAACTGTCTGGGTGCGGGTTTTGTGCCGGATTGTGTGATTGGAGATTTTGACAGCATCGATGTGCGGCATCTCGATCAGGCAGCCTTGCGAACAGTCCAGCGTATTGCCCATCCCAAGCGTAAGAACGCAAGCGATCTTGAGCTTGCGCTCGAGCACCTTGCCAGCGAGTCGCCGGTGCCGGATGTCGTGGTTGTTGTCGGCGTGAGCGGTGGACGTAGTGATCACCACCTGTTCAACTGGTTGCTGCCAATGATCGGTTCGTGGCCATTTAATCTACGGCTCATTGATCGCACAGTTGATGCTCATCTGATAACAGGTGAGCGTCCATGCAAGATTCCCTGTCGCGTCGGTGACACGGTCAGTCTTTTGCCACTGGGCGATGTGCAGGGCGTATCGACAGACGGTCTTGAATACTCCCTGGCCAACGAAGATCTGATGGCCGGGCGTACGCTTGGGTTGTCCAATGTCGCAACGACGTCGCAACCATGCATTGAGGTATGCCGTGGGCAGTTACTCGCTATGCGTGTGTTGGATCAAGTTCCATAGGACGTCTACTTTCTAACCACAATCCAGCGACTCTTTACTTGTGATTGATCTACGCAGCGACACCGTAACGCGTCCCACACCAGCCATGCGCGAGGCGATGGCGGTCGCCGAGGTGGGTGATGATGTGTGGGGTGACGACCCGTCAGTCAATCATCTTGAATCGGTGTCTGCCACTCGACTTGGGCATGAGGCGGCTGTGTTTTGCCCGAGTGGGACACAGGCCAACCTCATTGCCTTGCTCACGCATTGCGGGCGCGGGGATGAATACATCGTTGGTGACGATGCCCACACCTACAAGTGGGAGGGTGGTGGCGCCGCCGTGTTGGGAGGCATCCAGCCACAAACATTGCCATTTTCAGAAAACGGATTGCTGCCTCTTGATGCAGTGGCAAAGCTCATCAAGCCTGATGATTCGCACTATGCACGTACACGCTTGTTGTGCCTTGAGAACACGCAGCACGGAAGAGTGCAGTCTCTCGAAAGCATGCAAGCAGCAAGAGCGTTTGTTGACAAACACGGCTTGGGTTTGCACCTGGATGGAGCGCGTGCAGCGAATGCAGCCGTGGCGCTGGGTGTATCGCTTGCGGATATTGGCAGCTGCTTTGACAGCGTGTCCCTGTGCTTGTCAAAAGGCCTTGGTGCGCCGGTGGGGTCGGTACTTGCGGGCTCGCAAGCCTTTATCAAGGAGGCTCGGCGTTGGCGCAAGGTCACAGGTGGAGGCATGCGTCAGGCAGGTGTGCTGGCAGCGGCTGGCTTGCTGGCGCTCGATGAGGGGTTTGATCGATTACACGAGGATCACGCCAATGCAGCCACCCTGGCAACAAGACTTGCCGACATTGGTGGCTTGAATGTCAGAGAAGCGTGGACTCAGACCAATATGGTGTGGCTCGACCTCGATGACGATACCGGTGATGCGCTAGCCCGCTTCGCGCGTGAGCACGAGGTGTTACTCGCTGCCAGCGGGTATGGAGCGCGCCTGGTATTGCATCGTGATGTGCCTGCGAGTAGTCTCGACCAGGTCGTCGAGGTGATCACAGAATTTTTTGCTCGCTGACTATTTGCCCGCTCGGTGTTTGTTCGCTTACCAACGGACGTCCCCAGGGCTTGCACTGATTTCTGGTTTTCAGACTGTTCGCTATCACGATGCCTGACCTTCGCCCGTTTCATATTGCGTTTCCTGTGGACGACCTGGACGCTGCACGTCGTTTCTATGGAGCGGTCCTTGGCTGTAGTCAGGGGCGTGAGCAACCGGGCGTGTGGATTGACTACAATCTTTACGGGCACCAGATCGTGGCGCACCGTGACCCGACCCACAAGCGGCCAGTGCGGACCGAGAATGCCGTGGACGGGGATGCTGTGCCGGTACCGCACTTTGGTGTTGTGTTGACCTTCGAGCAGTTCGATGAGCTCGCTTCTCGTCTGCAGGCGGATGATCAAACACGTTGGGTGATTGAGCCGCGTACGCGCTTTGCCGGTGAACCTGGAGAACAACGCACCATGTTCTTCCTCGACCCGGCCGGCAATGCCCTGGAATTCAAGGCCTTTGCAGACGACTCCGCCATCTTTGCAGTTTGATTACGGTTTTCAGAATTGCAAGCGCCCGTCGACAACGCGCAGCTCGTTAGCACCGATGGCAGTGACGTCGTCTTCATCGTGCGTGACCATCAATACGCAAGGTGCGTGATGGGCGATCAGCTCACGTGTCAGCGCCAGCATATCTGCACGTGTTCGACCATCGAGTGCACCAAAGGGCTCATCCAGTAGCAGCACGGGTCGCGCTCTGAGTAGACAGCGAGCCAACCCCACTCGCTGGCGCTCACCACCTGACAGAGACGTCGGTTTGCGTCTGCCAAAGCCTGCCAGCCCCACGTTTTCAAGCACGTCTTCGACTGCCGCATGCTGTTCGGGATCAAGTCGGAGTCGAGGGTCGAGTCCCAAGGCGATATTGTTTGCAACACTCATGTGTGCAAAGAGGTTGTCGCTCTGGAACAGCGTGGTGACCGGTCGCTTGTGCGGAGCTTGCCCGTCGAGGGTGTTGTTGTTCCAGATCACATGGCCGGATGTCTGTTCGGTATAACCGCCAATGACGTTGAGCAGGGTGCTTTTGCCAGAGCCACTAGCACCTAGTACGGCATGTATTGCATGCGTTGGAAACTGCCCATCGAACACCCACCGACGGTTGCCAAGAGACACTGCGACCTGGTCAAGTTGCAGGCTCATGACGTGGGCCGCGTGCTGCCACCAACAACGCGGACGATTATCAGATAAATGATCAGGCAGGTCGCTATCAGCAAGCTGGCTGTCGCTGCAGCCTCATCCAGTCGGTGGCTACCCAGGCGCGTATGCAATAACAGGGGGAGCGTCTGCATACGTTCCGAGCCAAACAAGGCGATGGCACCGAGATCACCTGCAGCCAGAGTGGCGGCGATGGCTGAGGCTTGAGCAATGGGTCGTCGTAGCAGAGGCAGATCGACATGCCTCCAACGTGTCCAGCGCGGCATGCCAATCGAGTTTGCGAGGCGGTCACGTGCGACTGCGCCATCCAGAACAGGACCAGACAGCAAGCGCAAGGCAAAGGGCAGCCCCATCAAGGCATTGACCAGAATGACCAGTAGCAAGGCAAGCGCAAACACGTTGACGTGATTGCGTAATAGCAGGAATAAACCAGTACCCAGTACGACAGGAGGCAGTATCAATATCGCGTTGCCAATCATCTGTAGCACATTGCCAGTTCGAGCCAGGCGAAGACGCACGTGCAGGTGGCGTACACCCGATAGAAGGCACAGTGCGAGAATGAGCGCAAGACTTGCAGCTGCCAGTGCCGCAATCACGGTGTTGGCAAGCGCTGCAAGAGTTGTGCTGTCGGTGAGTACAGATAGCAGTCGCGCGTTGAACCCGGAGACCATCAGCGCAACGATAGGCGGTACCACCAAAGCGATCATGCCTGCGATAAGTAGTCGATCCATCCATCGATGGTGCGATGTTCGGCCATTGTGTGGGTGCCACTGGGGCCAGTGGTTATGCTGTACATCATCTCCGGCTAGACCCAGGCCGGTATCGTTGCCTTTGCCGAATAATCCGCCAGTCAGTGTCAGTGCCAGACAGACCGAAAGCTGAACCATCGCTAGTGCCACGGCCAGCGGCAGATCAAAATCGAAGCGCAGGGCCTGATAGATCGCAACCTCCAGGGTTGTGGCACGAGGCCCACCACCCAAAGCCAACACGACGGCAAAGCTGGTAAAGCACAAGGTGAACACAAGGCTTGCAAGACCCGGTAAATGCCGGGCAATCACAGGCCATTCGAGTTGCCAAAAACGTGTGCTGGCTGGCAGGCCAAGTTGTGCGGCGAGGCGCCACTCGGTGTGCGGTATGTCATCCAGAGCCTGTAGCAACACACGTGTTATCAACGGCGCATTGAAGAACACGTGCGCTAGCAGAATACCGAACAGACCGTAGAGCACCGGTACGCGCAGTGACAAGCCGGCTGCGTCGAGCAGCTGATTGATCCATCCGGCACTTCCCCAGACAGCGATCAGCCCGAAAACGGCAGCGATCGAAGGTAGTACCAGGGATAAGCCAAACAAGGTTGTCAACACATGGCGACCGGGAAAGCACCTTTCATGGTGAAGCGCGGTGGCGACCGGTATCGCCATCGCAAGGGCGAGTACTGTGGACAAAGCCGCTTGCGCAAGGCTGAAGCGCAGCACACGCAACAGCCATGGGTCCTGCACAAGCGTGAGCCAAGGTAGTGCGCCCGCCTCGCTGATCAGCCGTAGCGCTGGAGCGCCGACCAATGCGATGACCGTCGTGGTGGCAAAGGTTGGCCCCAGCCACCACGGAAGGCTGTCCAGTCTCATGCCTGTGCGTCACACCTGCGCTTTGAATCAGCGTGTTGAAGCTTCGAGCCATTCATCGACCCAGGCCTTGCGCTGATCACGCACTTCTGCCGGATCAAACAGCAGTGTCTCATTCGGCTCAATCAAGCGAGAAAAGGCGTCCGGAAGCGCATCGCCCAGATCCGCCACTGGATACATCACGTTGCCAAGCGGAATGGAGGCCTGTGCCTGCGGTGACACCAGAAACGCCAGAAACTCTGCCGCGAGTTCTGGCTCATCACTGGCGGCAAGGCGTGCGGCGACCTCCACCTGCAGGTAGTGCCCTTCCTCGAAGGCGGCCGCCTGATAGCGCTCCGTCCCGTCGACTTCGATGTGATAGGCAGGGGAGGTGGAGTACGACAAAACCAGGGGTGCCTCTTCATTGAGGAACATACTGAAGTAGGCCTCGCTCCACCCCTTGGTCGTTGCCAGTATGCGTGGTTGCAGATCCGCCCAGCGCTCTTTCGCTTCATCACCAAATACGTATTTCATCCATAACAGGAATCCCAATCCCGGTGTACTGGAACGAGGGTCCTGCAAGATGATCTTGGGTCCGTCCGGGTCTGCGACCAGTTCAGCCAGGCTGGCAGGCGGTGTGTCGAGTTTTTCCGTGTCGTAGACAAAGGCGAAGTAGCCATAGTCGTAGGGCACGAAAGTGTCTGATGCCCATTCGATCGGCAGCGTCAAGCCGCTGGTGTCCACACCGGACGGTGCAAGTAGCCCGGTGTCCTCGGCAATAGCCATGAGATTGGTATCAAGCCCAAGCACGACGTCAGCGTCGCTGCTGTCACCTTCCAACTGCACACGATTGAGGATGCCGGCGGAGCTGTCTAGTGCCACGAATTCAATATCGCAGTCGTCGCACGTGGCTTCAAAGGCCTTTTCAATAGCGGGGCCCGGGCCCCATTCGGCAACAAAGGACTCGTAGGTGTAGATCGTGAGTCTGCGGGTTTCAGCGTGTGCGCCGACACTGGTAGCAAGCAGCACGAGCGTGCTGGCCGCAAGAGGCAGGGGGCGAGTGAGGAGGGTCATCCGGATGTTCCTGTGGTTGGTCGGAAAACGCTGAGCGCCGCGCAGGCGGACGCTCGCACAGGGATGACCGCGCGGGGCGCTCAGGCTCAATTCCTACGCCGGTGCTAACCGGATCAGGTTCGCGGGTTGTCGCAGCGCAGGTGATCTGCGGCGACTCTCAGCCCGGTAGTCGGGCACCCCGTTGAGTCATCCATAATTGGCGATCAGGGAAGATCACCACTGACCCTATGGTGACGCTGGCAGCGCACAAGTGCAAGTGCCTTGCAGTTGTTCCAGTTGCGACCGTGTGGTGCGCCGGTATGTGTTCAATAGGGGCGTCTGCCGCCGGCCGGCAATTCACGAAAGCGGCGATAGCTCCACAGATACTGCGCAGGCGCCAATGACACACAGCGCTCTACAGCTTCATTGACCGCCGTAGCCGCGATTACCGGATCAGGATCCGAGATACGTTCATCAGGGTGTATGGCATGACTTTGCCAACCGTTATGGGTACGCGTAACCACGATAAAGACGACATCGGCACCGGTTTTTCTGGCCAAGCGGGTGAGCAGCGTCATGGTCAATGCCGGTGTGCCAAAGAACGGGGCAAACACACCGCCGTCGCGATCTGGTTCCTGATCAGGCAGCAGGCCCACTACACCGCCGTTGCGCAGCCGTTTTATGGCTTCGCGGATGCCACCGGCATCGAGTCGCAGAGCTATGCCACCCAGATTGGCGCGACCGTCGATGAGGATGGGCTCCAATGACAGGTTACGGGGCGGGCGATAAAAGTAGGCGATGTTTTCATCGCGACCGATGACCGCTGGCATGGTCGCCTCCCACGAACCTGTATGCGGCGTGACCAGCAGGATGCCTCGACCGGTGACGCGCGCTTGATCAATGATGTGGATCGTTTGTTCATTGCGCAGACGCGACACGGTGTCAGCCAACGGTCTGCGCCATACCCAGGCCGTCTCTGTCATGGTGCGGCCGCTGGCGATCAACGAACGACGGGCCAGGGCCGTGCGTTCGTCATCGGGCATAGCCGGGAAGGCGAGTGAGAGATTGGTCTCGGTAAATCGACGTGCGCGCAGGCGAAGTGCCCACGCGAGCCATCCAGATGTGGCCCCGATGAGACGGTTGACCTGTAGTGGAAGGCTCGCGAGCGCTGTTATCAGCCACTGCGCCAGGACAGACTTCATTGGATGGACATCGAACAGAGCGGGTGCCAGTGATGGGTGCGCCGATGCGCAGCTCACATTATTGTGGCACTACCGCCGGGATCAGCAAGCTCACCGGCTTGATGCGCGGACCCTGGGCGCCCGAGCTGGGCTCCAGGTGCTCTTGTGCATGAGGACATGGTCTTTTGGGAGTGGCCCCAGCCTGTCCCTGGCCGGGGTGAACCTTCCATTGGTTCCTCGAACTGTTGTGGTCGCGATGACAACGGTACCGTCATTGGTACGCGTGACTCCGTGTTACCGACAAACCTTTCCTTTGCAATTAAGCTGGGCCTGCGGCGCGAGGCTTCCGTGTCTCCGCTGTCTCCCGAACACAGGCAGAGTGTGTGACGAATGATTGACCAAGACTATCGGAGCCACTCGGCGTGTTCGTTGGGAAATCGAGTCTTTTCAGCTCAGAAAATTCTGACACAGCGCTGATGATCGGACTTGTGCAACGCGTGCTCGAAGCCAGTGTCTCGGTTGTTGAGAATGGCGACCTCCGTCGTGTGGCCGACATCGGCGCTGGCTTGCTGGTGCTGGTGGGGGTGCAGCGCGAGGATTCCGAGCGCGAGGCCGAGGAGCTGGCGCGCCGTCTCTTGAATTTCCGGCTCTTCGATGATGCCGATGGCCGCATGAATCTCGATGTCGGACAGGCAGCAGGTTCGCTGTTGGTGGTTTCCCAATTCACGCTCGCTGCAGATACGCGCAAGGGGCGGCGTCCGGGATTTTCAACAGCCGCCCCTCCGGAGCTGGCAAAACCGCTGTTTGAAAGTGTGGTCGCGAACGTGCGCCAGACCCACCCGGATGTGCAAACCGGTTGCTTCGGCGCGCACATGCGCGTCGCTCTCGTCAACGACGGTCCGGTCACGTTTCTACTGGATGTCGCGCCTGGCGAGGGCTGAGGCTGTATTCTTGCAATCTGCCCGGGACACGGCCAGTCCCCGGATTCACCAAGCCACCAGCAGGAGTGCCTGAAGTGTCAGCGCGCAAGGCGGAAGTCACCCGCCGTACCAATGAGACTGATGTCACGGTTTCCATCGATCTCGATGGCAGCGGTCATGGGCGTTTCGCAACCGGGGTGCCCTTTCTTGAGCACATGCTCGATCAGGTTGCACGACACGGGCTGTTCGATCTGAGCGTCGAGTGCAAGGGCGATATCGAGATCGACGACCATCACAGCGTCGAGGACATCGGCATCACGCTCGGGCAGGCCTTCGCAGAGGCTCTGGGTGAGCGTACGGGTATTCGCCGCTACGGGCATGCCTACGTTCCGCTGGACGAAAGTCTGTCGCGCGTTGTCATTGATTTCTCTGGAAGGCCGGGCTTGTATTTGAACGCAGAGTTTTCTCGTGATCGAGTAGGCACCTTTGACGTGGATTTGGCCTCCGAGTTCTTTCAGGGTTTTGCCAACCACGCCAGGGCGACCTTGCATGCCGACAATCTGCGTGGCCACAATGATCACCACAAGCTTGAGACGCTGTTCAAGGCCTTTGGGCGAGCCTTGCGTGATGCTGTAGAGATTGACTCACGCGCTCCCACCGCTGTTCCATCGACCAAGGGTTCTTTGTAACGCTCTCATGACTCGCCAACGCGTGGCCGTGATCGACTACGGCATGGGCAATCTGCGATCGGTTTCCAAGGCCATCGAACATGTGGCCCCCGATGTTGATGTTCTTGTCAGCGATGACGCTGATGCCATCCTGTCGTCGGACCGTATCGTGTGTCCAGGCCAGGGTGCCGCTCGCGACTGCATGGCAGCGCTCGTTCGCAGTGGCCTTGACAAGGCGGTGGTCGATGGGCTGGCCACGCGACCCTTTCTGGGCATATGCATGGGCTTCCAGGTGCTGTTGAGTCGCAGCGAAGAAAACGAAGGCGTAGCGTGTCTGGATGTGGTGCCAGGTGAGGCGCGCCGGTTTGAGTCACCCTTGCTCGATAGCCATGGCACTCGCCTCAAGGTCCCTCACATGGGATGGAGCGAAGTAGAGCAAACACGCGAACACCCGTTGTGGCACCGTATCGAGAACCGTGCGCGCTTCTATTTTGCGCACAGTTACTACTGTGACGTGGAAGAGACAGAGTCCATCGCTGGACGAGCGACCTATGGTGTGAACATCCCGGTGGCTGCGAGTGGTGAAGGTTGGTTTGCCTGTCAGTTTCATCCTGAGAAAAGCGCGCAGGATGGATTGCAATTGTTGAAAAATTTTGTGAGCTGGAACGGTACATGCTGATCATCCCCGCCATTGATATGAAGGAAGGGCGCTGTGTTCGCTTGCGCCAGGGTCGCATGGACGACGATACGGTCTTCGACGAGGACCCTGTTGCTGTTGCGCGTCGATGGCTTGATCAAGGCGCGCGCCGTTTGCATCTGGTGGATCTCGATGGCGCCTTTGCCGGGGTGCCTGTCAATGGGGAGCTTGTTGCAGCCATTGTGGCGGCGGCAGGTGAGGTCCCTGTGCAGATAGGCGGTGGTATTCGAACACACGAGATCGCCGATGCCTATATCGAGCGTGGTGTGCGTTGGCTCATCATTGGCACTCAAGCGGTCAAGGAGCCGGAGTTTGTGAGCGCTCTGTGCAAGCGCCACCCGGGTCATGTCATTGTTGGTCTGGATGCGCGTGATGGCGATGTGGCGACTGAAGGATGGGCCGAGGCTTCAGGTTTGCCGGTTATCGATGTGGCGCGTCGTTTCGAGCGGGCCGGGGTTGCATCCATTGTTTACACCGATATCGGTCGTGATGGCATGATGAAAGGGGTCAATGTGGAGGCAACTGCAGCGCTTGCTCGCGAGATTGATCTGCCGGTTATTGCCTCAGGTGGCGTGACGAATATCGATGACATCCACGCACTTTGCGCTGCGGCTGATAGCGGCATTTGTGGCGTGATCGCAGGGCGTGCCTTGTACGAAGGCTCGCTTGATCTGCCAGAGGCGCAAGCGGTCGGCGACGCACAGGCTGCTAACTGAGATGGGGCTCGCACGGCGCATTATTCCGTGTCTTGACGTCGACGACGGACGTGTCGTCAAGGGTGTGCAGTTTGTGGACATCCGAGATGCCGGAGATCCTGTTGAAGTGGCGCGTCGATACGACCGTGAGGGGGCAGACGAGATCTGTTTTCTGGATATCACTGCAAGCTCGGGCGAGCGAGAAACGATCATCCACGTGGTCGAGGCCGTGGCCTCCGAGGTGTTCATCCCGCTGACCGTCGGTGGGGGAGTACGTCAGGTAGCCGATGTGAGGCGACTGTTGAATGCTGGCGCTGACAAGGTCGGCATCAACACCGCGGCGGTCTTTGAACCCGAACTCGTGGCGCGTGCGTCCGATGCCGTGGGAGCGCAGTGCATTGTGGTGGCTATCGACGCCAAACGCGATGACCGAGGTGGTTGGGAGGTATTCACTCACGGGGGGCGCAAACCGACAGGTCTTGACGCTATCGAGTGGGCCAAGCTAATGCAGAAAATGGGAGCAGGTGAAATTCTGTTGACCAGCATGGATCGTGATGGAACACGATCAGGTTTTGATCTCGCCTTGACGCGCGGTGTGAGTGACGCTGTGCAAATACCGGTGATCGCGTCAGGTGGTGTTGGCTCTCTTGATGATCTGGCCGACGGCGTGACTGAGGGAGGTGCGGATGCCGTGTTGGCAGCCAGTATCTTTCATTTTGGCCAACACACGGTGGGAGAAGCCAAGCAGCGCATGGCAGCCCGTGGAGTCGAAATCCGCTGGTAACTCAAGCGTGACCACGGCCTGACTCAAGGCCGCAGCCCACGAGCGCAACGCCGGGTCGCGACCGTGGGCTGCAATAGCGTGTGTCAGAGATCTGTTGAGCGTTGTTCTGAAGTAGCCCCGCTACTGTCTGTCGCAATCACGGTATACGTGTAGGAACTGCCTGGGGAGCGCGTGTCGTCGTAGAAGCTGTTGCCAGGTGTGCTGCCGATGTACACGCCATCGCGCAAAACGTCGCTTGATACGATCCCGGGCGCACGGTCCCAGAACAATTCTGCTGCTGTGTCCGAGTACCTTGACCCCATGAGGTTGCTCGGCGCCTGTGGCGCGCCGGCGATCGGCGCGCTACTGCTACTGGTGCCTCCGGCACGCACAGATGCCGGAGCAGAGCGTTCACCTGACGCGCTGACGGCAACGACGGAGAAGGTGTTCGCAGCAAGCGTGTTGACTGATCCGAAGAAGTAGCTGACCCCGTCGGTTGTGTCCACATAGGAGCCATCTCTGAGCACATCGTAGCTGGCACCGGTCTCGGATGTTCTGTCCCAGAACAGCTCCAGCGCGGAGCTTGAGTACACGCTGGCGCGCAAGTTCGCGGGTGCGGACAGGGTGTTGGCCACCGGCACTGGAGCGGGGGTAGCTGCAGGAGCAGGCGCCGGCGGAGCCACCCGGGTAGGCTCTGGCTCAGGTGCCGGTTGGGGCTCGCTTATCGGTCCGACGGGCTGGCTACCTGCAGTGGCAGACTGCGCGAGTCGCTCAAAGCGATCAGCCGAGAAGGAGTTGCTGGCGTAGTGATAAAGAGCGATGCGATCAATGGCGTGTCCGCGTGAGCGTCCGGAGATCTCCATGACATGCTCACCCGCAGTGAAGAACTGCCGCACTCGTCGGCCTGCGTTGTCGACCGTTCTGGCGTTCCAGGACCAGTCATTGATGACGTTCATGTACACCTTGGTCCAGCCGTTCAGAGGCTGTTCGCCAGCGACGTTCCGACCTGTCGGAAAACGTACCCAGGAGTCGTTTGCCTCTGTGCGGCTATTGCCCTCGGCGATGCGCGAGCGCCAACTCAGTTCATAGTTGCCCGAGCGGGCAATGCGGAATCGGTAGCGCAGGGTGCCCTGACCTGCGCCACTGACACCAAACCGGTTTTCCCCTCGCCAGACGTAGTAGGCGCTGCCCTTGAAGCCGCCAATAGACCGCTCACGGCGCCAGCCGCCCGTAGCGGGTGTCGATTCAACATCCATCACGACAAAGCCGTCGCTTTCGACAAACGTTTGAGCTGAAGTAATACCCGAGCCCAATGCACTCGAGGCAATGGCAAGGCAGAAGAGCATTCGATACATGGAAAAGTCGCCGCTTGAAAATTGGACCGCCGGGAGCGGCCCTGAGAACCGCGCAGACTAGCTATTCGTCAACAACATAGTCAATATTCCGGCGCGTTACCGTCTGGAGGGAATCCTGCAGCAAGCCGCGTTTGAGGGCGGATTTTGGCGCCTCACGTGTACTCCTTCATCACCTCTGGCGACTACAGCAAGGAGGTTTCGGGGTTCATCCTGGCAGGCTTGTCCGGCTTGATTACGCATCGTGGAAGCCAAACCTGCGAGCGGGCCGTGATAATCTTTCGGGCCACCTTCGCGTTATCCAGCATGCTCGATTCAGTCGTATTCAACGAGGCGGGTCTTGTCCCGGCCATCGCTCAGGATGCGGCCTCAGGCGAGGTATTGATGGTTGCCTGGATGAACCGCGAGGCACTGGCAGAGACCGCCAGCACCGGCCATGCTGTGTATTTTTCCCGGTCACGGCAGCGCCTGTGGCGCAAAGGCGAGTCCTCGGGGCACGTGCAGAAGGTGCGTGAGATGCGCCTGGACTGTGACGGGGACGCCATTTTGATCAAGGTTGAGCAACGCGGCGGTATTGCCTGTCACACCGGACGGCGCCACTGTTTCTGGCGCGAGCTGAACGACGGGGTCTGGGAGACGGTGGAGCCCATGCTCAAATCCCCTTCCGAAATCTACGGCGACAAGAAAATGTCATGAGTCGGTCGAATGACACTCTTGAGCGGCTGGAAGCCACTCTGGAAGCCCGGCGCAGTGCGGATGCGGACTCTTCTTACGTGGCGAGCTTGTTTGCGCGAGGTGAAGACGCCATATTGCAGAAAGTAGGGGAGGAAGCAACCGAGTTCCTGCTGGCCTCCAAATCAGGTGACGCAGTTCACCTGACCAAGGAAGCTGCGGATGTGTGGTTTCACATGCTGGTTCTGATGAAGCACAAAGGACTGGGTATGGCTGACATACTTGGGGAACTTGAAAAACGCGAGGGGCTCTCTGGTCTGGATGAGAAAGCGTCCCGTACCGCGGACTGATAACTGGCCGGTGCTTGAGTGCCGAGCAAAACAGGAGTGACTATTTATGATGCCGAGTGTCCCGCAACTGCTGATCGTTCTCGTGATCGTCGTGCTCATCTTTGGCGCCAAACGCCTGAAGAATCTGGGTGGCGATCTCGGAGGCGCTGTCAAGGGTTTCAAGGAAGCCGTCAAGGAGGAAGACAAGGACGAGGAAGCCGCGCGAATTGCCGATCAGGATGCCGCTGAAGCTGCGCCTGAGGCAGACTCGACGGTCGTTCGCAAGACCGACGATCAAAACGCCGCCTGATCTCGCCGCCAGCAGTTTTTTGCTACAGGCCTTGTTGAAAGGCACGAGGAGATCCCGTGTTCGACGTCGGATTCACAGAGATCATGCTGATTGGTGTGGTCGCTCTGGTGGTCATTGGCCCGGAGCGATTGCCCGATGTCGCACGTACTGTCGGTGGGTACATCGGTAAGATGCAGCGCTTTGTCACGGGTGTGAAGCGTGATTTCAAGAAGGAACTTGAGGCGGGGGAGCTGAAGAAGCTGATCGGTGATCAGAAAGATCAAATCGATGAGCTGCGCAAGATGGTCGATACCACTCGCAAGGACTTCGAGAAGAGCGCTACCGAAGTCACAGGTGATGCGAAGCAACGCTTTGCAGAGATCCAGGCAGCGGCCGGGCATGGTGCTAAAGAGACGCCAGTAGACGCTACCGCGGCGGACAACAAATGGACTTCGGACAAGCAATCCGACACCAGCGAGGCGAGCGGTCCCGGGTCAGACAGCCGCTCGTCAGACCAGGCCAATCGAGATTCAGTCAGTAGCGATGGCGCGACCAAACGCGTCGCAGGCGCCGACGATGGAAACTGACGTGGCCGCCCAGGACAACGAGGTTGCTGAGGAGCAAGGCTTTCTTTCACACCTGGTCGAGCTGCGCGATCGTCTGCTGAAAGCGATATTCGCGGTAGCGGCTTTGTTTCTGTGTTTGTTCTGGTTCTCAGACCAGATCTACACGGCCTTGGCTGCGCCTCTGTTGGCGCACTTGCCCAACAGCAACATGATAGCCATCGATGTTGCAGCCCCCTTCTTCATACCGTTCAAGCTCACCTTGATGGTGTGCATCTTCATAGCCATTCCGTGGATTCTCTACCAGGTCTGGGCCTTCGTCGCCCCTGGCTTGTACACGCACGAGAAGCGCCTGGTGTTTCCGATGCTCGTATCGAGCACGGTGTTGTTCTATCTCGGAGTAGCGTTTGCGTATTTCGTGGTCTTCCCGCTGGTGTTCGGCTTCTTTACCAGCGTTGCACCCGAGGGTGTGGAGGTGAGTACCGATATCGGGCGCTACCTCGATTTTGTGATCACTCTGTTTTTTGCCTTCGGTATCGCTTTTGAAGTGCCCGTCGCTACCGTGCTCGTCGTCGCGATGGGCATCACCACGCCAGACCAGTTGCGGAAGGTCCGCCCCTATGTGTTTGTCGCTGCCTTCATCGTCGGGATGTTCCTGACGCCACCGGATATCATCAGCCAGACCTTGTTGGCGGTACCGATGTGGCTGCTATATGAGATCGGTATACTCTTTGCCGGTGCTTATCAGCGCCGTATTGCAGAGGCAGGATCAGCACGCGACAAGCTGCTCGATGCCGACGTCGGTTCTCCGGATGAAGAGCGAGCACGGGAGCGCGGCTTGAAAAACGATGCCACCAAGGCGCTGTCAACTGATCACCCGGAACAACACGGACCGTGAGTATCTTGCCGCCGCGGCGCAAGGCCTTGTTGATCATCATGGATGGTGTTGGACACAACCCGTCAAAACTCGATAACGCGGTGGCGCTGGCAAGTACACCGAATCTTGATCGCATATACGCCAGCACGCCGACCACAGTGATCGAGGCCTCCGGACGGGCAGTGGGTCTGCCCGACGGTCAGATGGGTAATTCTGAAGTGGGGCATCTGACACTGGGGGCTGGACGCGTGTTGAAGCAGGATCTGGTCAAGATCAGTGACGCCATTGACGATGGCAGCTTCTTCGACAACGAGGCCCTGGTCGCGGCTGTCAAATCGGCGCGTGATGCCTCAGGCCGCTTGCATCTGATAGGTCTGGTCTCGGATGGTGGCGTACACTCGCACGTCGAGCACGCCTTGGCGTGCATTGATCTATGTGCTCGGTACGATGTGAAACCGCTGTTGCACATGATCACTGATGGGCGCGATACGGCCCCCGCCATAGCGGCAACCTATCTCGATGCTGTTGAGTCAGCGCTGGCAACGGCGGGTGGCGCCATTGTCTCGGTATCCGGGCGCTACTATGCGCTTGATCGTGACCGACGTTGGGACCGCGTGGAGAAGGCCTGGCGGGCCATTGTGCTGGGGCAAGGCGCTCGTGCCGACGATGCGCGTTCTGCTATTGCTGCTGCACACGCGGCCGACGTTACCGATGAGTTCATTGAGCCGACAGTGCTTGCAGCGCATCAGCCGATCGTGGCTGCCGATGTCGCGTTGTTCTTCAACTTTCGCAACGATCGGCCGCGTGAACTTGCCGAAGCTCTGGCATCCGATGATTTCGACGGTTTCGATCGGGCTGATGCTGCGCGTCCATCGCTTACAACAATGACGCGCTACCACGCTGATTACCCCTACCCATTCGCTTTCTCACGTGATCGTCCCGAGGCGACACTCGGGCAGATAGTCAGTGAGGCGGGTATTCGACAATTGCGCTCTGCCGAAACCGAGAAGTACCCTCATGTCACCTTCTTTTTCAACGGTGGTCAGGACGCACCCTTCAAAGGTGAAGAGCGACGTCTCGTCGATTCACCCAAGGTCGCCACCTATGACCTCGCACCCGAGATGAGCGCCAGAGGTATTACCGACGGTGTACTCGATGGTTTGCGCAGCCAGCAATTTGGCCTTGTCGTGGTCAACCTCGCCAACGGCGACATGGTTGGGCACACGGGTGTGCGCGAAGCGGTCGTATCGGCAATCGAGACTGTCGATGCCATGGTCGGTGAACTGTGGGATGCGGCGCTCGCAAACGACTATTCGGTGGTACTCACAGCAGACCACGGCAATGCCGATATGTTGCTAGATCCAGTGACAGGCTCACCGCATACGCAACACACGACTTTTCCTGTGGCCTGCGCCGTGCACGACGAGGTGCCGCATACACTCGGTACCGGACATGCCTTGACCTCGATTGCACCGACCCTGCTTGAATTGATGGGTCTCAAGGCGCCTGCTGGCATGAGTGGAAAATCGCTGCTGCTCGATTAACGATCAGTTAGCACTCAGTCGGCTCACCAGATCAGTGCCCGTCTCGATGACGCCTTGCATGCGCTCTTCCAGGCGAGTCATCTCGGCTATCGGCCCTTTCAGGCTCTCCACATCGTCGCCGAG
This sequence comes from uncultured Granulosicoccaceae bacterium, assembly GCA_937922675.1. Classification (GTDB taxonomy): domain Bacteria; phylum Pseudomonadota; class Gammaproteobacteria; order Granulosicoccales; family Granulosicoccaceae; genus Granulosicoccus. The sequence goes on from CALAJN010000011.1 coordinate 103,157, forward strand.
CTCGGCCAGTGCAATATAGATGTGCTCGGAGTTCTTGATCTGCTCCTCGGCGTTATCGACAACAGCGCGCAAGTCTTCCAGCAGGCGCGCGGTCTCTGGTCCCGCGTTGACCCCCGACAGTGTGCTACTCAGATCAGAAACAGAGCGTTTCATCGAATCGAACCAAGCATTCGACAAGCGTGGCTCGCGCTTGGCACGAAACATCGCATCACGCTCCAGTGAGCGGGACCTGGATACGACCTGATCAATCTGTACGCGAAGGTCACTTTGCACTTGAAGAATATCGTTGTTGACTGTGACTACTCGTGTCAACACGTGCCCAAGCTCATCAATGAGGCGCTCGATACGATCCAGAAATACATTCAGATCGCGCGCAAGAACTCCAAATTCATCTGAGGTGCGGATTTCTGCACGTTGCCCCAGGTTTGTGTAGGCCTTGGACAAGTTGCTTACCACAGAGCGCAGTCGCAGCAGAGGCTCCATGCGCGCACGCAAGATCAGAAACAGCAGAATCGAATGCAATACGATCTTGCCAACTGCGAGTCCCAGTGTGAGCTTCACGTTCTCCCACCAAAGCTCAAAATCACGCTTGAGGTAGTTGCGCACCGTGATCGTTCCAAGCACGCTCCCGACCGTTGCCTGGGAATGACAGCTGGTACAGAACTCTTCAGCTTTCACGTCGACGGTGGCGGTCTTGTGTGTGCCGTCAGCCATACTGATGATAGGGATGCCTATCGGCGTGTAACCGAAGTTTTTTTCGATGGCCAGCGACGTGTCTACGGATGGCTCTATCGCAATCTCATAACCCAGAGCGCGCCAGTTCTTGTCCAGTATGGGATAGAGCGCGCTGGCAGCAACTGGTCCACCGGAGTTGCGCATGATCGAGACAACGTTATCCGCCAACTCCTGAGCCACCAACTCGGCCTGAGCGACGCCATTGGTTTGATAGTCCCACCACACTTTGCCGGCCTTGAGCGCGAACTCAAGAATGGTGACTAGAAGCAAGACCAGAAAAAAGTCCTTGATCATATGGATCAGGAAGGACTTGTCAAAGCGCCCGATGGAGGTTTGATCTGGCATGGAGTATGAGCCTGTGGGGGGCGCTAATCTTGCTACCGGCCCTGCCCGTGTCAGGCCGGCACGGGTGCTCTGTTTTGTGCTCCCGCTTGGCTCAGACGATACAAGAGCTGAGCCTGGCTGTCAGATGTACCTCATTTTTACTGAAATACTGTGTCAGTCAGCAGAGTGGATACAGAAGGGTACTCAGGCTGATAGCGGTTGTTGTACAGCGCTGACAGGTGACACAACTGCGCGGATGCTATGCCTGTCTCGGTGTCTGCATCAAAGCACTCAAAGGCATTGATGCCGCAACGAATCATCATTGAAATCTGATCAATGCGGACATCGCCAACAGCGCGTATTTCGCCTGCAAAACCCAGCCTTTGTCGTAATAGTCTCGCCTGCGAGTGAGCGCGACCATCAGTGTAGGCAGGGTAGGTCACGTCAATGCGAGACAAGGTGCGAATCCAGGGCTGCAGCGCGAGTGCATTGTCCTCGGGATTCAATCGAACCGCTTGCGCGCTGTGTGGGTGTTGCTCCTGCAATTGCAACAGGCACAGCACGTCATCCTGATCGGTGCACTCGTGGCTCACCAGTTTGCCGTCACGCAACTTTAACGGCATAGACCACCTCCTGAAATGGGGTGACACCTACACGTCTGACCGTTTGGGCAAAACTCTCTCCATGCAAGCGAGTACTCAGGTACACGTTCAACACGGTGTCAATCGCGGGGATCACTTCGTGCTGAGGTAGCGCCTTACCCAGACGTTTGCCCAGTGATGCTGCATTACCGGCGTGCCCACCAAGCGTCAACTGATACCACTCCTTTCCGTGCTTCTCTACCCCAAGAATTCCGATATCCCCGATATGATGATGCCCGCATGCGTTCATGCAGCCCGATACCTTGACGGAGATTTCCCCGATGTCGTGCAGGTAGTCGATATCATCGAATCTTGCCTGTACCTGATCATAGAGCGTGAGTGTGCCAGCGTTGGCAAGAGAACAGAAATCGAGCCCTGGGCAGACAATCATGTCGGTCAAGTGCCCAAGGTTTGGCGTAGCCAGGCCCAATGTCCGAAGCTCACGCCAAAGCGCAACCAGGTCAGCGCGCGCGACATGGGCGAACACAAGATTTTGATCATGGGTCGTTCGTAGCTCACCCAGAGCATATCGATCGGCAAGGTCGGCTATGACATCCATCATGGTGTCGGTCAGGTCACCTGCCGGGCGCTCATCATTCTTGAGTGGCAAGTACACGATGCGTCTACCCGTATCGCGGTGACCACGTGTATTGACGCGATACCATTGCCCGAATATCGGGTCTGATTCGAGCCTTGCGTCAAGGTCGCTGGCGTCGAGTGCGGGGCCAGGCACTGGCGGAGGCGGAGGAAACATTGCGCGCAGCGCGTCTATCGTGGATGCCTGTACTTCAGATACCGTATCGCTTGATGCTTGCCATTCCGCTTCCACTTTTTCACGAAACTGATCAATGCCCATTGTTGCTACAAGAATCTTGATGCGTGCCTTGTAGAGATTGTCACGGCGGCCTTCGAGGTTGTAGACACGCAGGATGGCGGACAGATAGCTGAGAAGGTGTTTGCCAGGTAGATAGTCGCGAATGACCGAGCCGATGTGGGGAGTGCGGCCCAGGCCGCCACCGACCAATACCTCAAAGCCTGACTCACTGCCCCGTTTGATCAGGCGTAGTCCAATATCGTGAATCTGTACCGCAGCTCGGTCCGATTCGGCTCCGGTCACAGCAATCTTGAACTTGCGCGGCAACCAGTTGAACTCAGGGTGCAGCGTTGACCACTGACGTATTAACTCGCACCAGGGTCGAGGATCCTCAACTTCATCCTCAGCAGCACCCGCCAAGGGATCACTGGTGGTGTTACGTATGCAGTTGCCAGATGTCTGTATGGCATGCATATCCACATCGGCGAGGTAGTCGAGGATGTCAGGTACGTCTGGAATCTCTGGCCAGTTGTATTGAATGTTCTGGCGAGTCGTGATGTGCCCGTAGCCCTTGTCCCAGGTGCGAGCGACATGAGCCAAGGCGCGCATTTGATCACTTGACAGCTGACCATAGGGTATGGCGACGCGCAGCATAGGGGCATGGCGCTGGACATACAGACCGTTGCGCAGGCGCAGCTGTTTGTACTCGTCTTCGTCTATTTCACCTGCCTGCCAGCGTTCAGTTTGATCTCTGAATTCCGCGACCCGGGATTTGAGAAAGCCACGATCGTGTTCGGTGTAGCGATACATGTCGGCGGGCCTCACACAGCTTGACAGGCAGCTCGAGCGGCACCGGCATCGGTGTGGACGACGGCTGGGGGGGCTGAACTCATGGGAGAAAGGATCAAGCCTCGTGAGGACGTCTGATTAAACCAGCAGCGAGACAATCGTGGTGAGACGTTTTTTGAATGAGCTTATGCCTGCACGTGTGTATCCGCACGGGACCTGAGTGTGGTCGTCGCGTGACCTTGATGGCTTCCCTTGATGGCAGCTCTGGCCACAGTTGGCGCTCGGTTCGCCATGCACCATCATCTGCCGCGATTGAGTCCACATACCGGTAGATCTTGACCGGTACGTCTGGGTCTTCCACTACGACCACTACTGGTGTTCGGGTCTTTTGTCCGTTTTGCGGTGGTGTGACTTTGTCACCGAGGTCGCGCCAACTATTGGATAGTGTTCCCCCCTTTCTCGTGTTGCACAGCTGCCATGGAAACATCATTTACACCCATTGCCTCACTGGTTGGTGGAGCGCTCATAGGTCTTGCTGCGCTGCTCATGATGGCAAGTGTCGGGCGCATTGCGGGTGTCAGTGGCATCGTGTCACGTCTTCTGCCACCTCGGCCCGAGATGAGTGGCATGCCTACAGGCATCGCCTTTGTACTGGGTCTGTTGCTGGCCGCGCCACTGACGGTGTTGGCAACGGGCTACGTGCCTGAGGTGAACGTGTCCAGTAACCTGAGTGTGCTTGTGCTCGCGGGTGTACTTGTGGGCTTTGGCTCAGTACTTGGAAGTGGCTGCACCAGTGGTCATGGCGTCTGTGGCATGTCGCGCCTTTCGGTGCGCTCGATTGCGGCCACGCTGACCTTCATGGCAACGGGTGTCGGTGTTGTTTATCTCATGCGACACGTACTCTGAAGATGAATATCAAGGCATTAGCCGCAGCCCTTCTTACCGGCCTGTTATTCGGTGTGGGTCTGATTGTGTCCGGTATGACCAACCCTGCCAAGGTCCAGAACTTTCTCGACATATCCGGAAGCTGGGATCCCAGCCTCGCCTTTGTGATGGGCGGGGCAATAGCTGTCACCCTGCCAGGCTATATCTGGCTAGGTCGTCGTCAAGGGCCGTGGTTTGCGAGCGCATTCCAGTGGCCGACCGCCAGCGATCTTGATGTCCGTTTGCTCGGAGGTGCTGCGGTGTTCGGTGCGGGTTGGGGCCTTGGTGGTTTCTGCCCTGGACCTGTACTGGCGTCCGTATCTTTGGGAGCTGTTGGTACGATGGTGTTTGTTGCGGCAATGTGCACAGGCTTTGTGCTAGCCAAACTCGCCCGCTGAGCACTACGGCGACAATTGCCCTGCCGCTTGAACAACGCGTCTGAGTGCAGCATCAAAGCGGCGACCTGTCTCACGGGATGCAGCCGCTCCAAAATGCACACACGAGTTTGACCCGCAAGGGTAGGTGGGCGGTACCAGATCGTCGTTGTTGACAAAGTCGCTGTACGGCAGCAACGACGCTACACCACGATGTACAGCATCAACGCGCTGCTTGCCCGTGCCCCAGATCGAGAAGTTTGCACGCGAGTCGGCGCCACGCGATTGAGTGGCGACGAGAAAGGGAATAGCGGCTTGTGGCCCGCGTGCGCCAGCACCTCGTGCATCGGGTCTTGCCTGGCTGCGCAGGTGTTCTACCAGCAACTTCAGATTGTCTGCATAGGTATCGGCGCAACGCGCATCGTTGGCATCGGCTCCACCCTGATGCCACAGGATGCCACGCAATATGCCTCCGGTTTCCCTCAACGCAAGGTTGAGTCGTGTGAGTGCGCGTTCAGCCAATAGTGTGCCGCCGAGGCCGGCCATCCGATAAGGTGTCACGTTCCAGGCGATGTCACCCATGGCATTGGCACAGAAACCCGTAGCGCTCCAGGCAGCAGGCACCAGATAGATCTTTCGAGACGTGCGTGACAGGGCAGACCTGGCAAAGCTGAGCGCAGGTCCCACAACGCTGCCCTCTTTGCCGGGCAAGCCGGCATTGCGTGGTTCGTGTACGGGGTCTTCTGCCACAACAAAGCGCGGTCCAGCCAGATTGAACTCGGCATCACGAAAAAGAGCGCTGCGCGAGAATACCGATGTACTGTTGGGTTTGACGTTCAGTTGCCGAATGCGCTCGTCCGGGGCGTCGATCTGCCCAGGGCCTGCCTGCTTGGCGCCTTGTTCACTGTAGCCCTCCATATTGCTTTGGCCAATCAGCAGATAGACATCGTCTGAGGCAACGGGCTCGATGCTCAACGTCAACTCCGCTTCATAGCGTTTATCGCCCTCAATGGCCTGTACAACGACTCGACGCTCATGCCGGAGTATCGGGGCGATATCGATATCCAGCTTCAGAAGCAATCGAGCGCTGTTACTGCCGCGCGCTATGACGGGCGGTTGGAAGTCTGCGCCCAGTTGGCGCAAGGCGCCGGCGCTGGCTTCAGAAATTGCAAGGCGCGTGTCCTGTGATGCGGATCTGCCGTCTGGAAGACGCACATCCACGCTAACACTACTGGTATTGCCTTCCTGCAGGCGAAGAGTGTTACTCGATAAAGACAGGGCAGATCCGCTCATTGCCGTGAGAGTCTGTGAGCCTACCGTGATGCTGCTGGATCGAGTGCCATCGCGTGACACTGCAGTCACGGTATACTGCGGATCTGTGATGCTTGCATTGAGTGTGTTGTCAAACCAACTGCGACCATCGGTGCGCGCCATAAACATGCCGTCACGATGTACCTCGTAGCCTGATAGCCTGGAATGGTCTGAAGATACGTTCCAGAAAACCTCGGCAGCCTGCGTCGAGTAGCGTGACAAGCGTAGGTTGCTGGCTGGCTGTAGTGCACCTTGCGGCCGCTCGCTGGCAGATGACACACGATGTGGGTTGCTACAGGTACTGAAGACGACCGTTGAGGCGGCTCGTTCAAAGGCGACCAGGCAGTACATCCCATCAGCGCCATTGAGCTCAAAGCGATTGCTACCAGGGGTGATAGTTGATTGGTAGACACCGTCCCGATACACGTTATACCCGTCTGCAAGCTGATCATCGAGCACTACGACTTCGATACGATCGCCATCGGTGCGTGTCAGTTGCACCGAAGGGGCATCCAGAGCGAATGCCAAATTCGACATAAGCAAAAGGCCATATGCGGTTCGCGGAGACAGCAGGTGACAAACACGCATAGAACAGCTTCTTCCGTTGAAGTGACGGTGAGCCGCGCAAAGACGACTCCAACGGTATAGACGCCGTTGACTGGCCCTGCCAGTCCATGCAAATTACAGATTTGGCAGCTGGTGTCCGTAGCTCAGGTCAGTCGCTCGTTACGCGATACTGATGTCACCGTAGCCAAGCACAAGGTTTGGTACAGCCTGTGGGCTTTGGTGGTGTGTCAATTGCCACCAGCCAGCGATTCAAGTTCATCCCAGCGCGCGTACAGCCGCTCCAGTTCAGCCTGAACAAGCTTGCTTTTTTCAAGTGTTGCCGCTGATACTTTTTCATTGTCAAAAAAGCCATCGGCATTGATAGCGTCGTTGATTTCTGCCTGTTCACTCTCACACTTCGCTATGTCTTCGGGCAACTGTTCAAGTTCACGAGCCAGCTTGTAACTGAGTTTGTTGCCTGTTGCGAGCGGTTGTGTCGCCGCGCTTTTGCTCGTTCCCTGTTGCCGTTTGGAGTCGCTTTCAGTGCTGCTCGCTGGCAGGTCTGTAAAGGGGTCGTTTAAAGTGGGGTTGGACTGACGTTCTCTTGTAAAGTCTTCCCATCCTCCAGCTACTTCAATAAAGCGTCCCTGACCTTGATAGACAAGACTCCGAGTCACGCTGTTCTCCAACAAGGCTCGGTCGTGACTGATCAGGATGACGGTGCCCGGATACTCGCCAATCATGTGTTCGAGTAGCTCCAGCGTTTCGATATCAAGATCGTTGCTGGGCTCATCGAGTATCAGTACATTGGATGGCTTGGCAAACAGGCGAGCCAGCACCAGACGTCCAAGCTCACCGCCGGACAGGGCCGTGATCGGGCCACGTGCACGGGCAGGCTGAAACAGGAAATCCTGCAGGTAACTCATGATGTGGCGTTCGCCGCCATTGAGGGTGACCATGTCACGCCCACCGCTGACGTTGTCTGCAGCACTCTTGCGAGGGTCCAGCACATCGCGGTGCTGATCAAGGTAGGCCACTTGTAATTCGGTACCTTCCTTGACGCTGCCGTGAGTCGGTGTCAGCTCACCCAGCAGAAGTTTGACGAGTGTTGACTTGCCACAACCGTTCGGCCCAATCAAGCCAATTCGGTCCCCACGTTGTACCAGTAGATCTAGTGGGGCAACGATAGTCTTGCCATCTGCCTCAAAGCCTATTGCCTCCGCTTCGAGCACCCGCTTGCCGGATTTGTTGGCGATGTTCGCGGTGAGTCTGGCGGTGCCTTGTGCATCGCGTCGGGATTTGCGTACCTCGCGCAGTTTTTCAAGCGCTCGTACGCGCCCTTCATTGCGGGTGCGGCGGGCCTTGATGCCTTGCCGTATCCAGACCTCTTCACGCGCGAGTTCCTTGTCAGCCTCTGCAAAGGCTGTGGCCTCGGCTTCAAGTGCCTCGCGTTTGAGCTCACGATAACGTGCATAGTCACCCGGCCATTCAGAGACTCGTCCACGATCGATCTCGATAATGCGTGTAGCAACACGATCGAGAAAGGCTCTGTCATGTGTCACGAGGAGCACTGCGCAAGACAGGCTTGCAATGGTTTCTTCAAGTTCGGAAACAGCGCCAATGTCCAGGTGGTTGGTTGGCTCATCGAGCAGCAGGATGTCTGGATTGGCGACAAGTGCGCGTGCCAGTAGTACGCGCCTTTTCATGCCGCCAGACAGCGGCGCAACCTGCGTATCCGCGTTCAGACCGAGTCTGGTCAATGTTCGATCAACTTCGTTGGCAAGGGACCAACCGTCCACGGCATCGATGCGGTCTTGCAGTCGGCCGAGATGGTCTGCGACATCCTTGCCTGCCACAAGATCTGCGGTTGTCGCGTGATAGTCGGCGAGCAATTTGCCGGTGTCATCGAGGCCATTGGCCACAACCGAGTACACATCGCCGTGCAGATCTCGTGGCACCGCTTGTGGCATCGCAGCGACGCTTAGTCCGTTGCTGCGCACGATCTCGCCGCTGTCCGGTTGCAGGCTTCCAGCAACGAGTTTGAGCAGCGTTGACTTGCCCTCGCCATTGCGGCCAACCAGCGCCGCGCGATCACCACGTTCGATGGAGACGTTAGCGCCGTCGAGAAGAGGGGTCGCACCGAAGGCAATGCGAACGTTACTGAGCCGAATGAGGCTGATGGGACAAGTGCTCCGGTATCAAGGGCGAGGGTAGGGGGCGAGCCGAATCTGTTAACGGGAGCGAGATCCGAGTACGCCGCGTAGTACACGAGTTGCCAGCTTTGTGCTCAGAGAGCGCACGAAGGTCTTGGCGGCAGCCTCTGCCAGCGTCTGTCGCCCGCGCCCTCGCGGTTTTGCAGCTCGCTCGGCTGCCTTCTGATCCTTCTGGCGTTGCTTTTCTGCAGCGGCCATCATCTCTTGCATCTGCGTTTGTTGGGCCTGTTGATCAATACGCTTCTCGAGCAACTCATAGGCTGATTCGCGATCCACTGCTTCTTCATAGCGACCAGCTACCGGGCTGGATTGCTGGATGCGGGCTCGTTCCTCTTCAGTTGCAGGTCCGATTCTGGAGCTTGGAGGACTCATCAGTGTTCTCTCCACGATGCTAGGCGTGCCGTCCTCTTGCAGCACCGACACGAGGGCCTCACCCACACCGAGTTGTGTGATGACTTCCTGGGTATCGAAAGAGTCATTTTTCCTAAGTGTTTGTGCTGCAACCTTGACAGCCTTCTGATCTCGTGGCGTGAAGGCACGCAGAGCGTGCTGGATGCGATTACCCAGTTGTCCCAGTACCGAGTCGGGTACATCAAGGGGATTCTGGCTGATGAAATAGACACCCACTCCCTTTGAGCGGATCAGCTTGACGACCGTTTCGATCTTCTCGACCAATGCCTTGGGTGCATCGTCAAAGAGCAGGTGCGCCTCATCAAAGAAGAACACGAACTTCGGTTTGTCCTGGTCGCCGACTTCTGGCAACTCCTCGAACAGCTCGGACAGTAGCCACAACAAAAACGTGGCATACAGACGCGGTTGCGTCATCAGCTTGCGAGCATCGAGCACGTTGACAAATCCGCGACCGTCGTAGGTGGTGCGCATCAGATCGGCGAGTTCCAGGGCGGGCTCTCCGAAGAAGTCATCTGCGCCCTCGTCTTCGAGTACCAGCAAGCGGCGCTGTATGGCGCCGACGCTTGCCGTAGTCACGTTGCCGTAGTCCTCGGCGATGGTCTTGCGGTTGTCAGCGAGGAACTTGAGCGTCTTGGTCAGATCTTTCAGGTCAAGCATCAGCATGCCTTCATCATCGGCAAACCGGAAGGCGATACTCAGAATCCCTTCCTGGGTTTCGTTCAGATCCAGTAGCCGGGACAACAAGGCCGGCCCCATATCAGTGATCGTTGCGCGAATCGGGTGCCCGGTAATACCCGCAAGGTCCCAGAGGACGGTCGGATTGGCCCCGAAGTTGAAGTTCTCGATGCCGATCTTCTGCACCCGCTCATCGATCTTGGGGTGCGGGCTACCGGTTTGCGAAATCCCTGAAAGATCCCCCTTCACATCCGCCATGAAGGTTGGTACTCCGATCTTTGACAGCCCCTCCGCCAGCACCTGCAAGGTGACGGTCTTGCCGGTGCCGGTAGCTCCAGCGATCATGCCGTGGCGATTGGCGTAGCGCGCGAGCAAATTGACCTGCTGGTCGCCCTTGCCCAGTAGCACGCTTGATTGTTCGGTCATTGCGGTCGGATCCTGCGCCAGTGTAGATCACACGCATGATAACCAAGCCGTGCGACTTGGGCGGACGATCTCTGTTGCTGTCTGTTGCGCGGAGGGTGTCAGCCAAGCTTGGCTTGAGCCTTCAACAGAGGCACTGATGCGTCCTCGGACGAGTCCCGTTCAAGCCACCACGGCAGTGGAATACGCTCTGACATGTTGTAGTACAAGGTGCTGTACAGCAGGCCAAAATCGTGGGCCTGGTCTTGTCCGAAAAACAGTCTGAAGCGTATGTCAGTGCGCGCGAGTGTGCGCGGATGGGTCCATAGTCTTGTGGAGGTCAGTGGTCCGCCGCCGAGCAGCAGATGCATGACGTACTGGCCTCCTGTCGAGTAACCGATACACCGCAGGGCCTCCCCACTGAAATGCGTTAACAAGGTCGAAGTGTGCGGTGTTTCCATGCGGCAGCCGAAGCCTGCAATGGGCTGTGTGTTGTTGTCCAGCAACTCGAGTAGTGGCTCGTTGGGTAGCAGCACGATGCGCTTCGCCGAGGGTGTTGCATGGGCCGTCATGCTGATCAAGTCAGGTACGTCGATCAGCGGACTCGTCGGAGCCAGTCTGTGCGGCCGTGACAGCGAGGCGGTGCAGCCGGATAGTCCGGCTTGCCTCATCATCAGCGCCATTCCAAGCGCCACTTTCGGTCGGTTGAGGTCACGCTGCTCCCGGATCGTGCGAACGTCTGACTGGCGTCGATCCTCGACCATCTCAAAGTTGTTGCGCGCTGCCAGGACGCCAAGGTAGTGCAAGCCGCGCTCCTGCAAGGTCGCCATCTCAGGCGGCACATAGAGCATGCGGCGCTCGTCGGTTACATGGCAGGAGAGTCTCGTGCGCAGGGTCGGCGCGCTCTCACCGGTGGTCCGATTGAGTGCTCGATTCACCACCTGAATCCATGAGCTGGCAGCGGTCGGCTCCGGCCCTGGGTTCATGGTCACAGAGGAGGCTGCTACAGGGGGCGCCGCCTCACTGTTGTTTGGTTTGGACATTGTCTGCTCTTGAACCCGCAACGGCATTTCAGAGAAGACAGGTCACATCCTGGAGTACCTGGAGCTTACTGCCGTTGCATGGGCTCGAGAGAAGCGATTTTCGGGCCACTGCGGTGGAATGGCAGTGCAGACGAGGGCCGGCCTGCAACAAGCGCCTAAACGACCCGGAGGGCGTGAGCTCAGCTCCGGTTGCGCCTCAGCGTCTTCTCAGCCTTGCTGCTCGGCCTCGGCCGGGGTGTAGGCCTTGATGGACAGCGCGTGGATCGCACCTGACTTGATGTGCTCGTCCAAGGCGGCATACACCAGCTTGTGTCGCTTGATCGTGGACAGGCCGTCGAAGTGTTCGCTGACGACACGTGCCTCGAATTTGCTGCCGTCGCCAGTGACATCTGCACGGGCGCCGCCGATCTCCTTTTCAACAAGATCGCTGAAGAAATCCATGCGCATGAGGTGACAAGACATCGGCAGGCGGGCTGTCAGTATAGCCTTGTCAGACGCTTCAGCCGAAAAAAATGGGCCCGCAAGCGGGCCCGATATGGGGGTGAGAACGTGAAGTCATGTCTTTCATCACGCCACGTCAAAGAAGGTAGAAGGTCAGCGCGGCAAGTCAAATGCTAATTCAGTGGTGGTCACCCGCGTGCCGAACTCCTAGTCAGGGCTCTCATAGAAGATGTAGGACGTCGAGTAGTCGCTGAATTCGAAGTAGACCTTCTTTTCACCGTCATCGATCGAGCCGTTCAGGTTCGTGTCAAGCGTGCCGTAGCCATATCGGTAGGGGCGGTCTGCGCCGTTGTTGGTACCGGAGGCCGTGGTCAACTTGTCGATACCGATGAAGCGCTTGACCAGTTTGTCACCGGCGTAGATCTCGATAATGCCGTCAGTGCCGGTCCAGTTTTGTATGGATCGACCGATCTGGTTCTGCGACTCCTGTGTGCAGGCGGTCAGCAGCAAGGTGGCGGCAAAGGTGGCAGCGGTGCGCGTGTGTCGGCCAAAACTGAATTCAAGCGGTGGCATGAGCGTCTCGGAGTCCGTCGAAAAGATGCGCCCAGATTACACCGGGCTAACCGCTCTTGTTAACCTTGAGACATGAAATCTTCCACAAGCAGCCCGATTGATCGTCCCTGGGGCATCGCCGTACACATGCCAACGGGCGACCCTATGGCTGCAGCGCATTTGCTCGGCGAAGAGTGGGCAAGTCATCGCTGGTACGCCACGCAGGCTGATCGCGATCGGGCGCTCGTGGATATGCAGGCTCAGCCACCGTGGTACCGGCGTGGTGATACGCCTTCGGTCAGGCTCGAGAAAATAGATCCGTGAAAATAGCTCCCTGCGTCGGGCGTTGCCTCTGAGCCGGGCGTGATCTCTGAGCCTCGCCGAGCTTACGACACGTCTGCGGCACCGCTGCGCTGGACGCTTCCATCACTGAGGCGTAGGTATCCAGGACCATCCGAGGTCATTACCTGATACCAGTTCCGGTACTGGCGCTTCACTTGCAGAAGGGTGCCTGGCGCGATTCGCATCAGTACGCGCGAGCTGGCATCCGGCTCTGCATAGACACCTTTTGGGAAATAAGTGCCGGTCACCTTGACCTGTCGTTGGTCATCCAACCTCGCGACTTCATCTTCCGGTATCGCAGACAGCTCAAACCGCCTGTTTGTCCGGACCGGTGTGATCACGACTGCCGGGCTGTCGCCTGATATCGCGGTGTAGAACGCGGTTTCAGGAATCGCGTCAGCGTCGTTCAGGTTGGAACGAGACGGGCCGTGGCTTGCGCAGGCCGAGAGATACACGACGGTGCAGGCCGCTGCAACAAGACATCCGCGCGACCGCTTCTGATGGGTGCTTTTCATCGCCTGAGACTAAACAGCCGGTCAAGGCTGTGCCGTGAGCTATCCCCGGTTTTAGTGCTCCGCAGCGTTACAGAATCGGCATCTTGCAGACGAAAAAAAACCCGGCTCCTCGCGGAACCGGGTTCTCGATCGGGCAGCTCTGGCCGCCCGATTATTGTGACGAAGATCTATTTGACGTCGCGGTGATGCACGAAACCTGTGCCTTGCTCGGTCTGTACCTGGTACCAGGCGCCATCGACTTTCGAGACAGGCAGTGAGGTTCCGGGAGACACGCGCATCAGCAGACTTGAGGAGAAGTCGGCATCGTTGTAGACCGCTTTCGGGTAGTAGGTGCCGCTGATCATGATCTCGCTCGTGGCTTGCGCGCCGGTGGCGTCCGTACCGAGGTCTATTTCGCTGTCCTGACGGAATGCGGCCTCGACGATGGTGATGTCTTGCTCACCCGCGGGTGCCGATTCAAGACTCTCGTCAAGCACTCCGTTGGTGCCAGCCAAGACAGCTGCACCGGCCTCAAGTGACTCACGCGATGCGTCGGTGACATCAACATCTGGCTGCTCGGACGGCAGGAGGGCCTCGGCGCTGGCTGGGGTTGCCGGTGTGTCCAGCGCTGCTACCTGTGTTGCTGCTGCAATGGGCGCCAACTCGGCGCGAACCAGGACATCAGGGACAAACACCTCTTGACCCTCGCGCACCGCTGTGGCCTGCGAGTCGGTGAAGCCATTGTGTGCAGCGATGGCCTGCCAGTAGGTCGCGTCCCCTGTGGTGCGCTTGGCAAAGTCCCACAAGGTCTCACCTGCTTCGATTTCGAATCCGACCGCATCGTCCATCGGTGCAGCCACAGTATCTGAAACAGAGGAGTCTGCTGCTACAACGATGCGAGCCGGCTCTACCGCGTCATCGGTAGTGACTTCGGCAACTGCTGGCTGTGTGCTCGGGCTCTGCGGTACGACAAGTCGCTCACTGGCTTCAGCGACGAGCACGTCATCGTTTGTTGCAGGCGCACCGGCGAGCTCAGGACGCAGCATGTCGGCGGGTATGACCAGTGATTGTCCGGGGAACACGGATGCGTCCGGGGCCAGGTTGTTCATATCAGCGATGACATGCCAATTGGTGGCGTCGCCAGTGGTTGCTTTGGCGATGTCCCAGAGGGTTTCGCTCTCGCCGACTTCGTGTGTGTAGTCTTCAAGCGCTACGGTCTGAAGACCCAGCTCACGCGCAGTGGTTGCGTGCTCGGCGCGCGTGTTGAACGAGTCTTCCAATGATGCCTCCTCAGCTCCAATCATCATGGCCGAGGGCTGGATTGCCGCGCGCTGATTGTCGCCTCGCAGGTCATAGGTCGGCGCTTCGGCCACCGTGACGGCGGGCGCTGTGATCGCTCTATCGATACGTGCCGAGGCGTTTTGAATGGAGTCGCTCTGGCGCACGGTGCCAGGCATTACGGCATCCTCTTCCATCAGCGCAAGGTCAATCTCGTCAAGCTCGGAGACAATGCGTTCGCCTCTTCGCTGATTGTCAGCCAGCTGCTCGTTTGCGCGGGTGCCAGAGCCGTCGTTATCGTGCAGCCCGAGCAGGTAGCTGGTGCGATTCCAGGCGCGAACGGTAAGGTCTGCCGTGGCCGCGCCGGTACGAACAAGAGTGTCGCCCAAGCCTCCACTGTACGGGTCAGAGCCAGTGCTGGCGCAGCCGGTTGCGGTGACAATGGCTGCGGCTAGCAGGCTTTTCTTGAAGATGGACAGAGAGCTAGTGGGCATGGGAGTTCTCACCTTGGCGCTGAATACGGGGAGGCTCGCCGGCAACGCGATACGTCTATCCGTCACTTCACCGGCGAAGATGACACCCTTTAGATAGTCGGCATAAGCCGCTGCGTCAAACCGACTTTTCTATCTGAAACGCGCGCAGTCACTTTCGCTGCAGTGGCTCCCCGGGCGCCGAATAAATGGCGCTCATTGCACGCGCTTGATCAGCCGCGCGCCCAGGTGTCTCGCAGGCTGATAACGCGATTGAAGACAGGTCGGTTGGCCTGATGATCTTTTGAATCGGTAATGAAGTATCCGAGTCGCTCAAACTGCACGGGGGTGTTGCTCTGCATCGTGGCGAGTGAGGCCTCCACTTGAGCTGCTGGCATGGTCACAAGTGAGTTCGGATTCAGGATGCTGGCAGGATCGTGATCAGGCGACGGATGCGCTTCGCTGTATAGCCTGTCGTACAGGCGTACTTCGCAGAGCACGCTGTGTGCAGCAGATACCCAGTGAATGACGCCCTTGACCTTGCGGCCCTCCGGCTTCTTGCCCAGGGTGTCGGGGTCGTGAGTGCAATGCAACTCTGTAACCTTGCCAGTGGCATCACGAATCAGTGACTCGCATTTGATGACATAGCTACCACGCAATCGGACTTCACCCCCTTCGACAAGTCGCTGCCATTTCGGCGGTGGCACTTCCGCAAAATCCTCGCGTTCTACCCAGATCTCACGCGTGAAATCCACGGGGCGGCTACCACGGGTTTCGTCCTGGGGATGGTTCTGAAACTCCAGAGTTTGATGATGGTCCTCAGGGAGATCGGTTATCACGACCTTCAAGGGATCAAGCACGCCTAGCCGACGCTCTGCATTGAGGTTGAGTTCGTCGCGCACACATCCCTCCAGCACGCCCATATCGATCCAGGCTTCATTCTTGGTCACGCCAATGAGGTCGCAAAAGCGGCGTATGGCCGCCGGAGGAAATCCACGCCGGCGAAGTCCGGCCAATGTCGGCATTCGTGGATCATCCCAGCCAGCGACATGAGCGTCGTCAATCAGCTTTGCAAGATAGCGCTTGGATAACAGTGTGTATTCAAGCAATAGCGGACCAAACTCGATCTGTTGAGGGTGTACTGGCGTCTTCAGGGTGTCCAGCACCCAGTCGTACAAGGGGCGGTGATCCTCGAACTCAAGGGTGCATAGGGAATGCGTAATGCCCTCGATCGCATCTGACAAGCAGTGCGTGTAGTCGTACATCGGGTAGATGGACCAGGTATCGCCGGTACGTACATGTGACACCTTGCGAATCCGGTACAAGGCGGGGTCACGCAGGTTGATGTTGCCTGAGGCCATATCAATTTTTGCACGCAAAACATGTGCTCCCTCGTCAAACTCACCTGCTTTCATGCGGGCGAACAGGTCAAGGTTTTCATCGACACTGCGCTCCCTGTATGGACTGGGCGTGCCCGGACTGGTCAGTGTGCCGCGCATCTCTCGCATCTGTTCTGCGGTGCTGGAATCAACGTAGGCATTGCCTCCACGAATCAATTCACAGGCATAGTCGTACAACTGGTCAAAGTAGTCGGACGCGTGGCGCAGCTCATCCCACTCAAAGCCCAGCCAGGCTACATCGCGCTGGATGGCGGTTATGAACTCGGCATCCTCCTTGACCGGGTTGGTGTCATCGAAGCGCAGGTTGCATCGCCCCTTGTAGTCGCGCGCGACGCCGAAGTTCAGGCAAATCGACTTGGCGTGCCCTATGTGCAGGTAGCCATTGGGCTCAGGCGGAAATCGTGTGGCAACAGCACCTTCGTTCTTGCCAGCAGCAAGATCGGCGTCGATGCGGTTACGAATAAAGTTCACCGGTGCACTGGTGGCATCGGTCGAGTCTTCGGCTGACATGTGAAATCGTGTTGGAGCGGTCGACCCGAAGTATACGGACGTGGCGGACTAACGCAGCGCGGCAATGCGTTTTACGTAGCTTTGTGTCTCCGGGAAGGGCGGAATGCCGCCATATTTGTCCACGTTGCCGGGGCCGGCGTTGTAGGCAGCAAGTGCGAGCGTCTCGTCGCCGAAGCGTGTCAGCATACGCGCCAGATAGCGGGCTCCACCATCGAGATTGGCGGCGGCATCAAAACTGTCTTTGACCCCCAATGATCGAGCGGTGTCTGGCATCAGTTGGGTCAGCCCTCGGGCGCCGGCTCGCGACAAAGCCCTCACATCAAAGCAGGATTCAACACGAACCAGTGCTACCAGCAGATCCGTCTCCAGTCCATGGCGTTCGGCGGCTAGCGCAATCTGTGGTCGCCAATGGCGAGCTCTCGCCTCAAGGGCCCGATTATTCAGGCCGCTGCAGGACGAGGCCGCTATGGGTCGACCGAAGTGGGTGCGATAGACGGCTCGCTGCAGACCGTCGCCGGGGGCAACATCGCTGAATACCACGTTGCCATCGGCGTCTTTATGCTTGTATACCGCATCGGCTGACGCAGGTCCCTGCAGCACGCTCAGGACTACCAGGCCTGCGAGCAGGCACACAGCTGGAATGGATGTAACGGACCTATGCACCAAGGGCATATCGACCGATGATGCTGATCGAAGAGGCGTCGAGGTGAAAACAGTGATGCTGTCGACTGTTTTGGTCGCGGTACTATCGCGCGGTCCCACCTTGTTGATCTGCAGCGTCGGCAACTCATGAGCATCTACTACACGGTAAGTCCGGCACGGCCAGATGCGCATATCTATGAGGTGCTGTTCAGGCTGGAAGGGCCTCTGGAGGCAGGCGAGCACCTCAGCATGGCTCGCTGGATACCTGGTAGCTACATGCTGCGAAACTTCTCCAGGAGTGTCGTGCGCCTTGAAGCCAATGTGGATGGTTGCGAAGTGACGCTTGACAAGCGCGATACCAGTACCTGGGTGCTGCCGGCAGTAACGAGCTTCTTGCAAGTGCGTCTGGATGTGTATGCGCACGAGGCCTCGGTACGTGCTGCCTGGCTGGACCGTCAGAGGGGGTTTTTCAACGGCACCAGCGTTTTTCCCTACGTCCGGTCGAAAATGAACGACGAGGTGCGTGTGAGGATCGAGGCGCCGCCTCACCCCGAGGGAGCCGAGTGGGAGGTGGCAACCACCCTCACGGGAGTAGACCTGGACGCAGCGGGCTTTGGGGAATACCGGGCCTCTGACTGGGACGAATTGATTGACCACCCGGTTGAGATGGGGGCGCTTGAAAAGGTGGCTTTCTCTGCCTGTGGGGTGCCACATGAGATGGTGCTTTCAGGCGGTTCGCTATTCGATCAGGCACGCCTTGCAGACGATTTGCGCCGTATTTGCGAGTGGCATATTCGGTTCTTTGGGGAGCCGGCTCCGGTGTCGCGATATCTTTTCCAGACGGCGCTGGTTGAGTCGGGCTATGGCGGGCTTGAACATCGCGCATCCACAGCCCTGATGGCCACCCGCGACAGTCTTCCTCTACCAGGGGCGGGCGAAGAGTTGGCAGACGGTTATGTGACATTCCTCGGCTTGTGCAGTCACGAGTATTTTCACACCTGGAACGTCAAGCGCGTCAAGCCACGGCGATTTCAGCCCTATGCACTCGATCGGGAATCTCCCACGCGACTGTTGTGGTTCTTTGAAGGGATCACGTCCTACTATGACGACCTGGCACTCGTACGCTGTGGCTTGATCGATCAAAAGCGCTACCTGAGCCTACTCGCCAAGACCATCACCCGTGTGCAGCGGGCGGCTGGCCGACACATGCAAAGCGTCACTGATTCCAGTCTGGATGCCTGGACCAAGTTCTACCTGCAAGATGAGAATGCGCCCAATGCCATCGTCAGCTACTACGCCAAAGGTGCCTTGATTGCACTGTGTCTGGATACGTGGATACGTGAAGCCAGCGATGCTCGCGAGTCGCTCGATACACTGATGCACCGGTTGTGGAAGCGCTGGCTGGATAGTGGTGTCGGGCTTGCAGAACATGAACCGGAACAGCTTGTAAAAGAGCTTGCTGGCGAAGATGTAGCTCAGCGACTCGCATCAATTCTCGACGCTACAGGCGATCTTCCCTTGGAGGCGGCGCTTGCCTGTTTCGGTGTTGAGTTGCAGTGGAGATCGCGATCAGGGCAGTTGGATACCGGAGCCAATATCGAGAAGGTCTCTTCGCCTTCGATTCCCTGGTTGGGGGCGACTACTGCTGCCGCTGAAGGTGGTATTCGTTTGACTCAGGTAATGAGTGCAGGGCCTGCAGAACGTGCCGGGCTTGCGCCAGGGGATGTGCTGATCGCGCTGGGCGGTTTTCGGGTCACGGAGTCTTCACTGGATGACCTGCTTGCGCGCCATCAACGGCAGCAGTCGGTACCGGCGCATGCCTTTCGTAACGGCCGATTGGTTGAGATCGAGCTCCCCGTTGTGGTGTCGCCAGCCGATACCGCGGTACTGATTGTCAGCAACGTTGAACGGGTGGATGCATGGTTGGGTGAGACCGAGACCGAGGGTGCTGCGTGAGCCTGCCTGATGCTTCGTATGTCACAGAGCAGTTGGCGTCGGCCGGGCATACGATTCCGGTGCACGCCTTTGAGGCTCTGGGGTCCACCAACGTCTGGCTCGGGCGAAACGATATGCCGGCTGCGGTATGCATAACCGACCATCAGCAGGCAGGCCATGGCAGGCGTGGTCGTACCTGGGAGTCTCTGCCGGGCAACATCACAGTGTCCATCGCACAGACTCTGTCGATGCCGATGCACGCTATCACTGTTATCCCTCTGGTAACGGGTATCGCCTGCGCCGAGGCACTGCGTGCCAGTACCGCGGTTGATGTGCAGGTGAAGTGGCCCAACGATCTGTTGGTCTCGGGGGCCAAGCTGGGTGGGCTGTTGCATGAGTCTGCTCAAAGGGAGTCAGGCACCCGGATCATTGGCGGCATCGGTATCAATCTGGTGCACGACCCGCGCCTTGCGGACTTGGGTATCGGAGGGATATCACTTTCAGACCTGGGGGTTGAGCACTCACGCCGCGACGACCTGGTGGCTGTGATCGTCGCTGCGGTACTGGATGCCTGGCAGGAATGCGCGACGCAGGGCTGGGCTGCCTTCACGCAGCGTTGGCAAGCGGTAGATGCATTGGTCGATCAGCCTGTTCGCGTGCTCACCGGTGTGTCCTGGCAGGGGGATCATCATGAACCGTACCGCGAGGGCGTGGCTTGTGGCGTAGATGAATCCGGCGCCTTGCGTGTGCGCGTCAGTCCAGATCACATCATCAGCGTGCATGCCGGGGACGTGAGCGTGCGCCGTCGCGCTGATTGATAATGGGCCTAACCCAAGTACGCGAGCTCTCTATGAGACTGTTGGTCGATATCGGGAATTCCCGGGTGAAGTCAGCTATCGATGATGGCGCTGAGTTGCGTCCCTTGGAAACCTTCGCATGGCACGGGGTGTTTCTCCACGAGGTGCTCGCACGTCACTGGATTTCGGTGCTCGAGCACGACACACCGACATCGGTGCATGTGTCAAATGTGGCGGGTGATCGCCTGCTGCCGAACATGAAGGCCTGGTGTGTCAAGCACTGGGGGCTGGAGCCTGTGAACCTGGCGCAGGCTGCAGAATTCCAGGGTCTGCTCAATGGCTATGCAGACCCTGTAACCCTGGGTGCAGATCGCTGGGCGGCCATGATCGGTGCGCGGCAGATCTGCAAGGGCGCCCTGTGTGTTGTGGATTCGGGGACGGCAACAACCGTGGATGTTATCGACGAGGCAGGTCAGCATATTGGCGGTGCGATTCTGCCCGGGATTTACACAATGCGGCGCTCGCTGGGCAAGTACACGGCGGCCTTGTTCGCCGCGGACACCGAGATAGGCGCCTTTGCCGACAACACAGCCAGCGGTATCGCGGGCGGGACGGGATTTGCCTCAGTCGGTGCGGTAGACCGATTTGTACAAGAAGCCGAGCAACGCGTGGGCCCGGTTACCACCATTCTGACCGGTGGTGAGTCCGAGATTCTGCAGAGCTTTATGCTGAATCCGACGAGGCGCGATCCTCTGCTGGTATTGCGCGGAATCAAGGCTGTGGCGGACGCCACGGCTGAATAAAGTGGCCGATGGGCCGGGAACAGCGCCAGATGACGTTGCGTGTTGTATGAGCTGCGCCTACAATGCTCCCTGCGCCGGCGTAGCTCAGTTGGTAGAGCAACTGTCTTGTAAACAGTAGGTCCGCGGTTCGATCCCGTGTGCCGGCACCATATTCAATGCGGGTTCCGAGCCGTTTCGCGCTGGTTTCAGGCTCTCGGTACCCTGGCTGTAGTCATAGTCATTTTTCGACAGATAGTGTTTGACGGTAAATTGATGCAATCGGTAGCGTGACCGTCGGTCGCTCAGCGATGACTACCCAGCTATCGCCAGAGCACGCCGATATCTCTGACGTAAACCAGTAATGCAGAGACCGGGCGGGAAGTCTTCGCGACTGCTGTGATACCGAACGATACACGCACGCAACGTGGCGCAAGCCTATCGGGGACAGGAGCGCGCAGCCAGATCCCGAAGCAGTTGCAACCTCTGTATCAGCCAATGATGAGCTCATTTTCTACTTGCCCGACGCGTTGGGCTCTGCCGTTGTAGCGGCTTCCACTGGTGCGGTTCGATTCTGTGTGCCGGCACCCTGTTCCCCGCAGAGTCGGGCGGTGCGTAGCGTCGTAGGAATCTGATCGTGGGCTGATAGACTGCCCAACACGCGCGCCTTGGCGGCTATATGCAGCGCGGTTGACTTCCTTCCTATCATCACCCGGAAACCCCTCCCCATGCTTCACTCCGGAACCGACTTTGAGCTGACTCGCGACGGCGATATCTTGCGCCTGCACTTTGATGCGAAGGGCGGCAAGGTCAATGTCTTCAACAAGGGCGCTCTGCAGGACTTTGGCGAGGCGCTGGATGTCATCGAGCAGCAGAGTGATGTTGGTGGAATGATGATGACCAGTGGCAAGTCTGTATTTGTTGCCGGTGCCGACATCAATGAGTTTCTTGACTACTTCAAGGCTCCTGATGCTGAACTCGCAGCCATGCTTGACGAGGTCAACGGCATGTTCAACCGCTTCGAGGATCTGCCTTTTCCCACAGTCATGTGCATCAATGGTGAGGCACAGGGTGGGGGCTTCGAGATTTGCCTGGCCGCAGATTTTCGCGTGATGGTACCGACGGCCCGGGTCGGCCTTCCCGAAGTCAAGCTCGGCATCATGCCGGGTTGGGGAGGCTCGGTTCGGTTGACGCGCCTGATCGGTGCAGACAATGCCATCGAATGGATGTGTACCGGCAACGCCAGGAAGGGTGCTGCTGCACTGGCCGACGGTGCTTGTGATGCGGTCGTCGCGCCAGAAGCGCTTGAGGCTGCAGCACTTGGCATCATCGAGCAGGTGAAGCGCGGCAAGATCGATATTGCGCAACGGCGGGCCATCAAGACAGGCCCCTTGTTGTTATCAGATCTTGAGCGTGCGATGTCGTTGATGTCTGCCAGGGGTGTCGTGGGTGCGAAGGCGGGTCCACATTACCCATCGCCGCTGACCATCATCGACACCGTCGAAAAGCACGCACAACTCTCACGTGATGAGGCCTTGCCGTTTGAGTCCCAAGCCTTTGTGAAGCTTGCCAAGACGGAGGTTGCATCGAGTCTTGTCGGCATTTTTCTCAATGATCAGCAGCTCAAGCGCATCGCTCGCGGTATGACGAAGGATGCGGGTGAGGTCAAAAAGGCGGCCGTGCTCGGCGCCGGCATCATGGGCGGCGGTGTGGCCTATCAGAGCGCCTCCAACGGCGTTCCCATAGTCATGAAGGACATCAATCAAGAGGCCATACAGGCAGGTTTGGACGAGGCAGGCACATTGCTGGGCAAGCAGGTAGCACGCGGCAAACTCAAGCCTGAAGGTGTGCCAAAAGTGCTCAATGCCATTCAACCAGCCTTGTCGTACGGGGAGTTTGGTGATATTGACCTGGTAGTCGAGGCGGTCGTCGAGAATCCCGGGATCAAGAAGAGTGTGCTCGCAGAAGTTGAAGCACAGGTCGGCGCCGATACCATCATTACAACCAATACGTCCACGATATCGGTAAACCTGCTGGCAGAAGCGTTACAGCGTCCTGAAAATTTCTGTGGCATGCACTTTTTCAATCCGGTACATCGCATGCCATTGGTAGAGGTGATTCGCGCCAAGACCTCCTCTGACAAGGCGATCGCCACGACTGTGGCTTATGCGCAGGCTATGAAAAAGACGCCTATCGTAGTCAACGACTGCCCGGGTTTTCTCGTCAATCGCATTCTCTTTGCCTACTTTGCAGGTTTTGAGCGCCTTGTGTCAGATGGCGCGGACGTCGCGGCGGTGGACAAGGCAATGGAGCGTTTTGGTTGGCCCATGGGGCCTGCCTACCTGCTCGATGTCGTGGGTATGGATACCGGCAAGCACGCAGCCGCCGTCATGGGCGAGGGCTTTCCGGAGCGCATGGGGCGCACCGGAAAGACCATCATTGATGCGATGTTTGATGCCGGGCGTCTTGGTCAGAAAAACGGCAAGGGCTTTTATCGCTATGAACTCGACAAGAAAGGACGGCAGAAGAAACTGCCAGACGCCGAGGGTAATGCGGTGGTCAAGAGTGTGCAAAGCGCACAAGCGGAGTTTTCCGAATCAGAGATTGTTGACCGTTTGATGATACCGATGTGCAACGAGGCAGCACGTTGCCTTGAGGACAACATTGTCGGCACTCCAGCGGAGGCTGATATGGGTCTGATCTACGGTCTCGGTTTTCCGCCCTTCCGTGGTGGCGCGCTCAAGTGGGTGGATACAGGTGGGCTCTCTGATTTTTGTGAACGAGCCGATGCTCTGGCAGCACTCGGCCCCTTGTACGAGCCTACCGAGAAGCTGCGCAGCATGGCATCCGCGGGTGACACGTTTTATGGTGCAGCGGCAGCTGCTACCCAAGCTGCAAACAAGGGAGGTGAGGCATGAACTTCGAAGCAAGCGATGTGGTAATTGTCGATGGCGTTCGCTCCGCTATGGGTCGCTCCAAGGGCGGCGGCTTTGCCAATGTGCGCGCTGAAAATCTCTCGGCCGAGCTGGTCAAGGCCTTGTTTGAACGTAATCCGGAAGTCCCGAAATCCGATGTTGAGGATGTGGTCTGGGGTTGCGTCAACCAGACACTGGAACAAGGCTTCAACGTCGCTCGCGCAGTCGGTCTATTGGCGGGTCTTCCCAAGCAGGTAGCAGCACAGACCGTCAGCCGGCTATGTGGCTCATCGATGACTGCCCTGCACATTGCCGCTCAAGGCATCATGACGGACTACGGCGATGTCTTTGTGGTCGGTGGTGTCGAGCACATGCAGCACGTGCCCATGATGCACGGCGTTGATTTGAATCCGTCCATGAGCCGGTACATGGCCAAGGCATCCATGATGATGGGCGCTACTGCCGAGATGCTTGCCAATGTGCATGGTGTGCAACGCGAGGCCATGGACGAGTTTGCCCTGCGATCACACCAGCGTGCGCAAGCCGCGAGTGTGGGTGGGCGCTTTGATAACGAGATCATACCGATTGAGGGGCACAGCTCGGATGGTGCGTTGAAGGTCATCGATACCGATGAGGTTATCCGTGCTGATGCCTCGCTCGATGCACTGGCTTCCTTGCCTCCCGCCTTTGTGCCCAGGACCGGTACGGTTACTGCCGGCTCCTCTTCAGCCATCTCGGATGGTGCGTCGGCGATGCTGGTGATGAGTGGGGCAAAGGCCAGGGAGCTGGGTGTCACCCCGCGTGCGCGTGTGGTGTCCATGGCAGTGTCGGGATGTGATCCCGCCATCATGGGGTACGGACCTGTGCCCGCTACCCAAAAGGCACTCAAGCGCGCTGGCATGCAGGTCAGCGATTTGTCTCACGTTGAGCTCAATGAAGCGTTTGCGGCGCAAGCGATTCCGGTGCTCAAGGATCTGGGCCTGAGCGATGAGCTGGATAACAAGGTCAATCTGAATGGGGGCGCCATTGCCCTCGGTCATCCTCTGGGCTGCTCCGGCACACGCATCCTGACCACCTTGCTGAACGTGATGGATCAGAATGACGGTGACATCGGGCTTGCCACCATGTGCATCGGTATGGGGCAGGGCGTTGCTACGATTATCGAGCGGCTCAAGTAGAGCGAACGTGCGGTAGCCAACCCGTCTCCTCTACTCGCCATCGAGGGCCGCCGTCCTTGGCGTCACCGTGATGAATGAGCTGGGTCAGCGACACGTTTCCGACCGATAGAGCCACTGTCGTTGTCAGAGGCAGGTCCAACGCGATCTGCAAAGCGGCAAGAATACTTCCGCGGTGAGCAACACACACCACGTCACCGCGGGGCATGGCCTCAACAGTCCGATCGATAAACCGCTGCACTCGATCGCGCAGTATCGTGAAGCTCTCGCCATTGGGAGCAAGATCGTGCGGTGACATCGGCCAGAACCCCAGGAAGGGATCGCCTTCGCGCGCGCTGAACAGCTCAGCATGTGTCATACCGTTGTAGTCACCAAAATTCATCTCGGCGATATCAGCATCCTCGCTGAGTAGCACGGGCTCAGGCGCGCCTGCAGCAAGGAGTGCCTCAGCGGTCTGTCGGGTGCGTTTGAGCGGGCTCGTCACCCAGGCAGCATTGGTAGGTAGACGAGCCGCAATAGCTTCAAACAAGGCCTTATCGGTAGTATCGCACTCCAGATCAAGGCTGCCGTACATGCGATCCATGACTTCTGGCACGCGCGCATGTCGAATCCACCAAAAACGCGTTGCATGTTCGGGCTGAGGTAGCAAGGCGCGAAGCTCGGGGGTCACATCAAAGGCTCTCGTGAAAGTGGACCAAGGCTGTATAGCATGTGCAGGCAGTGACACGGCGGTTCATACCGAGGATGATTGGCTCGTAGTCTCCAGAGCAGAAGATCGTTTGAGCCACTTGCACATCAAGCAGCAATTGAACGAGGCGGTCGCTGCGCGTCGACAAGAGTGCGCGGCACTCACTGCAGAGCTGATCGCTTTCCCAACCGTTAATCCACCGGGGGAAGGCTACCGCGAGATTTGTGAGTTTCTCAAGAGACGGCTGGCGGCACGCGACTTCACTGTTGAGCTCCTGCGAGCGCACGGGGCACGGGGTGACAGTGACCGCCATCCGCGCTGGAACCTTGTGGCTCGCCGCGATGGCGCATCCAGCGGAGAGTGTGTCCACTTCAATTCACATACCGACGTGGTAGCGGCGGGTGAGGGATGGAGTGTTGATCCCTTCGTTGCAACGATCACCGAGGATCGCGTGTACGGGCGCGGCGCCTGTGACATGAAGGGCGGCTTGGCCACATCGATCATCGCGGCTGAAGTATTTATCGACACAGTGCCTGACTACGTGGGTGCGATCGAGATCTCTGCCACCTGCGACGAGGAATCCGGTGGCTTTGGTGGCGTTGCATGGCTGGCTGAACAGAACCGCTTCGCGCCATCCAGGGTGCAGCATGTGATCATTCCTGAGCCCTTGAACAAGAACCGTATCTGCCTGGGGCATAGGGGTGTGCTGTGGAGCGAAATCGAGACGCACGGACACATCGCGCACGGGTCCATGCCCTTTCTCGGAGACTGTGCGATTCGGCACATGGGAGCGATAGTCGACGCACTGGAACAGCAGCTATGGCCTGCACTGCAACAGCGACATACCGCCATGCCTGTGGTCCCGGAGTCTGCTCGCCGTGCAAGCCTGAACATCAACTCGATTCATGGCGGACTGGAAGAGGCCTCGGCCGACTACACAGGACTACCGTCCGCTCTGGTTCCTGATCGGTGTCGTATGGTTCTCGATCGTCGCTTTGCTGTTGAAGAATCACTCGATGATGTTCGGGCTGAAATCGAACAATTGCTGGACGGTGTTCGTGCCGAACGCCCCGGGCTTACCTGTACGCATCGGGAGCTGTTCTCGGTCGTGCCGACGCTCACTGACAAGAGTGCACCTGTGGTTCGAGCGGTTGCAGCGGCGGTCGAGGAGCAGTTCGGAGCACCGCCTGAATATGTGGTGTCGCCAGGAACCTACGATCAAAAGCATATCGACCGCATCGGGCGCTTGCGTAATTGCATTGCCTATGGCCCTGGTGAGCTGGACCTGGCGCATCAGCCTGACGAGTGGGTAGGTATCGATGACATGGTGGATGCAGCGCAGGTCATGGCGCGTGCGCTACTGGCACTGTTAGCGCCAAACTAGCCGCAGCTAGGCGGCCTTGTTCGATTTGCCGAGTTCCAGACTACGCCTGTAAACATGCTCCAGAGCGGCGTCGAGGGGCAAGGGTTTACCGATGAAGTATCCTTGCGCGAGGTCTATGCCAATCTCTTGCAGTACGCTGAGAATGTCTTCGTCCTCAACGAACTCTGCCACCGTTGTCAGTTGCATGGAAACTGCCACATCATTGATCGCCTTGACCATGGCGCGGTCAACGTCATTGCTGGCAATTTCCTTGATGAATTGGCCATCGATTTTTAGCATGTCGACCGGAAGGTTCTTCAGATATCCGAACGAACTCAGGCCTGAGCCAAAGTCATCCAGTGCCATTCTGGATCCCAACTCTCGAATGGAATTGGCAAGCTCAACCGCCGTGGAAAAGTGCGTGATCGCTGCGGTCTCGGTGATTTCGAAGCACAGGCGCGCAGGATCCACCTTGTGAGTGAGAAACTCCTGTTTGATGAAGTCGATCAGTCCGGCATCCGCTGCGGACTGCCCGGACAGATTGATAGCGAATTTCATGTCGGCTGAGGCGCCGTCCAACGGCGCGATCATGCTCATGGCACGAGAGATGATCCATCGATCAATGTCTTTCATCAAGCCATAGCGTTCGGCAGCCTGGATGATGCGCCAGGGTGATGTTTCTCTTCCCTCGTCGTCAGTCAATCGCAACAGAAACTCAAAGTGCGATATGCGCCCAGTCTTGACGTCAGCGAGCGGCTGGGCATGCAGTCTGAACAGATCCTGATCCAGTGCTTTTTTCAGGTGCGGTAGCCAATTGAGTTCGTTTGAGCGCTTGGCTATGGTTTCATCGTCCGCGCTATAGACAAACAGTTCGTTGCGCCCGAGTTCCTTGGCCGCATAGCAGGCCATGTCTGCCGCGGCGAGTACATCTGCAACCGAGTCTGACACCTCGTCAAAGTGGACAAGGCCGAGGCTTGCGCGTACTGGAAACGCCTTGCCAGAGTCGGTGAACACGAGGGATTGAAACAGCTCGTAGATTTTGTGCGTGACGCTCAGGGCTTCTTCTGCACTAACATCACTCATGATCAGCCCGAATTCATCACCGCCAATCCGTGACAGAGTGTCCTCCTTGCGACATGCCTTTTGCAGGTTTTGCGTCAGCTCTACCAGTAAGCGATCGCCTGCGGAGTGCCCAGCCGTATCATTGACGACCTTGAATTGATCAAGATCCATATAAAGTAGTGCGTGCCGTGCATCACTGGCGCGTTTGCTCTGAACCAGATCCTCAAGGCGTTGCTCGAAGTGAAAGCGGTTTGTACAACCGGTCAGGGCATCGTGGTTGGCCTGATGCTCCAGAGCCTTGTGCATGGTATCCCGGCTTGCTTCGCGCTCACGTTGCGCACGTTCGCGATGAAGTGAATAAGCCAAGGTCAGCACCAAGAGCAGGCTCAGTAGTGTCAGTACTGCCGCTGTTGCGATGAGATAGAAAGGCAGGATGCCAAACTGTGCGCTTAGCGACAGCTTCAGATGCGAGTTGCCAATCTTGAAGAACTGCTGCGTGGTGCGCGGTGCCACAAACGAGTCAAGCAGGGTGTCGCTTTCAGCTGATGCGGGGTGCTCGGCGATTCTCAGCAGGCCAAGTGGGCTTTGCAGGTCGAGCGTTCGCGTGTATCTTTCGAGTCCGTCTGTGAGCCCACCGGGAAAGGCTGCCGGATCAATGATCATCCAGTAGCCACCGTTTGCCTGTGCCTGCCGATCTGCAACGCTTGCTGGAACATGCAGCCCCTGGTAAACAGGTCGAAACAACATCAGTTGTCCGGCTGCCGGCCAATGCTCGGGTACGACGATCAAGGTATCTCTGTGCTCGGTGTTGATCAGTTTCAACTCCTGCGCAAGGTCGGCTTCTGACGCAAGATCCGACCCCAGCAAAGCGAGCAGGTCCGGGCTCATGGGTTCAATGAAAGAGATCGGTAGTGCGTCGGTGCGCATGGGTGCAGGCACGCGGTCGCCGCTCTTGCCAAGATCAGTAACACGATAGTTGTAGAGCCCAAGCTGATTCATGTCCTGCACAAACTGCTCGCGATCATCAGGAGCCAGATTGCGATATCGACCGATGGCCGTGATCATCGGATTGCGCGCGCGCAGCTGCTCGGCGAAGGCGACAACGGCATCCTCGCCATCGCTTTGATTGGCGTAGTGCATGCCACCGAGTGCCGACATCAAAGATTGTATCTCGCCAACCTGGCGTGCGACTTCACGTGAGAGTTGGCTGGAAGCTGCGTCCTGAGCGCTCTTTTGCTCCAGCGTGTTCAGTGTGTACGCTCCCATCAGTACCAGCGGCACGATAACCGTCAGATAAACGGCAACCGTCATGGCGCGCCAGCTGAGCAAGCGATGGGCACGGATTGGCAGGAAGGCGTCCACGTTAGTCGTTACAGGCGCCTGGCATTCTCATCGACCTGGCTGGGCAGTATCACCCCGCTGGCTTCGAGCAGTTTTTCATTGATCCAGGTATCCCATTGACGGTTGGTTACGATGGGGATGGAGGCGGGGCTGGAACCTGCAAGGATGGCGAGAGCTGACTCTGCTGCCCACTGGCCTTGTTCTTCTGGCAGGGTGGTATATCCCAAAGCGCTGAATGGCATCATCCAGTCGTGACTGGTCACACTGAATGTACGTGTGCTTTCATTCGCGAAGGCCTCGGCGGCGCCTGAGTCCCAGTCGTCGATCTCGGTAGCGTTACCGATGATGACGAAGTCAAATTCCTGGGCAATCTTGAAGTCCTGTTTCCAGGTGTCAAAACTGTTTGACATCAGTGCCACAAGCTCGATGCCTTGCTGCTCTGCTACGTGTTCATAGCGCTTGAAGTTGTCGTTTTCGGTCACTGTTGCGGCACCCACATAAGCGACTCGATCAGCATCTGGAATCGATGCGACAGCTTGTTCGATCAGAGGTCGTATGGGTGATGCTTCAACCATGCCGGTGACGTTCTCGACCGGAAAGCCGTATTGCTCTACTGTCCAGTCAACACCGGTAAACACAACAGGTGTCCGCGTGCCGGCCAGATGCGGCACGATCAGGTATTCAGCGGCATCGTCGTCGGAGGTCAGAACAACATCCGCGCCCAGCGATTGAATCAGTGACAGGGCTTCGGCAGCGGCTTCTACCTTGAATTCATTCGACGCATGGCGCTTGGTGTCCATGTTGTACTGCACTAGCCTGCATTCATTTTCGAGACCCTCGCGCAGGCCGTCTTCAATGCGATCAGACCATTCAAGACCCTGGTGATAGGAGGACACATAGACGCACACGCTGTCGCCGTTGTTGTCGGCCCGGATATCAGCCACGGTCGCAAGCAGAGTGACACACACAGCGGCTGCTGCTAGCGTCCTTGCTTGTAAAACACTGTTACCTTGGGGTGATATCCCGCACATCAGATGGTGGTATTTGTCTCAGTTCCGTTGTTGACTACCGGTCGAACCGCCCCGGAGAAGGCGCTTCGGTGGTATGTCCAGCAATTTGCATACCGTGCTTTTACAATGGCGCCTGCAGCAGCCCATCCCCGACCCGGGTATGCGCTCTGTTAGTCTCCAAGCGGGTGCAAGTGGTGCCCGACAATTGATGAGGTTGTGAAGCATGTCTGCTCCCGGATTCCTGTATGTTGCGATCGCTAGCGTCTGGCTGGCGTCTGCTGCGCAGGCGGCGCGCACCGATGTCACGATCGGTATGCAGCTCGAGCCGCCGAACCTGGATCCCACCGGCGGGGCGGCTGCGGCCATCGACGAGATTGTGTATGCCAACGTGTTCGAGGGGCTGACGCGCTTCGGTCCGGATGGCAGTGTGCTGCCGGGTCTGGCGCTGGAATGGTCCCCGAAGGATGGTGGCAAGTACTACGTCTTTGCCCTGCGTGACAACGTCACCTTCCATGACGGGTCAGCTTTTACGGCAGAAGATGTCGTGTTCACGCTTGATCGTGCCCGATCCGAGGACTCCACCAATGCCCAGAAAGCGCTGTTCGAGAACATCGAGCGGGTGGATATCATCGACCCGACCACTGTCGAGATTCATCTTGCTGAGCCCTCGGGCGTCTTGCCCTTCAATCTCGCTTGGGGAGATGCTGTCATGGTGGATGAAGCCTCGGTCGATACCTTGGCCACAGCACCGGTAGGTACCGGTCCCTTTCGCTTCGAGCGGTGGGTGCAAGGTGATCGTGTGGAGCTTGTGCGCAATGATGACTACTGGGGTGAGGCTGTGGCGCTGGAGAAAGCCAGCTTCCGCTTCATATCAGAGCCCACCGCGGCCTTCTCTGCGATGATGGCGGGCGATATCGATGCTTTCCCCAATTTTCCAGCACCCGAGAATATCCCTCAGTTCGAAGCGGATCCGCGCTTTAGTGCAGTTGTTGGCTCAACCGAGGGCGAAACAATCCTTGCCATGAACAATGCCAAGGCCCCTTTGGACGATATACGTGTGCGTCGCGCGATTGCCCATGCTATTGATCGTGCTGCCATCATCGATGGTGCGATGTTTGGTTTTGGAACACCCATCGGTACACACTTCGCGCCCCACCATCCCGACTACGTGGATCTTGTGGAGGCATCGGGCTTTGACCAGGATGCTGCCAAGGCTCTACTCGATGAAGCCGGTGTCACTGATCTGACCCTGTCACTCAAGCTGCCACCCCCATCGTATGCACGCCGCGGTGGCGAGATCATTGCTGCTCAACTGCGCGAGATTGGTATCAACACAGAGATCGAGAACCTTGAGTGGGCACAGTGGCTTGAGCAAGTATTCAAGGGCAAGGACTTTGACCTGACGATCGTGTCGCATACCGAGCCTCTGGACATCGGCATCTATGCACGCCCGGACTACTACTTTCAGTACGACGATGCGGATTTTCAGGCAATGATGGAGAGCCTCGCCACGGAGACCGATGCAGCTGCTCGTTCGGCGCTACTGGTGGATGCGCAAAACAAGATTGCCGAGGATCAGGTCAATGCCTATCTGTTTCAGTTGGCCAAGACCGGTGTTGCGGCGGTAGGTCTGCAAGGTCTGTGGGAAAATTCGCCCACTCAGGCCAATGATCTGACCGGCGTTTTCTGGCAGGACTAATTTCCCAGGAGTGATCTTTGCGCTAAAGCGCCTGGTGGCGCTCGCTGTAACCTTGATGGTTGCGAGTGTCCTGGTCTTTTTCGTGGTCGAAGTGGTACCGGGCGATCCCGCCGCCTATATGTTGGGGCTCAACGCGGCGCCGGACACGGTGTCAGCCTTGCGCAGCGAGCTCGGGCTGGATCGGACCGGTTTTGCGCGCTGGTTTGAATGGATCAGTGGCATGCTGGTCGGTGACTTTGGAGTCTCATACACCTACCGCACCGAGATCTCGACCATGGTGCTGGATCGTGTTGTTGTCTCACTGCCACTTGCAATCTATGCGCTCCTGCTCGCTGTCGTGATCGCGTTTCCTGCCGGAGTGCTGGCTGCCAGTCATCGGCGCGGTGTCGGCGACACCGCCGTGATGGGTTTTACCCAGATCGGTGTTGCGATACCCAACTTCTGGTTTGCCATGTTGCTGGTTCTGGTATTCGCGATTCACTGGCGCTGGTTTCCATCGGGTGGTTTTCCGGGCTGGTCGGGCGGTGCCTTTGATGCTCTCAAGGCGCTCACCCTGCCTGCGATAGCTCTCGCGTTACCGCAAGCAGCTATCCTTGCTCGCGTGTTGCGCTCTTCCCTGTTGGACACGCTTGGCCAGGACTACATCCGAACTGCGCGTGCCAAGGGTTTATCGCCGCGTGCCACGCTATGGAAGCATGCGCTACGCAATGCAATGATTCCTGTGTTGACCATCGTTGGTTTGCAGTTCAGCTTCTTGCTGGCTGGCGCCATCATCATCGAGAACGTCTTCTATCTGCCGGGTCTTGGCCGCTTGATATTCCAGGCCATCAGCAGTCGTGATCTTGTGGTGGTGGAGAGTGTGGTCATGCTCCTTGTGTTTGCTGTGGTGGTTGTGACTTTTGTAGTGGATCTGGCCTATGCGTGGATCGATCCGCGACTCAGGCGCTGATGCGCCGTACAGCCGCAGCGATAGGTGTCTTTCTGGTTGCACTGCTTGTAGTGATGGCGCTGCTGTCTTTGGTGTGGACACCCTACGATGTCACCCGCCTGGCCATTCCCGACAAGTTGCAAACACCCGGTGCTGCACATTGGCTGGGTACGGACCACTTTGGGCGCGACATCTTGTCGATGCTTATGGTCGGGGCACGCACCTCAATCAGTGTTGCACTGATTGCGGTAGGTATTGGGCTAGGAGCCGGGGTACCGCTTGGGCTGCTTGCTGCAAGTGGCGCCGGTGGTTGGATAGATGAAGCCGTCATGCGCTTCAATGACCTTGTGTTCGCGTTTCCAGCTTTGGTTATCGCTATCTTGATAACCGCGGTATACGGCCCGGGTGCTGTCAATGCGATGATCGCTATCGGAATTTTCAATGTTCCCGTTTTTGCACGCTTGACGCGAGGGGCAGCACTTGCGTTGTGGCCAAGGGAGTTTGTTCTGGCAGCAAGGGTGGCGGGTAAGGGGTCGCTGCGCATATCGGTTGAACACATCCTGCCCAATCTTTCCAATCTGCTGATTGTTCAATCCACGATCCAGTTTTCGCTAGGCATCCTTGCTGAGGCAGGTCTTTCCTATGTGGGTCTAGGGGCGCAGCCGCCCATTCCCAGCTGGGGGCGCATGTTGGCAGAAAGCCAGACTTTGATAACGCTCAGTCCGCATGTTGCGATCTTCCCCGGCCTCGCCATTGTGGTTAGCGTGCTTGGCTTGAACTTGCTTGGCGATACCTTGCGAGACAAGCTTGACCCGCGACTGACGCATGAGCGCTAGTGTCCAGGGGTGCAGGGTCGATACGCCCTTGCTGCGTGTCGATTCTCTGAGTCTGTCCATTGGCGAGGATGCCATTCTTCAAACGCTCTCCTTTCAGCTGCACGCCGGTGACACATTGGGGATCGTTGGGGAGTCCGGCTCAGGCAAGTCAATGACAGCCCTTGCGATCATGCAACTGTTGCCAGTTGGTGCAGAGTTGCAGGGGTCCATCGCATTCTGTGGCGAGGAGCTTGTCGATCTCGACGAAGCCCGGATGCAACACATTCGTGGCGCGGACATCGGCATGGTCTTTCAGGAGCCCATGACCGCATTGAACCCTGTGCATACCATCGCGGCCCAGGTCGCCGAGAGCATACGTCTGCATCGTGGCCTGACTCGAGACGAATCGTTTACCGAGGCGAGGGCTACGCTTGATCGGGTTGGGCTCTCGGATATTGCCGGTGATCGGTATCCGCATGAACTCTCCGGAGGTCAGCGGCAGCGCGTGGTCATCGCCATAGCCATTGCCTGCCGGCCGCGTTTGTTGATAGCTGACGAGCCGACGACTGCTCTCGATGTCACTACCCAGGCCGGCATACTTGCCTTGCTTGACGAGTTGCAGCGTGAAACCGGCATGGCGATGATTCTTGTCTCTCATGATCTTGCGGTTGTGGCAAAAACGGTGGACAAGCTACTGGTCATGCGTGATGGCACTATTCTGGATAGTGGCGATACTGAAGATATCTTCTCGGCCACTGCCTCCGCGTATACAAGAACCCTGTTGGACGCATCGACCTGGTCTCCGCCCTCCGTGTCTCGGCGCGCAGATCACAATACAGTGCTGTTGCAAGTTGACGGTCTGGTTGCTGGATATCCCTCAGGCAGGCGTCGCCTGTTCGCCCCACGCCAAATCAAAAACGCAGTCGATAATGTGAGTTTCGCCGTGCATGCGGGGGAAAACCTGGGTCTCGTTGGTGAGAGCGGCTCTGGCAAATCAACTCTTGCACGGTGTCTGTTGGGCTTGATGCCGATAGAGGCAGGTATGGTCAGCTTGAACGGTAGGACCTTGTCTCTGCCCAAGCGAGTGCAGTCTCGTTCACAGCAAGAATGGGGGCGCGCAGTCAGACGTGACATACAGATTGTCTTTCAAGATCCTTATGGCTCGTTCAATCCGCGCCATCGTGTTGAGCGACTCGTTGCCGAGCCTCTGCATCTTCTGGATGAACCCATGACACGCTCTCAGCGGCGCCAGCGTGTGTCTGCTTTGCTCGAACGTGTAGGTATCGAGCCTGCTGATGCCCTGGGGCGCTATGTGCATGAGTTTTCCGGCGGGCAACGCCAGCGGATTGCGCTTGCCCGTGCGCTTATCGTGCAGCCCTCCCTTATCATTCTTGACGAGGCGGTGTCTGCTTTGGATGTATCGGTGCGTGCCCAGGTGCTCGCCTTGCTAGCTGAGTTGGCAGCCGATGAGGGACTCGCCTATTTGTTTGTGTCACATGATTTGTCAGTGGTGCGCAATGTGACTGACCGGGTGCTGGTCATGCGTGGCGGCTGTGTCGTTGAATCTGGTCTGACCGACGAGGTGTTGTCGCAGCCGCGCTCTGCCTATACCCGATCTCTGGTGGACGCCATTCCCACACTCCCTGTTTTGACGTAGGCGCCTCTCTGGAGTACACAGCAGGGCACCATTCAACTCTGGCTTTAATGGAGAGGCATGCATGAGCAATCCACTCAAGAGCTTTGGCATCGATAGTCGTCATGTCCTGATCGGCGGGCAGTGGCGGGCTGCAAGTGGTGGCACGCTGGAGGTTGAAAACCCTTCTGACGGCGGCAGTCTTGGTGAGATTGCCCGCGGCAATGCGCAAGACATTGATGCGGCGGTAGCATCAGCGCAGGCTGCCTTGTCTGCGGAGTGGGGGCGCAGCACTGCAGTGGAGCGTGGACGATGCCTTGCGCGACTCTCTACCATGGTGATGGAGCATGCAGATGCACTGGCACGGCTGGAGTCACTGGATGTAGGCAAGCCACTGACGCAAGCGCATCGAGATGTTGTGGCGCTTGCTCGCTACTGTGAGTTTTATGCAGGCGCGGCTGACAAGATCCATGGTGAGACCTTGCCCTTCATGGAGGGCTATACGGTTTACACCTTGCGCGAACCGCATGGCGTAACCGGACATATCGTGCCGTGGAATTACCCCATGCAAATAATCGGTCGTTCGGTCGTTGCGGCATTGTGCATGGGTAACGCGACGGTACTCAAGCCAGCCGAAGAAGCGTGTCTCACAGCCTTGGCATTTGCTGAGTTGGCGTGTCGAGCAGGGCTCCCCGCTGGAGCGATCAACGTGGTGCCAGGTGTGGGTATGGAAGCAGGTGCGGCCTTGGCGGGGCATGCGGGTGTGCAACATGTCTCGTTTACAGGCTCAGTGGCTACCGGTACGGCTGTCCAGCGCTCTGCTGCGGAAAATGTTGTGCCAGTCACACTGGAGTTGGGCGGCAAGTCTGCGCAACTGATCTTCGATGACGCTGATATTGATGCTGCCATGCCGCTGCTTGTGGGCGCGGGTATTCAGAATGCAGGGCAAACCTGCTCGGCCGCATCACGCTTGTTGGTGCAACGTGGCATTTATGATGTTGTGTGTTCGCGCATCGCACAACACTATGCGGCATTGCGTGTAGGCCCCGCTATCGATGATCATGATCTTGGGCCGCTGATTTCAGCGCGCCAGTTGAGCATTGTTGAGGATTACCTGTCACAGGGTAGTGATCTTGAGTTGCTTGCGACCGGCCAGCCTGTCGAGTCGCTGCCCGCCGGAGGGCATTATCTGGTGCCAACTGTTTTTTGTGACGTGGGGGCCGAGCATGCGCTTGCTCAGCAGGAGATCTTCGGGCCTGTGCAAGTCATCATTCCCTTTGACGATGAGCTCGAGGCCATCGCGATCGCGAACGGCACTGAATACGGTCTGGTAGCAGCGGTATGGTCGCGTGATGGATCAAGGCAGATGCGTCTCGCACGTCAGCTTGCCGCAGGTCAGGTGTTTGTCAATGACTATGGCGCCGCCGGCGGTGTTGAGCTGCCTTTCGGTGGTGTGGGAAAATCCGGTCATGGGCGCGAGAAGGGTTTTGAAGCCCTGTACGGATTCTCGTCATTGAAGACCGTCGCTGTACGTCATGGATGAGTAAAGCCAGCGTACTCTGTGGTCAACTATGCGGCTTGCAGGCAAGACAGCTATCGTGACCGGAGCGGCTTCTGGCTTTGGCGCAGCAATCGCTGACATCAACGGACCCACAGCCACACTCGGTCACGGGGATGTTCTGGTCAACAATGCGGGTGTCAGCTAACGGCAGCGACTGACCTG
Organism: uncultured Granulosicoccaceae bacterium; assembly: GCA_937922675.1. Taxonomy (GTDB): domain Bacteria; phylum Pseudomonadota; class Gammaproteobacteria; order Granulosicoccales; family Granulosicoccaceae; genus Granulosicoccus. Next base: position 140,351 of record CALAJN010000011.1, read on the forward strand.
GTACAACGCCTCCAAAGGCTGGATGATCACGGCCACTCGCAGGTGACCGGTGTTGCTCTGGAAGTGGACGGTGGCCGCTGTAATCAGGGTGATGCCAATCGTGGTCCGAGTCGGTATTATCCAGCATGATTTCTGATACGGCTCGCTTGATTCCGGGCGCATGCAATTTGATCACCGATGTGCCCGGGGTGCTCGTAGGGCACGCCTCGGACACCCACGTCAAGTCGGGGGTAACTGTTGTGACCGCTCGTGACGCGTTTGTAGCAAGCGTTGATGTCATGGGTGGTGCACCAGGTACACGTGAGACTGACTGCCTTGCGCCAGATCGTTTGGTAGACCGTGTAGATGCAATTGTGCTTGCAGGCGGTTCGGCACTTGGGCTGGATGCGGCAAGTGGCGTTGCCGACGAATTGCGCGCTGAGGGGCGCGGCTACGCTATAGGGCCAGCCAAGGTGCCCATCGTCCCTGCGGCCATTATCTTTGATCTACTCAATGGTGGTGCATCGGATTGGCAGACAAACCCTTATCGGGCACTGGGGATCAAAGCCTTGCAGGCGGCGGCCGTTGACTTTGAGCTTGGCAGCGCCGGTGCCGGTGAGGGCGCGACCACGGCCAACCTCAAGGGTGGTATCGGGTCAAGTTCTCTGATTTTGCCTGGTGGCACCGTGGTGGGGGCACTTGCTGTAGCCAACCCCAATGGGGCTGCTGTTGATGACGCCACCGGTCGATTCTTTGCGGCGTCACATGAATTTGGTGATGAGTTTGGAGGCAGAGGAGTCGGTGAGGCCAATGACCCAGCGGTGATTCCGCAAAACGAAAAATTATCGGCCTACGCCAAGCTGCAGGCAGGCACCACCAACGGCGACTTGGCTGGGGCCAACACCACTCTGGTCGTCGTGGCAACCGATGCGCCGCTGGGCAAGACAGCCTTGAAACGACTTGCAGTGGCATCTCAAGACGGTTTTGCGCGAGCTCTGTTGCCGTCTCATACATCTCTGGATGGTGATCTGGTGTTTTCGCTTTCAACGAGCGGGTTGTCAGGAGCCCGCGAGCTCGCCCTGAGTGATCAAGTGTTGTTAGGTCATGCAGCTTCGGTGTGTGTCTCTCGAGCTATCGCCCGTGGTGTGTATGAGGCCACGGCGAAGTACCTTGATACGTTGCCTACCTGGGCAAGTCGATACCTCTAGCGGACCCAGCAAGTGGATATTCCTGACAACGGTGAGGACGTCGCCCTGCAGTTCTCTGCACAAGGGATGCTCTCAATCATGCCCGCAGCAGCGCTGTTTTTTGAGGTTGACGGCAGGATTAGGCACGTCAATGCACTGTTTGAGGAGAGGTTTGACTCAAACAACTACGTCGGCGAATCTGTATTCGATATTGTTCAGCAAGAAAACGAAGTGCAGCTTGATGACTATGTCGTAGAGGCTTTGCGGCAGTGTTCAACTGACAAAAGTGCAAGCCCGGAAATCAGAGTTGAGTTGATTGCTGGCGAAGCCCCGTTTGTTGTCACAACCTGCAAGAACGCATCAGGCGCTTGCGCAGGATTTTTGGCGTGTCTCGAGAGGTTCAGGTATGAACCGCACAGTGAATATCTGCATGATGCACTTGCTGCCGGCAAAGTTGGGCTTTGGCACTATGATCTGGCCGATGAGATCCCGTACCAGTCACGATCCTGGTGGATGATACGCGGGTACAACGCCCAACCGGACAAGCCGTTTGTCTGGAGCGAATGGATTGAACGAGTACACCCTGATGATCGGCGCGAATTTCTCGCTCTTGACATGCAACAAGACAGTGTGTTCACCAGTCGTTACCGCGAGAGGCATCGGGACGGTCATTGGATATGGATTCTGTCTCGGGGTCGAGTCTCGATACGTGACCAAGATGGACTGCCTTTAGCGAAAGAGGGCTTTGACACGGATATCACAGAGATGGTCGAGGCTGAGGAAGCGCGTACTGAGATGGCCTTGCAGCTCAGCCATGCGCAGCGGCTCCAATCTGTCGGACAGCTCTCTGGTGGTGTCGCACACGATTTCAATAACCTTCTCTCTGTCATTTTAGGTAGTGCGCAACTACTCGAAGCTGAAAGTGCGGAGTCATGCGAGCATCTTCGCAATATTATTGATGCGGCAACCCGCGGTTCAAAGCTGACTCAGCACTTGCTTGCTTTCTCCCGCAAACAGGCCCTGCATCCGGAACCGCTCGACGTGAGTCAGTTGCTTCGTGACATGCGATACATGATCTGGCAGGCAGTCGGTAGTGAAGTAACGGTAGAGATCAATTCGCCAACAGATCAATGGCCGTGTTATGTAGATGGCTTGCAGTTGAAAAACGCTATTTTGAACCTGGCGCTCAATGCAGGGGACGCCATGCCAGTTGCCGGGCAATTAAAAATCAACACCGCCAACCGTTTACTGGATAGAAGATCATGTGCGCACCTGGAAGACGTGCAACCGGGTGAGTACGTCATGATCGAAGTGATTGACACGGGGGTGGGTATTGAGCCTCAAGTAGTCAGTCAGGCGTTTGAACCGTTTTTTACCACCAAGGAGGCCGGAAAGGGTTCCGGACTCGGGCTGAGTATGGTGTCCGGTTTTGTGAAGCAGTCTGGCGGACATGTCGAGCTCAGGTCTACACCGGGTAACGGTACCAGGGTCAGATTGCTTCTCCCTCGCTCCAAGGTGACAGCTGAATGCGCCGAGGAACCTGCTGCAGGCCCCAGACAGGCTGCGCGCGATACTCGTTCTTTGATCGCAGTGGTCGAGGACGATTTGAGCGTGCAACAAGTTGTTGTCAGTATTCTGGAAACACTCGGCTATCAACCGTTGGCTTTCAGCTCTGGAGCAGAGGCACTAGCTGCGCTCAATCATGTCGAGAATCTGGATCTTTTGCTATCCGATATCCGGCTAACAGATGGTATGGATGGTCGTGAGCTCGGCGCCGTGTTACTAAGACGTTATTCGCAACTCAAGATCGTTTACATGAGCGGGTACGTCGACAATGATATGCGTGAAAGCGGTCTGGATTCTTGCGCCTGGCCACGGCTAGACAAGCCATTTACTGTTGACCAGCTTGCCAAGGTAGTAGCGGACTCCCTGTCTCCAGCAAGTGATTCTGTGGCCCGTCAAACAAGGCTTGCTCATCAGCATGTTTAGTGAACAGACCTTTCAGTTTCTCGAGCAATTGCATGCTAATAACGAGCGGGACTGGTTCGATAGAAACAGGCAGCGCTACGAGACCACTGTTCGTGAACCGGCCTTCGAGTACATCCGTTCAATGGAAGGGCATATTGCACGCTTGTCGCCACATTTTCTGGTGGCGGCCAAGAAAACTGGCGGGTCCTTGATGCGAGTTTTTAGAGATACGCGATTTGCAAAGGACAAAAAACCCTACAAGACCAATATCGGTATTCAGTTTCGGCACGCGTCCGGAAAGGATGTGCATTCACCAGGCTTTTACTTGCACATTGAGCCCAACGAAATATTCCTCGCTGCCGGGATATGGGCGCCCGATAATGCAACCTTGAGCAAGGTCCGCATGCTGATGGACGAGTACCCGGATGAATGGCTCAGCATCAAGAGACCCTTGTTGCGCGGACGTGCGCCTTTCGATATGCACGGCGAGTCACTAAAGACGGCACCACGAGGGTTCAGCACTGATCATCCGCTGATTGACGATCTCAGGCGCAAGCACGTCATTGTAGTGCGTCATCTTGAGCGAAAGGATGTCATCGGCAAGGCTGCCACCCGCCGCACCTCCGCCTTGTTTGAACGCGCAGCGCCACTCGTCAAGTTTATCTGTGAAGCGACTGATCTGGCTTACTGAGTCAGAAAGTCGATGATGTTCCTTGTTACCTGTTCCGGTTGTTCCCAGTGCAAGGCGTGCGCCGCGTTGCTGACGATGGCGTGTTGCACCTGCGATCCCGGCAATGACCCTGGTGCGGTAATGCTGTTCATACGCTTGGCCAGCATGGATGGTGGCATGAGTACGTCTTGCTCGCCGGTTATGCTTAGTACCGGGCAAGAGACTTGATCGATTGCCGGTGTTTCGATAAAGCTGCTCAGTGCTAGCGACTGCGCCGCAAGGGCTTCGGTGGATTGGCGATGTGGATAGGCCAGAGCGCTGATAATTGCCGCCTCCACGCGATCTGGTTCATTGAAAAAGGAAGGTGAGAAAAGCGCATGAAACAACAAGCGGTACCAGACTTCAGGTGCGCTGCTGGCGCGGAGGCTTGACAGGGTCTCGAAGAAATCAATACGGGCCGGGGTGACTTCCGGTAGGCCACTCATGGCAAGCAGTGCGCAAATACGCTCTGGGGCACGTGCCGCGAGTGCCCATCCGAGCATGGCGCCCATGGAATGCCCCACCACAGCAACTTGAGCAATTTCCAATGCGTCAAGCAGTGCCGAGAGATCATCAAGCATCGCCTCACGCGAGTTCTTCACAGGGTTGGGGACGGTCTGGCCAGTACAGCGATTGTCCGGTGCAATGACGTCAAAATGTTCCGCTAGCGCAGGTAGGATCGGCTGCCAGCTCGCAGAATCGCTCGCCATTCCGGCGATCAGTAGCAACGGCGGTTTTTCGCCTCCGCGCGGGCCTTGTCGACGGTAGTGCAGTCGCAGGTCCTGCAGGTCTACATAAGGCACCGGTCAGGCTATCAGCGCAATTCTAGGGTCGGGCGTCGCGCTGGATGCGGATAGGAACAAACTGAATTCCGACCTGATCAAGCGAAGGAGCGCCGGGAAACCCGCGGCTGGCAGCCGTGGAGTACCACCTGGCTGCGTCGGCCAGCGCATCATTGGCGGCGGCAGGCGCAAAAGAAAGTAGCGTGGCCTCGCGCGCAAAATCGGCGCCAAGAGCAACCTGAGCACCGCGAGAACCCTCATCAGCCAACCGCTGAAGCTCAGGCCGCGGTAGTGACTCCAGTGCCAACTGCTCGGTACGGACCTGCTCCTGCAGTGTGACAGGGTCGGATACTGGAGCGCCCGGTTGAGGCGCAGCCTGGTCAAACACCGGCCGGTCGAGCACGCCCGAGGTGTCCTGGTCCCCGGTAACAACCTGATTGGTAACACCCTGATTGGCAACACCCTGGGCGCACATCCCAAGCACAGTTGAAAACAGCAGGGTGGCTCTGGCTGCGAGCGTGTATCGAGAGGTCAATGGTGCTGTCATTGCGGCAGTTTAGCTGCGGCTTCCAGATCTTGATAGGGCTCGCGTGTGACCCAATAGACAGGAGCGTGTACGAATTTTGCAAGCGGGTCCATTCAGACCTCCGTAATCCTGCGGCGGTCCTTGACCCGGGTTGTTGGCCGATGTTTGACAAGCTACTGGTGTGGACTGGACACGTGCTAATGGGCAGCGTGTTGGTGCTGATTGCCTCACAGCAGTCAGTATTTGCTCAGGACGACATTGTCGAGGAGCCCCTTGATGAATCCGTCGACGAAATTGTCGTGGAGGAGCCCGTCGAAGTCAGCGGCACGATCGCTGTTCCTCTCTCCGGGATGGGTCAGGCAGTGCGTATCGGAAACCTGTCAGCCACGCCGAGCACCACATCGCTGGGCGTTGTGGAAATCGGTGAGACCGTGAACACCGAGGTTGTCCTGACCCACACCGGAGGTACTGACAGCCCTGCGATCGAGATTGGAGCGGTTGACGTGTTTGGGCAAAGTGCTGCAGAGCTCTCTACCTCTTTTGGCGGCTTCACCAGCTTGTCGCCTGGTGAATCGATAACGGTTGGAATCGCTTTCACACCAGCGGTTACCGGGTCCAAGTCAGGAGGGTTGACGCTTGAGGTTGCAGGCGCCACAGCGCCCTTCGTCATCCTGCTGGAGGCGCAAGCGCGCTACCCCTATCTTGCAGAAATCGGTAGCTCTGAATCCAGTCTGGGCTTTGGACAGGTGTTCCCCAACTTGACCTCCAGTCGCTCGGTTGTCTTGACCAATACCGGTGAGGAAGGGGCGCCGATGCTCAATGTCCTGTCAGCGCAGATCACCGGTGAACACGCTAGCTCCTTTGAAATGAACTTTGAACCGGTTGTACTTGCCAGCGGGGAGCTCTACGAGTTCGATATCACGCTTCAGGATGCGGCGGTAGGTGTTAAACAAGCAACACTTGCCATTGAACACGATGGAAACAACTTCGCCCTGTCTATCCCTCTGGAAGGCAAGGTAGTCACGCCTGCCGATGTACCGGTCAGCTTTGATCAGAAGAATATTGCTACTGATATCGATAACGGCACCACCTTGGCTTTTGGTCCGGACGACAAGTTGTACATCGGGCAGCAGGACGGCAGCATTCACGTATTCAACGCTCAGCGCAGCGGCAACGGCAACTACTCGGTCAACAAACTTGAAGTCATCAACCTGATCAAGAATGTTCAGAATCACGATGATGATGGTGATGTCAACAACGCCATCAGTGAGCGCTTGCTGACGGGTATCTACCTGACAGGGACTGCGGCTCAGCCTGTCATCTGGGCGGCTTCCAGTGACCCACGAATTGGCGGTGGCCCCTCGGGTGCTGACAAGAATCTTGATACCAACTCGGGCATTCTTCACAAGCTGACCAAGTCCGGCGGTACCTGGAGCAAACAGGATGTAGTAAGAGGACTTCCTCGCTCCGAAGAGAATCACGCCTCCAACGGCATCACCTTCAAAGATGGCAAGTTGCTGTTGATGTCCGGTGGGTTTACCAATTCCGGCTTGCCGTCCAACAACTTTGCAGAGACCTCCGAATACGCATTGTCAGCGGCTCTGCTTGAAATCGATGTAGATGCGATCGGCAATTCGACCTACGACTTGCCGACACTCGACGATGAAGATCGTCCGGGTGACCCGGATAACAATGATCCTTTTGGCGGTAATAACGGCAAAAATCAGGCAATGCTTGTCAGCGGTGGTCCGGTTCAGATCTACAGCCCGGGCTATCGTAATGCCTACGATATCGTGTTGACTCAGTCGGGTCGCTTGTACACCTTTGACAATGGCCCGAATGCCGGTTGGGGTGGCGAGGCTGGTGGCGCTGCTTGCTCAAACGACTACATGGACGGTGGCAAAACGCATATCGATCATCTGCATTACATCACGCGCGGTTTCTATGCCGGTCACCCCAATCCGGTGAGGGGTAACAAGTCAAACACGTTTAACGATAGCAACCCGCAATCACCTATCGAAGTCGCTGCGAACCCGGACGAGTGTCAATACAAAGGGCCAAAGTCGGATGGCTCACTGACGTCCATCCAGGGCTCTACAAACGGCATTGACGAGTACACGGCTGACAATTTTTTCGGAACCATGGTCGGTGACATTATTGCCGTCACATTGAGCAGTAAAGCGGTAACACGAGTCGAGCTGAATGGCGCCGGGACCAAGGCCACCTCCAAGGAGACCATTGCCAATCTGAGTGGCGCAGTGGCACCTCTCGACCTGGTAGTACAAGGCGAGGACGATCTGTTCCCTGGAACAATCTGGGTCGTTGATTTTCAGAATTCGGATCTCTTTGTTCTGGAGCCTGACGACTACTGATCTGTGGGAAACAAACACAGATCACCGATAAGTGTGCCGTGATCCACAGTTCTGACTTGTCGACTCAGCTTTTGCAAACGGCTCAATGTCGCTCCTCGTTCTGCCGCTAAAGGGGGGGTGAAAGGAAAGATCTCTCGACATGGTCGTTGAAACTTGAAGCTGGTAACACGATGACAAACGCTCGTACATCTCTGTTCGTTGCCGCTGCTGCCTTGCTGATGGCTGCCTGTAATGGCGGCGGTGAATCCAGCAACAACCTCGATTTCTCGCAGGTAGATCCCTTGCCGCAGAAGCGCAACCTGCTACCGAGTATTTCGCAGGCTGACGCCACCTTCAATACAGTCCACCACGCCGGTTCCGAGGTGTGCAGTGAGTGCCACAGCTCCGACGAGATGACCGTGCCCACCGATTCAGGTGTGGACAAGAACGTGTCCATTGGTATGGCCTGGCGTACCAGTGTCATGGCCAATGGTGCCCGAGACCCGTATTGGCACGCTGTTGTTGCCTGGGAGCTCGACGAGTACCCGATGCTCGAGGACACGATCAACGACAAATGCACGGTGTGTCATGCACCCATGGCGCACGACTATGCAAAAAAAGAAGGTTTGACTCTACGCCTGTTTGATGACATTCAAACAGGTGAGCCTGGAATCTACAGCTGGGAACGGCCAGAGCTTGACGAGACAGAAGAGGGCGGCATCGAGCCTGAGCGCAGCGCCGAGCAGCTGATCGGCGACACACTCTTTGATCATGCGATGGACGGTATCAGTTGCTCGCTGTGCCACCAGATGGACGGCGGAAACTTTGGCACCGAGGATAGCTTCACAGGGGGCTACGCCATCCTTGATGCTCGCGATCTCGATAGCAGGCCGGCGTATGGTCAGTACGAGAATCCGGATGCCGCGTACATGAATGCACAGACAGCACGCCCGGCAGATGACATCCCAGGCTTTCTTGCCCAACAGTCACCGCACATCAGCACCTCGGAGACCTGTGCAACCTGTCACAACCTCAACATTCAGCCCGTGGATACCAATGGTGTGCCTCTCGAGGATGGTGTGCACTTCGCAGAACAGGCCAACTACACCGAGTGGTTGCTTAGTGATTACCGCACGGGAGGGCCGCTGGAGGCGTCATGCCAGGATTGCCATATGCCCAAATTGGATACGCCGGTAAAAATAGCGTCTGGTACCGGCAACTTCCCTCGGGAAGACTTTGCCGAGCACACGTTTCTGGGTGCGAATACCGTCATGCAGACCATGTTCCGCGACTTCAGCGAGGAGCTGGGTATTCCCGCTGACATCAGCGCTGCAGACTTTGATGAGTCGATCAAACGTAACCGTGAGTTTCTCAGAACGTCGGCCGACCTGGAGGTGCTCAACCTCGAGCGTGAGCCTGTTGTCGTCGCTGACACTGTCACTGCTACTGAAGAAGAACCGGCCGAGTCAGAAGCCACTGAGTCCGAGGTAGTCGAAGGCGAGGCGGCCGAGGCAATGGAGGAGCTTTCCTTCGATGTTGTCATCGAGAACAATGCCGGACATAAACTGCCTACGGGCTATCACTCACGTCGAGTCTATGTGCATGTGCAAATCTCCAGTGATGAAGGTGTTGTCTGGCAAAGCGGCCGGATTGATGAGGCTGGACGTATTGCAGGACTATCCGAGGACACCAATGCGCATAGTTGGGAGTTGCATTACGACGTAATCACAGATCAGTCGCAAGTGCAGGTCTACCAGGCAGTCGTGGGTAATTCCGACGGTGATCGCACGCCGTCGCTCATCAACGGCAACCATTATCTGAAGGACAATCGGATTCTGCCCAAGGGCTACGACAAGGCGGCTGTCGCCAATGGGGCCGCCCAGCTCCCGAGCTTTGGTACCTTTGGTGAGGCTGCCAACGACAATGACTTTGACGGTGGCACTGACACGATTACCTACAAGGCTCGCGTCCCGGCGGGAGCCGACTACCGGGTGCTCGTGGAGCTGCGCTATCAGCCAATGGCCTACGGACACCTGCAAGAGCTCTTTCTCAAGAGCGATCGGCTCGATGTGATGGACATGTTCAGGACGATCTACGATGCCACCGAGTTGCGCGATGAGGTTATCGCCACCAAAACGGTTCTGTTGGATGCCCAGTAGGTGCCGGCTCGGCTGACGTTTCGCTATACTCCGCAGCAAGCGAGCCGCGCAAGTATCTGAATCGACTCAGATGCCGCGCTCCTTCGGAGTTGCGTTTCATGATCCTGAGCCCCTTCAAGGCGCTTTGCGCCGCGTCCAAGCTGTCACCAGAGGCCGCTCTCACGCGTGTCATGGCCAAAGTCGGCCTTGTCATCCTGATGCTGTGCGGTGGCTCAGCGTTCGCACAGAGCAACCTCGAATACCGTATCGGGCCTGAGGACGTACTTCACATCTCGGTCTGGCAGGAAGAAGATCTCGACCGCGAGGTGCTGGTGCGCCCGGATGGCGGTATCTCCTTTCCGCTTGCCGGAGATTTGCAGGTCTCGGGGCGAACTCCTCTGGAAATTCAGGACGAGATTCGCTCGCGCCTACAGCGTTTTGTGCCGGATGCCGAAGTCACCGTATCGGTCGAGACCGTATCTGGCTACACCATTTTTGTGCTCGGCGAGGTCAACAAGCCAGGACAATACACCTTGGGACGCTATGTCGATGTCCTTCAGGCATTGACCTTGGCGGGGGGTACCACGGCCTTTGCCAATGAGCGAAGCGTGACGATCAGACGCCGGCAGGACGGCCAGGAAATTATCCTGCCTTTCAACTATCGCGACGCCAAGCGTGGCCGCGAGCGCGACGGGCAGAATGTGATTCTGCAAAGCGGTGATGTAGTGGTCGTTCCCTGAGGCAGCAGCAAAGCGCGGCGGACTGCAACCGATGGTATCGCACTTACCGGCCGAGGCCGTGTTGAGGCCGGGCTCATGGTCAGGTTCAATCGCGGCTGTGATCGCAGGTTTGCTGTTGGCCTCTGCAGCCGATGCGAACTGGATATTCAGACCCTCTCTGGGGCTCGATCAGCGCTTTGACGATAACTACAGCCTTGTGCCCGTCGGCGAGGATGCGATCAGCGCAACTCGATTGATTACGGATTTGAGGCTGTCACGCGAGACTCCCACATTCAGTCTTCAGGGTATTGCACGAGCCGACATACGGCTGGAGATCGGTGACACTGACGACAATGAACTGCAATCCAATCGATTGCTGTTACTTGATATGGAGCGTCGGGGCAGACGTTCGCGCTTTGGTCTGGATGCGCAAGCGATTCTGGATACGCCGAGTCGGGATATCGTCTCGGACGTGACCAACTCCAGTGATGTGGCCGTCGATAGCGGCGTGGTAACACAGAGTTTTGATGTCGAGCGGTTTCGCCGTGATATCTCGCCCTCGTTTCAGTTTGACCTGTCGAGGCGTTCGACTATCGAAGGAGGGCTGACGTACAGTCTCGTCAAGCATCAGACGCCGTCGGTACAGGACACCTTGTTTGATCAGTATCAGCGGTTACTGAGCTCTGGAAGCGACACCCAGCCTGCCCCCACACCGGAAACGCGCCCGGAACTATTTGACGAGAACGGTGAGATATTCACCCGCGACACGGTCTCGACCGACCAGACGGGCGTGTTTACACCCTCGGGTGAGTTGGATGACTACGAGGATCTATCGTTAACGCTCGGCTATCGGTATAGCCTTTCTCGTATCTCCAGCGTGTCGTTCAATATTGGCTACAGCCTGTTGACCGCTGAGGAAGAGGTCGATGGCAGTGCGCTCACTTTCGAGGACCTGACCTTCAGCGAAGCCGCTCCGGAAATCAGACGTGCGCCACGCCGAGAGTCTGAAGACACAACTACCAGTATTCGTCTTGGTTATCAGCGTTCGCTGACTCAGACGTTGGATGCAGGGGTGCAAATCGGTGCGTACAGCAATACCAGCGACGAAACCCTCTTGTTTACCAGCCTGAGCGACGGGAGTATCACGACTGCTGACCCGACCAAGACTAAAGATGACGGTTTTCTTGCCAGTATTTCTCTAGACAAGGACGCAGGATTGACTCGTTACTCAGTCAGATTCGCCGTCGATGTATTGCCTAGCAGTACAGGTGGTCGGGTGGAGACCAATGAACTGATTGGTCAGGTGTTCAGGACGATTACTCCACGGTTTGATGTGTCTCTGCGAGGGCAGGCTTATGAGCCAGATCGACTCGGCACACAGGATCAGGATCGCTTCTCGCGCCGCTTCATCAGTCTTGAGCCGCGACTGATCTGGCGCTTCCAACGTGATTGGACCCTCGGAGCCGCGTATCGCTATCGGCGGCAAAAGGCGCGCGTGGATGCTGAATCCAGCGAGAGTAATGCGATACTGCTTTCGATCAGGTATGTGCCACCGTCAAAGATCCGCGATCGCAACGAGAATCTGTAACAGGAGCCAGTAGCGCGCGTCGGCCCTGGTCGGTTAACTCCGGGTCAACAAAAACTCGATCAACGCCTTCTGTGCGTGCAAGCGATTGCCCGCTTCAGCCCAGACGACACTCATCGGCCCATCGATGACATCGGCCTCCACTTCCTCGCCGCGATGCGCGGGCAGGCAGTGCATGAACAAGGCGCCCTCGGCAGTCTCCTGCATCAGTTGCATGTTTACGCAATAGTCTGCAAAGGCCTTCTTGCGCTGCGCCTCTTCTTCCTCTTGACCCATGCTGGCCCAAACGTCTGTGACCACAAGGTCTGCGCCGCGGCATGCTTCAGCAGGTGTTGTTACACGCTGCGCATTGGAGCCTGCAGCGGTGAGCAAGTTGGCGTCCGGAGTGTAATTGTCCGGGCAGGCAATCAGTAATTCAAAGTCGAGCAGCTTGGCGGTATTGATGTAGGAGTTGCACATGTTGTTGCCATCACCGATCCACGCAACACGCTTGCCTGCGATGTCTCCGGAGTGATCCAGAAAGGTCTGCATATCCGCAAGCATCTGGCAGGGATGCAACAGATCGGTCAGGGCATTGATCACAGGAACTCTGCTCGCGGCCGCGAAACGTTCCAATGCGGTGTGCGAAAAAGTGCGCACAGAGATAACGTCGACCATTTCGGAGAGCACACGCGATGTATCCTCGATCGGCTCCCCGCGACCAATCTGGGTGTCGTTTGGCGAGAGATAGATCGCGTGCCCTCCGAGCTGCGTCATGGCAACTTCAAAAGAGACACGTGTACGTGTTGATGACTTTTCGAAGATCATGCCGAGCGTTCGGCGCGGCAACAGGGCTTCGCTGGTGCCAGACTCGTGTTGCTCGCGAAATTCACCACCGCGTTTGATGATCTGCCGAAACTCGTCTGCGCTCAGATCAAACTCGCTCAGAAAATGGCGTGCTGAGTCAAGCTGCGAACTACGCATGAGACTCATTTTCAAGAAAGACTACGATCAGCCCGGCAACACGGTCCACCACATCATCCGCCTCGGCATCTGTCAGCACATAAGGCGGTAGCAAGCGCACCACTGAGCCCGCCGTGACATTGATCAGTATTCCGGCCTCAAGTGCCTTGAGCATAAGCTCTGAACAGGGTCGATCAAGCTCAATACCAATCATCAGGCCGCGGCCGCGAATGTCCTTGATGCCGGCTCTGTTGTGCAGAGCGCTGCGAAAACGATCAAGCATGCGTGTGCCGAGTGCGTCGGCGCGCTCAACATAGCCCTTGTCTTCGATTTCCTGAACAACGGTCAAGGCTGTGCGGCAGGCGATCGGGTTGCCGCCGAAAGTTGTGCCGTGACTGCCCGGCTGTATCAACTCAGCCGCGGCACCATGAGCAAGGCAAGCCCCTATAGGCATGCCATTGCCAAGCGACTTGGCAAGACTCATGACATCAGGCTTGATACCGGCATGCTGGTGAGCAAACCAACGCCCGGTGCGCCCCATGCCAGATTGAATTTCGTCGCACATGAGTAGCCAGTTCTGCTTGTCGCAGATGGCGCGCAAGCCTGGTAGATAGTTGTCGCCTGGTACATTGATACCGCCTTCACCTTGCACCGGTTCGATGAGCACCGCCGCAATGTCATCACGAGATATGGCCAATGACTCGATCGCATTCAGATCATCGAAGGGCACCACCAGAAAGCCTGGCGTACGCTGACCAAAGCCATCCATCAACTTCTCGTTGCCTGTGGCTGAAATGGTTGCAAGTGTTCGGCCGTGAAAAGCGGTGTCCGTGACGATCACCATCGGCTCGGCAATACCGCGGCCGGTACCATGACGGCGGGCAATCTTGATGGCAGCCTCGTTGGCCTCAGCGCCCGAGTTACAAAAAAAGGCCTTGTCCATGCCGGAGACCCGGCACAGTTCTGTGCCCAGGGATTCTTGCTCAGGGATTCCGTAGAGGTTGGAGACGTGCAGCAGGGTGCTCGCCTGATCAGCGATGGCAGCGGCGATGGTGCTATTGGCATGACCCAGCGAGCACACGGCTATTCCTGACAGAGCGTCGAGGTAGCGGCGGCCCTCGGTGTCCCACAGCGTGGCACCTTCACCACGCGCCATCGTGACCGGAAGGCGGCCATAGGCGGACATCAATGCACTCATCTGAGCTCAAAACCCGTTTGGGGGTTGGGCATGGTAATCGACATAAGACATGATGGGGCATGAGTCATAGCCTGAACAAGAGCCCGAACCAGAGTCTGGACACCGTTTTGGACCAGGTCCCCCTCACATGCCCGCACGACGGTCTCAGGCTGCATCGTTTCGTACAGAGCCTCCGTTGCTCCGCAGGGCACAGCTTTGACATTGCGCGGCAGGGCTACGTCAACCTGCTGCCGGTTGCGCACAAGGCCTCACGTCATCCAGGTGATAGCGCGCAGATGGTGCAGGCTCGTGCCCGCATCATGGGCAGTGGCTTGTTTGACCCGGTAGCGACGGCGCTCGCTGAGGTAGTCGCTTCAAGATGCGGTCCAGGCCTGATTGTCGATGCGGGTTGTGGCGACGGGTGGTTTACCCAGCGAGTGCTGCAATTGGCACAAGGCCCGAGGCTACTGGCGCTCGATGTATCCAAGGATGCAATACGTGCCGCTGCTCGACGAAGCGCGAGCGCCAGTGATATGGCCGGTCAATTCGCTTGTGTTGTTGCAAGCTCCAAGGCCTTGCCCGTCGCCAGTGGCGCGATCAACACTCTGTTGTGTGTGTTCGGATTTCCCTTCTGGAGTCACTGGAGCGAGCACCCGTGCCAGCGCGTTATCACCGTGGACCCAGGGCCTGATCACTTGCTGGAGCTTCGCGAGGCGATCTATCCCGAGGTTCGCAGACACGCCGCGCCAGCGCACGAGCAAGCTCTGGTCAGCGGCTACAAACTTGTCCACACAGAAGGTATCGTCACTCCCAACGGGCAGGTCGATGCCTGGCTGGATCTTCTGGACATGACGCCACACGGCAGGCGCTGTAGCAGCGAGGCTCGTGAGCGTCTGGCAGCGGCAGCTTCGGGCAAGGTCAGGCTAGATGTGATGCTGAAGGTGTATGAGAAGGCGGACCCACCGCAAGAGTGTGTCCCGCGGTAAGCACGGTTGTTTTTTCTTGTTCCCCAATTTTCTATCCATGCTTGCGGTATTGCCTCCAATCCACCCGCCGCTCCCAATGGGGTGCATCAATGCAGTCAGGACTCCCCCGTTTTATCGCGATTAGTGAGTTCTGTCTCCAAGCCCGTTAGGATGCAGGCTTGATCAAATCCAATCGTTGCGCCCGCATGACCAAAACGCCAGAGTTTCGCAGCCGTGCCTGGTTTGCCGATTCGCATCGCCCCGATCAGACCGCGCTCTACCTCGAGCGCTATACCAACCAACGCTATACGCTGGAGGAGCTGCGCTCGGGCAAGCCGATCATTGGCATCGCGCAGACGGGTTCGGACCTGTCTCCGTGCAATCGTATCCACGTGGATCTGGCGCAACGGGTCAGAGATGGCATTGTTGCCGCAGGCGGTATTCCGATGGAGTTCCCGGTGCACCCGATACAGGAAACCGGGCGCAGGCCGACCGCCGCCCTTGATCGCAATCTTGCCTACCTCGGTCTGGTGGAAATTCTGCACGGTTATCCGATAGACGCCGTGGTGTTGACCACGGGGTGTGACAAGACCACACCGGCGTGTTTGATGGCGGCAGCCACCGTGGATATTCCGGCGATCGTTCTGTCTGGTGGCCCAATGCTCGATGGCTACTGGGACGGGGACCCGCTGATGGGCTCCGGCACCTGCATCTGGCGTATGCGTCGTCGCGTGGCCGCCGGAGAGATTACCGATGAGGAGATGATTACCGCAGCGGCAGCTTCCACTCCCTCTGCCGGGCACTGCAACACGATGGGTACGGCATCAACCATGAACGCGCTTGCCGAGGCGGTCGGTATGTCGCTAACCGGCTGCTCTGCCATTCCTGCGCCCTATACAGAACGTCAAGCCATGGCATTGGCCACGGGCAAACGCATCGTCGAGATGGCCTTTGAGGACCTCAAGCCGTCCGACATCTTGACGCGTGAGGCCTTTCTCAACGCGATCATGGTCAACTCGGCGATCGGGGGCTCCACCAACGCGCAGCCTCACCTGGTGGCTATAGCGAGACATATTGGTGTGGCGCTGAAGCCGAGTGACTGGCAGGAACATGGGCACGATGTGCCATTGCTGGTCAACATGCAGCCGGCGGGCAAATACCTGGGTGAACGTTTTTTCCGTGCCGGTGGTGTACCGGCTGTCATGTGGGAGCTGCTCGAGGCGGGACGTCTGCACGCGGCGAATACCGTTACCGGCAAAGCCATGGCCGATAATCTCGAGGGCCGCAAGAGTCACGATCGAGAGATGATTTGCGCCTACGACGAGCCGCTGACCGAGAAGGCAGGTTTTGTCGTGATGCGCGGCAATCTGTTTGACAGCGCCATCATGAAGACCTCGGTGATCACCGAGGAATATCGTTCGCGCTACCTGTCTACACCTGGTAGCGAGAACATCTTCGAGGGCAGGGCCATTGTGTTCGAAGGCTCCGAGGACTATCACGATCGCATCAACGATCCTGCACTGCAGATCGATGAGCGCTGCATACTTGTGATTCGCGGGTGTGGACCGATCGGTTGGCCAGGTTCTGCCGAGGTGGTGAACATGCAGCCGCCTGATGCATTGATTCAGCGTGGTGTGATGAGCCTGCCCACCATCGGCGACGGCCGCCAGTCTGGTACCGCTGATAGTCCCTCCATTCTCAATGCGTCACCGGAGGCGGCCGCGGGCGGTGGGCTTGCGCGTTTGCGTACCGGAGACATCGTTCGCATTGATCTGGTGAACGGCCGATGCGATGCACTGGTGGACGATACCGAGTGGGAGGCCCGCGAGGAGCTGGTCGATGTGCCGGTCAATCAGACGCCCTGGCAGGCTCTGGCTCGGGCGAATACCGGGCAGCTGGCCGAGGGTGCCACCTTCGAGCAGGCGGTAGAGTTTCAGCGCGTGCGAGAGACCTTGCCGCGGCACAATCATTGATCGATTGACTCATCTACAGATATTGGCACTTGCCCCGGAGGGGCTGCGCCTCCATTATTCGCAGTCAAGCCTCTATTTCTGCGGCCACCGGTCGCGAATCACTGACCCACAGGAACCTCGTTCATGGCCTTCGAATTCCCCGATCTTCCCTACGACTATTCCGCACTCGAGCCCCACGTCGATGCGATGACGATGGAGATTCACTACGATCGGCATCACCGAACCTATTTCAACAATTTCACAGGCGCCGTAGACGGTACGCCGAATGCGGACAAGTCCCTCGAGGACGTGATGAAGAGCGTTGATGCCAATGCTTCTCCTGCGATCCGTAACAACGGTGGCGGCTATTACAACCACATCCTGTATTGGGAATCCATGTGCAACGGTGGCAGCGCTCCGAGCGATGCCTTCAAGGGCGCTGTAGACAGCACTTTTGGTTCGGTTGACAAGCTCAAAGAAGAGCTCAAGCAGGCTGGGATCACGCGTTTCGGTTCTGGTTTTGCGTGGCTGATCGTGGCTGACGGCAAGCTCGCTGTGACATCCACCCCAAACCAGGACAACCCCCTGATGCCGGTTGCGCCAATGCAGGGCACACCGATCCTCGCCCTGGACGTCTGGGAGCATGCCTACTACCTCAAGCACCAGAACAAGCGCCCTGCGTACATCGATGCCTACTTTGACGTCGTTGACTGGGCCAAAGTGTCCGAGCGCTTTGGCGCGCTGGCCTGAGAAGCGAGCCTGACATGAGCGAACAAGACGACGTTGCTGCGCGTATCAAGCAGCAGATTGCCGATAACCCGGTGATTCTCTACATGAAAGGCACGCCGCAGATGCCGATGTGTGGTTTCTCGATGCGCACGGTTGAGGTGTTGAAGCAGTGTGAGCAGGAGTTCGCCTTCGTCAACATCATTGCTGATCCGAGCATCCGCGAGACACTTCCCAAGGTGTCCGATTGGCCGACGTTCCCACAGCTCTATATCGAAGGCGAGCTGGTCGGTGGTTGTGACATTACGATGGAGCTGGCCGAAAGCGGTGAGCTCAAGAAGATGATCGACGCGGCTGCTTCAAAGGCCGCTTGAAGACCGTTGCTGGGCAGTGCCGCATTTTATCGTGGCACTTGCCCGGCAATTCAGTCCGGGTCCACGCGTCCGCGGCCTGCCTTGACCTGTGAGCGGCGTGTCTTGGATTCCAGCCGGCGTTTGACTGCGCCCTTCGAGGGGCGTGTTGGCCGTCTCGGAGCTTGTGTTTTTGCTGCGTCGCGAATGATCTCGGCCAAGCGCTGAAGGGCCTCCTCCCGATTACGATCCTGGCGCCGGTGAGACTGCGCCTTGAGCACGATGACGCCTTCCTTGGTAATGCGCCGGTCGCGCAAGTTCAACAGCCTGTCGCGAATGTGCTCGGGCAGGCTGGACTGGCTGATGTCAAAGCGCAGGTGGACAGCTGAGGACACCTTGTTGACGTTCTGGCCGCCAGCCCCTTGAGCGCGAACGGCATGCCACTCGATTTCCTGCAGCGGCAACGACAGATGAGCGTTGATCTGCAGCAGATCGTCACTCTCGCTCATCTCTGTATTGAGCGACTCTGGTGCAGGGACTCCCATCGGTTGACGATGCGGCAGAAGAGTTCGGCTGTCATCCGCGTGTCGTAGACCGCACCGTGCGCTTCCTCGGTGTCCCATTCCAGCCCGGCAGCAGCGACCGAGCGTGCCAGCACCGTCTGTCCGAAAGCGAGGCCTGCAAGCGATACGGTATCCAGACAGCTGAATGGGTGGAAGGGGTTCTTCTTGATGTTGGTGCGCTCGGCCGCAGCGTTGATGAACTTCAGATCAAAGAAGGCGTTGTGTCCTACCAGTATCGCGCGCGAGCAGTTGGCGTCTGAAACGGCGTTTCTGACAGGTCCGAAGATATGCATCAGCGCTTCGCGCTCGGCACGCGCCGCGCGCAGTGGGTGGAAAGGATCTATCCCCGTGATTTCCAGCGACTTGGGGTCCAGATTGGCGCCCTCGAAAGGGATCACGTGGGTCGAGATGGTTTCCCCGACGCGCAGTGTGCCATCGCCTTCTTGCTCGAGCAGCACAGCGGCGACTTCAAGCAGTGCGTCGGTGCGTTCATCGAAGCCGCCGGTCTCGACGTCTACCACCACGGGCAGAAAGCCTCGAAAACGTTCAGACAGTGGCGTTGCACGACCAGGCTGGTACATGGTGATTAGCAGTCCTGACCGTGTGCGAAGAGGCGAGCCTACGGGATCATACAGGTGCCTTTCGCATCGGGGGTCTGTTGCCTCTGAGCGACTGGCCGGTGATACGATCCGATGCCCCGGACGCGTTGGCGATCTGAGTGACTGATCTTTTTCGACTGTTCTTCCGTGTCGCGTTCCTGATGTCGCCGCCACAGGTGATACCCGCTGGTGAGCGCCCGTTCCATATCGGCGTTCTGAGCGCCGTGGTTACCTACGTTGCAGCGCTCGCTGTTGACTTCGGGATCGGCTACGCATTTGCCAGGGCGGTTGTCGATATTTCGGTCAGCGGTGCGGCCTTATGGGCTTTTTTGCGCATGAACGGTCGCCAGGCCCGTTTCCAGCAGGCCTATGGCGCCTATTGCGGCGCGGTAGCCTTTCCGAATGCGGCAGCTCTTGTTCTCTACTCAGGTGGTGCCGCCGGTGGGCAGGCTTTTTCGATCGCCGACTTTGTGCTGCTTGTGTGGAATCTCTCGCTGTTGGGGCATGTCATCCGTCACAGCTTTGAGCTGCGAATGTCGCTCAGTATTGTTGCGGCACTGGGATACGTCTACATGATCACAAGCCTGCTGTTTTTGTTGCTGCCCCTTCCGAGCGCGGGGACCTGAGCTGCAAACAAGCCACGTGCCGTGCGCCATTCAACAGCGAGACCGGCCAATAGTCATACCTGTTGGGAATGGGACCGTTTGGGCTGGCGGTGGTGCTATGCTTTATTCTCGCGTAGTCCGCGCGCTATCTGTGTTTCTAGCCTGGGAACGTGCCCATCAATCGCCGACAACGAGCAACAAAATCGCGCATTACGCGTCGACATGCGTCGGCGCGAGCGGGTGAGTTTGTGGCGGCTCTGGACGAATCCTTGATCGGTGCTTCACAGGCACGATCTCCCGCACCTCCGGTGTCCCAGGTGCCAGTCAAAAAAACACCGGCCATCCCGGATGAACTTGACAAGCGTGAGCGGGGCACGCGGGGGGCGGGCAAGATCAAGCCACTGGATATCGCGGTGCCGGAGCGCATCGGTCGGTATGTCATCGGGGCGCGCATCGGTTCTGGCACCTGTGGAATCGTGCATCAGGCGATGGATGAAAGGCTAGGTCGTCAAGTAGCCATAAAACTTTCGCCGGTTGGCGAGGCCCATATCTCCACCGGTAAGGTACCGGGCGCACAGCGAGCCTATCAGACCGAAATTGTTGCGGCTGGCCGACTCACGCATCCCAATATCGTCACCGTATTCGATGCTGGCACAGCGGACGGGCTCAACTTCCTGGTGATGGAGGTGATTGAGGGACGTTCCCTGAAGGAGTTTGGCAAGGGCAAGGCCCTGCTACCGGTCCATCGCGCGCTGTCCGCTATCGCTGATTGCTGTCGTGCTCTGGATTACTCACATGCGCGCGGCATACTGCACCGGGATATCAAGCCGGCCAACGTCATGTTGAGCAGTGAGGGTGCGGTCAAGTTGCTGGATTTCGGTATCGCCGTGGGTCTTGACGGGGAGACCGGGTTGGACCGAAGTGGGCCGACTCTGGGTACACCCAACTACATGTCTCCGGAACAGATTCTCGGTCGAGAGTTGACGCCGGAGAGCGACTTTTATTCATTGACGACCGTGCTGTTCGAGTTACTGACCGGGCGTCAGCTGTTCAAGGCCAAGAAGGTCAAGGAGCTGTTTCGTATCGTTGTGCACCGGCCTGCGCCACGGCTTGACGTGCTGAGACCCGAGTTGCCAGCAGCGCTTGCGGATGTGCTTGCCAAGGGCTTGTCCAAAGACCCTGCCGAGCGGTTTGAGTCTGGTGAAGCGTTTGCTGCCGCTTTGCAGCCTTTCATAGAGCGTTATCGCATCGTTGAGCAACGACCGGCTGCGCAGAGACGTTTCATCCGCGCACTGCAGAAGCAGACGTTCTTTCTGGATTTTCCAGATGTTGAAATCGCCCAGCTGCTCGAGTTGGTCAAGGTGCGTACATTTCGCGCCGGTGAACCCCTGTTGTCACCGGGTAGCGGTGAGCGGAGGTTGCTTGTACTCACTGATGGTGTAGCAAAGGTCAGTGAAAACGGTGATTTGCTCGGTGTGGTGGGCGAGGGCGACTCGGTAGGCGAGTCCGGCTTCATCAATGGAGTGCCCGAGCCTCGTCGGGTCGAGGCGCTCACCACGGTTAACGCGTTGGAGATTTCAGCGGACGCCTTGAGCGATCTGCCACCCAAGGTTCACCTGCACTACTACAGAAGCATCTCGGACAGGCTCGCCAAACGTCTGGCGCGCGACGGGCGACTGAACCTGGATTTTCTGCTGTAGCGGACCTCGATTACTGACGCTCAGGTTGCCGCCGTCAGTCGCCAGGTTGATTGTGCCTGCGCTCCATCAGCACCTTCTCCCATGCCAATGAGGTTTGCACGATTACATCAATGTCGTCGTGCTCCGGTTGCCAGTCCAGGGTTGCGTGGATCTTGTCCACATTTGCTACCAGCGCAGGTGGGTCTCCGGCGCGGCGTGGCTCCTCGATAACCGGTATCGGGCTTCCGTGATTGCGATTCACTGCATCGATGACCTCTCGCACGCTGAAGCCCTTTCCGTAACCGCAATTCATCAACGTGGACGCGCCGCCATCACGCAGATAATCAAGCGATGCAAGATGCGCACTGGCAAGGTCTGTCACATGGATGTAGTCACGCACGCCGGTCCCGTCCGCTGTCGGGAAGTCCGTACCAAAGACCTTGAGTTGCTCGCGCTTGCCAACAGCCACCTCGGCTGCCACCTTGATCAGTAGCGTAGCCTTTTCGGTGGATTGTCCAATGCGCCCATCGGGATCGGAACCTGCCACGTTGAAATACCGCAAGATCACATGCTTGAGGTCGCTGGCGGCCGAGAGATCACGCAGCATGTACTCGCTCATGAGTTTGGAGGTGCCGTAGGCATTGATAGGAGCGGTAGGTAGCTCCTCATGACAACCGTCAGGGTTGTCTGGAATGCCATAGGTTGCTGCGGTCGACGAAAAAATGAAGTGTTTGACGCTGTTGTCGTTGCAGGCTTGCAGGAGGTTGCGAGTACTGCAGGTATTGTTGCCGTAGTACTTCAAGGGATTGCTGACACTCTCTGGCACGATGGTGTGCGCCGCAAAGTGCATGACCGTATCGATGCTGTGCTCGCGCAACAGGCGCGATACCAGTTCGGTATCTCCGGTCTTGCCGACCACCAGTTCACCGTGAAGTACCGCTTCGGCGTTGCCTGTGGACAGGTCATCGAGAACGATGACGCGCTCTCCTCGTTCACCGAGTAGCTTGACAACGTGGCTACCGATGTAACCAGCTCCGCCGGTCACGAGAATGGGAGATGAGCTCATACAGGATTAGATGCCGCTGACAACAGTGCGCATCTTAACTGTGTAGGGGTCCGAGGTGGCTCGTGTTGTCGCGGTCGCTGCCTGGCTGGCGCTCGGTTTGCTAGATGGCGCTCAGTTTTACGATTGCTCGCTGCAACGAAAGGTTGACCAACATCGCACAAAGGATGGTGGGAGGCAGCCAGAGAAACCCGCTCAGGCTGAAAGTGGCTATCGCTGGATAGAGCGCAGCATCCAGTGTGATCCATGCCCAACCGAGTACGCTGGTCAGTAGCCCCGTGCCCACGCTGCTGTTGAAGGTGTGCTCGTCTGATCGGCTATGCCGTTGCCAGACAGCCGCAAGAACAAAAGGCAAGGCTGTACCGGTGCCAACCAGAAACACGTGCATCATGTTGAATCCCGAACTACCCCCGGAAAGCGAGAGAATCAGGACCGACAGTGCGGGTAGGCACATCGCCATAACGGCTGGCAGACATCTTTTGCCGCGTGGCGCGAGGGTATGTGCAAGATCCAGGGGCATACCGAGGATGATCGGCTAGTCCGGCAAGAATACATGTGAACAACCGTGACAAAGTGCTATGGAGACCTGGGTGAGGGCCAGTCAGGCGACGCGGCGATATCGTCGTGTTCGCCCAGCCGTGGAGCCGGATTTCGCACGACACCTGGTGTACGCGACAGCTTCGGAACGATGCCAGGCATCGTGATCGGGCGTCCGTCGCGAGCGGTTGTGTTCAGTAACATGTCGCGTGCCTTGTAGTGCGGATCAGCGACGATATCTGCCACTGAAAAAATGCGCCCAGACGGTACCCGGGCGCCCTCCAGAGCCTGCAGTGCTTCAGCGACAGTGTGCCTGGCTGTCCACTCGCCGATGGCGGCATCGAGTTCCGTAGCACGTTCAACGCGGCCGTCGTTGTGCGCAAGCTGCTCGTCTACGGCAAGATCTGCCCGCCCGATCAGCCTCATCAGATCGCGAAAGATGCGATCCCCGTTGCCGCCGATCAGGATGGTGCCGTCCTGGCAGGGGTAGGCATTGGAAGGGGAAATGCCGGGCAGAGCGCTGCCCGCTGGTTGTCGAATGACCCCCTTCTCGGTGTACTCCGGCACAAGGCTTTCCATGACGTTGAAGACGCTCTCGTAGAGTGCAGTGTCTATCACCTGACCTTCGCCCGTGCTGTCTCTGTGACGCAGCGCCATCAGTATTCCAATCACGCCATGCAGTCCGGCAAGCGTGTCGCCGATGGAGACGCCTGTACGTACGGGTACGCGGTCAGGCTCTCCGGTCAGATAGCGCAGGCCTGCCATCGCCTCTCCGAGCAGACCAAAACCCGGCTTCTCTGCATACGGCCCATCTTGACCGTAGCCCGAGATGCGCAGCATCACCAATCCAGGATTCTCAGGTGCCAGTGAGGCACGGTCCAGCGACCACTCCTCGAGTTTGCCGGGACGAAAGTTCTCGATGATGACATCGGCCTCGACAGCGAGGCGGCGGGCGACAACGCGATCGGAGGGGTTGCCCAGATCAAGGGCGAGGGATCGTTTGCCACGTGACTGCACTTCCCACCACAACGAGGTGTCACCGCGCATTTCCCGCCATCGCCGCAAGGGATCACCTCCGTCACGACTCTCTACCTTGATGACATCAGCCCCGAAGTCGGCCAGCATGCGCCCGGCAAACGGCCCTGCTATCAGTTGACCGAGTTCGAGCACCTTGAGCCCATCGAGTGCGTGCATGCTCAAGGCCCGGTCTGGTGGCGCAATGTGTCTGGCGCGCGGGATCCGCGACTGTTTACCGGCTCGACGATCACACTGAATGCCATGGCCAAGTAGACATAACCTCCGGGAATGAATCCAGCAAGTCGCGATGCAGTGTCGCGCACGTTCGGCATTGTAGCGGCTTGGGGAATGCAGACGTGCCGCAGTCCTTGACGGGACAGCGGCACGTCTTTTTCTGCACTGATCTAGCTATTGGTCAAGATCAGGTTGATCACCTGGTTAACACCTGCGGAGTTCTCTGCAGCACGCTGAGCGGCTGCACGGTCAAGGGCGTTGCCGTAGCCTCGCAAGGTCGCTGTGTCGCCATTCACGACGACAGAAATATTCGCCGAGGCTCCGTGTACCGCTGATCTGACGCTCTGCTTGACATCGCTTTGCGACACGACGGCCGAGGCGGGTGCCGCGAAGGCAACAGCGGATACAAGGGCGATGGCAGCGCTGAGGTTACGTGAGTTCATGGTGAGTCTCCGATTGATTGAGTCGTTATGAATTGGATTCGAATCGCAGCGACGTTTGCCTGGGTGCGCCTTGATTCGATGGATGTAGTATCGGAGCTTCGGGTTGCGGGTAGATGTATTCGAATTTACGCTGGTGTAAGGTCCGGCGCGGCAAATAGCGACAGCACATCTTCGGTTGACAAGCCACCGATACCAGCGGCTTCGTCTTGCTCGATTGTGGCATCGGCCAGGGCCTGTTTGAAACGCATCCATGGCTTGCTGTCGTTTGCGCGTTTTGCCTGCGCGTCGAATAGCGTGATCGGCATGTCGGTTATTGAAGGCATGGTGATAGCCTACCGGCCGGGCGAGACCGATTGCGTCTATCGCGGGAAAAGACTGGCAATATATCCAGGTATTTGCTGCTCTTCAGACACGTCCAACACCGACACTCAGGATGTAGCCAACAACGTGCAAGACGCCTTCGATTTCAGCGACCCGGATGCCGGGACCAGCGTAGCGCCGGACCCGAGTGCCACTGATATTGACAATTTGCTTGACCTTGCGGCCCATGCTACCGAGCGTACCCATGGCGCAGGGGGCGGTATTGTCATTGCCACCGTCAACCGGCGGCTGGCGCGTCATTTGTCCACGCGTTTTGTGCAACGGCAGAGTGGAGCCGGCCGCACCTGGTGGGAGACGCCGTCAATTCTGCCGCTGTCCAACTGGCTTACTGCCTTGCATGACGAGGCGTTGGCTGCGGGCACCTCGCAACGCTCCCGCCTGGCACCGCTGGCAGCGCGCTTGCGTTGGCGTCGTGAGGTGCAGCGTCGTCACAGCAAGTTGCTGGATGTCGACTCTGCAGCGCGGGAGGCCATGCGCGCATGGCGTCTTGCACATGCCTGGCATTGCAACCCAGATCGACAAACCTATCTGGCGGACGATGTACACGCATGGTCAGGCTGGGCCGATGCCTACGCTAACTCACTCGAGGCCGATCAGTTGGTGGACGAAGCCACCTTGCCCGGACACTTGTCAACCCTCGTGCAAGAGCGCAAGTTGAGGCCACCACAGACGCTGGTGCTCGCAGGTTTTATCAGTCCGACGCCCGAGTTGCAGGCCATGGTCGCAGCGTTTGAGGCGGCAGGTACCCGCGTCGTTTTTCCGGTTGATTCTCCGCCTGCTGTGCCACGTTGTATGTCGTGGCATGACGATGCTGAAGAGCTGGCAGCTGTTGCCAGCGAGGTGCGGCAGCGCCTTGATGTCAGCCCGGACGCTGTGCTCGGTGTTGTGGTGCCTGATCTGGATTCGCGACGGGTTGAGGTGTTGCGGGCATTTGACAACTGTTTTTTTCCGGGACTTTCGCCTGCCATGATCGATGCGCGGCAGCGGCCTTACGATCTCTCGGCGGGCTTGCCATTGCTCGACAACCCGGTGGTAGCCACTGCCTTGCAGATTCTCACGCTTGCCTGGCAAGGGCTCGACCGTCATGGCGTCTCTGCCTTGTTGTTATCGCCTTATCTCAAAAGTGCGGAGGCCGAGCGAAGCGATCGTCAATCGGCCGAGCGTACCTTGCGTGACTGGCGCGTCCGACGCGCAGACCTCGAACGCTTTCGCCGGCGTCTTGCCAAGGACAGTGATTTGGGTGCTCCCTTGTATGGGTTGGTGCAAGAGCTGGCTGAGCAACGTGAAGCTGATGCGGGCAAAGGCGCTGCGCGATCCGTATGGGCGACGCGCTTCTCGGCGGTGCTCAAGGCCTTTGGTTGGCCGGGGGAGGGGCTCGGTAGTGAGGAGCATCAGGCCGTTCAGGCTACTCACGCTGTGCTTGATGATCTGCAAGCGCTGGATGACAGCGATCTGTTGACAGTGTCGACGGCTCTCTCCGAGCTCAAGCGCCTCGCGCGCGAGCGCGTGTTCCAACCGGAGACACCGGACGTACCGGTGCGTGTGCTTGGGCGCCTTGAGAGTCATGGTCAGCACGTCGACGTGCTCTGGATCACCGGCCTCGATAGCGAACGCTGGCCTGCTGCGGCGCGTCCTACCCCGTTTCTCCCTGTACTACAGCAACAAGAGGTGGGTATGCCAGAGGCCTCACCTGAAGCGCGACTGAGACTTGCCAAGCGTGAGTTCAGGCACTGGTGCGCCAATGCGCCCGAAGTCGTCGCAAGTCATGCGAGAGAGCGTGATGACAAGCCTTTGGTGGCAGCGCCCGTCCTTGCTGACATCCTTGAGGGTGAGGCGGCTGCCTTGCAGGTGTTTGATCTGGTTCGCTCAGCGACTGGCACCGAAGTCATCAATGATGCGCGTGGTCCTGATGTGATGGCAGGTACTCCGGTACGCGGTGGCGCTCGTTTACTTGAGGATCAGGCGGCTTGTCCCTTTCGTGCCTTTGCGCTTCACAGACTCGAGATTCGTTCGCTGGAAGAGGCAGGCCTGGGGTTGGACGCACGTCAGCGTGGGACCTTTCTGCACCGCGCGCTGGAGTTTTTTTGGCAAGAGACTGTCACTCACAAGGCCTTGCTTGACTTGTCGGACGAAGATCTCGGCGAGCGTGTGCAAGTAGCGGTCGATGCATCCTTGTCAGAAGATGAATTTGTCGACAAGACTATTTCGCTTCTTGAGCGAGAGCGCATCGCTCGATTGATTCGTGAGTGGCTCGAAGGTATTGAAATGCCGCGCACACCGTTTGAAGTAGAAGCCTTCGAGCAGGCCGTCGAGTTTGAACACTCAGGGATCGCCATCAACCTCAAGATAGATCGCGTGGATCGGGTAGGTGACGCACGCGTGGTGATTGACTACAAGTCAGGTACTACCAACAAGATTGACAGCTGGGGCAAGGAGCGAATCGCGAATCCACAGTTGCCTCTCTACGCCCTCGCTCGTGATGACATTGATGGTGTTGCCTTTGCGCAGATCGCACGTGAGAAGTGCCGCTTTGTCGGTATAGCGGGCGACTCGGATCTCCTGGAGGGTGTGGGGTCTGGTGATCCGCCACTGAGTTGGGAGGATTGGCGTGCGCACTGGCAGCGTGCTCTCAATGTGGTGGTCGAAGAGATTGCGCACGGGCTTGCCGTGCCCACACCCGGCCCGGATACCTGCAAGTATTGTGAGTTGAAAGGTCTTTGCCGCGTGGCAGTAGACGCTTCACTGGACGAGGACGGCGCATGAACAAGGCACTTGCAGACGCCGCCGAGCGTATACAAGCGCTGGATACAACGCGCTCCTTCATCGTTCAGGCACCTGCAGGTTCAGGCAAGACAGAGCTGCTGACGCGTCGTGTATTGACCTTGTTGACTACAGTTGACCGGCCCGAAGAAGTCCTTGCAATTACCTTCACGCGCAAGGCCGCAGCCGAGATGCGACATCGCGTTGTCATGGCCTTGAAGCGCGCCAGCGATCAGGCTCCGGTCGACGATGTCTACGAGCAGGAAGGGCTGGAGCTTGCGCGGCGTGTGCTGGCACGAGACGGCGACCTGGGCTGGCAATTGATCGAGGATCCTGAACGCCTTGGCATCCGCACCATTGATTCGCTGGCGACAAACCTGGCGCATCGTCTACCGGTGTTGTCGTCTCTGGGTGCTGCAACCGGTTTGGTTGACGATGCCAGCGCTCTCTATCAGGAAGCCGCCGAGCGTTTCATTGATCAGCACATAAGCAAGATTGCTGCGGTCTCGCAGAAGCTTGATAACCGCCTCGAAACCCTGCGCGGCTTGTTGGTCAACTTGCTGGCAGTGCGTGATCAGTGGGTTCGTTATGCCGTTGAAGACTTCACGGATGATCGCTTGCGTGAAGTGCTTGAGCAGATGCTGTGTGCCTTGCTCCAGTCTCGCGTGCGGGCCTTGTGCGCATCAGCGCCACCAGGGCTTGGCGCCTCTTTGCTGCCGGTAGTGCAAGGCTGCGCGTTTTATCTACGTGAGCTCAAGGCAGTCGGTGCGCTTGAGCTGGAAAGTCCACACCTCGCGGTACTCGCTCTGGCGGATGCGCTCGAAGCCTCCGGTGGACAGTTGCCTGATAGCGAGGTTGACGAGATAGGCAGCTGGTCGTTGATAGCGGACTTCCTGTTGACCACCTCCGGTACACCGAGGCGCAAGCTGACGATCAAGGAAGGGTTTCCAGCGCAGTCAGCAGACAAGCAGATCAGTGCCAGCAAGAGCGAGCTCAAGGAACACAAGGCCACAGCAGAAGACATGCTGCGCCAACTCGACGGTGAGTCCACCTTCACTGAGCTGCTCGCTGAGGTGCGCAAGCTGCCTGAGCCGCACTATCGGGACGAGGATTGGGCGCTGCTTGGGCAGTTGGGTGTTGGTTTGCAATACCTTCTCGCTGAGTTGCAGTTGGTATTTGCCGAACGTCGCGAAGTGGATTTTCTTGAAATCTCTGCAAGAGCCTTGCAGTCACTCGGTGACGACCAGACGCCTACGGATCTCTCGCTGGCGATGGATCTCAAGATAAAGCACCTGCTGGTTGATGAGTTTCAGGACACCTCTCGCGCCCAGTTTGCGTTGTTCGAGCGCCTGGTCGCGGGTTGGGAGCCCGGTGATGGAAGGACCTTCTTTGCTGTTGGCGACCCGATGCAATCCATCTATCGGTTTCGTGAAGGCGATGTTGGTCTGTTCTTGCAGGCAGTGGACGAAGGGATCGGCCCTGTTGATCTCCAGCCACTAAAGCTGGTCGTCAACTTTCGATCTGTGCCAGCCGTTATCGACTGGGTCAATGCACGTTTCTCGGCGGCCTTTCCTGCTCGGTCTGATCGCGATATTGGTGCAGTGACCTATGAGCCGTCAGAGCCAAAGCCATCGGAAAGGGACAAGCCGGACAAGGGTGAAATCAGGATGCATGTGCTTGAGCGCGACGCCACTGGAGGTGCATCCGTACCCGACGCCAATGCGGCAGCAGAGGCCGAGCAGGTAGCCAGTCTTGTGGCTGCATCTCTTGCTGAAGATAGCCAAGGGACGGTGGGGATATTGTTGCGAGCCCGCACGCATGCACCAGCGATAGTGAGCGCCCTGCAGGTACGCGGTATACCGTTTCGCGCAGTGGAACTTGAGCGGTTGGGTGACAGGCCTGTAGTGCGCGATATCGTGGCTTTGGTTCTGGCACTGCGCTATCCACACGACCGAATCAGTTGGCTGTCCCTGTTGCGTGGGCCGCTTTGCGGGCTTGTGCTGTCTGACCTGCACGCGCTATGTGCGGATAGCCATCGTGAGTCCGTGATAGAACTGGCGCAACAAACAGCACGTGTCGCCTTGATGAGTGCTGATGGCCAGAAGCGTCTGCAAGGCTTTTTGAATGAGGTCTTGCCTGCTGTGCACAGCGCGCCGCGCACCAGGATTGTCCCGTGGGCTGAAGCCTTGTGGCTACGACTCGGTGGGCCTTCGGTCTGTGTGGACGATGTCGATCTTGATGCGGCCGAGAGAGCATTGATACGGCTGGCCGCGCTTGAGCAGAATAGCGGTTTGTGGCAACGCCAGGCAGTGGCGCAGGCGATGGAGTCGCTCTATGCCGGCGAAAATCCTGACCCCGCGGCACAACGCGTGCAACTGATGACTTTGCACAAATCCAAGGGGCTGGAGTTTGGCACGGTGATTCTGCCGTCTCTCGGTCGGCAAGGTCGTGGCGATGATCGGCGCTTGTTGGACTGGTACGAATCCACGATTGATGGCCGACCCAGCTTGCTGCTCGCACCCATTGATGCTCCCGGTATCAATGACGGGCAACGCAGCGCGATTGGACGCTTGCTCAGGCGATTCAGAAGTCGTGCTGATGAGGCAGAGCGGCTGCGCCTGCTGTATGTAGCCTGTACCCGTGCGCAGCGTCAGCTGCACCTGGTCGCAACACTTGCCTGCGGTGATGATGGCATGGCCAAGGCGCCCGCCAGCGGTAGCTTGCTCGCGCCGCTGTGGCCGCAGCTATCAGCAGAACACGGACGTTTGCGTGAGCCTCTATCCGAACCTGTGGCTGACACTGGCCTGGCAACGACCAGAGCAGCCAACGAGCCTCATTTGGCAGAAGACGATTGCAGTATTCAACGAGCACCCTTCAAGCGCACTGTTTCAGACTGGGCGTTCCCACAGCTTGATGCTTTTGTCTGGCAGAACACGCCGCCGGTAAAGCTTGCCGCCGTTGCGATCGAGTACGACTGGCAGGGCAGTACCGCAAGAGATGTGGGTACTGCCGTACATCGAGAGCTGCAACGCCTTGCAGATATACCTCATGCCGAGCGCGCGCCTCCGGGTAGTGAGGATCTTGGCAGGATCGCCCGACAGCTGCGCACGCTCGGTGTCGTTGAGGCATCACTGGATGATGCGGTGGCTCAGGTCGCTCAGGCCTTGCGCAATACACTCGATGATGAGCGCGGACGTTGGACCTTGCATAGCCACAAGGAAGCGCGCAGTGAATGGGCACTCAGCGTGCCGCATGTCCACGGTAAGCGTGTTGTCAGCGTCGAGCGCATCATCATTGATCGCACGTTTGTTGATACCGACGGCAACCGATGGATCGTGGACTACAAGACGGGCTCACATGCTGGTGGAGGACTTGATGCCTTTCTTGATCGCGAAGTGGAGCGATATCGTGAGCAATTGGAGACTTATGCGCGCGTGATGCAGCGTATTGATCCTGAACATGCAGTCAGAGTGGGGTTGTGGTTTCCGATGGTGCGTGGGTGGCGGGAGTTGTGATGCACACCGGCCCACTCCAGCTCCACGATCACGCGTCGGCACGCTATGCGATCAACTCCAGGCTGCCCACCTCCTTGACGCCAGCAAGGCGGGTCAGTCTTTTGAGTTCAGCGTGTATGCGATCACGTCGTGCAGGGGGCATGCGCACACCTGACTCGGGCCACCAGCCTTGTATATCCAGCCGATCACATTCCTTGTTGGTACGCACTTCAATGCGCCCGATCAAGCGGCAAGCTTCGAGGACCGGGAAGACGTAGTAGCCGTACTGACGCTTGTTGACCGGAACATAGATCTCGATTCTGAAGTTAAAGCCAAACAGTCGCTCGATGCGTGCGCGGTCGCGAACGAGGGGGTCAAATGGGTTGAGAATGCGTACGCGAGGTGGCGGATCACGCAACTCGTTCACGCGCACCTCAATGTCAGCTGGTGCGATAGCCTCGTGCCACTTGCCGGTTGCGTCTTCCACGCTCACCTTGGTCCAGGCCTGGCGGTGCTCGTCCAGCCATCGCTGTACTTCCTGGCTCGTGCAGCTGTCCCAGAAGCGCTGAATCTCAGCTCGCGTAGCCATACCCAGTCGCTCCAATGCCATGCTGCACAGGGTGTCCGTTTGCGACTCGGCCGGGATCTCCCGGTCGAGAAACTCTTTGGGTATGACGCGTTCGGCCAGATCGTAGAACTTGTGAAAACGTCGGCGATGACTGACCGCAAGATGTCCTTGCAGCCAGAGTTGTTCCAGCATCATCTTGTGAGGTGGCCGAGCCCACGCGTGCTTGCTCTTGTCAGCCGAGCCTGTGCGCTTGACATCAAAGTCGCGCGAACTCAGTGGCCCTGTCTCGCTGATGCGGGCAAGAATGTCATCGCGCAGACTGAGTTTGCGTTTGTCCTTGCCGAGCACACTGTTGCCGTAACGTGTACCGCAGCGAGCCCGTGCGCGTGCCCAGTAGGGCCAAAGCGCCATTGGCAAGATGGCTGCATCGTGCGTGAAGTGTTCGAACACACAACGCGTGCCTTCCAGCAAGGTGTCGTAGTGCTTTGGGCGGTAGGCGCTGTGGCGTGTCCAGAGTATGTGGTGGTGGGCGCGGGCAAGCGGTGCCAGTGGATCCAGTTGCACCATCCCCAGGCGCTCGACGGTGGCCGCCAGTGCTGTGTGACTTGCCTCTGCGGACGGTGGGGAGCTCAAGCCCTGACATTGCAGCCAGAGGCGTCGTGCGGTGCGGTTGTCAATGGGCAGGCTGGGGTGGCATCGCGCATCGTTCATGACACCTCGCGCAACAGTCGCGCGGGTGAGGCTGACAGAGAACGTGCCACCCACAGTGCTCCAGCACCCAGGCAGATCGCGGCAATACCCACGGCGACAGCGGGCCCTGTGAGCAGTGCCGGCATTCCGAGCGGCAACTCCAGCCAGTACACCGCAACAACAGCGCCCAAGGCGCCGCCGACCACGGCGGCGAACACGGCGAGCACCACGCCCAGCAAGCTGTACTCGATGCCGAGTGCGCGCATCAATACGCCGTGGCGCGTACCGATGGCATGCAGAATAGACGCCTCTTGCAATTGGCGTCGTCTGTTGGCTGCAACGACGCTTGCGAGTACCAGCAAGCTCGCAGCAAGGCTTGTGGCTGCGACCAATCCGACGGCAAGTGCTGCGGCGCCCAGAACTCGACGCGCGGTCTCGAGGCCGCGGGCAGTGCGGATGGTCACTACGGTGGGGAAGCTGTCGGCGATGGTATTGGCAGCGGCGATGTCGGCGCCATCTGCTGTGGTTTCACCGATCGCGTCTGTGAGCCAGGCCACGCCTACATGACGAGTGATGAAGGGATCCAGTGCGCCCGGGCTGAACAGCGCCTCGAACCAGAAGCGCGTTTCGAAGTTTCCTTGCGCATAGATCACGGCAAGTTCTGCGGTGACTTGCTCGCCGAGAATAGAAAATACAAGAGTGTCGCCTACATCCACGCCGATTTGGCCGGCTTCCCTGTCTTCCATGGCCACCAACGGTGGGCCGTTGTAGTCTTCTGCCCACCAGCTACCGCTGGTCGCACGTACATTGTCGATAGCGGCAACGCGATAGCCAAGTTTGTGCTCGTCGTTAGCCTCCAGTGCCTCGGCTGCATCTCCCCGGTTTGCCAGCGGTTCTCCGTTGACCGAAATCATGCGACCGAGTACCAGCGGCACCGTCTCCACCCTCGCGATGGCCTTGGTGTCGCTGACGATCTGTTGAAATTCAGCGATTTCGTAGTCCTGAATATCGTAGAAGGCGAGCGCCGGTGCACGCTTGGGCACGGTGCTGTCAAGTAGCGATAGCATGGAGACGATGACAACGGCCGCCGCGACCAGCAATGTTGAGGCAATGCCCAATGACAAAAGCAGTGGTCGTAGAGCAGAGCCCGGTTGATCAAGGCCTGCAATGGCGCGGCGTGCGGCAAAGTGCCCATCGAGTGAACCTGCGCTGACAGTGGCGCGAGCGGCCCGTCGTATCACAGCGATGATGCCGCTCAGGACGAAGTAGAGCGCGATCATCGCGAGCACGAAACCGATGCCGATGATTCGATCCGGCACAAGGGCGATCAACGCAACGGCGGCGGCGACAGCGAGTGCCATGGATGCAGCGCGTGCCGTGCCGGTTAGCGGTGCACGGGCATCGCTGTCGGTGTCACCACGCAGCAGACGAGCAGGGGGTGTAGCCAGACATCGTCCGAGTGCGGGCGCTGCGAACGCCAATGCCGCAAGCGTTCCAAAGGCTGCTGAGACAAGCGTTGGGCCCACAAGATCCGAGAATGAGCTCGACATCGGCAGCGATTCTCCGAGGCGACGCGAGATGCGCCATGCGATGAGTGTTCCAAGCAGTGCTGCCAGTGTGCTGGTGGCGAGGGCTACCAGGGTCACCTGACCGGTAACCACACGCGCTACCCAATTGCCGCGAGCACCGATAGCCGACAAGGTGGCAAGATCACCACGCTTGGCGTCCAGCCAGGCGGCTACCCCATTGGCAACGCCGAGCCCACCCACAAGCAATGTGGCAACGGCGATCAACAACAGGACTGATGCGACTTCGTTGAGTCTCTCGGTAACGCGGTCGTTGCGCTCTTCGACAGTGTTGACCTCGGCAGATGCATCGGGAAACTGCTCGCGCCACGCATCACGAAATTGCGCTGTGGTGAGTGGCTCATCGCGGGTATCAGCCTCGAGACGCACGCGATATTCGTAGTCGACCAGGCTTGTCGGTGTGATGAGTCCGGTGGCGTCGAGGGTTTGCTGTGAGACCAGTACCGGAGGCCCGCGCACATCTGCCGACAGCGCCCTGTCAGGCTGCTCCTCGATGATGGCGCGCACGGTGGCGTCCGTCCCGCCAATGCTGATCAGATCCCCGACAACGAGTCCAAGGTCAGCCGCGAGAGCCGGGTCGATAGCGATACCCTTGTCTGCGGTTGCTTGGGCCAGCGTCATATCGGGGGAGAAGCGCACGCGCCCATACAGCGGGTAGGCATCATCAACGCTCTGTAGCTCCACGACGGTGAATCGTCCGTCCTGTGTGCCGGCCATGGTGCGAATTTCCAACAGCCTGGACACGGTGCCATGTCTGTTGATCCAGTCCAGTTCTGCCCGTTTCAAGGGTGCGCGCACATCCAGTTCGACATCCCCTCCAAACAGTCTGCGTTCTTCGTGGGCAATTCCATCTCGTACCAGCGCCAGCAGACTCGTACAAGCCGCAATCAACAAAACACCGAGAAACAGGCTGGCCGCGAGCAATTGCAGGGGTCTTGCGCCGAGGCTGCCGATCAGGTCACGCCACAGGAAACGCATCATGTAAGCCTGCCTCCTCCAAGCGTGACGCGTCGCTGGCAGCGTGCGGCGAGAGCCGGATCGTGCGTCACCAACACCAGCGTGGCGTCGGTTTCGTCGTTCAATTCAAACAGCAGGTCGGCTACCGCGCCTCCCGTCTCGCCATCGAGATTGCCGGTAGGCTCATCGGCAACAATCAGGGTGGGTGAATGCACCAGAGCCCTGGCAATTGCCACACGTTGCATCTCGCCTCCGGACAGCGCGTTTGGGTAATGATCGAGTCGATGAGCAAGGCCAACTCGATCCAGCATGGCAGTCGCGCGCGTGCAGCTGTCCGGGCTGGCGCCAATGTCCAGCGGTAGTGCGACGTTCTCGCGCGCAGTGAGGCTCGGTATCAGGTGAAAGCTCTGAAACACGATGCCGATGTGCTCGCGCCTGAGGTCCGCGCGGGCATCTGCATCAAGCGCATCAAGGGTGGTGTCATTGATGCTCACGTGTCCCGTGTCGGGAGCCTCCAGGCCGGTCAACACCAATAGCAGCGACGTCTTTCCAGAACCTGAGGGTCCCACGATGGCCACGCTCTCTCCCGAGTTGACCGACAAGGAGGCGCCATTGAGCACAGGTACGGAGCGCCCCGCAGCACGGTAGGCGAGGTGAACATCGTCGAGAACAATCATGGATACAAAGAGTACGCCAGCCGCCTTCAGAGTGTGTGACAGTAAGCCGTTGGATTCGTTGTGTCACAACTTTCTGCTGCGCGAGGTGGCCTGCAAATCCGGTAGCTGGAATCTTCTTGCAACGAGACTCATTGTATTTTGCCTTACTATTGGTGTTGCCCTGAATGAGACACGATAGACGCAGCTCTTCTGAGTTTTCGGCCTCGCTCATCACAGCCGTATGTCGGCATCTAAAGTAGGTTGCATGGAGACGAAGCCTGTGGACGAAGCAGATGTTTCTGCATCAAGTGACGCTGTAGCTGTTCTGATATCGATCAGGCGCTTGTTGCTTGGCATCCTGTTACTGGTGTCTGCTGCGGCCTTGTACATTGGCAAGTCGATCTCGATGCCACTTGTGCTGGGCTTGCTGATGACGTTTACCTTGTCCCCCTTGACCCGCTGGTTGAAGCGCTTGGGACTGCCCTATGTCATCTCCGGGCCGCTCGTTGTCTTCCTGGTCGCCGGCAGTATCGGAATGGGTGGTTACTTGCTTAGCGGTACCTTGTCCAAAACGGTAGACAGTGTTCCGCAAATTGTGTCCAACCTCAAGGCCAGGCTCGTCACCGTCAGGGAGTCGGTAGATGCCCTGTCCGAGGTATCTTCAGTGGCCGAGTCTCCGGCAGACGAAACAGCAGCGTCAGAGTTTGTGGTCGCGCAACCGGGCATTCTGACCGGCGCGGCATCATCTGCCGCGAGTGGTCTTACGTCATTCGCTGTCGCCGTGTTGATGGCGCTGATTCTCTTGAGTAGCGGCACGTTCGTGGACGAAAAGCTGGTGTCTGCCGCACCGTTGCTTGAAGACAAGAAACGCACGCTACGAATACTGCGTGACGTTGAACGTAAAGTGTCCAGTTACCTGCTGACGATCACCCTGATCAATATCAGTCTTGGCCTGGTGGTTGGCGGCTTGCTCAGCATGTATGGAACCAAGAATGCGATCCTTTGGGGAGCCATCGCAGCCGTTCTCAATTTTCTTCCCTACATTGGGGCACTGATCGGGGCGAGCTTTCTTGCGGTCGTGTCGCTCGGTGACAGTGTGAGCATCGCTGCTGCATTGGTTCCCCCTCTGATCTACTACGGCTGCAGTGCGATCGAAGGTAATCTGATCACGCCGCTGATAGTCGGTAGAAACCTCAGCCTGAATGTGATCGCTGTATTTGTTTCCATCGCTGTATGGAGCTGGCTATGGGGATTTGCAGGTGCCTTGATGGCAGTGCCGATTCTTGTTGTTGTCAAGGTGGTGTGCGACCACGTCGAGAGCTGGCACACCTTGGGGCATTTCCTGTCTGCGCGTACACCGCCTTGAGCCGACGCTACTTGATGTTGACTCAATCATCGTCAGAGCGTTTTGACACCACTCCGGCCCATGTGACTGACCCTGCCAGTGCACCCAAGGCCACACACGCAGCCGCTACGATCAATGGATGCCGTTTCAACGCATCACGCTTGTGCGAGGCCTTTGTTTCCTCTTGCTCATCGGGGGATGAACTGCTTTTCATACCGTGAAAACGATCGACAGCCCACAGCGCGGCCGCAGCACCAAGCAACGCCACAGGCAAGGAACGTGCTCGCCGCTGCGGGCCTGACAACAGTTCACTGCCAATGAGGCTTGCTAGTTCAGGCAAGTCGTTTGTGATTGCGGTCTTGTTGCCGTAGCTCAAGCCGCTTTCAATGGCGCGATGTCGTAATTCGATTTCACGCTCCAGCGTATCGATGGACCTGGCCGATCCCGCTGAGCCAGCAACTCGATTTTTCACCGCACTGACTCCAACAACAGGCGAGCTGTTTGCCGGAACGCTTGCAGGCTGCGTGTCGGTACGATCGAGTGTTTGGAAGATGTGATCTTGCTGATCAATAGAAGTAGCGCACCGGCAACACTGCCCAGTCCGCCAATCACCAGAAAGCCTGACCACGCCGGCAACGACAAGTAGTCCGCGACAGCCAGAGCCATGCCGACCATGAGCAAGGGTACGCTACTGCAAGTGAGTAGCGCCGCTGTCAAGACAAGGACAATACTCGAGCGCAGACCGCGAACACCGACTTGCATCTCCTGGCGCGCAAGTAACCACTCGTAATGCAGCAGCTCTCCCATATTGCTTGCCAGCCGCAGAGCTGCTCGCAGGCTTGTGCGCGAGCTTCTGGTTGTAGGCCCGTCCGGGTGCTTGTTCTCGGTATTGGCTTGATCCGGGTTCATCAGGCGTCAGTCTCGCTGGCTTGTTTGTCAGGTCGATCAGCTGGCCGTGCTGGTGGGTCTTCGCTCAACAGTCGTGATGCAGCGAAGCCCACAGCGACGGCTGCCAGCGCGAACAATGCAGGCTTTTCTGTTGCGAGTTTGCGTCCGGCATGCAAAAAATCTTCGACGCTCATGGATTCCACTTGCTCTGCCATATCGGCAAGTTGACTCGAAATCGTACCCGCGTATTCGCGAACACCGACCTCAGCGGCATGCAGCCCTTCACTCAATGATGCTGCGCCGCGCGCGGCAACCTCGTCACGTGCCTGCCGGATGGTATCGATGGCTTCCGTAGCCACATCTGTGGCATCACGGTCATCAGAACGAGTCACTCGGGATATCCTCCAATGAGAATTGACGTCGGATTCTCAGCCGACAATAGCGGTACTGTACATGCTGGCACTCCGCTGACTGTATGGCCGTGTACTGGCAAACTGCAGACCAGGCCTCACCGCAGTGACCCGAGCTTCCTGCAAGGAGAGTTGTCATGCAACAAGACTACTGGTTGAAAGCCTGGGACGAAAATCGCACCGGTTTTCATCAGGACCAGGCGAACAAACGGCTGAAGCGTTTTTGGCCAAAGCTCGGCCTGGCGGCTGGAGCAGAAGTGTTTGTACCGCTTGCCGGCAAGACGCTCGATATGCTGTGGTTGCATGAGCAGGGCTATCGTGTTTTCGGGGTGGAGCTGTCGAGAAAGGCGGTTGAAGCCTTTTTTGCTGAAAACAAGCTGGCCCACACGACTCACAAGACGGACCGCGGTACCGAGTTTCGTGGCTCAGCTGCAGCCGCTGGGCTGCGCGTACTGGCGGGCGATTTCTTTGACCTGGCTCCCGTTGACCTTGAGGGCATCACTGGTGTGTACGATCGCGCTTCGCTGATTGCCATGGATGAGTCGATGCGCGCTGAATACACCAGGCAACTGGCAAAACTGGTTCCGCGCAGTGCACGAGGGCTTCTTTTGACCATTGACTATGACCCATCGCGAATGCAGGGACCGCCCTTTGCGGTACCCGATGCGACCACGCGTTTGCTGCTGGAGGAGGGCTTCGAGATCGAGGAGCTTGAGAGGTATGCAGGGCCCGAGCGCCTTGGCAACTTGAAAGGCCGTGGACTGGATACACTTGTAGAATATGTCTACCGGCTTACCCGGCGGTAGAGGGCCTGCGGTCAGCCACTCGTCTGCCGTCTGACCGCATTCCGGTCA
Organism: uncultured Granulosicoccaceae bacterium; assembly: GCA_937922675.1. Classification (GTDB taxonomy): domain Bacteria; phylum Pseudomonadota; class Gammaproteobacteria; order Granulosicoccales; family Granulosicoccaceae; genus Granulosicoccus. Next base: position 179,736 of record CALAJN010000011.1, read on the forward strand.
TGTTCTGGTCGCGCGTGTCAGCCCCCCCACCCGCGTCAGTCACTGTATGGTGCATTTATGAGTACAGAATCCACATCGCCAGTGCGGCACAAGCCAGCGCCGGCATCCGCAGTACGTCAGCACGAGACCGGTCAGCAGACTCCGGCCCAGACGCGCGATCGCATTATTCCCAAGCCACTGCAACGTGTACTGGGGTTTTTCGTGCTGCTGTTCTCGGTAGGCTTTGTGTCGTGCCACGCGCTCCTGAACTGAGTCGACAGGAGACAGAGTCATGAGTACAAGCGTTCGTCCCTACGACCCTGATGCCAAGCAACCGATCGTCTGGCGCGGCTGGTTGTTGTATCTGTTGCCCTTGCCACTGCTGCCAGCGACGTTTCTGGCGCTTGCGAGCGGCAACGTGGGCGCAGCCTTGGCGCGAGCTGCCGGCTTTGTGTTGATCATGGGAGCCGCGAGCTTCATCAGAAAAGGCATCAAGATCGACAACGAGGCCGTGCGTCGCAACTTGCGTCGTCGTGCCAGCACCGTTCGTTATCGCTTTGTTGGGGCCATCATGGCCTCAGTCGGGACTTTTCTGGTCGCCTGGATTGGCATTGTTGGTAGTCACGGTCTGATCTCGTCAATCCTGTTTGCGCTCGCCGTGCTTGGCGGCTGCTATTTGTATTACGACTTTGATGACCCTGCGCGCCTGCCTGGCGTCGCTGGTGTGGGTATCACCAACGAAGAGTTGATTGAGCTACTCGACGAGGCCGAAGGACGAATACAACGGATAGAAGCGGATGCACGGCGCATCAATAACACTGAATTTCGTGACCGTCTGCGCCGTATCGCCGTTGAGGCACGCGAGATCCTGCGCACCATTGAGCAAGATCCAGTTGACGCTCGCCGAGCGCGCAAGTTTCTAAAGGTGTACCTGGATGGTGCACAGCAAGTGACAGAGGGTTATGCGCGCGCTCACCGCGGAGAAAAGGACCCTGCACTGGAAGACAACTTTCGTCGTGTGCTCGGCACTATCGAGACAGTTATCGGTGAGCAGCAGAAAAAGCTTGCCGAGAATAATTCCACTGATCTTGACGTGAAGATCGAGGTGCTACAGATGCAGTTGGAACAGGAGGGCGTGGTATGACCGGGAACAGGGGAGATTCTCAGCGATCATGAGATTGATTGGTCCCTGGCTGTTCGTCCTTGTGGGTCTGGCTATCGGTCTTGCGACGACTCGTGCTTTTGGCAGCAACCCCTTGCGATTCCTGCCTAATGCGGTGATGGGTGTTGTGGGCTCGTTCTTCGGCCTGTTCGTGCGTGATGTATTCGATGTGACCTGGGGTGGCAAGCTGGGTGGTGCATTCGTTGCGGCTGTTGTTGGTGCACTGGTGCTGACCGTGATCGGAAACCTCGCCTATAACGCTCTGTTGCTCAAGCGGGACCCTGATTGACCCTGGTGGCTGGGCGGTACCTTTTTTTGTGACGTTTTGTTGACAAGGCCGATTCTGGCCGAGTTGACCGGGACGTGAGAGCCGCATTGCAGTATGGTTGGAGGTTGATTTCGCGAAGGAGAACGAGCCATGTCAACCCCTAGCGCCTCCGTGCAGGACAGAACCCAGGTAGACCTTGCCACGGCCAATGCCGATCTGATCTCCGGGAGCGAGCTGCTACTCCCTGAAGTCGCCAACGAAATGGTCCCCTATGAGCGAGTGGATCCTGAGGAGCGGGCGCGTATTGACGGGTTGATGCAGGAGATCAATCTCTCGGACTCCAACTCGATCATCTTTTTTGGCAGCAAGGCTCAGCAGGAGCTGACCACCATCTCCGACAGCATGCTCGAGGGTGTACGCAACAAGGATCTGGGCTCTGCTGGCAACTCGCTCAATGACATGGTCACGGTGCTGCGAGGTTTTGAAGTTGCTGACTACGATCCGCGCGCCAAACCGAATATCTTTGTGCGTTTGTGGCGCAAGTTGTTTGGTGGCATTACTCCGGTCGCCAAGTTCATACAACAGTACGAAGGCGTGCGCAAGCAGGTCGATGTAGTAACCGATGATCTTGAAGGGCACAAGACGCAACTGCTGCGTGACATCAAATCGCTCGACAAGTTGTATGCCGCCAACCTCGACTATTTCCACGACCTTGAGGTCTACATCCTCGCTGGCGAACAAAAACTTCAGATCATTGATCGGGACATCATCCCGGCTGCCGAAGCAGAGGCTGCCAATTCCGATGATGTGCTCAAGGCGCAGGAGCTGCGCGACGTGCGTTCCGGTCGCGATGATCTCGAGCGTCGGGTGCATGATCTCAAACTCACGCGTCAGGTTGCCATGCAGGGTTTGCCGAGCATCCGCCTGATTCAGGAAAACGACAAGGGCCTGGTCAACAAGATCAATTCAACCCTGGTCAACACCGTACCCTTGTGGCGCCAACAGCTGGCCCAGGCGGTCACGATTTTTCGATCTGCTGAGGCTGCCAAGAGTGTGCAGCGCGCATCAGACTTGACCAATGATCTTCTGGAAAAGAACGCAGAGAACCTGAAGACAGCCAACCGCACGGTACGCGAGGAGCTCGAGCGCGGCGTGTTTGATGTCAATGCGGTTCGTCGTGCCAACGAAAACCTGATTGCGACTGTCGAGGAATCACTGCAGATCGCTGATGAAGGCAAGCGCCGTCGCGCAGACGCCGAGAAGCAACTCGTCGAGATGGAAGAGGAGCTGAAGCAAACCCTGAAATCTGCTGCTGCCAGTGCATCAAATGTTGCCTCTGGCACCACCGCTGGCGTTCGAGGCTAAACCGATGGGACTTCTGGACAAGCTGTTTGGTGAATTTGTAGACATCATCGAGTGGACTGATGATTCGTCCAACACAATGGTGTACCGCTTTGAACGTTACGGTAACGAGATCAAGTACGGCGCCAAGTTGATCGTTCGGGAGTCGCAGTATGCGGTGTTTGTCAACGAGGGGCAGGTGGCGGATGTGCTTGGTCCGGGAACATGGGAGCTTGAGACCAAGAACCTGCCGCTGCTGACAACGCTCAAGAGCTGGCAGCACGGGTACAGCAGCCCGTTCAAGTCAGAGGTCTATTTTTGTAATGCGCGCCGCTTTACCGATCTCAAATGGGGCACCAAGCAGCCCCTGATGTTACGTGACGCCGAGTTCGGTGGTCTGCGCCTGCGTGCCTTTGGTACTTACGGTGTGCGTATAACTGACCCACTGACGTTTATTCGCGAGATCGTAGGCACAGAAGGCGTGTTCACGACAGAAGAGATCTCCGATCAGCTGCGCAATCTGATCACCTCGCGGTTTGCGACGATCATCGGATCAGCCAATATCCCGATCCTCGATGTGGCAGCTAATCAGGATCAGCTGGGTGAATTTCTGACCAAGCGTATCGCCCCCGAGTTCGGTGAGTATGGTCTTGAATTGACCAAGCTCCTGGTGGAGAACATCTCTCTGCCGCCAGCGGTCTCTGAAGCGCTCGATAAGAGAACCTCGATGGGCATGACCGGCAACCTTGATGCGTATTTGAAGTATCAGGCAGGTGAAGGCCTGGCGCAGGGTGGTGGTGCCGGCGATGTAGTCGGCATGGGGGTCGGACTTGCAGTTGGTCGGACTATGGCCGAAGGGGTAGGGCAAGCAACTATTGCCGGCGGTGGCGCTGGCTTGCCACCACCGCTGAAGAACGCGCCCAGGTTTCATGTTGCACTGGCTGGTACAGCCGATGGCCCGCACACGCTGGAGACATTGAGCAGCATGGTCGATGCAGGCAAACTCACGCGGGAAACGCTTGTGTGGACGCCAGAGCTGACTGACTGGACGGCAGCCGCACAGGTGCCCGGCGTGGCCGCCCTGTTCGGTGAGCGTGCGGCTACACCGCCGCCACTGCCATCGCCCACCACCTCTGGCTGAACAGTTTTGAGTAAGCCAACACATCGATTCCCTGTATTGATGTGAGCAACAGTGACAAGCGTGACGCGGGTGACCTCAAGGAGCGTCTGGTTGCCATGGAAGAGGCTGCGCGTCGCGGTGAGGCCTACCAGTGGGATACGCAGGTTGCAGAGCGTGTTGGCGAGGCGCGCACGCGAAGCCTGACCGAGACACGTTTTCCCTGTGGGCAGTGTGGGGCGTCTCTGCACTACGCGATAGGAACCGACTCACTGTCATGTCGGTACTGCGGGCATCTCAACCAGATCGAGCAAGGGCACGAGCCACTGGTCGAGCTTGACTTGCATACAGCACTTGCGGAGCTGGAGCAAGCCGAGAGGCGCTCACCCGAGTCGCAGATAATATCGTGCCCGAACTGTGCGGCGAGTTTTGCCCTGGATGCCCATATCCACGCTGGTGAGTGTCCGTTCTGCGGCACGGGGGTCGTCACCGAGACCGCAGACAGCAAGCCGATCAAGCCCAGGGGTTTGTTGCCTTTTGCCATCACTGCCGAGCAGGCGCGCGAGTTTTACAAGAGTTGGCTCAAGTCACTGTGGTTTGCACCGAACGCGCTCAAGGAATTCGCCCGTGATGATGCGCAGCTCAATGGCGTATATATCCCGTATTGGACATACGATAGCGACACTGCCACTGCCTATCGCGGCCAGCGCGGCGATGTCTACTACGTGACGCAACGCTACAGAACCGTTGTCAATGGGCGCAGCGTATCGCGTACGCGACGCATACCCAAGATCCGTTGGTCGCCGGCATCAGGCCGAACATCCCGGCACTTTGACGATGTGTTGGTCGGTGCAACGCGCACCTTGCCGAGAAAGATCACCGACTGGCTCGCGCCCTGGGATCTTGAAAAGCTGGTGCCGTATCGCGAGGATTACTTGAGTGGATTCTCCAGTGAGGTGTACCAGGTTGATCTGGATGAGGGTTTCAATCATGCGCAAGCGATCATGGACAAGGTCATACGTGGCGATGTGAGGCGATCGATCGGTGGGGACCAGCAGCGCATACATTCGCTGCGAACACAACACAGCGACACCACCTTCAAACATGTCTTGTTGCCGGTGTGGAGCGCAGGCTTTACCTTCCGCGACAAGAGCTACCGATTTGTTGTCAATGGGCGCAGTGGCAAGGTACGCGGTGAGCGGCCCTGGAGTAGGGTCAAGATTGCACTAGCGGTGTTGGCGGCGCTGGCTGTGGCGCTGCCGCTGTTGTTTTTTGTCGCGGCCTCGCAGAGTGGCAGTATGAGCGCGGGCAGGACGCTTGAATTCGACTTCAATCTGCCTCGTTACGAAGTGTTTGACTGGAGCGGTGAACCGTCACCGTCAAACTGGCCCCAAGGAAGTAACTGGTAGCGACAGCCGCCGTGGGTTGTGCAGCTATCCCACTAGGCAGGCTCCTGTTTGTTTCGTAAGATCAACCGCCCTGTAGGCCGGCATGGCCGTGCATCCAACCTGGTTCGGTGAATATGCTCCTCGATACGCCCGCAGTTGATCTTGGTTGGAAAGCTCCCGACTTTACCTTGCCCGATCTGGACGGTTCACCGGTCTCGTTCGGCGAGAGCCTCGGTGCCAAGGGGGCGGCTGTGATTTTCATGTGTAATCACTGTCCGTACGTCAAGGCGATCATGACGCGACTGGTTGAAGATGCGAAGGTGCTGATGCAAGAAGGGTTTGGTGTTCTTGCGGTGATGTCCAACGACTATCAGTCAGTGCCGGCTGACAATCCCGCGGCCATGCGTGCCTTTGCTGAGCAGTATGGAATGCGTTTTCCCTACCTGCTCGATGAGGATCAGTCAGTTGCTCGTGCGTTCGGTGCGGTTTGTACGCCTGATATCTTCGGTTTTAACAGTGATGGTGAACTGCATTATCGGGGTCGCTTTGATTCTGCGGGTATGGGGCCTGCCGCCGGGCGTACTGCGGATTTGCAAGAGGCTATGCGGCAGATCGGGCGTACGGGCAAGGGGCCTGTTGAGCAGGTCGCGAGTGCGGGCTGTTCGATCAAGTGGCGCGTGTGATGGCGCATTTTGCGTCAATATTCAGTCGGGTTTGTTTGTCGCCAGACGTGCATCCGTTGCGCGAAGCCTGCCGTAGAGGTAGAGGTAGGAAAACTCCACACAGCTGATACATACTTTATGAAAATATCATTCACCGCTCTCGCTGCCCTCACTTTGGCTTCTTCTGTCGCCTTGGCTGCCGGGCATTCGGCAACGCCAATGGTCGAGGCGGCTGACCAGAGCGTCGCCAATGGGGTCGTTAGCGCCAGCAAGGTCTCTGCTGCCGAAAATGGCTGGTTGGTCGTACACCGTACTGACGCCAGCAACAAGCCCGGCCCCGTCGTTGCCTATGCGCCGCTGCGTCACGGTGACAACTATGACGTCGCTGCCATACTGCAAGAGCCGATTGCCTCGGGCGAGCGATTGATGTTGATGGTGCACGCAGAGGTCGGTGGCACCGCAACGGGCGTTTTCGAATACACATTGGGTGCAAAAGAAGACGGGCCGATCCGTGTTGACGGTGAATTGGTCATGACGGTCATCACGGCCAAGTAAGACACCGCACTCCACAGTTTCACGTTACAGCAAGCGCGCACCGGCTCAACAGGTGCGCGCTATTCTGTGAAAATTGACGCATGATGTCCCTCTGTTTCAGCGGCGACCATCATGTTTCGATTCGGCATCCTGTCTACCGCTCGTATCGGCGAGCAACATGTCCTCCCGGCGATCTCACGGGCCAGCAACTGCGTGGTGTCGGCGATTGCCTCCCGCGATCTCAAGCGCGCGCAAAAATTTGCTGATCGCTTTGGCGTACCGCTGGCCTTCGGCTCTTACGAGCAGATGCTTGCCTCGGACGAGATCGACGGCGTGTACATACCCCTGCCGACTTCCCAGCATGTGGAGTGGGCGGTAAAAGCGGCCAAGGCTGGCAAGCACGTGCTTGTCGAAAAGCCTTTGGCATTGAAGGCGCGTGACATTGCCAGGGTTGTTGCGGCACGCGATGGATCCGGCGTTGTGGTGTCCGAGGCCTTCATGGTGGCCTACCACCCGCAGTGGTTGAAGGTCAGGGAGCTACTGGCCAAGGGTGCCATCGGCAGCTTGCGCATGGTTGATGCCTCGTTCACCTACTACAACGTCAACCCTGACAACATGCGCAACCGTCCGGAGCTCGGTGGCGGCGTGATCCCTGATATCGGGGTGTACCCAACGGTGGCTACCCGGCTGGCAACCGGTCAGGAGCCCACGCGTGTGCAAGCACATATCGATTGGGATCCAGACTTTGGAACAGATTGCTTTGCGAGCGTACGGGCTGATTTTGTGGATTTCGAGCTGTCCTTTTATCTGTCCACTCAGCTCGCCAACCGTCAATCCATCGTATTCCATGGGGACAAAGGCTTCATCGAGCTGACCGCGCCGTTCAATTCCAATCTCTATGAAGGGGATGAGTTGCGCATTCATGATCGGGGTCATGCCAAGACTCAGGTGCTCCGCTACTCGGGGGTGGATCAGTATCAGCTGCAGGTCGAGGCCTTTGCACGAGTAGCCAGCGGCGGGCGCGGTGAGTTGTTCTCACTGGAGGAGTCGGTGTTGAATCAGCGAGTCATCGACGCAATCTACAAGGCCGGCAAGAGTGGTCGCTGGGCCGCCGTACAGTGATCTTGTGTCAATATTTCGTCCTTGCCTGGCGTATCGGCACGGAGCTTGTAGTCTTTGACCAGAACGGCTGCGTACCGAGAAGGTCAGAGTCGTTACCATCCAGAGGAGTCCGGGACAGATGAGTTCGAGAGTTGCCCTTTCCATGCGCGTCGTTGATGCATCGTGCCGCTGTCGCACATCGTCTGTTATCGGGTTGGCGCTCGGCCCGGTGCTTGCTCTCGCTTTGGGCTCCACGACCGCGCTGGCAGAGTCAAGCCATGGAATTTCGGCCTTCGGAGACCTGAAATACCCCGCTGATTTTGAGCATTTTGAATACGCCAGCCCGGATGCGATCAAGGGAGGCTCTGTCACCTTGTCGTCTCTTGGTACTTTCGACAACCTGAACCCCTTCATTCTCAAGGGTGTTTCTGCCGCGGGCGCTGCCGGTGTCTTCGATACTCTGATGAGCACGGCGCTGGATGAGTCCTCGTCAATGTACGGACTTGTTGCCGAGTCAATAGAAGTCGCCGAAGACGGGCAGTCAGTTGTCTTTCGTCTGCGCCCTGAAGCACGCTTTCACGATGGCCATGCCATCGATGCCGAGGATGTGGTCTGGACCTTCGACACCTTGATGAACGATGGCCACCCGTTGTACCGAAACTACTACGCCAGTGTTTCCGGAGCCGAAGCCATCGATGAGGGTACGGTGAGGTTTTCGTTTACCGAAGCAGGCAATGCCGAGCTGCCCTTGATTGTCGGTCAACTGCCGGTACTCCCTGCACACGCCTGGGAGGAGAAGGAGTTTGCTGCGACGACGTTGCAGCCCTTGCTTGGCAGCGGACCCTACAAGGTAGCCAAGGTTGATCCCGGTCGTTCCATCACCTACGAGCGCGTCGAAGATTATTGGGCCAGGGACTTGCCCGTCAAGCTCGGTCACGACAACTTCGACACCCTGCGCTACGACTACTACCGTGACCTGACCGTTGCCCTTGAAGCGCTCAAGGCGGGCGATGTTGACTTTCGGCGCGAGTACATTTCCAAGAACTGGGCGACCGCCTATGACTTTCCGGCTCTTGCCGAGGGTCGCGTGGTGCGTGAGGAAATCCCGGACACCAGCATTCAGGTATTTCAGGCCTTCTTGTTCAATCTGCGCAAGCCGAAGTACCAGGACATTCGCGTGCGCGAAGCACTCAGTTGGACCTTTGATTTTGAATGGGCCAACAAGAATCTGTTCTACGGCGCGTATCAGCGACTCCAGAGCAACTTTCAGGGGTCCGAACTTGCGGCGACCGGTCTGCCAGAAGGGCGTGAACTCGAGATACTGCAACCCTTTCGCGAGCAGCTTCCCGAGTCCGTGTTCGAAGAGGCCTTCTCGCTTCCTGTGATGGATGGTTCAGGCAACGTGCGTCGCGAGTTGCGTCAGGCGATAGCGCTGTTCAAGGAGGCGGGCTATGCGGTGCAGGATGGTGTGATGACTCATGCTGAATCCGGCGAAGCCTTCACCATGGAGATGATCATTCGTCAGCCGAGTGTCGAGAAGATCGGCCTGGCGTGGAGAAAAGTGCTTGAGCGTCTGGGTATTGATCTGAAGGTGCGGGTCATTGATTCAGCGCAGTATGAGAAGCGCATGGAAGACTACGACTTCGATGTCACCACACATTTGTGGCAGCAGCCGGAGTCACCCGGAAACGAACAGTACGACTACTGGCACTCGCGCGTCGCTGACGAGCCAGGCTCTGGTAACGTCGCTGGCATCAAGGATGAGGTAGTCGACGCCATCATCCCCTTGATTGTCAACGCGACATCGCGTGAGGAGCAGGTCGCCGCGACGCGCGCGCTGGATCGCGTGCTTATGCATCAGCACTATGTGCTGCCGCAGTACTTCGGACCTACCTACCGCGTAGCGTATACCAACAAATTCTCCAGACCTGCAATCAAGCCGCAAAAGGCGCTCGGCTTCAACACCTGGTGGGTAGACCCTGACAAGGAAGCTGCGCTCGACAACTGATCATCCGGAGCAGGCGAGATGTTCGCCTACATACTCAGGCGCTTGCTGTTGGTGATTCCGACCCTGTTCGGGATCATGATCCTGAACTTTGTCATCGTGCAGGCAGCCCCCGGCGGTCCGGTGGAGCAGGTGTTGGCACAGATCAAGGGGACTGCGACAAGTGCTACCGCTCGCGTGTCCGGACCGCAGAGCGATACTGGTGCTACCGGTAACGAATCTGCTCGCGGGACCCGCGGTCTTGAGCCTGAGCTGATTGCAGATCTTGAGCGGCAGTTTGGTTTTGACAAGCCGCCGGTCGAGCGCTTTTTCAAGATGATGGGAGACTACGCTCGTCTTGATTTTGGCGAGAGCTTTTTCCGTGATCGTAGTGTGGTGGACCTGGTCATCGACAAGCTGCCGGTGTCGATCTCGCTCGGCCTCTGGACGACCTTGCTGGTCTACCTGATCTCAATACCATTGGGTATCAAGAAGGCACTGCGTGATGGCAGCTCTTTTGATGTCTGGACCAGTGGTGTTGTCATCGTCGGTTATGCGATACCGGGGTTCTTGTTCGCCATTCTGCTGATCGTGTTGTTTGCCGGTGGCAGTTTTCTGGATCTGTTTCCGTTGCGTGGCCTGCGCAGTGACAACTTCGATGAGTTGTCGGCTCTCGGCAAGGTGCTGGACTACCTCTGGCATATTGCCTTGCCAGTGACCGCCATGGTGATCGGTGGCTTTGCCAGTTTGACCATGCTCACCAAAAACTCCTTTCTTGACGAAATCAACAAGCAATATGTGTTGACCGCACGTGCCAAGGGCTTGTCCGATAACCGGGTCCTGTACGGCCACGTCTTCAGGAACGCGATGCTGATTGTGGTGGCAGGCTTTCCGAGCGCCTTTGTGTCGGTACTGTTTACAGGCTCACTGCTGATCGAGGTGATCTTTTCTCTGGATGGACTGGGTCTGTTGGGCTTTGAGGCGGCGATCAACCGAGACTACCCGGTAATGTTTGGCACCTTGTTCTTCTTCACGCTGCTGGGGTTGATCCTGAACATTGTCGGTGACGTCATGTACACCGTGATCGATCCACGCATTGATTTCGAGCGACGCAGTTTCTGATGGCCGCAGTCATGGAAGGGGCAAAGGGTTCCCGGCGTGATCGCTTCTTGTCGCCGGTCAATCTCAGACGCTGGCAGACGTTCTGTGCCAACCGTCGCGGTTACTGGTCGCTGTGGATTTTTTTGATCCTGTTTGTTGTGACCTTGTTTGCAGAGTTCGTCGCCAATGACCGCCCGCTCTATGTCAGCTACGACGGTCAGTCCTTTTTTCCAGTGTTTGTCGATTATCCGGAGACACGCTTTGGAGGAGACTTTGAAACCAGCGCCGAGTACCGCGACCCCTTTGTTGCAGAGCTGATCGAGGAGAAGGGCTGGATGCTCTGGCCATTGATTCGCTACAGCTACGACACAGTCAACTACGAGCTACCCGTACCGGCACCGGCACCGCCATCGGCCGAGAACTGGATCGGCACAGATGATCAGGGGCGCGATGTGCTGGCGCGTGTCATCTATGGATTTCGTATATCGATCCTGTTTGGTCTGGCACTGACCGTGTTCAGCTCGATCATTGGTGTCGCGGTGGGCGCAGTACAGGGTTACCTTGGTGGATGGGTGGACCTTGTCGGGCAGCGTTTTCTGGAAGTCTGGTCCGGTTTACCGGTGCTGTATCTGTTGATTATCCTGGCAAGCATCGTCGAACCCAACTTCTGGTGGCTACTGGGGCTCATGTTGTTGTTCAGCTGGATGAGCCTGGTGGGTGTTGTGCGTGCGGAGGTGCTGCGCGCGCGAAATCTTGACTACGTACGTGCTGCTGCGGCACTGGGTGTCGGTCGCTGGACGATTCTGGTTCGCCACGTGCTGCCTAATGCGATGGTGGCCACACTGACGTTTCTGCCATTCATCCTGAACGGATCGATCACCACCTTGACGTCGCTGGATTTTCTCGGCTTCGGCTTGCCGCCAGGCTCTGCGTCTTTAGGGGAGTTACTCGCTCAGGGCAAGCAGAACCTGCAGGCTCCGTGGCTCGGTATCACCGCGTTTCTGGTGTTGGCGGTGATGCTGTCGCTGTTGATCTTCATAGGCGAGGCAGTGCGCGATGCCTTTGATCCGCGGAAGTCACTGCAATGAGTGACCGCACAGTTGACCCCGTGCTCCGTGTAACGGAGTTGTCCGTTGAGTTCGGCAACGTTACGCGTGTTGTTGATCGCGTCTCCTTCGATCTGTACGCGGGCGAGACGCTGGCTCTGGTCGGTGAAAGTGGTTCAGGCAAGAGCGTGACAGCCCTGGCGGTGTTGCAGTTGCTCAACTCTGCGCAGGCAAGCTACCCGACAGGTAGTGTGTTGTATCGCGGTGAACAGATGATCGGTGCTTCCGAGTCACGATGCAGAGCCATTCGTGGTGATCGTATCGGCATGATTTTCCAGGAGCCGATGACCTCCCTCAATCCTCTGCACAACATAGAAAAACAGATCAATGAGGTCTTGTTTGTACACAAGGGGCTGGACAAGCGTACAGCGCGCAAGCGTACGCTCGAGCTATTGTCTCTGGTCGGCCTTGACAAGGTGAGCGAGCGGCTTGGTGCTTACCCGCATGAGTTGTCCGGCGGGCAGCGGCAGCGAGTGATGATCGCCATGGCGCTCGCTAACGAGCCGGACATCCTGATTGCCGATGAACCGACAACAGCGCTTGATGTCACCGTGCAGGCGCAGATTCTGTCGCTACTGAAGGAACTGCAGCAGCGTCTGGGTCTTGCCATACTCTTGATCACACACGATCTGACGGTGGTGGAGAACGTGGCCGATCGCGTCGCGGTCATGCAGTCTGGTGTCTTGCGTGAAATCGGTGATACCCGCCGTGTGTTCGATCAGCCGGAGCATGCCTACACACGAGCCCTGCTTGAGGCAGAACCGCACGGCGAGGCCAATCCGATAGACCTTGCGGCCGAGCCTGTTCTCGAAGCGCAGGCGCTCAAGGTCTGGTTTGCGATAAAAGGTGGCTTGCTGCGGCGTACCGTCGATCACGTCAAGGCCGTTGATGGCATTGATCTGCAACTACGGCGGGGTGAGACCCTGGGCATCGTGGGTGAATCGGGTTCTGGCAAAAGCACCCTGGCTCAGGCCTTGTTGCGTCTGGTGCCGTCTACCGGGCAGATCCGGTTCGATGGTCGAGAGATTGCGGGGCTTGATGCGCGAGCTATGAAGCCTCTGCGACGGGACTTGCAGGTCGTCTTTCAGGATCCCTTCGGTAGTTTGTCTCCGCGGCGTACCGTGGGAGATACGATTTCCGAAGGGCTGGGCGCGCATGGACTCGAATCGGACCAGGCCAGACGGGATGAGCGTGTGCAAGCGGTGCTCGAACAAGTCGGATTGCCCGCTGATGCGCGGCATCGCTTTCCACACGAGTTCTCGGGTGGGCAGCGTCAGCGCATTGCGGTGGCGCGCGCGCTGATCCTCGAGCCGAAGGTAATCGTGCTGGACGAGCCGACCAGTGCGCTGGACAGGGCCGTACAGGTACAGCTCATCGAGTTGCTGCGTGACTTGCAACGGCGTTTCGGACTGGCTTATCTGTTCATCAGTCACGATCTCAAGGTGGTGCGGGCCATGGCCAATCGCGTCATTGTCATGAAGGACGGTGTTGCAGTTGAGGTCAACGATGCGCGCAAGGTGTTTGAGCAACCGGCGCATCCCTACACACAGGCACTGGTGGCGGCTGCGACGCGAGTGGCCTCCTGAGCCTTGTTCCTCGCCTCGGTCGCGAATGGCAACTCAGCCTGTGCGACCATAGGGGAACCTCATGACGAGCAGTCTGTCTGAGGTAGCGCAATGCCGGTGCGCTCCGTTTGCACCAGGCGCCTGACGCCGGCTGGCGTTTCCATCTGTCTCCCAGTGCCCACGTTCATGACATATTTGCACCGCCTGTTGCACGCATTCTCGCGCTCACGACTTGACCCGACACGTGGATCAGGCTGGGCCACGTTGTGTTTGTTGTTGTCTCTGACCGCATCATTGCCCGCCTCGGCAGTGGAGCCTGACAGCTCCTGGGAAGACGTGCTGGCAGAGGCACGTGGTCAGACCGTGTGGTTCAATGCCTGGGGTGGTAGTGACCGCATCAATGCCTACCTGAGCTGGGCAGCCGAGCGCATCGAGGAAGAGCATGGTGTCATTCTCGAGCACGTCAAGGTCGGTGACATCGCCGAGATCGTCGCTCAACTCGACGCGGCGCGTGCAGCGGGTCAAGACAGCGATGGGCGTGTTGACCTGATGTGGGTCAATGGTGAGAACTTTGCAGCTCTGAAAAACGGTGACATGCTCTGGGGGGCATTTGCTGAACTTCTCCCCAACTCAGGCCTTGTAAAGACATCACCCTCGATAGAGTTTGATTTCTCCGTTGCTGTTGAGGGGCTTGAATCCCCTTGGGGAGGCGCGCAGCTGGTGTTCATCAACGACATGGCTACCGCTCCGGAGCCACCTCGATCAGCTGAGCAGCTGCTCGATTTTGTAAAGTCGGGCGGGCGATTTGCCTATCCTGCACCACCGGCGTTTCATGGCACAACCTTTTTGAAACAGTTGGTGCACGAGCTCAGCGATCAGCGTGAGGCGCTGGCAGCCCCTGTTGAGCAGGCAGATTTCGACGCAGTAACAGCCTCGCTGTGGGCGTATCTGGATGAGCTCCATCCCAGCCTGCGCGGCGGCGGGCGTACCTGGCCCGTCAGTGGCGAGGCGACCCTGCAATTGCTGGACGACGGCGAGGTGGATATTGCCTTGTCCTTCAACCCGAATGAGGCCAGCGCTGCTGTTCGCAGCGGTCAGTTACCGGAGTCGGTGCGTACCTATGTGTTTGACGAGGGCACCATAGGCAACACACACTTTGTGACCATCCCCTGGAACGCCAGTGCTGCTGCGGGAGCCATGGTGGTCGCTGACTTTTTTCTCTCACCTGAAGCCCAGATACGCAAGGCCGACCCTGCATTCTGGGGAGACCCCACCGTACTCGATTTCAGTGCGCTGGACGCGGACGACAAAGCGGCATTTGATGCCATAGATCTTGGGCCCTGGGCACTGCCGATTGGCTCGGGTGAGAGCTTGCCCGAGCCTCATGCCTCTTGGGCTGCGGCACTGGAGGCGGCATGGCTCACGCGCTACGCGCCTTGATCGCAACTTAGCGCTCTGCCCAAGGCTGGTTTGCCCCACCAATGGCTGTCGGACAGCCTGCAGCACTGCTGGTTGCTGTCTTGTTTATCTCGCCGTTGGCGGCGGGGTTGCTCGGCACCTTTGTGCAGGCATCGGCAGGTGCTGATCTACTGCGCAATCTGGGTGAAGTGCTCAATGACCCGCGCCTGCGCGCAGCGCTGGTATTGACAGTATTCACCGGGGGCCTTGCCTCCGTGCTGGTGGCTGCCTTGACTTCAGTGGTACTGGTGTCGGCACACGGTACGCGTGCCTGGCGTGCACTGAATGCCGCCTTGCCGCCACTGTTGGCGGTACCTCATGCTGCACTTGCCGTGGGCATCGCATTCCTGTTTGCACCCAGTGGGTTTGTTCTGCGCCTGATGTCACCATCACTGACAGGCTACGACCGTCCACCGACTGACTGGACGGTTCCTGATGCCTGGGGTATCAGTTTGATTGTTGGTCTGGTTGTCAAAGAGACTCCCTTTCTTGTGCTGGCGGCTGTGGCGCAGCTACGTGGCCTGGATGTGGACGAGTCTTTGAGCATAGGCAGAACGCTCGGGTATTCACCCGCTCGCTGCTGGAGTCGTTTGATTCTGCCGCGTTTGTGGCCTCGTATCAGACTTGCATTTTTAGCCATACTGGCCTTTAACCTTGCAGTTGTCGATATGGCGATTCTATTGGGGCCGGGTCATCCACCGACCTTGGCAGTGTGGTTGGTGCAGCTGGTGTCTGACCCGTCAACACGTCATGTGGCGGCTATCGGCGCGCTGCTGCTGACAGGCATTGTTATCGCTGCCTGCGCCCTGGTGTTGTTGTCGGAGCGTGTGTTGGGATTGATGGCGGCGCGAAGAAGACGCAATGGGCAGCGCAGGCCTGGATCGCAGCTGGCACGTCGGCTAGGGCAGGCGATCGCATGGATACTCACCTTGACCGGCGTCCTTTCCCTGCTGATGTTACCCCTGTGGAGTTTCGCATCGCGTTGGCGATTTCCGCACGCCTGGCCCTCCGCCTGGACGCTTCAACACTGGACGCATCGTCTGGGCAGTGTATTCGAGCCTGCCGTAGCTACGCTTTTTTTCGCGCTGATTTCTGCCGTGTTTGCAGTCTGTGCAGGTATTGTATGGCTTGAGGCCGAGCGTCGCGGTCGAGTACCGCGTCTGGATAGCTTGTGGTACGTGCCGCTACTGGTACCTCAGACAACCTTGTTGTTCGGTTGGCAAGTGTGGGCGATTCACGCGCAACTCAATGGCGGCTGGTTGGTCGTCATGCATGCCCATTGGGTCTACTCCTTGCCCTATGTCGTGCTCATTCTGGCAACGGCGTGGCGCGAGCTTGATCCGCGCTGGATGCACGCCTCAGCCACCCTGGGTGTGGGCTACTGGCGAACGCTGTGGCGCGTCAGGTTGCCACTGCTTGCCGGCCCTGTTGCTCAGGCTGCGGCGGTCGCGGTGGCGGTGAGTGTGGCCCAATACCTGCCTACCTTGCTGCTTGGAGCGGGCCGACAAGCTACTCTTGCGACTGAGCTGGTTGCGGGGCAGGGCGGAATGGATCGACGAAGCATGGCGACGCTTGCCGTACTGCAAGCGGTGTTGCCACTGACGGCCTTCGTGCTCGCGCTGCGTTGGCAGAGGCGTCAGCGCTTTGCAGCGCCTGTGGCGGTAGTGCCGTGAGCGCTCTTGTCGTACAGGATCTGGAGTTGACAGCCCCCGGTGGAGAGGCGTTGATTTCGCATCTGAACTTTTCGTTGGGTGCCGGCGAGGTGTTGGCGGTCATGGGCCCCAGCGGTAGCGGCAAGTCCAGTCTTCTCGGTTGGCTAACCGCCACCCTGCCCGCAGGCTTTGCGGCCACCGGGCAGATACACCTTGATGGTCAGCGGATCGACAGCCTGCCAACCGAACGCCGACGGATAGGCCTGGTGCTGCAATCGGATTACCTGTTCCCTCATATGAGTGTGGCTGACAACCTGTTGTTTGGTCTGCGCGGTGGCTCGCGTCGCGAGCGGCGTGAGCGCGTCGCACACAGCCTTGAACTGGCAGGTCTTGCAGGCTTTGGTGAACGTGATCCTGCCACGCTTTCTGGCGGGCAACGTGCCAGAGTCAGTCTGTTGCGCACACTGCTTTCAGATCCGGCTGTCTTGCTCCTCGATGAGCCTTTTTCGCGACTGGATACTGCGCGCCGGGAACAGATTCGGCAATTTACCTGGGAGCAGTCCGCCCATCTGCCGGTTCTACTCGTGACCCATGATCTGGCCGATGTGCCCAAAGGCGCGCGAGTGCTTGAAATCGGCTCCCCCGGTCGTGCTCGCGCAACTCGCCTCGTGCCAGCCTGATGAGAAGCCATGCTTGACAAGTACCTGGTGCCGCACTTGCGTCCTCCGTTGGCGCGAGCCGCCGGTGAGCTGCACAAACGCGGTATCGGCGCAGATGCGATCAGCGTTGCAGGTTTTGTCAGCGGAATGCTTGCGGTGCTGTCGGTTGCGTTGGGTGCGCCCCTGGTTGCGTTGGTGTTTCTGCTGCTCGGGCGGCTTGCCGATGGCATTGATGGTGAGATCGCACGGATAGATGGCCCAACCGATGCCGGAGCCTTTCTCGACATCGTGCTGGACTTCATTTTCTATGCCCTGTTTCCTGTCGGATTTGCGTTGCTTGACCCTGCCAACAATGCCTTGCCGGCGGCGGTATTGATCGCAAGCTTTGTAGGCACCGGCGCCAGTTTTCTCGCTTTTGCCGGACAGGCTGATCGTCTCGGTGTGTCTCGGGTTCAGTTTGAGTACAAGGGGCTGACCTACCTCGACGGCTTGGCCGAAGGGACCGAGACGATAGTGGCCTTTGGGCTGATGTGCTTGTTTCCGTGGGCGTTCGAGGTTATTGCCTGGGCGTTTGCGTTTGTCTGCTTTGTGACAACAATCAACCGTGTGGTGTCAGGCTACCGAACACTCACACCCTAGCCAGATCTGCCGCCCGCCTTGCCTTGTCAGGGCGCATGCTTGCAGCACCCACAGGTTCATTGCCGGTTTCGTGGTTTTCATCCGGCAGCGAATCCAGTGTGCCGCCCAGGTCTCGTGCAATCAGCATATAGATTGACGGGATAACGAACAGGGTGAACAAGGTGCCCACAGCCATACCACCGACGAGTACAAGTCCGATCGAATTACGGGCCTCGGCCCCTGCACCACTGACCAGTACCAGAGGGAAGTGTCCGGCTACGGTTGCCACCGTGGTCATCAGGATGGGACGAAAGCGCGTGCTTGCTGCCTCCTTGACCGCCGCGAGTTTGCTCAAGCCCTGTTGCTGCATCTGCTTGGCAAACTCCACCACCAGTATGCCGTTCTTGGCCACCAGGCCGATCAGGGTCACAAGGCCCACCTGGGAATAGATGTTCAAGGTGGTTGTGAAGCTGTTGGTCCAGTAGGGCATTTCCGGGTTTGGCATCTTCAGAAAGGTGAAGATCAGTGCGCCGAACATCGCCAGAGGCACCGAGCCTGCAAGGATCACAAAGGGATCGCGAAAACTGTTGAACTGAGCAGCAAGGGTCAGATAGATCAACACCACAGCGAGTCCAAAGGCCGGCAGAAACTTGTTGCCTTCGAGTCTCAGCTGTCTCGACTCTCCGGTGTAATCGAGTGAGTATCCGCTTGGCAGCACTTCGGCAGCAGCACCTTCGAGAAAATCCAGAGCCTGATCCAGAGTAGCGATGGTCACACCGGACAGCTTCACCGCATTCAATTGCTGAAAGCGTTTCAGTGAGCGCGGCACGGTGGAGTGCTCGATGTCTGCCAGGGCACCGAGTTGAACGGGTGTGCCCTGTGGTCCTGTCACGTACAGATTATCCAGCTGGTCAGGGTTGAGTCGGTCTACGCGCAAGGCCTGGGGGATCACTCGGTAGCTGCGCCCGTCGATATCGAATCGATTGACGTAGCCGCCACCGAGCAAGGTGCCTACGTCCGTGCCGACCTGTTGCATGGTCAAGCCGAGATCGGCCACTCGATCACGATCGAGTACAAGCTTTGACTCCGTGCGATCCAGCTTGGTATCGATAATGGGCGGGAAGGCAAACAGATCAGACTGAATGGCCTTTACCTGTATTTGCTGGGCATAGCCGAGTATCTCTTCGACCGGTGCATTGGATGCGATCACGAACTCGACTGGAAAGTCACCACCGCCAGGCAGGGCAGGTGGTGTGACCGGGAACATGCTCAAGCCTGCGATGTTGTTGAGCTTGCCGGCAATCTCCGGTTTGACCTCAAACACGCTGCGCTCGCGATCATCCCATTCGTCGAGCACCATGCCGCCAAAGCCGCCGTTTGGAAAAGTGATCTGGAAGGTGAAAGCGGTTTCTTCGACACTCTGAAACGCTTTGTCGGCTTCCGAGGCGTAGCGTGAGGCGGCATCGATCGTCGCATTGCCCGAACCATCCACAATGCCAAAGATCACTCCCTGGTCTTCTGTCGGCGCAAGTTCTTTCGCAGACAGTATGAACATGGGTACACACAGCAAGGTGATGACAATCCACACCATGTAGACCGCTGGACGATAGCGCAACGTACCGGACAGGCTTCTCATGTAGCGGTCGCGGACGCTTGCAAAGAGCTTGTTGACACGCCCGGCAAATCCGCGCTTGCTCTCGCCTTCGCGCAGCAGGGCGGCCGACATCATGGGTGAGAGTGTCACTGCGACGATGCCGGATATGGTCACAGCTCCGGCCAGGGTAAAGGCAAACTCGCGAAATAAGGAGCCGGTCAACCCGCCCTGAAGACCGATGGGCAGGTACACAGCCACCAGAGTTGCCGTCATGGCGATAACTGGCCCGAGGAGCTCGCGCGCACCACGTATGGCCGCCTGCACACGGCTCATGCCGTTGTCTATGTGGCGCTCGACGTTCTCCACGACCACGATGGCATCATCCACTACCAGCCCGACCGAGAGCACGATGGCCAGCAGGGTGAGCAGGTTGATACTGAAGCCGAACATTTGCATCAGGAACACAGCACCGATCAACGAGATCGGGATAGCTACTATCGGTACGATCACCGAGCGCAAGGAACCGAGGAACAGATAGATGACCAGCATCACGATCAACAAGGTTTCGGCAAGCGTTATGCCGACCTCACGTATCGAGCTGTCGATGTACTCGGTTGAGTCGTAGGCGATATTGGCATCAAGCCCTGAGGGCAAATCGGAGCGGATGGCATCAAGCTCGGTACGCACTGCGGACAGCACATCGAGCACGTTGGCGTTGGGCAGTGGAAAGATGCCCATGAAGATCGCGTTCTGGCCGGAGTACCGGACTTGTACATCCGTGTTCTCTGCACCAAGCTCGACGTATCCGACGTCCTTGACGCGAATGATGGCATCCCCGTCCGAGCGCAGGACCAGGTTCTGAAACTCCTCGACAGTCGACAGGTTGGTGTTGGCAGACAGATTGACCTCTACCAATTGCCCTTTGGTGCGTCCAAGCGCTGCCAGAAAGTTGTTGGCGCCTAGTGCCTGGCGCACCTGCAGTGGTGTGATTCCGTAGGCGCCGAGCAGCTCAGGATCAAGCCAGATGCGCATGGCAAAGGTACGACCGCCGAGGATTTCTGCCCGTTGCACACCAGGCTGGCCCGCGAGCCGTGGTTGCACGATGCGATCAAGAAAGTCGGTGATCTGGTTGGGTTCGAGAATATCCGATGTGAAAGACAGGTAAGCCGCGGCAAAGGCGCTGTCAGCGGACTCGACATTGATCGTTGGTACTTCGGCTTCGGTGGGTAGATCCCCGCGCACCTGATTGATCTTGGATGTGATCTCGGAGAGTGCACGAATGGGGTCGTAGTTGAGTTCCAGTCTTACCGCGACTGTAGACAAGCCCTGCTGGCTATCAGAGCTCACATACTCGACGCCTTCCGCGCCTGCAACCGCTCGTTCAATCGGTGTGGTGATAAAGCCGCGTACCAGCTCGGCACTGGCACCGATGTAGGCGGTGTTGATCGTGACTGTTGCATTGTCGTTGCGCGGGTATTGGCGCACTGACAACTGCGATATGGCTTGAATCCCTGCGATAAGGATCAGCAAGCTGATTACGACAGCCAGGACGGGACGTTTGACGAATATGTCGGTGAAGTGCATCAGCCTTCGCTCCGGTGCGTCTGGATGATCGCGATCACGCGTTGTCAGGGTCCGGTGTCAGAGAAGGCTCGGTAGCGCCTTCTTCGGTGATATCGATTGCAGCGCCATTGCGTAGTTTGAAGACACCGTCTCTTGCGACCTGTTGCCCGACTTCCAGCCCACGTGTGACTTCAACAAAATCCCCGCGGCGTTCGCCGAGCTGTACGAACTGTTGCAACGCAGAGAGCCCACCAGGACCTGCTTGCGGGGGCGGGCCGGGCGGTGCGTTCTCGCTCGGCTCGGGCGGCTCATCGAGGATGAACACCGAATCACCGTAGGTGGCAAAGCTGATGGACGTCAGTGGCACCATGATCACCGGGCGCGTGTCCGGCAGTACCACCTCAACGCGTGCAAACATGCCGGGCAAGAGCGCGTAGTCATCTCCTTCGGCTGCAGAATCCAGCGTGGCCTGCACACGCACGGTCCGTGTAACGCTATCAACCTGCGTGTCGATGGCAGTGATCGTGCCGTTGAACGTTCGATCGGGAACCGCATCAGTGGCGACTCGCACCGGCAGGCCCTGCTCGATCATGGCAAGCGATTGTTGTGGTAACGAGAAGTTGACCAGCATCGGGTCGACGCGCTGCAGAGACACAATAGCGACGCCTTGAGCAAGATCCTGCCCGAGGTCGACAAGCTTGAGGCCGAGTCGGCCGGAGAAGGGGGCCAGGATCTGTTTCTTGTCCAGGCTGCTGGTAATGCTGTCAACACGCGCTTTGGCAGCAGAGGCCGCTGACTGAGCCGAGTCGAGCTCGGCGCGTGATACCACCCTGTCACGGTACAGGCGAGACACTCGACTCAGGTTGCTTTGAGCCAGAGAAAGATCGGACTCGGCTGCCGAGAGTTCCGCGGTCTCTGTCGCGGTTTCCTGCTCGACCAACAAGGCGCCTTGCTCGACGTTCTCGCCACCTTGAAAATTGAGCCGGGTAACGCGACCGGGAACGTCCGCTGTCACAACAACGCCCTGTGCCGCCTCCAGGGTACCGATCGCCGCAAGCGTGGTTTCCCACTCAGCCTGCTCGACCATGGCTGCGGTCACGACTGTGGGTGGAAACTGCTGCGCTTCCCCGGCGGCAATCAAGTCCGAGATCTGCACATACTTCAGCCCGGCGATTACTCCGATCACGAGTAACAGTCCGAGAAAGGTCAGTGCAATTCGCTTTATCATAAGAAGAGTGTACGAGGATGTCGTGGTATCGGCTTGTCCGGTTTGACGTGATGTATTGCCACGCATTCACAAGGGTGCGTATTCACGTTAACCCAAGCCCGATGGTCAATGCGCCTGGCCGATACCTCATGTGATGACAGACCTTCGGTCGCGAAGCGCGAAGTGCGAACCAAGTCACGAGTCACGGCAATTGTCTGAACATCATCACCGGAGGTTTTTGTGATTGATCTACCTGCAACCGGTCCCGAACCTGGTCGTGTGCGCGCGGTAGCCGAGGCATTGGCTGGTCGTATCTTGTGCACGCCCAGCGTGGCGTGGCCGGGTCTTGACGCACCGATTGCAGGTGATGTGTGGATCAAGCTCGAGTTGCTACAGCGCACGGGCAGCTTCAAGGCGCGTGGCGCGCTCAACAGTCTCATGCAATTGGAGGATCCGACCAGTGGGGCAGTGGCCTTTTCCGCGGGTAACCACGCCATAGCGGTAGCGTGGGCCAGCCGAGAATTGGGTGTGGATGCGACGGTGGTCATGCCTCGGTCAGCCAATGCGGCACGCGTTGCAAGGGTCGAACAGTTGGGTGCAAGGATTGTTTTTGGTGAGGCTATCTCGGATCTGATAACGATCGTCGAGCGCTTGCAGGCCGAGGAGGGGCGAAGCCTGATTCACCCTTTTGATGGTGGTCCGATTGTGGAAGGCACTGCAACGATCGGGCTTGAACTGCTGCAGCAAGTCGACGAGCTTGATGCGATCTATGTGCCTGTGGGAGGAGGTGGATTGATTGCCGGTGTTGCCTCGGCAATCAAACAGCTGCGACCTTCATGTCGGGTATACGGTGTTGAGCCAAAAGGTGCTGACGGTATGCGTCAGAGTCTTGCAGCAGGAAATGCCATGGACAAGGTCGAGGTAGACACCATTGCTGACAGTCTCGGAGCGCCTATGCATCGACCGTATACCTATTCACTTGTCGAGCGATACGTCGACGACATCATCACGGTGAGTGATCAAGAAATGCGCCATGCGATGTGTTCATTTTTCAATGACATGAAGCTTGCGGTGGAGCCTGCCTGTGCATCGAGTCTGGCGGCGCTGACGAGTGCAGGGCAAGCGGGTAGGCACTCATCCGAGCGAGTGTTGTTGATCGCTTGCGGTAGCAATCTGGATGAGCACACCTGGTACTCGCATATTCAGCAGTCACGGGTCCAGGCATTCAATTGAAACGCCTGTTGTCGGGCGCGCATCAAACGATAAAACTTTGACGTTCTTGCGGTTTGCGTTGACCGTCAAAGTAGTGACTCTGTTTGGCGCAAGAAATTGGTGACGTGAGACTGTTTGATGCTTGCAACCTTCTTTGCGAACTTGTTATGTTCGACATTGTTTGGTCACATTACCAGTGCCATGAGTACAAAGACGATCATCTGTGTGACTAGCGCAGGCGCTCTATTGAGTGCGGCGTTGGTTTATCTGTTGGTGCTTGCCGGGTTCACTGTCGTGTTGTCAATTGCCACGATTTACGCCGTATCGTTTGTGTGTCTGTTAGGCATGCAACGCAGTGCAGGTAGAACGTGCGATGCCGCTGAGGTGCAAATGCGCGCGGGTAGCCGGCGGTCTCAGGAATCGAGACCACCGGTTGCCCAATCAATCCTGAGTGGTGAGAGAGCGAGCGCGCGCGACTTTTTTGACGAGCCGGGTAGTCAGGTTACCCTCGACACTGCGTGACACTTCTTCCAGGCTGCGACGAGAGCGCATTTGACGCTCATGCAGTATCAGCTCGCGAGCGCGGCGCGAGACTTCGTCCTGGCTACGTCGTTTCTCTTTCTCCAAAGAGCGGATCAGGCTGCTGATCGTCTCCTGACGATTCTGAAGTCTTGCTTCCAGCTCACTGATGCGGGTTTTCGCGCGAGCGTTTGCCTGGTTCGCACTGCGTGCATAGGCGACAGATTTGTTGGCCGTTGACAAGGCGCGTGCTCGAGCCTCGATACTGCGCCGAAGATCACTGTGAGCTTTGGCCACGTCATGTTGCAACTCGCTTACCGTGTTCTCTGCTGCGATTCGTGTGATTGACTCACGCTCGGCAACAGATTGGGCTGCGGCAACCGCCTTGACACTCTCGGCAAGCTGGACTTCCAGATCGGCGATGGTGCTCTGGTGAGCTACGTCATTTCGTGGCTGTGCTTCAAGGCGGTGAAGTGCCTTGCGAGTGATCTGCAGATGGCGTTCGACTTCCTCGCGTTCGGCTTTCACGGCCTCAAGGTCTGACTCCGCCTGATCGGCAAGTTGATCGTTTGAGCCCGAATCAATTCCTGTCTCCAGGATCACGATCTCCTGGGCATCAGCATCGGTGTTGGTCTCTTCGATGTGGTCGTTGGATTGTGTCTCGGACATCGGGTCGACCTCGCCAAACAAGTCGATGCGGTCTGCCACGAATGACGGTTCGGCGGTGCGCTGACTGGCGCGATAGGCCATGGAGATCATCAGCCCGACGCTCAACAGTGCGGCCAGAGCCAGGCCTGCTGTCGGTAGCATGGCGCGAGCCCCCTCGATGCTTGAGCCGTAGGCCATGTGCAGGGTTGCCATGAGTACACCAGCCACCGCAAGACTGGTCCAGAGCGCCAGAGCCCAATTGGGTCTCTGCTCCGGGGTCGCGGGTCGCCGCAGGGACAATTTGTTGGCCATTCCGGCATACAGGGTGTACCCGAGCAGCGCGGGCAGGACGAATTTGACGACAAGAATGCTCATGGTTACGACACATCAGACAAATGGTGCGAACCACGTTGCAAATCCAGTGCCGCCTAACCTTCTACCCCTGAAGCTTTTTCGAACTCGGCCGACAGCGTCGATGAGGCGTGCGTGGTCTTCTTTTCGTGATGCGGTTTGAGACACAGTTCGTTACACTCTTGACGCGATTGACGCGGGTGGTATAGCGATGTGGTTCCGGGAAACAGCAGATAAGCTTGCAACGAGCATTGTTGCCTTGGGCGTTGTACTCGTGACCTCTACACCACTGGTCGCTGCTCAGGAAGCTGCCGGGTCGAGCGCTGGGCACAATTGGCGTGTTGAGCGCGAGTCGCAAACCCTGCCAGACAGCTCCGAGCTGACGTCATACACAGCCGTGACGCGGGCGCTCTCACCGTCAGGCGAACAGGTGCCCTCAGGTCAGGCAGCTGCGCAGCTGCAGGTCAGCTTTCATCCACGGTTTGATTGCTCACCTGCCATTACCCTGAGTTTTCCGGCCAATCTGGTTGGCAAGCCGCCCGCCGACGACACACTGCTACCCGTCTTGCTGGATGGTCAACCGCTCGCGTGGCCGGTTGTCGTGGACACCATCGATGATCGCGTATCGCTTGCCTTTGTTGGAACCGTCGATACCTCGGACGATGTGATTCGCAAGCTTGATATCGCCAATCGCGCCAAAGTGGGTCTGGAGGAGGGGGGCTACCTCGCAGAATTCTCCTTGCTCGGGTCGAGGGTGTCAGTGCGTGAAGCCCGGCGCCAGTGCCGCTATCACCAGCCGCGCGAATGGGTGCGGCCGGTCAAGTCCGAGTAGGCGAGTCGGCACCTCTGCAGCTCGATTGCTAGTCCTCCACAAACTCGACCAAACGATCGTGCCAACGATGCGTATCGACGGTTTCGGGTATATCCAGCAGCTCCAGCGCTGTGGCAAGGGCGGTGTACTGCTCATGCACCCGCCGATAGTGGACAAGGCGCTCAGACGTACCAAGGATGCCCTGCAGCCTGTCCACAGCAACGCCCTCGACATCTTGAGCGCCGCTGTGACGGCACGCGTGTAGCGCCTTGTCGAGCTCTGCTTGTTCGGCATTGCTTGTCAGTTGCAATACTCGCAATAGATTGATCATCGTTGCGCTCGGTAGTAAGTGTCTGTATGCGGTGCTAGACGTGATCGTCGGACGGGTCAGAAAGCAAGCCTTCGCGCGCTTCATCAAATCGTGTCATCTGACGTTCGGCCATTTGCCGCTCGCGCTCGCTCAGCGCATCAAAACGAGCCGGGTTGCAGCGCTCGGCAGCAAGGCGCCATGCGTTTTCAATAGCAACGTCTGAAGACTCATCGTTCAAGGGCAGGCCCAAACGGGCGAGGTATTGCTGCCGAGGCTGCAGGTTGGCGACCGCGCGTGCATCGCGTTGCAGTAGAGACCGATGATCCCGAGCTTCCCACCAGTCCAGTCGATCCACTCTTGGCAGCTTGGGCAGATCGGAATCGAAGGCGTCGATCCAGAGTTTGTTCAACTGATCGATACCGAGCCCGAATACGTCGGCAAAAAATCGCAGTAGCGTGTTCTGAACCGGGGTGGGCGTCGCGTCGGTCACGAGCAGGGCCACCAGTAATTCAATGACCTGCAGGCGTTGCTCCTTTGACGCCTTTAGCACGAGAAACCGCAGCGCCTCGCCAAGCGCACGGCCGTCCTTTTTGAGCGCACAGGCCTTTATGCGGGTGTGGGCATCCGGTTGGGTGTTCTCCAGGATGGCTTGCCTGGACGATGCTTCGTATCGATCGTCGGCGTAGGCAACCCAGTAGATAAGGAGTTCTATTGCGTGTTGCCGCTGCAGCGGCTCGGGTTCGGTTTGCAGCCAGGCTGCAAAGCTTGCGCGCTGTTCTACGCCGCTGGCAGCGTGTGCAGCCGCATGAGTGTCTTGCGGTGATGCAGGCCCCAGCTCATGGTCAGCCTCCTGGTACAAGGCCTCGCGGGAGTTGACCAGGCGGGTGGGGGTCTCGTCAGGCGATGGCGTGACCGGGGGCGCCGGCGCGGGTTGCGTCGGGGGGGTGTTCAGGTCCACATATTTATGAGTCTGTGGAAACCCCGCGTCGTCAAGGTCAACCTCCGGGTAGTTCTCGGGTTTGTCGGAGGTCAGATCAGCGTCTCGGTCGCGGTGAACCGAGCGAGCTGTGCTCTCAACCGATTCCTGCAATGCGTACTCATCAGAAGTCGCCGAGTCGAGCGAGTCGAACAGGTCGTCAGCCTCGTTGGAAAAGCGCGAACGAATCGCGTCGGTGTCGGGCGATTTGGATAACGGAAGAGCAGCGTCATGAGTAAAGCGCCGCTCATCCCGCCGCTTGTTTTTGCTCTGACGTACCTGATCATCAAAGGCATCGCGCTCATAGTAAGGCTCAGCCGTTTTCCGGCGGGCGGCGACGATGCCCAGCAGGGCGAGCAGCGGCAATGCCGCTGCCGCGAGCAGAGCCGTGCGCCCGGTTGCATCCAGACCATTCACCGCCTCGTTCAAACGCTCAAACGCCGAGACGGGCTGGTCTGGCTCGTCAGCCGCTCGCCCTGGCGTATCGGTGGATGCTGACTCGGAGACTGGCAGTGGCGCCGCTTGTGCGAGCGCGTCTCCCCGCCCTCGTTCGTTGGCGCCATCGTTCAGCACGCGGGTGACCGGTTCGGATGTAGCCAGGCCGGATGGCTCAGGTTGGGCGGTGGGTTGGGGGTCCGGTGTGTCTGCAGCGGACTGGGGAATGACAATGGCAACAGAGCCCGCACGCCGGGTCGGCTGGGGCTCGTCGTTGACGGGACGGGCTGCGACGGTGTCAGGCAGAGCTGCCAGCAGGCCAGAAGCAGAAGTGGCTTGTTCCCTGTCGGCTTGTTCCCTGTCTGCCGCTGCCAACGGCTCTGTTGCGAGCTTCGCAAACGGTGCTCCAGCAGCGTTCAGGCACCGGCGGTAGTTGGGAACGGGGCTGTTATTGCAGGAATTGAGTGCGGCATTGCGTTCGGTCAGGCCGAGCGCGTCAAGGTCGACATCGGGCTCATTGCGAAGCGTTGCCGCCTGTTGCGTCATGCACCGGCGCCACTCTGCCGGCCCCCGGGTGTTTTGAACTCGAAAGCACGCCCGTGCCAAGGCGTGCTGCTCGTCATCCCGCAGGTCTCCAAGCTGAGGCTCAGGCACCTGTGCCAGGGCTGCCAGAGCGCGGGTGTAGCAGGCCTCGTCGGCCACGTTCGAGCACAATTTCTGTAGAGCAAAACGCTCGTCGAGCCCAAGGGTTCGCTCGGCGCGAGCGGCGCCCGGTTGAGACACAGCTATGGCTTCTCGCTCAATACACTCTCGCCAGGCCTCGATACCGGCCTCGTAGCGGACCGGCAGGCAGATCTCCACGATCGCTGCGCGCTGTACCGATCCGAGTTGTTCAAAAACGGAAGCGCGCGCCGTTGCAGCAGCCATGAGCGCGATTGCAAACAAGGCAATGCACCCGAAAACGGGCTGGCAGCGGGCGTCGGTCTTGAAATTGATGTGCTGCGTCATCGTCCTAGTCTACCGTCCCCGGGAGCAGCCTCGACAGACTTGGCGGTTGCATTGAGCAAAATTTCCTGCACGCGATAGACTCGCGCACCCGATGGGCCTTGCCGCTTTAGTGAATCTTCGTTCCGATCCCGTTCCTGCACTGATCCGCCGTCTCGCGCTGCCGGCGAGTATCGGCATGGTGTTCTCCACGTTGCTCAATGTCACCGACACCTGGTACGCCGGTATGTTGTCGTCGACGGCGCTTGCGGCCTTGTCGCTCGCAGGCCCGGTGTTCTTTCTGGTCATGACGCTCGGCATTGGCATTGGTCAGGCCACCAATGCCCTTGTCGGTAATCGGCTCGGCTCCGATGATCCGGACGGAGCGCGGCGCATGGCTGTGCAGTCAATCAGCTTTGCCGTGTTGGTGTCCGTGCTTGCCGCGGGCGTCACCCTATGGGCGTCCCCGTGGTTGTTCGCGGTGATGGGCGGAGAGGGTGACTACCTTGCCGAGGCTCGCGCGTACATCAACATCGTGCTCACCGGCACGGTGCTGTTTTCGCTTAGCCTGGTACTCAACTCGATCTTGAACACGTGTGGCGATACGGTCAGTTATCGCAATGCACAAATTGTGGCCTTTGTTGCCAACATCGGGCTTGACCCCATGTTCATGTTCACCTTTGGACTGGGTGTCAGCGGTGTTGCGGTTGCCACAATCTGTGTGCAGGCCGGCGTCGTTGCGTGGTTGTCACTGAAAGTATCCCGGCTTGATTTTCTGCAAGGTGGAAGCCGCAGAGAATTCATCCCGCAAGCAGCACGATTCATGGAGATAGCCCGGCAGAGTGTGCCAAGTTCAGCCTCTATGCTGCTGGTCGCTGTGGGTAGCCTGATCATCGTCGCCTATGTTGCGCGTTTTGGTGAGGAGGCCATGGCAGCCTATGGTGTTGCACTGCGTATAGAGCAGCTCATACTGTTGTTGATCATCGGTATCAATATCGCAGCGCTCTCCCTGACCGGTGTCAACTATGGAGCCGGTGATCTTCTGCGAGTACAGACAATCTACAAGACGGCCTTGCGTTATTCCGTCGGTTTGATGGTGATTGGAACGGTTGTGTTGTTGATATTTGCAGAGCCCATCATGGGCTTGTTCAGTGACGAGCAGACGGTACGTGATATCGGTGTTACATACCTGTATTTTGAAGCGGCGATTCTGCCAGCCTATGCCGTCACTTTTTTATCTGCCGCCGTGTTGCAGGGCTTGAAGCGCCCCGAGATTGCCTTGTATTTCAATATTGTCAGGCAGGTAGTCGCACAGCTTCTGCTTTTCTGGTTTGCCATTGATGTTCTGGGAGCTGATTTGACAGGAATCTGGTGGTCGGTATTGATCATCAACTGGGTGTTGGCTGTACTGATCTTTCTAGCTGTACGTGCAGCGCTGCGTCGGGTGGCTGAGGAACTGCAACCCGGCGTGTAGCGATCTGCAGCGGGGTGTATTGTGCGCCGGCTATTTTGGGGCGCTGTACAGCAGGGCGGCGGATAGTGGGCTGAAAATAGTGACTTGCCAATTGGCCGCTGTGGCGTCACTCTCTTGCCCATGAAACTCACCAGTCACGGCGCTGCCGGAGAAGTCACCGGTTCTTGTCACCTGATCGAGCTCAAGGATGGCGATCGCATGCGTCGGGTTCTGCTCGACTGCGGCCTGATCCAGGGCAGACGTGAAGATGAGCTGCGCAATCACGATCCCTTCCCCTTTGATCCGGCAAGTCTGGACGCGGTCGTGCTCAGCCATGCGCATATCGATCACTCGGGCCGTCTGCCGATGTTGGTCAAGCAAGGTTTTCGGGGACGCATCCATACTCAGCACGCAAGCGCTGACCTTGTGGAGATCCTGCTCAAGGACTCAGCGTCATTGAATGCACGTGATGTCGAGCGTAGAAACCGCAAGCGCGAACGTAACGGCAAGAAGCTGCTTGAGCCCTTGTACGCGGACAAGGATGTTGCGCAGACCTTGAAGCAATTGTCTCCCGAGCCCTATGAAAAACCTTTTGAGCCTTGCGCAGGAGTGACGGTGCGTTTGCATGACGCCGGGCACATACTCGGCTCTGCGATTGTCGAGCTTGAGCTCAAAGAGGGTTCGGAAGTGCGAACGCTGGTTTTCTCAGGAGATCTCGGTCATCGTGGCTCACCTATCCTGCGTGATTTCAAGCCGCTGAAGCATGCTGATTTTGTCTTGCTTGAATCCACCTACGGCGATCGTGAACATCGCTCCTGGGATGACACGCTCGCTGAAGTGGGGGAAGTAGCGGACGTCATCGCAAAGAAGAAGGGCAACGTACTGATTCCTGCATTCTCGGTGGGGCGTAGCCAGATGATCATGTACGCGTTTGCACGCAACAGAGAGGCCTGGCAGCTTGATCGTCGGCACATATTTCTTGACAGCCCGATGGCTATCAAGGCTACCAAGGCTTATGTAGAGCATACCAATCTCTACGATGAGGCTGCTGCCGCTTTCTGGCGTGAGAAGGGGCAGCTGCTTGCGTTACCCAACCTGCACTTTACCGAGAGTCCGCAGGAGTCCATGGCGATCAACCAGGTCACCGATGGCGCAGTCATCATCGCTGGAAGTGGCATGTGCACCGGGGGTCGGATATTGCACCATCTCAAGCACAACCTCTGGCGGCGCGATGCTCACGTTATCATTGCTGGATACCAGGGCAGAGGTACACTTGGCCGCAAGCTGGTGGAGGGCAAGCCGCGAGTGCGCATCCACCGTGACCGCATTCGCGTCGCTGCGAGCATCCACACCATCGGTGGGCTCTCGGCCCATGCCGGTCAAAACGGCCTGGTTGATTGGTACACGGCGTTTGAGAATCGTCCTCCTGTGCTGCTGGTACACGGCGAGCCCAGGGCGATGAAGGTACTACGCAAACGTCTGGAATCAGAAACCGGAGCAAGTGTGCGCGCGGCACAAGCCGGGCGCTCCACCGATTTGTTGAGTAGTAAACCCTTTGGTGGTTGATGATGTTTGAGCGCAGATCATCGACACGACAACACGCACACTGCACACGCACATGATTGATCTCTATACCTGGACCACGCCCAATGGGCGCAAGGTTTCCATTCTTCTTGAAGAGTTGGGTGTGGACTATGAGGTTCACCCGATCAACATCGGTGAAGATGATCAGATGACCGATGCTTTTTTGAAGATCGGTCCCAACAACAAGATTCCGGTCATCGTCGATCGGGAAACCGGCCAGTCAGTGATGGAGTCCGGTGCCATCATGATTTATTTGGCCGAGAAGTACGGCAGGTTCTTGCCCAGCGACCCCGCTCGCAAGAGCGAAGCGATGGAATGGTTGATGTGGCAGATGGCGGGTTTTGGTCCCATGCTTGGGCAAGCTCATCACTTTTTGCACTTCAATCCGGGCAAGGCTGCCTATGCGGAAGGTCGGTTTCGCGATGAAGTGGCTCGGCTCTATGGTGTACTTGATACGCGTTTGGCGGGGCGTGAGTACATTGTTGACGAGTACTCGATAGTAGACATGGCGTGCTGGCCCTGGGCTTCACGGTATGAGTGGCAGGAGGTCGATCTGGCTGACTATCCCAACGTGCGAGCCTGGTATCAGCGCTTGCTCGCGCGTGAGGCTGTACAGAGGGGTTACCACGTGCCGAAGGTCATGGGTGAGATACCGCCGGGGTGACCCAACACGATAGATGACGCCACTCTCGGTCGGTATTTCGAGAGTACTGTGTGTGTCGTCTTTTTATTCATGACCGCAGTCAGCTTGGCGCTGCAGCACCATGGCCTGACCACGGCCCGCTGGTCCACAACGCTTTCACGCATCCGGGAACCTTTTGGGGAGATTCTGTTCCAGATACCTGACACACATCGAGATACGGGCCGGCAAATGCTGCCGTTGTTGATAAACAGCACGAATATCCGCCCGAGGCGCATGGTAGTCGGGAAGCACGGCGACCAGATCGCCGCTGCGCAAGTGCTCATGCACGTCCCAGCGTGAACGCAAGATCAGCCCATGCCCATCAAGCGCCAGGCTGACAACCGCTTCGCCATCATTGCTGCTCAAGGTGCCCGATACCTTGAGCGCGTGTTCCTTGCCGTCGTGCACGAATCGCCAAATGGCATAGTCACTGTTGAATTGACGAAGCACAATACAATTGTGATGAGTCAGGTCGCCGAGTGTGCATGGAGTGCCTGCCCGAGCTAGGTAATCAGGTGAAGCGCACAGGATTCTCGGATTGTCGAGCAGGTGACACGCAACAAGCCGCGAGTCCGGCAGTTCGCCTACGCGAATATCGATATCGACACCGGACGTCTGCAGATTCACCGATTCGCTGGATAGCTCCAGTGAGAGTTCAATCTCGGGATACTGTTTCGCAAAGGCCGACAGAAGTGGCGTGAGGTGACGACGCCCAAAACCGAACGAAGCGTTTATGTGTAGTTCCCCACGCAAGTCGTGGTGGCGACTGCTGACAGCACTTTCCAGTTCTTCCAGTTGACGCAGAATTGGCCGTGCTCCTTCCAGGTAGAGCAAGCCTTCTGGCGTCAGGTCAAGACGCCGAGTAGTGCGTGCAATCAATTGAACGCCAAGGCGCTGTTCAAGGAGGGTCAAGCGTTTGCTGACGGCCGGGAGCGACAAACCGAGCTCACGGGCTGTGGCCGTCAAACTCCCGTTCACTGCCACGCGACTGAAAAAAAACAGACTATCCGTCGAGTCCATATTCTTTACTTTTGTCTAATAATGAGTTAACTGATCAGATCATTGTTTATTAAAACACATGCAATAGATTGGCAGACGCGTAACCAAAGACAGTCAGAGGTTGTTCGTGGCAGTTGGTCGATATCAAATCGCTGTGATTCCGGGTGACGGAATAGGCAAGGAGGTGATGCCGGAGGGGCTGCGCGTTCTTGACGTTGCAGCGCGAAAAGCCGGTATCGAACTGGCATGGACGTGCTTCGATTTCTCCAGTGCCGAGTATTTCGCCAGGCACGGCAAGATGCTGCCCGACAATTGGCGTGAGCTATTGAACGGCTACGATGCCATCTATTTCGGTGCGGTGGGCTGGCCTGAACTGGTGCCTGATCACGTGTCGTTGTGGCAATCCCTGATATTGTTTCGACGCGAGTTCGACCAGTACGTCAACCTTCGTCCGGTGCGTTTGATGCCGGGTGTGAAAGCCCCGTTGAGCGGACGCAAACCCGGCGATATTGATTTTTATGTGGTGCGGGAAAACACAGAGGGTGAGTACTCGAGTATCGGGGGCAAGATGTTTCCGGGCACCGAGCGCGAAGTGGTGGTTCAGGAGACGGTCATGTCACGCGTTGGTGTGGATCGCATTTTGAAGTTTGCGTTCGAGTTGGCGCAACGCCGACCGAAACAACACCTGACGTCTGCCACCAAGTCAAATGGCATCGCTATCTCCATGCCTTATTGGGATGAGCGCGTTGCCCACGTGGCGAAACAGTATCCAGACGTGCGTACAGACCAATATCACATCGATATTCTGGCCGCCAATTTTGTACTCCACCCCGATTGGTTCGATGTTGTGGTGGCAAGCAATCTCTTCGGTGACATCCTGTCCGATCTTGGACCCGCGTGTACCGGCACCATCGGCATTGCCCCGTCTGCAAACATCAATCCCGATCGCCATTTTCCCAGCCTGTTCGAACCGGTACACGGCTCAGCGCCCGACATTGCCGGCAAGGGTATCGCCAATCCGATTGGTCAGATCTGGTGTGGCGCGATGATGCTGGAGCACCTGGGATATCCGCAGGTGAGTACTGCCATAGTGGACGCGATCGAGAACGTGTTGTCTCGTGGGCCTGAACAAGCGCCGCTCACCAGAGATCTTGGTGGACGCGGTACCACGCAGGCTCTGGGTCAAGCGATTGCAGAAGCGCTGGATCACGGCCCGGATATTTCTGTAGCTTCTTCGGCGCGATACGTTTGAGGGTTTGATCATGAAGTTACGTGACAAACAACTTTTCCGGCAGCAGTGCTACATCAATGGTGCCTGGGTGGGTGCACGTGGTGGCGATTCGATCACAGGCTCCACCGAAGTGGGCAAGACCTTGCTTGAGCACTGTGCTGCAACGGTCAAAAAAGAGTCGATGGAGTTGGGAGGGAACGCGCCTTTTATCGTGTTTGATGATGCTGAGCTGGACAAGGCGGTTGAAGGCGTCATGGCGTCCAAATTTCGCAACGCCGGACAGACGTGGGTTTGTGCGAACCGCATCTTTGTGCATAGCGATGTATATGACACGTTCAAGGAGCGTTTGGCCACGGCCGTGAGCACCTTGCGCGTTGGTAGCGGCGTTGAGCCTGGCGTGACTATTGACCCGTTGATCGATATCGCAGCTGTCGAACAGGTCGAACAGCATATTGACGATGCCACAGCAAAAGGTGCCGCGGTGTTTTCAGGTGGAAAACGTCATGCAAACGGGGGCACCTTCTTTGAACCCACCATTCTGACTGACGTTATGGTCGATGCCATGTTGATGAACGAGGAAACCTTCGGACCGGTCGCCCCGCTGATTCGTTTCACTAGTGAAAACGAGGTTATCCAAAAAGCGAACGACACAGAATTTGGTTTGGCATGTTACTTCTACAGCCGAGATATTGGCCGCGAAGGATCAAAATACGGAATTGATGACTACGTCGAAATCAAGTACATGTGTATTGGAGGCCTCCAGTAGAGCACTTGCAAGTCAGCAAGAGGGGAGTGAATGAACAGCGACGGTCAGCGTATAGGTGTCATTGGCATTGGCTTGATGGGGCACGGGATAGCCAGCAACATTCTCAAGAACGGTTGGACTCTCGGCTTTCTGGATCATCCCGGTAATCAGCCTATCGATGATCTTGTAGCCGGAAACGCAAAATCATTTGACACCTGCCGCGAACTTGCCAGCGAGTGCAACGTAATCATATTGTGTGTAACCGGCTCGCCGCAAGTCGAAGATGTGTTGTTCAATGACGACGGTGTTTTGAAGGGGCTGCGTAAGGGAACAGTCATCATTGATTGCTCTACGGCCATTCCAGGCTCAACCGTGGCAATAGCCGAAACCGTATTATCCAAAGGCGGCCGTTTTCTGGATGCGCCGATGACTCGCACACCGAAAGAGGCAGCAGAAGGTCGGTTGAATCTCATCGTTGGTGGTGATCGTGGCGTGTTCGAAGAACAGATGCCGTTGCTACAGAGCTTCTCGGAAAACATGACTTACGCCGGGCCTGTCGGCTCCGGGCACAAACTCAAGCTATTGCACAACTTTGTATCGTTGGGATTTTCCGCCGTACTGGCTGAAGCGGCAGCCTGCGCGGATCAAAATGGTGTTGATGCGCAGGTGCTCACCGAAGTGCTCGCCAACGGCGGTGGGGCGAGTGCCATTCTGCAGCGCTTGCAGCCGTATATTCTGGAGCGCGATATTTCGGGTTTCAATTTCAGCATCTCCAATGCGCACAAAGACATCGGTTATTACCTCGCCATGGTTGAATCCGCAGATGCGGGGAGAACTGTGGCCGACGGAATCTTTGCCGCTTTGAATGCTGCTGTGGATGCAGGCTTTGATCAAGCGAGCATCCCGGAGCTGGTAACGATCCTGAACAAGAACAGCTGACAAGGAAAAAAGTAATTGCCGTCTATTGCGACACACCAACAAGGGAGGGGCTACTGAAACTGACGCCACAAACCACAGGCAGGAAAAACCAACTTGGGAGCAAGCAATGGAACCCACATCACTTGCCGCTCCAGCAATAGTTCAACTTTGGAGAAATCAATGAAATTCAAGCTACTTTCAGCCTTCGCTATCGTGACCAGCATGACCGCATCGGTCCTCTTGGCCGATGATCATTCTGTGCCAACGTCAAAATGGGGTGCAGATGATCAGGCCGGTGCGTCAAACTACATGACACCTGAAAAGGCCTTGGAGGCGATTGCATTGATGCAATCCGGAACGGTTGTATCCATTGGTCGTGTTTATCAAGCAGAGATGCCCCTGTTTGGTGCTCGTGCCTTTGCGCTGCGTGGTACGGCTGGGCTTGCCGGTGGGCCCTTGGGAGACAACGAGGTTGTCTGGATGGATGATTTTCTTGCCACTGAAATTGGTCAGGTTGGAACGCAGTTTGATGGCTTGGGACACATCGGTGTCAGAAAGGCGCCCTTTGGGTCGACGTTCTACAACAACCTGGATTCCAGCGAAGTCTTTGGAGCAAATGGCCTGAAGAAGCTCGGTATTGAAAATGTAAAGCCGTTCTTCACGCGTGGCATTGTGCTCGACATCACCGCATTGCGCGGCGCGCCAATGAACGCTGGCGATGAAGTAACCGCTGCCGATCTGGAAGCCGCGATCGAACGCCAGGGCATAGAAGGTCCGGGTGAGGGCGATGTTGTGCTTATCCACACGGGATGGGGCCGGCATTGGATAACCGACAACACCACGTTCAATTCCGGTGCGCCGGGCATTGGTATGGAAGCGGCAAAATGGCTGGCTGAACGAAATATTGCGGTTGTCGGGTCCGACACGTGGCCGGTTGAAGTGGTACCAAACCCAGACCCGGGTTCTGTGTTCCAGGCACACCAGGAGCTCATTACTCTCAACGGTATTTATATTCATGAAAACCTTGCAACCGAAGTGCTGGTAGAGGCTGGCGTTTCAGAATTTGCCTATATTTTCTCACCCGTCGCGGTCAAAGGTGCAACGGGTTCGCCCGGCGCACCTCTCGCCGTATATTAGCGTTTGCCAACTAGCGGTTGCACAAAGGCGCTCTGTATCGCAGAGCGCTTTTTGCAAATGGTGTTCGTGTAGCCAATTCAGGTAAATCACCGCGTTACCTACTCGAAGAGTCGTGCACGCCGTGTGATCCAGCAGATACTGAACCAGCGGTTCGAGGGTACGCTGCTGTACGACGGGTACTCGGCGTACACCGCTTACGCGAAGGCGCTCGGATGCCTGCACGTACGGACCACTGAACTCTCAGTGGTACAACCAGGCTTGCATGCCCAGAAATACTGCGGTGCAGGTTTGAATAGTCGCTGTCTATGGCTTCATATATAAAACCTATATACAGGTGAAAATCGTGTGATCAGGTATGGAGCCGTTATACTGAGCGGGAACTCAGTTCGTGTTCACGCTTGTATTGTCAGGTGAGTGGTTATTTGAAAACTGCTGGTGTCCCATGCGTTGGAAGGTACAGAGAGAATCTGCTGCTCGACAATGCGCTCTTACTCAGTGCTACGAGCCGACAAACGAACATACTTCACTCAAGTGTGCCTATACGTTTGGATATGACGGTAGGCTCGGGGAACAGAAATGACTTTACGAAACGGGATTGCATTTGGTAGCAAATGTATTGTTGTGGCTTTTGTGGTTTCAGTTGCGCAATCGTTGAGCGCCTCGGACGATTTTTCTCCGTATGTCGACGACAAGGGAAATATTGAATTTCCGAATGATTTTCACATCAACATGGTGCATATGGGATCCTGGTTCGTGCCTGAAGGCGGCGCCAGCGGGTTCCATGATGTCTATACAGAAGCCGCAACGGTTCAACATTATCGCGAAACGGGTTCGTTTCCAGATGGTGCCACGCTGGTAAAAGAGCTTCGAGCGTCTGAGTCAGGCGATTACTCGACAGGGCAAGGCGTCAATCACGCCACCAATGAAATCAAGCAATGGTTCGTGATGATCAAAGACACCGAAGGTCGCTTTCCCGACAATACTATTTGGGGAGACGGCTGGGGATGGGCGCTCTACAAACCAGACAATCAAGCCAAGAACGTCGCAACCGACTACAAGGCAGACTGTCTTGGCTGTCATGTGCCAGCCAAGGATACCGATTGGGTGTATCTGGAAGCTTATCCAATCCTGGCTGAGCAATAGCTACAACCGGCTCGACAAGACGGGTAGTCGACTGGTATGGGCTGTGAGCTTCATGAGGGGGGGGCTCACAGCGGTCTTCCCCAAGCCGAGCGGACAACCTCAACAACCTCAACAGGCGATACCGAACGCGACCCAGGTACGTCACGATTGCACAAAAGAAGACCAGGAAGCAATTGCGCTAGTGTCATCCGGGTGAGCCGAAAACGGTGGGCAGCACAGTGTGTGGACAAGATGAGCGCGTCATCGACACACTGTTCGCGTAAGGTGTCCATGACGCTGAACTGGCTCGAGCAGCACTTCGTGCAGCGCCATGGAACACAATCCGGTCGACCCCGCGCAAATACAGTGACTGCGTAGACCAGCGGTATGCGCAAGGTTTGTTGCACAACGTAAAAGCAGGCGCTCTTCAGTGAGAGCATGTTCTGAGTGGAGAACCTCTACGCTCAGCGGTATTTGACTCCATTGAATTGGGCTGTAGCGCAAGGCGTGACCACTCAGTAGTCATAAATACAAGTCCGGCTACATGCGAGCCGATGCAGATAGCTTGACTTGGTGTTCGTGTGGTCCTGGGCGATGCAAGCAATTCGACTTCGGCCAAAGGGTACGCCTTCCTCTTGCGCTGAGCATCGTATGTAGCCGGGTTTGCTTACCAATGCCACGCTAGGGTGGCGCACAATAGCCAGTACGGCAAAAGTCATGAGCCAAGGTACGGGGGAGAACATATGAGCACAACAAAACGCGTCAAAGTCGCCATCATCGGTGCAGGTAGCGCTGGGATGCGCGCCTACCGCGAGGTCACTCGTTACACCGATTCTGTCGCACTGATTGAAGGAGGGCAGTACGGCACGATGTGCGCACGCGCAGGTTGCATGCCCTCCAAACTGTTGATTGCGGCGGCTGAAGCTGCGCATATCGGCCAACACACAAGCCCCTTTGGCGTGCACTACGAACCGCCTCGAATTGACGGTCGCGCAGTCATGCAGCGAGTCAAAAGCGAGCGAGATCGGTTCGTTGGTTTCGTGATTGACAGCGTTGATGAGTGGCCAGAGGAACATCGCATCAAGGGCTATGCCCAATTTGTTTCCGATCATCGATTGCGCATCGATGACGGAACCGAAATCGAGGCAGACCAAATTATAGTTGCGACCGGCTCAAGTCCGAATATCATCCCTCCGTTCAAGGACTTCGGTGATCGGCTGATTGTCAACGATGACATTTTTCAATGGGATGATCTGCCGGAATCGGTTGCGGTGTTCGGTGCCGGGGTTATCGGATTGGAGCTGGGGCAGGCGCTACATCGTTTGGGTGTACGTGTGACGCTGTTTGGTTTGCACAATGCGGTAGGGCCATTAACGGATCCCGCCGTACTTGCCAGCGCGAGAGACCTCTTCTCGAGTGAATTCAACTTCTTGCCTGATGCGAACGTTACTCGGCGAGCACAAACGCAGACAGGTGTAGAGATCGAATATACGGATCAGGATCAGACGCAAGTCAAACAATTTGACTACGTACTTGCTGCAACGGGAAGAAGCCCCAATCTCGGAAAATTGGCATTGGAGAACACGTCGCTGACGCTGGATGAACGCGGTATGCCCGAGCTGGACATGAATACCGGGCAAGTGGAAAACAGCCATATCTTCATAGCTGGCGATGTCACCAATGTCAGTCCTCTGCTTCACGAAGCGTCTGATGAGGGACAGATCGCAGGTTTCAATGCGGCTCATTTTCCCCAGATTCGGCGATTCAAGAAGAGCTCCCCGATCAGTGTGGTGTTTTCAGATCCTCAGATCATGATGATTGGGCATTCGTATCAAGAGCTGACCCAAAACGGTACTGAGTTTGAAATTGGCGAGGTTGATTGGCAGGGGCAGGGGCGCTCGCGCGTCATGTTGGTCAACCGCGGACTGCTACGTGTCTATGGTGAACAAAACACCGGTCGATTTCTGGGAGCCGAGATGGTTGGTCCGCGCGCCGAACACCTGGCTCATCTGCTTGCATGGGCTCACCAATCCAATCTTACGGTGTCCGAGATACTGGAACGTCCGTTCTACCACCCTGTATTCGAGGAAGGGGTTCGAACGGCACTGCGCACGCTAAATCATGCTCTGCAAATGGGTGACAAGCCGCCGGCGCGATGTATTGATTGTGGACCGGGTGGTTAATCGAGACGGCGGATATCATGTCGCTGTCTGCCGTGTCAGTCGGGGTGTATTGCAAC
>CALAJN010000012.1 GCA_937922675.1 uncultured Granulosicoccaceae bacterium
ATGCCACTCACCAAACGGGCGTAGTCCTTCCGGCACGACGTCCAGGCCGACAGACAGGGAAAATAACGCAAGACCGATCCCGAGGTTTCGAGGCGCGCCTGACCATAGCTCAGAACGGTAGTACACCAACCAGCACAAAACTGACAGTCCGTAGACACCGTAAACGATCGCTGAGGGCACGCCCATCGCGGGCCATGCGTTTTCGTGAAGCAGCCACAGGTCGTCCAGCGCAAGCATAACGGTGATGCCCGCGGCAACGCCCAGACACGTTTGATGGCGCGTGTGTAAAGCGGGGGAGTCGACTGCGAGTACGGTGAAGGTTGCTACCGCGGCAGCAGCGATCCAACACAGTACACCGAGATCAGATAACCATCCTGCATAGATTGGAGCTGACACCATTTCTCGTGCATCGCCAAACAACAGCCATGCGTGAGTTTTTCCGGACGCTTGAAGCATCGCGACCACCACCAGCATGCAAAGTGATAGAAACCACGTGCCGACCGTCAAGACTCGCATTTGTCGTACGTCAAAGCTGATGAGTGAACGAAGTCTATCGTTGTCGTGCACAACTGTGGAGGCGTTTCAATGACGCCTTGTTTCATCGTCCGGTAATCGCATGGCAGTATCGTGAACGAGATGTTTGCGATAGAAAGACTCGGATTACCTGCATGAGTTTACGCTAGCTCGTCAGGATCAATAAAAATGTGACAGTCTACCGAGCCGATCGAGTCAGCACTCATCGTCATCGACACGATGACGACGACTAGAGGCGCTCAATAAGAAATCGCCCGACGTCCGGCAGGCCATCAACAAACGGAGACTCAGATGGTTGGCTACTGGTTCGCAGGACAGGTTCCCGCGGTTGCGTGTCCTGATTGCTCGACGTGAAGCTCACGCCGCTGTCGGTGCCGGAGTCGTACAGCACCGCATCCACGGTGGCCGACTCCAGAAACGCACCACCATCAAACAACTCGACGTTGTGCAGGCCGACAAACCAGTCCGGGCTGGGTGCAAGCATCGATGTGATGGTGATCTGCGAATGATCCTGAGTGACGACAACCTCAACGCTTGCCTGACCATCCCCGGTACTGACGCCTGCGCCATTGATGGCCGAGATGGCGTATCCGTTGGCAATGCTCGCGTCGATTTCATCGAGGAACAAGGTCTTGCTACCTGTCTCCGCCATCTGTTCTATTCCGGCTGTTGCGATCTGCCCCGGCTCCCAGTAAATCACTTGTTCGCTGTGGACCGCGCCTACCAGCCCCGAAAAGTGCGCGGAAGCGCCCGGGAACTGCTCCGGGTGACGCTCCGCCGTCCAATCGGCATCGAAGGTGATGCGGTAGCGGGCTTCGGTGGGAGTGGGGGGGGCGGTAGGCGTCTCCGAATCGGTGGGTGTTGCTGGTACCTCGGGCATCTCATCGACCGAATCGCCAGCGGACTCCGTCTCGGGTTCCGTGATGCCGGTTCCCGAGCTGGAACACGCCATCATTGCCAATCCCAGGACTGGGACGAAGTACGCTATCGGTAATCTCATCGGATGGCCTCTGAGTGATGGTGAATTCGTGATCGTTGGATGGTTACCACTAAGGACAGCGCATGGCGTCAGCAAGACTCTCTGCGCCACCGAACGCACCAACATCCTGTGAGACGAGTGACGTGCCTTGCAGTGTCGTTTCGAGGATTCGTCGCCAGGAGGCATCTACGGTAATCAGCGAAACCGTGTTTCCACAGGTCTTGAGACCGCCCGAGATGAAGTCCTCGCCGATGCGGTGATTGGTGTGACCTTTCGCGTGCGCTATCTGATGAAGGTCGTCGTCCTGGAAGGTCCACACACGCAGTGTCTTGGCAAGGTGCGGACGATCCACGTAAGCGATGTCCATGTCGCCGTCGTTGTTCAGATCTGTAATGCCCACGGGTGCCAACCACCGGTTGGATTGTCCGATATAGGGGGTAGTGGTGAGCAATGTGAGTTCACGCT
Source organism: uncultured Granulosicoccaceae bacterium (assembly GCA_937922675.1). Classification (GTDB taxonomy): domain Bacteria; phylum Pseudomonadota; class Gammaproteobacteria; order Granulosicoccales; family Granulosicoccaceae; genus Granulosicoccus. The sequence goes on from CALAJN010000012.1 coordinate 1,979, forward strand.
CCAGGAGCTGGTAGACCGCGATCTGTGCGCCGTAGTTTCGATGGCTACGGACCGTGACGACTTCCACGCCGTCCACGCCATCGATGTCCGCCAGTCGGGGCGCGATATCTTCAAAGACATGAACGTCATCCAGTGTGACGGAATACGAACAGTTGCTGTCGTCACTAACCCACAAGGATGCAGGCTCGATGGCATCACCAAGAACCCCATGCGCGTATCGGTCGGTAGCGTCGTCGTACCACGCGCTAGCGATACCGGGTTGGCCGTCCGCCGTCACGATAGAATCCGGGAAATCCGACGCTGCCGCGGTTGCGATCGCGCAGTCTGCCCGCGCCGTGTTTACGGAAAGAGCGCTGGCAACAAGCGTCACCACGATGAGACTGGCTTTGAGCATCTGGATGCGGATTGAGCGAAACACAGGTGTGATCCGGCGCGCGCGGGGAAAGTTTCATCCCCTGTGCTGGAAATACGACACGCGTCCGAAAACGTCAGTTCACGAAAAACTTAGGCCGGGTGTCAACAACTCCGTGTTGCGTTCGATCGGTTCGCGGATTGCTTGCGAGGATCCGCGTGTCGATCCACTCGCTAGCACGGCGAATGTTGCCGGCGTGCAAATGCGACCAGAGTTCGCGTTCTGTCATGCCCGGCGCCAGTGGGTCGCGAGTTGCATCAAATGATGGCCTTTTCAACAATCGGGTTGTTGTTGACAATGCGCTCGTAGTTGAACGGTGACATATCGAGAGTTCGGTATTCACCGTAGGTGAGGAACTCAGCGGTGCCACGCCCCATCGCTGGAGACTGCTGCAGCCCATGACCTGAAAAGCCGTTCAGGAACACGAAATTCTCGATTTCCGTATGTGGGCCCATTACGGCGTTGTGATCAAAGGTATTCATGGCGTAGTGCCCACTCCACTCAGTGGTGAGCCGGATTGACTCAAACTGCGGTATGCGCGTAGCAAGCACCGGCCATACATGATTTTCCCATAGCGCAGGGTCCATGACAAAATCATCAAACGCCACGGCGGGGTCTGTTTCGGCGTGACCGCCCGCTTGATAGGTACCTCCTCCGTTCTCGCGGCAATGCACACCGGATGGGTCGATCGTCAGTGGCAAGTCTCGATCCAGTGGGTGCTCGGCCTTGAAAATCCATGTGAACCGCTTGCGGGGTTCAACCGGCAATTCAATTCCCGCCATTTTTGCGGTGGCCGCTGCTCGCGGACCAGTTGCATTCAGAATCTGCCCACAGGAGATCACGTCACCGGACTTCAGGGTGATGCTATCAGCGCGTGAGCCCGTCGCGTTGATCGTGATATCCACGACCTCATTGGACACGAATTCAACACCTCGCTCGAGTGCTTGACGCCGCCACCATTCAAACACCGCTGCTGCGTCCCAGTACCCTTCGTCCACACGATTGATCGAACCGAGAACGATGTCATCGACGTTGTAGAAGGGATACTGGGCCTTGATCTGATCAGGGGTCATGAGCTCGGTGGCAGCGCCGGCCGCCAGCTGCACTTGCTGGCTCTCCCTCAGTATGTCGGCAGAGAGCTCGTTGTCTGCGAGGTACATGTAACCAAAGGAACGGATGCCAAGCTCCGGCACCCTTTCATCGTTTGCCATGTAGGTACGGATGTTCTTGACAAAATCTGCAGCAAATTGCGATATCCGGACGTTGAGCTCAGTGCTGAACTGCTGCCGCATGCACGAATTGGTATGTGAGGTAGAACAGAACTCGTAGGTGGGATCCTTCTCGACCACCAGGACCGATCCGTTGAAATCATCGTTGTCAGATAAAAACCAGGCGGCTGACGAGCCCATGATGGCCCCGCCAATGATGACCACATCATAGGAGGTGTGCTTCGGTGTTGACATGACAGACTTCATGATGCGCTATCCCTATAACTCCTTGCCTGCTCGCCACTCACCCCAGCGCATGATGGCGCTGGCACCCATCGTGGAAAACGGCGGTGGTGGTAATTTTATGGGTTCTTCATCGGCTTGCATATCATCGAGCAAGGGGCCTTGTTCACCACTGGCAAGTTCAGCAGCAAGCTTACCCGCTATCGTACCTTTCGCCGTACCCAGGCCATTCTGGCAACAGGCCGCATACAGACCGTCATCGAGCTCGCCAAAGGCGGGTACCGTGTTGCGACTGAGGCACAGGCGACCACCCCAGGTAAAAGCCATTTCTACATCATCAAGCATGGGAAAGCGATCGCGAAAAGAGCGATCATGAGTGCGGATAACTTCTCCAAGGCGCGCATCAGAGATCTCCATCGAGGGCTGAAACGTCGCTCTGTTACGTATGATCAATCGATCGCCGCCGGTATCCGCAATACGACGCACGGTGGTACCCATCGGATCAGCAGGGGTCAACGCCCAGCGTGGCTCGCCCCCGAGACGCTTCAGCTGCCGTGAAGAGAGTGGGGCAGTCATCGATGCATAGGTGAATACATGCATCAACTGTCTTTTGTAAAACCCGAAGCTCTCGAGGTGCCCATTGACCGCCAGAATGGCTTTTGGAGCGACAACACTGCCACTGCGGGTTGTTGCCTTCCAGAGCCGGTTGTCACGTTCAAGCTGCACAACAGGCGAATGCTCGTGGATACACACGCGATTTGACTCAATGCCACGCGCAAGCGCACGAATGTACATCGCAGGCTGCAGCATGACCGTCCCCGGGCTGAACAAACCATCGACATAGGCAGGTGAGCCAGTCAATGCGTGCATCGCCTTTGCATCAAGTCGCTCATAGGGTTCAGCCAGGTGGTCAAGATGCAGGGCATAGGCGTTGTTGTGCGCAACACCTCTGTCGGTCACCGCACCATTGACCTTGCCGCTCCGGACAATCGCTTCATCGGGCATGTCGTACGCTGTCTTGGCATCCAGCGCATAGTCGATGCCGGCACGGTTCAAACGCGTGTGACGTTGATCCTTGTCGGCCCTGCTACTGTAGTCACTCGACGTGAGATCATGCGGCAGGTCGATCATGAATCCTGAGTTTCTGCCTGCGGGCCCATCAGCAAGGGTGACCGCATCAAGGACAACAACGCGATCACCTCGATGGAGTTCAGCTAGCCGCCGCGCTGCCGACAAACCCGCAAAACCGGCTCCTATGACCAGCCAATCCGCGCTGCTGTTTTCACGCAGCGCGGGTCGTGACGGCGCTGGCGGCAATAGCGCATTCCATGCGGCAGGACCCGGGTCCTTTGGAAGGCGGCGTACATCCATGCCTTGATCAGTAGTCCGTGTTCAAGGCGTCGCCCGCCCGCAACGGGTACGACCCTTCATCACGGTCCGCGATGAGGATCTTCCAGTCATTGCACCTTGTCGCCCGACGCCGCATCCGACAAATCTATCCAGATGGTTTTCAATTCGGTGTATTGATCATGGGCATGCAAACTGTTGTCGCGCCCACCAAAACCTGATTGCTTGTATCCACCAAATGGCGTTGTTATGTCGCCCTCACCAAAACAGTTGATGGTTACCGTGCCTGCCTTGATATCGCGTGCTGCGCGTAGTGCGCGCTTGGCGTTTGCACTGAATACGCTTGCGCTCAGACCGTAGTCAGTTGCATTGGCAAGCTCGATAGCCTCTTCTGCCGAGGACACGGTCATGACGGACAATACCGGGCCAAATATCTCCTCGGTTGCCAGTACGTGAACTGGTGCGACGTCATCAAAGATGGTGGGTTCGACATAACAGCCGTCCGACGTGCCACCCGTCAAGGAGCGCAGACCGCTCGCCTTTGAAAGATAGCCGTGAACCTTGTCCACGTGTTCATCGTCAATCAAGGCACCCAGATGATTGGCCGGGTCAAGCGGATCGCCTGTCTTCCAGTCTCTGACACGCGCAACGATGGATTCAAGCAAGGGCGCCTTGACAGCCTCATGCACGATGAGACGGGAACACGCGGAGCAGTTTTCACCCATATTCCAGAACGCGCCATTGACGATGTGTTCAGCGACCAGATCCAGCTCTTCTGCATCTTCGAGCACGATGGCCGGGTTCTTTCCACCACATTCGAGGACCACTTTCTTTAAATTGCTATCAGCCGCATAGTGCAAAAAGCGGCGACCGGTTTCAGTTGAACCGGTAAAACTCAGCATGTCGATATCTGGATGCCGACCCAGCGGTTCACCCACCGCCTCTCCTGTACCCGGCAGTACTTGGAAGACACCGCGTGGAATACCCGCCTCCATCGCAAGTTCTGCCATCCAGAGCGCGGTCAGACTCGTTTGCTCGGCAGGTTTTACAATGACACTGTTGCCTGCGGCCAGTGCCGGCGCCATTTTCCAGGCCAGCATCAATAGCGGAAAGTTCCATGGCAGAACAGCGGCGACCACACCGACCGGTTCTCGCACAATGACAGCCATCGCATCATCGCCGACCGGTGCGCTCTGATCGTAGATCTTGTCAATCGCTTCAGCATGCCACTTGATCGTGTGAACCACTTCGGGGATATCGATCATTTCGCAATCGCGTATCGGCTTGCCACTGTCGAGTGACTCCATCACTGCCAGTTCGCGCCTGTTGCGTGTGATCGATTTGCACAAGCGAACAAGTACGTTCTTTCTGTGTGACGGATGAGACTTTGCCCATCCCGCCTGATCAAACGCCTGGCGCGCCTTGCTCACCGCAAAATCCACATCGTCACTATTGCAGGCGGCAATCTCGCACAGCCGTTTACCGGTTGCCGGGTTGATCGTGATCAATCCGCGCCCATGACCTTTCTGGAACTTGCCATCGATGAATGCAGCGCGTGGCATGTCCAGATCATGGGCAATGGCAGCGTATTCTTCATGGCTGAGTAAGTCGCTCATGCCGCCGTCTCCTGCTCGATGCGGTCAATGGTCAGATTCATGGTCCGAATGACTTCGGCAAGTTCACGTTTTTCATCTTTGTTCAAGGGCTGCAAAGGTAGCCGCGGTGGTCCCGCATCAATGCCTCTGAGCGTCAGACCCTGCTTGATGCACTGCACGAATTTTCCGCCCTGTTCCAGAACACGCATCAATGGCAGCATCGCGGACATGATTTTCCGACCCTTGTTGAAGTCACCTTCAACCGCGCAGGCCTTGTACAGAGCGATATGCGCCTCCGGCGCGAAGTTCGACCCTGCGCACACCCATGACCGTGCGCCCCAGGCAAAGAACTCGAGCGCTTGATCGTCCATGCCACACGACAACTGTATGTGCGGGTAGTCGCGTGCCAGCATATGCAAGCGATTCGGATCACCGGAGCTCTCCTTGATTGCACAGAAATTCGGGCTTCGCCCGAGACGATCGAGCGTCTCTTCATCCATGTTCACGCACATGCGACCGGGATAGTTGTACAGCATCACCGGCAGATTGGCGGCACGATCGATAGCCAGCGCATGCAAGGCGATTTCACGTCCTGTTGGATGCGCATAGGGCGGGGTTGCAACCAGCAAGGCATCGGCACCCGCCTGTTTGGCTGCTTTGGCAAACAGTATGCTGTCTTCTGTTCTGATCGCACCGGTACCAACGATCAGCGGCACCCGACGCTTGATAACGGTGTTGGCGAGCTTCATCAACTCGAGACGCTCGTCTACCGTCTGTGCATAGTATTCACCGGTTGTTCCTGCGACGATCAGACCCGATACACCTGCACCAATCAGGAGTTCGATGGTATCGGCGAACTTGTCGCGATCGATCCCGAAGTGACTGTTATGCGGGGTAACCAGTGGTGTGTATATGCCTTCAAATTGCATGATGATTCAACCAGCAAGATCAGCAACGTCGTCAATGGGCAAGGGGTCAGGCAGCACATACTTATCCATGTCTCTGCGCGACAGCTCCCAATGTTGCAGGGTGAGGTCAACACAGTCGGCGGGATTTCTCTGCGCGATGGCATCGATCATCGCCTCGTGTTGTTCTGATGCCTTGACAATGCGCTTTTGTGATGAGGCGTGATGGACCCGATAAAAGCGCTGACTCATACGCGCATGGTCAATCAGCAAGCGGCCAAGGCTTGGTGTCAGGTACGGTGACGCCGCCATCTCTCCAAATTGTTCATGCAGTCGATGGTTGAGCACTACCATGTCCTGCGCGTTTGAGGCCTTCATGGCCTTGTGAAAACGCGCCTGGGTTTTCTTTGCCGCAGTGATCTGCACCGTACTGGCTTGTTCACAGGCGAGGCGAGCGATGGCCGCATAGATCAACGGGGCGCTTTGAAAGAAGCTGCGCATCGTTGCAAGATCCATGGAAGACACCGCAGCGCCCCGATTTGACGCAAGCGACAAGTACCCCTCGCCAGCCAGACGGTGAAACACTTCCCGAAGCGGTGTCCTCGACACCCCGTATTCGGCCGACAGCGCCACTTCATCAAGAGCGCTGCCTGGACTGAGCTCCAGCGTGAGCACCCGCTGCTTCAGATCGTGATAGCTCTTGAGCTTTCTTGAATCCTTCATCCGAGCGTCCGTGATTGCCGACATACGTTTTGACACAGGTCGCCAAAATATACAAGTTGTATACAAATCGCACGGCTGGCAATGTCGACAAACTCGTCGCGCAATGAGGTCAACATCGAACGGATGCCAAGTCCGGAAGATCGCCTGGCGACCAATGTCGGGTGAGGGGCGAGGCCATTGGTGCACAATACCGATGAAAATATTGCAGTAGAAAAAATATGCATGCACAGGCTGGGAGAATCATGTAACATCGCGTCGTGCAGTAATTTTGTACTGCACATTATTTCACGCCGCGCCACACCGCCGCAGACACCTCATCAGCATGCCCCAGGTCTCCGACATCGCCACGATACGAAACGGCTACGCCTTCCGTGGCCGTATCGAGCCAGACATGAGTGGAGACACACGGGTGATTCAGGCCAGCGACCTGGCCGCGGGCAGAGAGCTGGACACAGCGGCCCTCGCCTGTGTCCAGCTCGGCGCCAAAGCAGAACGCTATCAACTGACCGAGAAGGACATCGTGTTCGTGGCGCGCGGTCTGCGGCAGAGAGCGTATCGGCCGGTGCGCGACACGATCACGGGCAAACCGATCATCACCGCCTTTGGCCTGCTCGTGATCACCGCCATCGAGTCCCGGGTGCTGCCTGACTACCTGTACTGGGCCTTGAACACGCCTCGCATACAACACGCTATTGGCAAACTGACCGAAGGCACGAGCCTGTCCTTCATCAGTGACAAGAACTTCGGGCAAGTGGACATCCCGCTCCCGACACTCGACAAACAACTCCAGATTGAGCAGCTCATGGCAATGCACAGACAACGCGCACAGCTGCGCCAGACACTCACACAACTTGACGACACACTCGTGCACAGCACGGCCTGGTCGCTCGCTACAGGGATTACAGAATGAACGACACCACCGCGGTCAATCAGGACCAGGTCAACAAGGCGGTATGGGCGGCCTGCGATACCTTCAGGGGCACGGTAGACCCATCGATCTACAAGGACTTCGTGCTCACCATGCTGTTCCTGAAGTACATCTCCGATGTGCATCAGGACAAACACGATGAGCTCAGCGTGCAATACAAGGGCAAGCCGGAATTGATTGCCGCGATGATGGAGAGCCAGTCCTTCCAGATTCCCGAAGGGGCCACCTTCAAGGCCTTGTTCAAGGCACGCCAAACACCCGGCAATGGCACCCGCATCGACAAGGCATTGCACGCAATTGAGGAAGCGAATGGGACCAAGCTCAAAGGCGTGTTCCAGGACATCAGCTTCAACACCGACAAGCTCGGGGATGAAAAGCAGAAGAACGACATCCTGCGTCACCTGCTGGAGGACTTTGGCAAGGACAGTCTGGATCTCAGGCCCAGCCGCGTCGGCTCACTGGATGTGATCGGCAACGCCTACGAATTTCTTATCAAGCACTTTGCCGCCACCAGCGGAAAGACCGCCGGTGAGTTCTACACCCCACCGGAAGTCTCTGATCTGTTGTCCATACTGCTGGAACCGGCCGAAGGCGATCAGATTTGTGACCCGGCCTGTGGATCCGGGTCCTTGTTGATGAAGTGCGGCAAGCAGGTGCAAGCGCGCTTCAATGGTTCCCGCGAATACGCCCTGTTCGGGCAAGAGGCCATTGGCTCCACCTGGTCACTGGCAAAGATGAACATGTTTCTGCACGGTGAGAACAACCACCGCATTGAATGGGGCGACACCATCCGCAACCCCAAGCTGAGGGACAAGGAGGGCGGTCTGCTGCACTTCGATATCGTGACCGCCAACCCGCCGTTCTCGCTGGACAAGTGGGGGCATGACACCGCAGCGGATGACACCTGGGGCCGCTTCAGGCGTGGTGTTCCGCCAAAGACCAAGGGTGACTATGCGTTTATCTCCCACATGATTGAAACGCTGAAACCCAAGACCGGTCGCATGGGTGTTGTAGTACCGCACGGTGTGCTGTTCCGTGCCTCAAGCGAGGGAAAGATACGCAAGCAACTGATTGACGAGAATCTTTTGCATGCCGTGATTGGCCTGCCTGAAAAACTCTTCTTTGGCACTGGCATTCCTGCAGCCATTCTGATCTTCAAGAAAGACAAGCGTGACAAGCAGGTGTTGTTCATCGATGCGAGCCGCGAGTTCAAGTCCGGCAAGAATCAGAACATACTGACCGAGGACAACCTTAAGAAGATCATTGATACCTACAACGCTCGAGAAAGCGTTGACAAGTACGCCTACCTCGCCACGCTAGAGGAGATACAGGAGAACGACTACAACCTGAACATCCCCCGGTATGTGGATACGTTTGAAGAAGAGGAGGAAATTGATCTGATGGCGGTACGCGAGGAGCGCTTGAAGTTGCAGAAGGAGCTGGATGCGCTGGAGGATGAGATGGCGGGGTATTTGGAGGAGTTGGGTTATGGCTCGTGAGTTACTCGCGTCTGACATTCCAACAGGCTGGACATATGACCTACTAGATCGACTAGCAACACGTGGCAGTGGTCATACACCATCAAAGTCCAATCCGAACTACTGGAATGGTGGGATCAAGTGGATCTCACTTTCAGATTCTTCTAAGCTAGATAAGGGTTACGTCTTCGAAACAGAGAAGCACATATCACTGGAGGGGCTGAAAAACTCTTCAGCAGTGCTACTACCCGCCGGGACAGTTGTACTTGTGCGCGATGCAGGCGTCGGAAAAAGCGGGATCATGGCCGAGAGTATGGCTGTCAGCCAACACTTCATTTCATGGACATGCGAAGGCGAGGGCAAAGACAGATTGCACAATTGGTTTCTTTACAACTGGCTGCAGCTAAACAAAAAGGAATTTGAGCGCCAAGCTATAGGATCGACGATTAAGACAATCGGACTACCGTATTTTAGAAAACTAAAGATTGCAGCTCCCCCAATCCCAGAACAACGAAAAATCGCCAAGATCCTGCAAACCTGGGATCGCGCCATCGCCACGACGGAAAAACTGATTGAGGCCAGCAAGCAGCAGAAGAAAGCGTTGATGCAGCAGTTGTTGACGGGGAAGAGGCGGTTTGGTGGGTTTGAGGGGGAGTGGATTACCGGAACATTGGAAAATTTTTCCGACCATATTTACGGTGGAGGCACTCCTAGCCGGTCGAACTCTGAATTTTGGTGTGGCGACATCCCATGGGTAACTGTAAAAGATCTAGTTGCAGAAAAAATAAAGGGCGCTCAGGAACACATCACACACACTGGCTTAACCAATAGCTCAGCAAGCCTTGTGGCGTCTGGCACACCGATTTTGGCAACTAGGATGGCTGTTGGAAAGGTGGCTCTAGCATCTTGTGAAGTAGCAATAAATCAGGATCTCAAAGCAATAAGAGGAAGCAAGCAATTGGATTCAAGCTTCCTTTTCTATTTTTTGCTCAGCCAGGCGGAAAAACTACAGCGCATGGGTACTGGCAGCACAGTTAAGGGTATCTCTGTCGCCCTCGTAAAATCGCTAGAAATGACGATTCCTCCTGATGCCGAGCAGCAGAAAAAGATCACAAAAACACTGAAGAATTCAGATTTGAAAATCGAGATCTTGAATTCAAAGTTAAGCAACTTGAAGACCGAAAGAGCCGCCCTCATGCAGCAACTCCTTACCGGCAACCGTCGCGTCAAAGTGGACCAATAAGTCTCTACTTATAATAATACGACAACCCCGTCACTAATGACACCTTCCCCTAACCCACCACCAGCCGGTGAATTCATCCTCTTCCAGAGCGATGACGGTCAGGTGCGGGTGGAGTGTCGCTTTGAATCAGACACCCTCTGGCTGTCACAAGCCTTGATCGCTGAGTTGTACGGCGTTACGCCGCAGGCCATCACGCAACACATTCGCGCTGTGTATGACGAGAACGAGCTGGACCTGACAGCAACCTGTAAGGATTACTTACAAGTTCAAACCGAGGGGCAGCGGCAGGTAAGGCGACAAGTCAGCCACTACAGCCTCCCCATGATCATCGCCGTCGGCTACCGCGTCCGCTCCAAGCGCGGCACGCAGTTCCGTCGTTGGGCGACTGAGACCTTGCAGGAGTATCTGGTCAAGGGCTTCGTCATGGATGACGAGCGGCTCAGGAATCCTCCGGTCGGGGATTCTGCTGTGCCGGATTACTTCGATGAGATGCTGGAGCGCATCCGGGACATTCGGGCGAGTGAGCGCCGGATGTATCTGCGGGTTCGGGATATCTTCAGCATGGCGGCGGACTACGCACCGAAGGATGCGGACACCGCGCACTTCTTCAGAATCATCCAGAACAAGCTGCATTTCGCCAGCACGGGCTTGACCGCTGCAGAGTTGATCGCGCAGCGCGTGGATGCGGGCAAGCCGAACGTGGGCTTGACGAGCTTCAAGAGCGATGAGGTGAGAAAGAGCGATGTCACCATTGCGAAGAACTACCTGAAAGCGGATGAGATTGCGGCGCTCAACCGCATTGTGTCCATGTGGCTGGACTTTGCAGAAGATCAGGCGCTGCGACGCAAGCAGGTGTTCCTGAAAGATTGGCAGAACAAGCTCGATGAGTTCCTGCGATTCAATGATCGCGACGTACTTGCTGATGCAGGCTCCATGAGCAAGCAAGCCGCCGACGAAAAGGCACGAGCGGCCTTTGATGACTACGCAAGCCGCCAGCGCAAGCTGAAGGAAGCCGAAGGTGAGCGCGCTAACATAGACGCCTTGCGGGCACTGACGGATGAGACCCAACGTGACTGACGCTATAGCCAACTTCAACGAGGAACACAGCGCAAAGATCCCTGCGCTCGCGCTGTTGTCGCAACTGGGCTACGAATTCATCCCTCCAGAGCAATGCCTGAAGATGCGCGGCAGTCGCTCTACCGTGATCCTGCCGTCGGTTCTGCGTGAGGTATTGGCAAAGAGGACCTTTTTCCATCAAGGGCAGCAGTGCACCTTGTCGGACGCGTCAATCGACAAGCTCGTGCACGAGCTCTCACACCCGGCCCTTAACGAGGGGTTGCGCGCTGCAAACCAGAAGCACCACGTCGCGCTGGCGCACGGTGTGGGGGTAACGCAGTTTGTCGATGGCAAGAGAACCAGCCCCACCATACCCATCATCAACTGGGCCGAGCCTGAACAGAACCGCTTTCACTTCACCGAGGAAATGGAGGTGGACAATGCCCAGGGAACGGGCAAGCGCATCCCGGATATCGTCTGCTTCGTCAATGGCCTGCCCTGGGTGGTGATTGAAGCCAAGCGCCCGGATTCATCCCAGAGCGGCAAGCCCACACTGGGTGAAGGCATTTCGCAGAACATCCGCAATCAGAAGTCGGATGAAATCCCGCATCTGTTTGCGCACAGCCAGTTGCTGTTGTCGATCAACGGCCATGAAGGGCGCTACGGTACCTGCGGCACAAAAGAGACCTTCTGGGCCACCTGGAAGGAAGAAGAGATTGGCGATGCAGAGTTTCTGCGCCTGAAAAACGCAGCACTCAACGATGCGCAGATGTCGGCGCTGTTCGCGCACAGGCCTGCACGCAGCAGAGAGGAATACGCTGAACTTGTCGCGGGTGGTGATCGCATCGTCACCGATCAGGATCGGCTGATCGTCTCGCTGTTGCGCCCGGACCGACTGCTGGACATGACGCGTCTGTACACCTTGTTCGATCAGCGCATTGGTCGCATTGTCGCGCGCTATCAGCAAGTGTTTGGTATCAAGGCGTTGCTTGAGCGCACAACCTCCTTTGATGAAAACGGTGCGCGCCGTGGCGGTGTGTTCTGGCACACCACAGGCTCCGGCAAGTCGTTCACCATGATGTTTCTGTCGCAAGCCTTGATCTTGCTGGAGGCAATGTCCACCTGCCGTGTTGTTGTAGTCACGGACCGCGTGGACCTGGAAGAACAGTTGGCGAGAACCTTTGTTGCCGGCGGCGCCTTCACCGAGAAAGAGAGATCCAGCGTTGTTGCCACCACAGGCAAGCGTCTTGCCGAGCAGATCGGTCGCGGTACCGAACGCATCATTTTCTCCATCATCAACAAGTTTGGTACCGCAATCCGTCAGCCTGCGTGCTACAACGACAGCCCCGACATCGTGGTGCTCATTGATGAAGGGCATCGCAGCCAGGGTGGTGAGAACAGTATCCGCATGAAGCAGGCGCTGCCAAAGGCAGCTTTTGTGGCCTTTACCGGCACACCCCTGCTCAAGGACGACAAGACCGAGAACAAGTTCGGCAGCATCATCCACTCCTACACCATGCAGCAGGCGGTGCAGGACGGTACGGTCACACCTCTGCTCTACGAGGAACGCATCCCGGTGCTCAGCACCAACGATCAGGCCATCGACGCCTGGTTCGATCGCTTCACCGACAAACTCACCGACAAGCAACGCGGTGACCTCAAGCGCAAGTTCTCGCAGCAAGGGCAGATCTATCGCACGGAGGGACGCCTTGAGTTGATCGCCCACGACATCTCCGATCACTTCCAGAACTTCAAGCACTCGGGGCTCAAGGGCCAGCTCGCCTGCGACTCCAAGGCATCGGCTGTAACCTACAAGCGATTGCTGGACGCCATCGGCAAGGTCAGCTCGGTGGTAGCCATGTCCTCACCGGACACACGCGAGGGCCACGACGACATCGACACCGAAAGCCGTGATGCGGTGCAGAACTGGTGGAAGAATACCGTCGGCTCGGAGGATGAGAAGAAGTACACCAAACGCATCGTTGCCGAGTTCGCAACCGATGACGGGCCGGACCTGATGATTGTTGTGGACAAGTTGCTCACAGGCTTTGATGAGCCACGCAACACCGTGCTCTATATCGACAAGCCCCTCAAGCAGCACAACCTGCTGCAAGCGATTGCGCGCGTGAATCGTTTGCACAGCAAGAAGCAGTTCGGCTACCTGATCGACTACCGCGGCATCCTCAAGGAGCTGGACGCCACCATCAGCAATTATCAGGATCTGGCCGAACGCACCCAGGCAGGCTTCGATATCGACGACCTTGAAGGCCTGTACAGCGCGATGCAAACCGAATACAAGAAATTGCCTGGCCTCTACAAGGACCTCTGGGCCTTTTTTGCTTCGGTGCACAACAAGCAGGACGGTCCCGCACTGCGCCAGGTCTTGAGCCCGCGCATCGAGACCATTGATGGGCAACTGACAGACCTCAACCTCAAGGCACGCAACGACTTCTACGATGCCCTGACCGCCTTCGCCAACTGCATGAAGGTGGCTCTGCAGTCCGCTACGTACTTTGATGACAACAGCTTCGACGACAAGCGTCAGCGCTACAAGGACACCTTGAAGATGATGACGCAACTGCGTCAACAGGTGCGTGAGGATGCCGAGGAAACCGTGGACTTCGATGAATACGCCGACAGCATTGGCAAGCTGCTGGACAAGCACATTGGCGGCGTTGCCATCCAGGAGCCCGAGGGCGCCTATCTGGTCAGCAATCTCGGCAAGAACGCAAGCCCGGATGAAGAGCTGAGCGATACCGAGGCGCGCAATCGCCGCGATCGCATCACAGGTCGCGCCACCCGCAAGATAGAGCAGGACCTGGCAGACGACCCCTACGCACAGGCCTATTTTTCACGGCTTCTGCAGGACGCCATTGAGAAGGCCAAGGCCCTGTTCGATGCACCCGTGAAGCAGTACCTGTTGTTCAACGACTTCGAGCAACAGCTCGACCAAAGGCATATACCCCATCTGCCCAACGACAGACTCAAAGCACTTGAGCCTGGCAAGCAGCGGCATGTGCAGGCCTACTACGGACTGCTGTTGATGCAGCTGGGCGAACCGCCGCCACTAAGTGAGGAGCGCTGTTTTGAGCACGCCGTACAGATAGACGATGTGGTGAGAAAGTCGGTTGCCGAGTTTTCCATCAACCCGCAGGAAATCGAGAACCAGATACGCCAGCAACTGCTACCTCAGCTGTTTGAAGACACAGGGCTCGAGACGGCAAAAACCCTCATCGACGAGGTCGTGCAGATCACGCGGCTAGGGCTCTCCGGGCACAGGCACTGATGGCTGAATGCGACACAGCACCCAGCGAGGGGAGGGAGATCTACGGCTTCATCTATGGCGAGGAACACATCACCTACCGCGTCAAGCGAGAGGTGCCCGAGCCTGGCAAGCGCCGCAGGATACGCATCAGCATCCCCCTGGACACGCAAGTACTGAACACGCAAGTAGTCGTCAACGCTCCGGACGACGCAACGGGGCATGACATCCACGATGCGGTGATGAAACGCGCCAAGTGGATACACGACAACCTGCAGAGCTTCAGACGGCAGCAGGAGCATGTGCAGCAGCGGTTCTACGTCAGCGGTGAGATGCAGTTCTACCTCGGGCGCCGCCACGTGCTGAAGGTACTGGAACAGCCTGGGGCTACACCCAGCGTCAGGATGGCGCGAGGCAAACTGGTTGTGGTGCTGGCCCCGGCGCGCGAGCGCACCGAGCGGGTCAAGGCACTGGTGCAGCAGTGGTACCTGCGGCGCGCGCAGCATGTGTTTGAGGCGCGGTTGCACGCCCTGATTCCACAGACGCCGTGGGCAGCGTCAGTGCCCGACTACCGCATTCTGCCGATGACAAAGCAATGGGGAAGCTGTTCGGCGCGCGGCACGGTGATGCTCAACCCGCATCTGGTCAAGGCCCCACGTGAGTGCATTGACTACGTGATACTCCACGAGTTGTGTCACCTGCAGGAACACAACCACAGCGAGCGCTTCTACACGCTGCTCAGCCGTGCGATGCCACAGTGGCAGAGCGTCAAGCGTCAGCTTGATGACATGGCGGAGTTGCTGCTCAACGAGTAGGACCTCTCACTGTTCAGGCGCACTGAGCTCGCCGCCTTGATTCCACGTGTGGTCCGCACAATGCACACGTGACCCCAAAGATTAACATTTTTCAATGTGGCGCTTTCAGCCTCTTGAATCTGATTTTCAAGGCTCATATACCTCTGCCACAAACCCGTTGCTGGGATTATCCAGTCCGTGACTTGTTGTCTCAGTACGGAACACCTTGGACTCACTGGACGATCAGTAACCATGCATGTCAAAGCGAACGAGCTTAAGAAAAGCTTCGGTGACATGACCGCGGTCGATGGCGTCTCACTCGATGTGGATCGAGGAGAAGTCGTCGGGTTCCTCGGTCCGAACGGAGCAGGCAAATCGACAACCATGAAGATGCTCACCGGTTTTCTCGAACCGGATTCGGGCACAGCAGAGATCGACGGTCACGACATCTGGCGTGACCCCATCGCTGCCAAATCGAAACTCGGCTATCTGCCGGAGGGCGCACCGGCCTACGGCGATATGCCCGTGGCAGATTTCTTGACATTCTGCGGCAAGATGCGCGGCCTTCGCGGCGCCAGGCTACGCGACCGACTCGCGTTCATGGCAGAGCGCGTGCGCCTGGCCGACGTCTGGTCGCGCCCTATCGACACATTGTCCAAAGGCTACAGGCGACGCGTCGGCATCGCACAGGCCCTCTTGCACGATCCGGAGTTGCTGGTGCTCGATGAGCCCACCGATGGACTGGATCCCAACCAGAAGTACGAGATGCGCAACCTGATCCGCGAGATTGCGGCAGACAAGTCGATCATCATTTCCACACATATTCTTGAAGAGGTCGAGGCCATCTGTACTCGCGCTGTCATCATCGCGCGTGGTCGTGTGGTCGCTGACGAGACGCCACATGAACTACTCAAGCGCGACAACGAAGGCCATGCCATCCATGTGCGGGTCAACTCACCCGAGCAAGACTCGGTCATCGAGAAAATCAGACCCATCGTCGACGGCGCGGAGCTGGAAGTCATGGAACGCGTCAATGGCTCCACCCGCGTGCTGCTCAGATACAAGGATCAACCGACCGATACGGCCGATCTTGCCAGCCGCCTGAAAGACACCCAACTCCCCATCGAAGAAGTCGGTGTCTGGCGGCCACGCCTCGAAGACGTATTCAGAAACGTCACCACACGCATTCACTGACCTTCACACAGGACTGAAATCATGACTACTGCGCTCTGTTCAGTGGGCGTCGTATTTGGCCGTGAATTCCGTGCCTACTTTGCGACACCCCTTGCGGCCATCTTTCTGGTCGTCTTTCTGGCTCTCTCCGGTGCAATGACCTTTTTTGTCTCCGGATTCTTCGCGCGCGGCAGCGCGGATTTGACAGCGTTCTTCACCTGGATGCCGTGGCTGTTTCTGATACTGCTTCCGGCTATCGGCATGCGCCTGTGGGCTGATGAACGTCGGCTGGGCACCATCGAGCTGCTGATGACGATGCCGGTACAGCCGTGGACGATCGTCGTGGGTAAATTCCTGGCGGGATGGGCATTTACCGGTGTGGCCATCCTGATGACCATGCCCATGTGGTTGACCGTCAACTGGTTGGGCAGCCCCGACAACGGCGTGATTGCAGCAGGCTACCTCGGCACATTTCTGATGGCCGGCGCCTTCCTCGCAATCGCCGCGAGTGTATCGACACTGACAAAGAACCCGGTCATTGCGTTTATCGCCGCGGCCATCACAACCTTCCTGCTGGTAACCGCGGGGCTTGAACTCGTGCTGGGTGCAGTACGCGGTTGGGCGCCTTACTGGTTGACCGAGGGAATTGCGGCGCTGTCGGTGCTCGAGCACTTCCAGCGGTTCACGCAAGGCGTGATCGAATTGCCGACGATGTTTTTCTTCAGCTCGCTCATCGTGCTGGCTCTCTGCATCAACACTTTTCTGATCGAACTCAAGAAGGCTCAATGACAATGGAACGGATAACTGCACTGACCCAATGGGTCAGCCGACAGCCGCGCCGGCGGCTCATCGGCACTTCAATTGCCCTTTGTACCCTGACGTTTCTATCTCTGAACGTGCTGGCGACACGTGCGCTTGATGGCGTACGTGCTGATGTCACGCAAAGTCAGGTATGGACCTTGTCCGACGGCACCCGATCGCTACTCGGCAATCTGGATGAACCGCTGCATCTTCGCTTTTACTTGTCCGACGCGTTGACCGAGGCTGCGCCTCAGTTGTCATCCTATGCGGACAGGGTGCGCGGCCTGCTCGAAACCTACGATGATCTTTCGGACAACATTTCACTGGAGATTGTCAGCCCGGAACCCTTCTCTGATGAAGAGGATCGCGCGGTAGGCTTCGGCATCAATCGTATTGCCCTGGCGGGCGCCGCAGAACCGATGTTCTTCGGGCTGGCGGCCACCAACTCAACCGACGGGCGCGCCAACATACCGGTCTTCTCACCAGAGCGTGAGGCGTGGCTGGAGTACGACCTGACGCGCGTCGTTGCAGAACTTGGGCAGTCAGAGAAACCACGACTTGCATTACTCGATGGGCTTGGCTTGTCAGGGGGGCCCGCCAGCGGTGGAGCGCCACAGCAAAGCCTTGCGCTGCTGCAAGAGTTGTATGAGGTTGATTTGCTGTCTGGAGACATCAACGAGTTTCCCGACGGCACGCGTGTGGTCGCTGTGGCTCATCCGCAAGGGCTGAGCGATGCAAGTCTGTATGCGCTCGATCAATGGGTCATGGGCGGTGGTGCCCTGATGGTCTTCCTCGATCCGCATGCCGAGACGCAAGCCGGCCCGCAGGGCGCACCGGCGCAGGATACGGCCTCGGACCTTGAACCCTTGCTGGACGGTTGGGGCATCAACTTCGACACGAGCGTCGCTATCGCTGATCCACGCTACGCCCTCACCACGACACGGCGTGTGGGTGGACGAGACACACAGGTCGGTAACCCCGCATGGTTGCGACTCGACGCCCAAGCGCTGGATCAAGAGACGCCAGCGCTTGCCAACCTCTCAGCGGTGGTCTTGACCACGGCCGGTCACTTCACCAGCGATGACGAGGGACCTGCGCTCACACCCTTGGCGACACTGTCGCCCGATGCGGTTCTCGCATCATCGAGCGATGCCGCGGATCCGTTCGCTGACCCACGAGCGCTGATGGCAAACGGCACACGACCTGATCAGGCACCGGTCGCCATTGCCCGCGTGAGCGGTGCGCTGAAGTCGGCCTTCCCCGACGGCAAGCCAGAGGGGTCCGAGTGGTCCGAGGAGCATCTGGCTGAAGTGTCCGACGCCAACGTACTGCTCAGTGGTGATGCTGACCTGTTGCACGACCGCAATTGGATACAGCAACGGCGCGTGTTCGGCACGCAGGTACCACAGGCCTTTGCCAACAATGGGGACTTCTTGTTGAACGCGGTTGAGCAAATGGCCGGCGGTACGGCGCTCGCCGACTTGCGCGGCCGCGCAGTCGACTGGCGACCGCTAACGCGAATCGAGTCGATGGAGCGGGAAGCAGAGTTGCATTATCGCGCAACCGAGCAAGCGCTGCTTGATCGCATCGCCGAAACCGAGTCTGCTCTTCGGGAATTGGCGCCCGCAAGCAACAAACAGGATCCGGGCAAAGGCGCGGTACTGTTCAACGCCGAGATGGTGGCGGAGTCCGAAAACCTGCGCGCAGACTTGCTGGCCGCTCGGGCAGAACTTCGGCAGGTGCAGTACGACTTGCGCAGCGACGTTGAGGCGCTGCAAGCCGGCGTCACGACACTGAATGTTGGCATCGTGCCTTTTCTGGCTGCCGTTATGGCCTTGTTCTTCGCCTTGCGTCGTCCAAAGCGACCACTACCCACGCTCTCGGATGTCGACGATCAACGCCATCCTTCACAAGGAGACTAACACCATGAGACAGAAGCCTTTTCTCATTCTCGCAAGCATCACAGGTGTCTCCCTGCTTGCTGCCGCCGGTAGCTTGTTGACGGGCCACTCAACGCCTGCGTTCGCATTGTCAGGTGAGCGCGTGTTCCCGAGCCTGGAGTCAACGGCTGCAGACGTCGCGCGGGTCACCATCCGTGACAATGACTTCGAGATGGAACTAACGCGCGAGGACGGCCGCTTTATCGACGCTGCCTCAGGCTACCCGATCAACCCCGAGCCGCTCAGGGAACTGGTGAGCGGCATGGCCCTGGCAGAAATTGCCGAGGCCAAGACCCGTGATCCCCTGCGTCACGCTGACTTGCTGCTTGCTGATCCGGACGCTGCGGCGGGCACCGACTCAGGCACCGGTTCAGGCTCGGGACAACAGGTCGTGCTGTTCGATGAATCGGGCAACGAACTGGCAAACGTCATCGCCGGAAGACGCGACTTTACGCTCGGCGGTGTGACCGGGGGTCAGTACCTGCGGCGGGGCGGGGAGGCAGACACCTGGCTGGCGCAAGCCCGCATTGATGCACCGACTCGACGCGCTGCGTGGTTTGATACGGCGCTGTTGAACATAGAGGTCGACACGCTGGCCACCATGACACTGAACACCGCAG
This sequence comes from uncultured Granulosicoccaceae bacterium, assembly GCA_937922675.1. Lineage (GTDB taxonomy): Bacteria > Pseudomonadota > Gammaproteobacteria > Granulosicoccales > Granulosicoccaceae > Granulosicoccus. The sequence goes on from CALAJN010000012.1 coordinate 21,707, forward strand.
ATGCGGTAGACGTGCCATTGAAAGTTGCAGAGGGCGTGCCGGTACTTGGCGATGAGTTGCTGCCGAGTGAGTCCATCACGGACGAAAAACTCAATCGTGTTGAAGGTCTGTGGCAATCGCTGGACTTTGCCGACGTCCGCGCTCACAGCGAGAACGAATCCAACGTCGAAGGCGCTGCACTGATCGCGACATTGGATGACGGCACGCACGTCACGCTGCGGGTGGTGACTGCACCCGCCGAGGGTGAGAGCACGTGGATCGCGGTCGATGTTGCAGGTGACAGTGAACGCGCTGTCAAGCTTCAGGAGCGCACGCAGGGATTCGAGTTTGCGCTGACGCAACGCGATGCCGAGATCTTCACCTGGACGGCTGAGCAATTGACCGAGGAGCCGCCAGCCTCCTAGAGCAGGCACGAAAGTAGTGCCGGCATGAAAGGCGCGACAGTGGCCAACGTGACGCGGCCGCTGTTGCGCCGCAGCAGCGCTGCGGTGTGCCCGATCAGTCGCCTTCCGCATCGTCAAGATGCTTGGCGTGCGTGCTCGTCCACGCGGCAATATCAGGCCGCTGCCAACATTAATCCGGTGCCTAGACGGTGACGCCGTTCCGGTTCATACCGTTATCCCAGCCATCCGATGTCGATCAAGACCGGGACAACATCCCCGCGGATCGCACAATGATGTGAATGCCAACAAGTGTCCTCAAGATCGAGGTTGATGAATCGGGCCCGTCTGTCGCCTCACTCAGGAGATACATCCTGCGGTGCGGGTCTCGATCCGATATACCTGTCCCGACGACGTCACGAACAAGGTGCTGCCATCCATGCCACCGAAACAGCAGTTGGCCGTTGCATCTGGCAGCTCTACCCGGCCCAGCCGCAGCCCGTCTGCCTGGTAGATGTGGACACCATCGCCTGCGCTCGTCCAAACGCGTCCCTCACGATCGACGCGCAGGCCGTCGGGCACACCCGGACTGATCTCTGCAAATACGGCACCGCCAGTCAAGGTCGTGCCGTCAACCTCGAACACGCGAATGTGGTGCGGACGATCGAGGTCGATACCGGGAAAGCTTGCACCCTGTATCGCACCTGAATCGGCAATGTACAAAAGAGACTCATCCGGGGAGAACGCGAGACCGTTGGGTTTGTCGAAGTCGTCGGCGACACGCAAGACGTTGCCATCCGTCGTGATGCAATAAACGTCGGCACTACCAATTTCGCTTTCGGCTGCATAGCCCTCGGCATCGGAATTGATGCCGTAAGGCGGGTCGGTAAACCAGATCGTGCCATCACTCCTGACAATGACATCGTTCGGTGAGTTCAGTCGTTTGCCGTCGACATGGGTTGCAAGTACTTCCGTGACCAAAGGATCATCCGGATCCTCCCGAACGACAACTCGCCGACCACCATGCTCACAGGAAATCATCCGCCCGGCAGCATCAAGCGTATTGCCATTGGCAAAATCGGTATCAGCCAGTACCACATCGACACCCGCGCTTTCCCGCCATCGCAGCAGACGCTTTGACGGAATGTCGTTGAAGTAGAGTGCGTCGTGCCACCACACCGGCCCTTCGGTCCAGGTGTAGCCGCTCGCAATGACCTCTGGTATCACCTGCGGGTCTAGACAATCAGCCAACTCGGGATGGTCCTTGTGAATCCTGATCATGCCTGCACTCCGCGTCTGAAATTCTGTACCAGCAGCATGAGAATAATGATGCCGCCGAAAATGATCTGTCGCCAGGCCTCGCCGAACTGCATGACCGACAGCACCGAGGTCAGCAGCGTGATGAATAATGCGCCACCGACGGTGCCGAGGTAGCTACCACGCCCACCGAGGATGGACGTGCCACCGATGACGACCGCCGCAATGACCGGCATCAGGTAAGGATCGCCCATGGACTGGTAGGCCTGATTCGCGTAGCCCGCCAACAGCACGCCACCCAAGGCCGAGCACAGTCCGGCCACGATGAAGGCACCGAACACGATTCGAGGGGTACCAACACCGGATAGCCAGGTGGCCTTCTCGGAAAGACCGATGGCGACAAGGTAGCGACCGAAGGCCGTCCTTCGCAGTAGCCAGACAAGCGCTACCGACAGCATGAGCCAGACCCAAAGGGCATTCGGTAATCCGAGCTTGTCACCGGAGGCGAGAGCACGCATCAGAGGCGACGCCTCACCGCGTGGATTGAACCCGCCGGTAAACAGTACCGAGGTACCAAGCAACATGGCATTGACCGCGAGCGTCCATACCATCGATGGGATTCGAAAGACGGCGACACCGATACCGTTGACTACTCCGATAATGGCCCCTGTACACAATGCTGCAGGTATCGCGATCGCTTCCAGTACCGGGTGACCCGTGCCGACAAGTGTTGTCGACACAATGGCTGCCCAGCCAAGTGTCCAGGGAACAGACAGGTCGATGTGCCCGAGCAATATGACGACCATCGCGCCTGCGGCAAGCACACCGAGAAACGAAGCGATCTGCGCTTGCGTCAGAAGGTAGTCGAGACTCAGAAAGTTCGGAAACACCAACGAGCCCAACAGTACGACGACGAGTGAACCTACCCAGGGAACCAGTGCATCGATATCGATCCTCATCTATCGAAGACCTCGAGTCGATGTCGCATGCGCAGCACATCGATACTACCGATGGCGATGGCCAGCGCCAGTATCAAGCCTTCGACGAAGGGTTGCGCGAGCGGCGGCAAGCCGGAGAAGAACATCAGCGCTGCGATGGTCTTCAGTATGAACGCTCCGATGATGGCACCGAACAGCGAGCCGACGCCGCCGCGCAAGGCGACGCCACCAAGCACGATCGCCGCAATGGAGTTCAATGTATAGGTCGGTGCGATGCCCGCATCTCCTGTCGTCGTGACAAAGCTGACGAAGAGTCCGGCAAGACCTGCAAAGAATCCCGCCAGCACAAACGCACCTATCCGGACGCCGGCAACTGGCGTACCGGACTGCCAGGCCGCCTCTCCCGCCGAGCCGATGGCATACAGCGACAGTCCGAAACCCGTACGTCGCAGCGGTAGCCAGAAACCGAGGACAATAACAAGCATCAGAATCAGGGCGGTCGGCACACCCGCGACGTCCAGCGTCATCGCATCGGCATAGTCGTAGTCAACCGTCCCACCCGGCGTTGGCCGCAACAAGAGCGCGATGCCACCAAACACGGCACTGGTGGCGAGCGTCGCGACGATCGGCTGCAGACGACCGAACACGATCAGCAGTCCATTCACCAGGCCGCAGATGGTCGCGACCACGAGCACGGCAAGCGTCCCGTACGCAATTTCAAACGCGCTGCCGGATAGCAGATGTGACGCAACCACGTTGGACAGCGCGACGATCGCGCCCACCGACAGGTCCAGACCGCGCACCAGCACCGCAAAGAATTGAGCGATTGCCACCAGTGCGAGTATCGTTGCTTGGTTGGCCCAGATGGTCATCACATAGGTCGTCGGCCCACTCGGGTGTGTACCGAAATACAGCGCCACCATGCCGACAAGGCACACGAGAGCAAGCAGCTCCCGTGGATTACCCGGCTTCGGCAGGTTCACGCGGCGGCCCCCGAATCGAGCGACGCACTCACGACGGCCTCGGATGTCAATTCCTCACCGGCAAGCGTGGACACGATACGACCGTCGTAGAACACATGCACCCGGTCGCACAGATGTACGAGCTCCTCATGGTCGGTGCTCAACAGCACCACCGCGACACCCTGGGAAGCCAGTCGTCGTAGCAGCGCATAGATCTGTGTCTTGGTGCGCACGTCGATACCGCGTGTCGGATCCGCGAGCAACAGGCAGCGTGGCGACAACGCCAGCCACTTCATCAGGGCGACTTTCTGCTGGTTACCACCAGAGAGCGCCGCAGCGGGCTGAGCGAAGGAGGCACACTTCAGTTCAAGCTCCGCCGCGAGCGCTTCAAAGTCGGCGTCACCCGGGCCATCGTGGCCAAGCTGTGCGAGTTCAAGATTGGCCGCGATCGACAGGTGCGGTATCAGACCTTCGGTCTTTCGGTCCTCCGGAACGAGAGCGAGCCCGGTACTGCTTTGCTTGGCGATCCGGGGGTTCTCCGGTGCGAGCACGCGCTCACCGATCTTCACCGCACCGTCGACACGGCGCAGCACACCGAAGAGCGCTTGCAGCAGAGTGATCTGCCCCTGACCATCGAGCCCTCCTATTCCGATGATGTCGCCTGCCCGCACGTTAAAGCACAGGTCGTGCAGACGACCGTTCCATGTCAAACCATCGACCGCCAGCACGACCTCGCCCGGCACCTCATCTACCGATGCCTTGGGTGGAAACAGCTCATCAATGGACTGACCGACCATGCGTTGGATGATGTCGCCGTAATCGTAGCGGCCGTTGTCGAAGGTCTCCACGTGTCGGCCATTGCGAAACACGCTGATGCGATCAGCCAGAGCTTCGACCTCGTGAAAGCGGTGTGAGATGAACAACACGCCAAGCCCCGCATCCCGTCGCTCCCTCAGCAGAGTAAACACTCGCTCGACCACACTTGCATTAAGGGCAGACGTCGCCTCGTCGAGAATCAACAGGCGCGGCTCCCGGTACAGTGCCTTGACGATCTCCACGAGCTGGCGATCTGGCAGTGTCAGATCACGCACGCGAGCCGTCAGGCGAATACTTTCGCCACCGATTCGATCGAGCAGTGCGCGCACGTCATGCATGCGCCGGTAGGAGAAGAATCCGAGACCCGTCGAACGCGCGCCCAACAATACGTTATCGCGTACCGACAGATCCGGTGCGAGCGAAAGCTCCTGGAACATGCAGACGATGCCATGCTCTAGCGCTACTCGCGGGCTGGACAGGCGCACGGGATGACCGTCGACACGCACTTCGCCAGGCTCCGGCTGAACGACCCCGGCGACAAGCTTCATCAACGTGGACTTCCCGGCCCCATTTTCACCAAGTACGGCGTGGATCTCGCCTGCATGGCAGGCAAAATCCACTTCCGACAGCGCAACCACAGGCCCGTAGTGCCGCGAGGCACCCCTGAGCTCGACGATGGGCGCAGTCCCGGACGGCGTCACCACGTCGTGTGGCATTCAGCTGTTGTCGGGAGACTGCCCCAGCAGTTCTTCCGGCGTGAATGGCGCAAAGCAGTCGGGGAAGCCGGTGCCTGTGTTGAAGGACTTGGGTAGCTCTGGAAAGTAGTGTACCCCTGCCTCAATGTCCGCATTGGCGACCTGCGGTATCGGCAGGAAAACGGTTTGAGGCAGCGCGTTACCGGCGAGCAATTCAACTGCTGCCTCCAGCGCGATTGCCGACATGGCCGGCGCCTGAGCGGCTGAAATGCCCGGGATGTCATGCTCGTCGATCAGCATGCGCACACCGTTTTCAGCGTCGAGCCCCATCGGCACGATCGGGTGATCGGCCGCGAGCATCGCGTTGATGGTGCCGGCACCACCGTGTTGCGATACCACGCCATCAAACTGCCCGTGTGTAGCAAGCGCATCGGCAACGACCTTCTGGCTGGTACCCGTGTCCCAGTTGCCGGTGACCTGCACGATCTCCAGACCCTCGACCTGATCGAGCACCGACATCATGCCGGCGCGACGATCCCGATCCGTCGAGTTGCCAGGTAGCCCATCAACCATCAGTATCTTCTCTGCAGAGCCGCCAAGCGCGTCCATGACCGCCTGTGCCTTCAGTCGCCCGAGCTCGAACTGACTTTCATTGATCTGCACGACCTTGTCGGTATCGAGCACATTGTCAAAAGGTACAAGCACGACACCCGCACGCTCGGCACGTCGAATCACAGGTTCGAAGGCAGTGGGGTTGACCGCAATGAACGTGATGGCATCGAAACCCGCCGCGATGAAGTTGTCGATGGCGGCGATCTGCGCTGCGCTGTCATTACCGACGGAAACCACCTTGAACTCCTCGATCTTCGCGGCATTTTCCGGACGCGCCGCCCAAGCCTTGGATGCTTGTATTGCAGCGATGCGCCAGTCATTGCCTGCGAAACCATTGACGAAGGCGATCTTGTAGGGCCCTTCCTTTGCCTCACGCTGGATCACGGTACTGTCCGGTGCGGCGGCAAAGCATTCCGGGCGATGCGTGTCCTGTGCCGTTGCCGGCGCCGAGACGCCGAGACACGCCGCGACAGCAAGTGATAGACACGAAAAACGCAGACGAGCGGTTACGGCCGGCTGGAAGATCCTGTTCATATGGCTCCGTCAGGTGATCGCCGAGAAATATCGGCTGAAAACTATCGTACCGACACTGGTGATCAAAGTGCAAGAGGTCGCGAAATTTCTTCCGCTGCGTTGAGATCGGGATCAATGATCGAAGCAGCGAACATATCGACTCGCTCGTTGCGCATGTCCAAAGGTCGAGTTACGAGAAACAAATTCACCCGTGATGTTGATATGTGTTGCTCTCTACATACGCTAACTCGCTGTTTATCCCGACTACACGCAGTAGCGGTACGCGCAAAGGCTCGATGCAGACACTAGTCGCAGGCGGCGCGCACGTCGCACAGAGGCGTGAATGAATGCATTAGCAGGAGTCGTCGCCGATCGAGACGTTCTTCGTGTCACGGATCTTTGCAAGAGTTTCGGTGGTTTCAATGCACTGGATACCGTCTGCTTTTCGGTGACGCGTGGAGATATCCTTGCGTTGGTCGGAGACAATGGCGCAGGCAAGTCCACCCTTGTCAGTGCGTTGTCGGGTGCGCAGCAGCCCGATAGCGGCACCGGTGATGAGATCATCGCGATGAACGAAGGCTGGTTGACGGCCTCGGTACTACGCTTGATCGATGACAGCGGTGTGGCGGTTACCGACAGTATCGTGGCTCATGGTAAAGGCGAACCGGTCGAGGAAGTGTGGGGTGGGCCGTTTGTCATGATCGACAAGGATAGCGATGCCGAGGCCTTGGTCGAGAATGCCAACCGGTATTCGAAGCTCAAGATGGGACGCTAAGCAACTCGCACACGCGGCGTACCAGGTTCAGGTCGGGACGCCAAGGAATCCTTTCGCTATCGGAAACCTTGTGTGGCCTGACTGAAAACGCCCGCAACTGAAGGAAAACATCTCGTGGTCGGCTCGGTCGCTGCTCCTGTGCGTGACGAGTTATAGATGGCTTCGACCGGCGGAGCACGAGCGAATGGCTGAGAACCGTACCACTACCTTTGATGGTTTTTCGAGCGTCTACCGCGCACAGCGTCGGAGCAGATCGCTACGCTGGCTTCTTGAGAAAAGCCGGTCGACGCGACATCTGGTGCAATACAGCGGTAACTCTCTGACCCGATGTGAGGGCGAACATCCGTTTGAACCAGCAAACCCTGGCGCTATCAACTTGCCTTTTGACTTGACGAGTTCCAGCCCATCGGACTTGTCGGAAAACCACATTCGCAACTACCACCACCACGCGGCAATCGCCTCGATCACCGGAAGCAGCGTGTGGGCCGTGTCGGTGATGTCGTACTCGACGCGCGGCGGAATCTCGTTGAACTGAGTCCGAGTCACCAGTCCGTCGCGTTCGAGTTCACGGAGCTGACGAGTCAATGTTGTCGGAGTGACCGGGCTCATTCGCTCTGCGAGTTCGTTGAAGCGAGCCTTGCCGTCGCATCCGAGGTTGTAGAGGATGCCGATCTTCCAGCGGCCGCCGACCATTCCGGTGAAGGTTGCCAGAGCCTCGACGGTCACGGCAGTTGAAAGGTGATCGGCCATTTTTTTCAACTTTCCCCATTAGTACCGTAGTAGATACTACTACCTCGAAGGTACTGTACTTGGCGCGCCACCCCCAGATCGACGGTCTCGCCAGCACAAAAGGAATCACTCCATGCGTAATCCCCTCTCACCCCAGGTCGAGAGCGATGGGACATACCGTCCATCATGGCTTGCAATGAAACTGGCAACGAAGGACACGACCGACTACGACGGTCACGTCTACACCAACGCATATCAAGGCGCGCTGAAGATTCTCATGGTCTGCACCGAGCAGAAAGCCATGACTATGGGAAACGGCAAAGCGTTCTCGACCGGCAACCATCCGGTCGAAATGCTGGTACCGATGCTGCACCTGCGAGCCGCCGGATTCGAAATCGACATTGCAACACCGACCGGCGCGCCGGTACAAGTCGAGCTGTGGGCGATGCCCGAGAAGGACAAGGCAGTCATGGGTCTATATGCCGAGCTCAAGCCTCGGTTCGACAGCCCGATGGCATTGTCCGACTTTGTTTCCGAGTCGCTGACAGACACATCCCCGTATTGCGCGGTGTTTCTGCCCGGCGGCCACGGCGCCATGTTGGGACTCCCCGACAATACCGACCTCGGCAAGATCCTGCACTGGGCTCGCGACCGCGACCTGTACACACTGGCGCTGTGTCATGGTCCAGGTGGACTTCTCGCAGCAGACCTGCCGGCAGCCAAGGCAGGCCGAGCCGAAGCCGGCTTCCTCTACGAGGGATACGAGATGGTCGTGTTCCCCGATTCGGTTGACAAGCAAACACCTCGCATTGGCTACTTGCCTGGCCCCATGCCCTGGTGGCTTTGTGAGCGCCTCACCGGCCTCGGTGTGAACATCATCAACACCAAGTCGAACGGCATGACCCACATCGATCGCAAGCTGGTATCCGGCGACGGCCCTCAAGCCGCCAATGCCTTCGGACGACTCGCCGCTGACTCCCTTCTCGACGAACTGAACACGTAAAGCACCCATCACATGACCCACAGCTCAATCACCGAAGCGATGCACTGGCGCTACGCCGCCAAAGCAATGGACCAGAACGTTCCAGCGCCACAAGACAAGGTCGACGCCATCGTGGAGGCCGTTCGCATGGCGCCCACCTCGAGCGGCACCCAACCCTTCGAGCTGTTCGTGATCACAAACGGCGAGACCAAGCGCCAGATTCGCGCCGCAGCATCAGATCAATCGCCAATTACCGATGGCTCGCATGTTCTCGTCTTTGCGGCGTGGGATGACTACACAGACGATCGCATCGACGAAGTCGTCAAGCTCAACAAGGACCTTCGCGGCGACCTCCCAGCGATCGATGCGTACTACGACAATCTCAAGGCTTCCTATGTGGGTCGCGAACCTGAGGTCAACTACGCACACGCCGCTCGCCAGGCCTACATCGCGCTCGGCCAACGCGACCCCGACACTGACTGGTTGTTGCCATTGCCGAAGGTGCGCAAGTCACTCAACACCTTGGTCACTCACATTGACTAGTGGTCGAGTACTTCCCTATGGTGGGGCTCTTTTGCTGTAGCGTTTTGAAGAAGGCGGTCACGCGCGGCATGTCACGCGGCATGTCACGCGCGGCATGTTGCAATCACTCGACGTGCGAGTGATTCGTCAGTTCTCCAGGTACGTATCAAGGAACGTGTCCAGGTTCATCAGAAAGTTTTCAAAAGCGCGTTTGTAGGTCAGCTGAATGTTGGCATTGCTTGCGACCTGACCTCGATTGGCGCCGGTACCATTCACGATCGTTGTGGTCTCGGCGCCACTCCGGGTGAATCCAAGACTCGCCTCCACTTCGGAATTGAACCCTACAGACGCAAAGCCTGGCGAATACCATGACCAGAACTTGTTGATGTCGATGCTCAACTCGGTATCCGCTGAAGGGTTTTCAGAGACGCCGTACCCACGACGCGCGAGCCCGGCAGTGATCAGTTTTTTCATCTCGCTCTGAACGGTGTCACCTGAGGGCAATGCGACAGCGCCCATGGCACGACCATAGCCGTTGCGTTGTCGTCCAATCAGGTTATGGGCTCAAGCTCGTCGTAGCACCCGAAGTTGCATCCAGTGTGCATCATCGGCGTCGGACGCTTGGCCAGACCAGCGGTGTTTTACTGTGAGCCAGTGCGTAGGCTTGACGCGGCTCCGCGCAATTGTTTGTTGAGTGCTTGCCGCATCTAATTCCAGACTCAGCTGAAGTGTCATATGCAGGGCCGGTTGCCCCCGGGCCTTCAAAATGAAACCTGCAGCGTTGCTTTTCCAGTGTGTTCACAACCTGTAGCGTATGAGCTCCTGTCTCGACACCGTATGCGGGCGCTGAGCATTTTCGGTTCGACAAACGCGTGATCTTCCAACCCTCGTCGTGAACGCGCGTGTGGCAGGCCGAGCACAAGGTCACACCGTTGCGCACTGAGGTATCGCCACCCTCACTCCAGAGTGTCATATGGTGTACGTCCAGACGTCGCGTTGAGCCGCAGCCGGGGAAGGTGCAACGACCGCCGTCTCTTGCCAAAACGGCTCTTCGCTGTGCTGCTGTATGCAGCCTGTGTTTGCGTCCGACAGCGATTGGTTCGCCGTTCTCCATGATCATTGTTACCAGCGAACCTTGACAGGCGAGACGCCGTGCCGTGGCAGGGCTGATACTGCCGCCGGTGATGCCAGCAATGGCAGCACGCAACGGTGTGGGCAGCGGCTTGTTGGATTCCGGGGACTCGCTGGCTACCTGACGTTCCGCAGCCACCAGCGCGTCGACATCGATGTGAGTGATCACCATATGGCGCTCTGCTGTAGCCGCGCCCAAGCCTGAGCCATCGTCAGACGGGTTGTCCGAACTCGCTGATGCGCCCCCTAGACTGGCATGGGCAACCGCCACCAATGCATCGGCGCGGCGCTGTGTGGCGGTGACTCGTGGTGGAGTTTCCGGTGCAGCCTCTTGTTGGGCGGTGTCAGACGCGTCTGGTATCTGTTGTGACGCGGCCGCGTCCTTGCTGAGGGACGAGCCACTCGAAAGATTCTCCTCTCGATGCTCCAGCGCGCGTACGAAAACAGCGCCATCCTCTGGCGGTAGCACCACGTGAATTGCCAGCGAGCCGTCTGCACACCGGGAGTAGGTCACCGAGCGCCTCTCGCGCTGTGCGCGATCTCTTTCTGCGTCAGACTCCGGGTCCTTGCCAAAGCGGTAGTCGTCGCACAGGCTCTGTACTTCGTCGGCGCTTCTCTCGACGGCAAGGAGTGCAAGTGCGTGATCCTCAGCGGGCGTGGCGACTCGCAGCAGTGCGCGGACCTTGCACCAGTTCAGTTTGCCCTCGGCAAAATGCGCTGCTATGACCGGTAGCTCTCGCAACTCTCGCGCGCATTTCCACTCACGGTAAGCGGTGGATCGACATAACCCTAGCTCGCTCATCATCCAGGCGGCACAACTACGTGCCCCTGTAGCGCGCCAGCCTTCGAGCTCGTCAAAGCGCGCTATAGCGTCAAGAAACTCTGATCGCGCACGATCTGCATTCAACGAGAGCGTGCGAATACGCTGCCCAATCGCTGCGACACCCCCATCATTGCAATCAGTAGCTTGCTCACATTGCGAGTCGTCCTTGTGGGAGGACGACTCAAACGGCTTGGAAGTATCAACACGTAAGCGTGAAGAAGAGCGCTTGCGACGCTTGTTCAGCGCAGCTGAAACCAGGGCATCTCGATGTTGCGCTGAGTCTTTGCGCGTCTCGCATCGTGCGGCCTCTTGTGCTTCCATGTTCAGAGTGCTCCTTCACCTCGACAAGGTCGAGGTTACGCTGTTTGGAGTGGTTGTCCAATATGAAATGGCAATAACTGTATTAAATTACAGCAATATCTGCGCGTGGAAGCCAGTGCGATGCTGGCTGAAAACTGTCCTTCCAGAGGGACTGTTGTGTGTAGGACGCTCATTTGCAACGCGCTAAAACTTCCCTGAACGCACCATATTGGCGTCACGTACTATCGTGACATTGTTGGGATATACAGTTTCATTTGCGGCAAGCACGCCACTTCCTTGCTAAACAGTCTTGGCGCGAAGGCCACGCATTTCACTTAACGTCTCCGAGCCCGGCCGGGAAGTGCGCATCGCCATTGAGCGCGTCGAGCATGGTCGGTTTTGATCTCGGTGTCGGGAAGCTTGCGGGAAGGAGGCCTGGGCATTGCACTGGATCCAGTATCCATGGCCTTGACAATAAAGTTATCTCGAACAGGTGGTGTTCAGGCTCACGCTGACACACAGTGCCGCGAGTCTGCGATTTAGCCGCTTCCGCGGCTTCGTTTTGGCAAACAAGCCGGTACCATCGCCACATGAATCCTGACATCGCCGCGCGTCGCGGTCCCCTGACTGTTGAAATCCTGAAACTGCGAATTGAGCTGGACCATGTGCAGCCGACTGTGTGGCGCACGGTTCTGTTGCGCAGCTCCTCCTCACTGTCCACGCTGCACCGACCGCGGATGTTGCGCGTTTTGGCCCGGCCGGTCTATGGTTCTGGCTGTCCACCAGGTTCAGGGTGTCTTCCGGTCTGCGAGGGTGGCGCGTAAAGATGTCTGTGTGGGGGCTGATTAGAAGACACAACGGTTCACACCTGCACTAGATTTTGACTCCTAGACTCGCCTCCGAGATTAATCTTAAAGGCAGGAATATGAACGAAACAACTAGTGGTGTGGCAAGCAAACTTGAGTCTATGCTGAGTGTGTTGCCATACGGCGAGACTTTGGCGCCAATCGTGGTCGCGCTGATTATCTTGATCGTCGGGCTTGTGATCGCCAAATTCATCCGGCGGATTCTGCGCGGCAGTCTTGGAAAAGTCGCAGTATTGAACCGTAAAAAATCGGATGGCTCGACTCTGGATCTGGCGACGCCGATTGTCACTATCGTCTACTACATCATTGTATTTTTGGTACTGATGGCCGTCCTGAGTCAGCTTGGACTGACGTCGGTGCTCGATCCGCTCAAGGAAATGGCCAATCAATTTGTTGCCTATATCCCTAACGTAATTGGTGCGGGTATTGTTGGCTATATCGGCTACACGATAGCCACACTTGTATCTGATTTTGTCGGTATGGGGCTGGGTCAAGTTGATGAGAAACTTGTACAACGCACTGGAAATGAAGACATCAAGATTTCGAAGTTCGCCAGCGTGTTCGTCTTTGCTGTAATTCTCCTGCCGATGATCGTTGCGGCACTTGGAATACTCGACATCGATGCCATTTCTGTACCGGCGACAGCCATGATCCAGGAGCTGATGCTCGCCATACCCAACATTGTCGCTGCTGCCGTCATACTGCTTGTCACCTACGGCGTGGCCAAGTTTGTTGTGTCTATCCTTGGTGGTCTGCTGCAGAGTATGAGCATCGATGACTTGCCTGCAAAAATGGGATTGCAGGGGCTGTTTACAGACAGTTTTACACCGACAAAGCTGGTCGGTAGTGCGGTGATGTTCTTCGCCATGTTGACCGCTTCGGTGGCCGCGGTGGAAAAGCTCAACATTGACGTGTTGTCCAACATCATGGGGCGAGTGCTGGAATTTGGCGGCGGCATTCTGGTCGGTGGTGTCATTCTGGTCCTTGGTAACTTTCTTGGCACCTACGCTCACGGCTTCCTGTCTAAGAGCAATGCAGCTCTGGCTAATATTGCGAGGTTTGCGATCCTCGGTTTGGTGCTCGCAATGGGTTTGAAGGCGATGGGCCTCGCTGACAATATCGTCAACATGGCGTTCGGGTTCACGCTGGGGTCCGTGGCGGTTGCCGCCGCTTTGGCATTTGGATTTGGCGGGCGTGATGCGGCCAAGCAAGTCGCCGATCAGTGGGCTTCCAGAATCAAGTGAACCGTGATCACTCTCCGGCACACGTCGGAGAGTGATTTTCTGATGCCCTGGCCGGTAAACTGAACATGATTGAAACAATTGCAGCCAACCCTGACAAGGAGCGACGCGTTGAATACGTGATTGCGCTCCTGGTGGTGTTTTTCTTTGGCGCGATGACCTGGCAGTTTCTTGCTGATGAGTCTTCGCCACTCAGCCTCCTTGGTGAAAAGGGTGCATTGTTTACGTCACCTTCCCGGTCTGATGACAGTGGCATGGTTCAGGCTGAGGTGAGGCTCTCTGACGAGAAAACAGCAGCTCAGCTGTCTGAACAGCTTGACAATCGAGCGACACAGATCTTGCAGCAGGATGTGAGCCCGGGGGCGTCGCTTGTCGCCAGCTCTGCCAGACCGGATGTGCTGCTGGGTTCTGACACTGCGCCCGCGCGGTCTCGGGTAAGCCCGACAACGGTGATCGAACAGCCGACGCTGAAGCCCGATGCGCGAGTGCCAGCCGAATTGCCTATTGACGTGCCCGTTGACGTGCCCGTTGACGTGCGAGATGATGCTGTCGGTATTGACGACAATGCGGAGTCTATCGAGGCGAGTCCCAGGGCTGCCGTCGCGACCGTTGACGAGCCTGCAAGCACTGAGAATGTAGGCGAGAGCGAGCGTGTGGCCGCCATTGAGGAGACTGTGCCGGGTGCGAGCAATGGGCTGGATCAGTCTCAGGAGCTTATCTCGCCGGCAGAGACAGCCTTGCCCTCTCAGCCGACGTCACTTTCAGAGGGCGGGTCGCCGCCGGAGCGGGTGTCACCTGTTCGCAGCTTGGCGGATGCCGAGGTGCTCTTTGCCGAGGCCAGTAGTGAATTGTCTCAGGATGCGCTGAGCGTACTGGAGCAATTCGCAGCTGTGCTGGAGCGGTATCCCGAGTTGAACCTGCGTATCAGCGGGTATGCGGATCCAATAGGCAACGAAGAGTTAAACAGGCAACTGTCAGAGCAACGAGCCCTGGCATGCAGAGATTTCCTGAGCGTTCGAGGTATTGACGGCTCGCGTCTCATTGTCGAAAGTTACGGCGAGGTCAACGCGAGCGAAGATGTCATGAACGAGGCGTTTCTCCAGAACAGTCGGCGGGTAGAGCTGCGATTGGAAATGTAGGCTGACAGGTTGTTCAAGAAGGCACGTGTCCTGACACAAGTACATCGCCAAGGTGGACGCCACTGCATCTTTTGAAGTCGTTCGTACTCAAAGACCCGCCAAGGTAGGTAAGCAGGTTACCGAAACCAGCCTACCGTATCAGTGCGTAATTCGTCCTGCCAAACTGACCAGCTATCAAGGTATTCAGTTGTACCGGTTGCAGTAGTGACGGAGATCGACACGGTCGACTCATCACCTGTTGCCGCATTGAGGGTGACGCGGCTGCTATCTGCGGCAACGATACTCAATGTACCGACAGCGGGGTATACATTTGCGAATGCTTCAGCATCTTGAAATCCAGCATCACCTTGAAGCGCAAACGCCTGTGAAGGTGAAAGGGTGGTGCTGAGTCCATCCGCACTAACATCAATGGTTTCCCCATTGAGAAAACGGGGAGCCTGGTAGGTGAAGCCACCGGAATAGTTGATGAAAAACGATCCCGATGAGCCTCGGCCGCGAGACCACTCAAAGTTCCCATTCGAAATTGTTCGACCTGTTGCGCTTGGTGCGAGCAATGTATAACTGGTTTCGTCGGCTGACCAGAAGCCCACGTCTCTAGAGAAACTGCCTTCAAACTCGATCGAAGATGCAGGATCGCTCGTGCGGAAATCAACTGCGACGACTTGATCAACGAAAAACTGAAAACGTTGAATGGATCCGAAAAGAAAACGTATGTCTGTTGACTCAAAACCGCCGTCGTGTACGGTTCGCTCTTGACAGTCATTGAACTGGTAAGCCAGCCCGGCGCCGCGCGTTGTGTTGATGTAGTTGACAACGACTTGCCCGTTGTCAGTGCAATCATAGGTGCCTTCAGATGCGGCCTGTTCTTCTGCGCTCAGGCTTTCAAGATCCCTGAATCCGGGTTGTTCGAAAACCGACCCGCCATAGATGTTGCCTGAATACACGTCAAGCGCTCTACCAATTACCAAGCGGAAGTTGTCCGGGTTAATTGCGGATCCAGCCACGGGCACCGTGGCGGGTGACTCCACACTGACTATCTGACGCACGCCGCTAGTGTGATTGATTACGATGTATTCCCCAGGGGTGACAAGACAACTGTCGCCACCTTCACAAATGCTCGCGTAGTCTGTTGCTGACTGCACTTGATACCACCCATCGTCCGGAAAGCTGATTCTTCCGCCGATGACTTCAACAGTTGCTGTGCCATCAGGTCTACTATCGGAATCTGAATCACCATTGTTGACTCTGATATCCGGAAAACGCATCCCGGTAGTGTGATTGATAACCGTGTAAGTACCTGGCTCAACAATACAGGATCGACTCCCTTCACATAGGCTGACGTAATTGTCGGAGCGTTGTACCTGATACCAACCATCGTCAGGCCAGGAAATCTGTCGACCATCTACTTCGACTGCATTGGCTACGGGTGTTGATTCGGTGGGAACAGTAATATTGGTGAAGCGTTGACCGGTGGTGTGATTGATAACGATATAGCTGCCTGGCTCAACAACACATGATGATCCGCCCTCACAGATTGACTCGAAGGTTGCGCTCGACTGTACCTGATACCAACCATCGTCAGGCCAGGATATGGTGTCGTTGCGTACGGTAGGGTCGGCTTGTAGTGTGGAGGTTGCAAGCATCGTTACAGCTGTGATCAGCTGTGCGCGGTATACCAATTTCATAGCAATCTCCTTTGAGCTGGGGCTGATATTAATATCAGCCGTCAGACAATTGCATAGAACCATTCGGTAATTTGTCCTTGTCTGTATTGAACTGGCCTGAGTAGCGCAAATCCCGAACGCCAGGCCCCGGGAGAGTTGTACCCGTGTGGCTGGATTCGACGGTGGACGATCCGGGAAGCGAGTCTGGCCGCAAAACTGGTTAGTGGTCATTAGGTACCGCTGATCGCACACTTTTTTTTTCGAATGTAGACGCATCACCCGATCGGGTGATGCGGTCTGTCGGGACGATGGGGTAGACTCGAGCGAAAGTAGGTGGATCTGCGGATCTTGGCACTGACGCCAGAGGAACCCGAATGGTCTCGAACCTGACATCTATTGTGGCTACGCTCGATCGGCAGTGGTGGGCCTTCCGTCGATCGAACCACCTCATCGCTACCCGGCTTGCCGAGTTCGCGTTCAATGCTAGGCTCATGGTGGGTTGCAAGGGCGTGCTTGGCAAGGGCGAAGGTCTGTCGTCCGTCATCACAACTCCCTGAGCGCCTGCCTCGGGTGTCGATCGTGCAGGTACCCGCTCCGGACCCCGATTTGCTCGGCGCGATCTACGGCGCGTCCGCGGACGCTCGCGAGTGGCACGACGTAATCGATCAAAGTGCCGTTTTCGTTGGTGCCGGATCTGCTGCGCTCCTGAGCCTGGACACCCTTGATCCTGGTGCGTATTCGGTTGATGTCGTGAGCCGAGCCATACGCGAGCGCATGACGCCGGAGCTGCTCGCCTACTGGTTGGAACATCTCGCGCCGCTCGACCAAGCAGGGCATCGCACATTGCTGACGCTGCCGGCGCGCCGAATCATCACCGACCTGGAGGCCTACGGTTGCAAGCGGGTCGATCTCGACAGACGCCCCGATTGCCGCTTCCTGATCGAGCATTTCAAGCTCGGTCGCAAGATCGCCGCTCGATTGAATGATAGTCCGCGCTACTTCGAGAGCTTTGTCGTCCAATTCCCTGCTGTACTCGCCGAAATTCCTGCCGGCGCGATAGCAGGAATGCACGCGCTGTTGCCACACTTGGCGAAGGCGTCCGAGCTTGGGCAGCTGTTCGGACGCTTGCGCGAGCGGTACGCGGCCGCGCTCTTGGCGCTCGATCACCTGGGCCTTGGCATCTGCGTACTGGACCCGCGGCGGCGCGTGATTCTCGCCAATGATGAGGCCCGACGAATCCTCGACTCAGGCCACGGAGTACACGTCGATGCGCGCGGCAGGCTCGGTTGCCGCGACCCCGACGACCAACGTCGGATGGCGGCCGCTGTGAAGGCGGCGGAACTCGACGGCGCTGCCGGCGATACGCGAGCCGAGTCGGTGCTGGCGTTCCGACGCACGCTGGAGGGCGACCCTGTTCTCCTTGAAGTCTCGCCGCTGCGCGATGCCCTGCGCGAGCTCGATGCCGACGACGGCATGATCTTTGTGCACCTGATCGATCTCGATAGCGCCACGCAGGTCGGCGTCGATGCGTTCGCTACCGTCTACGGACTCAGCGCCGCAGAGCGCGCCGTGGCCGAACTCATCGTTCAGGGGCTCGGCAACCGAGAAATCGCGGATGCCCGCGGCACGAGCATCGATACCGTGAAGACGCAGGTCGGTCGGCTGATGAGCAAGACCGGGACACACTCGCGCGTGCTGCTGGTACGAGCGATGCTGAAGGCGGATCCGCCCATTGCGCGCCGAGGTGCCACCACCGAATAAGTCCGCGCAGCAACCCCCTGTGTATGCGATGCCTTGCGCTACGGCAGGTCGGGATCTGGCGAACGGTAGAACTGTCGAGGGCGGCGGCCACGTCAGCCGCCGCCCTCGGTTGCCGCTACTCTGCTGCGCGACGCATGCCGTGTGCACCAAGGTAGCGACGGTATCGGAGCATCAACATCGCAAGCGCTAGCAGTAGCGGTGCACCAGGGCCGCCACTGCCGCTGGCGATGCTGCATCCACCGCCACCACCACCGCTGCTGCCGCTACCGGTCGGCTCACCGACGTCAACAGGCTCCTCACCGGTATCGTCTGCGGCAACGTAGCCAAGGCGCGTGCTTGACATGGACAGCGGTATGGCATCGTCAGTGAAGGTGAGATCGTCTGCGTATCCAACCACACGACTACCGTCTTCGGCACGGACACGCACACCGTTGAAGTAATCATGGGGTGTGAAGATTCCGGTCGTGATGGTGTACTCGATGACTTCATCGTCGACACCGAAAATAAGCACACCACGATCACGATCGATGGACACGAGGACGCGCGCCGGTGTGTCGAGCGCTGGAACTGCACTGAATCGCGGGCAGGTTTCGCCGCCGGTCAGCAGCTCGGTGGCATCGCTGAAGTCACTGCTGTTCGAGCGGAACGCACAGTACTCGTAGTAGTTTTCACCGTCGTCATTGATGATCAGGTTTATTATCGCGTACACGGCACCTTCAGCGTCGTTGGTGCCCAGGCCACCATCCATGATGTCGTTGTACATGTGCCCGCCCACTCCGATGGCAACCAGGCCGCCATCGAGTCGTGATTCCGATGATGCCTCGACTACTGCAGATACATACTCAGACGGATTTCTAGAGACAAATCGCGGGCTGTTGCCGTCGCCAAGAGCGGAGTCCATCGTGATGCGCAAGCGACCGTCTACCACGGTGACGTCTCGACCTGGATACTGGGTTGAATAGGAAGGTCGATAAGGACCGATAAGCGGATTGTCCGCCATGTCTATCGTGCTCGATTCCGTGGTCAACGAGTGAATGCGGCCCACGGCACGGCCCGATGATCCTTCGTGTTGAACATTGATGGCTCGTTCGTTTCGGGCAGCTGTGTAAATCGGGTTGCCAAGTGCGACGACCCGGGTTTCATCCGCAAAGGTCAGGGTCATGGTTCCCGCTGCACGGTCCAGGGCCATGGACATGTCGTACTCGGTATCCAGTTCGGGGATGCGATCAAAGGTGCCGCAGTTTTCACCATCCACGATGTCCAGCCCGTCGTTGCTGCCGTCGCCGGTCTGACGATCAAAGCAGAAGCTTGCTTCACGTCTGCCCGATCCTTGTACACGAATCCTCAATTGTGCGTAGACGTCACCACCTCGGTCGTCGAAGCCACCGTCCTGCGTATCGTTGTACCAATTGCCTTCGATGCGGATCATGGCATGCGCGTCGTTCTCGATGGGGATCTGCGACTCGCTGCTCAGACTGACGCGTGCTGCCACAAGATCGGTTGCTTCCATGATCCTGAGACGACCGTCTCCGCAGCAATTGTCCGGATCAATTTGTACCGACTCGATAAGCAGGCTGTCATCGACGAAAGCGATGCCGGCGTCTGTTCGATCAGCCGAGGGGTCGAAACTCAGTTGACCGGTATCTTCGGAAAAATCATCGACAAAGTCGAGCGCTGCATTCGTGGTGTAGGGGTAGCGGATGCTCGAATCGGCTGCTGCTATCTCGGTCTGTATCGGCGGGAAGGGTGTCGGCACGGTTGCGCCGCTGTCGCTCTCGCTTGCTGTCAGTGCGGTGGGCGAGGTGCGCACTTCATCGATATCGAGTACGACCGTGGCCAGATCACGCGGGCGGGCAACGATTTGGGCATTCGGATCGGTATGCGTAAAGAACGGACCATCCAGCTGCAACACCTCGGCGTATTCATTGGCTCGAAAGGTAAGACTTCCATTCTCACGGTCCAAAGCGATCGAGGCACGCATGAAATCACCCAGCGCTGGGCGAACCGGCATCAGCTTGCATCGATTACCGTCGGCGTAAAAACCCGTACGGTTGTCACCGTTCGCATCGTCTATGCGTTCTGCGCAGGCGTACAGGCTCGCCTCACCATTCGCACGGACGTCTGCCTCCATGTAGACGTCTACATTGCCTGTTCGACCATCCACGCCGCCATCAGCAAGGTCGTTGTATGCACCCATTTCCAGAACGGCGCGCGCCCGGCCATTGGTGCCAGGTGTCGTGGCTGTGGAGAGCGCAAAGCGCGATTCCAGATAATCCGTAGGCTGCTGCACGCTCAGCCTGTTGCTACCGTCATCCAGTTCGGTAGCCTGTGCCGTTAGCGTGAGGATGCCATTGGCATGCGATGCCGTTCGCTGAATGCCATCAAGCTCGTACAGCGGGCGGTATCGGGTGAAATTCGTCGGAGAGTTCGCCAGATGGATGGTATCGGCACCGTTGCGAATTTCATGCAGGGTCGCCGAAGCACTCCCGAGGTTTCCCCGGTTCAGCCACAGTTGAATTCTGTTTTCGGCGAATGTGGCAGGGAAGTAGTCGCCGGGAACGCTGAGGGTTCGCGAGACCTCGTCAAACGATATCGTGATGCTGTCGGCGTTGATGTCGCTCGAGATATCAATTGATCGGCGTACCCCGTCGGCGTTGTCTCCGGATGTCAGCAGGTTGCAGAAATCGGTGCCAAAGTCCGCTACAGGCTGTTCATCGCCGTTTTCCATGCGGCGAAACAGACAGTAGAAGACTTCATAGGTGCTGTCTCCGTATCGGTCGTAGGTGATCTGCATTTCATAGTCGCCTTCATCGTTGACTGGCGACTCGACATCGCTGAACACGCGAGACTCGAGAAACACAGTAGAGCTGCCAATGTGATCGCTCTCTGCGTTGAAGGTCACATCAATGCCAATCGAGTTTTCGACATCGCGCGGTATGATGTAGATGCTGCCCGGCACGTCGGGATCATTAGAGCTGGTTTGCAGATTCAGACCATTGCTGCCTGATTCGATTGACCAGGTGTCACTCGCATCATCGAAAGAGCCGGCCGACAGCCTCGTAGGGTCAACAATGAAGTCGTCTGCGAATTCGGCAGCGTGCAATGCCGCCAGTGGACCGCCCGCCAAGGCTGTGCTGAGCAGAAATCTGCCCAACACACGTTTGTTCCTTGTCAACATGTACAGCTCCAGAAAACTGTGGGGGTGGTACTTGTAACAAGCCTTCAGAGCTTCGACATCCCCCGGTTGGGGGATATGTGCAAAGAAAGTTCTGGGAGTCGGTAGTGAGTACGTGATTGCACGCAAGAAGTCGTGCGGCTTGAGGCCTGGTAGACCCGGTCAATGTAGGACCCAGAGCAAGGTGTTCGTATCGACGGTTGCTGCTTGAGCTGTGATTTCTACTCTTGGTCCACAGTTGAAGAGTGGCAGCTCATCCTGCACCTGGCCGACCGAAATGCGCATTCCACGAGGTCGTGCGCTCAGCGTCTCGTGCGTTGTACTCAGCGAGACTGGCCAGCAGGTCGGGGATTGCAGTGTCTTCTCTGTCCTGTGCGATACCGGTCAACTGCATCGTGTACCAGGCAGTGATGCCGCCCTCGGGAGGAGAGTCGAAGACCGGGAAGTCGGGGTCCTGTGACTCGGCCTTGTCAGACTGCCAGCTCTGCGCAAGTTCCGGGTTCAGTACGAGTGCCCGTGCCACACCAAGCGCGTCGACATGACCGGTTTGCAGTGCCTCGACAGCCTGATGTCTTGTCTTGAAACCGCCGGTGAGCATCAATGGGGTCGATGTACATTGTCTGGCACGCGCCGCAAAGTCCACGAAATAGGGTCCTTTTCCAGCGCTGTCTGATGCGGACGTGGCACCCGGGAAATAGGTACCGCCACTTATGTCGATCAAATCAACTCCCATCGAATCGAGTGCTGATATCACAGCTAGAGCTTCGTCCTGTTCAAGGCCACCGGCCAACTGATCGCTTGAGTTCAGTTTCAGAGCGACCACAAACCCCGGTTCAACCGCGTCGCGAACCGCGGTGACAACATCGAGCAGGATACGCATGCGCTGCTCTATGGCCCCACCGTAGGCATCGCTACGCTGGTTGAACAGAGGCGAGAGAAACTGGCTGAGCAAGAAGCCATGAGCGGCATGGATCTGGACGCCACCAAACCCGTGTTTCTGAGCCAACAGCGCAGTCTTTGCGAATGCACCTGGTAGCGCACGAACCTCGTTCGTGCTCAGTGCGGTGCAGCTCAAACCCGGAATGTCGATAGCGCTGGGTCCGCTCGGCGTGCTGATCGGGGGGTAGGCCATGGCACCTGCGTGACTGATCTGCAGCCACAACTGTGTGCCCTTGCTTGATCCTCTGTCTGCCAGTGCCTTGAATAGCTCCGAATCCGAGCCATCATGCAACACGAGATTGCCAGGCTTCTCGGCATGTCGTGCAGAAAATTGGACTTCTCCAATGATCGACGCGGCAACACCCCCTAGTGCCCAACGCTCGTACAGACGCATCTGCTCAACTGTGGGGTTGCCACGG
This sequence comes from uncultured Granulosicoccaceae bacterium, assembly GCA_937922675.1. Lineage (GTDB taxonomy): Bacteria > Pseudomonadota > Gammaproteobacteria > Granulosicoccales > Granulosicoccaceae > Granulosicoccus. The sequence continues at coordinate 44,346 of CALAJN010000012.1, forward strand.
CCATCACCCAGCGAATCCGACATCGCGGATTTGACAATTCGATTGGTTAAAACAAGCCCGCAGGGCAGCTCAAGCGGCTCGAACAGCGGGCAGGGGATTTGCGTCATTCGGGCACTTTAGCAATATCGCATACCAATGCGGTTGTCGGCGCATCGGTTCGGTTGTAGACCCAGTGCACTGTTTTCTCGTCTTCTGTGATGGTGCCAAAGCCGTCAGCGGTGTAGGTTTGTTCACCCGTTGGCCGACCTTCTACCCACTCGCCCTGCACCATGGTGACGATACCAGGGCGATCTTCGTGACTGTGTTGCGCGATCTGTCCGCCGGGTGCGACACCCACCGCACGCATTCGCAGCGTATAGCCTTCGAGACCTATCGTTGCTTGCAGCGTTTCTGGAGCGAGCTCCGCCAACAAATCGACACCAATGCCCTGGTGCTCTGTGGGGCCCGTCAACGCGGCCTGTACTTTCGGAATCGATACCGCGGCGGCGACGCCAATGGCGATACCGATAGGCAGAAATTTCAGTGCGGGGGTGACCTTGATCGTTTGCATTTTGATTGCCTCTGCGGGTACGGTGAAAGGCAACGCTATATGTCTACGAGGTCTGATGGCGAGTGAGAAGTTTTCACTCGGACCTGCAGGATTTTCATGCTTTGCCGCACAGCAGAACGTTGCAGAGCCGGACGAGGTGTCAGGACTGTACTTATGGCCAATCGCAAACTGCCTCCTTTCGCTGCGGTCCGGGCGTTTGAAAGTGTCGCACGCCACCTGAGTGTCAAGCGAGCATCTGAAGAGCTCTGCCTGAGTCCCTCCGCGGTAAGTCATCAACTTCGGGCGCTGGAGGCGTACTTTGACACCGCGCTGTTCGAGCGCAAGAGCAACCGCCTGCGTTTGACACTGACGGGTGAAAGCTACGCCACTCGGATGACCGCTCTGCTGGATGATTTTGATCGGAGCACGCGGAGCGTACACGACAAGACTGAACAGCCATTTCATGTTGTCTGCACACCCAGTTTTGCATCACGCTGGCTTGTACCACGCCTTGATCGCTTGCGTTTCGGCGCGCAGATTCGGTTGCGCATAAGTGATGGCTTGCCCGATACAGATTTTGCATCCAATGATGCAGACGTGGCGATTCAATGGGCAGACAACGCAGTGCCCGGCGTGATAACAGAGCCACTGATGATTTCTGGTAGATATCCTGTCGCCAGCCCGTCTCTGGTTGAACGCGAAAACATACGCGTGCCCGAGGACTTGCTGCGTGTACCGTTGATTCATTTTGAAACCATGGATGGTTGGGCACAATGGTTTGAGGCAGTCGGACTCGAAGTACCCAATTTCCCGCGCGGGCCCATCTTCCCACATTGCGAGCTGGCGACAACCGCCGCTGAGCTCGGTCAAGGGGTTGCAATGGCGCTGGATGCAACGGTGCGAGACTCACAGCGGCAAGGTCGTCTGCTGCGCTTGTTCGACACGAGCATTCCCATGCATTGCGTCATCTACTCGGTTGCCTATCCAGAGCCGCGAAAGAATGATCCGCGTATCCGTGAGTTTTCGGATTGGTTACATGCAGAGGCGGCGCAAGAAGGAGTGCATCCAGGTGCCGACCCTGAGTTTGTGAGACAGAGCCTGTGCTCAATTTAGCTCAGGACTTGCTCGATAACTCGGTTGCGCTCTTCAGCAATGACATGTGTTGTGCCATCACGATACGGCGTGTTTCGTTGGTGGCAGATGTTGCGTTTGGGGGGAGCGACCGTCGTGTTTTGGCGATCGCCGGTCTGTTTATGTAGCGGGCAAAGCGCTAGAGTTTCTTGCATTGAGCGGCTCTTGAGTGAACCTCCGCGCCTGCACAACCAGTACCTTCGAAGCGAACGGCAACCGGCTCGTTTCTGAAGCCAAAGAACGAGCCACCATCCGGAAGTCACTGAAGACAGGTGGCAAAGCTTGCGCTCAGCTACCGAGACGCACTCCAAGCCGACGAGGACGCTCAAGCAGCAGAACGTCTTCGAAAACTGACCGCCCAGGATGAGGAATGCTCAACTGGCGCGACTTGAGCTATTCGTGTTTGTTGATATTTTCAGGTACGTTAGAGCTTCCGGGCTGTGTATCGAAGAGGGTTGTGTCGTGTTGGAATTGAGACCCAATTGCGAGTGTTGCGATAAGGATTTACCACCGGATTCAGAGGAGGCCATGATCTGTACTTACGAGTGCACCTTTTGCAGACAATGCGTGGATGAGGTTTTGCGTAATGTCTGTCCCAACTGTGGTGGCGGGTTTGTATTACGGCCAATCAGGCCCAAGGTGGCGCGTAGAGAAGGTGTGAGTCTCAATCATCATCCAGCCAGCACCAAACGAATCCATACTCGGTATTCTCGGGAGGAGCTTTCCGAGTTTTCTCAACAACATGCACACGTCTTGCCCAAGGATAGGTAGTCATCCGGTGTAAGCGATTTATTCACCCCATGGTTGATCCATACTCGGCTATCCATCAGCAGCGATCCGGAAGGTAGTGGTATCGAAAGAAGTGGCAGAAGCTGCCCTTAGCTGTTTTCCTGCGGATGCCCTGTGCTCTGTCGCAGCATCATCTCACCTGCCATGATAATTCGACGCTTGCCAAGCTCGGGTTGCTCGATGCGTTCACGCGTCAACTCGACAGCTCTGGCAAGCATGGCCTCCATGGGTTGGCGCACCGTGGTGAGTCGATAGCTCCTGTACCCGGCGGTGGCTTCATCATCGTAACCTGCCACAGCGATGTCCCTGGGCACTTGCCGGTCACAGCAGGACTGCAGGGCATCCATGACGCCAAAGGCCATGCTATCGGTTGCCGCGGCGATTGCGTCGAGGTCGGGATGGTGTTTGATCAAGGTCACGGCTGCCTCGTAGCCGCCTCGGTAGGTGAACTCGCAGTGTGTCTTGACGGGCGCAGGTAGACCCGCATCGGCGCACCCGGTGGCAAACCCGTTGTACCGAAGGCGGCTGACAAAGCTGCTGGATGGGCCGTACAGATAAGCCGTGTTCACGGCTCCGCGTAAGGCAAGCTCGTGTGCGATAGCGGCAGAGCTTGCCGCATTGTCTGACATCACTTCGTCAACGGTGTCGGCCTTGATCTGGCGATTTACCAGGCAGAGTGCGACACCGGCATCGGCGCAGCGACTGACCGCGCTCTCTGACAGCACACTGGAGCAGACAATGGCTTCGACCTGATAATCCAGTAGCGCGGTAACGGCTCCATCGGCGAGCGAATCGGCGTCGACCACCTGCAACAAGGCACCGCTGCCGGAAGCGCGCAGGAGTTCGGTAATTCCGCGCAGCGCGTTGACGTAGCTTTGTTCCGTGTGTTGGTTGACGATCATGCCAAGCAGTCCCGAGCGACCCTTGCCAAGAGAGCGGGCGATGGCGTTGGGTCGATAGTCGAGGCTATCGGCCGCGGCGAGGATGCGTGCTCGCATGCGAGCCGATACGCTAGCGTCGGCGGTAAACGCCCGCGATACCGCTGATTGGCTGACGCCTGCCAGCTCGGCAACATCGTAGGAGGTAACTCGGCGGGAGGGCATGCGACAAGGGGCAGATCGGCGGCTTCGGCAACCGAAACCGTACCGCATGCAGCCGCCCCACACCGGTTTTGCATCCGCATTCAACACGTGTTAGGTTTGGTGACCGGCAGTCTCAACACCTTGGCTCAGAGCCGAGGTCTGTACGTGTCTTCGCACCCAGGAGTCTCAGGATGAAATTGACGTATCGACGTACCGTTGCAAGTGCGCTTGTTGCGGCCACGGCAACACTCTTCACTACCGCCGCTCTGTCCGATAAGTACGGTCTCAAGGAGGGCAAGCCGTATGAGGGCACAACGCTCAACATCCTGTCGGTAGTGACGCCACAGTTTGATGGGCTCATGCTGCGCGATGAGGAATTTACTGAACTCACCGGCATTGAGACCGAGTGGACCTTCATACCCTTCGGTTCATTGCAGGAGAAGCTGACCGCCGAGGGTGTTGCCGCCAACGGTACCTATGACGTCGTCAATTACCTCGATAGCTGGGGGCCACCCAATGCGCACTGGCTTGCCACCATCGACGAACGTCTGGAGGAGGACGGCATCTCGATGGATCGTTACCCGGCGGCCTTCGCGCGTTCCGCACAGTTCGAGGGCAAGACCCTGGGCTTCCCCCTGCGAGCGCACGCGCAATTGATGTTCTATCGCAAGGATCTGATTTCCGAACCCCCCGAGACATGGGATGACGTGGTGCGCATCGGCAAGGAACTGCGAGAGAGCAACGCCGACGTGGAGCCGCTGGCGCTGTACTACAACAATGACGGCAACCGTCAGAATCTGTTCATCTGGTTGAATTTTCTGTGGGCGGCCGGTGCCGATGTGTTCGACGCGGACGGGCGACCAGCCTGGGATTCCGAGGCGGGCCTGAAAGCGACAGAGGACTACATTGCGCTGCACACCACCCACGGTGTGACCAATCCGGCCTCGCTGTCCTTTGTTGAACAGGACGCCCGTCAGTCCTTCATGCAAGGCAAGTCCGCCATGATCCCGGTCTGGTGGTGGGCCTACTCTTCTATGATCAACCCGGAGTCCTCCGTGTTGACCGAGGATCAGGTGGGCTTTGTCGGCATGCCGGCTTATGAAGGTGAGACAGTGACCTACGCGATCTCGATGCCGTTCTCCATCTCGTCGTACTCGGACAAGCAGGATGCTGCGTGGGAGTTCCTCAAGTGGTTGTCCAACCCCGAGATGGACAAGGCTAACGCGATAGAGCGTGAGGTTGCCGGACAGCCGATTGTCAACAACGTGGTGACGCATATCGCGAGCTTGCAGGATCCGGACGTCAACGCGGCCAATGCCAATATCCAGCAGGCGGCGTGGGCTTCGCTGGAGAATTCCGACATCATGCCGCAGATTGCCGAGTGGCCCGAGGTCGGTGACTTGCTGTCCGGTGCCATTGCCGAAGCGGCCGGCGGCGGTGATGTGCGTGAGCTCATGACTGCGGCGGCTGAACAGGCCACCAAAGTACTTAAGCGAGCCGGCCGTATCGACTAGAAAACCAGAGCCGATAGCCTGGTGGCGGTGACACAACCGCCACCAGGCATCGCGTCCTTGCCGCTGCTGATGCGCGACCGAACGCTCAAGTACCTGTTGGTGGCGCCCGCCGTCCTTGTGGTGTTCGCCACAGCGGTGTGGCCGCTGGCCGAGTCGCTGCGTTACTCGTTTTATGCAGGCAGGTTGTCGCGTCCCGACTTCCCGCAGGCCTTCATCGGTATCGAGAACTACACCTGGGCTTTCTTTGAAGAGCCCGCGTTCTGGAACTCGGTCTGGGTGACGCTCACTTTCACCTTGGTCACGGTGTTTCTGACCACGGTGCTGGCGCTGGGTTTTGCGCTACTGCTTGCGCCGGGCGGGCGGTTTCGCGTGGGTGTGCAAGCCTTGCTCATCCTGCCGTTCGCGATGAGCCCGGCTCTGATTGGTGTGTCGTTCCGGTTCATGTTCAACCCCGAGTTCGGTCTGTTTGACGCCTTCTTCGGTGCGCTGATGCCGGGGCTGGCCAATCTGTCTTGGTTGTCGGACCCCACGCTTGCATTCTGGGTTGTGGTGATGGCCGATGTATGGGGCTGGATCCCGTTCCTGACGCTGGTATTGATTGGTGGACTTGCCTCGATTCCGCAAGAGACACTTGAGGCCGGCCGAATCGATGGGGCCTCGGGCATACGCATCTTGCGTGATATCACGCTGCCGCAACTCAAGCCGGTGTTGGCCGTGGTGATCATCCTGAAGGCCATATTTTCACTCAAGACCTTCGACCTGGTCTACATGCTGACCAACGGTGGCCCGGGTAATGCCACACAGACCTTGTCCCACTACGTCTACTTCAACGGGCTGAAGTACTCCAACATCGGCTACTCGGCATCGGTAGCGTGGCTGATGGTGCTGCCCATGCTTGTGCTGACCTGGGCCTACACGCGACTGGTCTTTGCGCGCCCCGGTGACGCACAATGACCCTATCGGGCCGGCAGCAGCGGCGCTTCTGGAATACCGTACAGATCGTATTGATCCTTGCCTTCACAGCGGTCATGCTCGTGCCTATCGCGTGGATTGCACTGGCGGCGTTCAAGCAGCACGTTGACGTGTATCAATTGAAGTTGCTTTTCACGCCCACGCTCGAGAACTTCGTAACGGTTTTCCAGGCGCCTTATCATCTGGGTGAGAAGCTGTTCAACTCGACTGTGGTTGCCACGGCAACGGTCCTGATAGCGATCCC
>CALAJN010000013.1 GCA_937922675.1 uncultured Granulosicoccaceae bacterium
CTTGACGTCGTGGTACACGACCGCACCTAGGCGCATCAAACGATCGAGATGCATGCCGGTTGTGCGTTCACCTAGAAGGCCGAGGCGAAGGTTGGCCACCTCGTCAATCCCACGATACATGCGAAATGCGCCGTAAATCGCGCCGAGGACGATGAACACTGCCTGTAATGGCCAAGAAGGTGAGTGCATGGAGTCCACAGAAAGCAGGAGATGGATAAAACCGAAGCTGATCAACGTGTAGGTGATTGCTACGTTGCCGAATGCTTCGTTGAGCTTCTTCTCCACATGCTCTCCGGGGCGACTAAGAAGATCCTCGGTGAAGGGCGGTTTGCTATGGCGCCGCCTTTTCCATATGAACAGCCAAAATATGACAAATATCGACGATACAACTAGTGCCCCCGCGACTGTCATCAGGGCTAAAGTAGTGAACATGAGGCCTACCGCCGGTATTGCGACCGAGCAGATGTGGCGCAGGAATCGTGCCGGGTCTTGGAGCCACTCAAGCCACGGCTAGCGGATGCGAAAGCGATTTAGCCTGAGCGATTACTTCCCTGCTGCTAGGAGCACCCAGGGTGCAGTTCAAATTGCGACGGAAATTCCATCATATTGCGTTGAACGCGTATGGTTACCACTAAACGGCTAGTGGACCTCCGCGCTCTTGCATGTCCCGATCTAAACCCACGCCAGTGCCCGGTGCCTATGAGGCGTTAGTCACGAATGCGCTGTCTCAGGCTCTTGAACAGCAGTCGGCCGAGCCACTGTTGTTGAAGCTGGACGAGGCGGAGAGCGCAGGACGGCTCGCACACCATTTAGCCTCGGTAATTGAAAGCGCGCTCGAGTCCCTGCCCAGCGCGGGCCGCCTTGATGCGCAGGTCTATATTGCAAACGAATTCCTGCAGTGGTTCGCGGAACGGGGCCATGCGGATTCGCAGGCGGCCGTCGAGGTGCCGGCGCACATACTGAGACAGGTTTCCGAGAAATTACTCCCGGGTCAGACTCCCCCACCGTTGCCTGATGTCCCGCTATTGGATCACGACCTGCTGGCAAATGCCCCGGGAGAGCCTGCCTTTGTTCACGCGCTGGGTACCGAGCTTGCAACGGCTGACAGCGTGGATGCAGTCGTCGCCTTTGTGCGTTGGACAGGGTTGAATCTGATTCGTACGCCGTTGCTGGAGCTTGTAGAACGCGGTGTGCCAGTGCGGCTTCTCACGACAACATTTACCGGCTCAACCGAGCGCAAGGCACTCGACTGGCTCGTCGAGCACGGTGTGCGCGTCAAAGTGTCCTACGACACCCGAACGACACGGCTGCATGCCAAGGCGTGGATCATCCATCGTCTCACCGGGTTTTCCAGTGGCTACGTCGGGTCATCCAACCTATCGCACTCGGCTCTTGTGGATGGTATCGAGTGGAATGTGCGATTGGTTGAAGCAACAGCGCCCGCTGTGTTCGGCAAACTGCGAGCAACGTTTGAATCTCTCTGGAACGACGACAGTTTCGAGACCTATGTGCCGACTCGGGATGCCGTGCGATTTGACAACGCTATTCAGCGAACCCGTGCCGGCAAATTGGCAACAGGAGTTTCAGGCCTAGAGGTGCGGCCGTGGCCCTATCAACGTGAAATGCTGGAAGCACTGGTCGTGGAGCGCGCCAGATTTGGCCGTACACGCAACCTGGTCGTAGCGCCGACAGGTACAGGAAAAACTGTGGTCGCAGCGCTGGACTATCGAGCCTTGCGTGACGGTCGAGGTGGGCTAGAGGCATTAACCGGTGGTGGAGAGGAGGGTGGGCCTACGCTCCTATTTATTGCGCATCGCGAGCAAATCCTTGAGCAATCGCTACAGACGTTCCGGGATGTTCTTGCGAATGGCAGTTTCGGAGAAAAGTTTGTTGGAGGGCAGCGCCCCGCCCAATGGCGACATGTATTTGCCTCAGTACAGTCTTTGAACGCCATGGATCTCGAAGACCTGGACGCTAAGCAATTCTCTGTAGTGTATGTAGACGAGTTTCATCATGCGGAAGCGCCAACCTACCAGCGATTGCTCACGAAGCTAAAGCCTCAAGTATTGGTGGGTTTGACTGCGACCCCGGAGCGTACTGACGGTACGAATGTACGGCACTTCTTCGGTGATCGCTATGCGTTCGAGATGCGCCTGTGGGACGCCTTGGACCAGCAACTGCTTTGCCCCTTTCACTATTTTGGCGTGGCAGACGGCACGGATCTGTCAGCCTTGCGCTGGGAAAAAGGCGGTTATCGCACAGCAGATTTAGAGGCTCACTTCGTTGTCACTGGACATGATGCGCGCACTGCAAAGGTGCTGACCGCACTTAGTGATCGAGTTGGCGATATTCAGGATATGTGTGCGTTTGGATTTTGTGTATCTGTCAAGCATGCACACTACATGGCCGACCGGTTTGCGGCAGCAGGAATACCGGCAGTCGCGATTGACGGTACGACCGATGTGTCAGAACGGCACCGACACCTGGATGCTTTACGGCACAAACGAATCAAGGTCGTATTTGCTGTTGATGTTCTGACAGAGGGTGTCGATGTGCCAGAAGTGAACACCATACTGTTGCTCCGCCCGACAGAATCCCCCACGGTATTTTTGCAACAGTTGGGTCGAGGGCTTCGCCTGCACGCATCAAAGAGCGTGTGTACTGTGCTCGACTTTATTGGGCAGCAACACAAACGATTTCGCAGTGATTTACGCTTGAAAGCTTTGACGGGACGCTCACGCGGACAGCTCTTGAAAGATGCCCAGCAAGGTTTTCCGTTCTTGCCATCTGGTTGTCATATCAAACTTGAGCGCCAGGCTGAAGCGGACATCATCAAGAACTTGAAAGCCGTGGCGTCACCCGCCGCTGCAGTGCTCGCTAAGTTGTTGGCAAGTCAGCAACAAGATTCTAGTGAGCGGGTCTCTCTCAAGAAATTTCTCGATGCCGAGTTACTTGATCTTTCAGATGTCTATAGACATGGATCATGGACCGAGCTCCGTCGTCGTGCGGGTGTTGAGAAAGTCCCGGCCGGTCCGCGTGAGCAAGAGCTGTCGAGAGGAATAAAGTTGAGGCTACAAGAGGTCAACGATCCAGAGAGGCTTTCTATCCTTGAACGGATTGCAAGCGAATCGATGGTCCCTTCTGACGCACGCTCCCAAAGGCTCGCAGAAATGCTTGGATTCATCATGTTCAACGATGGCAAGGCGCCCGATAGCGTAAACGGCGTCCTTGAGGCGCTGCAAGACGAGCCCGCTATTCGGCAGGAGTGCCTGGAGCTCGTTGATGTACTTGAAGAAAGATCGCGTGTTCACACTCGCCCCAGTAGCTTGGCTAGCGAGGTGCCGCTTCATTTACATGGGATCTATGGACGCGGTGAAGTATTGGTGGCCCTCGGTGAGAGAAAGTTGGGACAGGCAACTGCGCATCGAGAGGGGGTTAAGTACGTGTCGCGGCACAACGTCGATGCTCTCTTTGTGACACTGGAAAAGTCGGATAGAGACTATTCGCCAACGACACGCTATCGTGACTACGCCATATCACCTGAACTTTTCCACTGGGAGTCACAGTCCGGCACGACTCGTCAATCGCCTACGGGCCGTCGGTATCTTGATGGGACGTCGACTGTTTTGCTATTTGTGCGCCGAAGCAAAAAGGATGCGTTTGGGCGCACCTTGGGTTTTGTATTTCTCGGGCCTGTATCGCGAGTCGACGATCGGGGAGAAAAACCGATTTCGATTAAATGGAAGTTACATGAACCCATGCCGGAGATCCTGTACTCCGTAGCCAAAGCGGTGGCAGGCTAACACCCCGAGTGCAATCCGAACCGCATCATTCGGCTACTGATCGTTACCGCGAGAAGTCGGCTCCGCAGCTAGGTCAAACATCGGCTCAGACCCGGAGGCTGCCCGATCACGAAACCACTCCCTTGTCTCCGCATCGTCACTGTAGACCGAGCAGCTTTTCAGTCCACGTGACATCAGCGTTCGGTAGGTATTGCGGATGACCTGGTCCACTGCCGCTTTGGCTGACTTCGGATCCATTTTCAGCCAGGTCTTGTAACCGCGTATGGAGCGGTCTTGTGATGAACGGGCCAGGCCGTCAGTCATAACCTGACCATTGCGTAGCAAAAGGTCAGGGCCAATCAGGACACCGACGTGGTCGACCTCAAGCCCCTGGCAGGTGTGAATGCATCCAATTTCCTCGACCGAGTCTGGCTGCATGATCCAGAGACTGCCGTCCCGGTCCAGATTCCACCGAGCTTCGAAATTGTGCGCGGGGTAGACGATGTCGGCGATTTCCGGGTCCTTCTTGCCCTTCCAATCCCAGCAGTAGCCGGCCACCATGCGAGCGCGATTTTTTGCAACGTTCAGTGCGCGAATACGGTCGCGAAGCTCGTTGGGGGAATCATGAACCACGAACTCGTAGTCGGATGGGGAAAGTTCATCGTTCGCGGTTTCTCGTAATTGGAGCACGTCGTCCAGCCAGGCAAGGTAGCCGTCCGAGCCGTCGCAACGGAACTGTGATGCCAAATCCTGCTCGGTGACCACGCTCTTGAGCGCGGTCGCACGACGGCGTATTTCTGCACTCTCCCCGATGTCCTTGAGTGTCACGCGTTGCGCGTCGTCGACAAAGAAGACAGAAAATCGAGCCGCGCTGATGAGCTCGTCGATCTGATTCTCCCCGAGGTTGCCGTACAGCCCGGATTTTTCATTGAGGCGGTGCGCTTCGTCCACGATCAGTGCATCCATCCCCGATGGTGCAGCATTGACATACCCGCCCGAGCCCTTGAATAGATTATCGATGCGCGTCTTCGTCATCGTGCCCTTGAGCTTGGCAGCGTAGACTGCCCGCGGCGCGGCGTTGCGCGATACGTACTGCACCAGCCGTTCGCGGCGAGTGAGTTCCACCAACAGATTGATCGCCACGACCGTCTTGCCGGTACCCGGGCCACCGCGCACGATCAACACACGCCGCCTGCCATCATCGACGCAGGCGTCGAACAGCGTGAGAGCCGTTTCGTAGACGAGCTTCTGATCGTCGATCAACAGAAACTCGCGATTGCCCTGCATCAGGGATACAAGTTCGTCCGACAAGCTCTTTGAGGGGCGGAGCCTTCCATTGTCGATCCGGTACATCAACCGGTTGCGATCACCCCGTCGTACGTGTTGCTTCAGGAAAGCGGCCAAGCGCTTGGCGTCTGGGCGTATGAAGGTAGGTGCACGATCGATGTGTTGCCTGTACCTGTCATCGTTTATGGCGTCTCCGGACACCATGTTGTGCAGGTAGGCACAGGCAACAAGCTTGATGTCCCCATCCTGAACGGCGACATTGTAGTCATTGATCAGCGACGCATAAGTCCACGCTTGATAGGAAGGGTGAGTCACCTCCTGGTGCCCCTTGCCGAGCCAGGTTCGGACGATCGCATCCTTATCTGTCAGTTCCGCCTTTGACCACTGTTTCAGCTCCACGATGACCGCTGTATCCTCACCATGTTCGTTGGTACCTGTCAGGATGAAATCGACTCGTTTTGACGTCAAAGGCACCCGGTACTCGATGGCGACACCGGCGTCGCTGGGCGTGTCAGCCAGTTGTAGCGCGGCATTCATGTACTGCATCGAATTTCGCCAGGACGCAATCTCGGAGGGGCTGGTTCGATGTCCAAGGCGCCGAGTGAACGCGTTTTCTATGGCGGTCTCAATAGTGTTGGTCAATACATCGTGGACAAACTGCTGGCAGGTCGCCTGGTAGACGATCATGACGGCGGGTACTTCTCGACGAGCTCAGACGCCTCCACCGACAAAGCCATCGACAGGTTCTTGGGCGTGTGAAATGCCGGCCAACCCCGCGCAGCAGGGACATCGCGAATATTCGAGGTCAATCGTTGAAGGTCTGTCATCGGTGTCGTTGGTCAACAGGTGCTGCAGGCATTATCCATCAACACGAAAGGATGCCTCGTCTGGTCTCAATTTCCGGTAGCGGACGCGGAACGCGAGCGATCTTGGCATGAGGGACAGTTGTTCAATGTGCGCCAGATCGTGCGCCACATCGCGGATATCACGTTGCACGATGGCATCGAGATCGCTGTGGTGCCAATCCTGATTTTGTGCCCAGTTTTTCCGCTCCAGTGCCTGCGGATATCCACCCGAAAGCACTGCTTCAATCAGTGTGTCCCCATTGACCAAATGATCGGTGGATGGTCTTTCCGCAGCAAATGCTCTATCGATGAAATCCGATTTCTTACCAAGCAGTTCAGCTTGCGAGAGCGGGAAAATACCGCGTCGAACAAGACCGGAATACCGCGCACGAGTCCACGATCCCTGAATACCGCATACCGACCCGCGGACAGTGTCACGATGCAGGAATCCTGTGGCAGTGGATCCGGTATCGGTGTCACAGCAATACCGACGGCATAGGAGAAGCTGCCATCGGGATTAACAGCATAGGAGGCGCTGACGCTGGCCTGTTCCTGTTCGGCACCCAGATTCCAATCCCGAGACCAGTAGTCCTCCCACAGCTTCGGAATTTCCTGGCGGGTTGACATGGTGAAGTCGCGCGACAGCGCTACGACGGGTTTTTCCGCTCTTTCAACGAATTCGGGGTCGAGTGCCATCGACTTCTCCAATCGGTTGTCAGAGGTCATTCATTGTTTGAGCCGCGCTGGTGGCACGTTCACCTAACTGACGAGTGCATGCCGATCGGGTAAGTCAGTGATGCTTGGCGGGTGGGATGCTTGGCGGGATGGCCACTGTGTTTTGGCGAGCACCGCTACGGTGCGTTTTTCTTGCGCTCAGCCTACCCGTCAAGTGGACTCGCCACGCTCAAACCCGGGCGATTGAGCACGTGGGTGTAAATCATCGTTGTCGACACGTCCGCATGGCCCAGCAATTCCTGCACTGTTCGAATGTCGTGCCGGGATTCGAGCAGGTGTGTTGCAAAGCAGTGACGGAAGGTATGGCAGCCGACCCGCTTGGTGATACCTGCGTTCTGCGCCGCTCGCTTCACTGCCCGTTGCAGACTGCTCTCGTGCAGATGATGGCGACGCACCTTGCCAGAGCGCTGGTCAACTGACAGTCGCCCTGACGGAAACAGAAACTGCCAACGCAGATCGCGAGCTGCATTCGGGTACTTGCGTGCCAGCGCCTCGGGCATGAGTACCTCGCCGTATCCTTCCGCCAGATCTTGCTGATGCAGTGTCGCCACCGATTCAATTCGGGCCTTCAGGCCGTCGGCCAACTGCTGTGGCAAGGGTACGTAGCGATCCTTTTTGCCCTTGGCCTGACAGACCTGGATGCGCCCGTACTCAAAGTCGATGTCCTTGACGCGTAGCGTCAGACACTCGAGAACGCGCATGCCCGTGCCATACAACAACGACGCGGCCTGTCGCTGCCAGCCATCGAGCTCGGCGAGTACCTGCCGTACCTCCCCGCGGGTCAATACAACGGGCACCGTCTGCTTGCGCTTGGAGCGAGCGAACGTGTCCAGCTGTCCGATGGGAAGCTTGAGCACGTGCTTATACAAGAACACCAGCGCATTCAGCGCTTGATTTTGAGTGCTGGCACTGACGTTGCCGTTGACGACAAGGTCATTGAGAAAACGTGAAACCGCCTCCGGCCCAACGTCGGACGGATGTTTGTCGCCGCAATACGCGATGTAGCGACACACCCACTGCTCGTAGGATTCTTCGGTACGGTAGGCGTATCCCCGTACCCGAATCTCAGTCACGAAACTCACGATGAGATCCTCGTAACGACGACGCACGCCTGCCAGTGAGCCCGCGCCCTTGTTGATGCGCTCACGCAATAATTCAGCTGGCGCCGTCTCACGCGCGGTGGATGCGTGGTCCTCAGGCAGAGCGCGGGACGACCATTGCCAGAACGACCAATCGACCCGCTCGGCCTCGTCGATCCTGAGATAAACAACAAGATAGATCCGCACGGCGTCCACAAACTGGGAAAACTGCCAGTCCGTCAAACTCGTACGGCGACCCAGGTCGGTCAACAGCGCCACGATATCGTTCTGCTGTAGCACCGCAGGATCGTTGACACCAAGCACTTGAATAAACTGCTTGACTCGTTTCACGTAATAAGAACGCTGCCCGGCGGGAACCGACTCCTGAATCAGACAGTCAATATAGGACTTGAGATCGCTACCCGAAAGCGGGTGCAATGCTGCTGTCTTATTAGACATCGCATTCATCCTTGAATGGAGGGTTACGAGCGTACCAGCCTTGCGCTCATAGTGCCAGCTTTGCCACACCGTTCAACTGCTATGCAGCACTATTCAAATAATAATGCAGCGGCGATATTTGAGTGGTGTGGTTGTTCGTGGGGTGCTTTTATGGGTTAGGGGTTGATGCGATGGCGGCGTAAGGGCGCGGGAGGTGGAGTTGCGCTGCGGTATTGGGCTGTTTGACGCTGCTGTACTATTGGGTGATCGAAGAACTGTTGTTTTGGGTCAATACTGCGGACGTTGCCTAATACTTGTTAGCTTTCGCGTGTCACATTGGTCGCGCTTATGGCTCGGGCCATAGCGCGTACAACGAATAGCCTGGAGACGGAGGCTGAATGCAATGATTCATTTTCTAGCCGCTTGATCCCATATTGGGACCGTGTTAGCCTTGCCCGATGCGGGTCTTGGCAAAAAGCACGTTGCGAGCATTCTGGTCTTCTCAGCCGAAGCACGCGGAAGTGGAAGGGCCGATGTCTGCGTGGTATGCGGTATGTGCTCGCGCCGCTTGGCGCACGCCTG
>CALAJN010000014.1 GCA_937922675.1 uncultured Granulosicoccaceae bacterium
AGCTGCCGCTCTTGCAGGCCCTGCTTCTGCTATCACCTCTTCGGGCAACCTTCTCCAGGATGTCAACTCCGCGGTACGCGGCGATGGCAACATCACCGCGATGGTACGTGGCGACACCGTGACACTGATCGGCAACGCCAATGGCGTCGACAGTGCAGCCGCCGAGCGAGTAGCCGAATCATTCCCGAGCGTCGACAAGGTCATAAATCTGGTCAACGTACGCAGTTGATAATCAATCCTTCATAACGCTACCCGGCCGCAACCGTCGCGGCCTGCCAGCAGCTAGCGAATGCCGTCAGTGCCGGGGGACAACTTCGGCGCTGGCGGCTTTTTCGTTTTTACGGGCAATGCGCTGGGTGCAGTAGGCACCGTCAGCACACGGCTCAGCTTTCGCGCGCGACCGACCTCACCACTGTGAGATTTCTCAGACGTCTGACGATACGCGCAAGTTGCCGACGATCATCCACCGCGAGCACAAAACGAATGGTGATGTTGTCATCTCCGGCGTTATTGAAATCCATATTCTCGATATTGACATTCATCACCGACACTGTCGATGTCACTCGCGCCAAGGCGCCAGGGCGGTTGGCAAGATGGACCATCAATACAACTTCGTAGTGGCCAGCGGTCTCAGTCGCCCACTCCACTGCCACTCGTTCACGTGGGCGTCGGCGAAATCGACGTACGTTGCGACACCCTGAACGATGCACCGCCACCCCTTGGCCGGCATTGAGAAACCCCGTGATGCTGTCGCCCGGAATCGGCCGACAACATTTAGACAGGTGCAAGGTGGAGTCGTCGGGTGAGGTTATTTGCACCGGAGCACTTTCTCGACCGGCCATACTGCCCAGTGCCTCGTCACCGTTTCGCTCCCGCACCAGGCTCTCGGCGACGGCACTTGGCAAATGCAGGCCCAGCCCCATCTCCGTATACAAGGCATCGACGTCACTCAGCCGATATTCAGCCAACACCGCGTCAATAGAACCACTCGGCACGCTCTCCAAGGACATATCGTAGCGACTGAGTGCACGTCGCAACAAACGCTCGCCAAACCCGACAGCCTGCTGCTGGTCAAGTTCGCGAAGGTGGTGCCTGATAGAGGTACGCGCCTTGGCGGTTGTGACCGAGTTCAGCCACATCGGGCTAGGAGCAACCTGACTTCCGGTGATGATTTCAACCACCTGTCCGGATTCCAAGGGCTCCGACAGTGAGGCCAGACGATGATCCACCTTCGCCGACACGCAGGAGTTACCGATGTCCGAATGTACGGCATAGGCAAAATCCACAGGCGTTGCTCCCCTCGGCAATTGAACGATACGCCCCTTGGGTGTGAACACATATATCTCACCGGGAAATAGATCGATCTTGACATTCTCGACGAAGTCCAGCGGATCCATTGAACGGTCTTGCAGGTCAACCAGGCCACTAAGCCATCGAGGGGTAACGACCTCACCGCTCTTGTAGGCCCAATGCGCAGCTACACCAGACTCAGCAATATTGTCCATCTCACGCGTGCGGATCTGTACCTCAACCGGCAGACCACCCAAGCTGTCGTTTACGACTGTGTGCAGGGATCGATAACCGTTGGCCTTGGGCACCGCGATGTAGTCTTTGAAGCGCTGAAATATCGGCGCGTATTGCTGGTGCACCACACCCAAGGATTGATAACAGTCCTCAACTGAGCCAACAACAATACGTAAACCGAACATGTCAAAAATGCGCTGGAACGGCAGCTGCTTGCTGAGCATTTTCTTGTACAGACCATAGAGGTGCTTCTCACGTCCGAGCACAGTGCTCTCTATACCCTGCTCCTGTAGCGCCGTTTCGATACGGGCAGTAACCTTGGCAACAGCGGCCTCGCGATGCCTGTGCGCATGGGCAACGGTCGCCGCAAGAATGCGCGCCCGCATTGGGTAGCAGGCATGAAAACTGAGGTCTTCCAGCTCATTCTTGATGGCGAACATGCCGAGTCGCGCCGCAATCGGTGCGTAGATATCCAGCGTCTCGCGCCCGATACGCTGCTGCTTGTCGGGCCTCAATGCGCCGATGGTACGCATGTTGTGCAGCCGATCCGAGAGCTTGATCAGGATAACCCTGATGTCGGTAACCATTGCCAAAAGCATCTTTCGAAAACTCTCAGCCTGAAGCTCCTGTTTACTACGAAATGCAACTCCGGTTAATTTGCTGACACCATCGACCATGTGCGCCACTTCCTGGCCAAACATGTCTTCAAGGCGCTTGCGCTCTATATGGGTGTCTTCAAGCACATCGTGTAACAAGGCCGCCATCGCACTGTGATGGTCCAGCCCCAAATTCACCACGATTTCGGCGACCGCGATCGGATGGTGTATGTAGGCCTCACCGGATGAGCGAACAACACCATCGTGTGCAGCCCGAGCGACCCCAAAGGCTCGTCCAACTTCATCAACCTCGGCCACGCTAAAGCGCGTGAGCAGCAAGGCCTCCAGTCGCTCCCAAGCCGCCGTTACCGCCAGGTCCTCGGCTGAAGAAGGATGCGATTCAGCTGCAGGCGGCTCCGCCGCCGTATTGGAGCCGAGCCCTGCAGGAGGTGTCTGCTCATGATCTGTCTCGCCGAGTATCCCCATCTCAGGGCACCCGCCTCGACCGCGTCGCTACTGCGACTTCGGAGGCATTGTCGTACCAACCCCCACTAGAACCGCGGCAGGGAGGATAGGTTATTAGTGTACTGCCGACAGCACTGCCGCGGCAGTCAGAACTCGTCCCGCAGACCCTTTTCATAGGCAACGGGCTCTACCGGCGTCGGAGGCGGCGGCGGCGTTTCCTTGAGGATATCCTCTCCGATCAGCCCATCCGCTATCTCTCGCAGCGCTATGACGGTCGGTTTGTCGTTGTCGGCCGGCAGCATGGGCTCAGCGCCCATCGAAATGTTGCGGGCCCGCTTTGATGCGATCAGAACAAGATCGAAGCGGTTTCCCACTTGAGAAAGACTGTCTTCGACGGTAACTCGGGCCATGCTCGATCTCTATATACTCCGGTGAACCCTTGAGTATAGGGGTATGCGACACCAAATACCATACCAAATTTCGCGCCAGCGTCCCGTCCAGCCGTACACGAACCACTGGTGGGACAAGCAGGATCAGTTTGTGAGGCTGGTTATGAGTCCAGCATGGCGCAGAGCCTGTCGCGCCTTGGTAACCCGATGAGCAAGAATCACCCCCTGCAGCTCGGCCAGGGCCTCGTCGAAATTGTCATTGATGATCAGGTAGTCTGCTCGGTGGTACTCCTTCATCTCGACCACCGCCTCCTGGGTACGCCGCTCAATCACGTCGTCACTGTCTTGACCACGTCCCCGCAATCGCTCTATCAGGGTCGCTCGAGATGGTGGCAGAATAAAGATCGAAACCACATCCTCGAGCTTCTTGCGCACTTGTTTGGCACCCTGCCAGTCGATTTCGAGAATGACGTCCTGACCGTCCCTCAAACACTGCTGGACAGAATCCACACTGGTGCCATAGTAATTTCCAAAAACCTCGGCGTACTCGAGAAAGCGATCCTCGTGGATCATCTTCTCGAACGTGTCTCGATCGGTGAAGTGGTAGTGAACACCCTCAACCTCACCTGCACGCGCCGGGCGTGTCGTGTGCGACACGGACACCGCCAGATCATCAAGATTTTCAATCGCCTGTCGTACCAAGCTGGTTTTCCCGGCACCCGACGGGGCCGAAACGATGAACATCTGCGCAGAAGCGGCTTGCATGGCGAGCAACAAGGCAACGGTGTGCCATGAATCATAGCCGCTCGGCGACGGCTCGCCAGCAAGCGCCCCTGGTCAGCGTGCTGCTTCCCATCCGCGGCGGGCGCTCAACCACTGCAGCTGCGGTTACCAGCATCCTGTCACAGAGCTTGGGTGACTTCGAGCTCGTGCTGATAGGCCATGAAAACAATCGATCAGCAACGACAGAGCTACCAGACGATCCGAGAATCAGGCGGATCGCACGCCAGAGCGAGGGCATCGTTGGCGCACTCAACACAGGTCTCGCTGCAGCTCGCGGCTCGATCATCGCTCGCATGGACGATGACGACATTGCCTACCCCGACCGACTCGCCATACAACTCGAGCTGATGAACCACCTGCCAGAACGAGCCTTGATAGGCGCTCGCGTGCGCATGATCGATAGCAACGACGATACACAGGGTATCGCCGGTGGCAGTGAACGCTATGCAACGTGGCTAAATGGGCTAACCGATCAGGACTCGCTACATCAATCCGTGTTCATCGAGAATCCCCTGCCTCACCCTACCTGGCTCGCCCCACGCAGCGTATTCGTGGAACTTGGTGGCTACCGCCAAGGCGACTTCCCCGAGGATCACGACTTTGTTCTGCGCGCCGCACGCGCCGGCATCACCTTGGCAAAGCCAAAGCCGGTATTGCTTGACTGGCGAGATCACGAAGACAGACTTACGCGCACTGATCCACGCTACAAGCGCGAAGCCTTCATTGAAATGAAAGCAGACGCCTTGGTTCATCCAGGCTTCGGGTTTGGCCTGGGCCAGGCCTGTGATCGAGGTGTCTGGATCGCGGGCGTTGGACGCAGCGCCAGACGCTGGTGCGATGCATTACTCTCACGCGATGTCGCCGTCCGCGGCTTCGTGGATCTTGCAGGGCCCAGAATGCGCAACAGTAAACGTCACCGGCCGGTCGTGGACTACGATGGGCTTATTGCGCAGCGCGGTGAAGATCTCTTGCTCGGCGCAATTACCCGTCCTGAAGCGCGCGAAATACTCACCACCTGGGCAACGTCAGCAGGCCTTCGTCCCATGCACGACTATGTGCTTGCAGATTGACTGTTGCTCAAGCGATGCCTCCAGCGATCACCGTGTACACGCCAATGCAAAGGAATCGCTTTCAAGCCCTCATCCAGCAGCACGATGAAGAACACCCAGAACACGGATAGCTCCAGCATGACCACTCCAATAGCTGTCACAGGCACCAGAAACACCCACTGCGATACGAGGTTGACATAGAACGCAAACTTGCCGTCACCACCCGCTCTGAGCACATGACCGCACAAGGTATTCGAGGAGCGGATCAGTGGGAGGACCAAAAACAGCGGCAGCAACTGCCGAAGCATGACTATCGTTTCATCTTGAAGAGCGGGGTAGGTGATGTTGAGCATACCGATGGACAGGCCGTAAAGACCAGCAAGCGCAATGGATGCGCAGGTCAGCACACGCCAACTATGCGAGATGAACTGGGCGATCTCGGTGTCTGCGCCCTTGCCAATCATCTGCCCAACCAGTATGCCGGTCGCCTGAGCCCACGGCGTCACCAACTGCGCTCCGAAACGCGTCCAGGTGATGACCAACGTCATGGCAGCAAAGCCAAGAACGCCAAGCCGGGCATAGATCAACAGACACACGTTGGTGGCGAGCATGATGCAGATCAATGAGCCCGCTACTGGCAAGGCTTGATCCAGATAGTCTCTCAGACTCCGGGCAAAGCTGCGCACAGTCCACGATGGCCAGCGTGTGAATTCCAGCTGCAGCCTGTACACCACCCGAAACAAAAGCCCTACACGCAACCAGACAGCTACCGCGCTACCCGTGGCCGCACCAATCACCCCCAGCGCAGGAAAGCCCCAAAGGCCTTTCACCAGAGCAATGCTCAGCACGATATTGATCGGTGCTTCTATCAGCGTACTGACAAAGGTTGCACGGCTTTTGCCGATCGCATAAAGAGTGACTGTCATGTGTTGTGACAACGCCATACCGAGCAAGGCGACAGCAAACACGAGCAGATAGTGAAAGGCCACATCAGCAACGCCTTGCGCCGAGGCAAGCGCTGCCAACATCGGCTGACCACCTAGCAGTATGGCAAGTACCGCCGACGATACCACCACACACCCGACCAACAATCCTGTCCAGAATTGCCACCGCATTCCCTCTGGATCACCAGCTCCGTGACCTTGCGCCAGCAGGATTTGTGTGCCGTTACACAGGGCAAACAGCACGCCGATTACAAGACTCGCAACAGCCGAGGCAAGCCCCATCGAGGCTAGTGCATGCTCTCCTAGTGGCGCAACAACCAAGGTGTCAATCAGAACCACCGCTTGCACCAGAAGACCATTGACCGCGATCGGCCAGGCAAGCCCCAGAATTCTGCGATTACCCCAGGCTTGCGTTGTACTCACTGCCCAGGCAATGTCAACAAGCCTCAGGCTTTGGCAAGTTTCTGTACCGTGATCTTGAACGATTGCTCGTCCTTGTCCGTGAAATAAAGGTCACAGTCGTAGCCCTGATCATCCAGAAAATGAAACACACGACGCGGCTCTTGAACCGGATAGGGAACGATCAAGGTCGCAATACGGTGACGCCTGGCCTTTGGAAACTGCATGTGAAGGCAGGTACTGACATCCAGGCCGTCATAGTCCTTGGGGTCAACATCCGGGAAACCTGTGACTTGCTCCATGACGGGGGCTCCCGCCTCGGACCACACCAGCTGACCATAAAACCCCGCGCGCGCGCCCGTGTACCGAAAGGAGTTGGTTCCGAGCTTCATCGGCGCATGCGTGTGCAGTAGCCAATCAATATCCACCTCTTCATCGGCATCGACTGAGTCAATCACCACAAAATAGTGTTCGTGCACACAGTAGATCTCCCTGAGCACCGACGTTACCGCGGGGGTCAAGGTTTGGTAAGCCGCCGTCGCATCGCCACGCAAGTAGATATGGTCTGCATGTTTTTCGGCAGTCTGGATCAGACCGGTAGAGCGCATCGCAATCGACTTGTCCTTGCCTGCATACTGGCCTTCGCCGTTGATCAGAATGGCATTTTTTGAGCGAGTCTGACGACGCCAGCCTTGATGCATGGAGCTGTTGAAGGCCACGTAATAGCCGGACTGAATCGCCAGATCTTCGCCAAAGCCTGACATCACAAAGGCATTCTGGTCTCCATGGCTGTGACTGATGGAGCCGTAAGGGCTGGACTTGAAGATCAACTGCAAGTGTGAATCCGGATCGTCATAGTGGTACTGGATCGCTACCCATCCTACTCCGCGAAACCAACGCAGCGTGTCGATATCACGCGGCGGTACAGACTCTACCGGCGTGTAATCATAGCGATACACCATGTCGTCAAACACAAGATCCCACCATCCCCAGTTGTAAAACGCCATTTGCGTACCAGGGTCGTTGCGCACTATTTCCTCGAAGTACCACTGATAGGCAGAATTACCCGTAACACCGGCAAGCTGGCGCACGTTGTAAGCAATTTTCAGACACGGCAGATCACCCATTGTTGAATCATCGCCAAAGGTACCTCGACGAGTATCAGGTGCTTTCGTATAAAGTGGAAAATCGCCGGTACGCTTGAAAAATGGTCTTGAATACAAGTCCAGCCCCGTGGCACTCTTTAGTAGATTGGCCGCATCGATCAGATAGGCCATACCCGTCATCCAATAGTGAGGGCCCTCGGCCCATCCGCCATCTGAATCTCCCCAAGGCGAATACAGGGTCCACAGAAACTCGACTGAAAAATCCAGCCACTCACGGGCCTCTGGAACCTCATCAAGCAAGGCAAGCGCGCACGGCAGAATGACGCTCGACACGGACCGGACCGCATGACTATCGTAGGGAAACAGCTGGATCGTCGCATGCCGCATGGCGTGGTCGGCCACATCTTTCGTGCGTGCCACCAATGCCGCGCGTACAAGTTCGCGCTCATCTGTTGAAAGTTGGTCGTACAGCCAGTCATAACCCCAGGCCAGCGCCAGTGCCACGCGATAAGCCCACTCATCGGTATAGGCTCGTGAGGTAGTGCCCGCTGGATTCCAGGTGGCAGCTTCCAGCAGCCACGCCTTGGCGCTCGCGGTCAGATCGCTGTCTTTGAGTACGAGGCCGGCGACCGCTTGATGACGAATCGCATAGAGCAACTCCTGGCAATCAATATAGGTCTGACGCCAGACAGGCGGTGTGCGCTGATTGTTTGGATAGGGTGCAGGCTCCGTCATGACATCGCGGCTTTGCCATGGCATCACCGAACGTTCCATGAACACGTCCCACCCGCAGAATGTGGGGTCGGATTTCAGTGAAGCACGAAAGCCCTTGATCGCCTCTTCGTTCAACCACAGTCGTGGGTGCGAAGCGGACATCGCTTCATAGCGATGCTCTCGTGCAGGCAACGAGGTGTCAGGCAAATCCTCACCGACGGTAAATGCTCGCGTCTTGCTCCACGCTGTCTGCGGTGCCTGCTGTTCTACAGACCACTCGGCATAACACCAAAACCATTTGCCCGATGGCAACACGGTGTCTGGTGTAAAGAAATTACAGTCTAGATTGGTGTATTCACGCGTATCGGATCCTCTGAACCGCTCATCGCTTGACACCCTCAGTACGTAGCGCGCGCCCTCGTCAATGACGGGCAGCCAGCTGAAACGTGGCGGGTTCTCGGTAAGCACATCATCTGCTTCCGGGGCATACCGTACAGTCAGCCGGCCGGCAGGGGGCTCTTCCAGAAAATGCGCAGCGGCAGCAGACATCAGGTATTTACTCAGAGTGGAGTGTGAAGTCGCTCGCCCATGAATGGGCGAGCGAGCGTTCTACTATCAGTCGTACTGTCGTTCGTACGCTGAATTCATGACGTCGAGAACGTCCTGCAAACCCATACCGTCAAGCGTTGCCATATAGGCATCCCAATCTTCCATGACGTCTCCGGTACCTAGCACCCAGGCTTGCTGGCGCTCGAGCATGTAGTCACGAATGGACGGCCATGATCGGTCATAGACCTTTTGCTCATCAGCGGTAAAGGCGACTCCGAGAAACTGGTCTATCAGGTAATCACCCTCGTCGTACAGTGCAATACCTTCCAGCGCGTACTTGTTGGACCACTGCTTCTCGTAGTTATAGTCCTGGAAAAAACCACGCGCTTGTAGTTGTGCACCGACTCCCCAAAGTTGCGCATTGACCGGCTCATCACTGTTGAGCACAGCGTCTGTGAAAATGGGCTCACCGTCGACCATGGTGTATTGCTCACCCTCGGCTCCAAAATTGGCCAATCGACGGCCCTTTTCGGTGAACCAGAAGTCAAAATACTTGATGGTCTCTACCGGGTGCTCATTGGTATGACCAATGGCCCAGCCATCAGGCTTGATAGGAATGCGGCGGTGCTCTTCCATACGCACACCCGATACTGAAGCAGGTGGTGCAAAAGCCTTGAATTCAAACCCTTCAATGGAGTCTGACAGACGGTTGTAGCCCGAAGTGGAGGCAAACCAGTCGTGGGTCATGCCACCCAGGTTCTCTGACAGCAGATACTCTCGTGCAGATGATCCACGCGTAAAGACCTCAGCGTCTACCAGTCCTTCCTCATACCAGCGAGCGAGGTTGGAAATACCGTCACGGTAGCCTTCTCCGGCATAGGGATGCTCGATCTTGCCATCTACCACCATAAAGTCATGGTAGGTATCAGAACCTGATGAACGACCGTCCCACAGCGTGACAAGACGAATGAGCTCCGGCCACTGACGTGCAAAGTACGGTACCTCGTCTGCTTGACCGTTGCCATTTGGATCCTGCGTCTTGAAGGCACGCAGCACTTCTTCTACTTCTTCAACTGTCTCGGGCACTTCAAGGCCCAGCGTGTCAAGCCAGTCATAACGAATAAAGTAGGCACGACCGTATTTGCCGTCAGGCAGATACGGGACGTAGTACATATTCCCATCCGCGGCCGATATCGCCGAGGCAATCTCCGGGCGCTCATCCAGAAAGGCCTTGAGATTGGGCGCGTGCTCGTCGATCAATTCATTGAGCGGCAAGAATGCACCTTCTGGACCGTACTGGTTGACAAAATCCTTGAGACGGCTGGAGCCAACGATGTCCGGGATATTGCCCGAAGCAAGCATCAGGTTCAGCGCCTCGGTCTTGCCTGAATTCTCGTCAGTACGCATGTTGGCACCAACCGTATCGTTCTTCAGGCTGATACCCGTCAGTGCACTGGCTTCCTTTTCAACAGGCCAGTCCTCGTCATACACCGGATAACGTGCATGGTTCATCTGGATAGTAAGCTCCAGCGGCTCGTCGACAATACGCAGACTATCGTCAGCAACCGCGGACACACCTAGCGTCAGCGAGCCAATCGCTGTGCCCGTCAGCAACGCCGCCAATGGGGTCAATCTGTTCATGAATTTCCTCCTGTGGGTTTTACAAGTCACTCTTTTACTCCGCCGAGAAGAATGCCCTTCTCGAAGTACTTCTGCATCAACGGGTACACAATCAGAACCGGGATGATCGAACACACGATAATGGCCGCCGATACCGTCTCAAACGAATAGGCAGCGTTAAACAGAGTTGCTCCAAACTCCTGGTCATCCGAGAGGTTGGATATGGTGTGCCTCAAGAACACCTGCAATGGAATCTTGTCTTCATCCTGAAGCAGCACCATCGCCCAGAAAAAGCCGTTCCAGCGAGACACGATACAAAACAAGGCGATGGTTGCAATGGCTGGCTTGGACAGGGGTATGTACACTTTCCAGAGCACCTGAAACTCATTGGCCCCATCCATGCGCGCGGCCTCTTCGAAGGACTGCGGCACGCTTTCAAAGAAGTTGCGCAGCAGGATGATGTTGAAGCCGTTGACCGCAAAACCGATGATGATGCCGAAGTAGCTATCCAGCAGACCCAGGTCCCGCATGTTCAGGAAGAACGGGATGAGACCCGCGTTGAACCACATGGTAAAAGCCACCGTGAGGTTCCAGAAGCGCCTGCCAAACAACTGCGGCCGTGACAGTGCGTATGCACCCGGGATGATCAGCAGCAGACTCATCAACGTGCCACCGATGGTGTAGATAAACGTATTCTTGTAGGAAATCCAGAACTGAGGGTCCGACAATACGTACTGATAGGCCTCAATCGTGAAGCTGACAGGCGTCAGCAACACCTTTCCCGCACGCGCCTCAAAGCCCGAACTCAGCGATAGCGCGGCAATATAGATAAACGGGTACAAGGTCGAGATAGCGAACATCCCGATCAGTACCATGTTGGCGATGACAAAGAGCTTGTCGCCACGCGAGTAGAGATTCATATTGGTCATGAGTGCCCTCCCCTACCACAACGACGTGCGCGAATAGCGCTTGCTGAGAGAGTTGGCTGTCATCACCAGAACGAAAGCCACTACCGCGTTGAACAGTCCAGCCGCGGCGGCAAAGTCATACTGGCCGGCCTGGATCCCCTGACGGTAGATAAATGTGTTGACCACATCCGCGGTCTCATAGGTGGCTGGTTGGTAGAGCAGGATGATCATCTCGAAACTGACTTCAAGCACATTGCCAATACGGATGATCAGCATGATGATGATCGTGGTCATGATCGAGGGAATCGTGACTTTCCACATCATCTGCCAACGCGACGCTCCGTCGATAACAGCACTTTCATAGAGCGTGGGTGATACGCCAGCGATAGCTGCCAGATAAACGATGGACTGAAAGCCCGCTTCCTGCCAGATCCCTGTACCAATGAAAATTGGCCTGAACCATTCAGGCTTGGTGAGAAAGTAAATGGGCTCCAAACCAAACCAGCCAATGACCGTGTTAACCACGCCAGCCGAAGGAGAAAAGGCCGTTATCACAATACCGGCAATGATCACCGATGAAATGAAATGCGGCAGGTAGACAATGGTCTGTGCCGATTTCTTGAATGTCTGGTTCAGCACTTCGTTGAACATCAACGCCAACAGAATGGGCACCGGAAACCCAATCAACAGCGAATAGAAACTGATGATCACAGTATTTCTGAGCGCCCTTATGAATTGGTCATTACCAAACAGGGTTTCAAAATGCTCAAAGCCTATCCAAGGGCTTGCTGCTACACCGCGGAAGATCGAGTAGTCCTTGAAGGCCACCTGCAAGCCGTACATCGGCTTGTAGAGAAAAACCACCAGCCACACAATGGTCGGCAGCAACATCACGTACAGCTGCCACTCGCGTCGCAGGTGTTTCCAGATACGTTGTGTGCGAGTGAGGGAACTCATGTCTGTCTAGTCACCCACGCTTGAGAACAGAGATCGACCATCCTCTTCGTCAAACACCTTGACGCGTTCGCGATTGATACGGATCTTGCGCAACTCGGAAAGATGCGCAATATCACCATAGGTCTCGGTCTTGATCACAAAAGGGTGCTCACCGACCTTTGCGTGTATTAGCGCCTCTGACCCAAGTGGCTCAATCAAATCGACATCTATGGGTACGCTATCGCTTGTGTCTGTGCCTTCAAGCAGCACATCTTCAGGTCGAATGCCAACCACTACGCGTCGCCCTTCGGAATCCGCCGACCCTTCGAATCTCGGCAACACGATACGTGCACCGTCGTCAAGCGTGGCCACGGGTCCTTCAGCCTCGTTTGCAAGCGTTGCTCCCAGCTGATTCATCGGTGGAGAACCGATAAAACTTGCAACAAATCGGTTCGCAGGGTTCATGAACAACTCCATTGGCGTACCGATCTGTTCGATTCGCCCCTCACTCATGACCACGATGCGATCTGCCAGAGTCATCGCCTCAACCTGATCATGGGTAACATAAACACTGGTCACACCGAGTCGTGCATGCAAACGTTTGATCTCCGCACGCATCTGGGTTCTGAGCTGCGCATCAAGATTGGATAGCGGCTCGTCAAACAGGAATACCTTTGGGTTGCGCACAATCGCTCGCCCCATGGCGACACGTTGGCGCTGCCCACCGGATAGATCAGCAGGCTTTCTGTCGAGGTAGCTGGTCAAGCCAAGAATGCCCGCCACCTCGTTGACCGAGCGTTCAATTTCAACTTTTGGCACGCGACGAATGCGCAAACCAAATGCAATGTTCTCTGCCACATCCAGATGTGGATAAAGCGCATAGTTCTGAAACACCATCGCCACGTCCCGATCCTTGGGGGCCACTTCATTGACCTCGCGGCCAGCGATGTCAATCGTGCCATCGGAGATCTCTTCCAGCCCGGCTATCATGCGCAGCGTCGTTGACTTGCCACACCCGGAGGGACCGACCAGCACCACAAACTCTTGCTCGGCAACATGCAGATCAATACCGTGGACTACATCGATGTCGCCATAGCGCTTGACGACCTTGTTCAACACGACACCTGACATGCTCAAAGCATCCCTTGGGGCAAGGAGCCTTGCGACTCGATGAAACGAAGTAGTTCCGGATCGGACGAAAGCTGAGCAATCTCACCTTCGAGCGAGCCAATATGTGCGACCAGAGCCGCTTCGGCTGCGTCGGCATCAGCACAATGGATCGCGTCCACGATGCGATGGTGGTCAGCTAGCACCTTGGCGTGCCGACGAATGCGACGACGACGCTTCAAGTGGCGCATCCGATTGACCTCGACCTGACTACGCGTCAGCAGATCCCAGGCACCGGGTACCCCGGCAATCTGGAAAAAAACCTTGTGAAGCTTCTGATCGAGCTGAAAGAAGCGTGCGTCATCCACGGCCTCCATAGCCTGCTGCTGCTCTTCAAGAATAGAGTCAAGATCCACACCGTTCAGTGAATCGCCATGACGTAGAGCGGCACGCCGCACCGCCCCGATCTCCAATTGCAGGCGCGTGAAACAACCCTCTACAAAGCTTGCGATGCGGATCGGTGTGACATAGGTGCCACTCTTCGGTATGACACGCACGAGCCCGGCATCCTCGAGACGAATCAGCGCCTCGCGCACGGGTGTCTTGCTGGCGCCCAGAGATTCTGATATCTCCTTCTCGGAGAGCCGCTGTCCGGGTACGAGCTGAATGCTCACAATCAGATCGCGTAGCAGACGATATATCTGAGGCGCGAGCATCTCATCATCACTCAGGGCCACATCATCGAGCAGCCCCGGCACAGAACCGGCACGATCAAGGGTGATTGGCGATGAAGGAGAGGTGGTTAACACAGTAGCGCGAACAAATATGCTTGATAGCGGATCTGGTATATCAGAACAACTACCATACTACACTTTTTGGCACAGGACCTTGGCCAATTTACGTATCTCGCTCATGAGAAGGAACAGGCGCCAGGAGCCCCGAGCTGCTCGATCAGAGCCGTGTGACCGTCTCCCTCCTGTGCCGACCCGCAGAAGCGCACTGTCGCCCAGCTACAAAAGCGGTGTCAAAGCGACACCCAGGCCCAGTCGCTGCTGATGTTGTTGATAGTCAATCAGTGAGTCACCGTAACCGTTGAAGTAGTTGACCAATCCTCGGAATTTCCCATACAGCGGAAACGTCCAGCTCAGATCGATCGCACCCTTGCCCGTTGCCGGGTTACCTCTTGCCAGCGCTGAGTACTCGTTGCTTCCGGAGCGCATGCTCATCCGCAGATCGCCATGCCCCATGAAATCGAGGATGTCCGGATTGTCGTCGCCATTTGCGTCCAGCGGGGTATCCTTTTCCGATTCAGGAAGGCGGTACCAGGGCCGTATTTGCATTAGAAAATCACCGCGCTCATATATCAGTCCGGTGTAGACGCGATTCCAACTTCTAGACAGCCCTTGATACTGACCATTGGATTCGTGCTCAAAACCCACTAGCCAGGCGGTGCTGCCCCCAAACGGCCCCCACAAGAGCGGCTTCAGATAGAAGATTTCAGGCTGGTAGTTTGTCTCGCGAAACGGGCTGGACAGATCATCAGAATACAATTGCCACCACGCCTTGAGCGTGATCGCCACTGACAGCGCATCGTCTTTCAACAACACGTCAGATTCATTCAACTGGGTCTTGAGGCTGATCTGGAACTTGACCTCTACATGCTCAAACCCGGATTCGTTTTCAAGCCCCGCATCCTGGTAAACCGTCTCATTGATGCGATTCGTGTACGCCAGCGGCAGGATGAAATTGGGTTTGTGCGCCGTTATCACGTAGGGATCGAACACCGTCTCACGCTCACGGATCACGCGCTCGGTCAATGCGCCAGGCGCTTGCTCAGCCTGACTCGTCTCTGGCTCATTGGTACTCGCATCCGGGAGATCAGGAAAAGCATCAACACGTTCCCGCTCGGTTTCTACGGCCTCGACGATTTCCTCGCGTAACTCATCGGGCACGACAGGCGTTTCGCTGATGACCTTCGAGACTGCACAGGCCTGCATGAGCACAGCAACGGCAGGGCCCAACAGCAGAAAAGCGCCTTGTTGGCCGAATATCAGCCGAAAAGACGGCCATTCAAGACCGCTTTTCAGGGGCTTTTGGGGTCGGACGTCAACAACTTCAATCACTTACCGAGGTCCGACCCCATGGTACTACCAGCCGGTGGCTTCTTTGACGGCGAGACCGAGCTCCGCGGGTGAGCGGGTGATGGTCACGCCGGCGGCGCCGAGGGCTGCGAACTTGTCGTCTGCGGTGCCTTTGCCGCCGGCGATGATCGCCCCAGCGTGCCCCATACGCTTGCCAGGAGGCGCGGTCACACCGGCGATGTAAGCTGCGACGGGCTTCTTGACATTGGAGGCGATGAACTCAGCCGCTTCTTCCTCAGCGGTGCCCCCAATTTCACCGACCATCAGGATAGCTTCGGTCTGTGGGTCGTCGGCAAAGAGCGCTAGTGCGTCGATAAATGAGGTGCCCGGGATAGGGTCACCACCGATACCAATACAGGTGCTTTGTCCATAACCCAGATCAGAGGTTTGCTTGACGCACTCGTAGGTGAGCGTTCCAGAGCGCGACACGATGCCGACCTTGCCGGCATTGTGGATAGCTCCTGGCATGATGCCGATTTTGCACTCTCCAGGAGTAATGACACCAGGACAGTTCGGCCCTACAAGCCGTACGCCATTTTGCTCGACAGCAATACGCGCCTCGAGCATATCCAGAGTGGGAATGCCTTCGGTGATGCATACGATGAGTTCAACACCGCTTTCTGCTGCCTCGATGATCGAATCCTTGCAAAAAGGGGCGGGCACGTAGATGACCGTGGCATCAGCGCCGGTTTCGTCTACCGCGTTTCTCACCGTATTGAAAACTGGCAAGTCAAGGTGCTTGCTGCCGCCTTTGCCGGGCGTTACTCCACCGACCATCTGCGTGCCATAGGCAATCGCCTGCTCGGTGTGAAAAGTGCCCTGACTACCCGTGATGCCCTGACAGATTACCTTGGTGTTCTTGTTGATCAGTACGCTCATGCGCTTGCTCCTGAAGCCTTTGCCACCGTCGCGACAATTTTCTCCGCCGCATCGCCAAGATCGCTGGCTGATTGCAAGGCCAGATCACTGTCATCAAGTAGCTTGCGACCTTCAGCCGCCATCGTTCCCTCAAGTCGCACTACCACGGGGATATCGATCCCCACTTCGGCAACCGCGGCCATGACGCCATCAGCGATCAAATCACAACGTACAATCCCGCCGAAGATATTGACCAGAATGCCCTTGACGTCGGGATCAGAGAGGATGATCTTCAGTGCCTCAGCCACCCGCTCCTTGGTGGCACCACCCCCTACATCCAGAAAATTTGCCGGCTGCCCACCCTTCAGTTTGATGATGTCCATGGTAGCCATTGCAAGTCCGGCTCCATTGACCATACAACCGATGTTGCCTTCAAGCGCCACGTAGTTAAGATCCCATTCGGACGCACGCAATTCACGCTCATCTTCCTGACTCTTGTCACGAAGCGCCTCAAGATCCGCATGTCGATAGAGCGCGTTACCGTCGATGTTGATCTTGCCATCCAGGCAGATCAGATCGCCTGAGCCTGTGACCACAAGAGGATTGATTTCGACCAGTGCCAGATCTTTTTCAACAAACAACTTGCAGAGGCCGCCGAGTAGTTGGCTGAACTGCTTGATCTGAGCGCCTTTCAAGCCGAGCCCGAAGGCAAGCTCGCGGCACTGATAGGGCATAACACCCACCAGAGGATTGAGTTCAGCCTTGAGAATTTTCTCCGGTGTTTCATGCGCAACCGTCTCGATCTCCATACCGCCCTCAGTTGACGCCATGACCACAACGCGTTGAGTCGCGCGGTCGATGACCATACCGAGATACATCTCATTGGCGATGTCACAGGTTTCCTCCACCAGAACCGTATTGACAGGTTGGCCCTTGGCATCGGTTTGAAACGTGACAAGCTGGGTGCCGAGCATGGACTCTGCATATTCCTCAGCCTCTTTGGGTGTATCCACGAGCTTGACGCCACCCGCCTTACCACGACCACCGGCGTGAACTTGCGCCTTGACCACAACGCGATCTGTAGACAGGGCTTGCGCCGCCTCTCGCGCTTCAGCGGGGGTGTTGGCTATGCGACTGGTGGGCACAGGCATGCCGTATTCGGCGAAGAGTGCCTTCGCCTGGTATTCGTGCAGATTCATATCTGGTCTCTGGTAGTGATCTTTATGCAAACGTGCTGAGTCGCATAGCTAGCCTCTGAGCAGCGCAGGCCATGCTAGGGACAAGGCCGGCTCTAGCGTTTCTTTCGGTTAGCGATGTGAATGGCCCGACCATCAGCGCCGAGTGCAGCTTCGTGCACGGCTTCAGACAGGGTTGGATGTGCGTGGATGGTGCGTGCTATATCTTCAATGGTGCCGTCAAACTCCATGGCAAGCACTGACTGCCCAAGCAATTCAGACGCGCTTGGTCCGATCAAATGAGCCCCTACCAGCCTGTCACTTGTGCGATCGCGGATAATCTTCACCATGCCTCCGGTATCACCCTTGGCTTTGGCTCGACCACTCGCCGCGAAGGGAAAGGTGCCCACCTGGTAGTCAACTCCTTCGCTCTTGAGCTCTTCCTCGGTCTTTCCAACCCAGGCAACCTCAGGGTGTGTGTAGATCACATTAGGCATCACAGCGTAGTTGACTTCAGCGTGCTCACCGCAAATGCGCTCAGCCACCATCACACCTTCTTCAGATCCCTTGTGCGCCAGCATCGGCCCGCGCACAACATCACCGATGGCGTAGACGCCAGGAATATTGGTCTCACAGTGATCGTTGACATGAATGAGTCCGCGCTCGTCAAGCTCCACACCTGCCTCGACAGACAGCGCACCATCGGTATAGGCCCTGCGGCCTACCGCCACAATGAGTTTGTCAAACATCGTCTCATGCTCACCATCAGCATCCTGGTAGCTGACCTTGACCTGGCCGTTGACAACTTCGCTGCCCATCACACGGGAGCCCAGTTGAATATCCAGACCTTGCTTCTCGAAGGTGCGCTTGGCTTCACGCGCTATAGCCTTGTCGACCATGGGCAAAAAATCTTCCTGAGCCTCGAGAAGGACAACCTCGCTGCCCATTCGTCGCCACACACTACCCAGCTCAAGGCCAATGATGCCGGCACCGATAACACATACAGAACCCGGAACGTCCTCCCAGTCGAGTGCTCCGGATGAGTCAACAACGATATTGCCATCCAGAGGTGTTGCACCGAGCTCAATAGGCACTGAGCCGGTAGCAATGATGACGTTGGCAGCTTGATGAACTGTTTCAGTGCCATCACGCTCCGTTACGGTGACTGCCCGCTCAGCACCCAGTTTGCCGCGCCCCTGCAACCACTCAATACCGTTGGCCTTGAACAGCGCCGCGATACCACCGGTCAGTTCGGAGACGATACCGTCCTTGCGGGCAATCATCTTGGGTACATCAAGACCAACCTCACCCACCAGGATGCCCATATCAGCAAAGTTCTTGCGCGCCTCGTCATAGAGCTCGGTCGCTTCGAGCAGCGCCTTGGACGGAATGCACCCGACATTCAGGCAGGTGCCGCCCAGCGCTGGCTTATCCTGCTTATTGATCCATTGCTCAACACAGGCCGTCTTCAATCCGAGCTGGGCAGCACGTATGGCAGCTACATAGCCCGCTGGGCCACCGCCGATCACTATTACGTCGTAGGGGTCAGACATCAGGCATTCCGCACAAGGTGACCCCCTATTATACTGAGGGTAGCAGCGGAAGTACGCCGAGGCCGATCCAGACCCGAGCCAGCGACTCGAGCTGAGTGCCCGAGCAGCAATTGCGCAGGCCTGACTGAACTAACAAGAGAAACTCATGCCGCCTGGCGTTGCTCTGCGCTCTCGGCCGCGATGCCCCCAATGAGTTGCTGAAGCTCGTCGACATCACTCTCCTTCAGGCCCAGTATCGAGAGTTCTGGTAGCGCTTCAAGCGTCAGGCTGGAGTCAGGAAAATCGCTGACACCGTGAATAGCACACGCTTTGTCCATCAACCTCACGATAGCCAGAACAAGGTCGTCATCACCAATGGATTCGTCTGCCTGTCGCTGAATCACATCTCGGTATGAGTCCGGTAGACCCCATGCTTCCAGCAGGTCGGCGCCATGACTGCAATAAAGCTCGGCCAATGTCAGGTCAACAAGCATGTCTTCAATACCTTGATCATCCTCCTTGGCGAGCACCTCGATGATACGCAGCAGCGACAACTTGCCAACGTCGTGCAGCAACCCGGCCACGAAAGCCTCGTCGGCCAGAGCCCGCTGACCCACCCTGATAGCCGTCCAGCGAGCAGCAACCGATACCGCTGATGCATGCTGCCAAAGGGTGACTAGACGAGATCGGAACAGCACTCCTGAGGCGCTGTACAGACGCTGTTGACTGATAGAGAACACAATTGCGGCAATCTGACGAACACCAAGGCGCACAGCAGCGTCCTGAAGGCCGCGCACTTCTCCAAACCCACCAAACAGACTGGAATTAGCCAGTCGCAGCACCTCGGACACCAGTGCCGTGTCCTGCTCAAGAATTTGGCAGAGGCCGTCAATATCGAGACGATTCTCATGCACCTCTCGATGCACCTGCATCGCGACTCCGTCGAACACCGGCAGCTCGACGTCACCACGCGCCAGCCGGTCTTGTATGCGCTCGATCAAACTTACAGGCTGGTTCATTCAGGTTCCGTTAATGTCTGCTACAGACCGCTGAGCAACAGGGCCACCTCTGCTAGCGGGCTTGAATCCAGGCGCTTAACACCAGGTCTGGTTAACCAGGTTATGTAACCTGTAGCTATCCAGTCCAGGTATCGAGCAAAGCCAACGTGAACACACGTTCACGCCATCATGCTGCGCCTCACGAGATTCAAGCCCATCAACAGGAAAAACACCAACACTGTTTTACGAAACGCCGACCCGGACAATCGTTCGTGCAATTTCTCGCCCAGCATGTAACCCAGCAGGGCCGGAATCACCAGCATCAGGCCAAGACTCGCTTCCCTTGTCGTCAACAGTTCGTTCACGCCATAACTGATAGCCAGAATGGTACTCCCAAGAAACAACAGCACCCCGGTTGTTCCTACAAAGGCCTCTTTGTCGAGACGCAAGGCGCTGAGATAGATCACAAGCGGTGGTGCCCATACCCCTGAAATCCCGCCCAACAACCCACAGACAAGCCCAGTCAACACCTGCGCCCCGCGGTCAAACCGCTCCGGCAAGGCCGGCCATTCTCGCCAAAGGCTGGTAGCGGCAAACAAGCTGATCGAAAGCCCGAGGATCAGGGTGATCACAGGGGTGGACATTCGACTTGCGCCGAAAGCCGCAAGCCCTATGCCGATCAGCATGACGGCAGCCAGGAGCTTGAAGCGCTTTAGAGTTACAACAATGTCTGCGGCTCGCCAGCACTGCCAGGCGTTAAGCACAACCATCGGGACTATCACCAAGGCAATTGCCAATCGGGTATCGCCACTCGCCTGGGCAAAGAGGGTGATGGCCGCGGTAGGCAGGCCAATGCCGATTGTTCCCTTGACGAATCCGGCCGCCACGTAGGCAGCGATCGCTACAGCGATCAGCTCAAGATTCACGAAGCAGGCAGGGACACCGCGGGCCGCCCAACACCATCACGAAGGGCGGCCGGAGGCATGCCGCCAGCGATCAAAGATCGAAAACGATCCGTGCTGGATCTTCAACCAACTCCTTGATGGTCTTGAGAAAACCAACAGCACCCTTGCCATCGACAATACGATGGTCGTATGACAACGCTACGTACATCATGGGTCGTATGACCACCTCGCCATTCAGAGCTATCGGACGATCCTGAGTTGCGTGCATACCAAGGATTGCGCTCTGCGGCGGATTGAGAATTGGCGTTGACAGCAAGGATCCGAACACGCCACCGTTGGACACGGTGAACGTGCCCCCCGTCATTTCTTCAATGGCCAACTTGCCGTCTCGCGCCTTGGCTGCGTAATCCGCAATCGACTTCTCAATATCGGCAAGGCCCATAAACTCGGTGTTGCGAACGACCGGAACAACCAATCCACGCTCGCTGGATACGGCAACGCCAATATCGCAATAGCCGTGGTAAACAACATCATCGCCATCAATTGATGCATTGATGTCCGGATAACGCTTGAGCGCCTCTGTCGCAGCTTTCAGGAATATCGACATGAAACCGAGCTTGATGCCGTGCGACTTCTCGAAGCGGTCCTTGTATTCGCTACGCAGCGCGATGAAATGCGACATATCGACCTCGTTGAAGGTCGTCAGCATCGCGGTGGTTTGAGTCGCTGACAGCAAACGCTCGGCAATACGCGCGCGAAGCCGCGTCATGGGCACACGACGCTCGGTACGCTCTCCGGCGGCACCACCGCCGATCGGCGCAACACTGCCTGCAGCCGATGACGAGGCAGGTGCAACCGGGGGGGCGGCCTGTGACACGGCCTGCGGAGCTGCGACCGCACCTGCAGCTACGTGCTTCTCAATGTCTTCCTTGGAGATACGACCGTTCCTGCCACTCCCTTTGACGTCACCGGCACTCAGCCCATGCTCATCAAGCAAACGACGAACACTCGGGCTGGTCTGACCGTCACCGCTATCTTCACTTGCGGAAACAGTCGCGGCCGCGGCAGCCGGCTGCGCGGCGGCAGCGCCGGTACCGGCCTCTATTGTGCCAATGACCTGATGGGCTTGTACGGTTGCGCCCTCGTCCTCGACAATCGAGCCGATCACACCGTCCTCGGCTGCAGGTACTTCGAGGACGACCTTGTCGGTCTCCACTTCGACGAGCACCTCGTCGCGACTGACGGCATCGCCGACCTTCTTGTGCCAGGTGACGATCGTGGCGTCAGCAATGGACTCTGGAAGTGTGGGTACCTTGATCTCGCTTGTCATCGGGCGATGGTCTTTTTGGACGGCAGGGATAATTAAAGGGACTGACTGTTGGAGACTAGTCCAAGTGCTTCCTGGACCAGCTGTTTCTGTTCAGCCAGATGCTGACTCATGTAACCGGTCGCGGGCGACGCAGAAGGCACGCGACCAACAAACTCGACATCCTTCACTGCGGCCGGCAAGACACGTTCGATGCGATGTCGGTTGGAGCGCCACGACCCTTGATTACGTGGCTCTTCCTGACACCAAACTATGGAAGTGGCTGCGGGATAACGCGCAATCGTTGCGGTTATATCCTCATAGGGGAAGGGGTACAGCTGCTCAAGTCTGGCGATAGCAACGTTCTCAATACCAGCTTCGCGACGGGCCTCCAGCAGGTCGTAATACACCTTGCCTGCACAGAAAACCAGACGATCTACCTTGTCAGCAGCAATGCTGTCTATCTCATCGATGACGGGTTGAAAGTGCCCGTCTGACAGGTCCTCAAGCGTTGATGTTGCCAGGCGATGCCGCAACAAGCTCTTGGGCGTCATGACGATCAGTGGCCTGCGCATCGGGCGCGTCATCTGACGGCGCAGCATGTGGTAGCACTGTGCAGGTGTTGAAGGCATCAACACGCACATGTTGTCCTCGGCACACAATTGCAAAAACCGCTCAAGACGCGCGGATGAGTGCTCTGGCCCCTGCCCTTCATAGCCATGTGGCAGCAACATGGTCAAGCCACACAGACGACCCCATTTGGTTTCGCCCGAGCTGATGAACTGATCGATGACCACCTGTGCACCGTTGACAAAATCGCCAAATTGCGCCTCCCACAACACAAGAGTGTTCGGATCAGCCGTGGCGTAACCGTACTCAAACGCCAACACCGCCTCTTCTGACAATACCGAATCGATGACCAGAAAATTGCCATCGGCAACTTCTCGCAGCGGCACATGCGCGCCCGGCTGCGTCTGGTTATGCAGGACTGCATGCCTGTGCGCAAACGTACCGCGTCCGGAATCCTGACCGGAGAGACGTACGTCGTAGCCCTCGTGCAAGAGCGTGGCGTACGAGAGAGTTTCGGCAAAACCCCAGTCAATGGGCAAGGCTCCAGCCGACATCTTGCGGCGATCTTCGACAATCTTGTTGACCCGAGAGTGCAAGGCCAGCCCGTCGGGCAACGTGTTGAGACGGGTAGCGAGCTCTTGCAGCGTCGCAAGAGGCACGTGCGAGTCGTAGTCCACACGCCAGTCAGTCTCTGTGTACTTGCTCCAGTCCACTTGCAACTCGGGAGCTTCGCCAAGGCCTTCCAGAATATCGGGCGCTACTGTTTCACCTGCATCAAGCGCCGAGCGGTAGTCATCTACCATTTGTTGCGGTACATCGGCGTCGATGACGCCGTCGTCAACGAGCTTGTCTGCATACAGTTTGCGTGTGGTGGGGATGGCCTTGATTGTCTTGTACATGAAGGGCTGAGTAACCGACGGCTCGTCGGTCTCGTTGTGCCCGTGGCGGCGATAACAGACCATGTCGATGACCACATCCTTTTTGAAGGTCATTCGAAAATCCAGCGCCAGCTGAGTCACGAAAAATACCGCCTCCGGATCATCGCCATTCACATGGAAAATCGGCGCGTTGATCATCTTTGCCACGTCCGAGGCGTACAGGGTGGAACGCGCATCAGCTGCGTTGCTGGTCGTAAATCCAATCTGATTGTTAACAATGATGTGCACGGTCCCCTTGGTAGAGAATCCGCGCGAGTCCGCCATGTTGAATGTCTCCATGACCACACCCTGACCGGCAAAAGCAGCATCACCGTGTATCGCTATCGGAATCACCAGATCACCGGCCTGGTCTCCATAACGATCCTGCCGAGATCTAACCGAGCCCTCGACCACCGGTGAGACAATTTCCAGATGCGAAGGATTGAACGCCATCGAGAGGTGCATGTGACCGCTCGGTGTCTTGATATCGGAGCTGAAGCCCTGGTGGTATTTGACATCACCGGATGACAGCGCGGGGTCATGCTTGCCTTCAAACTCCTCAAACAGCTCTGCCGGGTTCTTTCCAAGAATATTGACCAACACGTTCAGGCGGCCTCGATGCGCCATGCCAATCACCATGTCCCGCACGCCCGCGTTACCCGCGCGGCGAACGATTTCACTCATCATCACTATCAGACTCTCACCACCTTCGAGTGAAAAACGTTTTTGCCCCACATATCGAGAACCGAGATGACGCTCCATACTCTCAGCGGCGGTAACACGCTCGAGAATCCACTTCCGGGTGGTGGGCTCGAGCGACGGCGCAGAAGCCACGCTCTCAATGCGCTGTTGCAACCAATCCTTCTGCGGGGTGTAGTCGATATACATGAACTCGTACCCGATAGAACCGCAGTAGCAACGCTCAAGGTGGGAGATGATGTCGCGTAGTGGGGCCGCGTCGATACCCTCCAGCGACGGTGTCTGGAAGACGGTGTCAAGGTCAGCCTCGGACAGATCATTCTCGTGCAAGCGCACCTCACGGACCGCAGCCTCGTTCACCTTGCCCAAGGGGTCGGTACTGGCCAACTGGTGGCCGCGCACACGATAGGCGTTGATCAAGCGACTGACCTGAACGTGCTTGAGATCCGCTGTAGCGCCACCGCTACTCGCCTGCATACCACCGACAGGCACGCTCCCTGTCAGTACACGAAACTGCTCGCGCACGACCGAATGCGGCATATCACGCACGTTTTCTGCAACCAGCGGCAAAGCCTGGAAGTAGGCTCGCCAACTCTCATCTACCGAGTTGGGGTCGGCAAGATACTGCTCGTACTGGGTTTCCAGCCACGGCGAATTAGCACCGCCAAGAGCCGATGAGCTCTGGAATTCGTCCATAGAGGGCGCCGGAACAGCGTCTTCAGGTTTGGCACTCATACGATCTGTATTGCCATGTGTCGTGGCGGATGGGGTCGTTGCATCACACTACTCACCAGCAGCTAGCGGCAGCAGTGATACGGACGCCGAGCTTCAGGCATCGGTCCGCATTTCCACTCTTGCAATCAGGAGGGCAGATGCGCTGGAATCTCATCGATTACCACACGTGTGAATTCATCGGTGTTCAGCTTGCCGCCCAGATCCCGCGTGCTCCGCCCCTGCTCTATGGCACCAAGCAAAGCCAGGCGCAAGGCGTGGCCGAGGTCGTATCGACCCACGTGATCCAGCAGCATGCCAAAGGAGAGTAGTACTGCTGACGGGTTTGCGAGGTTCTTGCCAGCAATATCCGGTGCAGTCCCGCCTGCTGGATCGAACATCGCCACATCAATCTCGTTGTTTTCGTCGAACGAGTAGTTGCCACTGGAACCTGTTCCGAGGCTGCCAACCAGGCCTGAGGCCATGTCAGAAAGAAAATCACCGTATTCGTTCAAAACCAGCACCACTTCATACGACGAAGGGTCGATGATGATCTTTGCCAGCAGTGCATCGAACAGCTCTACGTGGTGCTGGACATCCTGGTAGTCCTTGTGAACCTCGGCAACCACCTCTTCGAACAAACCATCAGTTACTCGCTGAATGGTGTGTTTTGACGAGGAGGTCATTGAATAGTGGCTATCTCCGTAGGTCAGTCCCTTTTTGCGTGCCAGATCAAAGGCAAACTTTGCCGCCTGCATGCAGGGTTTTCGCTCCACCATGCGCAATGAAACCGCGGCGTCCTTACCGATCAGTTGTCCCGGGTCATCGTAGGTACCACCGGTTGCAATGCGCACGATGTGCAGATTCACATCTTCCTTGAAATTGGAGTGAATCCCCTTGATGGAAATTGCCGGGCGATAGATCACTGAAAACCCCAGCCGTCGTCGAATGAGCGCGTTGGGGCTCCGCAAGCGCGTCACGGTCGGATATTTGACAGCGAGTTTGGTGCGCCGCATCGAGGTCTCGGCCTCGTCGATCACGTCATCGCCACGCGCTTCGCGGTTTTCGAGGCTCCAGTCCACGGGTAGGAACGTGAAATTGGCAGGCAGGGAATCTGCAACCGCGTGCACCGACTCGGCGAGTTCTGGTCCAATACCGTCGCCGAGGAGTTCGGTGATTTCGATCGTGCTCACATACCGCTCCATTGCTCACAGTCAAGGGCCATAGGTATGGCACACCTTTACTGTCAAAGACAGGTTAGGCGCACCCACCCTTCACGGGACCCGACACACCGCCGTGAAAGATACACCAAACGCAGCACAAGCCAAACTTACGGGTGTTCACAAGGGCCTGACGCATTATCACGGATGACGGCGTGAACGGCTCAGCTCCATGAGTCCGGAGCGTCATCTGTCGCGGGCAATTGGCGCACCTCATCCGGGTCAGCATCAAATCGCTCCGGATTTGCCCAGTAACGAGCGTTCAGCCAATCGGGAGGTGACTTGTATTCCGCCAGACGATATTCGTGCAATACGTGCTGCTGACACCCCTCAACACAGCTGAAAAGACGCCGAAAACCAAAGGCAAAAAATACCTCGGCCGGCACACGCTGCTCCGCAGTGTCATCGATCTGCCAAACGAAGAGTCCCCCGGGGAACTCACGGCAGGCCTGCCCGAGCTGGCGAGAGAGAGCGCCACCGGCCTTGGCATTGACCAGCTCAAGCAGATGCCCACCATCAGCTACATGCCGGGCCACACGTTCAGCCACTGGCTCTGATGTGTCAGCCATCGGCGTGAGCGCTGTCTCAGTCGTGCGATCGGGCATAAGCTGCAGACTGTTCAGGCGTCGCCTCAAGCTGATACCTGGCCTTCCAGTCAGCGTAGGGCATACCGTACACACGCTCGCGTGCATCTTCGTACTCGATTGCCAACCCGTCTTCGCGCGCCGCGGCTACATAGTATTTGGACAGGCAGTTGCGACAAAAACCTGCCAGATTCATCAAATCGATGTTCTGCACATCACTACGCTCCGCCAAATGCGCAACGAGCGTGCGAAACGCAGCTGCCTCGAGTTCGGTTTTCTGCGCAGCGTTCAGTGCCTCTATCGCAACTGGCTTCAATTCTTCATTAGATGAGTCAGACATTTCTTTTTTCTCACAATTGTTACTCTTGGCTGCGATTATGTACGAGTTGCCCCAGGATTCAGCCACGCACACCCAGAGTTGATCAAGACTCCATGTCAGGCAACTTTTTTTTCAGTCTGTTGATGTTGGCAGCGCCACTAGCGGCACTGGCCTTCTGGTGGTACGGAGCGCGCGCCCGCGAGCAAGCAATCGAGCACGCTCGACTGGCATGCCGTCGCAATAGCGTGCAGTTTCTCGATCAAACCGTCGCTCTTCAGAACATTGCTCCTGCACGCGCCAGCGGCGGCTCATTTCGTCTGAAACGCACATTCGTGTTCGAGTTTACTGACCATGACGCCTACAGAGACCGCGCACGAGTGGTGATGCAGGGACAGAAGCTCGTCCGTGTTCATTTTCCGTGGCGGCGTGACGAACACGGCGCCCGAATTTTTGAGCACTAGGGGGTCGACCGGGCGAGCCTCAGCGTCTCGATCGCCGTACGTTCGGGGGCGCCAACAGGCAATACCTGCCTCCGATCGACTAGACTTTAGGTGCCATGAACACAGCCTCAGACCGATTACCACCCGCTGATGCGGCCTGCCCCTGCGGCAACGCCCTTGCCTATGGTGAATGTTGTGGGCGCTGGTTTGATGCTGACGACCGACCCGACGATGTTGTAACCCTCATGCGGGCGAGGTACACAGCCCACGTAGTGGGCGCGATCGACTTCATCGTGGCAACCCACCATCCTGCCACCCGCAACGAGGTTGACGAAAGTGCGACCGCTCGATGGGCAGCCGAGTCAGATTGGCTCGGGCTCGAGATACGCTCCAGCGAAGAGGGTGGGCCTGACGACGATAACGGCAAGGTGGAATTTGTTGCGCGCTACCGCGATGCCAATCGTCGTCGCCACACTCACCATGAGCGCGCTCTGTTCGAGCGATATCACGGTCAGTGGTACTTTCGAGATGCAGAAGTACCGGAAGTGACTCAGATAAGACGTGACGTCAGCAAGCAGGGGCGCAATGATCCCTGCGCTTGCGGCAGCGGCAAGAAATTCAAGAAGTGCTGCGGCGTAGCCGCGTGAAGCGCTCAGCTACCGGCCTGATCGCCGGTTGACGCAAGGTTGTGTAAAACCGCTTTTCAGGCGGCTGACCCGGGAGGAGCAAAGACGATGAACGACAACACCCAGACCGATGCGGGCAAAGCAGCGCAGAAGCCCTGGCTAGCGTCCTATCCGGAGGGGGTTCCGGAGTTCATCGATATCGGCACCTACCAGTCGGTGTGCGAAATCTTCGATGAATCGGCGCGTCGCTTTGCCGATCGCCCGGCGTTCAAGAATTTTGGCAAAACGCTGACTTACGGCGAGCTGGAGGAACACGTCGCGGCTTTTGCTGCCTGGTGTCGGCATGAGGCAGGCTTGAACAAGGGTGACCGGATCGCTGTAATGATGCCGAACCTGTTGCAGTACCCGGTGGTGGTCTTCGGAGCCCTGCGAGCAGGCCTTGTTGTGGTCAACACCAACCCGCTCTACACCGAGCGAGAACTCGAGCACCAATTGTCTGACTCAGGCGCCACAGCTATCGTCGTTGCCGAAGCCTTTGCCCACACAGTACAGGGGGTCATAGAGCGCACTGCCGTACAGACCGTCGTCGTCAGCGCGTTCGGAGACATGCTTGGCTTCCCCAAGTCGCTGCTGGTCAATCTGGTTGTGCGGCATGTAAAGAAACTGGTCCCTGCCTGGAACATACCGGGCTGTGTGAAATTGCGTGATGCACTCAGCCAGGGAGCGTCCCTGCCTGCCACAGCCTCGCAACCTGGTCGTGACGACATTGCATTTCTTCAGTACACAGGCGGCACAACCGGAGTGGCCAAGGGCGCCATGCTGACCCACGGCAACATGACCGCAAACGTCTTGCAGGCACATGCCTGGATCATCAGTGAGCTCGAGGAAGGCAAGGAAGTTATCGTCACGGCCCTACCGCTGTACCACATCTTTGCGCTGACGGCGAACTGTCTGACCTTCATGCGACTTGGCGCCTTGAATCTGTTGATCACCAACCCGCGTGACCTGCCCGCCTTTGTCAAGGACTTGTCCAAGACACCGTTCAGCGTCTTCACCGGCGTCAATACCTTGTTCAACGCGCTGCTTGCCCGTGAAGACTTTCAGGCACTCGATTTTTCCACGCTGAAAGTCACATTGGGTGGCGGGATGGCTGTGCAAGAGGCTGTTGCCAATCGCTGGAAGGAAGTGACTGGTGTGACTCTGATTGAAGCCTATGGCCTGACAGAAACCAGCCCGGCAGCCTGCATGAATCCAATGAATCTGG
The DNA here is from genome assembly GCA_937922675.1 of uncultured Granulosicoccaceae bacterium. Classification (GTDB taxonomy): domain Bacteria; phylum Pseudomonadota; class Gammaproteobacteria; order Granulosicoccales; family Granulosicoccaceae; genus Granulosicoccus. The sequence continues at coordinate 29,355 of CALAJN010000014.1, forward strand.
GCGAATTCAATCACTCCATAGGTCTGCCGATTTCGTCAACCGAGGCCTCCGTTCGAGACCCTGACAACCAGCCTTTGCCCAATGGTGAGCCTGGAGAGCTTTGCATTCGCGGCCCGCAGGTCATGGCAGGCTACTGGCAGCGCCCTGAAGCCACGGCGGCCACCATCGACGCGGACGGGTGGTTGCATACCGGGGACATCGCGACCCTGTCCGACACAGGCTATGTAAAGATCGTTGACCGGTTGAAGGACATGATTCTGGTGTCTGGTTTCAATGTCTATCCCAATGAGATCGAAGGCGTCATTGCCGCCATGCCAGAGGTGCTGGAAGTGGGTGCCATCGGGGTGCAGGACGATCACTCGGGTGAGGTGGTCAAGGTGGTCATTGTCAAACAGGATCCGTCGCTGACCGAAGAACAGATACACGCACACTGCAAGGAAAACCTGACCGGCTACAAACGCCCCAAGATGATCCAGTTTGTTGACGAAATCCCGAAGACCAACGTTGGCAAGATACTGCGACGCGAGCTGCGTGAGCTGTAGTCAGTCGGCAGGACCTGGCCGGTCATACTTGGTCGACAACGACAGGGGTATCAGTGCAACTACCCCATTCCGACCAGGAGCCGTCGTACAAGGCGTGTCGTGAGTGCCCGATACATTCAAGTGCCAGCAGTGCAATCGCCGCAGTAACCCCGGACCCGCAGCTGGCGATGACAAGATCATCTTCATTGATACCTGCTTGTGTGAACCGCCTGACCAAGGCCTCATTGCCGATCAGGTGACCCTTATCGAGTAGCTCAGTGAATGGGAGATTGATTGCCCCCGGCATGTGACCTGAGCGCAGCCCCGCGCGCGGCTCGGCGACACGGCCAGAAAATCGATCCGCGGCGCGAACGTCCAGCACGCGCGCCGTGCCATCAGCCAAGTGCTGCGCTACAGCGTGACGGTCTGCCGTAGAACCCTCGCTTGGCGCAGCCTGAAACTGCCCTGCTGACGGCACTTCAGGTGCGCCCGTCGCCAGTGCGCCGCCGGCCTGAATCCACGCCGGCAAGCCACCGTTGAGCACACATACCCGTGATGCCCCCATCGATCGCAAGTTCCAGGCAACGCGCGGTGCCGAAAACAAACCAAGGGTATCGTAGACGACGATTTCATCGTCATTGGATAGACCCAGTTGTTGCATGTGCCGAGAAAACTCGCGGGGTGAAGCGAGGGTATGCGGTAAACCGCTGGCGCTATCTGCGATGGTATCAATATCAAAGTGCACCGCCCCGGGGAGTCTGCGCTCCAGATACTCCAAGCGACTATCACGCGACTGGAAAGGTAGATGCCAGCTGGCATCAACGTATTTCACTGTCCGCGTCGTGAACTCAGCCTGTAGCTCTACAGCGGTTATGAGCAGAGCGCTGCGCGCCCCGCCTTCCGGCGATTGTGAGTGGGGCATTTGTTACGCGTAGACGTGTGGATAAAGTTTCAGGGGGAATCACCCGATCGGGGGGGGGGGGTGTAACGGGGCATTGGCCAACCGGGCCCGACGATTCTGACGCGGGCCTGATCGCCTCAGTCATTGTCATCACCGCCCAAGGCTGCCCGTATCTGCGTCGGCAGGGCTGCGGATCGACCAGTGGCATGATCTACCCAAACCACACGCGAATGCCCGCGCGTATACAACTGCCCATCAATGCCGATCGTGTATGAGGTGACGAAAGAGCTGCGGCCCGGTGAATGACCACCCATCCGAACATCCAGCACAGACGGGTAGACCACCGGCGTCAGGAATTCGGCATGTGCATCAACTATGACCATGCCGAAGTTCTGGCCGCCAAGGCTCCCAAAGCCCGCACTCTCAAACCACGCTATCCGAGTCTGCTCGAAGTAGCGAAAGTAGATCGTGTTGTTGACGTGCCCGAGCGCATCCATATCACCCCAACGCACTTGCATGGACTCCCGATGCAGCTGAACACCTTCAGGGTCGAGATCGCTTTCACCCACTGTTTTCATCCCGCACGAGTTTAACGGGAAGTCAGAAGCCTGCCCGAGATCAGCATGCGTTCAGTGTAGTCCCATTCGGCATTCCCAGCCGCTACCGTCTCCGGGAGCTCAGGCTGCGCGCTTGAACCCGTCGGAGTCGGCTTTGTTTTCGTCAGGTCGCTCTTCGAGCTCGGACCGCAGGATCTTTACACCGCGCGGTGCGTCAACTCCGATCTTTACTCGGTTCCCTTCGATTTCGAACACCGAAATAGTGATGTCCGAACCAATGCGGATATGTTCATCCGCCTTTCGCGTCAAAATAAGCATTGCTTGTAGTATTGCTCCGTCAGGTAGGGCATCAGCCACGCCGTGCCAAACCAGTGAACGACCGCCCAAGTCATTCACTGAGCGGCTAACGGTGATATACATACCGGTGCCCAAACTCACGTATCTGTTATCACGCCATAAAACAGTCGCTCACTGCCGAGGATACTGCCTGGGCTTGATGTAACACTGCATGTAACTTCCGCGATACATCAGTTAACATCGAATGTTACATGCGGACTGATGCATTGCTAACCAACCACCCCTACAAAAGTAAGTGACGGCACACAAGGGGTTCACGAGTGCCAAACCGTCGTTCAACGGTAACGAGTAACAAGGAATAACCCGTAAGGGTCGACTCATTCTTGCAGGCCAATGGACCCTGACCATCAAAAAGCACATAGAGCGACTCCCACCATGACTGACACGATAGAAGCCGCGACAGCTACCTCAGACGATCGCTTGAAGGAAGACGTTATTCAGGTGCTTGAATCTATCCTGGCCGACGCTCGCTTTGCCTCCGCCCCGCAGATGTCAGCGTTTCTAAATTACGTAGTACGTAAAACGCTCGCGGGCGAGGCGGAACGCATCAAGGCCTACACCGTTGGTGTGGATGCTCTGGGCAAACCAGAAACCTTCGATCCCCAGAATGATCCTTCTGTAAGAGTCCTGGCAAAGCGCCTGCGCACCTTCCTCGACGAGTACAACCTGCGGACCGCAACAGCACCTCTGTACATCGAGATCAGACCGGGATCCTACAGGCCACTGTTTTTGACTCGTCCGGAACACGGGGTTACGAAAACAGAGGCGCAAGTGGTGGGCTCAACGAATACTGAGTTGCCGATGTCAACCAAGGGTAGTGCGATAGAGCATTCGTTTGAATGCAGCGCTACAACCCACTCCAAAACTGCTCATGCATCCAATGATCCAGCTGTGTCGAAACACAGTCGAGAGGCTGACATATCATCAGCAGTAGACAATATTCAGCCATCCCCTCTCGCACTTTCCGACGCAGCCCCATCAACAAGCCGACGTGTCTGGAGTGTACGTTCGTTGACTCTGGCTGTTGTAGCGGCTGGCCTGATCCTGGCGCTGTCCCAAGTCGGAAACCTCGGCTCTGAGCCCACGGAGACGCTGACCGCGTCTCTCGGCAGCTCTGTCAGGTCCCCAGCTGACGTCGATGCCGGGCAGCTAGGCGCAGCGCTACCCATGCCTCGCCCGACACGCCCCCAAATCGAGGTGCTCGGTTTCCATACCGACCAGGCAGCGCTTGACGCACAGATTGCAACACTACTCAGCAGCGCCGTGCTGAAAGCCGGAGAGTTGGACGTATTGCGAGGCAGTGGGGACTCACAAACGATTCAGGGATGGCCTGAGCGGTATATATTGTCATTGCACACGGTGCCAATGAACGAGCAAAGTGTCAGTCTTGAGGTACAGCTGGTGAATGCCAGTGACAAGCGTCTCACTCATGCGTCATCAATACGCCTCTCTACCACTGAGGAGGGATACCTCGATGCCACTGCAGTTGAGACCATCAATACGTTTGCTAACTCCCTCTCACACGAAGATGGCCCGCTGCTCAGTGATTACATCAAACACTACGCAGCAGACACCGTCGAGACTTATGCAGCCGGACAATAAGGTTGGCTTAAGTCCAGCGAACTTCCACCTGCTGCAAACTACTGTCAACAACCAGATTGGCACTCATAAGCGCGAGTTGCCCAAGACACATTTACACGTGACCAAAGGAACGCGCCTCTCGTCGCTCAGCTAGATCACCTTTTGCATCGTAGAGAGTGACATCGTCAAACGACAGGGTGGTGCGCAGCAACACCATGGCTGACCGTGCACCCTCTGCTGCGGTTCTCGCAAATACCCCGTTACGAGTATTCAGCGAGCGACACTCCTCCAGTTTTTCGAGTAAGCGTGCAGCTGCAGGATCGTCTTTTTTCGCGAGCAACGGAGCAAGCCGTTGAGTCAGGCGGTTCAGATCTTCGACAAGCTCTGTCTTGTACGTTGTTATCTCTGCCAGCTCGTCTGTGCGCCGCTCGCGCATCAAACTTAGCTCACTCTCAAGCACGTCTTGCAGACGCTCCAGCAACTGCAGAGCCTTATCCGCTTCTTCAGGGGCTGTTTTCAGATTGTGCATACCATGTCTCCGGTTGTTGACGTGTTGACTGCCCGTACGAACAGCCCCTACTGCGATACTTCGACCAGGTCCTGATCAGCGACCAAAGCCTCGATGGTTCGGCCAGACGAGAGACTGCGTACACGTACGCGATCCCCCATCGCGCCACCATCGAGAGCAACGCCTGAAGCCTCAACGGCCAAGCCGGAGCCGATGCGACGAATTCGCACCTGTGCGTTGCGACCGACCAGTTCCCGAGGCTTGAGCAGACGATCACCCAGTGGCTCACCTGCTGAGGCGGATCGCGTGAACGCTTGACCCATACGCAATTCAGGTTGCTCGATCAAACTGCCGACTCGACGGTGGGGTGACATACCACGGCCGAGTGTCATCTTCTGCTTGGTCAACAGATCACGAGTCAGTAGCTCATCTCGCTTCACATCGCGTGACAGCACCCAGATCTGTGCTTCAAGACTGATCTCAGCCATAAGGTGCAGGCGCCACGGCTTGTCACTATCACAGCGCACGACGATAGTCGCCCGTCCGATCACGGCACTTCCCGGAGCTGCCTGCGCATCCAGCTCAAGCGGGCACTCGGCCAGGCGCAACCGAGGGTCGGGCTGTCGCACCTCTACCGATAGCCCTGGACTATCAGCGTGCGCCCGACGCACATACGCCTCCGCAGCTGCCACTATCGATGCGATGGCTTGATGTTCGGGTGCGGCATCTGTATCGGCAACATCAGCCGTCTGTGCCGAAGCAACACTGAGCCAGGCACTTGTCGCCACGACAACTCCAATGGCGAGTTTTCTGTACTGCTCCAGTGCATGCCTTGTTGCGCACACCGTCGATGAAGAGCGTTGTTTCATGGCTCATACAGGCGCAACAATTGATCCGCCGACCGTCACAGCGACGACTTGATAGCGCAAGTAACTGTTAGCTACGTGTGAACTCATTCACCTTATTGATACCGGGCCGCCAACTGGTTCAGGAAAACAATTGGAGACAGTTCACAGTGAACGCAATCGCACGATTTCGATTGGCGTCCCGGGCCGCGATCCCCATGGTCGCACTCAGCCTTGTAGCCTGTACGGAAACAATCCGGGAAGTCCCCGCCACTCGCGCAACTGATGACGGCACGACACGGCTAGCTACGTTTGATGAAGATGCCCTGAGTGTTACCGCAGGTGTAGAGGGCCTTGCAGGCGCTGCAGTCGACTGTGAGGGCATCATTCCCTGTCGCTGGATAAGTGGCGACGGTGGCCTCATGGTCACAGCGACCCGCGTAGAGAACTCCGGCGCCATTGGCGGCCTTGAGGTGGACTACCAGGTCGACGCTACGCGCAGCGCGTCGGTATCACTGGGCGGCTCGTCCACCGCAACAGATGTCAGTGGAGCGATCCTTGTTCCTATTGCTCGTGAACTCGATGACACGCGCGGGGATACTCCGATCGATATTGCAGTGGCGCGCGGTGTCAACGGTAGTGTCGGCTACGACGAGGCAGCCACACTGTCGCTTGCACGCTGGAGCGTCTCCTTGATGGACAGTGGCTTTGCGCGTGATGCCGTGTTCCTTGACTTACCCGTTGGTCGCGCAGACTCCGAACCCGGCGACTGCCAATTCACCCTGCCTTGCACCTGGACCAGTGCTGATGGTCTTGCCACTGTCACGCTTACGGTTGCAGGTGGACTGGTCGGTGAATCTCGCTTGTCGGCAGGATTTGAAATAGTGACTGCAACCGATCTGATGTTAGCGCTCGACGGTACAGCTGCCATCGGCACAGACGGCACACGCTTTCAGAGTCGATCAATGACTCTAGGTACCAGTTCCCACTACCAACTGGTCAAGGCAGAAACCATTGAAGGCTTGTCAATGGGCGCTCACGTCGACTTTCTACGCGTAGCTGAACACCCTTCGACGCTCAAGGAGTTGACACTGGACTTGTATCGCGACGAACCGGTGCCCCGCTGGGACATCCGCTTTGTAGATGTCCCCCTGGGTGCGAGCACCAACTAACAGTGTCATGCCACGTAATGGCTTATGCGAAAGGCCATCCGGCCGACAGAGCACTCAGGACGTGATGTCGCTCACAGCAAACGCTTCTGCGCCCTGAACACCACACAATTCTCATGAATATAGATTCCTATTTAGCCCCTCATGCCGATGCCCTTCGCCTTCGTGCCAAGCGTACCGAAATGATCGCAACCAACATCGCTAATAGCGATACACCTGGATACAAGGCGCGTGATCTGGCATTTGGTGACACGCTTGCTGATGCACGCAACGCATCTTCGCTTCCAGCACTGGCGATGGCAACGTCGTCGCATCAGCATTTGCGAGCTAGCCGTCTTGGCCCAGGGGCACGTGTCATGTTTCGCCAACCCGAACAGGCATCACTCGATGGCAACACGGTCGAGAAGCACCTCGAACAGGCGCGATTTGCTGAGAATTCGGTTCGGTATCAAGCCAGCCTGCAATTCGCCAAACGGCGAGTTGACTCACTAATCCGCTCACTACGCGGCGAATAATCCAAGGAGCACTACTCATGGATCTTTCTGTTTTTGATATCGCTGGCAGCGCGATGCGTGCACAGAGTCTGCGCTTGAACACGACTGCCAGCAATCTGGCAAATGCAAGCTCGATTGCCGGCTCTGCCGAAGAGGCTTATCGATCCCGACATCCAGTGTTTGCAGCAGCGCTGCATGATGCTGTGGGAAGTGTACGCACACTGGGTGTGATTGAAAACCAACGCCCGGGTGAAGTTCGCTATGAACCTGGCCACCCAATGGCCGACGATGACGGCTACATCTACGCGTCAAACGTCGACACCATTGAAGAGATGACCAACATGATGTCGGCATCTCAGAGTTACCAGAGCAACGTCGAGCTATTGAACACAGCAAGACAACTAATGCTGCAAACACTGAAACTCGGCGAATGAGCACTTTTACCAACACCATTCCAGACGCTCTGAGTGGGTACAGCGCACAAGCAAGACAGACAGAAACCCAGACCGACAACGATCTTGGTGAAGATGCCTTTCTGACCTTGATGCTTGCACAGCTAAAGCACCAGGACCCTATGCAACCGATGGAAAACGGAGAGTTTCTCAGCCAGATGGCAGAGTTCTCGACGGTTAGCGGTATCGAGGACATGAACGCTTCACTAGAAAACCTGACAGCGTCTTATGGCGCTAACCGAACATTGGAAGCTGCAAGCCTGGTGGGACGGGAGGTGATCATTGAAGACAATCTGCTCAGTTTTCAGGGCAATAGCGAAGGGGTCAACGGGCGCTTCACTCTGGACCACTCCTCTGGAGACGTAGCGCTTGATGTGCACGACGTCGACGGGGCACTGGTTCGTCGCCAGGCCCTCGGACAATTTGACGGAGGGGAACACTCCTTTTCGTGGGATGGACGCAGCGACAATGGCGAGATTTCACCGCAGGGAGAATACATAGCATCCATTAGCGCCGATAACGGTCTGGGTGAGCGCTATTCGGTGCCGGTACATGTGGCACGAGTTGTCGATTCGGTTGAATTCGGAGACGGCGGAAGCGTTGTTCTCAACACCTTGTCGGGAGAGCCCATTGGGCTTGATGAAGTACGCCAGATACGAGATATGCGCACGACACCCAATAATAATTCCACTACAGAGGAGACACGACTATGAGTTTCGAGATCGCTTTAACCGGCCTGAATGCCGCCTCGACAGAGCTCGAGGTCATTTCAAACAACATCGCGAACAACGCGACTACAGGATTCAAGCGCACTCGGGCTGACTTCGCTGATGTTTATGCCTCCAGCTCTCTGGGTAGCGCAAACAATGCGGTTGGCCAGGGCGTACGCGTTGGCTCCTTGCGCCAGGAATTTACTCAGGGCGACGTCAGGTTCACACAGAACAATCTTGATCTTGCCGTAGACGGAACAGGGATGTTCGAGCTCAATGACAACGGCAATGTCGTATACACACGTGCAGGTGCATTCAACCTGGACAGAGAAGGTTTCATAGTCAATCCGCAAGGACACAGACTCACTGGTTACAGTGTCGATGCTGACAACGAGATCGTTCCCATAACAGGTGACTTGCAGGTTGACTTTGCAGACATCGAGCCTCGAGAAAGTGACGATCTTGAGTTCGTGCTGAATCTGGACAGCCGCGATGAGATCCTTCCACCCTTCGATCCAAACGTACGCTCTACCTACAACTACACCACCTCGACAACTGTGTACGACGCTCTCGGCTCTGCACAGATAGCAACACTCTACTTGCACAAAGACACCCCAACGTCCTGGTCCTCCTTCCTGTTTGTGGACGGCGTTGAAGTGACTCAGCCGGGAGGCGAAGAGATGACGTTTGATGGGTCTGGCAAATTGACTGCCGTGAACGGAGACCCACAAGGCATGTTCACAACCAGCCTGTTCAATCCCGCATCGGGTGCTACTGCCATGGATATGACGGTGAACCTTGCAGAAGTTACTCACTTTGAGGCTCTATCAGGTGTCAATCAGATAGTGCAGGACGGCTATGCCTCAGGACGCCTAGAGGACTTTGATATAGACGCTTCAGGCGTTGTATTTGGCCGTTACTCAAATGGACAAGCCAAAACAATGGGACAGATTACACTCACCGAATTCCCGAACGAAGAGGGTCTTCAGCAACTCGGCAACAGCTCCTGGGCCGAGACCTTCACCTCGGGAGAGCCCGCCACCGGCGCCCCCGGAAGCGCAAGTCTGGGACTTGTCCAGGCGGGCGCACTGGAGAATTCCAATGTTGACATTACCCAGGAACTGGTGGCGATGATTGGTGCTCAGCGCAGCTTCCAGGCGAATGCTCAGGTCATCAGTACTGGTGACACACTGACCCAGACCGTCATCAACATTCGACGCTGATACAGATCATGGACGGGATGGTATATCTCGCTATGTCAGGTGCAAGGCAGGTCATGCACCGACAGGCAATCAACAGTCACAATCTGGCAAACGTCGATACCACAGGATTTCGGCGTGCGCTGGATGGCTTCGAGGCTATGCCCATGTACGGACCCGGTCACCCTGGGCGTGTACAGGTGCAGGATCGATCGCAAGGTGCAGACATGGCGCAAGGCGGTATTCGCACCACGGGAGATCCTCTGAACATCGCACTACAAGGCCCGGGTTTTATTGCCGTTCAGGATGTTGATGGCAATGAGGCCTGGACTCGCAATGGCGATCTCAGCATAGGACCGAACGGTCTGTTGCAAACCAGCGCCGGTCAGCCCGTTATGGGCAATGCCGGCCCTATCACCCTCACCGCCTTTGAAGAACTGGATATAGCCGAGGACGGCACGATCACGGTTAGGCCACTCGGTGAGAGTGCTGCGGGGCTTGCCATCATTGATCGCATAAAACTGGTCAACCCTGACCCTGAAACGCTTGAAAGAAACGAACGTGGGTTGTTCACCAGTGAGGTAGAAGCCGTGGCAGATGCTGCAGTTACGGTTCAGAGCGGTGCACTCGAAACCAGCAATGTCAACACCGTGGAGTCATTGGTCACGATGATTGAGTTGGCAAGACAATTTGAGACACAAGTGAAGTTGATGCAGACGGCAGAAGATACCGACACGGCAGCGGCTCGTCTGCTCACTTCAACCTAATCAAGAATCGGAAGATAAAGCGATGAACGGTGCACTCTGGACAGCCAAAACAGGCCTTGATGCGCAGCAGACGCGTATGCAGGTCATTTCCAACAACCTGGCCAACACCAACACGACCGGCTTCAAGCGCGATCGGGCCGTGTTTCAGGATTTGATTTATCAAAACGTTCGCCAGTCCGGCGCTCAATCCTCTCAGGACACCCAGTTGCCCTCTGGTCTATCAGTCGGTACCGGTGTGCGCGTGGTATCTACTGAGAAACTGTTCACTCAGGGAAACCTGACACAAACAGGAGATCCGCTGGACATCGCCGTACAAGGTCGTGGGTTTTTTGAAGTACTGACGCCTGATGGCAACCTCGCCTACACCCGAGATGGCTCTTTTCAGGTCGATGCTCAGGGCCAGGTGGTCAATGCGTCTGGCTTTGTCTTGCAACCAGGTATCACTGTACCGGCCAATGCATCGTCAGTCACTATTGGTCTCGACGGCACCGTCACCGCTGCCATAGCTGGCAACAGCACACCAATATCGCTCGGCACCATTGGCCTTAGTGACTTCGTCAATCAGGCCGGTTTGCAGGCTCTGGGTGGAAACCTCTACGCTGAAACTGCGGCCAGTGGCGCGCCTCTACAGGGCAACGCAAATACCAATGGCATGGGCAGCCTCATTCAAGGCTCTGTCGAGACATCCAATGTCAATGTAGTCGAAGAACTGGTCAGTATGATCGAGACCCAGCGTGCCTATGAGATCAGCTCCAAGGCTATATCGACGACTGATGGCATGCTGCAGTACGTGAACAACAACCTCTGATGAGTATCCTTGCGCTGAAAGCCGGTCTCATCGGATCGAGGATCATGGCGGCGGCAATCGCCATCGGGTTGTGTGGGTGTGCGAGCACCACCAAGGAAGACCTGGCAGCGCGCACCTACGATCCACCCGACCCCGCTTATTCCATGGCACCAGAGCCAAGGGACGGCGGCATCTATCAAGCCGCCAGCAATCGCTTCTTTTTCGAAGACATGCGCGCGCGGCGAATCGGCGACGTCATCAATGTCATTCTGGATGAGCAGACAGATGCAACCAAGTCAGCGTCCAGCAACGCGGGGCGTGACACCAGCATCAATCTACCCAACCCCACACTGTTCGGTGGTGCACTGACTGCCAAAGGGCGCAACATCCTTCAAGTTGAAGCAGAAGCGGGCTCCAGTTTTTCAGGCTCTGGCGATAGCAGCCAGAGTAACCGCCTGACGGGCAGTGTTGCTGTGACCGTACACGAGGTGCTGCCAAACGGCACACTGCGTATTCGCGGTGAGAAGGTGTTAACGCTCAACCACGGTACCGAAACTGTTCGTGTGTCTGGTCTGGTACGCACCGCTGACATTGACCCGAGCAACACCGTGCAGTCTTCACGACTTGCTGATGCAGATATTTCCTATCGCGGAACCGGTGCAATTGCAGACAGCAGCCGCCCCGGCTGGTTGACCAGGGTATTCACCAGTGCCCTCTGGCCCTTTTAAGAGTCATAACGACATGAATTCCGGACTGATCCGACTACTCTCTCAGTGTGCCGCCTTGATACTTGTGCTGCTATCAATGCCAGCACAGGCGGAGCGCATCAAGGACATCGCCACGGTGGCGGGTGTACGCGACAATCCCCTGCTCGGCTATGGTCTTGTTGTTGGCCTTGACGGCACGGGGGATTCTGTCGCGCAATCAGCATTTACCGAGCAAAGCTTGCGCAGCATGCTCACTCAATATGGCGTGACGGTCCCACCCAATGTGACCTTGAACCCAAAGAACGTAGCGGCGGTAACACTGTCTGCCGTACTGCCGCCATTTGCAAAGCCTGGGCAGCGCATTGATGTCACAGCCTCATCTCTTGGCAATGCCAAGTCGCTTCGTGGTGGCACTCTGTTGATGTCGCCCCTGCGTGGAGCCGATGGCGAGGTCTATGCCATTGCACAGGGCAATTTGGTTGTTGGCGGGCTTGGCGTCTCCGGTGCCGATGGCTCTACCTTGGCCATCAACATTCCAAGCGTCGGTCGCGTACCCCTTGGCGCCAGTGTCGAGCGCTCAGTACCGACACCCTTCGCCGACACGGACCACATCATATTCAATCTCAGCGAGCCTGACTTCACCACGGCCAGACGACTCGTTGATGCTATCAACGATGCTTTTGGAAGTCCGGTAGCTGAAGCGATGGACGCGGTATCCGTGTCTGTCATTGCACCCAAAGGGGTCTCTGAACGAGTCTCTTTCGTCGGCTACTTGCAGGAGCTGGAAGTCCTGCCAGGCGAAGGAGCCGCCAAAGTCATTGTCAATTCAAGAACCGGAACCATCGTGATAGGCAGTCATGTGACCGTCGGGCCAGCTGCGGTTACACACGGCAGCCTGGTGGTCCGGATTACCGAAAACCCAGGTGTTGTACAACCGGATCCATTTGCCAATGGTGAGACTGCGATCGTTGAAGACACTGAGATTGATGTCGAGCAACAAGGGGATGGGCGCATGTTCGAGCTGGGACGCGGCACTACCTTGTCCGACATTGTGCAAGCGATCAATGAGGTCGGTGCAGCACCGGGTGACCTGGTGGCGATTCTTGAGGCACTGAAACAGGCGGGTGCGCTACGAGCGCAGCTGATTGTGATCTAGGACTCTTGAGGAGAACCCCTCATGGACAATCTTGCATTGACAGCAACAGTCGGGCGCCTGCAGGCGCGTGATCTGTCCGCGTCAGGTAGCACGACTGTTATCTCCAGTGGAGAGCAATCAGACGAAGCACTGGAGGCTGCACGTGCATTCGAGCAGATGATGGTGCGCAACCTGCTGAAATCCATGCGTACCGCGGCCCGCGGGACAGAGAGTGGAGATGCAGCATCCAACGCTCGTGGTATGTATGAGGAGCGTATGGACGAGGCGATGGCAGGCTTTATCAGTGACTCTGGTGGACTGGGCCTGGCGGATCATATCGCTCGATCGCTTGGACCGGAGACGAACACTGACTCCAGGCCTCTGGCGGGACTTCCGGCAAGACCGACAGTGGATCGGGTGGAGGGTTTGAGTGCCGCTGATCTAGTGCGCCTCAAGGAGCTGGTCAAAAAATCAGATATCACCGAGGCGCGCAAACCCACCGGCGCTGTTTTTGCCAGTCGCAATGAGGCATTCACCAGCCACTCGACATCGCAAGACGAGTTTATAGATCCTCTTTTAGCTCACGCGACACGAGCTGCCGAGCGTCTGGGTACCAGTGCCGATGCGGTACTGGCTGTGGCAGCCCTTGAAACCGGCTGGGGCCGATTTCCACTTCGTGACGCCAATGGTCAAGATTCTCATAACTTGTTCGGTATCAAAGAGTCTTCATCGGCGGTCGGCACACTTGAGCATGCCACCACTGAATACATCAACGGACGGCCGCAGTCACAACGCGAGTCCTTTGCACGCTTTAGCAGCCCCGCTCACGCAGTCGATGCTTTCGCAGACTTTGTGCTGGAGAACCCTCGTTACGCTCCCGCTTTGGAGCAGGCCAGTGATCCAGAGGCATTTTTGCGTGGTTTGCACGCGGCGGGATATGCCACCGATCCAGCCTACGGTGACAAGGCGGTATCCACCCTTCACCGGGTGCAATCGCTCAGAGAGGCTCAGCGGTGAGCAGCGTACTCAACAACGCCACGACCGGGCTGCTGGCATTTCAGCGAGCGATCGCTACTACCTCGCAGAACATAGCGAACGCCAACACCGAGGGGTACTCACGCCAGAGAATCGATCTGGACTCGATTTCACCGTCGGCGCACTATGCCGGTGCTGTCGGGCGCGGCGTCCGTGTCGACAACGTGGAGCGACTGCACAACGAGTTCTCCACACAACGTGTCATAGAGAGCAGCAGCGCCTACACCGCTGAGGACACTCATCTCAACCTTGCCAGCCGTATAGATGCTCTGGTTGCCGACGAAGCCCTCGGCTTGTCACCTGCGATGAGCGAATTTGACGCAGCACTTCAAGACGCTGCGGCCAATCCCTCATCAGCAGCAGTCAGGGAGGTATTACTCGGATCAGGTCAAGCCTTGGCGGATCGCTTTTCATCCATGCAGATCGAACTCTCCAGCACACGCAACGAAGTTGCGCAGCGCATGGATTCGGACATCAATGAGGTCAATGAACTGGCTCTGAGCGTTGCGGACCTCAATCGGCGTATCACCCTACTTGGCACCCAAGGCGGAACCAATGAAATAGAAGATCAACGTGATTTACTGATCGGTCGAATCGCAGATCTCATTGACGTCAAGACAGTCAGTCAAGACAACGGTGCAGTCAACCTTGCCATTGGCAATGGTCAATGGCTGGTTACCGACTCGATGACACGAGAGATGCGCATAGTGTCGGATGCTACCGAGCCCAGTGGTCAGGCCTTGCAGATCGGTGGTGGTGATCTGTGGGAAAACCTGGACGACAATGTGACCACCGGCGGATCGATAGGTGGCTATCTCGCCTTTGCCCGAGACACACTCTCACCCACAGAGCAACGCCTTGGCCGGTTGGCACGCGTAGTTGCAGAAGGAATTAATGAAACTCACCGCTCCGGCATAAAGCCTGACGGGACAACTGGTCAGGACTGGTTTGACGTTCCAGGTCCGCTGGTCATTGAATCACCAGACAACACATCCAGTGCATCACTGAGTATCACAATAGATGACAACAGCGCCCTGCAGGCATCGGACTACGAAGTCAGACACAGCGCAGGCAATCTCTATGTAACGCGGCGCTCGGATGGCGAGACCTTTGACGGAGCCGCCCCTCTATCAATTGATGGCTTGATCATCGCGCTTGATGGCACACCCGCCGATGGAGACACTTTTATCGTGTCGGCCAATGGAGCTGTTGCTACGGGTATGAGTCAACGATTGACCGACCCCATGGATATCGCTCTGGCGCGTCGCCTTGGCGTGGATATCGGACTTGAAAACCCCGGGCGGGCCACGATCGAACAGCCGAGTGTCACCGACGTACTGCACCCGGGTCTGGACAGTTCTGTAGAGATTGTATTCACCGCTGATGACACCTATGACGTGATTGATTCAGTTAGCGGTACGGCACTGGCAAGCAACATGAGCTTTACCAGTGGTGAAGCAATTGCCTACAACGGGTGGCAAACACGTATTTCGGGTATCCCACAGCTCGGCGACAGCTTCACGATCTCGCCTGGCGACACACCGTCCACCGACAACGGCAACGCACTGGCTCTGAGCGATCTGCAAGATGCACTGTCGATCAACGGAACCAGAACATCGGTAGACGAATACGCCTCACTCGTCTCCTATGTGGGTGGCTCTACCCGACAACTTGACACGCGCGCACAGGGGCTATCAACGCTACTGGCTGAGGCTCAGGATCGGCGGGATGCCTTGTCCGGAGTTAGCCTGGACGAAGAAGCCGTTGACTTGAGTCGATTCACCCAGGCCTATCAGGCCTCAGCACAAGTTGTCGCCACAGCAGACACCTTGTTCCAGAACCTGCTCGCGGTGGTTTCCCGATGAGTTTAAGAATCACAGATACCGGGCTTAACCGTCAGATGCTGGCGGACCTTCAACGTACCCAGAGCACTATCGCCGAGACCCAGCTGCAAATCGGCAGCGGCTCCCGAATCAACAAGCCCTCTGATGATCCGGGCGCTATCGCGCGACTTGTCGATATTGAATCTACCCAGAGCAGACTGGATCAGTACACACGCAATGCCGATGCCGCAGAGAGTCGCCTCGTGCTTGAAGAGACCGCCATGGCATCCGCTATCGAGACGCTTTCCCGGTTGCGTGAGCTCGCAGTGCAAGCCAACAACGACACGATGGATGACGCAGGACGAACTGCCATCGCGACAGAGATCACCGAACGTCTGGGGGAGCTCTATGAGGCGGCCAATGCTCGGGATGCCGCTGGTGAGTACTTGTTTGCAGGCACCCAAGGTAGCGTCCGGCCCTTCTCGCCGGGCAACCTCAATGCCTGGAACGGTAATGAAGTCCCCCGCGAGCTGCCAATCACCTTGAATCGCACCGTAAAATCCGGCGACTTTGGGGCCGACGCCTTCTTGCGTGTCCCCGCGGGCAATGGCACCTTTGCCGTCAGCTCGAATCCGGGCAATACCGGCTCAGGAGTGATTGACGCGGGTAGCCTCAACGATAGCGCAAGTTTCACAGCGCACGACTACGAGATCCTGTTCACAACAGCCAATACCTACGATGTCGTTGATCTTGATACCGGCACTACCGTAATAGCAGGCGCGACCTACACCGCCGAGGAATCGATCATATTCGATGGTATCGACACATATATAAAAGGTGTACCCGCAGCGGGAGACAGCTTTCAGATAGTCAGCGGTGAACAAAAAGATATTTTCAGCGCCACCAGTAGCTTTATAGATGCCCTGAACCAACCCTTTACCAATGCGACAGAGCGTGCAAGCACTCGTCAGCTCATTGACAATGCCCTCAGCAGCTTCAATCAATCACTCGAGAGCCTCAGCACGGTACGTTCGAGAATTGGCGCACGTTTACAGATCATTGAAACCAGTCGAAACGAGAATGATGCGGTCAACATTCAGCTTGCGCATACCCGATCTGACCTTCAGGACACCGATATAACAGAGGCAGTGGTGCGCCTGGAAAATCAATCCACTACTCTGGAATTGTTATACAAGTCCTTTGAACGCGTCGATTCGCTCTCGTTGTTCGATTACTTGTGATGAATTGTGAGGGATAAAGAGACAGGCTTCACTCGCGGAATATTTTAGAACGCCGATAGCTCGATGGTCTGTGTGACAACCTTGGAGAGGGTTGGCACTTGAGGAGCAAGGCACGCAGACCATCGAAAGAAGGGAACCACAACATCCGTGGGGAACTCAAAATGGCACAGACCATCAACACCAACGTGAATACGTTGGTCGCTCAGAGGAACTTGAATAGTTCTCAGGGCGCAGTATCAACAGCTATCGAAAGACTGTCATCCGGCTTACGTGTTAACAGCGCAAAGGATGACGCTGCAGGCCTTGCAATCGCTGAGCGTATGGATGCACAGGTGCGCGGCATGACCGTTGCCACACGTAACGCCAACGATGGCATCTCTCTCGCTCAAACGGCTGAAGGCGGTTTGAACGAAGCAAGTAACATGATGCAACGTATGCGTGAGCTTGCAGTACAGTCGGCGAACGCGACCAATACAGCCGCAGACCGTGCAAACCTGGATGCAGAATTCCAGCAGCTCGGCGAAGAAATCGGCCGATCCACCGGCGTTACCCAGTTCAATGGACTCAATGTTCTGGCAGGTGATGCAGGTGACTTTGTTTTTCAGGTCGGCGCCAACGGTGGTGAAACACTTACGATCTCTACTGTCGATATAGGGGGCGATGCCGATGTAGCAGCCGTTACCGGTACCGACATCACCGATGCAACCAACGCAACAGCGGCGATTGACCTCATTGACACTGCAATCGATACGATTACCACCGAACGCGCCAAGTACGGTGCGGTTCAAAGTCGATTCGAGAGCACGATCAACAATCTGCAGGTCGGTATCGAGACACAGACTGCAGCTCGAGGCCGGATTGTAGATGCTGACTTCGCTGTGGAAACAGCCGCCATGACACGCGCTCAGATCCTCCAGCAAGCAGGTACTGCTATGGTGTCGCAGGCAAACTCTGCGCCACAATCAGTGCTGTCCTTGCTATAAGTGCCGTGGCTATCTCGGGGGCGCTCGGAGTCAAGGACTTCGGGCAGCTCCCGCCCTTAATCACCATCAAAAAGAACATCCGGCCATTCTGTTGAACGGTTCCGCAAAAGATGTCGACAAGGTTCTATCAGTGTCGCAAATCAATATCATAGGTTGACCTGGTTCACTCGTGAAAGTTGAATTGCCGCCGATAGCTCGAATATCTGTGCAACGGCTCACCTTTGGGCTGTACTTGAGGAACAAGGCGCACACGACATCGCAAGCAGGGAACCATTGACTACCGTGGGGAACCTTTCAGAATGGCACAGACCATCAATACCAACGTTAATTCGTTGGTTGCACAACGCAACCTGGCTAGAAACCAGGTTGATATCGCGACCTCTATAAACCGACTGTCCTCCGGCTTGCGCGTCAACAGCGCCAAGGACGATGCCGCTGGCCTCGCTATTGCCGAGCGAATGGACGCTCAAGTGCGTGGCATGAACGTCGCAATGCGCAATGCCAACGACGGCATCTCGCTTGCGCAAACCGCAGAATCCGGCTTGAATGAGGCCGGCAACATGCTGCAACGGATGCGAGAACTCGCTGTTCAGTCTGCCAACGGCACCAACAGTGCAGCCGACAGGGCCAATCTCGATGCCGAATATCAAGCACTGGATGACGAGATCGTTCGTATCGCCAACGTCACGCAGTTCAACGGCGTCAACATTCTTCAGGGTGGAGCTGGAACCTTTTCCTTTCAGGTAGGTGCCAACTCAGGAGAAACTCTGGATATCACTACCATCGACATGACAACAGATCCAATCACAGGCACATTGAACACCAGTGCCGTGGATACAGATGTCAATGCTGTCGCTGCCCTTGATGCAATTGACGCAGCTATTGATCTGGTAACAACAGAGCGTGCTAAATATGGTGCATCTCAATCACGTTTCGAAAGCACCATAAACAATCTGCAGATGGGTGTTGAATCTCAAGCAGCAGCTCGTGGCCGAATCGTTGATGCAGATTTTGCTATCGAAACAGCTGCAATGACACGCGCACAGATCCTTCAGCAGGCCGGTAGTGCGATGGTTTCTCAAGCAAACCAGGCACCGCAGAGCGTTCTGTCTCTGTTGGGTTAATCACCATGACGGTTCCGGAAGCGCCCGGGCGAGAATCTACCCCGGGCAGCTTCCACCGACATGACTAGAGGCCTTATATGATTACAGCAGCAGGAACTGGCTCCGGAATCGACGTCGAGTCCATCATCACTCAGCTGATGGAGATCGAGAGCGCACCACAGGTGGCTCTTGAAGCTGAGCGTGAAGAGCTCGGCGTCGAGCTCAGTGCCTACGGCAGTATCAGAAGTGCCTTGACGGAACTCAACTCCATCAGTACAACCCTGGGCGACAGAACGACCTTTGGCCCCTTCGTGGCCACCACCTCGGATGAGGAGGTGATGACGGCGACGGCCAACGGTACAGCATCTGCCGAGGCACATGATATCGAGGTATTGTCACTAGCCACAGCTCATCGCCTGGCCTCTGGTCCTGTAGCCTCAGCCGACGCAAACGTGGACGCTGGTACCTACTCGTTTACAGCGAGTGGCGAGTCTTTTTCTTTTGATCTCGCCTCTGGAAGCTCGCTAACCGACCTTCGTGATGCAATCAATGATTCTGAAGACAATCCAGGGGTAGTCGCCAGCATCCTGAACGTAGCTGATGGCAGCCGCCTGGTCCTGACAGCGCTGAACACTGGTGTTGAAAACACGATCACCGTAAATCCTCCCGGCACCGCTCTCTTGTCGGGGTTTACAGAGATGAGCGCTGCCGCCGATGCACAGCTGATCGTTGACGGCTTTGATGTCAGCAGCGCCTCAAACACGGTCACTGATGTCATTCAAGGCATCACCCTGGAACTGGCCGACGTTGGCGAGGCCAGTCTATCGACTGCACGAGACAGCGAGAGTCTCGGCGAAAGTCTGGATGCACTTGTCGCCAACTACAACACCCTACGCTCTGGCCTCGATGGCCTCAGCACAGGAACACTGCAGGGGGACAGCCTTCCTCGAGATATAGAATCCCGTCTGCGCAGCTTGTTTTCTCAACCGATAACACTCAGTGATGGTACTGAGGCTTCAGCTCTCGACCTTGGTCTGACTTTTGATCGATTTGGTGTTTTGAGCATCGATCAAACACGTATGTCAGAGGCACAGGACACAGACCTTGAGCGCTTTGTCGATGCCTTCTCACAAACCGACACCGGCTTTGCAGCCAGACTCGGAGATGTCGTTGACGCCTTCACCGAAGCGGAAGGCATTATCGACGGTCGCGAAGAGAGCATCACGAGTCGACAAGGTCGAATTGATGATCGCATTGACCTTTTCGAGTACCGCCTCGGGCTCGTTGAGACACGCTACCGCAATCAGTTCACTGCGATGGATACCGCCATCGCCCTGTTGAACTCCAGCAGCTCACAACTATTTGGCGCGCTACAAGGCTAATGATGAACGGACTATCAGATTACCAGGACAACCGTCGCAAAGGCCTTGTCGAAGGCGCCAGCCCGCACACGTTGACGCTCCTGCTGTTTGACGGAGCGCTTTCGCGTTTGAAGGTTGCTCGCACCTTGACCAAACTCGAGGATATGGGAGCAAGGCACACTTGTCTGGACCGCACACTTGCCATCGTTCATGAGCTACAGGGATCCTTGAGAGATCCGGACACCAATCCCCTGGCCGGCCAACTCTTCAGTCTCTACATGTTCGTGTGCGATCAAATTCTGAAAGCAGACAGAACCCGTGACAATGAGCCACTCAAGAGCGCCATCGAGGTACTCGAAGAGCTGCGCTCAGGATGGGTGGCGATGGAGCTCGAACCTGTTGCTCAAGTAGCATGAACGGCGGTATGAACACTGCTACCGAAACGGCCCTTGCTCTGTCTGAATTGACAGAGTCAATGCTCAAGGCTGCCAATAGCGCTGATTGGGCTTTGGTCACTGATCTGGACCGACAGCGACTGGAGACACTTGAGGCGTTCAAGCGCCAGAAAATAGACAACACGGTAGACAAGGAAGTCATCGGCAGGCTCAGGCTACTCGATGAGCGACTCCGTAGCACGGCTTGCACTGCGCGCGATGATGTCGCCGACAAGCTGCGTAGTCTACGCCAGCAAGATTCGGCACGCGATGCTTATCGTACTCACGCAGCAAACGGAAGCTGAACCATGCTCAACGCCAACGCAACGCACGCCGAGTCGTCAACTACAGATACCGATGGTGCACCGATGTTCATGCCGGAGGATCTGGTTGCGGGCCTGGTGCCGGCTTTTCAGGACTCGATCAGTGGTGAGACTCACCTGGCGCGTCACAACAACGGCGAAATTGCACAGTTACACACCTTCACGCTCCTGCCCGACGCGTGGATAGCGGAGCGTGATGCGAAGGGAAATGCTATTGCCCTGTACCCGACAATAGTCGCTGGCTACTGGCAATGTGCACGCTTTGTATCTGTCGAAGAACTGCTGGTTCAGACCTGGAAGGGCTTGAGCTAGCTCTAGTAGCCGTCTATCCCGTAACCGATCTGAATTTCCACGCGTCGGTTGCGCGCTCGATTCTCAGGAGAATCGTTTGGCACCAACGGTCTCGTGTCAGCATAGGCGCGGATCTCGATCTGATCAGGATTAGCAAGCCTTGCTTCGGCCAACTCATGCACTACAGAGGCAGCACGCGCCGAAGACAATACCCAGTTCGACGGATAGACCGGCGTGCTGATGGGCACATCATCGCTATGACCTGACACAACGACCTTCGCGTTGACATCGCTCAGCACCTCAGCGAGTGTCTCAAGCACGGGTATGAAGCCAGGCTGTATATCTGCTGTACCCGAAGGAAACGCATCATCTTCCTTGACTCTGACCAGAACGCCATAGTCGTAGGGAATGAACTCAAGCGTCTCATTGTTGATCTCATCCTTGAGTCCTTCACGGACACGCTCTATCAGGGCCTCGATTTCAGCGGGGGTCACAGGTACAGGCATAGCCGGCTCAGGGCGGCTAATTGGCTTGGTGTCATCATGTGTCTGCTGACGCACGGACTTGATAATCGAGGGATCTGGCCTGCCGGGGCTGAATTCCTTTTTGATAATACTCTCCGCCTTGGGAATCTGGTCCGCTTTGATATCACGCTGCACACCAAAGGCAAATTTCATCGATCCGGCTACCTGTTTGTACTTCTGCAGGTCCATTTCAGAAAACGACAGCAGTAGTACAAAAAAGCACATCAACAGACTCATCAAGTCTGCAAACGTCGCCATCCATGCAGGCGCGCCCTCTTCGACTTCCTCTTCGGGCGGGCCGTCGTCCTGGTCACTCATGGTGACTAGGCGTCCTTCATGGCAGCTTCGCGCTGATTCTCAGGCAAATAGGTCGTCAGCAGTTGACGAAGCACCCGTGGGTTCACCCCTTCCTGAATGCCAGACACCGACTCCAAAGCAAGTAGCTTGTTCAGTCGCTCAGTCTCACTGATCGCTTTTAGCTTGGCCGCAATCGGTAGCGCAATGGCATTAGCGATCACTGCACCGTAGAGAGTGGTTAAAAGAGCAACCGCCATAGCCGGTCCGATTGACTTGGGATCATCCATATTGGCAAGCATCTGTACCAGACCGATCAGGGTGCCAATCATGCCCATGGCAGGTGATGCCTCAGCAATGGACTTGAACATACGGATACCCATCATCTGGCGTTCAAGCTCCAGATTGATGTCCTTTGACAGCATGCGACTGACGATCTCGGTTGGGTGCCCGTCGATACAGAGTTTTACGCCGCTATCAAGAAACGCATCGCTGACTTCTTTTCCCTCCAGCGCAAGGATGCCTTCCTTACGCGCAACATCTGCAAGCTCAATCGCTTCTTCAATGAGTTTCTCAGGCGGCGTGGAGCTATGCATGAACGCTCGAATGCCAACCTTGAACGAACCGAGGAACTGTCCGAGTGAGATCTGAGCCAGTGTCACCATCATGGTGCCACCGATAACGACTGTGAGACTGGGTATGTTGACAAAGGTGCTCACGCTACCACCGAGAAATATCGATGACGCGATAACCCCGAGACCGCCAATCAATCCAAGTAGTGTTGCGATATCCATGACGTCAGCCTATTTCTGCGTCAGCAGTGGCATCCAGACGCATACCATTAGCATCAGGCAGATTGCACGACACATCCTGGCGTGTAGGACGCATGAGGTTAAGTTGACAAATTTCATCGGCGCTGGCAGTGAACCTGCGTGCCGTTGCCATTGCAGTAGCTACCAGAATCGATGCGTCAGCACGCTGCAAGGACACCGCTGTGTCTGCAGAATCTGACCAGTAGGCAATCGGCACGTGTTGTCGAATCAGCGGGGCAAAACAGGACCCAAGCCGAGCAGCACTGTCCAGTTGAGTCAAGATGAGATTGCTCACACCGTTCTCGCGGTGCAGGCCAGCCTGAGCCTCCAAGGAACAAGCCTGCATCGTCGCTGACAACACCAGCAAATGACGCAGCTTGCGCGAATCGTCAGCGGCAAGCGCTGGCAATGAAAATGCCTCTGGGTGATCCAATGGCATGTGGTCAACAAGCACCAGAGACTTGTTGGCGAATGCGCCGACAAGATTGGCCAGCTCACGTGAGTCACGCGCTTGTACAACAGGAACACCAAGATGGCCACCGTGAAACTGAAGTGATTCGAACGCAACGCCGCCACGTGTATCAGCAGAAATCAGCACGAGAGAATCTGCCCCGTTGAGTTCGATCTGTCGACGAGCCAGCTTGAGCAACGAGGTGGTCTTGCCACTACCGGCGGGGCCTGACACGACGGTAACGCCAGGCTCCGTCGTGCTGTTGTCTATACCAATTGGCAAACTGGCCGCCAGCAGCGAGAGCGATTGACGAATAGCGGTTTCGGTGGTGTCGTTTGGGCCGAGCCTTTCCACCAGACGTACAGCGAGCTCTGCGCCAATGCCAATCTTCAACAGTTGCTCGATGTGTGCATTTTTCAAGGGCTCAAGCTCACCCCAGAGATTGGCCTCAAGCCGCTGCAGGCGTTGTTCAATGCGCCCGATGGCAGCAAACTGCTCTGCTCCTGTATCAGCCTCTTGAGGTGTGTCCGCCGATACCGAGGCATCCACCTCTTGAGACGGTTTGACATCGCGCTTACCACCATCGGTCTGCGTGTTATGGCCTCTCGACTGACTGTCGATGCTCACCAGAGTCTCCAGCTGCGGCGCAAGATCATCGTCTACCGTGACGCGTACCGTGGATTTTTCCGATAAGGGCTCAACAACTGACTCGACGGTGGCCTGCACTACAGCGCCAGCAGCGCAGGCGGATTCGGTTGTGGGTACATCCACCGCAGTCTTTTCAGTAGCAGGAGCCTCCTCGGCCTCAACTGAGCTTTCACCTGGGGTCACATTTGGAAAAACAGCGGAGGACACAACAGCTGAGGCGGGCTCAGCTGAGCTCGGTTCAACGACGACGGGTTCAACGCCAGTGGAGTCATCGACAGCGGGCTTCGCGGCGGCGGGCTGTTCACGCAGTGCATCTACCGCATCATCAAGCACAGCAGATGCGAGAGTGTCGTCGTCTATATAACCTGTGGCGATCATCTCCACATGATCATCGACTTGTCGATTGGACAGGATTACCGCGTCATCGCCAAAGGCTCGACGAATAGCATCCAAGGCCAAAGGTGCGCTGTCTGCCTGAAATCGTCTCAGTTGCATCGTCGTTTCTGATCCTTATTCAAGAGTCAAGCGAGCGCTGGTGCATCACCGCCGATATTGGCAATGACTTTCAGGCGCTTGGTTTCGGCTATTTCGTTGTAGGCCAGCACTTTGAGTAGTGGCACGGTTTGACGAATCAGTGCCGCCAATGGGGGCCTGAGTGCAGGGTTGACGAGCAACACCGCGGGTTCGCCATTGACGTCCTGACGCCTGACACTGTCTGCCAGGGATTCATGCAGACGCTCGGCAAGGCCAGGCTCGATACCAAGGCCGCCTGAGCCACCGGTTTCGACTGACTTCAGGCACAGCTGCTCGAGTTCAGCGTCCAGGGTGATGACAGGCAAAGTCTCTGAGAAGCCGTTGAGCTCGGATGTGATCAGACGGCGCAGCGCAACCCGCACAGCTGCTGTCAACTCAACCACATCGGTTGTGTTGGCGCCCCTTTCTGCAAGGGTTTCAGCAATGGTGCGCAGGTCACGCAGGGGGATACCTTCCTCAAGCAGGTTCTGCATCACCTTGACTACGACTGGCAGGGCCAGAGACTTCGGCACGAGATCCTCCACTAAACGGGGTGCGCTCTTCGCCAGCACATCGAGTAGCTCCTGCACCTCCTGGTGACCGAGCAAGCTACCCGCGTGCTGTTGAACTAGCTTTGAGAGGTGAGTCGCGATTACCGTGCCTGCGTCGACCACCGTGTAACCTGTTGCACGGGCCCGCTCGGCCATGCCAGGCTCAATCCAGACAGCCTCCATACCGTAGGCCGGGTCGTTGGTGGCGATACCCGGCAGACTGCCGAGCCCAAGGCCACCCATGGCGAGCTCGCGGTCGGGGTAGATATCAGCCTCACCCTCGACGACACCGAGTATCTTGATACGGTAACGCGTCGGCTCGAGGTCAAGATTGTCGCGAATGTGCACCGGCGCCACCAGAAAGCCGAGTTGCTCTGTGAGCTTCCTGCGCACCGCGCGTATCCGATCCGGCAGTTTTCCACCGCGATTGGTATCCACCAAGGCGATAAGGCCGTATCCCACTTCCAGATCCAACATGCCAGTGGGTACAACGTCCGACCACTCAAGCTCTCGAGTCTTGGCGTCCTCAGGTGCTACCTCGGGCTCGCTGTCATCCGCAGCATCGGCCGTTGTCGTGCGCTTCCAGGCAAAAATCGCAAGACCCGCTCCCAGTGTCAAAAACACCAGGTTGGGCATGCCGGGTATCAGACCCAGCGCCAACACCACACCCGCAGTCACACTCAAGGCCCGACGGTCATCAAACAACTGGGCAGAGATCTCGTGCGACATATCCTCGGTGGCCGACACTCTGGTGACGATAACCGCAGTTCCCATGGACAACAACAAGGAGGGGATCTGTGCTACCAGACCATCACCAATGGTCAACAACGTGTAGTTGTGTACCGCGGTATCAAAGCTCAATCCATGTTGCCCCATGCCAATGGCAAACCCGCCGGCAATGTTGATAAACAGAACCAGCAAGCCCGCTATCGCATCCCCTTTGACAAACTTGCTCGCACCGTCCATCGAGCCGTAGAAATCCGCTTCTCGAGCGATGTCAGCCCGGCGTTCTCCAGCCGCTTTTTGATCCAGAAGACCCGCATTCAAGTCGGCGTCTATGGCCATCTGCTTACCCGGCATGGCATCGAGCACAAATCGCGCACTGACCTCAGACACGCGCCCGGCACCTTTGGTGACAACAACAAAGTTGATGATTACCAAAATGGCGAAGACAACCAGACCAACCGCATAGTTGCCACCGACAACAAAATCGCCAAAGGACTCGATAACAGCTCCCGCAGACGCAGTCCCTGTATGTCCTTCAAGCAAGACAATCCGGGTTGAGGCGACGTTTAGTGACAGACGCATCATGGTTGCGCCAAGCAGAACGGTAGGAAAGGCGGAGAACTCCAGCGGACGCGGCGTGTACACCGTCATCAGCAGCACTATCAAGGACAGAGCAATATTGAACGTGAACAGAAAATCCAGACCCAGCGGTGGCACTGGTAAAACCATCATCACCAGCATGAGCAGGATCAGCAGAGGCGTACCCAGGCCTGCGGTCCTCAACTCATCAAACAAGGATTTCATCGCTTGCTACCTCTAGTGTCGGCTGAGCCAGGTCTGTTCAGGTGCCGACGTGCCCCGTTGAACAATGTTGCGAGAATCTCCGCAACGGCCACATACAGTTCTGTAGGAATGCTGTGCCCCACTTCCACATTTGCATGCAGGTTTCGGGCTAATGGTGGATCCCTGTGGATGGGTACACGCGATTCTGTTGCGATCACACGAATACGCATCGCTAGATGATCAACTCCCTTGGCAACAACTACCGGCGCGTCATCTTCAGGGCCGTATCTCAGAGCAACCGCATAGTGCGTCGGGTTGACAATGATCACATCCGCTGACGGAACATCGAGCAACATGCGTCTTTGTGACACCGCCTGCTGCAGGCTACGAATCTTGGCCTTGACCTCCGGATTACCGGACATCTCCTTGTTCTCTTCCTTGACTTCCTGCAAGGACATGCGCAGCTTTTTCGCATGTTGCAGTTTCTGCCAGGGAACATCTCCGGCAGCAACAAGAATGAGGACAACAGTCATGGCCAACATCAGCTCCAGCAACAAGCTGAAGGTCTCACGCAAGGCAAAGCCCAACGGCATACGACCCAACGCTATGTAATCGGCAACACGGGTGCTGAACATGATCCAGCCAACAAATCCAAGAAATATGACTTTTGCCAGGCCTTTGACCAACTCACCCAGTCCTTGTGGCCCCAGGACACGCGCCATACCCTTGATGGGATTGAGCCGGGTGAAGTCCGGAGCAACTCCTTTCTTGCTGAAGATCCAACCGCCAAACAATGGCGTTGAGGCGATCATGACAACGAACATCAGCGCCAGAAAGGGAGCGATGATGATCAGAGATTCCATCAACAGATCGAGCAAGGCATTGACCAAGGCACTCTCGGAAAGATCTCGGCCGGGTTCAATAGTCCAGGTGCGAACTGCAACGCGGCCAAAGGCATCAAACATCGCAGGTGCGAAAACGACCATGCCACCAATCGCTGCCAACATGCCAAGCGCGGTACCCAGTTCACGCGAGCGCGGTACATCACCCTTCTGGCGCGCATCATCAAGACGTTTGGCCGTCGCCTCCTGTGTGCGTTCCTGAGCGCTATCGCCACCGGCTGCCATGTCAGGGCTCCAACACCGCGCGTATGTCAGGCATCATGTCTTCCAGCAAACGCTCAAAGGTTTCACCGAAACCGCCAAGTGTCAGCAGAATCGCCAGGAAGCCTACGGTCATTGTGACGGGGAAACCGACGGAGAACAAATTCAGCTGGGGCGCAGAACGTGTCATCACACCCATAGCGAGGTTTGCCGCAAGCATGGCTGCAAGCGCGGGCAAGGCAATCGCAAGAGCGCCTTTGAATACCATCGCACTCCAGTTCGCAAGAGCCCACATCGAATCTGTTGCCAATGGCTGCCCTACTGGTAGCCACACAAAGCTATCGACAACCAGTCCAAGCACCGCATGGTGCGCATCAAGAGCGAGAAACAACAGGGTCGCTACAAGCAGATAGAATTGACTGACGGTGGGTACCTGTATCCCGTTGGCCGGATCATTCATCAAGGCAAAACCAAGACCCATTGTTACCGCGATACTCTCGCCGGCGACCAGCACTGCGTTGAACACCATCAGTACCATGAGGCCGGTAGCGACACCGATGATGATCTGCTGCAAACTCACCACCATCGCCTCCGCTGACAATGCCGGTAGAACAGGCATAGCCGCTGTATCGAGCACAGGCAGTACGAGAATCGTGATAGCCAGCGCAAGTGCAACTCGGATGCGTACTGGCACCTCCGAGCCACCCAATACAGGCATCACTGCAAACACAGCAGAGATGCGAAAAAACGGCCACAGAAAGCTCGCGAGAGCCGCACCGATCTGATCTGCATTTAAGACAAGAGGCGACATCGCGTTCCTAAGACCCGATCGATCTTGGTATCACTTCGACAATCATTAACCTTGTGTAGTCGAGCAAGGTCGACAACATCCACGGTGCTGTTGCCAACAAGGCAACAAACATCGCCAACAGTTTTGGTATGAAGCTCAACGTTTGCTCGTTGATCTGGGTTGCTGCCTGAAACAAACCAACAAGCAGACCTGTGGCAAGAGCTGCCAACAACATCGGGGCGGACAGTAAAACTGTCACACCCAGTGCGTCGCGCCCTATGGTGAGTACCGTATCGGGTGTCATGGTCTAGATCTCGAAACTACCGGCAAGTGATCCCAACACCAGATTCCAGCCATCAACCAATACAAACAGCATCAACTTGAACGGTAGCGAGACAATTAATGGAGACAACATCATCATCCCCATCGACATCAATACACTGGCCACTACCAGGTCGATTATCAGAAAAGGTACAAACAGAAGAAATCCAATCTGGAAAGCCGTCTTGAGTTCACTGGTGACAAATGAGGGCACCAGCACCCAGAACGACACGTCTTCGGGTCCATTGACATCGGAGGCTCGCGACATGGACAGGAACAATTCCAGATCAGCTGAGCGTGTCTGCCCCAGCATGAAGGTGCGCAGGGGCTCAGACGCTGCCGCCAGAGCGGTACCCGCATCCATCTCCTCTGCCAGATACGGCTCAACGGCCGTCACATACACCTCGGTAAATACTGGCTGCATGATGAAGATGGTCAAAAAGAGAGCTAGTCCGATCAGCACCTGATTTGATGGCGTCTGCGCGGTTCCAAGCGCGGTACGCAAGATGCCAAGCACTATCGCTATCCGGGTAAACGAGGTCATCAACAAGACCATGGCTGGCAGCAGGGTCAGCAGGGTCATCAAGGCCAGTGCCTGCAGACTCAGACTCCATGTCTGAGCACCATCAGGGCCGGTCTGTATGTTGATCGCCTCAAGCCCTGCCTGCGCACCAGCGACACTGGACGCCAGCAAGGTCAATAGGCCCACAACCAGCGCAAGACAATGGCGCCTGTACGCGCACCGGAGCCATTGCATGTTCACTTGACCCCCTGTCGCTTGACCGCAGCGACGAGCCGGCGTGCAAATTCGCCTGCATCCATGCTTGTGGCAGTGTCATCAGTCATGAGTGGCGAATCAAGGACATGTACGCGCTCAATCCGCGATGGCGTGACGCCCAGCATCAATTGCTCATGACCTGTGGACACAACGATTAGCCGTTCACGATGACCCAGTGGCAGTGTTGCAACCACCTTCAGGCTTCCAACTCCACCGCTGCGCGCCTGTTGCAGTCCAGACATCATTTTTGCGCATACCCAGAACACGAGCAGCACAAGCACCAAAGCTCCAGCAAGCTTGGCGAGTGTCTGCAAGGGACTAGCAGCGAGGCTGCTTCCGGTATCTGCCCACACAGGAGCGGATACCAGTGTGGCAAGGGCAACAATGCCCATGGTTTGAATTTTCAGTGCCATACCTTGTTCCCTCGAATCGGCCGGTCGCCTCTGGCGTCCGCTTCTACTACTGTTCGTACAGATCGTTCTGCTCAGGGTTTTGCACACATACCTTGCGTGTCCCTTGCTACTACGTGCTTATGCTGTATTCACGCAACCTTATTGAGTCGCTCACTTGGACTGATGACATCAGTCAAACGAATACCGAATCGCTCACCGACGACAACGGCCTCCCCGTGTGCGACCAAGGTGCCATTGACCAATACGTCCATCGGCTCATCGGTCATGCGTTGCAACTCGACAATCGAGCCCTTTCCAAGACTCAACAACTCACCGATCGTCAATCGCGTGCGGCCAATCTCCATCGACAGATTCACGGGAATGTCGAGAATCATGTCGATGTCGGTAGGCAGCGCTGTCGTACGCTCTACCGGGGGAGACAAGATGGGTGAAGCAGAGTCTCTGCGCACCTTCTCGACCGGAGCTTCAGCTACCGCATCCGCAACTGCTTCACCAACCTGTGCGGTATCGCCTGCGGCCTCAGCATCGGTGGCCTCAACCTCAGGTGTATTTTCACTCCCGGCTTCAGCGGCTTCTTGAGTTTGCGCATCAGTCGGGTCCTCTTCCGGTACTCGAGCTGCACTTTCCTGATTCATGGCTGGTCGCGCTCCGGTAGATGCCATCGAGACAGACTTGCCGACACTCGGCCGTTGGTCTGTCCTACACGCGCATCAAACAAGGGTTTCGCTCCGGTACGAAAAGACACGGTCTCCACATCACGTAGGGGTATGAAATCCCCCACCTTCAGTGCCCTAACCTGACGTAATGACAAGCGTGTCTCGGCGAGCACACCACGGACCTCCAGATCACAATCGAGAAGACCTTCCCGCAAACCAGCCTCAAAAAGTTGATCACGCACCGGTAAGCTGACATCGACGCTGGACAGTCTTTCAGAGAACGGTTCCAGCATGCCTGCTGCATAAATCAGATGACACATCGTCTCGCAACGACCGATGTTCATCTTCATGCCGCAGTCGACGATGATCTCGCTGGGTTTGCGTTCACCGAGCTGCTCGGGCTTGCTACAGCGAATAAATTCCGGACTGATCTGCTCAAGGTCTGTCCAGATGTTTTTCAATGAGCCGCACAAGGCATCAATCAGCAGTTCCAGCGCGCGACGCTCGGTTCGTGAAAGCTCGAGGACCGGCGCATCATCGGCACGCTCGGTCACTTCTCCGATACCGCCAAACCAGACATCAACTAGCGCTGGCACCAGTGTCGGTGGAACACAGAAGAGAGCCACTCCAGGTAGAGGAGCCAGCGAGAGCTCACAGATCAAGGCATCGGAGTCGAGCAACTCATGAAGTTCTGACTGGTGAATACGTTGCGACTCAAGTGCTTCACCTGTGGCCACAAAACGAAACCGTGTACCAAGTTCCTCCATCACACCTGCGACGAGCTTGCGATTCATCGACTCGAAGATTGGCCAGTCGTTGGACAGTCGATGGTCCGGACGGGCAAAATCGTATATGGCAGCGGACTGTGTCATGTCGATACTCTCGAGCGATTCTCCGTCACTGAACGACGAATCGCGTCAGAAACACATCCTTGATGCGCTCAGCGCCGTAACGTGTCGAGACGATGTCATCGATGATTGCTTTGGCCTGGTTTCGCAATGCAATCTTTCCCTGTGCTGTTTGCAGGACAGCCGGACTCTGTTCAGAGAACATGGTCAATAGCTCGTTTCTCAGTTGCGGGTCATGCTCCAACATGGCTTCATGGCTACCCTCGTCATAGGTAGCGACAGTCAGCTCTGTCATGAGAAATGCTGCCCGTCCGGAAGAGTTTGAGCCGATATTGACGACAAACTCAGGCTGCATGGAGTAGTAGAAAACTTTCAGCGGCCCCTTGGGCAACGCAGCAGCGGCTTCAATGTCAACCAGTGGCGGCAACTCATCCTCAGTGCCCACTCCTTCCTCGCCTTCAGCAACAGGCTCTTCCTTGCCGCCGACAAGAAACATCGTTGCACCTACAGAGACACCCACCAACAACAATGCACCGACGCCGATGATCAGCATCTTCTTCATTGATGACTTACCGCCTTCAGTTGCTTCTTCTTCTTTGTCGCTCATGAATCTCTTTACCTGACAAGCCCATTTGGTCCTACACCCAGGCGTCGATCAGCCCTTGTCCTCCAAACTCATCGCGTTGCTCGGCACGTGCAGAGCTCGCGACAACATCGCGTTCTGTTGTTTCGCCACCATCCGACTCTTCCCCGGTCGTCCACTGGCCTCCAGTGAATGCCGCACTACCCGCGTCTGTGTGTTCACCACCACTTGCGGTAGACACATCGACATGTACTGTCTCGTGACCCTGCGATGCCAGCTGCTCTCGCAGGCGCGGCACCATCGCGTCAATCAATTCCCGCGAGGCCATCTGGCTTGCAACAATCGACACACTCACCGAATCACCCTCCATGGCAACATGGATGCTCAACGGACCAAGGCCCGCAGGCGATACGTTGACGCGCGCGTCCCGAATGTCCCCGTCGACCATCCATCGAACATTGGCCGCCATGCCTTCAGCTGCGACGTCGCCGGTCAAACCCACCGTGCGCGGTGCAACCGATGAGGCCTGAGCGGAGTCAATGTTCGACAGGAGAGGAGCAGCACCTTCGATGCCGCGCTCAGGCACGAGATACGGGTTCCACGGCCGAGTAACATCCATCTGCAGGGGCGATGCATCGGCGACGGATACAGCGGCTCCAGTAACCAGCCTCTGACCGTCCAGACCTGAAGTGGCGTCAGCGGCTGACGATTCGCCGCTGCTATTGATGGCCGTTGCAGGAGCTACAGCAGGCGCTGCAACAGCACCTGTCGCGCCGTTTGAGACAACACCGAGGCCGGCTACGCGATCAATGTCGCCCTCTTGAAGCGCAGCAGGATCAGCCTCGACTGACCCATCCAACGGAGCCTCAGCCGCGCCCAATGAGAGGCTCGGATGAACCCCATCTACAGGCTTTGTGCGCGCACTGGACGCGGGGGTTACATCAGAGGTTACTTGCCCGGCAACAGCCATCGCAGCGGCGGCTGCTATCGGTGCTGAAGATGCGCGAGATGGACTTGGATCAATACCAGCGCCAGAAACACCACTATCGCTTGTGCCCATCGTCGACACGCTGACGGACTCTGTTGGGCCCAGGCTACGCAAACGGTCATTGCGTGATGGCACGGGAGACTCGCCAGTATTTTGAGCATTCGATGCCGGCAGGCCAGTAGCGTCTTCTCTCGCGTAGGCACTCGCACCCGGCCGCTCTGCTCCTCTGGTCACAGACTCGCCGGCGACAAGGTCTGCGCCTGGGTTCTCGCCTGGGTTCTCGCCTGGATTCTCGCCTGAGTTCTCACCTGGGTTCTCGCTTCGGTTCTCGCCTGCGTTCAAGCCTGGGCCTGAAGTAGAGCTAGCGTTGGTCGCTGCGGCGGCATTCGACGGATCACGCGAGAATCTTGCGGCACTATCGTGTCCGAACCTGTCATCGCTCGTCTCGGTATCTGACTGCACAACAGCGCGGCCCAGTTGTTCATGGGTCTCACTCCCGGCCCCCACGGATTCGCCACTCACAGCTTGCGTGCCCGGCAGGAGCTCGCCTGGCTCAGCCTTTGATGACTCAGCTGCCGCAGGGTTGCTTTCGTTTTCGTCTGGCAGCAGTGGATCGGGTGTCTCGCGAGTCATTTCATCGTGATCGCTTGCACCCTGAAGCGCCTGTTCGGATAGCACGTCCTCCGCTGTGTCTGCGGATCCCTGCAGCCTCAGCTCATCGCCCCTTGTCGCCTCAACAAGATTTGAGCTCCGATCGGCAGCTGTAACAGCGGCTTCTCGAGCGGCCTGTTCGGCGGACGTGTCTGCTTCTGAGCCCGTGTTTTGTTTGCGCGCCTGCTCTAGTTGAACTTCAAAGCTTGCACCCGCCACAGACGAATCTGCCGCTACCAACCCGTCGTCAAGCGCTGTGCTTCCAGCCGCCGTGGTTGACCCCGTGGCGGGTCCCGCAGCCGACACACTGACTGACGCGTTGGCGTTGAGCAGACTGACTACCGACGCTTGCTGTTGAGAGACTGCAACCATTACAGCCCCCTGCAATGTGCTGGCGCGCTGATCGGGTCAATCAGATAGTCACGACGACGCTGCTCACGTTGTTCCTGCTCGTTGGCACGCCGCTCAAGCATCTTGATTGATTCGCACTTGAGCAGAGCGGCGCGCAGACCAAGCTCGATGTGTGAGCGCTGCTCACGTACAGTCGCAATATGCTCGTCAACCGAGTCAAAACGCTCAACAAGACTTGCACTAAAACGCAAGCGTTGTTCGAGCATGGCGACACTCGTATCGTCGCCCGCAGGTCGTCGGTAGCCCGCAGCGAGCATACCAAGCTCTCCGCGACGCAGCTCAAGCGCTTGCACATCAGCGTCGTGCTTGAGCAATCTGTGTCGCTGTTGTGTGGCACCCAGTTCTGCCACTTTCCTCAATGCCGCCATTCTCTGCGTTTTCATCACGAGAGCCTCCCGTTGTGGGTTTGTTCACGTAATCGGCAGATGTGAGACAGGATCGAGATTCTGATGCGTAATCAGTGTTACGCATCGGGGTTACGCGCCTGGTGTAGTGCGACTAACCCGTGTAAGCAAACCGCAACCGACTATTGAGTACCGGCGTCCTGTGCACTCTGAGCACTATCCACAAGCTCCGCCAGCATGGCCATGGCGCTGTCAATGGATACCCCTTCACCGATATTCTGCTCAAGAAAAGCCTTGAGCCTCGGCTGAAACGCCATGGCCCGATCCAACTCGGCATCTGTGCCGCGCTCATACAAACCGGCTTGTACAAGATCCTCCTTCTGTCGCCAGACCGCGGCTAACTTGAGCACCCGGGACACCCGCTTCTGGGTTGTGCTGTCAGTGACTGAGGTACGCGTACGACTCACTGAAGAGCCAATATCAATCGCCGGATGACTGGCGGCATCGGCCAACGCTCGACTGAGCACAATATGGCCATCCAACACCGCTCGAGCCGCATCCACAACCGGATCATTTTGATCGTCGCCTTCGGCGAGCACGGTGTAGAGGCCTGTGATGGTGCCACGCCCACTCAAGGACCCGGCACGTTCTACGTACTGTGGTAGCAAACTGAATACCGACGGCGGATAGCCCTTGACCGTGGGCGGCTCACCACCGGCAAGACCGATCTCACGTTGTGCCTGAGCGATACGCGTCAGAGAATCGACCAACAGCAGAACATCACGCCCTGCATCGCGAAAGCCTTCTGCAATCGCTGATGCAAGCCAGGCCCCTCTGAGCCGTGCCAACGGGGGCCTGTCAGCAGGCACTGCAACCACCACAGAGCGCGCCAATCCCTCGGGGCCCAGGGTATCGCGCACAAAATCACTGACCTCTCTTCCACGTTCCCCGATCAGGGCAATGACAGTAATCTCGGCACTGGAGTGCCGGGTCATCATGCCCAACAAGGAACTCTTGCCAACACCGCTACCGGCAAACAATCCCACACGCTGGCCTCGACCGAGGGTCAGCAAGGCATTGATTGAACGTACGCCCACATCAAAGGCCTGATCAACCGGTGCGCGTTCCAGCGGCTCAAGCTCTGCCCGTTCCATCGAGGCCCAGGTACAACCTGACAAGGGACCTTTGTTGTCAACGGGCTCACCGGTCGCATCAATTACGCGGCCCAACAAGGCATCGCCGGTTGGAACATCAAGTGCACAGCCCAGTGGGCGTACACGGGCACCTCTGGACATACCCCTTGCAGCGGCTGTCAATGGCATCAATAGCGTACGTTCGCCGTCAAACCCAATGACTTCAGCTTCTATGGCCTGTACACCCTGGCCCACACGACACCGCTCACCGAGAGACGCATCACAGCCCTCGGCAACCAGCGTCAGTCCGACCTGTGAAACCAGTCTCCCTTCGAGTACAGGTACCGTGGACACCAGTGACTCGCGATGCTGTGACAAGGCCTTGCACAGACGCTCGGTTGCAGCAACGCTCTGTGCTGAATCGCTCATCGTTCAACGACAGCGTCAATCCAGGCATCAGCGCCTGCATCGATCTCGGCAGATCCGGACGTGATACGACAGTCTCCACGCGACAAGCGCGAGTCGGACTTCAGGCAAGCATGATCAAAGGTGTATCCGCCTGCATTCAGCAAGGCGATATCATCAGGATGCAGATAGATCGTTGGCTTTTCAGCAAACGAAGGCAACTGCTCAAGCGCTCGATTGATAATGCGTCTGAACGCATCTCCATCCTGTTCAATCTCACGTCTCAATACCAGACGCGCCATCGAATCAATACACGCCAGCACTTCATCTTCAAGTCGGGTGTCGACCCGTGCACGCTCACGCTGAAGCGAGTGTACAAGTGCTGCAGCAGATGCCCCTGCCGAGGCTAGAGCTTCAGCGCGCCCTTCGCGATGACCGCGCTCAAGACCGGCCTCAAGGCCAGCTCTCTCACCAGCCGCATGTCCTTCTGCCCAGGCTTGCTTGCGCGCGATCTCGGCATCAGAATCAAACGCTATGGTCTCAGTCGGCACCGCATCGGCGACGCTCGTGGCCCTCCGCGGCACCCTCGAATCCGGCATTTCCAGACGCGGTGCGTGCCAGGTTCGAACGCGCGGCTCATCCGTGAGTCCCGAATCAGACGAAGTCATCGCCTTTGCCTCCCAGCTGAATCTTGTCTTCATCAGCAAGACGCTTGGCAAGCGTGATGATGTCACGCTGCGCCTGCTCTACCTCAGACAAACGGACAGGCCCCTTGGCTGCCAGATCATCTCGCAGGATATCGGCCGCACGTGAGGACATGTTCTTGAACACCTTTTCGCTGAACAACTCTGATGCGCCCTTGAGTGCAATCAGCAGCATTTCGCTCTGAATCTCTCGCAACAGGTTCTGCATGTTGCGATCAGAGAGCATCTCAAGGCTTTCGAAGAGGAACATGCCTTCACGCAGCACACGTCCAAGTTCGTCATCTCGCTCATCTATGATCTCGAGTATTTTTTCCTCGGTGTCCTTGGGTACTGCATTCAATAGATCCGAGGCGCTCTGTACCCCGCCAATACCGGTGAGTTCCACCGTACTGTCTCGGTCAAACAGCTCGGTTATGATTTCATCAAGCTCCTTGAGCGCGGCCGGATGAATCTTGTCCAGACGCGTGACACGCATGATCAGATCAGCATGTATGTCTTCAGGCAAGCGACCTAAAACGTCTCCTGCCTGTTCACTCGGCATGCGACACAGCACAGTAGCGATGATTTGTGGGTGCTCATCGCGCAACACTCGCGCAACGACACTGGGGTGCATCCATTTCAAGGCATCCAGTGCATTGCCGTTTTCAACTTCGGACATGCTCGACAACACATTCTCGGCCTTGCCTTCACCGATTGCGCGCTTGAGCGTGGTGGTAAAGTATTCCGCTGAGTCGAGTCCGAGTGAAGACTCACCGCGCACCTCACCTACAAACCCGTCCAGGGTGGCGCCGATTTCATCCTGACTGACCCCCTTGATGGCGCCCATGGCCTCTCCGAGAGACTGCACCTCATCGGGTTCCATGTGACGGAGTACGTTGGCGGCCTCCTCTTCGCCAAGTGCCATCAAGAGAATGGCTGCCTGGGATGCACCTCTCACCGAATCAGAGTTCTGACCGTCGCGATCAGCCATCAGGACTCACCCACCCAGTCCTTGACCACTCGGGCAACGCGCTTGGGATCCTCTGCTGCCATGGCGCGCGCCATGTTAAGTATGTCACCGTAGACAACCGGCGGATCAGGCAACAATGAGCCGTCGGCTTTGTCACTTTTGCCGTCTTCGTCGCCAGCAGTCTTGTCACTGTCGGCGCCGTCTTCATTCGCGGGCGCACCGAGTTGCGCGTTGCTCTCTGCAGGTGGCTCCGGTCTATTCAATACTCCGAGGCGTCGAACGGCAGGTCGGACAACCAGCATCACCAGTAGCAGCACCGCCAATCCAACCAGACTCTGGCGAACCATAGTCCAGACCCAGTCTTGCTGCCAGATCGGCAGAGGCTCTGGACCGTCAAACTCTTCTACCGGCTCAAAGCTCTGATTAGAAACGACAACTGTGTCTCCACGTGCCTGATCGAAGCCAATAGCCTCACGCGCCAGCTGCTCAAAGATGGCAAGCTGTTCTGGCTCCAGCGGAACACGTTCTACACTACCATCATCAGCCAAGGCCAGGCGGTCGTCGATGATCACTGCCGCCGACAATCGGATGATCGAGCCTGGCGA
Source organism: uncultured Granulosicoccaceae bacterium (assembly GCA_937922675.1). Taxonomy (GTDB): domain Bacteria; phylum Pseudomonadota; class Gammaproteobacteria; order Granulosicoccales; family Granulosicoccaceae; genus Granulosicoccus. The sequence continues at coordinate 67,623 of CALAJN010000014.1, forward strand.
CTGGCGTAGATGTGTAATAGAGCGATCAAGCTCGAAGTTGCGTATCGCAGAGGCATCTGTCGGCACAGTCTCCGGCTGCTCTTCCGGGGCCTCTTGCGGGGCCTCTTGCGGGTCTACAAAGCCGTCACCCGGCGGTTGATTGGTCAGGGCGCCAGGAACGCCAGCAGCATCGGCCAGCACATTACGTCGTGTCTCGGTCTGTTCACTACGCAGTTGCGCAGGGTCGGGCTCAAAGAGCTCCTCAGTCCTCTCAAGCGCTGAAAAGTCCAGCTCGGCGGTAACGACGGCCCGCACGCGCCCGGGACCTACCATAGGCGTGAGCAGTGACTCGATACGCTCTGCATAGAGAGACTCGAGCCGCCTCGCTTCCTGAAATCGCTCACGCGCCTGCCCACTTTCCTCATCACCACCGGACAGCAACCGTCCATATTGGTCAACCACTGTGACTTGAGTGGCATCCAGATACGGAATGCTGGATGAGACAAGGCCGACGATAGCGCTGACCTGCTCCTCACCGATGCTGCCGCCACGCATGGGACGAATCATCACCGAAGCAGAAGCCTGCTCACGGTCACGCACAAAGACCGATTGCTTGGGTACGGCAAGGTGAACACGGGCCGATTCAATACCCCGCATACTGCCAACCGTCCGGCTGAGCTCGGTCTCAAGCGCATGCTGATAGCGCATCGTCTCGGTAAAATGACTCGTTCCAAGAGACGCATCCTGGTCGAGCATCTCAAGACCCACGTCGGAACGGTCAGAGAGTCCTGCGGCAGCAAGTTCCAGCCTGATGCTGCTCAGTTTGTCCTTGGGCACAAGGACCAGACCACTGCCTGGATCCATACGGTAGTCGGTGCCCGATGCGCTCAAGACCTCGATGATCTGCAGCGCGTCCTGCCGGGAACCCTGCTCACCCAAGGGCACATAGTCAGGACGCAGACTCCAGAGAATCAAGCCTGCACCCAGCGCAGCAGCTGCTGCCAGTGTCAACAATGCACCCAGCTTGGGTGACGCCAGCGTCGCTGCCAGCACCGATGCAACGGTTGCCGGAGTCTCGGGTTGAGGAAGGTTACCGGAGGTAGTACTCATTGCAGCGTCGCCTCAGTCACGTAAATCATCGACCCAGGATCCGGGGTTGGAACAACAAGCCGTGGATGGACAAGCCAGGTGTCTATAAACAACAGGTGGGTAAGTACAGTCACAACGGCGTACTCATGATGTCTTGATACGCAGACATCATCTTGTTGCGGACCTGAGTCAGCGCCTCAAAGGAAATTCGAGCTTTCTGTGCCGCGATCATCACGTCTGTCAGTTCGACATCCGGGCTACCCGCTTCAAAAGCTCGCGTCAATTCGGCCGAGTGTTGGCTACGGGCATTGACGTTCTCGACAGAGCTCTTTACCAAGTCCGCAAAATCGACGCGCTGGGCGTCAGACTCAGCGGCTATCGGCTTTGCATCCGGTATACCTGCGTCGCGCGCCAAAGCGCTCATCTGCGAAAGCAGCGAGCTGGTGTCGATGGAGTTGGACATGCGTGTAAGTGTCGGATCCGATCCGTCTGCCGAGGACGTGACGCCTCGGGAAAACCGACGCAATCGGTATGCCCCGGCCGGTCGAAAAGCAGGAAACTGAAGCCCAGCTAACCGTTACATGCCGCTGCAATGCGGGAATTCGGGAAGTCGGTCAGCGTTACGTACTGCGCAGCTCAACCACGCGCTCATGCAATCGGCTCAGCTCCAGGCCTTCTGGCGCCAAAGTGTCACCAGACACGACACCGACACGGGCAAACATTCGCCTCGGCCATTTCCACTGTGCCCTCCCACCACGACGGCTGAACAAGCCATGCTGCAAGGCGACCGGGTATACAGGTACTGGTGGGTCCTGAGCATTGCAGGTTACCGGGACGGAATTCGCCCGCCTCGCCGTCTCGCGTCCGATTGGAATCCGCTCGGGCGGTTCGCCACACAAAATTGAGCAATGGCAATCGGTACTACGCTGCCAGCAGTCGCTGTGACGAGTTGCGTGCCGGCAATAGTCGTTAGCAGAATGGCCACGTTCTACTGATACCTGCCGAGGGTGTGGCAAGTATCAGGCCGGTCTGCAACATCACAAATCAGGCAATCGTCGCCACCTCTGACGCTTGCCAGCCCTTGTCACCCTGAGAGGCGACAAATTCGACCTGCTGACCCTCTGTCAATGAGCGATAACCTTCACCAACAATAGCGCGATAGTGGACAAACACATCATCACCTTCCGGGCTGATGATGAAACCGTACCCCTTGGCATTATCAAACCACTTCACTGTTCCCTGCTTTCTTTGTCCTTCAGTCATCACATTTTCCTACCTACAGACCGCAACTCCTAAACATCCAGACTGGAAATCCGGACGCACTGAATCTGAACCTAGCATGCAGCGGCAGCGCCTTCCCTTCTCGCAAGGCCTGTGAAAAACTTGTTCACAATCATGGGAAGCAGGCACGTACACTCACGTTCCCAAGAGCGATTGGTAGCGCTTATACGAGACTTTTGCTGACTAACTCATACACGTCAGGAGATCGTTTACCACTGTCGAGTATGCGTGTCAGTTGCACTCTCATGGACTCAGCCGCCCCCGGCTCTCTCCTTTGCCATCGGGTCAGCGGAGCTACCAACCGAGCCGCTGTCAGGGGATTGATTTCATCGACCCGGATTACCCAATCCGCCAACCATGCATGACCCTGACCGCCTTCGGCATGAAACCCGGTTGGGTTACCGGTAGCAAAGCTTGCGACTAGCGAACGCAAGCGGTTCGGATTGGTTATGTCAAAGTCCGCTCGCTGGGCAAGTAGCTCCAGGTGCGCCAGGGTGTCATCACGACGCGACACCGCCTGCAAGGCAAACCATTTGTCCATGACCAAGGGATTATCGTGAAATCGTGACTCAAACTCCGCAAAGCAGGCATCACGCGCGGGTGATTCTGCGTGGCACAAAGCAGCGAGTGCAGACACACGATCTGTCATGGTCGAGGCCGCTCGGTAGTATTCCACCGCCAGCGGCACCCACAATGCTTCTTCAGCCAGGCAGAGCAAACTGAGCGCAACCCCTGCCAGGGCCCGTGCTGCGGTGGCTTGCCCACCAAAACCAAATTTATCAGCCGCGGGGTCCTTGATGCCCTGACGAGCCTGCTCGATGGCTGACATGACAGGGTGACTCAAGGCATCGAGATGTGTTTTCACCAGCGCTTGTACGACATCATCGCGCGCCTTGCTGACAGCAAGCACATCGATCACGTCGCGCTCTTCGGCCAACAGGGAGACCGACGGCAGGCTCAACATCTCGGCCGTCATCAAAAGATCAGTTGATCGTCCCGATGCAGCGGCGTCAGCTGCTTGCGCAAGCAGTGTTTGAACAACCGACGATAGTTGCACTTGTGCAGCATTGCCAACATCATCGTTCTGACCTGCACGGCTATCAAGGCGTGAGCTGACAGCCCGATGTGACAGTTGCTGAATAGCATCCCAGCGATTGAAACCATCGCTATCGTGGTTTGCTAAAAAGCCTAGTGTGGCTATATCTATTTCACGCTCGATACGCACCGGCGCTGAGAAACCACGCAACAGTGACACAACCGGTCGCGCAGCCAACCCACTGAATTCAAAATCCTGACTTGATTCTGTCAGCTCGAGAACCGTATCTCCAGTGTCATTGACCTGGTTGAGCGCATCTTTGCCGTCTGCATCTATCAAGCCTATGGACACGGGAATATGCATCGGCTTCTTGTTCGATTGCCCGGGTGTGTCCGGACAGTGTTGCGACAAACTCAACCTCAGGCGCCCATGCGTGGCATCCCAGTGTTCGGTGCACCGCACCACAGGTGTCCCAGCGTAGCTGTACCAATATCGGAATTGCGTCAAATCTCGACCACAGGCGTGCTCCATGGCGCCAACAAAGTCCTCGCATGTAGCTGCTGTCCGATCATGTCGTGCGATATAGAGATCCATCCCACGACGCCAGGCCGCCTCGCCGATCAGCGTGTGCAGCATGCGGATGACTTCTGCACCTTTTTCATAAATCGTCGTGGTGTAAAAATTGTTGATCTCGATATAACTATCGGGTCGGATCGGATGAGCCAGTGGCCCGGCATCCTCCACAAACTGCCCTTGTCGCAGCCGTCGTACATCATCGATGCGCTTAACAGTTGCCGAGTGCAGATCTGCTGTAAAAGATTGGTCCCTGAATACCGTCAGGCCTTCCTTGAGACTTAGCTGAAACCAGTCTCTGCAAGTCACTCGATTACCTGTCCAGTTATGAAAATATTCGTGGGCAATAACAGCCTCGACCCACAGGAAATCAGTATCTGTTGCGGTCTCCGGATCAGCGAGAACAAATTTCGAGTTGAATACGTTGAGCCCCTTGTTTTCCATCGCCCCCATGTTGAAGTCATCGACGGCAACAATCATGTAGCGGTCAAGATCGTATTCCAGAGCATAAACCTGCTCGTCCCATACCATGGCGCGCTTGAGGGCTGCCATGGCAAAGTCGCAGCGTCCGAGATTATGAGCTTCAACATAAATTGAAAGCGCGACTTCTCGGCCTGACATTGTCACAAAGGTATCGGCAACCTCGTGCAAGTCACCGGCTACGAGAGCAAAGAGATAACCGGGTTTTGCAAATGGATCATGCCAGCACGCCTGATGCCTTCCATCAGCAAGGGACCGGGTATTGAGCAGATTGCCGTTTGACAGCAACACGGGCGCATGCCGTTTGTCTGCATTGATCTCGACATCAAACACTGACAAGACATCCGGCCTGTCTGGATACCAGGTGATCTTGCGAAACCCTTCCGCCTCACATTGCGTGCAATAGGTACCGCTGGATCGATAAAGTCCCTCAAGACTCGTATTGGACTCTGGATTTATCACAGCGGTTGTCTGCAACTCACACCGTGCTGGCAAGCCGGTGACCGTCAAGCTGGAATCGCTCAGAGTCCAGCTGTCCTCATCAGGCTCATCGCCATCGATCCGCAAGGCTTCGAGCACCAGGTCCACACCGTCGAGAACCAGCGGCACCTCAGTACCCGCTACACGCTCGAGCGAAAGGGTAGCGGTTACGCGGGTCGCATCGGGCGCCAGATCAAATACCAGACGCGTATGTGGAATGCGCCAATCAAAGGGCACATAGTCTTTTCGATGGATCGTGACAGGTTCGATTGTTCGCATGTTCAAGACTCAAGAGCGTGTTGGCATTCTCCGACAACAGCCCGTATCACGGGGAATTGATCTGCATGCGACTGCCACGTCTTGCAACCGCGCGCATGCTGTTACTGTTGCTGATACTGATCGTGGTCGCTTTTGTCACCGCGTATCAGCACATACAATCGCGTAGCTGGCAGAACACGCTAGACGTCTCCATATACCCTGTAAACGGTGACGCGGCAAACGAGTTCAGGGAGGCAACTGCGCGCTACATCGATACGCTGACAAGCGCTGATTTCAACAACATCGATCGCTGGGCAACACGCGAAGCGAAGCGCTACGGACTCGCGGTTGGGCAGCCATTCAAGACTACTTTGGGGCGCACTGTCGATGCCATCCCACCCACACTTGGAAGTGACCCATCGCTACTCGAGATCGTTACATGGAGTTTGCGCTTTCGTTGGTGGGTCTGGCAGAACACACCCGACCACGGCAGCCTGGCTCGGGTGCGCGTGTTCGTGGTCTACCAACAAGGTCGCGACGGTGAGGCGCTGGCACATTCTCTGGGTCTGCAGAAGGGTCTGCTCGGATTGGTCAACGCATTTGCCCGCAAGCCTCAACACGAGCAAAACCTGATAGTCATTGCTCATGAACTGATGCACACCGTGGGTGCTGTAGACAAGTACAACGCGGATGGCAGCCCCATGTGGCCGCAGGGCTTTGCCGATCCGGACAAGGGGCCGAGGCGTTTGCAAACCCATGCCGAGATCATGGCAGGGCGCGTGACGACACACGAAGGGGTGACGATGGCTGCCAGCCTCGCACAGGTTGTAGTCAACCCATGGACCGCTAGAGAAATCAACTGGGTACACTGAGCCCTCGTCTCATTTGACCCATCCCCGACAGTGCCTTCAGTACCGGCTTTCAGCTCGTTCTATACGTTGACAGGAGCATTGGCACTCGTTGTTTCTCTGGCGTTGCTGGCCTGCACTGTTCTTTTAGCCCCTCGTCTGATCGCGGCACTGCCTGAGGATCACTTCGTGGCTCCAGAAACACCGCCCACTCCCGGCGTTGGCGGACTCCTGCGCAGACTGGGTCTCAATGTGCTTGGTGCGGTGTTCGCACTGCTCGGGCTTGTCATGTTGTTTACTCCGGGCCCGGGAATCGTTTTCTTGTTGATTGGCCTGTCACTGACACGCTTTCCAGGCCGGCGCCGACTGATGGTAAATCTGGTGTCAGCTCCGAATGTGCTGGACGCGCTTAACTGGATTCGCAAGCGACACGATCGCCCTCCTCTACTGGCACCTGCGAACACCGGATCAAGCACCAAAAACGATGCACCTTCTGCCGCATGGTTGCCAGGCGCCTTGTTGGTCGCGAGCTGCTATCAGCCGACACCAGCTCAAGCCCAGGCTCAAACACAGGCTCAAACACAGGCCCAAAGCCAGGAACAAGCGCCGTCATCAGACGCGATCACAGATATCACTGCCGATGATGTCGCCAGTCAGATTGAGGACACCACTCGGCGCCTTGAAGCACTCGATGCGCAGCTGGCCGCCAACCGCGCTGAACGGCAACGGCTCGCCGAGCGACTGACCGAAGCCGAGACAGCAGCGGCAGAGCGAAACACGCGTGTTCAGGGCCTGGATCAGGACATTGGTCGCTTCGAATCGACATTGACCGAACTGGAAACGCAGATCGCGGCCGAACGCGCCACCATAGAGCTGCGTCGCCAGCAGATCGCCACCACCGTGCTCCAGTCACACAGAGCTGAGGACACCAACCCTGTCGCTGTGCTGCTCGCCCACGAGGATCCGGCTCTTGCCGATCGTTTGTCGGTCTGGACAGGCTATGTCCTGCGCGCTCAGCGCGAGCAGATTCGCGTGCAACAAGTCGCTATCGAACGTATTGAAGCCGCTCAGCAACGCGCTCTCAAAGATCGCAACTGGCTCGCACACATACGCCGCAAAGCGACCTCGCAACGCGATACCCAGCGCGCCCGCGAAGCTGAATCCCTGGCCGACATCTCGACGGTTGACTTGCGTATCACCGAAACTACCCGCAGCGTCGAGACCTTGCGTGCCGATGCCAGCCGACTCTCCACACTCCTTGATGAGCTACGTGCTGCCGAGCAGGCACGCTCGGGTTACTTCGAGGCCGGCAAGGGAGGCTGGCCACTACCGGTCCAAGGGCGGATAGATGCGCGCTTCGGCGACACCAAATCCGTCGGCCGCCTTGCCTGGGAAGGCTGGTTCATACGTGCCGATGGGGGGGGTGACGTCACTGCCGTAGCGGACGGCGAAGTGGTGTACAGCGACTGGCTGAGGGGGTTTGGAATGCTGGTCATCGTGGATCACGGTGACGGGTACATGACGCTCTACGGCGGTAACCGAGACGTCACCGCGCAGCCAGGTGACTGGGTGGAGTCAGGTGCAACAATTGCAACTGTTGGAGACTCTGGAGGTCAGAGCACTACCGGGCTGTACTTCGAAATTCGACACGATGCCAAACCGGTGGATCCCGCGCTCTGGATTGGCAATTGAGACACAGAACACGCTATCCGGGATCTGTAGCGTATAAATAGTACCGTCGGTTGCTTTCCGACGCGATTTGACTCAGGTCAGGCACCTGTTCGGCCGCCGACCCTGAATACACATGGCAGACTGATTTCCCATTGGACCTGAGGGTCCGCTGGCTCACAGTGGAGTGACAGACATATATGTCCGCAAAGACTCGTTCGGCAACGCTTTTGCTCGCCGGCACCGTCATCGGTGCCTCGCTGACCTTGGGGCAAGCCGTTCTCGGTGCACGCACAGCCGAGTTACCGCTCGAGCAGATGCGCACATTCACCGATGTGTTCTCCCGCATCAAGAGCGATTATGTCGAGGAGGTCTCGGATGATGAGCTGCTTGAATATGCCATTCGCGGCATGCTCAACGGCCTTGATCCGCACTCGGCCTATCTCAATGCCGAGGAGTTCAACGAGCTTCGCATTGGCACTACCGGTGAATTCGGTGGGCTGGGTATCGAGGTGGGTATGGAGGATGGTTTTGTTCGCGTGGTCTCGCCGATCGACGATACGCCGGCAGCACGCGCGGGCATGCAGGCCGGAGACCTGATCATTCGCCTCGACGATACGCCCGTGAGGGGATTGTCGCTGAATGACGCGGTCAAGCTAATGCGTGGCAAACCTGGCAGCGTGCTGACCCTGACCGTTATCCGCGAGGGTGAAGACCAACCGCTCAGCATCGATATCGAACGTGACATCATCAAGGTCACCAGCGTGCGCAACCGCATGCTGGACGACGGTTATGGCTATGTGCGTATCTCCAATTTCCAGACCAAGACCACCGCCGATATGCTCAAGGCAATCCGCTCCCTGAAAGAGGAAGCCGGAGGCGAGCTCGACGGCCTGGTACTCGATCTTCGCAACAACCCCGGTGGCGTTCTATCCGGAGCCGTTGGCGTGTCGGATGCCTTCTTGAACGACGGCAACATCGTCTACACCGATGGACGTGAAGACGATTCAAAGCTGCGCTACGACGCCACCAACGGTGACATTCTGAACGGCAAGCCACTGGTGGTACTCGTGAATGGCGGCTCAGCCTCTGCCAGCGAGATCGTTGCCGGCGCCATGCAGGATCACGGTCGCGGCATCGTGCTCGGCTCCAAGACCTTCGGCAAGGGCTCCGTCCAGACCATTCAGGATTTACCCGCTGGCGGTGCGGTAAAGCTGACCACCTCGCGGTACTACACACCCGACGGTCGCTCGATTCAGGCGCTGGGCATTGAGCCGGACATTGTCACTCAGCCCGGCCTCTGGAACCGTCCTGAGGAAGAGGAATCGGAGTTCAGCCCACTGAGCGAGTCCAGCCTGCGTGGCAGCCTCAGCAACGAAAACGCCGATGACGAGAACACCGACGGTGATCAGGAAGACGAGCAGGATTCGCTGGTCTATGACGACTATCAGCTCTACGAAGCACTGAATCTGCTGCGCGGCCTGTCCATCCTCAGCCGCAACGACAATTAAAGCCTTCGGTTCAACCGTATGGAAATTGCCCGGCGGCCGCTTGTTGCAGCCGCCGGCTGAGTGCCACAAGACCTGCTGAGAGCATCAGGCTACAGCAGCACGAACCTTCTGGGTCTGCTCCCCGAGCTTGTCTATACCGAGACGCATCGTCTCGCCGCCCTTGAGATACACCGGCGGCTTGTGCCCCATACCGACTCCCGGTGGTGTGCCCGTGGATATCACATCGCCGGGCTGTAATGACATGAAGCGCGAACAATAGGCGATCAGAAACGGCACCTTGAAGTGCATGGTGGACGATGATCCATTCTGATAACGGTGCCCATCGACCTCGCACCACATATCCAGTGCGTCAAAGTCACCGACTTCGTCAGGAGTGACGAGCCACGGGCCAGTGGGGCCAAAGGTATCGCACCCCTTGCCCTTGTCCCAGGTACCAGCTCGGTGTAGCTGAAAATCCCGCTCGGACACATCGTTGACCACGCAGAAACCTGCAATGTGTGACACCGCATCTGCCTCTTCGATGTAGCTACCGCCCTTGCCGATCACAATCGCAAGCTCGACTTCCCAGTCCGTGCTTACCGAGCCACGCGGGATCTGCACATCATCGTCCGGTCCGATAACCGCCGAGGTCCATTTGTTGAAGATCACAGGCTCCGGCGGCAACTCCAGGCCGGACTCGGCAGCATGATCGGCGTAGTTCAGTCCGATGCAGATGAATTTGCCTATGCCCTTGACGCAGGGTCCGAGACGAAGGTCTACCTGTGGCTTACCATCCACCAGCGGAAAACCCTCAGGATTGCGGGCGGCAAGCGCTGCCAGCTTCTCTGGCAGCAAAGCCTCACCGGCAAGGGCCGGAATCTCGCCTGATAGATCTCTGACGCGACCTTCGGCATCCAGAAAGCCGGGCTTTTCCTGGCCAGCCGGCCCGTAGTGCAGGTATTTCATGGTTCAGCGACTGATGGGTGGGGACCCGAGAGCTTACCCCCTGGATCGCAAATGAGGTGAGCGCTCCTTACCGTCCTGCTCTCTGACTGGATGCCGCCATCCGGGCGCTCTGTTAGTCAAAATCCGCGATTGAAAACGCCTTGATCTGCAACAGATCCAAAGGCAGGAAACAGCGTGACCCACACGGTGTCAACAGGGAAGTCGCAGCCTTTATATCGTATCAACTAATTACGTAATTACAGTACACCCATGGTGGTGCCAGTTTCCTTATACAGAGGTTGGCGCATCAACATTCTTGTGTTGATTATTGATAACGCTGCTACGCTTTTCATCCAACGAGCCGGTTTCGGCGGCCAGACTACCTTTACACAATGTCGAGCGCCATACAGGCGCTCCAATCTCTCGACATGAACCAGAATTCACATCCTGAGGAGGATAAATCCGACCCACAGGGGAACGCCAAACAGGAGCCTGACAGTACGCCAAAGCGTCGAGGTCGCCAAGGTATCTCGCGCGAAACCGTGCAGGCAGCGATGCTGACATTGCGCTCCCGACTGGGCCGCGAGGCGACCTTGGCCGAGCTGCGGGCCGAGACCGGCACAGGCTCGATGACGACCCTCACTCGCCATCGTCGCGCGGTCCTCGATGAGCGCTTGATGCAATCGCGCACACCGATCTCAAGAAGTACAGAAGCAAGCCTGTTGGCCGCGGTCAGCTCTGTACACGCGGCCCTGTCCAAAGAGATCGCAGAGGCTGCCGAGGTCGACCTTGCCAACGAAGTCGAGCGGATTGAGCGCGATGCCTGGGATCGGATTACGCGAATGGATCAGGAGCGCCTCCTTGCCGAACAGCAGCGCGATGAAGGGGTACGTGAGTTGATTGGCGCGCGCGCCACGATCACAGCTTTGGAGGCGCGGGTCGAGGCAGCCGAGACTGCTCGGCAGACCGTGGCGGCTCCTCTTGAAATGCAGACGAATACCGTGCAGCCTGAGTCGCCGCCTGAAAGGGCGCAACAACTCGAACAGCTTGAACATTCCCGGCAAGCAGCCGAATCTCGCATCGCGCAGCTCGAGAAGGCCGAGCTGGTGCTGCAAACCCGACTGGACAGCGCGAATAAGGCCCTGGCGAATTCCGAAGCCCGAATGGAGCTGATCAGCAACGATCTGGCGCTCGCGGTAGCGTCATTGAAAAATCGCAGCGAAGACCAGGCACAGACGCTGTTGGCTCAGAGCCAGACACTGACAGAGCGCCTGCAGCTGGCCCTTGAGACACTCACCGCAAACTCGCCGGGCAATCGCAGATAACAACAGACCTTGACGCGCCGGGCGCGCGAGAACGTATGCTTGCAGCCAGACTTCAGCCACTAACTCTGCCTGATGGGTTGCCAACACCACGATCCGTATCACAAGCGCACCGCCGGCGGCGCGGATTCCTTCACTGTTGCCATGCCCCGATTGTCGTTTGGCAGAGGCGTACTGGACGAACTTGGCGCTCGCGCCGCGTGGCGTGGAATCACTCGCGCAGCCCTGTTTACCGACCCGAACTTACTCGGTGGACCACTGGTAGCACGAGCCACACAGTCACTCAAAGAAGCGGCCATCGATTTCGCAATTTTCAGTGACATTCGCGTGGAACCGGACGATGACAGCGTCATGCGCGGCGCTGACTTCTTGTCAGAGGGCGGCTTTGACGGCTTGGTATCCGTTGGCGGAGGTTCGGTCATAGACACGGCGAAAGGGGCGGCTGTCATTGCTGCCCACGGTGGCAACATCGTGGACTATTTCGCGCCGCCCGCCGGTGGCGGTCGCGGTGTGCCAGGCCCCGTTTTGGATCACATCGCCTGTCCGACTACAGCCGGCACAGGCTCCGAGTGCACCTCAATATCCGTTATCCGTATCAACGCGCTGGACTGCAAGTTCGTGGTCGCATCCCCGTGGCTACTACCGGTAGATGCACTGGTGGATCCGTCCTGCCTGGACTCCTTGCCCACCAATGCACTTGCCTCCACAGGCTTTGACCTCTGTTGCCACGCACTGGAATGCTGGACAGCACGAGCCTATGTGCACCACGCACGCGTTGAAGATCCGCGTGCACGCCAATTCATTCAGGGCAGCAACCCGTTCAGTGACCTCGCTGCACAAGAGGCTATGCAAATCGTTGATCGCTATCTGGTTCGTGGCGTCAATGATTCAAATGATCATGAGGCGCGCGACAAGTTGATGTGGGGTGCATCCCTGGCGGGTATCGCATTTGGTAATTCAGGCACTCATCTGCCACATGCGATGAGCTATGGCATTACCCACTTGATGAAAGACATCACCACACCTGGCTATTCAATACCATCACCGTTCGTACCCCACGGCATTAGTGTGATAGTCAATGCGCCCGCGATTTTTCGTTTTACTGCAAGTGGTGCACCTGAAAGACACCTGGAGGGCGCAGCTTTTCTCGGTGCCGACGACAAAGGTGCTACCCCGGATGATGCCGGCGAGGTTCTGGCAAATCGCCTTGTCGACTTGATGCGGGCTACTGATATGCCCAATGGCCTTGCCGCACTAGGCTTTTCCGCTGACCAAGTGGGTGAGCTGACCACCTCTTCATTGCGCCAGGGTCGCGCCATTGCCAATGCGCCACGAGAGTCCAATGCAGTTGACATGGAAAACATGTACAACGCTGCGATGAGCTATTGGTAGGCTGCCACCATGCCAAACAACACTGCTTTGAGCGACGACGCTGTTCTTGTTGAAGCTACTCGCATCGTACGCGCTGCAGGCGATGTCGCCGCAGAGCGTTTTCGTGATGATACAGCGCTGCGCATCGAGCGCAAGGGTGCCCAGGACTGGGTATCCGAGGTCGATCGCGACATCGAAACGATGATCCGCAAGGCGCTCGCTGACACCTTCCCCGACGACGGTATCGTCGGTGAAGAGCACGCTCCTGTTGAGGGGAGTAGTGGCCGTATTTGGGTGATTGATCCGATCGATGGCACTTCCTTGTACGTCAATCGCAGCCCTGGCTGGTGTGTCAATGTGGCAGCGATTGTCGAGGAGAATGTTGTGCAGGCGATAACCTATGATCCGTTGCTCGATGAATGCTTTACGGCTCGTCGCTGTGGCGGAGCTCAACTCAATGGTCGATCGATTCGAGTGCAGGATGCACAGTCACTGAAAGATTGCATTCTGTTTGTGGGGCATTCAGGTCGTGTACCACCCAACAAGGTACTTGCAACGCTTGATCAGGTGCTCAATGCCGGCGCCATGTATCGTCAAACAGGCTCTGGTGCCATGGGACTTGCCAGCGTCGCTGCAGGGCGAGTTGCGGGTTATATAGAGTCGCAAATGTTTGCCTGGGATTGTCTTGCCGGCTTGTTGCTCATTGAAGAGGCAGGCGGTCAAGCCATGAGCTTCGACATGCACCACATGCTGACCCAGGGTGGACCTGTCATCGCAGCCTGCAAGGGTATTCACGACACCTTGATAGACATCGCAGACAACTGCTTTGCTGATTGACCAGACCATTGAATACCAGGGGCGCTATCGCCGTTGCTGCAGGCGCTGCTGTCTGGGGACTGTTCTGGATACCCTTGCGATGGATCGATGACTCGGGGCTTGATGGATTGATCGTCGTTGCCATCGCCAATGGCGCAGCAGCACTTGTACTGACCGGCTATCTCGGCGCTACGGGGCGTCGGAGCCTACTCAAGAGCTTGCAAAGCTCGCAGGCACGACTGGTAGGCGCCACTCTTGGTGCCTCTAGCGTCCTGTACATGCTGGCCCTGATATACACCGACGTGATCAGAGCGGTCTTTCTGTTCTATCTGCTCCCGATCTGGGCAGCACTAGCCGCACGCTGGTTGACTGCCGAGCCAATAAGCCTGCGACAGCTATCCGCTATAGCCCTCACTATCGCAGGGGTCTGGTTGTTGCTCGGTGGCAGTGCGGAGCAGCTGCAAGCAAGACCCGGTTTTGGTGATTCTCTGGCCATCGCCGCAGGCATGACCTGGGGTCTTGGTCTTGCCTTGCTTGGCGGGCACAAGCGATTGGCTACCTCAACAAGTTGTCTGGCTACCTTTGCAGGTGCTACCGCATTTGCATTATTGGCCTTTGGGTCGGTTCAACTGTTACCCGAATCCTGGACGAACAGCATCCGGATCTCGACTCACACAACAGGATCAGTAACGCATTCCGAAGCACCTGAAAACCTCAAGCCAGCGATACTGTCAACAATCCTGTTTGGGCTGTTCTTGCTACTGCCATCAGTGACCAGCCAGGTCTGGGGGGCCGAGCGCTTACCGGCATCAACCGCCGCGATGTTGACCACCACCGAGATTGTGGTGGCAACCATATCCTCGGTCTGGCTGATTGGTACCTCAGTGGACGCAAGCGGTGCGCTGGGTGCCGGCTTGATTACCCTCGCTATTTTACAGACGCTACGACCAGGCAATAACAAGGATTCTGCAAGAGGGAATTAGCTCAGCGCTGATAGACACGTATCCAGTCCAGCTCATAGCGTGACGGAAATGGCGTGCTTTCATCGGCAGGACCCGGGAAGGTGCCACCGATGGCAAGATTGGCAATCAGGTACATCTGCTCATCGGACACTTGCTCTCCTTCGACTCTGTGCGTCTCTATGCCATCTACTGTCCAGACAATACGCCCGGGCTCCCAGATGACGCCATAGACATGGAAGTCGGACGAAAAGTCATCGATCGTTGCACGCCCTTCCGATGACACGAGGTCGGTGTGGAAGCCATCACCGTCCAGATCACTGAAATAGTGGTAGGCATGATTAGCCACTGTCGGGCGATCACCCAGAGCCTCGATGATGTCGATCTCGGGGTCTTCGGGTTGATCCTGGTTGTAGTAAGCATTGAGAAGCCAGAAGGCGCTCCAGAATCCTTGTCCAGCAGGCATCCGCGCACGCGCTTCAATACGGCCGTAGCGAAAGCGAAAGCTGTTGTAACTTGTGATGATACCGGACAGAAAAGGTTGCCGATTCAAAGCAAAGCTGTTGTCTGCGGTGTTGACCGTACGTGTAGTGGCATCGATCTGCCGCCCATCAGCGTCATAGGCAATAACCCGAAAGCGTCGATCTTCGCCGGGTACAAGGTCATCGATGAACAGCGAACGCGCATCGCTATCAAGCACCTGAGAACCGTTGTCGGTCACTGTATATCGGCGCGCCCCAAGTACAGCTCCCCACGCAATCTCCGCCGAGGTGTCACTGAAGCTGGTCAGACGAACGATGAGACGCTCAACGGTACGTGGCCCGGTAGAGCCTGCGTTGGCATCGAGTTTTACCTCCTCGGCAATGATCAAGTCGTCGCAGCTGTCATAGGCCGCTACGCGGTACTGATACATTTCACCAGCTTGCAGGCCTGCCTCAAAAAGACTCGTGAAGTTTGCACCGTTCAACTCCCGGTACAGGCGCCCATCGCGATAAACCTCAAAGCGTGTCGCTCTATTGGGTGCATCCCAGATAATCTCACCACTGGTCGCCGAGTAGACGTTGGCACGCAGCCCCAATGAGAACGCTTGCGGCGGAACCGACACGACACGCTCATCAGTATTGATGGTGATATCCGCTGTCAATATCTCACTGCCACTGGCATCAAGTGCCGTTACCGCATACGCATACTCGATCCCCTCGCGAAGCCCGCTATCAAGAAAGGAGCCTCCGGTTGCCGAGCCCAACTGCACGCCATCCCGGTAGACCTGATAACTGACCGCACCGTCTGGCACACGCCAGAGGAGTTCAATGGTGGATGGCCCGTAGATGGATCGAGTGAGATACAACTGATCACGTGCAAAGGGCGTCTTGATAGCAGTGATAGCGAGCGTCCCATCCTGAACGCTGAACGGATCAAAGCCGAACTGAGCATTATTGACGTAGTACTGCTGCTCGTCATTGATGACAACACCGGGCCCCCACAAAAACTCTGTCTCCCACTTGTTACGATCCAGAGTATTGCCGTTGAACTCATCGGCAAAGACCAGTCTCCATTCAGCATCACTGTCGGGGATATCGCAAGTGTCCGCTGCGACCACACCACTGGCAAGTGACCCGAGCAGTATAAGCCCGGCGCCACTGAGCCCACGAACACCGCGGGACTCAGCCAGCCAACGAAATAACCGGTGTTGTCTTGTCATGACCAGAGTGTAGATATCGGCTTCTTGTGTGAGCGCTCTTGTCGCCATTCCCTTTGGCGGCGTCTTGTAGCAGGGGCAGCCTAGGCGACCGCCTCGATAGCCGCCTCTAGAAAATCCAGGCGATCCTGACCCCAGAAGCGTTCTTCACCGACCATGAAAGTCGGCGAGCCAAACACACCGCGGCTGTGCGCCTCCGTGGTGGTCGCAGTGTAGCGCTCGGCAATCGCATCGCCCTCGGCCGCAGCCAGAAGCGTATCGGCATCCATTCCAAGCCCTGTCACCAGAGCCTGTAGCGTCGCTCGATCAGCCACATTGGCTTGATCCCGCCAACACGCTGTCAGTACCGCGTCCGACAAGCGACCTGCGCTCACCCCCGCATCAAGATCACCCGCCGCCAGCACCAGGCGCGCGGCTAGCGACTGATCAGCCGGGAAAAAGGCCGGTTGAAGATTGATGGGCACAGAGAGAAAATCCGAAAAACGCTTGAGCTCTTCAAGACGCCAGCTCTGGCGCGATGGGTGCCGTTTGGCTGGCGGTGTTCCACCCATTTCGCCGAAGGTGCTACCGACATCGATGGGTAGATAACGCACGGTACAACCGGTGCGCTCACGCAGCGCGTTGAGACGTCCAATCGACAGATAGCTCCAGGGTGATATCAGAAAGTGGTAGTAATCGACAGTGACGGCCATGTGACACTCAGTATGTATTCCCGGTCGCTAGTGTAGCGGCCATCAGGTAGTGCTGCCTCGGTACTGCTCCCTTGTGTTCCAGCGGCGACATAAGCGGCCACCAGGCGACATGGGTTTTACAAGGCCCCGCTAAGTCCTATAAAAGCGCACCATACCGTTCTCGTATTCCACAGGCGTATCACTACCGTGTTGTTGGTCCTCAAGCAATCCTGGGCATTGATGTTGGGCATGCTGCTGCTGATGCTGGGCAACGGCTTGCAGGGCTCACTGCTCGGTGTGCGCGGATCCCTTGAAGGCATCAACTCAGCGACCCTGGGTCTGGTGATGTCAGCCTACTTCGTAGGCTTTTTGGCAGGCTCCTGGTACTCGCCAGTCATGCTCCGACGTGTGGGTCATGTCCGCGTGTTTGCAGCCCTCGGTTCACTCGCATCGGCGGCTTTCATTCTCTATGCCGTCTACGTCAATCCCTTCAGCTGGTTTGCGCTGCGACTTGTGGTCGGTTTCTGCTTTTCAGGCATCTATGTCGTTGCCGAGAGCTGGCTGAACCATTCGGCAACCAACGAGACGCGCGGCCAGACCTTGTCGATGTACCTGATCGTGCAGATGAGCGGCATGGTGCTTGGGCAGTTATTGCTCAATGCCGCAGATCCGTCGGGCTATAACCTGTTTGTACTGATCTCCGTCCTGGTGTCGATTTCCTTCGCACCCATCCTGCTCAGCACATCACCTACACCGCGACACGACACCGCTCGCTCCATGACCTTGCGGCGATTGATCGAGGTATCACCACTGGCCTGTGTTGGCATGTTCCTCCTCGGTGGTGTGTTCTCGGCGCTCTATGCCATGTCGTCGGTCTATGCGTCCGCCATCGGCTTGACCGTGGCGTCCACATCAGCCTTCATCACCGCCATATTTTTAGGTGGCCTGACCTTGCAATACCCTATCGGCTGGCTGTCCGACCGTATTGATCGACGCTGGCTGACCATCGCAGCGGCAGGTATCGGTTTTGCAACTTGTCTGATCGCTACTCTGGCAGGTAGTTCTATCCAGCTGCTAGTGGCCTGTGCGTTTGTTCTCGGTGGCATTGCCAATCCCATGTACGGCCTGCTACTCGCCTACGCCAACGACTACCTCGATGTTGAAGACATGCCAAGCGCCGCTTCCGGCTTGTTGTTCATCAACGGCTCGGGAGCTGTTGCAGGTCCTGTTGTCGTGGGTCGCGCTATGGATACCGCAGGCGCTGCAAGCTTCTTTGTGCTTATCGGCGTCTTGTTCGCCTGTATTGCCGTTTACGCCCTATGGCGTATGACACAACGCGAACACGTGGTTGTCGAGAGCGCGGCGCCCTACGTCGCGGTCACGTCCAGAACATCCGCCTATGCCACAGGTATTGCCGTGGAGCTCGCGGACGAGGCGCAGCTGGAAGCACTGGAAGAGGCGGATGAAGATCTGGAGTACCGCGCCAGCGATGAGGACCCGCCTGCAAGTCGGCAGGACTGACTTATTCCACCGTCACCGACTTGGCAAGGTTTCGCGGTTGGTCAACATCGGTGCCTTTGATCAAGGCCACGTGGTAGGACAACAGCTGTAGCGGCACGGTGTAGATGATCGGTGCGATCACAGGATCACAATGAGGCACTTCGAGCACCTTCATCGTGTCATCACTGCCAAACGATGCTGCAGAATCTGCAAAAACATACATCAGACCTCCGCGCGCACGCACCTCTTCAACATTGGATTGCAACTTGGCTACCAACTCATTGTTGGGCGCAACCACGATCACAGGCATGTCAGCATCAATCAATGCCAGAGGGCCATGCTTTAACTCACCGGCTGCATAAGCCTCAGCGTGAATATAGGAAATTTCCTTGAGCTTTAGCGCCCCTTCCATGGCAATCGGATACTGATCCCCGCGACCCAGAAAGAGGCTGTGGTGCTTGTCGGCAAAGTCCTCTGCCAGAGACTGTATAGCACCGTCCATGTCGAGAGTCTGTTCCAGCTTGGAGGGTAAGCTCATGAGTGCAGCGCCAATAGAGCGCGCTTGCTCCTCGCTCATCCCCTTGTGACGACCAATGGCTGCCGCGAGCATCAGCAGGCCAGCGAGCTGTACCGTGAAAGCCTTGGTACTTGCCACGCCAATCTCAACGCCTGCTTTCATCAGGTAATTCATCTCGGACTCGCGCACCAGAGATGAACCTGGCACGTTGCAAATTGCCAGACTGGTCATATAGCCCTGCTCCTTGGAGAGCTTGAGCGCTGCCAGGGTGTCGGCGGTCTCACCCGACTGGGAAATTGTGACCAACAGACTATTGGGTCTGACGACACTCTCACGGTAGCGATACTCGGAGGCAATCTCTACATTGCACGAGACCCTGCCAAAGCTCTCAAACCAGTAGCGTGCTGTCATTCCGGCGTGGTAACTGGTACCGCAGGCAATGATCTGTACATGCTCCACTTTTGCAAGCAATTCGCTAGCGCCTTCACCGAAGGCACTATCGAGCACCAGACCATCAGCGATACGGCCTTCGAGCGTATGTTGAATGGCAACTGGCTGCTCGTGGATTTCCTTTTCCATGTAGTGCCGAAACTTTCCCCTGTCACTCGCATCATGGGACACAGTGGACTCTTCAACAGGGCGCTCAACCTCGCGACCTTCGCTGTCCACGATCACCACCTTGTGCCGCGTGATCTCAGCCACATCTCCCTCTTCAAGAATGGCAAAACGACGCGTCACTGGCAGCAGAGCCAACTGATCTGAAGCGATGAAGTGCTCTCCGATGCCATAGCCAATCACAAAGGGGCTGCCCGAACGCGAGCCAATCAAACGCCCGGGTTGCTCACGATCCATGATGACCATGCCGTAGGCACCCTCGAGTTGTCGTGCCGCTGACTGCACTGCTCCAAACAAGGAATTGCTGCTCTTGAGCTCATGATCGACCAGGTGCGCAATCACTTCGGTATCGGTATCCGAGGTAAAGTTGTAGCCAAGGCCTTGCAGCTTCTCGCGCAAGGGCGCATGGTTTTCAATGATGCCGTTGTGTACCACCGCAATTCGATCAGCAGATACGTGCGGGTGAGCATTGTTCTCGTTGGGCTCACCGTGGGTGGCCCACCGCGTGTGCGCGATACCTGTGCCTCCCGGTAATCCATGCTCACCAACAGCATCGGCGAGCATCTTGACCTTGCCGACACGTCGGATGCGGTTGAGCGTATTGTCGCTCTCCACCGTTGCGATACCTGCCGAGTCATAGCCTCGGTATTCCAGGCTCTGCAAACCCGCGAGCAAGATGTCTGCGATGTCGCGCTGAGCTACTGCGCCTACGATGCCGCACATGATGATCTCTCCGAGGTTGCCTGAATACTATTCACGAGTTGCTACTCACTTGACGCTCTTTACAGGACGTATCCAGTCGAGCATTCTCTGACGCGCACGTGTCAGCGCAAGCTTGCCGGCAGGCACATCTTGCGAAATGGTGGAACCAGCACCGATCGTTGCACCCGTGGCGATAGTAAGCGGGGCCACAAGCGCTGTGTTGGAGCCGACAAACACATCATCCTCGATGGTGGTCTGATGCTTGTTGGCACCGTCGTAGTTACAGAAGATGGTCCCAGCACCGATATTGACCTTGGTACCGATGCTCGAATCGCCCACATAGGACAAGTGGTTGACCTTGCTGCCGTTGCCAAGAAGCGTGTTCTTGGTCTCGACAAAATTACCTATATGGGTGCTGTCGCCCAGCTGTGTGCCAGGGCGCAGACGCGCATACGGTCCAATAGAAGCGTTCTCACCCACTGAACTATCTTCGATGGTGGTGTGCGCCCGCACAACCGTACCTGCACCGACGCGAGCATTGCGCAGCACACAGTTCGGTCCGATGGATACACCATCCCCCAGCGTACAGCTGCCTTCAAAGACGACGTTCACATCAATCAGCACATCTTGCCCTGTCACAAGCTTTCCTCGAACGTCGACACGCGCAGGATCTGCCAAGGTGGCCCCGAGACTCATGAGCTCCTCGGCGATATCCAGCTGATGCAGTCGCTCAAGCCTTGCAAGCTGATGGCGACTGTTAACACCATCCACCTCGTGATTACTGCCTGGGTGAACCGCCTTGATCTCGAGGCCGTCCTCAACAGCCAGGCCTACGATGTCGGTCAGGTAGTACTCGCCCTGTGCATTGTCATTGCCGATCTTGCCAAGCAGGGATTTCAAATGCTTGCCGCGGATAGCAATTACCCCTGCATTGACCTCGGTTATCGTGAGTTGCTCAGCAGAGGCGTCCTTCTGTTCGACAATACCCACTATGGCCCCAGCCTCTCGCAAGATACGGCCGTAGCCTGTCGGCTCGACAGCTTCCAGCGTCAAAAGACCAAGTGTGGAGTCGTTGGCTGCATCCACAAGCGCGCGGTAGGTGTCAACGCGGGTAAGCGGCACATCTCCGTAGGTGATAAGCGCAATCTCGTCATCGCCCAGGGTATCGAGTGCCATACGTACTGCATGCCCGGTACCGAGTTGTTCAGTTTGTGTCGCCCACTCGGGCCGGTGCCCGGTCTCATCAGCAACACATGCCTTGACCGCATCGGCCCCATGTCCGACGACCACTGTGACACCCACAGGGGCAAGCTCTGCCACAGTATCCAGTACGTGCACCAACAACGGCCGGCCAGCCAGTCGGTGCAGCACCTTGGGCAAGGCCGAACGCATGCGGGTGCCTTTACCAGCAGCCAGGACAATCGGTCGAATGGACATACGCTGAGGGGTCGTTTAGGTCACAGGGACTATTTAGCAGTCAGGATTATCGACTTCCTGATGAAAAATGTATGAATCCTGTCCGCAAAGTGTTCAGAGACAGCCGGGGACACTCTGCCAATGCCCCCGGCATTCACTGCTATTGGCCGGATGCGTGTCTCTGATCACGTTTTGCATCGGCCCACCCATCCCTTATTGCCACCCATCAATTACCACGGGTTTGTCGCGCTGCATCCAACGTGCAGCGACAACACTCGCTCAGCCGCGCTTGAGCCGCTGGCAGTGGTACTCGGTCAGCTCGGACACCATGGATTCACCCATGCCTTTCGCCTCAGCATCCTTCAGCGCAGATAACGGCGCTGCTGCCATCATCGAAGGCGCACCAAGATCGCTGCACATCTGATCGTAATAGCCGACGTCCTTGCCTGCGTTCTTGATCGAAAAGGCAAGCTTGCTTGGATCACCGTCCAGTGCATAGGCTGCCATCAGATCCATGAACTGTGAGCCAAGCGGCCCTGCCGACATGACTTCATATAGCTGTCGACGATCAACCCCTGCAAGGTCTGCCACGGCAAAGGCCTCACCAAGAGCGTTGGCGACAGTCTGACCAAAGAAATTATTGAGCAACTTTATGGCATTGCCATTGCCAAGCGCTCCCAGGTGGAACACGTTGTCACCAATATCTTGCAACACAGGTTCAATGCGATCAAAGGTCGCCTTGTCACCGGAGCACATCAGATTGATCATCCCCTCACGCGCCTGTAGCGGCGTGCGTCCGATCGGAGCGTCCATATAGCTTGCCCCGACAGCGGCTACTTCCTCACCAAGCGCCTTGGTGGAGGCTGGCAAGGAGGTTCCAAAATCGATCACGACCTTGCCAGCCGACAGCCCGGCAATGACCCCATCATCACCACGCATGCGGCTCTCCACCTGCGCCGAGGTGCCCACACAAATCATGATGATGTCACTGGCCTCGGCCACTGCCTTGGCGCTGACAGCTTCGGTGGCGCCACGTGCAACCGCCTTGTCCAGCTCGGTACGATCCCGGTTACCCAGTACAGCGAGGCTGTAACCGCGGTCCTGAAGGTTGGCGACCATTGCTCCGCCCATGAGGCCAAGGCCGATAAAGCCGATTGAAGGTTTGGACATGGATGTTTCCTGTTGAGCCGACGCAAGGTCGGTTAGTGAATCGCTGGGGTGATTATGGTAACGCCGAGTAGGCCTGCGATCCAGAACGAGCGAAGGCCGCGCGATCGAGGATCGAGCGGCCTTCCACTTTTTCTTGTTCAGACCAAGCGGCCCCGAGGGACCGCCTGGGAGTGACCTGAGACTCAGGTATTACGGCGGATCTTCTTGACCAACTGTAGCTGCGCGGAGGCCTCTGCAAGCTGTTGCTGAACCGCAGCGTAGTCAATCTCGCCACTTGGAGCACCTGTGAGGGCAGCTTCTGCCTCGGCGCGTACCTTTTCAATAGCCGCCTCGTCGATGTCGTCTGCACGCAGCACGGTATCGGCAAGTATTGTGACTTCATGGGGCTGAACTTCCAGAAGACCGCCGGAGACATACACATCAAGATCGTCGGCATCACCCGGCGTCGCCACGCGAATTTCGCCCGGCTTTATGCGAGTGATAAACGGCGTGTGCCCGGGAGCGATACCGACTTCTCCCATCATGGCCGACGCACTGACGAGTGTTGCTTCGCCAGAGAAGATCTCGCTCTCGGCGGACACAATCTCGACCTGCAGAGTCGCTGTACCTTTGCCGGTAGCCACGGAATCAGGCCGCCTTCTTCGCGCGTTCGACAGCTTCGTCGATCGTGCCGATCATGTAGAAGGCCTGTTCGGGCAGGTGATCGTACTCTCCATTAACAATCGCGTTGAAACCCGCAATGGTGTCTTTCAGTGACACGTATTTACCAGGAGAGCCAGTGAAGACCTCGGCCACGAAAAACGGCTGCGACAGGTAACGCTGCACCTTGCGAGCACGCGCTACAACCAGCTTGTCTTCTTCTGAAAGCTCATCCATCCCAAGGATTGCGATGATGTCTCGCAGTTCCTTGTACCGCTGCAGCGTGTTCTGCACACCGCGTGCGCAGTCATAGTGTTCCTGACCGATGACCAGCGGATCGAGCTGACGGCTGGTGGAGTCAAGCGGATCTACCGCCGGGTAGATACCGAGTTCTGCGATGTTTCGTGACAGTACAACCGTTGCATCCAGGTGGGCAAAGGTGGTAGCAGGAGAGGGGTCGGTCAAGTCATCCGCCGGCACGTATACCGCCTGGATGGACGTGATGGAACCCGTTTTGGTCGAAGTGATGCGCTCTTGAAGAGCACCCATCTCTTGCGCCAGTGTCGGCTGATAGCCTACCGCTGACGGCATACGTCCGAGCAGCGCTGATACTTCCGTTCCGGCAAGAGTGTAACGGTAGATGTTGTCGATAAACATCAGCACATCACGCCCTTCATCACGGAAGAACTCAGCCATCGTGAGTCCTGTCAGCGCCACGCGCAGACGGTTACCGGGCGGCTCGTTCATCTGACCGTATACCAGCGCTACCTTGTCAAGAACGTTGGAGTCCTTCATCTCGTGGTAGAAGTCGTTACCCTCTCGAGTACGCTCGCCCACACCTGCAAATACAGAGAAACCGGAGTGCTCGGCCGCGATATTACGGATCAGCTCCATCATGTTTACGGTCTTGCCTACACCGGCACCGCCAAACAGACCCACCTTTCCGCCCTTGGCAAACGGACAGAGCAGATCAATGACCTTGATGCCCGTCTCAAGCAGTTCAGTAGAACCTGACTGCTCGGAGTAACTCGGCGGATCGCGGTGGATCGGCATGCGATCTTCGGTGGCGATCGGGCCTGCCTCGTCGATCGGGTGGCCGAGTACGTTCATGATGCGCCCGAGGGTCGCCTGTCCAACCGGCACCGAAATCGGCGCGCCGCTGTTGCTGACCTCGACACCACGGCGGATGCCCTCGGATACGCCCATGGCAATAGTACGCACGACGCCGTCACCCAACTGCCCCTGCACCTCAAGGACGGTATCGCTACCCGCCACGTTCAGTGCGTCGTAGGTTTTGGGAACCGCATTGCGGGGAAACTCGACGTCGATTACGGCGCCGATGACTTCAACGATCTTTCCGGTATTCATCAGTGACTTCCAAAAGTTTGTTTGTTCAGACCGCTGCGGCGCCGCCGACGATCTCGGAGATTTCCTGGGTAATCGCTGCCTGACGCGCTTTGTTGTACACAAGCTGCAGTTCACCGATCAATTCGCCTGCGTTGTCAGTCGCGCTCTTCATAGCAATCATGCGCGCCGCCATCTCACAAGCTATGTTCTCAACAACGGCCTGATACACCAGGGACTCGATATAACGCGTCATCAGATGATCAACAACTTCCTCTGCATCAGGCTCGTAGAGATAGTCCCAGTTGTGGCCAAGTCGCTGATCGGCATCGGGTGCTGCCGGTATCAGCTGAGACACACGCGGTGCCTGGGTCATGGTGTTAACGAACTCGCTCTCAACGAGCACGAGCTTGTCGATACGGTGCTCGTCATAGGCGGTGAGCATGATCTGGATTGAACCGATCAGCTCAGCCATGCCGGGAGAGTCACCGATGTCCTCGGTGCGCCCAACAATATTGGCACCCAAACGCGAGAAGAACTGCCCCGCCTTCTTGCCGATGGTAACGACATCAATCTCGGCACCTGACTCGGAGTATTCACGCATCGACGCCACGGCCGCCTTGAAGGCGTTGGTGTTCAAACCACCACACAGACCACGGTCAGTCGAGACGATGATAAAGCCAACACGCTTGATCTGCTCGCGCTCGATCAGATAGGGATGCTTGTACTCGAGGTTGGCCGACGCCACGTGCCCGACCACGCTGCGCATCTTGGTCGCATAGGGCCGATTGGCCGCCATGCGATCCTGCGCTTTTCGCATCTTGGACGCGGCCACCATCTCCATGGCCTTGGTGATCTTCTGAGTATTCTGAATACTCTTGATCTGCGTCCGTATTTCCTTGCCTGAGGCCATGGCGGCTTACCAGGTACCGTTTGCCTTGAAGGCGTCAAGACCTTTTGTGAAGGCGGCTTCAATGTTTTCGTTCCAGTCACCGGACTGCTCTACCTGATCAAGCAGGTCCTGATGGTTGGAGCGGAAGTGCGCATGCATGGCGGCTTCAAAGTCCACGATCTTCTCGACCGGCACGTCATCGAGGAAGCCCTCGTTGGCAGCGAACAGCGAGACGCCCATTTCCGAGATGGACAGAGGCGAGTACTGCTTCTGCTTCATCAACTCGGTAACACGCTGACCGCGCTCGAGTTGCTTACGAGTGGTTTCGTCAAGATCAGAGGCGAACTGGGCAAAGGCTGCCAACTCACGATATTGAGCGAGTGCCAGACGAACACCGCCACCCAATTTCTTGATGATCTTGGTCTGTGCAGCACCACCCACACGAGACACCGAAAGACCCGCGTTGATCGCAGGGCGGATACCCGCGTTGAACAGATCGGTCTCGAGGAAGATCTGCCCATCGGTGATCGAAATCACGTTGGTCGGTACGAAGGCAGATACGTCACCGGCCTGCGTCTCGATGATCGGCAGAGCGGTAAGCGAACCTGTCTGCCCCTTGACTTCACCATTGGTGAATTTCTCGACGTAGCCAGCATTGACGCGGCAAGCCCGCTCGAGAAGACGCGAGTGCAGGTAGAAAACATCACCCGGGTAAGCTTCACGACCTGGCGGACGACGCAGCAGCAGAGACACCTGACGGTAGGCCCAGGCCTGCTTGGTGAGATCGTCATACACGATCAGTGCATCTTCGCCACGATCGAGAAAGTACTCACCCATGGCGCAACCAGAGTAGGCCGAAACGTACTGCATGGCAGCAGAATCGGAAGCACCAGCAGCAACCACGATGGTGTTATCCATCGCGCCATACTCTTCGAGCTTGGCAACCACATTGGCAATGGTGGACTGCTTTTGACCGATAGCCACGTAGACGCACTTGATACCGGACTTGGCCTGGTTGATGATTGCGTCGACAGCAACCGCGGTCTTGCCCGTCTGGCGGTCACCGATGATGAGCTCACGCTGGCCTCGGCCGACGGGGACCATCGCATCGATAGCCTTGAGACCGGTTTGAATCGGCTGATCAACTGACTGACGCTCGATGACACCAGGAGCGATACGTTCGATCGGAGAGGTCATCGAGGTCTCGATCGGGCCTTTACCATCGATCGGCTCACCCAGTGCATTGACTACACGGCCCAGTAGTTCGGGGCCCACAGGCACCTCCAGGATACGTCCGGTGCACTGCACCTTGTCGCCTTCCGAAAGATCCTCATAGTCACCCAGTACAACCGCACCGACTGATTCGCGCTCGAGGTTGAGCGCCAGACCGTAGAGGTTCTCGTTGAATTGGATCATCTCGCCCGACATCGCGTCGGTGAGACCGTGAATGCGCACGATGCCGTCGTTCAAGCTGACGATCGTGCCTTCGGTGCGAGCGTCGGCGGTGGTCTCGAAGTTACCGATCCGCTGCTTGATCAGCTCGCTGATTTCTGATGGGTTGAGTTGCATGACTTGAAATCTCTGTTGGGTTGCGCGCGTCTGCGTCCTGCCGCTTGTGTGCGGTCAGCTCGCGACGGCGTGCTGCATCTTTTCTACGCGGCCGCTGAGTGACCCGTCTATGACGAGATCACCGGCCTGAATAACCGCACCACCGATCAGATCCTTATCGATCACGATCTGCAGGCGTACCTTGCGTTCCAGCCGCTTTGACAGCGACGCGGCAATCCCGGCCTGCTGCTCATCCGACAAGGGAAAGGCCGTGCGAACAACGGCCTCGATCTCGCCCTGAGCATCGCTTCGAAACGTCTCATAGTGTTCGTAAACCTCCGGCAACAAGCTCAGCCGGTCGTTTTCGACCAACAAACGGATCAGGTTACGACCGTAATCGTCGTTGCCATCAGCGACAACAGCCTCGAACATATCGATCTGCTGTTGACGCGTGACGGACGGATCCGTAAGCCGTTGCGACATTTCCGGGTTGGACACGACTGCAGCCCAGAATTCGAGACGCCCAGCCCAGGCGTCCAGACTGCCTTCGCCCTCGGCCAGTTCGAATAACGCGCGTGCATAGGGCCGCGCCACTGTGCTCATGTCAGTCATGGCCGCCTCAGATCTGCTTGATCAGGTCGTCGATGACCTGTGAATGCGAGCCTTCGTTGACCTCACCGCCGAGAATACGACGGGCTCCATCAACGGCCAGCGAGCCGACCTGCTTACGCAGTGACTCGCGAGCACCGACCACCTCGCGATCCAGATCAGCCATGGCTTTACTGGCGATTTGCTCCTGCTTGGCAGTCGCTTCAGACGCCGCCTTCTCGATCATCTCGTTACGCTGCTTCTGGGCCTGGGCAACAATCTCGGCCGCCTGGGCCTTGGCATCCTGAAGCATGGTCGCGATCTCGGCCTCGGCCTCCTCGCGACGCTGCGCGCCCTTCTCGGCTTCTGCAAGACCTTGCGCGATCTTTTCCTGACGTTCGCGCAGCGCCTGTATGACCGGAGGCCACACATGACGCATGCAGAAAGTGACGAAGATGGCGAACGAGATGGCCTGACCCACCAATGTGAGATTCAGGTTCATCGTGGTTCTCCTCTGTTACTGACCGCAGCCTTATCCGGCCAGCTGGCCGACGAAGGGGTTGGCGAAGGTGAAGAACAGCGCAATACCAACACCGATCATCGGTACCGCATCAAGCAGGCCCGCAACGATGAACATCTTGACCTGAAGCATCGGTGCCATTTCCGGCTGACGCGCAGCGCCTTCAAGAAAACGGCCGCCGAGCAGCGCAAATCCAATAGCGGTGCCAAGAGCACCCAAACCGATCAGAAGGGCAACAGCGATAGCCGTGGAGGCAACAACAATTTCCATCAGTAACTCCGAGAGTCTTAAAAGTGACGTAGTTGAAAAAGGATTGAATACAGCGGAAAAACTTTATTGACCGGTACGCCGATCAGTGGTGCTCATGCGCCATGCTCATGTACACGATGGTCAGCATCATGAAGATGAAGGCTTGCAGCGTGATGACGAGGATATGGAAAATCGCCCACGGCACTGACAACGCCCACTGGGCATAGAAAGGCAGCAGCGCGATCAGGATGAAGATCAGCTCACCGGCGTACATGTTGCCGAACAAGCGCAGCCCGAGAGAGACTGGCTTAGCGAGCAAACTGATGCCCTCGAGCAGCAAATTGACCGGTACAAGCAACGCCTGAACCACGAAGTTGTCGCTGGAGAAGGGCTGCAACGTAAGCTCCTTCAGAAAGCCGCCTCCACCCTTGACCTTGATGCTGAAGTAGATCATCAGGAGAAAGACTGAGATAGACATGCCCAGCGTGGCATTGATGTCCGTGGTTGGTACGATCTTCATGTACGGGATGCCCATCTCCTCGGTAGCCCGCGGGATGAAATCGATGGGCACCAGGTCCATCAGATTCATCAGGAACACCCAGACAAATATGGTGAGGGCCAGGGGCGCGACCACATCGCTCTTTCCCGAGAAGGTGTCATTGACGTTGGTGTCAACGAACTCGACGATGGTCTCGACGAAGTTCTGCAATCCGCCCGGCACCCCGGCAGTGACCGAATCTGCCGCCTTTTTGAACAACCAGATGAAAAAGCAACCAAGGGCAATCGACCAGAACATGGTGTCCAGGTGAATTGCCCAAAACCCCATCGCCGAGGCTTCGTCCGCACCATGCGCGATCGACAACCCGTTCTCCGGGTGGTAGCCGAAGGTCAAGTTCTGCAGGTGGTGCTTGATGTACTCCGAACTGGTCGGATTCTCTGTAGCCATGACTGAGTACGACAATGCTGAAAACGGTTGAGGACTGCCACATTCGGTGACGCGACCCAGATGACGAGGCCTTACCCTGCCCGGCGCTGTGAGCGGCTCATGACCAGTGGTACGACCCAATTGACACTTTGTACCGCTACGTACCCGGCAAACAAAGCCACGGGTAGTAATGGCTGAATCCAGATGAACGCAAGGGTAAACAACCCTGCGGTCAACAACATCTTTCCTGCTTGCCCGGTATAGAAAGACCGGACAATCTGACGTGCTGCGCGTGCACCCCGATGCCTGAAAGCCTTCCACGCAAACCAGCACGTTGGCAGCCAGCAAATCAAGCCGCCTACAGTAGCTGACAACCCCGCCTCGGCGCTGTGAAACGCTGCCGAAAAAACACCTGCCAACACAGCCACGACCAACTGCCACACCAACAAACAACGGATCACGCGGAGTCGACGTTCTGACTGCGTGCTCACGCGCTATCCACTGGTGCCACAAGTTGCAGGCCCGGGGCAATCAAGACCCGGGAGTATCGCTTTCGGAGGAGTTCAGGAAGGGGTCGACCACAAGGGCCGGATGCTACCGAATCGAACAGCGGGAGTATAGCAGGGCAATGCAGCGTCGGTTTACTTCCAGGGATCAGTTGATGTGACCGAGAATGCCTTCCAACTCCTCCACCGAGGTATAGCGAATCTCGAGCCGACCAGCACCGTTTGGGCGATGCTTGATCTGCACCGGGGCACCGAGCACGCCACCCAGACGCTCGGCCAGACGTGTGATATCCGGATCAGAGACCGCCTCGGGGGCTGGCGGAGCCTTGCCCTCACGCAACTCGCGAACCAGTTTCTCAACGGCGCGGGTGGTCAGCCGCTGCTTGACGATGCGATCCGCCAAGCCAGGCTGCTCATCGATGGGTGCCCCCAGCAAGGCTCGTGCATTGCCCATTTCCAACTCACCTCGATCGACCATCGACTTTACATCCTCGTTCAGGTCGAGCAGGCGCATCATGTTGGAGACCGCCACTCGCGATCGACCAACCGATTCGGCCACTTCCTGATGAGTCATGCTGAATTCGGAACACAGCCGCTTGAACGCTGCCGCCTCTTCGAGCGGATTCAGGTCCTTTCTCTGAATGTTCTCGATCAGGGATACCGAGGCGACATCGCGGTCCTGCAGCTCGCGCACAATCGCTGGAATCTCGTGCAGCCCCGCCAGCTGAGCAGCTCGCCAGCGACGCTCGCCGGCGATAAGTTCGTACCCACCGTCACGCTCGCGCACGAGAATCGGCTGAATGAGCCCCTGGGCCTTGAGACTGTCGGCGAGCTCTTGCAACAGCGCATCGTCAAAATGCCGCCGCGGCTGATACGCCCCGCGGCGGACCTGATCGATCCCGATCGTGCGCAACCGATCACCCGGCTGCGAATCCTGCTCCGGCCTTGCTGCCACCGAGGCTTCCATTGAGGCGGCCTTGGGTGGCGCCATTGAAGCCGTAGACTCACCAGCAGCCGCGGGCACCGAGCGCAGCTCAGGTGTGACACGGGTTACTGAGGATCCCGGACTTGCAGTAGGACTACTCGTAGCGGGGCTCGCTGCAGAACTCTGCGCATCAGCTGTCGCGGCCGCCGATGTGGGCGCGGCCGTTGTCACTGCGTCCGCTGTCGCCGTGCCGCCGGCAGGTCTACGGTCCTCCGCGCGAGCCTGGCCTTGCGAAATCTCACCACTGCCGCTGTCCGTGCGCTCACGTGCAGAGCCACCGAGCAAGGCATTCAGGTTGCGACCCATGCGGGGTTTTCTAGCCATCGATCTCTACTGCCAGTTCGTGAGTAGGCGACGCAGCTCCAGCGGTAACCGGGGCGCTATCGAAAGCGCGGCGTCTGACAATCTCGCCGGCGAGCGAGAGGTAGGCCAAGGCGCCACGAGAGCTGCGATCGTATTCCACAATCGACATCCCGTGACTCGGCGCCTCGGCCAAGCGTACGTTACGCGGCACCAGGGTACGAAAGACTTGATCGCCGAAGTGCTCGAGCAATTGCGCGGACACCTCTGCCCCCAGATTGTTGCGCCCGTCGTACATCGTGCGCAACAGACCCTCAACGGTGAGCGCCGGGTTGACCGACTCACGCACCCCTTCGATGGTGTCGAGCAAGGCGGACAAACCTTCGAGTGCGTAGTACTCACACTGGATCGGAACCAACACGCTGTCAGCGGCGACAAATGCATTCAGGGTGAGGATGTTGAGAGACGGAGGGCAGTCGATAAGCGTGTAGTCATAGTCCGCCTCCACAGCGGCCAGCGCATCGCGCAAGCGTTGCTCGCGGCGCTCCAATGACATGAGCTCAACCTCAGCTGCCGTCAGGTCGGAGTTGGCGGCAACCAGATGGTTGACGCCGCCACTGCGCAAGGCCCCGGCGGCCACCGCCAGTCGCACCTCACGGATAGGCACTGCATCCACGAGCACCTCGAAGATGCCCGCTTCGATCTCGTACTTGTCGACCCCACAGCCCATCGTGGCATTGCCCTGGGGGTCAAGATCAATCAGCAGAGTGCGCTTGCCGAGACTCGCCAGCGCAGCGGACAGATTGACCGCCGTGGTGGTCTTGCCAACTCCGCCTTTCTGATTAGCAATAGCAATTGTACGACTCATACCTGCCAGTGTAGCGGTTAAGCGCTCTGTGGAACGTCACACACCGCGCATGATACAGACGGCAATGTGTCTCTCAGCGTCACTCGCAGGCGTCGACACTTTCTGCAGGCTTGATAACTGCCATCCTGCAGGTAGAGTTTTGGGCATACGCTCGGCACAACCGAGCATGACTATCGCAAGCCCCCCCTTGACGATGTAGCCGGACGCCAATTCGAGAAAGTCTGCCGGGGCGGTGAAGGCTCGCGAGGTCACGATGCGCGCTTGCGCGTGTACGTCCTGGATCCGATCCGATCGCACATCAACATCATGAAGCTCCAATTCAAGCACCACCTGGCGTTGAAATCGCGCCTTTTTCATCGTCCGCTCAACCGATAGACAGCGTAGACCTCGGCGCGCGATGGCAAGCGGCAGCACCGGCAACCCGGCGCCGCTGCCCATATCGAGCAGGTCCACGTCCGCAGGCCCCGCATCGACGAATGTGTCGATGTAATTGTCAATGACCGGCAACAGGCTGAGGGAATCGACGACATGCCGGGACAGCATCTCCTTGGGATCGCGAACCGCAGTGAGGTTCCAGACCCGATTCCACTTGCTCAAAAGTTCAACGAATCGCTGCAGATCGGCGCGTGATCGCTCGCCCAGAGCATCAAGCGAGTGCATGCTGAGCAAATGATCCAGCTCCTGTCGCAACGCCTGAGCTGACACCTCAGCGGGCATGCGCCGCCCTCGTCACGTCATGAACCCTTCGTCCAATGATCATTGCATTGCCAACGCAGCCGGTCAAAACAGCGAACAATAGCGGGAAATTTCTATCCAAGGCACCATCGCACCATATGCAGGTAATTTCCTCGAACATACCTTCTTTGCACAGCTCCCTTCACCAACTTGCACCTGAATCATGACTGACTCCTCTGACTACACCCCGCCCGAGATCTGGCAATCACCGAGCGATAGCGGCGGGACCTTCGCCAGCATCAATCGCCCCACAGCTGGCGCAACCCATGACAAGGAGTTACCCGTTGGCAAGCATCCACTTCAGCTGTACTCACTCGCCACGCCAAACGGCGTGAAGGTCGCGCTGATGCTTGAGGAGCTTCTCGCTCTTGGACATAGCGGCGCCGAGTACGACGCCTGGTTGATTCGTATTGGCGAGGGTGATCAGTTCAGCTCGGGATTCGTCAGCGCCAACCCCAACTCGAAGATCCCAGCTCTGGTCGATCACAGTGGAGCCAAACCGCAACGGGTGTTCGAGTCCGGCGCCATCCTGATGTATCTGGCCGAGAAATTTGGTGAGTTCCTGCCGACGGATCCAGCAGAGCGCACCGCTTGTCTCTCATGGCTGTTCTGGCAGATGGGCAGCGCGCCTTACCTCGGAGGAGGCTTTGGCCACTTTTACAGCTATGCACCAACCAAGATCGAGTACTGCATTGACCGCTTCTCGATGGAGACCAAGCGCCAGCTCGACGTGCTCGATCAGCATCTGGCCACCAACGAATGGATGTCTGGAGGCCACTACAGCATCGCCGACATCGCCATCTGGCCCTGGTACGGTGGGCTCTGCCTGGACAGACTCTACCCAGGCTCAGCGACCTTTTTACAAGTCGCTGACTACACGCACGTGCAGCGCTGGGCAAAGGCTATCGATACGAGGCCTGCGGCGGTTCGCGGGCGCATGGTCAACAAGACCTCGGGCGAGCCTGCAACACAACTGCACGAGCGCCACGACGCCAGTGACTTCGATACGAAAACCGAGGACAAGCGCCAAGCGACCTGAGCCGGCAGCAACCCCCTGCTCAGCTGACTCGAGCCCGTTGCTCTGACTACGGCTCGGCCTCTACCCGCCCAGCGCGTTCTGCAACGCGCTGTAGGCGGGTTTGGCCGAGTAGTCGGCATCAAATGGCAGAGGATCAAAAATGCTGCGAAACGAGTACCGATCCGTGAATCCCCATGTCTGTATGACGGTACAACGCGGCTGCTCAAGACAAATCTCTACCACACGCTGATAGACATCAGCCTGTTGCTGCTCGTCGGTCGCATCAGTCAAGGACACGTCCAGCTCGGTGATATGAACATCCAGGCCGCGAGCCGCCACGGCAGCAAAATTGTCGGCAAGCGCATCGAAGTCGTCATAGCTGGCAAACAGGTGCATCTGAAAGCCAACCGCATCTACCGGCACCTCACGCTGGAGTAATCGATCCAGCAATGCCAGCAGACCATCGATCTTGGGTCCGGCAAAACCGATATCGAACTCGTTGAGTACCAGAATGGCATCCGGGTCGAGCGCGCGGGCCTGCGCAAAAGCGATGTCTATATAGCGCTCACCCATGCTGTCTGACCAGATCGAACTGCGCAAACCACCTCCCTCGTCGGCAATCGGCTCATTGACCACGTCCCACAGATCCACATCATCGGCGTAGCGTGTCATCACCCGCGTGATGAACTCACGCATGTGCACTTCACGCTCATCCGCTGCAGTCTCAAGCACCCAATCCGGCAGCACGCGATGCCAGACCAGCGTGTGACCACGCACCTGCATCGCATTAGCACGAGCAAAGGCCATCAGGTTGTCTGCATCAGCAAATTCATAGCGCCCCGGCGAGGGATTGATCGGCGCCATCTTCAACGAGGCCTCAGGACTTACGATATCGAATTCCTCCGCGGCAATCGCTGCGTATATCGCACCATCAGCACGGCGATAGAACGAGGGCGCTGCGGCAAAACCAAAGCTCACGCCCTGACCCGCCGCAAGATCCCTCAAGCGTGCACCGCTTCTCACAAAATTGGCGGGAGTCTCAACGATCAAGCGAATGCTCTCGATCGCTGTGAGTGAAGGATCAACGGCATCACGAACCAGCACGTCAATAGTCAGTTCGCCTGCCGCTGCAGGCACAACCCGCAAAACATGAATTTCCTCAAAGCGCGGATGCGGCAGCAAACTAGCGCCTGCCGGTGCATTCACCAGCTCAAGCGTTGGCAGGGTGCCATTGCGATCGACACCTTCGATCTCGATGACCACAGGATCTCCGGCACGTACGGTAAAGGCCAATACCTCCTTGATGCCGGGTGCCACATTTGGAATCGTCGCAGGATCTGTGGGAGCGTCTACTGCGATCAGCACGGTCTGCGAGGTGCGATACGCCGACTCTGCCGGATCAATGGCCACAGCTGTAAACGAGGTGATACCAATATCTGCCTGCAAAGGCTGCCATATCAACGAGCGAGTGCCATCGAAGTTATCGATGAAACTACCGCCCTGAGGTATCTCTTGTGGAAACATGCCGGGCAGCTCACCCTCGGGGTCACGTGGGACAAAACGTATCTCGAGGGTCTCTCCAGCGACCACCCGCTGGTTATCGAGATCTTCAAAAAACGGGGCGGCATTTGCGGTGCTGTCCACACCTGCGGGTACCGTAACAACAGCCTCAGGCAGCCCGAGCGCAAAATCAGCCTCGGTCAGAGCAATCACCGGCGCCTCGGGCAGCGGCTCAGCCGCCTCGCGCACTACTGCAAAATTACTCGCAGTATGGAAGGCATCAGTATCAGTAACCGGCTCATCATCTGCAGAGGGCGCCGCGGTGAGGGGCGGGTTTGGTAGCGCCGACAATCCTGTTGTGGTTTCGCCCGGGTTTGATCCTGCTCCATCGCCATTGTCCCCACCACTGCAGGCAACCAACAGCGCTGCCAGCGATGGGGCGAGAAGTCGGCGAGATAGAGCGTCGGTCGGGAGTAGTCTGGTCTGCACGTCAAATGGATCCTGAAAAGCGAGCGCCCAATACAGAGCAGCAATGCGCGTACGGACCGGAATCTTAGCCGAAGGGCCTGACAGAACGACGGCAGGAATAACACTGCCGCGTTTTGCTATCGAATTCGCAACACAAACCGGCTCACCACGATCATGTACTGCCGAGATCTGCGTGTGTGCGATGTGCGGTATCAGCGCCTTGACAGGCTCGAGCTTCATCGATTCGGTCTGGTCGTGCTGCAACACCAGAATCTTCTGCCCCGTTGACGCCTGGCCTTGTATCAAGCCCCAGCATTGGCAAGCTACCGTCATCCGGAGACGCAATGACCTCGGACGCGGGCGTGTCATGGGGAAGTGACCGTCAACGGCCTCGAAGCCGCTGCGATACGGTCTGTGAATTCAAGCTCTGGCCACAAGAAAACCGAGGCTCGCGGAAAAGCGTCGCATCAGTTCTGAAGAAACCGCAGGTAACAGGGCGCCGGTACATTGAAGCTCTCCGCGGTTATGCTGATGTCACCTGATTCAATATCTCGATCAAACAGGCTGAGCGTGCCCGAATCCTGATTTGCCGCAATCAGCCCCTTGCCGCAAGGTGTGATCGCGAAATGACGAGGGAACTTGCCACCGGTGGGTACAAGACCCGTTCGGCTCAGCGTCCCGTCATCAGCCACCTGGAAGATGGCAATCGAATCATCACCACGGTTGGACACGTAGAGAAAACGCGCATCCGGCGACAACTTGACCTCGGAGACGTAGCTGATCGATTCACGGTTATCGACCGTCGATTCATACTGGAAGGGCTCAAGGCGTGGTTTGACCATCTCAGGGTCAGACTTGTCGAGAC
This sequence comes from uncultured Granulosicoccaceae bacterium, assembly GCA_937922675.1. Taxonomy (GTDB): domain Bacteria; phylum Pseudomonadota; class Gammaproteobacteria; order Granulosicoccales; family Granulosicoccaceae; genus Granulosicoccus. The sequence continues at coordinate 104,458 of CALAJN010000014.1, forward strand.
GTGCTACACAAACGGTGTTGAACAGTTCATTCGAGATGTAGCAGATGTCGAGCGTCGGGTGCATGGCCATGTGGCGCGGTCCGGAGCCCGGCTCAAACTCGATATGTGTCTGTGGAATCAGTCGCTTTGCTTTTGCATCGTATCCATACTGGAACACCGCGTTTTCACCCAGATCCGGTATGAACACCCAGTCGCGCCAAAAGTGCGCGCAGTGCGCATGCGGCCCCACCTGACGATTGCCCCAGTGATCCTCACGGTTTGCAACCTGCCGCCAATCCGATTCTGCTCGATAGTACTGCTTGAAACTTTGCACCACCTTGCCGATCTTGCCGTGCTCATCGACCTCACAGACATCAACGATAGCGTCCCAGTAGTTGATCACCACAGCAATATCCTTTTGCGGTGATAGCGCGAGGTAGCAGGTCGAACGCCCTGACGCCTCGAAGGTATCGCAGTACTCAAGCTTGCCGGAATCGTCGACGTGATAGCGCGCAATCTGACCCTGCTCGCGAATCGTCTCCAGGATGGCGTACAGGTGCTCGCCATCGCTGTGCGGAATCAGCACAGCCGGATTCAGTGCGGAGGTTGTGTCCACTTGGCTCAATTGACCATCCGCAGACAGGTTCATCGAATAGATGCCTTCGCCCGGAACCGGCGCGTAGGGCTGATGCGCCAGCGCATCAAGATCGCTGTAAGTGCCGACCAGCAACTTGTAGGAACGGTCAAGATTCATGTATCGACTCCTGCCCAGCGGGGCAACCTCTGTGTTGTTAACGTTAACAGACAATGCAACTCAAGGTCAACAGCCGTAAATCACGCAAGGCAGGCAGGCGAGCGCCACTGAGGATGCGCGGCGCGGGGTAGCATTCCGTACTCCAGCCACACAGCAAGCCATCCCGGGTCACATGCCCAAGTCTACGAACGCAGGCCGAGCAACGCTCAAGGAAGTCGCCGAACTGGCGGGCGTATCGCTGATGACCGTTTCACGAGCGGTGCGTCACCCCGAAGTGCTTGCCGAAACCACGCGCAAGAAAGTTCAGGCTGCGATCAAGAAGCTGAACTACATCCCCGACGATGCTGCAGGGGATTTGTCCTCCAGAAAGAGCACGACCGTCGCGGTGGTGATCCCCTCACTGCATTTTGAAGGCCATGCGCGCACGCTTGACGGCTTGTCCAGCGAACTCCGTAAACACGGTCTGTATATTCTGATCGCAGACAGTTTTTACTCCAGGAGCGAAGACGCCGAGTTACTGCGACGCATTCTCGGTCGCCGCCCGGCAGGCTTGGTGTTGATCAACAGTGCACATTCTTCCGAGGGTGTAGAGGTACTGCAAAGTGCAGGCGTACCCGTCATTGAAACCTGGGATATACCGGCGAACCCTCTTGATTCTGTGGTGGGCTTTTCACACGCCGAGGTTGGTGCCGCATTAACGACCCATCTGATCGATCAGGGCCATGAGTACATTACCTTCCTCGGAGGCCCGCTCGATACTGACCCTCGCGGGAACGAGCGCCTTGCTGGCTTCAAACGCACCATGACTGAGCGCGGGCTTGATGCCTCCCGCGTGGTTACCGTCGAGCAGGACCACCTGACGATCAATGCCGGCAAGATCGGCATTGCCCGGGTACTGGACAGATTTCCGGACACCACAGCGAGTATCTGCCTGACTGATCGCGTGGCCATGGGAGCCATGATGGAGTGTCGCCGCCGGGGTGTGAGCGTACCGGACGATCTTGCTCTGACTGGACACGGAGATTTCGAATTCAGCGAGCACCTGGTGCCATCACTGACAACGACGCGCATAGACGCCTTCGGCATTGGGGTGCACGCGGCGAGAATTCTCCACGAGCGCATAACCACAAACTCGATGAACGATACCGAGCGTCATGTGGATGTGGGCTTCGAGGTCGTTGTGCGTGACAGCAGCCAAGCAATGCGGCCTTCCACCCGCGTGAAGCAGCGGTTGCACGACTAACCCTTGACGGCGCCGGCTGTCATGCCGGTGATGATCTGCTTGGACGCGACAAAGGTAAAGATGATCGGCGGTATCGCGAGCAGGCTGCCAGTCGCCATGATCACTCCCCAGTCAATATCGTACTCGGTGAGCGAATTGACGATAGTGACTGGTACGGTACGAGTGTTTCTGTCAAGCAACGCATTCGCGAGCAGAAACTCATTCCAGGCGATACGAAAGGTGAAGATGGCTGCTGCGGCAAGGCCGGGCTTGATCAACGGAATCACCACCAGAAAGAACACCTGAAAGGGCCCCGCACCGTCCATGCGTGCAGCCTCTTCCAGTTGTATCGGGACCTGCACGATGAAACTCTGCAGTATCCAGATCACAAATGGCAGGTTCATCGCCACGTACACCAGGATAATGCCGCTGTAGGTACCGTCGAGGCCGAAGTTGAACGTCCAGATACCAAACACCGGCACCAGCAGTACCGCAGGCGGCACCATGCGCATCATCAGTGTGGTCATGGAGATGGTGCCACGACCAAAGAATCGGAAACGTACCAGCGCATAGGCTGCCATGGTGCCGAGAATCAAGGTGATGGCCGTTGATACGAGAGCAATGATCAGGGAATTTTTCAAGGCACGGCCAAAGGTCGGGTCGCAGTAGTCGACATGTGCCGGGTCGTACCAAAGCACATCGCACAATACGGTCTCGTAATTCTGCATCGTGGGCATGAACAGTAGCCGCGCCGAATCGCTCATCACGTCCACATTGAGCTTCAGGGAGGTAGTGATCATCAGCATGATCGGCCCCATGGCCATGATCACGAGCACAACCATCAACGCATAGAAGGCAGGATTGGCACCAGTGCCCTGTGTAGTTTCGCGGCTCATGTCAGCTTTCCTCTGCAGCCTGTCGAATACGGGCAGCGCGTGCCTCGCTTACACGGCTGTACACAAACATGAGCACCGTCAACAACATCAGCATCAGCAACAGGTAGTTGGACATGGCAGCAGCCACACCCAGCTCCCTGAATTCCGACGCGGTGCGCGAAATACGCAACGACAGGATCTCGGTTGATAGCCCTGGCCCACCGTTAGTCATGACCAGCACCACCTCCAGCACCTTGAAGGCATCGATCAGACGTAGCAGGCAGGTCACGATTAGCACCGGCATCATCAACGGCAGCTTGATATGCCAGATCTGCTGCCATCCGGTAGCACCGTCTATACGAGCGGCCTCCAGTGCAGAACGCGGCAAGGACTGCAAGGCCGCCAGAGACAGAATGAAAATGAAGGGTGTCCACTGCCAGACATCAGCAATGATGATTGATGTCAGCGCCCAGAAGCTGTCTGATAGCCAAGGGACCGATTCCACACCTATCGCGTTCAAGGTTTTGTTGAAGATGCCAACGGTGGGGTGGTACATGTAGCGCCAGATGAGCCCCACCACAATAGGTGCAATCATCATCGGCAAGATAAAAATGGTGCGCAAAGCGGTCATGCCGCGAATGCTACGGTCCAGTAGTAATGCAAGGCCAACGCCTATCAGCATTTCCAGGCTGACCACAAAGAAGGCAAACTTGAGCGTGACGCCTAGAGACTCACGAAACGAGGCGTCACCGAGCAACCAGGTGTAGTTGCGAAGGCCAACAAACTCGGCTTGCCCGATTCTTTGGCTGGGATTCCAGTCCAGAAAGCTCGCGTAGATCATGTACGCGATCGGGTACAGCAGAGCCACTCCCAGGATGAACGCTGCCGGAGCCATGAACAGGTATGGGGTGAGGCGTCTACCGTTCATCAAGTGTTCACGTGGTTAAAGAGCGCGGGATAGGACTCAAGGAATCAAATTTGCACCGGTGTCGGAGCTGCCGCGCGCAAACGCGACAGCTCCCGATCACATTACTTCCAGGTGTTGTACCCGGCTTCGTCCATCACAGCTGCGGTGCGTTCAGCTACACCGTCCAGAGCTTCCTGGATATCAAGATCCTCTGTCAGGACCTTTGACAATGTAGTGCCAAGGTCTGCATTGATCTTGCCCCAGACCGGGATGATCGGACGCCAGTCAGGATCAGCGTATTTCAATGCTTCACCGAAAGTCGCCATGTGCGGAAATTTCTCGTTGACCTCGGCATCTGCGTGCGTGGAGTAGCGCGACGGGTTACCACCGGCAAGAGCAATTTGCTTGTCGGCCTCCTTGGAGGTCAGCCACTGCATCAGCAGGAAGGCTGCATCCTTGTTCTCGGCGTTAGCTGGTATGCCGATACCAAAGCCACCAGTCTGTGAGCCACGGCGAACACCCATCGGGTGTGGTGCCCAACCGACCTTACCGACCACCTTGGACTTGGCCGGATCGTTGATCGATCCTGCAAATACCGTAGAGTCGAGGAACATCGCGGTGTCACCCTGCAAAAAGGCTGCGCCCGCCTCAGCGAAGCCAAAGGTCTGTGCACCTTCAGGTCCGCAATCAACGATCGTCTTCAGAGCTTCTGCGGCGGCAACGCCCGCTTCGTCATTGACGCGAACGTTCCATTCGTCATCAAAGATGCGACCGCCAAGGGGAGCGAGGTGCAACAAAAAGGCATGCGAGGCGTGGTGACCAGAAGCCGCACGTGAGGACAAGCCACCCATCCCGGGCTCGAGCTCCGGAATCTGACAGGCAATCTCGAGCATTTCGTCATAGGTCTCGGGGACCTTGAGGCCGTGCTTGTCAAAAATGTCTTGACGGTAGCCGAGGATCGACGTTTCTGAACCGAAGGGGATGCCATAGAGCGAACCGGTTGGCCCATCCATATAGCCCTTGTCGCCACCGGCGACACCAATGTTGGCGACATAACCTTCGATAAGATCATCCGGATCGTAGGCGGGGTTCGCAAGCTTGGGGTTCATGAAGAAGCGCGCGAGATTTTCCAGCTGACTGGCGTAGACGTAATCAGCCTTGGAGAACACCACGTAAGCGATCAGGTCATAGTCGCCGCGGTTCTTGGTGAGTTCAAGGGTCTGCTTTTCTCGCATCTTCAGGTATTGGAGCTGGTCCACCTCAACCTTGATGCCGGTCTCTTCCGTGAACTGCGGCAGGACCTTCATCACCGCGTCGTAATGCGGATGGGCCGGGAAGTTAACCACCAGGGTCTGGCCTGCGTACTCCTCGTAAGGGTTGGCAAGGGCGCTACCCGCCAATGCCAGGCCGGCAGCAGCGCCAGCCATTGTCTTCATGAAATTCATCGCTCTTCTCCGTGGTAAGGGTCAGTAACAGCATTGTTGTAACGCAGCGATACACGATTTAGATCGAAAGACCTGTCTCGCTGTCAAACAGGTGCATGCCGTCTTTTTGAACAGAACAGTGAAGGGGTTGTCCCAACGCTACAGGCGCGCTGGAATTCATCTCGACGCTGACCTTGTGCGGGCCGCATTCGGTAAGCAGGATGGACTGCGCGCCGATGTACTCTGATACCAGCACCTTGAGCAGCAGCGCATCACTGCTACCTGCCTCGGCAGGCACAAGATCCGATGGTCGAACCCCTAGTGCGACAGTGTCTCTTGGGTGTTTCAATGCACGTTGGGCCAACTCGACAGGAAGGCTGAGCTTGAAGCCCTCACCTTCGATAAAGGCAACATCGCCTCGTCGGGTGATCTGACCATCGAGAAAATTCATCGGCGGGCTGCCAATGAAGCCCGCTACAAAGCGACTGTTCGGCCGTTTGAATAGTTCTTCTGCAGTTCCCTGCTGACGGATATGACCGTCCTGCATGACCACGATTCTTTGACCCAGAGTCATGGCCTCGACCTGATCGTGTGTGACGTAAACCATGCTTTTCTGGACCTGCTGACTCATCAAGGCGAGTTCGGCACGCATCTGTCCACGAAGCTTCGCATCAAGATTTGACAAGGGCTCGTCGAACAGGAAGGTCGATGCATCACGCGTTAGCGCACGCCCCATGGCAACGCGCTGGCGCTGCCCACCCGAAAGCTCCGCAGGCTTTCGGTCGAGCAATTTCTCAAGCCCCAGCATCTCGGCCACCTCGCCGACCTTGTGCTGGATCTCCTTTCTGGGTCGCTTCTCGAGCCGCAGCGCAAACGACATGTTCTTCGCCACGTTCATGTGCGGGTAGAGCGCGTAGTCCTGAAAGACCATCGCGATATCCCGATCCTTGGGCTCGAGCTTGCTGACCGGGCGCTCATCGATATAGATCTCACCGCCGGAGACGGTCTCAAGGCCTGCGATCATCCTCAACGTGGTGGACTTGCCGCACCCGGAAGGTCCCACAAGCACTGTGAACTCGTTGTCCTCGGTCGTCAGGTCAATACCGTGAATCACTTCCAGTGAGCCATAGCGCTTGACGAGCTTATCGAGGCGGATTTTCGGCATTGGGCGGTTGCAACCAGTGGCGGTTTTCGGTAATCAGGAACCCGGAGCCTTGCAACAAGGCGCCAGTGTTAACGCTACCAGACAAACCTACACTAGTATTCCGACCGCTGCAATGACTTGAGAATGCGTGCGAGGTAGCGAGCTCTAATTACCGACACTCGATCGGTACAACTGGCTACGGGCAGCGACTGCCGCCGACGATCGGCCCCAACAGAGGGCTCTGTACGATAACGACACAGCCTTGCATCGCCGGATTGGATGCAACGCGGAAGGTCTGTTCAAGCCCCTCATGTGTTTTCCCTAGTGTTTCGATGGAGCGCACGATATGGTGGTTGGTCAGCACCATGTTGCGGTTTTCACCCGCTGTGATCTCGGTCACTGCTCGCTTCTTGTAACGAAGCAGCACGATGTTCAAGTCTGCGGCATGTTCATCAGCCGCCCCTACGTTGACGTCCAGAAACCCACCCACACGCTCTACGTCCACGTCAACCAATGCTTCGGTAGAGGCCTTCAGCGCCTTGTTTACACGCCTCACATCAGATCCAACAACCGCGTAGCGACCGTTTATCACCATTTGCGGTGTGTACACCCCTCGTCGACCTTCGAGCTTTGCGGCGTGATAGTCACGTTGGCGCTCAGTCCACGCCTCGTCACTGAAAGGGTCTACCCACCTGGTGCCGCGATGCACGAGGGAGTTCCAGTAATCCACATGGAATTCAAGGGCAATGAGGTCCGGATCATCCTCGATAAGCTGACTGAGTAGCATGTCAGCTGGTGGGCAGGAGTAACAACCGTGGGAGGTGAATAGCTCAACCACCTTGAGCCGATTCTGTTCATCGGCCATCACTACTGTCGGGTTTGCGCCAAAGAGCGCAACGAGGGACAAGGCGGCAAAGGAACGCAGAAACATGTCGAGTACCAGATTCATTGCAACGAGGCCGGCGGGGTCGCAAGCGCATGCTGATTACAACGTATAGAAGCTCTCTGGCAATGAGCGAGCCATTGAGTTCCGTAACTGGCTCACGCGCTAGCCCGAGATCCGAGCTTTTTAACGTGCACCAACAGCAGAGATACCGCCGCAGGTGTTACCCCGGGGATGCGTGACGCTTGCCCCACAGTTGACGGCCGATGGTCGGAGAACTTTTGACGCACCTCGTTAGAGAGCCCACGTATGGCCTCCCAGTCAATGTCATCCGGCAGCACCATCTGATCATTGACGCGCGCCTTGTCAATATCCGCTTGCTGCCTGCCAAGATACCCGGCGTAACGAGCCTCGGTCTCTACCAGTGAGACTACACGGGGGTCACGTGCCTCACACTCATCATCCACCGCCTCAAGCACAGCACGCAATGGAACCCCGGGCATGCGCACCAGCTCGCTGCCACTGCGATCGCGCGACAGATTCACATCACAGCTTTGCTTGAGCCGCGCGGCAGCCGTAGAACCTGGATGAACCCGAATTGCCTCGACATCGGTTGTCAGCTGTGCGATGGCCTCTTGCTTTTGCGAGAAGGCTTTCCAGCGCAAGTCATCGACCAGCCCAAACTGTCTACCCTGCTCGGTTAAACGAAGATCCGCATTGTCTTCTCTCAGCAGCAGCCGGTATTCAGCACGACTGGTAAACATGCGATAAGGCTCAGTTGTGCCACGAGTAATCAAATCATCAATCAACACACCGATATAGGCCTCATCGCGGCGCGGTGTCCACGAAGACTCACCGCGTGTGGCACGTGCAGCATTCAAGCCCGCCACCAAGCCCTGAGCACCAGCCTCTTCATAACCCGTGGTGCCATTGATCTGGCCCGCAAAATACAAACCCGGCACAGCTCGTGTTTCCAGTGACGGGCGCAATCCACGAGGGTCAAAGTAGTCATACTCGATGGCATAGCCCGGGCGCGTGATATGCGCTCTTTCAAACCCCTTGATGGAATGCACGTAGTCGATCTGAACATCAAAAGGCAGGCTGGTCGATATCCCGTTGGGATAAATCTCATATGTGTTCAAGCCTTCCGGCTCAATAAAGATCTGGTGCGAATCGCGATCTGAGAAACGCACTACCTTGTCTTCAATCGACGGACAGTAGCGCGGCCCCGTACCTTCGATCTGACCACCAAACAAGGGCGAGCGATGGAGGGAGGCCTCAATGATCTCGTGAGTACGCCGGTTGGTCGCCGTGATATGACAGTGCACCTGCGATGGATGATCCGCCTCGCTGCCGAGATAACTAAACACGGGTCTGGGTTCGTCACCCGGCTGCACTTCCAGATGGCTGTAGTCAATACTTCGACCATCGATACGTGGCGGCGTGCCCGTCTTCAGGCGCCCGGTACCCAGATTCATCTCGCGCAGGCGATGAGCCAATGTCGTAGAAGGCCTGTCACCCATACGGCCAGCGGACTGCTGAGCTTCACCGACGTGAATGCGCCCGGCGAGAAACGTGCCCGCTGTCAGCACGACGGTTTGTGCATTGATCCGTACACCCAGTTGAGTCACAACACCTGCGACACGCCCTCCTTCCATGAGCAGATCATCAACTCCCTGCTGGAACAACGTCAGGTTTTGCTGATTCTCGACAATGCCCCTTATCGCCTCGCGATACAGCTGACGGTCCGCCTGCGCACGCGTGGCTCGAACAGCCGGCCCCTTGCGTGCGTTCAGGGTCCTGAAATGAATCCCGGCGCTGTCGGCAGCCATCGCCATAGCGCCGCCCAGCGCGTCAATCTCCTTGACCAGGTGACCCTTGCCAATACCCCCGATAGCCGGGTTACAGCTCATCTGCCCAAGCGTCTCTATGCTGTGGGTAACGAGAAGTGTGCGCGCGCCTGTGCGCGCCGCAGCCAGCGCGGCCTCGGTGCCGGCATGGCCTCCACCGACGACAAGCACATCGAATTGTTCGGGGAACTGCATCAGGATGTCCGCGCGGCGAGGACCACAGGTGATCGGAACCTTGCAGTATAAGGCTCACAACGACGATAGACTGCGACCCTCAGCAACGATTGACCCTGCTTTGCCATAGGCCCGCAAAGACGCGCGACATGACCACATCGAGCCAAAGGTTTATCTTGCACCACTTTGGTCCCTCACCGATTGCGCGCAAGCTCCGAGCTATGGCGATCGAACCAGGAATTGAAGAGCGCGAGCGTTACGCGCCGGTGGCGCTCGCTTCACCCGAGCCGCCAGCAAACACTCGCCCGGCTACCTGACCTGCAGCAGTAGCAATGACAATGCTGAACGGCAACAATCACAGCGACGTCACTGATAGCCGCAACCGCTCGGCAGGTGCAACGCTCGGCCGCTTGATGCCGTTTTTGCGCCCCTACCGGGGACGTATCCTGATAGCGGCAGGTGCCTTGCTGGTAGCCGCCGCTGCAACGCTTGCGCTGCCACTCGCCTTTCGTTTCCTGATTGACCGTGGCTTTAGTACACCTGGTGCAATCAATAGTGACGTAAGCCTGATCTTTGTCGGTCTGTTTTGCCTGGCCTTGTTGCTCGCCATCACAACCGCCATCCGGTTTTACTGTGTCTCGTGGCTGGGCGACCGCATTGTTGCTGACCTTCGCAAGGCGGTTTTCTCCAGTGTTCTCAGGCAAGACCCGGTGTTCTTCGAGACACTTCGAGCAGGTGAAGTACTGTCGCGACTGTCCAGCGACACCACACTGATCCAGTCTCTGGTCGGTTCCAGCATCTCTCTGGGGCTTCGCAATGTGCTGCTGTTCATCGGAGGCTTGATTCTGATGATCTGGTCAAGCCCCTCACTGGCCAGTCTGATCGTATTCCTGCTGGTACTTGTGGTTGCACCCATCCTGATTATCGGCAGGCAAGTGCGTCGTTTATCGCGTGACAGTCAGGATCGACTCGCCGATACCAGCGTACGCGCCAGCGAGACCCTGGGGGCCATGACAACGGTGCAAAGCTATGTGCAGGAAGCACTCGAGTCCACGCGTTACTCAAGTGTTGTCGAGCAAGCCTTTGATACTGCCGTACGTCGAAATCAACGCCGTGCGATTCTCACAGCCTTGGTGATCTCACTGGTCTTCGGCTCAGTCGTGTTCGTCTTGTGGCTAGGTGCGCAAGCGGTTGCAGACGCACGTATGTCAACCGGTGTGTTGACACAGTTCATGCTCTATGCCGCCATCGTGGCAGGCTCTACAGGTGCCTTGTCAGAGGTACTGGGTGATGTGCAACGTGCCGCCGGTGCTACCGAACGCCTGCTGGAATTGCTCGACGCAAAGCCTGTCATTGTCGGTGGTCACACCCGCCTGCCAGATCCATCCACACACACAAGCTCAGGATCTACCGTGGCCTTTCAGCACGTCGATTTCAGCTACCCCAGCCGGCAAAACGAACAGGCGCTGGCTGATGTCAGTTTTGACCTCAAGCCGGGCGAGACGCTTGCACTCGTCGGGCCATCGGGTGCCGGCAAGACCACGGTGTTCCAATTGCTGATGCGCTTTCATGATCCCTTGGCAGGCCGCATCCTCGTTGACGGGCATCCACTACCTGCATTGACGCTCGAATCGCTGCGTGCCTCCATCGGTTTTGTATCTCAGGAGAGCGTGGTGTTCTCGGATGATGTTGCCAGCAATCTGCGCTTTGGGAAACCCGATGCCACCGACGATGAACTGATCGCCGCGGCCAGTGCTGCGCAAGCGCACGATTTTATAGAGCGTCTACCACAAGGCTATGAAACACCACTCGGAGAACGCGGTGTACGCCTGTCTGGCGGACAGCGTCAGCGACTATCCATTGCACGTGCACTTCTCAAGAATCCACCATTGCTCTTGCTCGACGAGGCCACAAGTGCACTGGATGCCGAGGCCGAACGCAAGGTGCAACTCGCACTTGACGCCGCGATGTCTGGACGTACTACGCTGGTAATTGCACATCGTCTGGCGACCGTTACCGGAGCTGACCGCATACTGGTACTGGACCGGGGCCGTATCGTGGAGAGTGGCACTCACAACGAGCTGGTTGTTGCAGGTGGCCTGTATTCAGAGCTGGCCGCGCTGCAGTTTGATTCACCCGGCAACGCGAAATGATGCGTGAGCCCAAGCGTATGCACGACCGATGACTAATCTCTGCTACCCACTTTCTCCACCAAGCTCTGCAAGCGCGCCAGACCATTCGCATCGGTCATTCGCGCCGCAAGCTCAAGTACATCTGCGCTTGGGAAATCCTTCTGCCAATCAATGAGCTGCTGTTCGGCATCCAATTGATCCCCCTGCTCCAATGTCTGAAAAATCTGCGACAAACGTGCACTCGGGTCAAGATCTGCAGAGGCTGCGCCGCCTTTGCCCTCGGCAGGCGTGGCAAGCCTTGCAGCCGCGACTCTCTCAGTGAGCACACCCTGACCCTGTGCGGCCTCATTGATTGCATTCACAGACAAGCCTGAGACGTCTTGCGCCGGGATCGCGCGATGCTCCGCTGGCCTTTGCCACAGTTGTGTGACTACCCCTGCGGACACCACAAGCAGAGCCGCCACGGGCAGACGGCGTTGCCAAGCGGCCCATCTGCCATGACTAGAAATGGTCTCGTCTGATGAGGGGGGGTTACTGGATACCGAGTCGGCCGCAGCCTGGTGAGCCAACTCTCTGATATGCGCATCAATGTCAGCTGGAGCAGCCCCTACACCGTGTGACAACACAGCGGTGATGTCGTCAGCTTCAGATGACTGCCCTGATGTCTCCATCGGTTTTTCTGGATTATTCACGCGTGGCTCCAAGAGTCTGTCTCAGACGATTGACCCCATAACGCAGACGACTTCTTATCGCCTCACGTTTGCTGCCAGTAGCAGACCCGATTTCCTCGAGCGTCATGCCAGCGACATGATGCAGGAGAACCGCCTCACGCTGGGCTGAAGGCAGCTGATCCAGCGCCTGCTCGATGCGATCGGCATCCGCTGCCAACTCAGCACACCTGTCTGGTGTCAATGGCCGAGCAATTGAAGTCACGCTCGGCAGATCGACTGTGCCATCCACATCAATTTCCCGTGAAATCGACGGCGTTCGATCCTGAGCACGATGATGATCGATCAGTCGATGACGTGCGATAGCGAAAAGCCAACCGACAAAGCGCCCACTGGCTTGCCAGTCTGTACGTCGATCAATAACGCGCGTCCAGACATCCTGATACAGCTCCCGCGCCTGCTCTTCGTCGTTGACCGAACGCCGCACATAACGCCAGAGCCGATCACGGTAGCGCGTATGCAGCAGATCAAAAGCTGCCGCATCACCGCCAATCCATGCTTGCATGCACCTCGCGTCTTCCTGTGCCCCACCACTATCGTCGTCAAGGCACAAGGAAGAGTCCTTGAGCGAGCCTAACCTGGCCATCGACTTACCAACGGAACCATGACGGACGGATATCGGTCAACCTCGCCTTGAGCGAGGACGCAGATCTTGCGAGCCGTTCTGCTGACCAGGGTCCATTCCCCCATCAAGCGCACCACGTGACAAGCGGGACCGATCGTCGAGGCTTGCCGCCAGATCAACCAGACCAAGGAATGCTGAACGATAGCCAAAAGCATCATCACCCCGCGCCCCACGCGCCAACTGCGACACATCAGAGTAACTGAAATCACCCAAATACTTGTCATCCCGTAGTAGCTCACCCCAAGCAGCGACCGCCACCGCAAAACGAAAATCCTCGTCTGCATCCGAGAGTGATGTCAGGTCAGTATCTGCCCCCAGTACCACTGCGATGAACTTGCTAGCAGCGTCACTCTCGCCTCCTTCGGGGTCCTTGTAACGCAAGCGCAGCTCTCCCAGTTCATCGATCAGCGAACTCGCAGCCTCTGAGGCAGCATTGCCATAACGCCGCTGTGCCAAGCGCCCCGGCTTGCCCAAACGTGTAATTTCATAGAGAGCGGTAACAGAATGCCCGGCACCGACGTCACCAGCATCCACCTTGTCGTTGGCAAAATCCTCTTCGGCCAACAGGCGATTATCGTATCCGATGAGCCGATATTCCGACACAACTGCTGGATTGAACTCCAGTTGAATCTTGACGTCCTTGGCAATCGTGAAGAGTGTGCCAGCGAGTTGTTGAGACAACACCTTCTGTGCCTCACTCAGCGTGTCGATGTAGGCATGGTGTCCATTTCCTGCATCAGCGAGCCGCTCCATCAGTTCATCGTTGTAGTTGCCAGTTCCAAACCCAAGTGTTGTCAGTGCAACACCGGAACTACGACGTTTTTCGATTAGCTGCAATAGGGAATCAACATCAGAAGTGCCCACATTGAAGTCACCATCGGTTGCCAGAATCACTCGGTCCACAGTGTCTTCCCGACTGTTTTCAGCGGCCAGACGATACGCGGTTTCGATGCCGGACTCACCCGCTGTTGCACCTCCAGCCTGCAATTGATCAAGCGCTGCATCAATGGTTGCAAGATCATTACCTGCAGCAGAATCCAGTACAACGCCCGCAGCGCCCGCATAGGTAACGATCGACACACGATCCTCGGCATCTAGCCCGCGTATCAGCAGCGACAGGCTCGACGTCAACAATCCGAGTTTGTCCGGTGATGCCATGGAACCCGAGACATCAATCAGAAAGACGAGATTGGCAGCGCGTGATGCATCTGCCGGTACATCCTGTCCCTGTATACCAATGCGTAGCAGCTCTACTTGATCATTCCAGGGGGCCGGTGCGAGCGACGTGGTAACCGAGAAGGGCACATCCGAGCGTTCGGGTGCCGGGTAGTCGTAGTCAAAGTAATTGACCAACTCCTCGATCCGGACAGCGTCGCCTGGTGGCAGCCCACCTTGCTGCAGCAGACGTCGAACATTGGCGTAGCTACCGGTATCCACGTCAATCGAAAAGGTAGATACCGGCTCGTCTTGTGCGCGTTGTACGGGGCTTGGCCTGCTATCAGCGTAACGCTCCCGGTCTGGCTCCGTTTGAGCGAGGTAGACCTGCGACGTCTCAACAAGCTGCTTGCCTACTGATCGGTTCATCACAGGCGGTTGCTCCAGTACCGTCAGCTCGAAGGTTGCTGCATCAGATGTCTGTGTCACTTCCGGGTGGGTGCACGCGCCCACACTGACAGTCAACACAGCCGCCAACAGGCACGTCTTGAGCTTGCAGCTCGTAGTGCTGCCCGGACTGCAACCCAGGCTACACGCGTTGTGTCCCGAAACGTTGCCAGCACTGGTCTGCGGCACACTGAGATAGCCTTGTCGGAACTCTGCCTTGGCCTGCATCTTTGTCATTCTCTTACTCGTGTGTGGTCTGTCCCTTGTTGAACGATGACGTGACCAAAGCGGGGTTAAGCCATCGATGAAAAAATCGCAGAGAACACCAGAGGGTGACATCCATCACACTCATTGACAGCCTGGTCTGACCGACTATTCCGGACTCTCGAGCCTGTTACACGCAATGGTCAATTGGCGGCACACCATGACTTTTGAATGGTTTTCGCGCTCGATGACAGGGTGGCCATTGAAGGTGGCCGCAGAAGTGCAACGGGCTGACCAACACGCAACTGTGATGCAAGTCGCGCTATGGATAGCAATAGCCGTTAGTGCTCTGACCAACGTCAGACGCATGCTTGCACTGTCAAGGCGGCAGAAAAATACCTTCGAAGAACCCTCAAAGAACGCATAGACCAGCGACGAACCCAGACAGCGTTCACAGGCTCGGTATCTTGCGTTGATGACAACGCATACCGTGCCGAAACCATGGAGGTCTGCCGGCTACACACCAGCGTCTTTCCATGTCAGCAATACTTACCGCCACCGCAGTCATCAGCGGCTTTGCCGCGACCGCCTTGTCTGCAGGCCTGCTCAGCAGCAAGGCACGCAGGTCCAGAGCTGATGCTCTGCTTGAGCTACTAGAAGGAGACTTCAAGCCGACCCACCAGCACCCTGATGCCAAAGGACGCTATTTGCTGGCCTTCGATGTAAAGACTGCGCGGGTGTTTGTCGCCGAAAGGGGCAAAAATGCCATGGAGCCGCAATGTCTCCCTGCCAGTCAGCTTGAAAGCGTAAACATTGTCGAGGTTGGTGAAAAACGGATCACCGAGTTAAGGATTGACATCCTCTTTGCCGATGATCGCAGGACACTGGTTCGCATACACTTCCTGCGAAGTGCGGTGAGCCTTTCGTCACCCGAGCTTGAACAAGCCCGTACCCTGGCACATCTATGGGACACTCGGCTCAAAGCACATCAGGCAGATGCGTCATCCCTGCGTGTCGCCATGGCAGCAGATGTTGTCCCGGACGACAGCGGCGCGCCACGTTGGCAAACAGCCAGTGCTGCAGGATTTGCCAGTGTGTCAGCGCTGGCCATTGCTGTAAGCCTGCTGATACCCGCAACGGCACCTGACAGACCAGCAATGGCTGCCTCCGTACCTGCCACTATGCAACCGGTCAGCGCTCTAGCAGAGATAGACAACAATACGGGCAGCGATGACGTTACTGATTCGGTCAAGAAATCAAGGCCATCCGAGTCGGATCTAGTGAGTTTGCTTGCACCCTTCGCACAGCGTATAGATGACATCAGTGAACAATCATTGGTACACACTCGAAGAACCAGTACCAACAACGTACGTGCGGTACTCGATGCGCTCGACAGCATCGCATCGGATCTACTGCTTGCGCAAGTCATGGTCGACAGTAAGGAGGATCAACAGCGCGTTGAAAAAACACGCTTGCATTTCGTCGCCACTCTGCAGGATGTTCTGCCACGATACCGCCGTCTTTACACTACCGCCCTTCTTCAAGACGCAGACCTCTCGCTACAGGCGCAGGCAGGGGGCTATGCCTCGCGAGATCTTGTGCTAACCAACCGCAGTTTTAAAGACGAGATAACACGCAACGCTTTTGTCGAGACGATCGCTGATGATCTGGATCGTTTGCGATTTGATACTGTCCGAATCAGAGCATCCGGCAACGGGGAATACCTCGAAGTGCACGATTTGGATAACCCCGACGACAGCGTGCTGGCCGCTGCCCTCCCGACCGCAAGTACAAACAAGTTGGTGGATTAGGGCGAGCCAGAAGCTGATATCAACTAGCCTTGCTATCCACCCGCTCTCGCTCGCAGGCAAGTAGCAGGGCCTTGCGCTCTACACCCCATCGGTAGCCGGAAAGACTACCATCGGCACGCACCACTCGATGACAGGGCACCACGATAGCCAAGGTGTTTGAAGCGCACGCGGTCGCCACTGCACGGCTGGAACGTGGCGCACCCATACCTTGGGCAAGCTCCGAGTAGCTCACCGTTTCGCCGACTGGAATCTCGAGCAGCGCCCGCCACACCCGTTGCTGAAAAGCTGTGCCCCTGAGATCAAGCGGCAGATGCCGTGCTGCCCGCGGCTCCTCCACACAAGCAACAACAGATTGCACCAGATCTACTCCTGCGCCGTCGTCACGCACCAACTGCGCGCGTGCATAGCGTTTGTGTAACTGCGCTTGCAGGCGCTCATCCTCGCTACCGGAACCCTCAGGAGCAAACTCTATTGCACACAGGCCCTTGTCACTCCAGGCAACCAGCAAACGGCCCAATGGACAGTCTGCCAATGCATAGCGCAGCAGCTCACCCTCGGCACCGCCTCGGATAGCCGTTGGTGTCATCGCCAGAGCCGACTGTGTATCGGCATAAAAACGGGTGGCCGAACCATAGCCTGCATTGAACACCGCCTCGCTGACTCGCTCAGCGTCAAGTGTGCTCTGAGCTACCTGATGTCGACGGTGCGCCAGCTGCCACTGCTTGGGCTTCAGTCCGGTTACGTTCCGAAACAAGCGGACCAGTCGCTCGCGGCCGATATCAAGCTCTACCGCAACCGCTGCCACCGTGGCAGGCTCTTGTGCCGCCAGCAAACGACACGCCACTTCGACCAGATGCGCACTCTGTTCAGCCGGCGTTCCCTGTTCCGGACGGCAACGCTGGCAGGCACGATAACCCTCTGCCCGAGCCTCTGCAGCCGTAGTGAAAATGCGCAGGTTGTCGCGCCGTGGCGCACGCGAGGGGCATGAGGGGTGGCAGTACACGCCTGTTGATATAACACCGTAGAAGAAGAGACCGTCCGCCGAGGGATCACGAGACTGGACTGCCTGCCAGCGTTCCTCGTTCAGTCTGTCTTGCTTCATGAGCTTGCCCTCCAATGCATCTATCACCTGACTGCCAATCATCATGCCGACACAACGCGGCAGACGCATTCCGTTTTTGTCGCACCAATTGCAGACTCGTTTCCATGAGCCACTACTACCCGATGCACACACCTTGCAAGCCGTCACCCGCCTGCTGGCGGGTCACCGGATATCGGGCTGCGTGAATGACTTCGACTTCACAGGTTGCCAGCAGACGACAAACGCCGGATCAGACCAGTCGATCGCCTGGTTCTCGACCCGCGAAGTAAGCATCAAGATTGTCGAGAGCCCGGGCCCCCATCGCATCACGCGTCTGCACCGTAGCGCTGCCAAGGTGCGGCAACATGAAGATATTCTCGTGGGCTGCAAAGAGTGGATTACCTCCAGGCTCTTGCTCGAAACAATCAAGTCCCGCAGCCGCCAAATGCCCTGATTTGATGGCGTCAAGCAAAGCATCTTCGTCAACTACGGCACCGCGCGCGGCATTCACAAGAATGGCACCACGCGGCAACAAGGCAAGCGTTTCGCGATTGATGATGTGTCGCGTGGCAGGAGTCGATGGACAATTAATGCTCAAAAACTGCGACACCGCAAGCAGACTCTCCAGTGTGTCGTGATAGATCGCCCCCTGCTCCTGATCAACTGGCAGACGCGAGCGATTGTGATAGTGCACGTGCATATCAAAGCCGCGGGCACGCCTGGCCACCACCTTGCCGATACCACCCATCCCGACAATACCGAGCCGATGCCCACTGACCTGTTGACCGAGCAGAAAGGCAGGATTCCAGTCATTCCACACGCCACTTCTGACCGTGCGCTCACCTTCCGGTGCACGGCGCGCAGCACCGAGCATCAACAACATGACGATCTCGGCTGTCGCATCGTCCAGCACTTCAGGGGTGTTGGTCACAACGATACCGCGCGCCTTGAGCGCATCCAGATCGCAATGATCAACACCGACCGAGTGGTTGGCGATGATTTTGGTGCGAGAGTCGAGTCTTGCGACTGTCGCGGCATCGAATACTTCAGAATGGCAGGGCAAGATGCCATCCACTCGGGCGCTCATGTCAACGATGCGGTCCGCATCATTGGCTGAGTCCACCTCATCGATCAGGACGTTGTAGTCACGCTGTGCACGGGCGAGTGTTGCGTCCGTGAGAGTGCGGGCAATCCAGATGGTCGGACGCTGGCTACTCATCGTCGGATGACGAATCCAGTCGCGCTGCACGCTTGCGGACCCGTTCATGGAAAAACAGATCCCAACACGCCAGCAGCAGTGTCGCGGCAATCACTCCGAGCAGATCAAGACGCGGCACCTTGGAGCCGAGTACGTAGAGGTAACCACACAAAAAGGCAAAGGCAACGACAGTGAGCAAGGTCTTCATGAATTACTGTTCCTCGTTCTCGAGTTGCGCAACCAACCAACGTGCGGTGCGCAACAAACGCGCATCGTCACCACGACGCCCCACCAGTTGTACACCCATAGGCCGACCATCGGCAGACTGCAACAAGGGTAACGTGATGCAGGGCACGCCACACAGGGTCCACAAGCCGTTGAAGGCTGGGTCTCCAGTGCTATCGA
This sequence comes from uncultured Granulosicoccaceae bacterium, assembly GCA_937922675.1. Taxonomy (GTDB): domain Bacteria; phylum Pseudomonadota; class Gammaproteobacteria; order Granulosicoccales; family Granulosicoccaceae; genus Granulosicoccus. The sequence goes on from CALAJN010000014.1 coordinate 123,456, forward strand.
GCCCTTCAGGGGCTGCACCTGGCGCCGCCGGGCACATGATCGCATCACATCGCTCAAACAGTGCTTCAAGGCCTGCCTCCAGCACTGTCGGCCAGTCTCGCGCTCTGAGGTAATCTGCAGCGCTTATTGAACCACCTTCCTCTATCGCCTCGAGCAAGGTATCGGACACAGCACTACTGGCAGTCGCGTCTCGCGCATAGCGCGCGAAGTGCTTGGACAATTCGGCGAGTTGGATGCAGCGCTGCGCAGGCAAGCTTTGCTCAAAAGCATCCGGTAGCTCTGTTGCAAAGCAGTTGTCGCCGAGAAAGCTACCCAACTCATCGAGCGCCTCGAGCATGTCTGCATCGGCACGGGCAGCGAAGGGTGTCTTGACCAGGGCCAACACCGGAGGTGCGGGCGGATCTTCAAGCGACACTTTCAACAAGCGTGGAGGCGGTGAGGGGCTGGTTGCAGAGTCACCGCCATCAAAGCCGAACAGTGCGTCGGCGAGTAGCGCAACATCTTCCACTCTCGTTGCAAAGGCTCCCACCGTATCAAGGCTCGGCGCCTGCGCCAGGATACCGGTGCGAGGGATTGCCCCGAAACTCGGCTTGTAACCGACCACACCGCAAAAAGCTGCTGGCCGAATGACCGAACCGGCTGTTTGCGTGCCGATAGCCATCGGCACATGCCCCGCTGCGACGGCGGCAGCGGAACCCGAAGAAGAACCGCCAGGCGTACAACCGGGAGCGGCCGGATTGCGCGTGTGCGAGGGCTGCATGAAGGCAAGCTCTGTAGTAACCGTCTTGCCCAGCACAACGGCACCAGCAGCTGACAGCCGCGACACAATGGCAGCATCCGATGTCGGCACACGCCCCTCATCCAGCTGACACCCGTTGGCGGTGGGTATTCCTTTCGTGTCGATGATGTCCTTGAGGCCTATGGGTAGACCATGCAACGGACCAACACCGCGTCCGCGACGCCTGAGCACATCGAGCTCACGTGCTCGCTCAAGAGCAGACTCACCATCAAGCCAGGCCCAGGCGCCAATTGCCTTGTCAGGTTCGGTTTCAGTTGCCGCGATGGTATCCAGACAGGTCGAGACCAGGGTTTCGCAGTCCAGCGCACCTGCGCCGAGACGATCCCGCAAGTCAAGCGCTGACAACGCGCCCGCACCTGACGAAGCTGCTGGTGTGTCAGTCACGCTCAACGTGCTCCGTAGATCGCGTCAGGGAGGTGGAACACGATCGCCGGAAAGGTGTACATCAGCACCATGCTGACGATGACCATCGCAAGAAAGGGCAGCACGCCCTTGAAGATCTGTACCAGCTGCACTTGCGGTGGTGCTATGCCCTTGAGGTAGTACGCCGACATGGCCATTGGCGGGGTCAGAAAACTCGTTTGCAAGTTCAACGCGACCAGAATGCCAAAGAACAGGGGATCAATGCCAAAGATCTCAAGCAGAGGCAGAAAGATCGGCACGAAGATGATGATGATCTCGGACCATTCGAGCGGCCAGCCCAACAAAAAGATGATCAGCTGTGCCAGCAACAGGAACTGCAGAGGCGTCAGATCAAGACCACCCACAAACTCCCCGATCAACTCCTCGCCGCCGAGATAGCTGAACACGGAGCTGAAGATGTAGCTACCCACAAATAGCCAGCACACCATGGCTGTGGTACGCACGGTCAGATAGACCGACTCACGCAGTCGCTGAAACGTCAGCGCCCTGTACACCAGTGCGAGCAGCAAGCCGCCCAGCGCGCCGATGGACGCCGCCTCGGTTGGTGTGGCGAGTCCAAACAGGATCGAACCAAGCACTGACAGGATCAGCACGGCAAGAGGGAAGAACGAGGTCAACACCATCCACAAGAGCCTGCTGAACGGCACATCGGGGATCTCGTCCTTGGTCGGTTTGGGTGCTGCCGAAGGTTGGAGCATAGACCGAACCACGATGTAGATCAGGTACAGCCCCACCAGGGTAACGCCCGGTAACAAAGCCGCGGCGTACAAACGCACAATGGAAACCCCCGAGGCCGCTGCATAGACGATCAGCATGATCGACGGGGGTATCAATATGCCGAGCGTACCGCCCGCACAAATGATCCCCGATGCAAAGCTTGTGTCGTAACGCGCCTTGAGCATCTGCGGTAACGCCAGCAGGCCCATGAGTGTGACCACCGCACCAACGATACCGGTAGCGGTTGCGAACAAACCGCAGGTAATCAATGCAGCCACACCCATCGACCCTGGCACGTTGCGAGTGGCAATCGCGAGCGTTGAAAACAAGCGGTCAACGATGTTTGCACGCTCTACCACGTAGCCCATGAACAAGAACAAGGGCACAGCGGTGAGTACCTCGTTGGACATTACCGTAAAGGTCTGATTGACGAACAGGTCGAACACTCGGCTATTGAGCAGGCCCTCTACATAGGTCGATAACTGTTCAAACAAGCCAGCGTCTTCTTCCAGACGATTGAATGAGCGGAACTGGCGCCGGTCATCAAAGTAGGCGTAGTAGCCAAAGCCAATACCCATTGCCATCAAGGTGAACGCAATGGGAAAGCCGAGAAACACCATGAAGATGAACAGCCCCAACATCATCAGGGCGATTTCAGGATTGCTCATCGTCCGCGCTCCGCATCATTGCCGGTTGATGCTCGGATGGCGTCTCGGGCACTGCCGCCAAAACCTGCCGTCGTTGTTGCAGCGTCAGAAAGATCGGTCGCCTGCCTGGCCAACAGGTCCTCGGTTTCCTGCACGTCGTCCTCTGCTTCACGCCAGTAACCCTCACGCATGCACAGAAGGCATCGAAATACCTGCGCCACTCCCTGAATGAGCAACAGGATGCCAGCTGCCACGATGATCGTCTTGAATTGATAAATCGGAATGCCGGCCGGGCTATTGACACTGACCTCGGTATAGCTCCAGGACTTGGCCGCGTACTTCCAACCGGCAAAGATCAGCGCAAGTACGCCTGGAAAGAAGAAGATCACATACAACAACAAATCGACCCGCGCCTGAGTACGTGGTGCCCACAAGCGGTACAGGAAATCCCCGCGCACATGCCCACCACGCGACAGCGTGTACGCACCGCCCATCATGAACAGTGTTCCGTACATTATGAAGGACACATCCAATGCCCAGGGGGTGGGCTTATTGAACACGTAGCGCACGAGCACCTCGTAGCTCATGCCAAAGGTCATCAGCATGATCAGCCAGGCGAAGGTCTTGCCAAAAGCTGCAGAGACCTGGTCAGCGAAACGGATGTAGCCGAGCATACGAACAAGCACTCTGATAGCAGGTGGGACACAACCTTGGGCACAAACACGGCGGCCCAACGCAACCGAGCAAGCCTGCTCAATGATCATTCACACTCAGTGAATCACGCCATTTGAGCAGACTTGCCGTTGCGGTCTTTCTACTGCGCCTGCTTGTTACAGGGCGAGTCGGCCGGGGAAGTAATGTTCGAAAGCAAGTGTCAGATCAGGTGCGTTCATGATCTCGTAGTAAGCCACTTGATCAACCCACTCACGCTGACTGTCCATGACGCGTTTCATGAACTCGTCCTTCTCAAGCTCCGGGATGAGCTTGTCCCAGGCTTCAAGCTGTGCGGACAGAATTTCACCAGGGGTACGGTGCACGGTCACGCCATCGTCCTCGGCCAGAGTCTTGAGATCTGCGGAGTAGCGACGCATGGCCTTGGCCGTATTCGCCGTGGAAACCGCCTCGACACCGTATTTGAGGATCGCGGCCAGGTCATCGTCAATGTCCTCGAGCATGTCATTGCTGAAGATGAACTCGAAGGCCTCGGACGCCTGATGGTAAGACGAGAGGTAATAGTTCTTGGCCACATCCTGCGCACCGAAGTCACGGTCGGATGAGGGGTTGTTGAACTCGAACGCGTCGATAACACCGCGCTCCATTGCCGGGACGATCTCGCCACCTGGCAACTGGGCAACCGACATGCCCATCGACTGCAACAGATCTGCGGCAAGACCTACTGTACGGTACTTCATGCCGTCAATATCAGCTACGCCATTGACTTCATCCTTGAACCAGCCAAAAGGCTGGGCGAACATCGGAAAGCCCATATAGCCGGTCACGTTCAAGCCCAGCTTGTCCTGCGTCAGCTCACGATAGAACTCCGCGCCACCGCCCTCATAGAACCAGCTCATCATCGTGGTAGCCGAGCCACCGAATACCGGGCCGGTTCCAAACAGTGACGCGGCCTTGTTCTTGCCGTACCAGTAGACCGGAACGGAGTGGGCGATATCGATCAAGCCGTCGCTGCAGGCATCGATAACCTGAAAAGCAGCAACGACTGCTCCTGCGGGCAGCACGTCGATCTTGAGGCGCCCGCCAGACATTTCCTCGACCCGTGTGGCGTAGTCCTTGGCAAACTCCTGCCAGATATTGGCCTCGCCCCAGGAGGTCTGCAGCTTGAGTGTCAGCGGCTCCTGGCCAATAACGGCCGGTGCTGCAAAGATGCCCGTTGCGCCAGCAGCCGTGGCCGCCGCCGCACCCGCACCCTTTCTCAGAAAGGAACGTCGCGGAGTTGCCTCTTCTACTCCATCAGCTGATACCGTCGGCAGGCTCTCTTTTTTATCGATCATGTCCTTGTTTCTCCACGCGGGGTTGGGGAGCCGAAGAGACCAGCAACGGCGCGGTCAGGCTCGTTTTTATGCGCGCCGGCACAAGTCCTGTGCTTGAGCGGCTCTCCGAATATACGTTGTTTGGTTTCTCGCGTGCAAGACATCTGTCCTGGACCTTTTCGTGAAGCTGAGATTGAGACAAGCGGGCTGATTTCGGGGCGATCCCGGCGCAACCGACCCGTGCGTCGTAGACTCCAGCGTCTCCACTAGCCGCCCCCGAGCCTCACGATGTCCGATAAGCAAGGTCCTGTTCGCGAACACCTTGAAGCCTCACTTGAGAAAGTCAGCAGACTCGGCGTCGAGGCAACCCGCATCTTCGTCGCTATTGATCGTGAGCGTGCACGCAGGGACGCAGACGCGGTCGATGCACGGGTGGCGGCGGGTGAATCCTTGCCTCTGGCCGGTGTGATCTGCTCGATCAAGGATATGATCGACCGTCACGGCGAGCGCACGACAGCGGGGTCACAATTGCTTGAGCGGAGCGCACCAGCGAGCGCTGATGCTGACGTTGTCACACAACTTGAAGTGGCAGGCGCGGTGATTCTGGGCCGCACCAACCTCACCGAATTTGCCTACTCAGGCGTTGGGCTGAACCCACATCACGGCACGCCTGGCTGTGTGTTCGATAAAAAACAGGTGCCGGGGGGATCCAGCTGCGGGGCGGCCCTGTCCGTAGCTCACGGTGTCTGTGATCTAGCCATTGGTACCGACACGGGAGGCTCGGTACGCGTGCCGGCCGCAATAAACGGTCTCTACGGCATCAAACCGACCGCCAGCAGCGTATCGACAACAGGAGTACATCCCTTGTCCTCGGTGATGGACAGCATTGGGCCGCTAAGCGCCGATTGGTCGCTAGCGCGACGCACATTAGAAGTGCTGCAAGGCAAGACCATCCCCAAAGCATCAGGCTCCGCAATACGCATGGGAGTTGCCAAGGGAGTTCTCACCGATTCTTTGGATGCGCCCGTCGATGCTGCGTTCGCCCACGCGCTCTCGCGGTTGAAGGAAGGCGGCATAGAACTGGTTGACGTCGACCTTGATTGGCTTGCCGAGGTGGCGCTGGCGAACCGGACCCTGGTGGCTTGCGAGGCGATGGATCAGTACGGTAGTGACTTCAAGGAGCTTGAAAAATCGGGTGACGCACACGTTCTCAAGCGTATGCGTTTTGCCGAGAACATTGACAGGGATACGCGAGAAGCAGCAGAGGCACTGCGCATCGCCTCGATTGAGCGTTTTACCAAGGCTCTCGATTCTGCAGGTGTAACCGCAATAGTGGCACCCACTGTACCCATTGCCACACCCACCATCGCCGACGCCAAGGCAGGCTTTGAGACGATCAACACGCAGCTGCTGCGCAACACCTCGCTGATCAATTTCGTTGATGGATGCTCGGTAAGTCTGCCTGTGTCATACAACGAAAGTGTCCCGGGTGCCCTGATGGTCTCGGCAGCATCGAGTCAGGACGAGGCGCTGATCGAGCAGGCTGATGTGGTCGTGAAATTGCTTGGCTGAATTGCACCAGAGAGACTCGTACCTGCTCCATCTCAGCGCTTGCGCTACTATGCCGAAGTGAAACACCACCGCGCCATCTCGACGCTTCTAGCGCTTGCGCTGATCATTGCACCTGTCTCGTCTGGCGTGCATGTGGTCTCGGCACACGATATGGGTGAGCTGCATAGCCACGCCCACGCCCATCAGCGGGCGATGCCTCATGTGCATCCACATCCATTTCACGACGACTCTCATGAACGCGGTGTGCATGAGCAGCACCCTGGCCATGAACACCATAAGCACGACCATCATGGTCACGAGCACCAAGCCCACAAAGGTCACGAGCATCCACCTCATGGCACGAGCCACGAGACCGACTTTTGCGAGCTGCTCCACTTGCACGCGGGCGCGGCAGCTCTGGCCGCTTCATGTTCCCTCGTGGAGCACCCGCATCCTGCATCCGAATCGCGCGTATCGGCACACTGCACTCAATTGCCCGGCGCGCGGTCGCTTGCGCCTATTGCACGAGGCCCCCCGCCACTTTCCTGAACTGACTCAACTGCGTTAAGTAGCGCACTGTCCGGCGCGCCAACAAAACTCAATCAGGAAACTGGATCAATGTACTTGAAAACAAGCATAGCTCTGACGCTCGCGCTCTCGACTGCCGCCGCCGCCAGTGAACGCGAGCACGATAGCCACGAACATGGTGTGGCCACATTGGATGTCGTTATCGATGGCAATGCGATGCTCGCTACCCTCGAAAGCCCTTGGGCGAATCTGGTCGGCTTTGAACACAAGCCGTCAACCGATGAACAGCGAGATGCCGTAGCCAAGGCAAAGGCCCTGCTTGAAGATGGCATGTTGGCTCTCGGTATTGACGACGCGGCGGGATGTACGCTGCAATCCGCTGAACTCAACAGTTCAATGGCGATGGACGCACACGACGAGCACGGTCACGACGACGAGCACGATCAAGACCATGGTGACGAGTCACCCCACTCGAAAGTCAGCGTCAACTGGGCCTTTTCGTGTGAAAACCCGGACGCCATGTCTGCACTCACGCCTACATTGTTCGATAACTTCGAAGGTATCGAGACCTTGTCAGTGCAGATGGCCGGACCCGGAGGACAATCAGCGCAAGAGTCAACCATGGGTAGCGCCACAGTCAACTTGTCAGCCGTTCAGTAAATCGAGATTGATTCCGATCGGATTCGGCAACGGACTCACGGCTGGTTAGGAGACGACCTGACACACCATGAGACAGGAAACGCAGGAGACCAGCCCAACAGCGGCCTTGATCAACCTGGAACGGGTGCGTTTCAGTTGGACTGCTGCGCCGTCGCCGACCATCGACATCAAGCAGTTCCGAGTGGAGGCTGGTAAACGTGTGTTTCTGCGAGGCCCCTCTGGCAGCGGCAAGACAACCTTGTTGAGTCTTGTCGCTGCCGTCATACCACCCGACAAGGGCGTGATAGAAATTGCCGGGACTGATCTTTCAACACTGCAGGGAGCAGCAAGAGATCGGTTTCGCGCAGACCACATGGGGATCGTTTTCCAGCAGTTTAATCTTCTGCCTTTTCTAAGCGTTGCCCAGAACGTGACCCTGCCCTGTCGCTTCTCAAGCGCGCGCCGGCAGCGTGCACAAGCGGACAGTGGCTCATTGGAGGCCGAAGTATGTCGCTTGCTGCTAGCGCTAAAACTCGATGCGGGTGCCTTGCTACACCGCCCCGCCATGTCCTTGTCGGTCGGGCAGCAACAGCGTGTAGCAGTCGCTCGTGCCTTGATCGGTAGACCGCCGCTGGTTATCGCAGATGAACCCACCTCGGCACTGGACACAGACACCCGAGATGCCTTTCTGGAACTCTTGTTCAAAGAGATCGACGCGACTGGCGCATCACTCCTCTTCGTCAGCCATGACAAGGGGCTCGCCGAACGGTTTGATCAGCAACTAGACTTGCCGACCCTGAACCGAGCCGAAACGCCGGGTGCTGACATGACACTTCAAGATCGCTGACAGACATGCTGGATATTGCTTGGCAGAGTCTACGCAATCGGTGGTCCACTGCCTTACTTGCGGTGTTTGCCATTGCGATCAGTGTGGCCTTGATCCTCACAGTCGATCAGGTGAGACGGGATGCTCGGACCGCCTTTGTACAAACCGTATCGGGCACAGATCTCGTTGTAGGTGCGCGAAGTGGCGCCGTGCAACTGCTGCTGTACTCGGTTTTTCGCATTGGCAACGCGACCAACAATATGAGTTGGCAGAGTGCAACCGAGATTGCAGAACGCCGGGAAGTGGCTTGGACAATTCCCTTGTCGCTTGGGGATTCCTATCGCGGATACCGTGTGCTCGGTACCAATCAGGGTTACTTCACCCATTACCGCTTTGGACGCGACCGCCAGTTAAGTCTGAGCGATGGCGTGGTATTCGATGACCTCTTCGATGTCGTGCTCGGCAGCGAGGTTGCCCGTGAACTTGAACACAAGCTAGGCGACCAGATCATCATCGCCCATGGCACGGGCAGCGTGGGTCTGGCCACTCACGACAACCAACCGTTCAAGGTCGCGGGCATTCTTGCCCCCACGGGCACACCGGTTGACCGCACCGTTCATGTGTCGCTTGAAGGTATCGAGGCGGTACATGTTGACTGGCGAAACGGCATGCAAGTCCAGGGGGAAGGTACGTCTGCGGATGTGATTCGTGACATGGATCTTGAGCCATCCGAGATCACGGCCATGATGGTTGGCCTTAAAACGCGCGGTACCGTCTTTCGCGTGCAGCGTGCGATCAACAATTATCGCGCCGAGCCATTACTCGCCATTTTGCCCGGGGTTGCCCTGCAGCAACTCTGGGATTTGGTGGGGGTTGCAGAGACCGCGCTACTGGCGGTTTCCGCCGTGGTGGTGCTTGCAGGTCTGATCAACTTGATATCCGTTTTGCTGTCCAGCCTTGCCGAACGGCGTCGGGAGATGGCCATCCTGCGCTCAGCTGGCGCATCGCCCGGCACAATCTTCCGCTTGTTGTGCCTGGAATCTACCCTGCTTGCACTTGCCGGCATCGTAGCCGGCTTTGTACTGCATCAATTGACCATTCAGCTGGTGAGCGCCATTCTGAGCACGCGCTTCGGCATGGATTTACCGAGTCACCTGCCTGGCGTGTCGGAGCTGTTGCTGTGCATCGCCATTCTGGTCGGCGCTATCATTGCAGGGGCTATACCCGCATGGCGTGCCTATCGGCAATCACTGGCAGACGGGATGGCACAGCGAACATGAGACCCCTGCCACACACTCTACCGACGATCAGGCACGACCACTGTCCCACACACGTTTCACTCTTGCACCCCCACGAACGAATAACCGTCCCTCCAGTCGAAGACGACACCAGACGATGAGGCATACGCCGATGAAACATCGATTTCTACAGATAGCAGCTCTGGCCGGATTGCTCACTTTCTCGGTCGCTGCAACCGCATGGTGGTGGTCAAAGGATGACAATGAATCAACCGTTCTGGAGAGTGTTGCTCCCATCGATTGGTTTGACCTTGTACCAGAAGGCTTCGAGCCCTTCGATCCACTGGCTGACATGACGCGTGAAGAGATCGACAAACTCTTTGACGGCAGTGACGAATCCAATGCTCGCCTGGCGCAATTTGATGAGCAATCAACCTACGCGCCGATCGTGCCCGAGCTCGACGGGCAGGAAGTACGCATCGCAGGCTATGTGGTGCCCCTTGATTTCGACGGAAATACATCACTCGATGAATTTCTGCTGGTCCCCTACTACGGCGCGTGCATTCACATGCCGCCGCCACCGGCAAACCAGGTAGTACACGCCTTCGCGGACACCACCGTTGAAATACAGTCCACCTGGGATCCAGTCTGGGCGATTGGCACGATCACAACCGAGACGGTAATGAGCGACCTGGCAGAGTCCGGCTACAGAATGCAAGTAGACCGCGTTGTTCCCTGGACCGAGGAAAACAAGGCGCCCGATCGGCAATAAGCCTCCAGTTTACGCCGCTGTATATTCCCGACAACACCTTGGCAACAGCAAGCACCGATACTGAACTCATCGAAACAGGCAGTGCACACAGCACAGCTCTTCGACCGAATTCAACCACATAATCATCGGAGCCTTGCCATGAAAGTACGTCACATCACAACCGCTGTCGTTTTCGCCTCGGTAGCTGCCCTCGCAGGCCCCGCCACTGCCATCACCAGTTCTGGCAGCCTTCTGCAGGACGTCAATTCAGCGGTACGCGGCGACGGCAACATCACCGCCATGGTTCGCGGCAACACTGTCACATTGATTGGCAACGCCAACGGCGTCGACAAGGCGGCAGCAGAGCGGGTGGCAAAATCGTTCCCGAATATCGACAGCGTTGTGAACCTTGTCAACGTACGAAGCTAGGCACCCATCTGGTCTACCTCCAGGGACCACTGACAGGCAGTGCACACAGCGCGCCACTGAGCCAAAGGCCAGTGGCGCTTTTGTGCGCGTCAGGATAACTGGCGCGGTAATACAAGCCCATGGCTAGAGCGCACACGACGTAGATCCCTGGCAGGCACCGGTGCAATCGATGACAAGTCAATGGCATGCGCTGCCAAGGGCAGTGACTCGCTACGATCAGCCGAGTGGGACGCCATTACAGGTGATGTACTTCGGGTGTGCGTGGACTGCCATGCATACAGGCAGCTTTGCCGGGACAGTAGCCCTGGTCACCCCGCGGTCGCTGGCGTGTGGCTCGCTACGCGCAAACCCCGCCGGGATCAGTAGGTCGCACGGCCACCAGACAGATCAAACGAGGACGCCGTTGTGAAGGAATTCTCCTCGGTACACAGCCAAGTGATCATCGTCGCCGCCTCGTCCACCTGCAGGAATCTACCGCGCGGAATCTTGGACAGCATGAAGTCGATGTGCTCCTGAGTCATCTGATCAAACAGCCGTGTTTTAGCCGCTGCAGGTGTCACACAGTTCACGGCGATATCGATGTCCGCATGCTCCTTGCCAAGCGACTTGGTCAAGGCGATCACAGCCGCCTTGGAGGCTGAATACGCCGGCGCATTCGGATTGCCTTCCTTGCCAGCAACCGAGGCGATATTCACCACGCGGCCATAACCTCTTGTGCGCATGTGCGGGATGATTGCTCGGCAACAGTAGAACACCCCATTGAGGTTGACCTCCATGACGTTCTGCCAGGCCTCTGCCGGGTAATCAATCGTCGGTACATTCGGCCCCGTGATGCCCGCGCTGGTCACCAATGCATCGATGCGTCCGTGCTCATCGATACACCGGGCAGTGAGTGTATCGATCGCAGCCACATCGGATACATCCACTTCATATGCCTGAGCCCGCTCGCCAAGCGCTCGTGCTGCGCTCTCTGCGACTGCCTCATCACGGTCCCACAAGAGCACTTTGGCGCCCGAGGCAGCCATGCGCTTGGCGACGGCAAAGCCAATTCCCTGGCCGCCACCGGTGATGACAGCGGTTCGATCCTCGAGGTCGTACTGATTCATGAGGTTTCCGAGAACGTTACAAAACCCTTACGCTACACGATGCAGACTGGCTCGGGAGTTCCGGTCAAGATCAAAACAAACAGCACCTCACCATTGCTGTCATCCACCGGGTGCGACCCAAGCGAACCTCAAGAGCCTGTTGAGCCTCTTTCCAGGTCGGCACACCGGACTCAAACGCCAACGTGGCACGGGTGTCATCCAGAGCCTCACCCAGACCCAACGTGCCGGTCTGCAGCGCCTTGCCAATCGGCACGACGGTGATGTCTGAACTTGCGAATCCGGCAGACGGTCTACCTTTGATCAAGGTCAGAGACGCTCGCGAAAACGTGACAGAAATCACCAAGCCTGTGACGTGCTGGACGAACTAACTAGACGGAGACGACAAGGTTGGTTAACCTTCTCATCAGCTAGTCCCGGCGATGTCTCGATCCGGTCGAACTACTCACAACCTGCTGTTGCAGGTATGCCGATTCTCACTCTTTAGAGTCCATCTACTTATGTCACGACGCAAGTTTTTGAAATCAGGCGCCGCGGGTGCCAGTGTCGCCGCTGTTGCAGGCGCGGGGCTCGTCTCCGGCGCGCCGGCCCTCGCTCAGGGCCGCGAAAAACTCACGATGGTCACCTCCTGGGGCCGCGGGCTGGCTGGGGTGCACGATGCGGCGCAGTACTTTGCCGACGCGGTCAACTCGATCACTGATGGCACCCTTGAAATCGACCTCAAGGCCAACGGCGAGCTGGTATCCGGCATCCCCGCGGTATTCGACGCTGTCGCTTCAGGTCAAGCAGACATGTACCACGCCGCTGATTACTACTACGTTGGTCAGCACCCGGCCATGGCGTTCTTCACTGCCGTGCCCTTCGGCATGACCCCGCTGGAGCTGAACAACTGGTACTACCACATGGGCGGACACGAGCTGCACCGCGAAGTCGGGGAAGAGTTGGGTCTTGTCAGCTTCCTGGCAGGCCAGACGGGTCCCCAGGCAGGGGGTTGGTTCAAGAAGGAAATCAACAGCGCCGATGATTTCAAGGGCCTGAAATTCCGTATGCCTGGCCTCGGTGGCAAGGCGCTCGGCAAGTTGGGTGCTTCCGTACAGACCATCGCCGGTAGCGAGATCTATCAAGCGCTCTCTTCAGGCGCCATTGACGGCACCGAGTGGATCGGGCCGTGGGCTGACGAGAAGATCGGTTTTCAGGAAATCACCAAGATCTACTACACGGCTGGCTTCCATGAGCCGGGCGCAGGTCTGTCGGTTGCGACCAACATCGATCGCTGGGAGGAGCTCTCTCCGGCTCACCAAAAGGCCATCGAAATCGCAGCTGCTGCCGCGAATTCCTGGAACCTGCACCAGTTCCTCGCCAACAATTCACAGGCACTCGACCGGTTGATCGCCGGTGGAGTCGAGGCCAAGGAATTCCCCGACGATGTCTGGGATGCCTTCGGCAAGGCAGCTATCGAAACCCTCGACGAGAACATGGATGACGAGCTGTTTGCCAAGACGCGTGCATCCGTTGAAGAAGCCATGCGCCTGTCATCACGCTGGAACGGCCTATCCTCAGGTGCCTACACAGCTCAACGTGACCGCGTAATGGGCTGATCCTCAGTCTTTCGGTTTGACTAACGTTGTACCTGCGGGCCCGCGCCTTGTGCGCGGGCCTGTTTTCGTTCAGGAGTCGCGACACGAATGGGAATGACCTTATTAAGCGGGCTTGCCACAGGCTTTCTGAATCTGCTTTTGCTACCCGTCAATATCTTGCAGTGGTGGCAGCTCGAGACCCTAAAAGAGCGCATGAGTGCGCTGACGCTTGCCGGGCAATCTGCAGACTTTCTGTGGATGATGATCGCTCTGTTGCTACTGATAACCGTCGCCAGCCTCCTGAGCAGGCGCTTTTTGATCGGCACGGTGACCACTCTCGAAAGCTTCAATCGCCGTGTGGGACAGGCTGCCTGCTGGGTGGTTTTACTGCTGATGTTGCAGCAGGTGATGATCATCGTGATGGGTCAGGTCTTTCGTGGCAACGAACTTCTCTTCTCACCCTTTGGCATCGGCCTGTTCACCGAAGAGCTGCAGTGGTTGTCCGGTCAGCTCAAGTTCTACAACGCCATCCTCATTGCCTTTGCCTCTGCATACACCTTCATCGAGGGTGGGCATGTGCGTGTGGATCTGGTCTACGGCAATCTTGGATACCGCGCCCGTCGCTGGATTGATTTGCTCGGCTCACTGTTCCTGATGCTGCCCTTGACCGTATTGCTGTGGTGGTTCTCATGGCCATTGGCTGCCAATTCTCTTTTCAGGCAACGACCGCTGAACATCTTCAGCGACAAAGCCAGTTGGCGCGGCTTCAAGTTTGAATCTTCAGGCACCGCCGAATTCACCTGGGTCTGGGCGTTCAAGATTCTTATCGTAATCTTTGCCGCTCTGCTCTTTATCCAGGCCATCGCCTTTTTCTTGCGCAATCTTTGGGCACTGCTTGAACGTGAGCATGAAATTGAAAGCCACATTCAGGCCGACCAGGTTGACGTCACCCCCGCGATTGACGCAAGCCTTGTTGACAACATCATCCCTGTAAATGCTGCTACGGCACACAGTGACCGAGGTACGCACTGATGTTTTTCGGACTCGATGGCGTTGAAGTTGCGCTGATCATTACCTTCGTTTGCCTGTTTCTCGGCATTCTGTCCGGCTTTCCGGTGGCCTTTGCCATCGGTGGCTCTGCGGTCATAAGTTTCGCCATCATCGCCGTGATGTCTGCCAACGGCCTGTTGATGGTGGAACAGACCTACCGCGGTACTGTCGAGATGGTGCCGGTGTTACCGGACGGGTGGCAGGGGGCTTTTCTGTCGACCATATCGACCTGGTCGCAAGGCGTGTTTGCCCGTGCCTTTGGTGGCAACGTCGAAACTCTGCTCGCCGTGCCCCTGTTTGTCTTGATGGGTATTGCGCTTGAGCGCTCGCGTATTGCCGAGGACCTGTTGACCACCATGGCGCGTACCTTTGGCACCCTGCCAGGGGGGCTTGCCATAGCCGTGGTTTTTGTCGGTACCTTGCTGGCGGCAAGTACCGGTGTGGTGGGAGCAACCGTAGTCACGATGGGCCTTATCGCACTGCCGACGATGCTGCGCGCAGGCTACTCAAAGTCCCTTGCAACCGGAGTCATCGCGACCTCCGGCACCCTTGGGCAAATCATTCCACCGTCAATCGTGATCGTGTTGCTCGGCTCGATAGTCGGTGACATGTACTCCATTGGACAGGAGAACCGCGCAAACGAGCTGGGCGTGTCAGTTCTGGAGATGCTCGGTGAGCCTGCAGTTCTGTCTACCGGCAAGCTGTTCAAGGCGGCGTTCATACCGGGCGTGGTGCTCGCACTCCTGTACGCCACCTATGCCTTTGGCTACGCGTTGCTCAGACCGGGTGCTGCACCCCCCATTGCCTTCGCCGATGATGACAGCTCGAGGTTTGACGTTGCGAAGCACTATGATCAGCGCACCGGATTGCTGATCTTGCTCGTACTCGGTCCACTGGTGGCGATGGTCGCTCTGTGGATAACCCTTGCCTCATTCGGCATCGTTGACGCACAGGATTCGGTAACCAGTACCGGCTTGCTATCCCACGGCACCATGATGGTCGCAACCGGTGGTGTGGTATTGATGGGCCTTGCCTTGACGCTAAGACCGCTGCTTTCACGGCTCCCGATACTCGTCGGATTGGCTGGTGTTGTCGCTTACGTAGCCGTAGACCTGCTGGTACTCGGTACTGAACAGTCCGCAGGCTATCGTTTTCTCGCCTACGGCATACCCACACTGCTCATCCTGTACGGACTCAAGACGGCGCTTGGGCGACTGGGGGATGTCGAGGTGCTACGCGTTGTCTCACCTCCTGTAATCCTCATCGTTGCGGTACTCGGATCCATTCTGGGTGGTATTACAAGTCCAACACCTGCAGCAGGGCTTGGCGCAGCTGGCGCAATCATGCTGGCGGCTGCCCGCTTGTCAGGTGGCAACAAGGCAGCCACTCGCGTAATTCTCTGGTCCTCGTTTGCAGTCATCATCATGTTGCTGATGCGCGGCAATTTTGATTTGCGCATGTCACTCGACTCGATTGATCTTGAGGATCAGATTGCCATCGGGGTGACTATTGTGGCCTACCACGTCGCGATATTCGGTTTGCTGTTCTCCTGCTGGACACTGTTCAGCAAGGGTGTGATGACACCGGTGGTGCGTGAAACCACCAAGGTCACCAGTATGGTATTCATGATTTTGGTGGCATCGCTGTTTTTAAGCCTCACCATACGAAGCTACGGCGGCGAACACTATATCCAGGAGGCCTTGCGTGCCATCGAGGATCCGCGCGTCTTGCTTCTGGCCGTCATGGCTGTACTATTTTTGCTCGGCTTTGTGCTCGACTTCATCGAGATCATCTTCATCGTGATCCCGATCGTCGGGCCCGTTATCTACGCAGCTGATCCTGCACTGATGCCACCTGAGTGGATCACGATACTGATTGCGGTCAATCTGCAGACCTCCTTCATAACACCCCCTTTCGGATTTGCTCTGTTTTACTTACGCGGAGTGGCCCCACCGAGCGTGACCACTGGCGACATCTACAAGGGTATCTGGCCGTTTGTACTGATTCAGGTCGTCGGCTTGATCATCCTGTGGAACTTCCCGGCGATCACGACCTTCCTGCCGGATCTGCTGCCAGAGAACTAGCGGGTGCTCGCTCGGCCACCTTTTCACTATTTCCCGATACAAAACGATCCAAATATCGCCCCGAGCAGATCATCGGCATCAAAGCGGCCGGTGATCGACTCGAGGGCATGCTGTGCGGCGCGAAGCTCCTCAGCGGCGAGTTCGGGGAGCTCGCTCGATTGCAGGCGCGCAAGTGCTGCCTCGGTGGCCGTTCGTGCTTCTTGCAGAGCAACGATGTGCCGTCGTCGAGCCAGGTATACCCCTCCAATGCTGGTGTCACGGCCAGCAAGTCCGACCAGGTGTTGACGCAGTTGCTCGAGCCCCTCACCGAGCTTGGCCGAAATCGACAGACAGGGCCGTTCAGCACCTACAGGCGAGTGACCGGGCACGGACGAAAGCTCGACATCAGCGTTCACCAGATCTAGCTTGTTGAGAATTATGGTGACTGGGACACCGACAGGTAGGGGATCATCCGGCCACCGCGGCTCACTCGCATCGAGCACGAGTAGTACATGGTCAGCGTCGGCTGCTGCTTGCAATGCACGCTCGATACCGATCTGTTCCACGGCATCCTGTGTTGCACGCAGGCCCGCCGTATCCACCATGCGCACCGGGATATCACCAACCAGAATGTCCTCGCGGAGCACATCTCGCGTGGTACCTGGCACGTCGGTAACAATGGCTGTGTCGGCTTGTGCAAGGGCATTGAGCAAGCTGGACTTGCCCACATTCGGCCGGCCGGCTATGACTACTGTCAGTCCGTCTCGCAGTCGTTGACCTTGCCCTGCTTTTGCCAGCACTTGATCAAATGCGTCGACCAGTGACGAGGCTCGCTGCGCAAGAGACGTATCGGCCAGAAAATCTATCTCCTCCTCACTGAAGTCCAGCGCTGCCTCCAGCCAGACCCGCAGCGCGATCAACTCATCGACGATGGCATCCACATCACGCGACATATCCCCGGAAATCGCTCGGATTGCAGCTTTGGCTGCACCTTCGGATGAGGCATCTATCAGATCAGCAACGGCTTCTGCCTGAGCAAGATCGAGTTTGTCGTTGAGAAAGGCGCGCTCACTGAATTCACCCGGCCTCGCCGGACGTGCACCGAGCTCACAAACGCGTTGCATGACGCGATCGAGAACGACGGCACCTCCGTGACCTTGCAGCTCGAGTACATGCTCGCCGGTATAGGAATGCGGTGCAGCAAACTGCAGGGCAATACCGACATCCACGATTTCGCCATCAGTGCCGGAGAAAGGTCCGTAGTGCGCTTGTCGAGCCTGCAGCTCAACGCCGGTTATCGCCTGTCCAATAGCGGGCGCTTGAGGGCCGCTGACTCTGACGATACCGATACCGGCACGCCCGGCACCGGTCGCTATGGCGACAATCGTATCAGCGACATCACGCGTCATCAGACACGTTCTATCAGCGCTTGCCGCCCTTCTTGCCTTTTTTCTTGCGTTTGCGCACAGGCGTGCCACCGGCGGCAGGTTCGTTGCCCGCATCTGCCGATTGACTCGCTGACGGTTGATCAGTGGCTTCATTCTGCACATCAGAGGGCGTGTCGGACTGCAAGCTGACTGGCAGATCTGTGGATGTCGCCGAAGCCTGAGCGTTGTTGGCGCGTTCGGCCATCGCAGCGAGCCGCCCCATCAGACCCGGTTTGCCATTGTCTTTGGGTGGCTCGGGGTTATCGCCTATGACATGTCGTGTGATGTAGTACTGCTGCGCGATGGAAAGCGTGTTGTTGACCACCCAGTACAGAACCAGACCTGCGGGGAAAAAGGCGAAGAACACACCAAAGATCAGCGGTAGAAACTGAAAGACCTTCTGCTGTATCGGGTCAACCGGTGCCGGATTGAGTTTCTGCTGCAGATACATGGTCGCCGCCATGATCACCGGCAGGATGAAGAACGGATCGCGTATCGACAGATCCTTGATCCACAGCATCCATGGCGCATGACGCAGCTCTACGGATTCCAGCAGGGTCCAGTACAAGGCAATGAACACTGGGATCTGAATCAGCATCGGGAAACACCCGCCAAGCGGATTGACCCGCTCTTTCTTGTAGAGCTCCATGGTGGCCTGCCCCATGGCCGCACGATCATCACCGTGTCGCTCCTTGAGACTGGCAAGTTTTGGCTGCAGCGCTTTCATCCGCGCCATGGACTTGTAGCTCGCTTCAGAGAGCTTGTAGAACACAGCCTTGATGCAGAAGGTCACAAGGATGATTGACCAGCCCCAGTTACCGATGAAGCCGTGAATGGTTTTCAAAAGCCAGAACAAGGGCTGGGCAAGGATGGTCAGCCAGCCGTAGTCAACCGTTAACCTGAGGTTCGGTGCAGCTTGTTCCAGAATGTCCTGAACCTTGGGTCCGATAAACGCCTTGGTCTGCATGGAAGCTTCTGCGCCAGGCGCCACAGTAGTCGCAGCTGACACCATCCCTACCAGATAACGGTTTTCTCCAGGCAAATGACGTGAGTAGGCTGTATTGACCTCATCTGCCGTTGGTATCCAGGCGGTCGCAAAATAGTGCTGAATCATCGCCACCCATCCGTTAGTTACATCAACGTCGAGGTTTTCATCCTCCATGTCGCCGAAGTCATACTTTTGGTAGACGTCTTCAGGATTGCTGTAGACCGCGCCAATATAGGTATGAACAAACTGCTGACGCTCATCTGAAGTGGCAGGCTTGCGCTTGAGCTGGCGATACTGATTAAAGGTGTAGGGTGCATCGCTTGAATTCTGTACGCGGTAGGAAACACCAACCTCATAACTTCCTCGCGAAAAGCTCAGTGTCTTGGTGACCTTGATACCGGTGCCCGATTCCCAGTGAAAGGGTACATCGAGTGTGTCTTGATCATTACCCAACACATACTCTTCAGCTTCAGGCCTGAACAGCTCACGATGCGTCGGCGCTGGATTGTCACCGGCCGCTTGCAAACCAGACTCTGCGACCAAAAATCGATTGGGCTCTCTGCTGACCAGGGTAAACGGTTCAGACTGATTATCGACATCGATACCGTATTCGAGCAAGTCTGCCCGGGTGATGGTAGCGCCGAGGGAATCGATCTGATAGGCGACAAGATCAGTGCGTACTGAAACCTGTGCAGAATCAACGGTAGCCACCACAGGGTCAGCGGCGGTAACTGAACTCCCCGCAGGCGCAGCGGGCGCGCCAGGTGCATCCAGCGCAGGCGCAACAGTACTCTGCCCCTCTGCTGCAAGCTCGGTTACCGGTACCTGAGGTGTGTGGTATTCGGCTAGCCAGGTCTGATAGATGATCAGGCTGAGAAAGCCAAGCGCCAGATACAGAAACAGTCGTTGGGTTTCCATTGTCAGGTCGTTTCCGATACAGGGCGTGGGTGGCTTTCGGGTACCAGATCTACCCCGCCTGGATGAAAAGGATGACAGCGACAGACGCGGCGCGCAGCAAGCCAGGTGCCGCGCACGCTTCCATGAACCTCTATCGCTTCGAGTGCATAGGCAGAACAGGTTGGATAAAACCGACACCGTGGTAGGAGCAAGGGGCTTACCCAGCGTCGGTAGATCCGGATCGAGCCGAGAACAGCGGAACCGATGATGCCTCTTTCGTTGTGCCCGCTCATGATCGAGCCTTGCCCGCTATCAGCTGCGCCCACAACTTTTCAAGTGCCGCTCTGAGCTCTGCTGGTGAGGCCGTGCACGCTGCGTCCCGGTTCATGAGGACAACGTGTCTGTTCCCGAGCGAGCTGCGGTGGTGGCGAAAAGACTCTCTGGCCACACGCTTGATCCGGTTGCGATCATGGGCTCTGCGCGCTCTTTTCTTGGCAACTGCCAAGCCGAGACGAGCACCCCCTTCCGACACATCACAGGCCAACAAGGTCCAGTATCGATCACTCAGTCGACGATTACGACGAAATACAACACCAAAGGCTGCACCGTCGAGCAAACGGGCCTCGCGCGGGAATCTGAAGTCGTCCGGTTCCTGTCGCGAATCGCCGAGTTGCGCGCCGACTGGATCAGGCGCTGAGACGCGCCCTGCCCTTGCGACGACGTGCGGCAAGCACAGCGCGCCCGCCACGAGTGGCTTTGCGTGCACGGAAGCCGTGGGTGCGAGCTCGCTTGATCTTGCTCGGCTGATAGGTTCTTTTCATGGGACGTCGCGGCTTTCGTGGCGTAGCGCCACGGTCTGTCAGGGAACCCGCAAGTGTACGACTACCGAAGACTTAGGTCAATATATTTTATCCAGCACAACAGCACTGGGTGCTTGTTTATTGACAACCACGGGGGTTCCACGGCCAGCGCTGCAGCTGGCCCAGCTCCCGGAAAAAAAACGAACCTGTCAGACAACGCCACGTGGGTTATGCGACTACTATTGAGTCGCTACGGTCTGACGCTCGCGACGCCTGATGACCAGCCTAATGAGCGACACACAGCCTCAGGCTGACTGTGACTCCAGCACCCTGAATCCGGGCGACAGACAGGCATTTACAAGGAGATCCTGATTTGAACGACGTTCTGTGGGCCCAGTGTCTGTCCAAACTTGAAGCGGAGCTGTCCGAGCAGAACCTGAATACCTGGATACGGCCTCTGCACGCCGTCAGGGAGGGCTCTCGGCTCAAGGTCATGGCACCGAACCGTTTTGTGCGGGACATGGTGCGCAACAACTTTCTGGTTCGCATTCAGGAAATTGCCTCACTGTTATCCAGACCCGATGCAGTCACCGTTGAGTTGGTGATCGGTTCCGGGCTACAAGTAGCGCCTGTATTGGCTGCAGAGTCTGTCGGGTCAAGAGGCGGCGCAACGGCCAATCTGAGTCGCCAACCCCCTGAGAAAAGTGAAGTCGTTACCGTGAGCGCCCCAAGCTCGCATGCATCCAATCTTGACCCGGAATTCACCTTCGACAATCTTGTTGAGGGCAAGTCGAACCAGTTTGGTCGCGCCGCTGCCCTGCGCATTGGACAGGAACCAGGACGTGCCTACAACCCGTTCCTGATCTACGGCTCATCGGGTCTTGGCAAGACCCACCTCATGCAGGCGATCGGCAACGAAATCGTGCGTCAAAAGCCGGATGCGCGGGTCATGTACCTTAACTCCGAGCGCTATGTCGGCGAAATGGTCAGTGCACTGCAGCACAGCAAGATCAATCGCTTCAAGCAATTCTATCGGGGTCTGGATGCCCTGCTGATCGATGACGTGCAGTTCTTTGCTGGCAAGGATCAGACTCAGGAGGAGTTCTTTCACAACTTCAACGCCTTGTTTGAAGGCGGTCAGCAGATTGTGTTGACCTGCGATCGCTACCCCAAGGAAGTCAAGGGTCTGGAGGACCGACTCAAGACTCGCTTCGGGTGGGGGCTGACGGTCTCGGTCGAGCCGCCTGAGCTGGAGATGCGGGTCGCTATTCTCAACAGTAAAGCTGAGCAGGTCGGTGTTGAACTTCCCAGTGAAGTCAGCTTTTTCATCGCCAAGCAGATCCGCTCCAATGTGCGTGAGTTGGAGGGTGCACTAAGGCGAGTTATCGCCAACTCCCAGCTGATGGGCGAGCCTGTGACGCTGGACTTTGCCAAACGCGCTATCGCTGATCTTGTTGCTGTGCAGGCCCGTGTAGTCACCATAGAGAACATTCAGAAGACCGTTGCCGAGTACTACAACATTCGACTCGCTGACTTGTCCGCAAAGACTCGCTCGCGCTCTATCGCTCGCCCAAGACAAGTCGCTATGGCACTGGCCAAGGAGCTCACCACTCGCAGCCTGCCTGAAATCGGTCGATCCTTTGGCGGTAGAGACCACACCACAGTTCTGCATGCGGTGCGCAAGGTCGCAGAGCTCAGAGAGTCTGACACCGGCATACGCGAAGACTATTCAAACCTGCTGCGCACCCTGTCCAGCTGAGCCGCTGCAATGGGCACAGTTTGAACACCCTCGCGTGTCGTACTGGAATTGTTGCCTTGAGCCTGTCACGATCCAGCTGCAGACAGTTTCCGGTGCGGTGAATGAACCTTGTCAAAGTTGTGGATAAGCGATCGCGTGTTCAAAGATCAATGGACAGGTTTCATCTAATCCCCAATTCATCCACAGGATCAACACTGGAACACAGTCGACAAATACCGACCTTGTACTTGCGATAAGCTGCTGAATGTAAAACAGTTTTGTGACTCATGCACTGTTTTGACAGAGGCTAATAACAGTAATAATCAAGTCAGTATTCCTTTTCAAACTCTCTCTTACTTGCTCGATGAAATTCAGTGCACAACGTGAGTCCCTGCTTGAGCCACTGCAGCAAGTTGCAGGTGCTGTCGAGCGTCGACAAACCAAACCCGTACTCGGCAATGTGTTGTTTGGCTGCACAGACAGCGGGATTACGCTGACAGCGACCGATGGCGAAATAGAACTCTGTTCCACGACGCAAATTGCCGTCGATGAACCTGGTTCGATTACGGTGCCTGCTCGCAAACTGCTGGAGATTTGCAGACATTTACCCGAACAGGCGCGTCTGAATGTGGAAGTGACCGGTGAGAAACTCGTACTCAAGGCCGGGCGTAGTCGCTTCACACTGGCGACCCTGCCAGCAGAACAATTCCCGGAATCTGAACCGTTGAAGGGCGGGCAAAAAATTGTGCTGCCGGTTGAATCAATACGCGAAGCCATGCGAGCAACAGCGTTCTCAATGGCTCAACAAGACGTGCGTTTCTATCTGAACGGCATGCTGGTAGAAATTGGATCAGAGCGTGTTTGCTGTGTTTCTACCGATGGGCACCGATTGGCGTGGTCTCAAGTCAGCACAGACGTATCTCCGGAGACACCCGTCCGAGCGATTATTCCGCGCAAAAGTGTCGGAGAATTGACCAAGGTACTCAGTGTCGCTCCTGATGATGGCACGGTGGAGTTGCACCTGACTGATCAACAACTTCAGGCGACAGTTGCTGATGTCCGCTTGACCACGAGATTGGTTGATGGTCGTTTCCCGGACTACAAGCGCGTCATACCGATCGACGGTGACAAGGAATTGGTGATGGACACTCAAAGTCTGCGTCAATCTCTTACACGGGCATCGGTGCTTTCCAACGAGAAATACCGGGGTGTGCGACTAACACTGGACCAGAGTGTATTGACCATTTCCAGTAACAACCCTGAACAGGAAGAAGCCATCGACGAGCTGGAGGTGGACTACCAGGGGCAATCCACCGAAATCGGATTCAACGTGACCTACCTCCTGGAAGCACTGGGGGCGATAGATACAGAGTCGGTTCGCTTGATCCTCAAGGACAGCGGTAGCAGCCTGTTGATAGTTCCGGATGGCAGTGCTGATTGCAAGTACGTTGTCATGCCCATGCGCCTGTAGGGCGACCGAGCCCGCACCAATGATCGGCTGTTAGCACCCCTGGCATGCTCATAAACCAATTTGCGGCCAGTGGATTTCGAAATCTGGATGGTTTGGTGCTGGAGCCCCACCCTGCCCTGACGTTATTGACCGGTAGCAATGGCTCTGGCAAGAGCAGCGTGCTTGAAGCTATCTACTGCCTTGCCAGTGGGCATACTTTCCGTACCAGGCGAGTTCGTGACTACCTCTCCTTTGATCAGGATGCACTGACCCTGGCTGCCCAACTGCGAGACCCTCGCAACGGCTCAGAGCACCGTTGCGGTCTTTCGAGGCAACGCGACGGTGAAGTGCAGTTGCGCGTGGACTTTGAGACAGCCACGTCCTTCTCTGCGGTCGCTCGCCTGATGCCGGTCAAGGCACTCACGCCTGATAGTCATCGTTTGATAGAGCAAGGCCCTGAAGAGCGACGTCGTTTTCTGGATTGGGGCTGCTTTCATGGATCGCCAGATTTCATGGAGGTGTGGCGGCGTTATCGACGAGCATTGACCCAGCGGAATGAAGCCTTGCGACGCCATGCATCGGATGACGAGATCAATAGCTGGAACCCGGCCTTGGCGACCGAGGGTAGTCGGCTGTCCGAGTTACGTTTGCACTACTCAAAAAACTTAGCGCTTCACGTCAAGAAACGGGCGCAAAGTATTGATTTTCCGTTCCACATGGAACTGGAAATGCGGTCTGGCTGGGATCAATCCGAGTCGCTTGAAGAGGCACTTGGAACGCGCCTGGAGACTCATCGGCGTATGCGGACGACCACCGATGGGCCGCATCGCGCTGACCTCCTCGTCCGTGCCGACAAAACACTCGCTCGCCAACACTTGTCGCGTGGGCAACAGAAAGTGCTCGTCCATTTATTGCACCTCGCTCAACTGGATTGTCTGCGTGATGACACGGTCGGCACGGCAATCGTGCTGTGCGATGATCTGGGCTCAGAACTCGATGCCGATAACGCTGAACACGTGGTAGACCAGATCTTGACCGCCGGTCACCAGGCACTGGTTACCGGCGCTTCATCCATACCCGACGCCCTGCTCGACCGCTGTAGCGACCATCGCGGTCTGGCAATACAGATGCGGGGTGGCAAGGCCGGAGCGTAGTACAATCGGAGGGTTACGGTGACCGATGATCTGTATGAGCACTATTTCCAACGAACCCGATCTGGAATCCGCTGATGATCTGCCGAAAGACGGCAGCAAGTCGGCTACTCCAGATACTTACGACTCCTCCAATATCAAGGTCCTCAAAGGCCTTGATGCCGTGCGCAAGCGGCCTGGCATGTACATCGGTGATACCGATGATGGTACCGGTTTGCACCACATGGTATTCGAAGTCGTCGATAACGCCATCGATGAGGCCCTGGCCGGTCACTGTTCGGAGATCGAGGTGATCATTCACCCCGATGAGTCTGTTTCTGTGTCTGATGATGGCCGCGGCATACCTGTCGACACCCACGAAGGTGAGGGAAAGTCGGCTGCCGAAGTCATCATGACGGTGCTGCATGCGGGCGGCAAATTTGACGACAATTCCTACAAGGTGTCTGGAGGCCTCCATGGTGTGGGTGTCTCGGTGGTTAACGCCTTGGCTGAATGGCTGGAGCTGACCATTCATCGCAGTGGCGAGATCTGGCGCCAACGCTACGAGGAAAGTGTTCCTGTATCCGAGTTGGCACCTGATGGCAAAACCGACAAGACGGGCACCATCATTCACTTCAGGCCCAGCGCACAGACGTTCTCCAACATAAAATTCGAGTACGACGTGCTCCAGAAGCGCCTGCGGGAATTGTCGTTTCTCAACAGTGGTGTGCGCATCCGGTTGACCGACAAGCGTACCGATCAGACCGATCTTTTCGAGTACGAAGGGGGGATACGAGCGTTTGTAGAGCACCTGAATCGGAAAAAGACACCCGTGCATCCCACGGTGATTCATTCGATTGGTGACAAGGATGATGTGGTGGTCGAGGTAGCGCTTCAGTGGACGGATACGTACCAGGAAAACATCTACTGTTTTACCAACAATATTCCTCAGAAGGATGGGGGTACGCACCTGGCAGGATTCAGGTCCGCCATGACGCGCACGCTGAATCAGTACATCGAATCCAGTGGGGCGGCTGCCAAGGCCAAGGTTTCGGCAACCGGAGATGATTCCCGTGAAGGCTTGACAGCGGTGCTGTCGGTGAAGGTGCCAGATCCCAAGTTTTCATCGCAAACCAAGGACAAGCTGGTTTCAAGCGAGGTAAAGGGGTCGGTTGAGTCAGTTCTGGGTGAATTCATGAGCGACTTCCTGCAGGAACACCCAACAGAAGCACGGGATATCACCGCCAAGATCGTCGATGCCGCTCGAGCAAGGGAAGCAGCGCGCAAGGCGCGTGAGATGACACGACGCAAGGGTGCACTCGATATTGCCGGTTTGCCCGGGAAGTTGGCAGACTGTCAGGAGAGAGATCCGGCCAAGTCGGAAATCTATCTGGTGGAGGGTGATTCAGCGGGTGGATCAGCCAAACAGGGAAGGGACCGAAGAAGACAGGCCATCTTGCCACTCAAGGGCAAGATTCTGAACGTCGAGAAGGCGCGTTTCGACAAGATGCTCCAATCAGCCGAGGTCGGCACATTGATCACGGCGCTTGGCTGTGGCATTGGACGCGATGAATTTGATCCTGACAAGCTGCGCTACCACTACATCGTGATCATGACGGACGCGGATGTCGATGGCTCTCACATCCGTACCTTGCTGCTTACCTTCTTTTATCGTCAGATGCCTGAACTCATCCGGCGCGGGCATGTATACATTGCACAGCCACCTTTGTACAAGGTCAAGAAAGGCAAGCAGGAGCGTTACGTAAAGGACGATGCCGAGCTGAATTCCTATCTGCTGCAACTCGCGCTGGAAGGGGCTCACCTGCACGTGAGTTCAGAAGCGCCGGCCATCAGTGACAGCAGCTTTGAAGCCTTGGCCGTCGAGTACATGCGCGTGGGGCTTTTGTTCAATCGGTTGCAGAGAACCTTTGGCCGCGACGTTCTGGAGGCAATGGTCAATATCTCGCCGCTTGCCGAGGATGGCACTCGGTCAGAGCAACTCCTTGGTGCATACGGCGCCAATCTGGTGGCGTCTTTGAATGTGCACTTGCCAGAAACCGCTCAGTACCGGTCTTCTGTGGAACCGGAAGTCATCGCTGCACCATCAGTTGCCGAAGGCGAAGACAGTGATCAGCCAGGCGATGACAAGCAAGAAGTGCCCATCAGTGCAGTTCAGGACGAGCCGACATATCGTTTGGTGCTGACTCGACGCATTCACGGAAACGATCACGAGACACTACTGGACAGTCGTTTTTTGCGCTCCGTTGACTATCGAAGTGTTGCCGAGTTAGCGACCAAACTCGAGGGCATGTTGGAGGAGGGTGCTTACGTCTCGCGTGGCGATCGCGTGGAACAGGTCAGTGAGTTTAGGGGAGCGATGGAGTGGTTGATTGCCGAGTCCAAGAGGGGCTTGTCAATACAGCGCTACAAGGGACTGGGTGAGATGAATCCTGATCAACTGTGGGAGACCACCATGGACCCGCAAGCCCGACGCATGTTGCAGGTCAGTATCGAGGATGCTATCGCTGCGGATGAGGTGTTCGATACGCTGATGGGGGATAACGTGGAGCCACGGCGGGAGTTCATTGAACGCAATGCACTCAGTGTGTCCAATCTGGATGTCTGAACTATCGTAAGGAGGGTAGGGGCGTCGGGTGTGCACTCGGCGTTCCACAGCCATCCCCGTGCCTGCCCTCTGACCACACTGTTGCCCGTTCTCATGTCGCAAGAAACTCTGGTTGTTCGTCCTGCTTTCTCGTCCATTGATCTTGAACAGATTGAAGCGGACCTGGAAAAGCTTCTTGGTCATTGCCAGGACACAGTAGATTCCGTTGTCGCCAAGGCAGAGGCTGGCTCGGTCTCATGGGCGTCTCTAAAGCAGCCTTTGTCAGATGCGCACAACCAGCTCAGTCTGTTCTGGAGTCCCGTATCACACTTGAATTCAGTCATGAACAGTGATCGATTACGTGCGGTGTACAAGGCGTCCCTACCGAAGCTGACAACATACTGGACGGAGTTGGGGCAAAATCGGGGTTTATATAATGCAACACTGGCACTAAAAGAAAGTACTGAATATGCACAGCTCAACGATGCAGAGCAGCGCGAAATAGATAACGATCTGCGCGATTTTGAACTCAGTGGTATCGCTTTGTCCGCAGAAAAACAGCAGCGTTATCTTGAAATAGCGACCACCTTGTCTCGCCTTGCAACCGAGTTTTCGGATCACGTACTCGATGCGACCAATTCCTGGCAGCTGCTTATAGATGATGAAGATCGTCTTGACGGTTTGCCTGAATCGGCCAAGGCGGCGGCCGCTGAACGGGCCAGGCAGGCTGACAAGGATGGATGGTTGCTGGACCTGCAATTCCCCACCTATTACGCCGTCATGACGTTCGCTACTGACAGGTCGTTGCGCAAGCAGCTGTACACCGCTTTTTGCACGCGTGCCTCCGATCAGTGGGTAGATGAGTCGAATGCCGACAGCGCTGGCTGGGACAATGCGCCATTGATACAAGAGATTTTGAGCTTGCGTGCAGAAAAGGCTCGAATGCTGGGTTTTGACTCCTATGCGGACTTGTCGATCGTGCGAAAGATGGTCAGCTCACCCGAACAGGTGATGAGTTTTCTGGATGATCTTGCACAACGTGCCGTTCCCGCTGCGCGCAGAGAGTTTGCAGAACTCGAAGCGTTTGCCAGGAGCAAGCTTGAGCTGGATTCACTGCAAGCCTGGGATGTGTCTTTTGCGAGCGAGCGATTGCGTCAGGATACGTTTTCGTTGTCTGAAGAAGAGCTGAAGCCTTATTTTCCGGCCTCACGTGTCATTCCAGGAATGTTCCAGATTGTCGGGCGATTGTTCGATGTCAGCATTGAACAGATAGCGGATGCCGATGTGTATCACCCGGATGTGGCCCTCTACCGTATAAACGACAAGACGGGTCAAGTGCGCGGTGAGTTCTACATGGACAACTACGCGCGCGAGAAAAAGCGCGGTGGTGCCTGGATGGATGTGTGCGCGTCCCGGCAGCGCACATCGAACGGTGTGCAAATTCCGATCGCCTACCTCACCTGCAACCTGACTCCACCGGTTGGCGATGATCCTGCTCTGCTGACCCATAATGAAGTCACGACACTGTTTCATGAGTTTGGTCATGGCCTCCATCACATGCTGACACGTGTCGATGTCGCAGGAGTATCTGGCATTAGTGGTGTTGAATGGGATGCGGTAGAGCTGCCCAGTCAGTTTCTTGAAAACTGGTGCTGGGAGCGTGAGTCACTTGACATGATTGCGGCGCATTACCAGACCGGGGAGTCCTTGCCTGATGCTTTGCTGGAGCCATTACGCGAAGCCAGAGATTTTCAAGCCGCCATGGCGCTTGTGCGACAGCTGGAATTCTCTTTGTTCGATATGCATTTGCACCTCGAATCGCGAGCGCTGGAAGAGGGCGGGCCAGCTGATGTCGAGGCTACGCTGAAGAAGGTGCGGGAAGCGGTTGCTGTTACACCGATTCCGACATTCAATCGCTTTGCAAACAGCTTTTCACACATTTTTGCCGGCGGCTATGCTGCGGGCTACTTCAGCTACAAGTGGGCCGAGGTCTTGTCAGCTGATGCGTTTGAGCGATTCCGTGAAGAGGGGCTGTTCGATCGTGATGCCGGGCAGGCATTTCTCGAGGAAATACTGGAGCGCGGTGGTTCGCGCAAGGCTATGACATCCTACGTGGCGTTCAGGGGCAGAGAGCCGAGTATCGACGCCTTGCTCAGGCAGAGCGGATTGGACGTTGATCAAGCAGCATGAGCGTAGCTGCATGAGCTCAGGCGTGTAGCTCGATGAAATACGACGACTTGCGCGAATTCATCGCAGGCCTGGAAGCCGCCGGTGAGCTGGTGCGGGTGTCCACCCCTGTGGATCCGGTTCTGGAGGTCACAGAGATTTGTGATCGTACCCTTCGCGCCGCGGGGCCTGCGATCTTGTTCGAGAACCCGGTCGGAAGCGATATACCTCTGCTTGGAAATCTCTTTGGGACACCGGGCCGTGTGGCGCTGGGTATGGGTGAGGAGACCGTTGAATCGCTGCGTGAGATTGGCAAGTTGCTCGCCTTTCTCAAGGAGCCTGACCCGCCCAAGGGACTCAAAGACGCGTGGAACACCTTGCCGATCTTCAAGAAGGTGCTCGACATGGCGCCGAAGACAGTGCGCGATGCGCCTTGCCAGGAGCACACCTGGGATGAGGTTGACCTTGGCCGTCTGCCTGTACAGACCTGCTGGCCCGGGGATGCCGGACCGCTCATTACCTGGGGGTTGGTTTGCACGCGTGGCCCCACACGAAAGCGCCAGAACATGGGCATCTACCGGCAACAGGTGATAGCGCCAAACCGCACGATAATGCGCTGGCTCGGTCACCGCGGGGGCGCTCTCGACTTTGCCGACTGGACACGTGAACGGCCTGGTGAGCCTTTTCCGGTAGCGGTGGCTCTCGGCGCAGATCCAGCCACTATCCTGGGGGCTGTAACTCCGGTACCCGATACCTTGTCCGAGCACGCTTTTGCAGGCTTGCTACGCGGCTCACGCACTCGCCTGGCCAAGGCCACGTTGTCTGATCTTGAGGTGCCGGCGTCTGCAGAGTTTGTGCTCGAGGGCTTTTTGTATCCAGACGATACCGCCGCAGAAGGTCCCTTCGGCGATCATACGGGCTACTACAACGAGGTGGACCATTTCCCTGTGTTCACGATTGAGCGAGTGACGCATCGTAGCGACCCGATATATCACTCCACCTACACCGGCCGCCCCCCGGATGAGCCAGCGATTCTTGGTGTTGCGCTCAACGAGGTCTTCATACCTATTCTGGTCAAGCAGTTTCCGGAAATCGTCGATTTTTATCTACCCCCTGAGGGGTGCTCGTACCGCATGGCCGTGGTCTCGATGAAAAAGCAGTACCCCGGTCATGCCAAGCGCGTGATGATGGGTGTATGGAGTTTTTTGCGGCAGTTCATGTACACCAAGTTCGTGATCGTGGTGGACGACGATGTGAATGTCCGATCCTGGGAAGATGTCATCTGGGCTATTACTACAAGGATGGATCCCATGCGTGATACCACGATGATCGATTCAACGCCCATCGATTACCTCGATTTTGCCTCGCCGGTATCAGGGCTTGGATCCAAGATGGGTATGGACGCCACAAACAAGTTACCGGGTGAAACCCAGCGTGAATGGGGCGAGCCGATTCACATGGACGACAGCGTCAAACAGCGGGTGGACAAGAT
The DNA here is from genome assembly GCA_937922675.1 of uncultured Granulosicoccaceae bacterium. Lineage (GTDB taxonomy): Bacteria > Pseudomonadota > Gammaproteobacteria > Granulosicoccales > Granulosicoccaceae > Granulosicoccus. Next base: position 154,478 of record CALAJN010000014.1, read on the forward strand.
CTGGAGTGAGCTCGGCATCGAAGTGTAAGGCTCAGGCAGGCGAATCCAGAAGGTGGCCGGGAATGCGTGAACCTGCGGGCGCTGAGCGCTCGTCAGACAGATTGACGAAGTGGGCGAGCGCATCCATCTCGCAGCGCGAGGCCTGCTCCAGCAACGCAGGTATCTCGGTCGCGGGTAGCGGTGGTACAAGGCCGTAACCTTGACAGGCTGTGCAGCCGGCAGCGACAGCAGCCTCGCGCATGGCCGGGTTTTCAATACCCTGAGCGATGACAGGCAACGCGAGGCAATGTGCGAGTTCCACGATGCCGGACAGGGTGTTCCAGGTGCCATCATGCGCATCGTCGAGTTGGCTCTCGCCCGGGGCTGGATATCGCGCCGCGTTATTGGCAAGTCCTGAGCCGAAGGCGTGACAGAGCTTCAGTTGATCAACAGGTAAACGTGCCAATGATGGCAAGGAGGACTGGCCTGTGCCAAAACCGTCAATAGCCAATCTGAATCCGTTGCGCGCTACTTCTTCCAGTGTGTTTCGGCACGTCGTATCGAGCCAGATATCCTCGTGAATCTCCAGTACAACTCGCCTCGCTTGAATGTCGTGTGTATTCACAGCCTCTAGCAGTTGAGTGATGAAATCTGCTGCGAGAATCTGCTCACGGGCGATGTTGATGGCCATGGTGACGTGAGCGTCGATCAAATCCGCTGCAGTCCAGGCAGCCCAATGTTCACAGGCAAGAGTGATGATCTGAAAGCCCACAACAGGCATCTTTCCGTGTTCTTGTATTGATCTGAGGCAGCGTGGAGTGGATAGCGAATCACTCCGACCGTGCCAGCGTGTCAACACTTCAAGGCCATAGAGTGAACCGTTATCAAGTCTCCATTGAGGTTGAAAATAGACCGAGAGCTCGTCACTGACCGTGTGCTGCGTCAACGATTCAGCTGTAGTAGCCAACAGCCTCATTTGCGCATGTAGTCGATTGACGATGGGCGAGGCAAACGCGTCCTTTGGATTGACGAGGCACAGGACTGCGACCGTATTGTTTGCGTACTGACACGGCAACAAGGCGAAGGCCTCGATCGCAGGATAACCCTCGGGTAGGCCTGCCAATGTCGGATGCGTGACTCGATTGGCAAACACAGGCCGAGTGCGTTCAAATGCAGCGAGCAGCAGCGCGTCTGTGTGCGCCGCTGTGTCTGTCAGCGCGAGCGTGTTGCCTTGGGCACGATCGATGACCACAAGTGCCTGTCCCTTGGACACGCTCCTGGTTGTCAGTACACAACCCCATTGAGCGTGAGCGTCATCCAGCGCACAGCGAAGCAGAGTGGCGAGCTGCTCAATCGGCAGGTCACGCACTTCATCACTTGATGCTTGGGTATCAGGGACGATCTCGGTCACACCTGTCGCGCATTGGGCCAAGAGGATAGCGGATAGTGGCCTTATCAGCTCAGGTCTTCGGTTTTGTCTGATCGTGTATCCACTGATCCAGAATCCTCAACTGGCCAGTGTCACCTGCCGCTGATGCGACATGGATGGCGCCCGTGAAACCACTGGCTCGTGCATGGTCTGCCGCGCGTTTGCTGTTCACAATCAAGGGAAGGGTGCGCAAGCGAGCAGCGCACTGACGTGCCAGCAACAACAAATTGTCCAGCGCCTGGTTGCTTGGCACAAGAATAACGTCTGGTGCCGGCTCGAGTGTTTGTGTCACGTAGCCTGGAGCGTATGCAGGTACACACCTCCGGTACACGGGCACGCAGCGTACGTTGACGCCAGCAGCCTCGAGCTGTTCCACCAGCAGGGTTCGCCCGTTCTCGCCGGTGACAAGCGTTACACCCGAGCGCATCGCGGCTGGCGGGTGATCCAGTAACTGCTTTACGAGCGACTCACTGGTATACGGGGGCGCTGGAGCACAGGCGGTGTCTTGTCCTGCTTGCAAGAGAGCTGCATGTGTCGCCTTGCCGATACCTACTGCCTGTACGTCAGGCCACGGCAGCTCACCGAGGCCGCTCGCATAGTGCACGGCATTGACGCTGGTAAACACAGCCAGGCCGTTATCAGGTGGTGCTCCGTCAATTGACAGGCAGCTCTTTTCTATCGTCAGTGCCGGCAGTGGTACTGGCTCGAGGCCGCGCGCCCGGCAGGCAGTAATCAAGCCTGTTGCCTGATGCTCCGGTCTGAGTATCAGGACACGTGCGGCACGTTCAATGCGACCCTTGTTATCGTCCTCAGGCACCTTCGGCAACCAACGCGGCCGCTTCATCCAACAGGGCCTGTGCTCCCTGGGCCAGCAAGGCGTTGGCGACCTCGCAGCCCAGCGTGTCAGCCGCTGCAATAGCGTGGCTGTCATCGCCGTTGTTCGATGGCGAGAGCTGGGTGGCGCCCTTGTGCTCCAGAGTGACCTTGCCGTTGAGATCAATCACACGGGCAGTGATCTGTAGCTGATCATCAACAAGGGTCGCGTGCCCCGCTATGGGCGCTGAGCAGCCGCCATTGAGTGTGCGCGACACAGCGCGTTCTGCGGCAAGACGTCTAGCCGCAGAGGTGTCGTGCAAGACAGCCAGCAAGGCCTGTGTCCGTTGATCCTCGATACGGGCCTCAATTCCGATAATGCCTTGCCCGATAGCTGGCAGTGAGATCGTATGGGGTAGCTGTGCGCTGATTCTTTCGTTGAACTCGAGGCGTTGCAATCCTGCCGAGGCGAGCACGATCGCATCATGTTTGCCATCGTCGAGCTGCGCCAGACGCGTATTCACGTTGCCTCGTAACATACCGATGTGCAAGTCAGGCCTTACCGCCAGTAATTGGGAGCGTCGACGCAAGCTACAGGTGCCAATGCGGGCCCCGTTCGCTAAATCATCGATACCCTTGATGCTGTTATTGCCGGCACCGGCAACCAAGGCGTCCGAGGGATTTTCACGCTCAAGAACGGTCACGATGCTCAGACCGTCGGGCAGCTCAGCCGCCACATCCTTCATCGAGTGAACGGCAATATCCGCTCTGCCGTCCATCAAAGAGCGCTCGAGCTCCTTGACGAACAGGTTCTTGCCACCGATACGCGACAACGGAGTCTCAAGCCACAGATCCCCCTTGGTTGTCATTGGCACAAGGGTGACTTCAAGACCTTCGTGTGCCGCCAGCAGTCGAGTGCGCACATGTTCGGCTTGCCACATGGCAAGCGGGCTCTTGCGAGTGGCGATGCGGATGGATTGAGTCATACCGTTAATATACAAGTGCTGTGGCGACGCGTCCGGGCAGTATACGTAGCGTGGCGCACAATCAGAGAGGCGGCCGACATCGAAGCGCAATACCAGAAAGCTGACTCCGATTGCGTCACCTGCTGACAGTGAAATCTGCGTTGTGTAAAGACTGGTCGTGAGATCGTGCAGTGCAGCGTGATTGTGAAATTGAACCGTGACATCCAATTGTGAAACCCGATAATGAGCGATAGATCAGATCCACCCAAGGAACCGTCAGCAGCCCCGTCAGCAACTACGGGCGCCAAACTCTGGGGTGGCCGCTTCGAGGAGTCCACGGATCGGTTCGTCGAGGCCTTTACCGCCTCTGTCGGGTTCGACCAGCGCATGGCTCTGCAGGATATTGCGGGCTCACGGGCGCATGCCGCCATGTTGCAAGGCTGCGGCGTCTTGTCAGGCGAAGATCTGGCTGCCATTGAAGAGGGCTTGACGGCGATTGAGGCCGACATTGTTGCCGGTCGTTTTGAGTGGTCGGTAGAGCTCGAGGATGTTCACATGAACATCGAAGCGGCTTTGACCGCTCGGATCGGCGATGCTGGCAAGCGTTTGCACACCGGGCGTTCGCGCAATGACCAGGTAGCTACCGATCTACGCCTCTGGCTACGCCAGGCCAGTGATCAGGCAGAGACCGAGCTGCGCCGTCTACTGGAAGGCTGTCTTGATCTGGCCGCACAGCATACCGACACGATCATGCCTGGATTTACCCACCTGCAAACCGCCCAGCCGGTGACCTTCGGACACCATGTGATGGCATGGTTTGAAATGCTTCTAAGAGACCTGGAGCGCCTGCGCGACGGCCGGGCCAGGCTCAATCGCATGCCACTCGGTGCTGCTGCCCTGGCCGGTACCTCCTATCCGATCGACCGTGAGGTCACTCGCGATTTGCTCGGGTTCAACGCCATCTGCGAGAACTCGCTGGATGCGGTCAGCGATCGCGATTTTGCCATTGAGTTCGCGTCAACGACCGCGCTCTGCCTGATGCATTTGTCGCGTATTTCGGAGGAGTTGGTGCTCTGGACATCAGCTCAGTTTGACTTCATCCGACTACCAGATCGCTTTTGCACTGGCTCCTCGATCATGCCGCAAAAGAAGAACCCGGATGTCCCTGAGCTTGTGCGTGGCAAGAGTGGTCGTGCCAATGGCAATTTGGTGGCCTTGCTGACGCTGATGAAGGGACAACCACTGGCGTACAACAAGGACAATCAGGAAGACAAGGAGCCGCTGTTTGACAGTGCGGACACCTTGATTGGGTGTCTGCGAGCGTTTGCTGACATGCTCCCCGCGATTGATCCGCGAGTTGAGGTCATGCGTGATGCTGCTCTGAAGGGGTTTTCAACCGCAACAGATCTTGCCGATTATCTGGTGGGGCAAGGGCTTGCCTTTCGCGACGCGCATGAAGTGGTAGGACGAGCGGTCCGGCACGGTGTCGAATGCGGACTTGATCTTGCCGAGATGGACTATGACACCCTGTCCGCATTCAGCCCAGCCATCGGCGAAGACGTTTTCGAAGTACTGACACTGGAAGGCTCGGTTGCCAGCCGTTCACATCCGGGTGGAACAGCACCTGCAGCGGTACAGGTGGCAGTGGAAAACGCCAGGCAGCGTTTGCAGGCGATGTAGGCCCGGTGCACCGGTCAAGCCAGTGACTACATACCAAACTGACGTTTGAACCACGTGGAGATGTCGGCCACTTCCTCGGCGCTCACACTGTGAGCGATGGGGTAAGTGTGCCACTCCGGGTTCACGCCGCTCGCCTCCAGTGCGGCTCTGGATTGTTCTCCATACCGAAGGGCGATGACGTCATCACTCAAGCCGTGGGCCATGAATACAGGTATGTTCCGATTGGCGTCATTGATTGCTGGCAGAACTTCCTCGAGTATCGGAACGTAGGTTGATAATGCAAGAATGCCACCGAGCCTGTGTTCTGATAGCAAGCCGGCAAACAACGCTATTGCACCACCCTGAGAGAAGCCTGCCAACAGGATGTTGCCAGGGGCTATACCACGTTCAATCTCCTTTTCAACCAGCTGATGCACCGCATTGGCAGACTCCTTGATACCGACCGAGTCCTGTTCGCGGCTCTCGAAATCAATCGATGAGATGTCATACCAGGCCCGCATCGCAGCACCGCCATTGACCGAGATGGGGCGCACTGGTGCATGTGGGAACAAGAACCTGACACCTGGGCGTGCCAGCAGCCCAAGATTGGGCACGATCGGCTCAAAGTCATGCCCGCTGGCACCGAGTCCGTGTAACCAAATGACCGAGTATTCGCAGGTATCACCGGTCTCGATTTCAATACAGTCGAGCAGTTTGGTGCTCATCTAGTGCCGGATATTTCAGTTGAAAATAACCGACGCAGTATACTTCAAGGCGGCCGCCAACCTGGCGGATAACCCTTCGCAAATATAAACCAACCCGATGTGTCGTTTGAATTTTTCCTCGCGACGGCTGGTAGTATCAGCTGCGGCCCGGTGGCTGGTAGGTCGCGGGCGTCGAATACTTGCAATTGTGATGTCAATCACGGTTGTTGTGGCTGTGAGCGCCTGCGGCAACAAGGGAGACTTGTATCTGAAGGAGCCCGACGTGGTGTTGCCTGGCGAGGTGGCAGAAACTGACCTGACCGCAACTGAGGAGTTGGATGCGGGGTTGGACGAGGAAGAACTCGCCGAGCGCAGACGTCGCCAAGCCGAACAAGATCGCTCGGGTACTGATTGATGAGCTTCGAGGATCAACGCCCGCAGGGTGGCGGCATTGCTCGTCATCAGGAGCATCTCTATGTTGAAGGTGTGTCGGCACAAGAGTTGGCAGATACCTACGGCACACCGCTCTATGCCTATAGCCGTTCGATGATTGAGCAGGCCTACCGGGCGTTCGAGAAGGCCTTGGCAGACAGGCCGCACACGATTTGCTACGCCATGAAGGCGAACAGTAATTTGGGTGTGTTGAGTGTGCTCGCCAGGCTGGGTGCAGGTTTTGATATCGTCAGTGGTGGCGAGCTCAAGCGTGTGATTGCTGCCGGTGGTGATCCGGGGAAGGTCGTATTCTCTGGCGTTGGCAAGTCGCGTCTTGAAATGCAGGAGGCCCTGCAAGCAGGTATTGCATGCTTCAACGTGGAATCAGCATCAGAACTTGAGCGGTTGGCCGAGGTCGCCTCAGAGCTTGGCTCAATAGCTCCCGTGTCCTTGCGGATCAATCCGGATGTAGATGCGGGTACGCATCCCTATATATCAACCGGTTTGCGCGAAAACAAATTTGGAATTGGTATGCAGGATGCGATGTCTGTCTATCGACGTGCGTCAGAGCTGGATGCGATTGCCGTACGCGGTGTCGATTGTCATATCGGCTCACAGCTGACCAGTGTCGAGCCCTATCGCGATGCGCTTCGCGTGTTGATTGATTTGATCGATGCCTTGGCTGATGAGGGCATTGAGCTTGCGCATATTGACGTCGGTGGTGGTCAGGGCATTTGTTATAAGGATGAAACACCTCTGGATATAGACGCCTGGGCAGACGTTATCACTGAGGTCATAGGGGATCGCACACTTGAAATCATTGTAGAGCCGGGGCGCTTTATTGCAGGCCCCGCCGGTGTCTTGTTCACCAGGGTTGAATACCTGAAGCAAAACGAGAATCGCTACTTTGCGGTGGTAGATGCCGCAATGAATGATCTGATTCGTCCAGCTCTGTACTCAGCCTGGCAGAACATCGAAAGCGTGTCACCAGCCAAGACCGATGCGCGCTGTTATGACGTAGTGGGGCCGGTGTGTGAATCGGCAGATTTTTTAGGCAAACAGCGCCAACTCGCTATCCGCGAAGGTGACGTGCTGGCAGTCAGGGATGCAGGTGCTTATGCTGCTGTGATGGCTTCTAACTACAATACGCGACCCCGTGGCGCCGAGATAATTGTTGACGGTCAGACTGTCCATGTCGTACGTGAGCGTGAAAGTGTAGAGGCCTTGTTTGCTGCTGAGTCGGTATTGCCTTGACCGATTTCACCAAGATGCATGGCCTTGGCAATGACTTTGTTGTCATTGACAACACTGATGCGTCTTTCGTGCTTGATCCGATTCGTATCAAGGCACTTGCCGATCGCCATACCGGTATCGGTTTTGATCAGTTGCTTGTTGTCGAGTCACCCACGGTAAGCGGTGTTGAATTTGACTATCGGATATTCAATGCTGACGGGGGCGAGGTGGAGCACTGCGGCAATGGGGCGCGATGCTTTGCACGTTTTGTACATGAGCGCGGTTTGACCAACAGCCATCGGATTCCGGTTAATACGGCTGCGGGGCGTATAGAACTGGTGCTCAAGGAAGACGGGCAAGTCACCGTTGATATGGGAATACCGGTGTTCGACCCGGCGTCCGCGGGTTTTGATGCCGTCACGGCTGATCTGCCCGGCTATCCGGTGATGCAGGCAGACGGTCGTTGGACCATGGATGTTGACGGTGAAACCATTCACTTTGGTGTGGCAAGTATTGGTAACCCGCACATCAGCCTGTTGGTTCCCGATGTTGAACTGGCACCGGTGCTGACACTCGGCAAGATTCTGGAGTCTCACCCGCGTTTTACACGTCGTGTCAATGTCGGGTTTCTGCATATCGTGACTCCTCGACGTGCGCGCCTGAGAGTTTTTGAACGAGGTGTTGGAGAGACCCGCGCCTGTGGCACCGGGGCCTGTGCAGCGATGGTCATTGCCTGCCGGTTGGGGCTCCTGGACAACACGGCAAGTCTTGAGTTGCCCGGTGGTGAGCTTGAGATAAATTGGTCGGGAGAGGGGTCTCACGTTGAAATGACAGGCCCGTGTTCTACAGTCTTCGAGGGCCGAATGAGAATGTAGTCATGCAATTGGAAGAGACCACCGAGGTCGCAGCGATCGATGCTGGAGCAGTCATGCAATATTTGACTTGCAATCCTGATTTTTTCGACGCCAACCCGGATTTTCTTACTCGTTTGCGCGTCCCTCACGGGACAGGCAGCGCGGTTTCTCTGGTGGAAAAGCAGGTCAGCGTTCTGCGCTCCAAGTGCAACCGGCTGGAGGCAAGTCTGCATGATCTGATCGGAGTAGCGCGGGACAACGAGGAGCTGCACAATCGATTGCATGGTTTGATTCAGGACGTGATCTCTGCAGACGATCTGGAGAGTGTCCTGGATATGACAGGCAAAAGCCTGCTCGAGAATTTCAACGCGACCGATGTGCGCTTGCTGATCTTTGACAGCACTGCCAAGCGGCGCAAGGCAACACGTTTGAGTGCCGATAACTCGTACCTTGCGGCTGCCGGCAGAAAGTTGGCCGATGCAGGGACAGTACGGCTTTTTGATGCTGTTTTTGAACAGGCTGAAACAGTGTGCGGCATGCCCGATGCTGCGCAACTTGCAGCTCTTGCAGGCGATGACAGCCCGGAAGTAGCGTCTGCTGCTCTGATACCTCTCAGCCACAAGGGCAAATTAGGCGTCCTGATGTTGGCGAGTCGTGACGAATCGCGATTCTCCTCAGGCAAAGGCGTCATGTTCCTCAATCAGTTGGGTGAAGTGCTGAGTCGTCGGCTTCATGTGCTTGGGGTGAAGTCGCAATGAGCGCTGTTCTCGAAAGACCATCGATGCATCTGTGGGAGGCATCGATCGAGCACTATCTGGATTACTTGAAGGTTGAGCGTCAGGCGTCGCCGCATACGGTGACCAACTACGAGCGTGATTTGCGCTCGATAGCAGCCTCGGCTGCTGCGCGTGAGGTAGAGGGTTGGACTCGACTGGATGCCAAGGACGTGCGCAGTATCATTGCCGAGCAGCATCGCGAAGGTATTTCGGGGCGCAGTCTGGCCCGTCGCTTGTCTGCTGTACGCGGTTTGTACAACCACCTATTGCGTCACGGCGAGGCGGAGCACAACCCGGCACAGGACATTCTTGCTCCCAAGGATCGGAAGTCCTTGCCTGCGACTCTGGACCCGGACGAGGTCAGTCGCTTGCTCACTCAGAATCTCAACGATCCCATGATCTGTCGTGATCTGGCGATGTTCGAGTTGATGTACTCCTCCGGACTGCGTTTGGCTGAATTGGTGGGTATTGATCTGGCTGATCTGGATCTGTCGGTAGGCCAGGTCAGGGTTACCGGCAAGGGCGGCAAGGTGCGTGATTTGCCGGTGGGTGAACACGCTATCGAAGCGATCAACAAGTGGCTGGGTTATCGCCGCAGCATGCCCGGTTCGGATGAGCGTGCCGTATTTTTGTCATCACGCGGCAAACGAATCGCGCCGCGTACAGTTCAGATGCGTTTGAAGAAACTGGCTGAGTCTCAAGGGCTCGACCGAGACTGCTACCCCCACATGTTGCGGCATTCTTTTGCGAGCCATCTGCTTGAAAGCAGCGGCGACCTGCGTGCGGTTCAGGAGCTACTTGGGCATGCGGATATCAGCACAACGCAGATCTACACGCATCTGGATTTCCAGCACCTGGCTCAGGTGTACGATGAATCTCACCCACGTGCGCGTCGTACCCCGGCGAACCGTGACTAGGCAGCCTGACTGGCGATGGTCTTGAGTTCGTACTGACTGAACAGGCCGTTCAACTGCAGGCAGCGTGACAGCTCCACCTGGGAAGAGCGCTCACCCTGCGCCACTGACAGTTGTTCGCCTGACTGGTACAGAAAGGGCGGCACAAGGATCGTCCGCAGAGTGACTTCGCCGGCGCGGGCGGCGATGATCAATCCGTTCTCGGGGGCGGAGCTTGATTCATCCAGGCGCGAGACAACAACCGGGATAACGGCGTGGGCGAGGACGCCGATGCCAACGGACATAAAGCCGTTCGCCCCGCTATGCACGTGTCTGATGACACCGAGCAGCACGTCCTTTCGTGTTGTGCCCTTACCCGAATTACCGCCGACAGACTTGCTCTGGGTGTAATTGTTGATCGATACGAGCTCGCCCACCTGCACCGAACCCGGCGCGGCTGAAGGGTTTTCGATGCGGTAGCCACCCGGTGACTCGTCGACGACGGTCCAGCCAATGGTTGGGCTGGGGCTTCCACCCACCATTCCAAGCGGCAAAGCCTGATCCACTGTCGGAAACGTGTCTGCGTGCGCCCCCGGCGATTCCTGCTCAGCAGTTTGCTCGTGCAACAGCCTTGATGTGATGTACTTGTGAGAAAAGACACAGTCAACACGACGCGCGCTACGACGCCTCGCGTGCCGACGCTGATTGACTCTGCCTGAACCGAGTCGCAACGCCAGACGAGCCAAGGTCTGACGTTCAAGAACATCGGCCCCGAGCAGACTTGAACGGGTCATGCGCATTTGTCTGATACGGGATTCGGTCTCCAGCTGCAGTGCGCGCAGCTCGATAGTTCCTATTTGCTCGATCTGTGTGACCAGCAAGCTGCCCGCAGGAGAAGGTGCGGTGCCGCGGTCAAAATTGACCCACCACACGCCAGCTCTGGGTGCGAGAGCCATAGACTCGGGAGTTGCGGCCGTAACGGTCACAAGTGATGCACGATCACGCAACCACTCGATCAGCAGCGGTAGCTGCCGCGCCCTCAGCTGTGATGGATCGACAATGGCGAGCAGCAACAGCAAGCGATAATGCTTGTCGAGGTCAGGTTGAGCGATGTGGTCTGCCTGATCCGCTGCATCCTCATGTTTCAGTTCGTGGGCCAGGTCATTGGCTTGAGCAAACCGGTACAAGGTGTGCGCATCACGCCAGACTTCGTCCGGTATCTTGCGATAATTGTGCACAGCCAGTTCGGCACGTCTGAGCAATGCCCGCATGGCGCGTCGTGCATCCACTTCTCTTGGTACCTCACTACTGGCGAGCAGTAGTCGAAACGCGACAGACTCCTCCCGGAGCAGTGCATCGGCAAGCTCTGCGTCGCGAGCGAAGTCCGGAATTAATGGCATCGGCTGGGCGCTTGCCGAAATCATCAGGCGCTCGTGCAGTGCACGCAATGACGGGACAAAGAGGGCTATGACGGCGCGCCGCTGGTCCGGATCGTTGGCCAGTCTGTTGCTGTGCGTGAGTCCACGCAGCAATTCGCGTGCATCGGCGTCATTGTTGAGCGTGTCCAGCTCGGCCAGCCACGCGGCAACCTTCTCGGGCAGGAGCGGAAAGCTACCCTCATTTGCCTCACTGAGTTCGGGTACTGAAAGCTGCATGAAAGTTAGGCTAGCACGGGCTCGGGAGTACACTGGAAGGTCTTGCACCAGCGTCCGGAGACGATTCAGTGGAGCAGTACCGAGGAACGACAATCCTGTCGGTAAGACGTGGCAACCAGGTGGTCATCGGTGGTGATGGTCAGGTAACCATGGGTAATGTTGTGATGAAGGGTAATGCCCGTAAGGTGCGTCGCCTGTACAAAGACCGTGTGCTCGCCGGTTTTGCTGGCGGAACTGCGGACGCTTTCACACTATTCGAGCTTTTTGAAGCCAAGTTGGAGTCCTACGGCGGGCAGCTGACGCGCGCTGCCGTGGAACTGGCCAAGGACTGGCGCACAGATCGGATGCTGCGTAGGCTAGAGGCCCTCTTGGCTGTGGCCGATGAAACCGCCTCCTTGGTAATCACCGGTAACGGTGATGTGATCGAGCCTGAAAACGGTCTGATCGCTATAGGATCCGGTGGCGATTACGCTAAAGCGGCTGCCAGAGCCTTGCTCGAGCACAGCGACCTCGATGCGGAGTCGATTGTGCGTCACGGACTTGAGACTGCGGCAGATATCTGCATTTACACCAATAACAACCTCATAGTGGAGAAGCTCGACATCTGATGTCCCAGATGACGCCTCGCGAGATCGTTCAGGAACTCGACAAACACATCATTGGTCAACAGCGTGCCAAGCGTGCCGTGGCGATTGCCCTGCGCAATCGTTGGCGCCGCATGCAGGTAGGTGTTGATCTGCGCGCTGAAATCACACCCAAGAACATCTTGATGATCGGTCCAACCGGTGTGGGCAAGACCGAGATAGCGCGGCGCTTGGCCAAGCTTGCCAACGCGCCCTTTATCAAGGTCGAGGCAACAAAGTTCACCGAGGTTGGCTACGTCGGCCGTGATGTTGAATCCATAATCCGGGATCTTGCGGACGTAGCTCTGAAGGAGACGCGTGAGCGCGAGATGCAGCGCGTCAAGAACCGTGCGGAGGATGCCGCCGAAGAGCGCATTCTCGACGTTCTGCTACCGCCGGCGCGCGGCGGATTCGGGTTGACCGCAACACCTGACACCTCGGAGGAGAATTCCACCCGGCAAAAGTTTCGCAAGAAGCTGCGTGAGGGGGATCTTGATGACAAGGAAATCGAGATCGAGGTCAACATCAATCCGGCGGGTGTGGAAATTATGGCGCCCCCTGGGATGGAGGAAATGAGCCAGCAGCTCCAGGGAATGTTTGCCAATCTTGGCCAAGGTGGTCGCACAAAGACCCGCAAGATGCCGGTACACGAAGCGATGAAGCTGCTGACCGATGAGGAGGCCATGAAGCTCGTCAATGACGAGGACCTCAAGACCCGGTCAATTGAAAACATCGAACAGAACGGCATCGTGTTCATTGACGAAATCGACAAGGTCGCGCGCGGTGGATCCAATGTTCAGGGGGCCGATGTATCCAGAGAGGGTGTGCAGCGCGATTTGTTGCCATTGGTCGAAGGATGCACTGTGTCGACCAAATTCGGCATGATCAAGACCGATCACATCCTGTTCATGGCTTCGGGCGCGTTTCACCTGTCAAAACCCTCAGACCTTATTCCGGAGTTACAGGGACGTCTGCCAATACGAGTGGAGCTTGAGGCACTGCAAACGGGTGACTTTGAACGCATCCTGACAGAGCCTGATGCTTCGCTTACCGAGCAATCTGCGGCCTTGCTTGCCACCGAGAACGTCACTCTGAATTTCACCGACGACGGCATCCGGCGTATCGCCGAGGTTGCCTGGCAAGTCAACGAGAGTACGGAGAATATCGGTGCACGCCGACTGCATACCGTCATGGAGAAGTTGCTCGAGCAGGCGTCTTTTGAAGCTTCTGATAATGGCGGGTCAACCATCAGTGTCGATGCTGCGTATGTAGATGGACACCTGGGTGATCTCGTAGAGAATGTGGATCTGAGCCGGTACATCCTGTGACTCACCCCTACACGCTGAGCGGCGACGGGATCAATGTCTGACAACGAAGCCTCCAATCCCCGTCCAACCGATATTCGTCTGCATGGCAAAAGCCGTGTTCTCGAGCTGGTGTTCGATGATGGGTACACCTGCAATCTCACGTGCGAATACCTGCGCGTACATTCTCCGTCGGCGGAAGTGCAGGGCCATGGTCCCGGACAGGAAGTGCTGCAGATTGGCAAGGAGTCAGTCGGAATCGACGCGCTTGAGCCGGTAGGCAACTATGCGCTGAAGATTCGTTTTGACGACGGGCATGACACGGGCCTGTTTACCTGGCCCTATCTGTATGCCCTCGGCAAGCGCTATGAGTACAACTGGCAGGCGTATCTGCAACGCTTGAAAGAGGCCGGCCACTCACATACCGCACTGACATGAACGCACGCGCAGACAAGCACCCGCAAAGCCTGAAGAGTGCTGAGCCTGGCGGCCACTCTGACACGACGCATTTCGGTTACACCGATGTGCCGACTGATGAAAAGGTACGCCTGGTCGGGGGGGTGTTTGACTCTGTGGCCTCTCGCTACGACGTCATGAATGATTTGATGTCGTTTGGGGTACACAGACTCTGGAAACGAGCCACCATCGATGCCGCATCTGTGCGTCCGGGTCATCGCGTTCTGGATCTTGCCGGTGGTACAGGTGACCTTGCGTCGCGCTTTGTTCAGAGGGTAGGTCCGAAGGGGAAGGTTGTTCTATCCGATATCAATGCAGCCATGCTCGGCGAGGGTCGAGCGCGCCTTGAAAATGAGGGCAAAATTGGCCTGGTTGACTATGTGCAGGCCAATGCGGAATGTCTGCCCTTCGAAAGCAATTACTTTGATTGCATCACCATTGCCTTTGGCCTGCGTAACGTGACTGACAAACCGCGTGCCCTGGAGTCGATGTATCGCGTGCTCAAGCCGGGCGGCAGGCTGCTGGTCCTCGAGTTCTCCAAGCCGGTGTTACCGCTGCTTGACAAGCTGTACGACGCTTATTCCTTTACGGCCCTGCCGTTGATGGGGCGGATCGTGGCCAACGATGCCGAGAGCTATCGCTACCTGGCCGAATCCATTCGTATGCATCCGGATCAGCAGGCGCTTGAAGCCATGATGCAAGACAGCGGCTTTGAGCGAACCGGCTACCAGAATTTTACAGGCGGTATTGTTGCCTTGCACAAGGGCTTCAAGTTCTGACGTGTCCTCGTCGTCTCCCGTTTCCTTATTGGGTGCAGCGTTGCTGGAGCAGGGCATTGACACCTTGCTCAGGCTCGACCCCATTACCCGTCAACGTCTGGCCTTGATCGATGGGCGTGTCATTCGTGTGATTGCCCGATCACCATCGCTGGATGTCACGGCCATCGTGACAGAGGGTCGCGTCTCGATCTCTACAGGCGGTGATGATGGCGATGTTGATGAAGGGGATGTGGATCTGACCGTTACCGGCAGTCTGGCGGGACTCCGATCTCTGGCAGGATCTCAAGATGCCCTGCACAGTGGTGATGTCACGATTACCGGGGACCTGCGTGTGGCGAGTCACCTGCGAGAGATTCTTGCAGGCATTGATCCGGATTGGCAGGAGCTGGTGTCTCCGATGATCGGGGATACCGCGACGCACAAGCTGGAGCGCGCAGCGCGTGACGCCCTCGCCTGGTTGGGGCGCACGCGTGAGTCACTTGCTGAAGACACTCATGATTATCTGGTCGACGAGGTCTCCCTGGTCGCCAACTCGTATGATCTTGCCCGCTTCTCGGATGCGGTGGACGATATTCGCGAGGATGCCGACCGTCTCGCCGCGCGTGTGACTCGGCTCGAACGTCAATCAGGCTCAAGAAACGTGACTGATGGGTAGTCAAGTCACCAATGGCCATCGAGATACCGCTCCGTGATTTCGAAACTGGCGCGAGTAGCGCGCATCCAGGCTGTAGTCACTCGCTATGGTTTGGAAGAGCTGTTCTTGAGAGGCTCACGATTCGGTTTCTTGCGCTACGTATTTGTGGTGTCACCAACGCGTTGGACCTCGGATGAAACGCGCGCCATGCCGAGAGGTAAGCGCATCCGTCTGGCATTGCAAGAGCTCGGGCCGGTATTTGTCAAACTCGGACAGATGCTGTCAACGAGACGGGACCTCTTGCCTGATGACATCGGGGACGAACTTGCCCTGTTGCAGGATCAGGTGGCTCCGTTCTCAAGTAATGAGGCGCGGGCTGCCATTTATGCGGCATTAGGTAAGTCTGCTGATGAGGTGTTCGAGCACTTTGACGACATCCCTATCGCCTCTGCCTCGGTTGCTCAGGTGCACGGAGTCCTGCTCAAGAGCGGTGAATCGGCAGTTGCCAAGATCCTGCGTCCAGGAATAGGAGAGATCATTGGCCGTGATGTGGCGTTGATGTATACGCTTGCCAATCTTGCCGAACGCCTGCTACCCGATGGTCAGCGCCTGCGCCCGGTAGAGGTGGTACAGGAATTCGACCGTACCATTCACGACGAGCTTGATCTTGTTCGTGAGGCGAGCAATGCGGTAGTGCTGCGTACACATTTTGCAGATTCGTCCACGCTCTACATACCTGCCATTTACTGGGACTACACCCGTACGGGTGTGATGGTGCAGGAGCGGATTGACGGCATCTCCATTCGCGATGTCAAGGCCATGAATGCCATCGGCATGGACATGAAAAAGCTTGCTGAGCATGGTGTTGAGATCTTCTACACCCAGGTGTTCAAGCACAATTTCTTCCATGCCGACATGCATCCAGGCAATATATTCGTGTCGCGCGAGAACCCTGATCATCCTCAGTACATTGCTGTTGACTTCGGCATTGTGGGTTCACTGACGGATGAGGACCAGCGCTATATCGGTGAGAATCTTCTAGCCTTCTTCCAACGCGACTACCGACGTGTGGCTCAGCTTCATATCGACTCCGGGTGGGTACCACGAGACACACGGGTTGCAGAGCTTGAAGCGGGTATTCGCGCTGTGTGCGACCCGATCTTTGAAAAGCCCCTGTCAGAGATCAGTTTTGGTGAAGTACTGGTGCAGCTGTTCCATGTAGCCAGATGTTTTGAGATGGAGGTTCAACCGCAATTGGTGTTGTTGCAAAAGACCTTGTTGAACATCGAGGGGTTGGGGCGGGAGCTGTACCCGGATCTGGACCTCTGGGCCACCGGCCGACCCTTTCTCAAGCAATGGGTGCTTGAGCGCAATGACCCCAAGAAGATCATCAAGAACCTCATAGCGGATGCGCCAGCGCTGCTCAAGGCCTTGCCGCAGATACCTATGCTGGCGCACGATTTTCTCGCCATGCAGAATCAGTCGATGCGCGATGCTCGACCGCAGACGGCGGGCGGCTCTGCCACTGGTAGTCGTGGCGCATTCAATGGTGGTCGACGCCGGGCCAGTGATTCGGCTGCGAGTGTGCGTGGTCTGCAGCTGGTCATTGCGGGCGCTGCGGTGCTGCTTGCAGGAGCTCTGTTCGGTGCTGCGTCTGTGAGCTCAGGTGATGCGCCTTCGTTGACCGTGAAGATCGCAAGTGTTACGGGTCTTGGCTTGCTGGTGGTGGGTTTGTTGCGTTAGTCAGTGGACGGGCGATCATGTTGATGATCTGCGCATGATGATCCCCTGAAGCATGTCTTTAGCCGCAATCGCTGCACCTGCTGTGATGAGCAGGCAGGCGACGATAACGGTAGCGTCAGCTACCGCCATACCAACAGCGAGTAGTGCAAGAGTCGATAGCAAGGGTGCAAGATAGGAAAGCGCGCCAAGTACTTGTATATCACCGTGCTTGACGCCGTGATCCCACACGTAAAAGGCGGCGCCAACCGGACCTAGCCCCAGTCCTGCAACAGCCAACCACTGTGTTGGGCTAGCGGGCCATACGGTGTTCTCCAGTATCAGATGGGCGATGCCTGACAATAGGGCGGTAACCAGACAAAACCCTGCAACCACATCTGTGGGTACCGATCCAAAATGGCGTGACAACACCGAGTACCCCGACCAGACAAAGGCGCACAGAAAGGCCATGGCGTAGCCAAAGGTGTATTCGGCGCGGGGAATAAAGCTCTCACCGCCTGTCACAATCAAGGCCGCACCGCTAAAGCCAAATACTCCACCGATGATGTGATGCGCTCGCAGACATTCACCAGGCAGCAACGCGGAGAACAATACGATCAACAATGGCCACAGGTAGGCGATGAGCCCTGCCTCTACTGGGGGGGCGTTGCGAAGTGCGGTGAAGTACAGGAAGTGATATCCAAAGAGTCCCGTTACACCCAGTACCCACACGCTCGGTGCCTGGCGGAATACAGAGAAGCTGCGCCCGGCAGCCTTGATGACAGCGACCCCGATCAGACCTCCAATACCAAAGGTCATGGCGGTCAGCTGAAAGGGTGGAATGCGTCCTGATGCTGCGGTAAACAATGCGAGCAAGGCCCATAGGAGGATGGCAATGCCACCGATCATCGTGGGACGCAGCTGTGACCCGGTTTGCGCAGACACAAGCAGCCCTCAGATACGGTCACGTTGCAGGACGACGGTACTTCTGCCAAGGAGTTTGAAGCGATCCGCCGGACGCAGGATACGACTTGCCGGCATGGCTCCATCGGTGTCAATGACGCAGTACCAGTCTCCTTTCAGTACCTTGGGGATCCTGAACTCGATGGGCTCGTGCCAGGCATTGAACACCAGCAGAAAGCTGTCGTCAGTGACAAGCCGACCACGCGAATCGGGTGCTCGCACAATGTTGCCATTGAGATACATCATGACTGTACGGGCATGGCCCGCGTGCCAGGCATCAACAGTCATGCGTGTGCCATCCGCATTGAACCAGGCGCTATCACCAGGTTGTTGCGCGTCATGTGCTGTGCCGTGTAGAAAACGACGACGACGAAGTGAGGGGTGACGGTGACGAAGGTCAATCAGTTGTCTGGTGAAATCCAGATGCTCCTGTTGCTCTTTTGAGAGATCCCAGTTGATCCAGGTGATGTCGTTGTCCTGACAATAACCGTTGTTGTTTCCGCCTTGTGTGCGTCCCAGTTCATCTCCGTGACAGATCATCGGAACGCCTTGGGAAACCAATAATGTGGTCAATAGATTGCGCTGCTGGCGCCAACGCAATGCATTGATCGTTGCGTCCCTGGTTTCGCCCTCGACACCACAGTTCCACGATCGGTTGTGATTTTCACCGTCCTTGTCGTCTTCACCGTTGGCGCTGTTGCGCTTGTGATGATAAGAGACCAGATCGCGCAGGGTAAAGCCGTCGTGAGCGGTAATGAAATTGATCGAGGCGATCGGTTTTCTGCCACTGTGTTCATAGAGATCTGCACTACCGCTCAAGCGGCGTGCAAATTCGCCTAACGTCCCCGGCTCTCCGCGCCAGAAGTCACGCACGGTGTCACGATAGTCGCCGTTCCATTCGGTCCACAACGGCGGAAACCCACCTACCTGATAACCCCCGTCTCCGATGTCCCATGGCTCTGCAATCAACTTGACCTGCGATAGCACAGGGTCTTGCTGAATGATCTGAAAGAAGGTCGAGAGCTGATCGACCTCGTGGAACTGCCTGGCGAGTGTTGAGGCAAGATCAAAGCGAAATCCGTCGACGTGCATCTCCTGCACCCAATACCGCAGACTGTCCATGATCAGCTGCAGCACGTGCGGGTGGCGCATCAATAGTGAGTTACCAGTGTCGGTTGTGTCGAAGTAGTGCTTTTGATCCGTATCGACGAGACGGTAGTAGGCGCTATTGTCGATACCACGAAACGACAGGGTAGGTCCGAGGTGATTACCTTCGGCGGTGTGGTTGTAGACCACATCAAGGATCACTTCGATATTGGCCTTGTGCAGAGCCTTGACCATCGACTTGAACTCCTGCACCTGAGCACCCGGATCATCAGAACGTGCATACCCGGCATGGGGTGCAAAGAAGCCGATCGTGTTGTAGCCCCAATAGTTCGACAGGCCCTTGGCCACCAGATCCGGGTCATTCATGAACTGATGTACCGGCATCAGCTCGATCGCGGTGACGCCAAGCGATGTCAGATGTTCGAGAATGGCCGGATGGGCCACGGCATCGTAGGTACCCCGAATTTCTTCAGGAATGTCCGGGTGAGTCATCGTCAGACCCTTGACGTGCGCCTCATAGATGACACTTTCGTGATAGCCGTGTTTCGGCGGACGATCGTGCCCCCACTCGAACCAGGGGTTGATGACAACGGATGTCATCGTATGCCCGAGTGAGTCCTTGTCATTAAAGTCACCTGAGCCATCGAAGCGGTAGGAGAACAAGGACTCGTCACCATCAATATCGCCATCCAGCGCCTTGGCGTAGGGGTCGATCAGCAATTTGGCAGGATTGCAGCGATGCCCGGCTGAAGGGTCCCAGGGCCCGTGCACCCGGTAGCCATAGCGTTGTCCCGGGCGCACATCCGGCAGATAGACATGCCATACAAAGCCATCCATTTCGCACATCGTGATGCGCCGCTCGTGCCCTTCCTCATCGACCAGACACAGCTCAACCTGGTCGGCAACTTCGCTGAACAAGGCGAAGTTGGTGCCTGATCCATCGTAGGTAGCGCCGAGCGGGTAGGGTTTTCCTGGCCAGATCTGCATGGAACAATGAAGTTGAAGGCACGTGGTCGATAGGAGCTCGGCTGGCAACAAGTTTGCATCACTTTGATCATCCAACGTTAGGATGACAACACGTCATGCAGTACAACATCTCCCCGGAGCCACTCTGGGATGAAGGCCTTTCGAGCTTTTTGCTCGGCGAGTACCAGAAGCGACAATCGCCTCTCACCATAGACGAGCTACAAGCGTTCGCGAACGAACAAGCCGTGCGTATCGGTGACATCCTGGAAACGCTGTTTCTGATGGCGCTCTACGGCGAATGGCGCTACACCGCGGCTGACGGCAAAGATCTCAAACTCGACGAAGAAGCGCTCAACTCACTCTACGCCAAAGGCCGCCTCGGCCCCGACGACCTCGTCGACTTCAACGGAGTCTGGTCTCCCGTGGGGTCGGACCACAGCAACTAATTGATATTTATATCGAATTGTTGAAAAACCCTCCTGATAGCCACCTTGATCGGGGCTTGACTGCACTGAAACAGGCTGATTAGCGACTCCGTAATCCGGATCGCGTGCCATATGATATGGGTTCAAAAGACCCAGGCTCATCGGCATATCAGAATGAAAAACGCGTCGCCCGAGTACACCTGTCGCATTGCCTGGACCGGTAATCGAGGGCAAGGCACGCATACCTATCGTAGCTACGACAGAAGCTGGGAGGTGCAGACGCCTGGAAAGCCTGTCATCAGGTGTTCCAATGATCCCTTGCTCGGCGGCGATCCGTCGCTGGCCAACCCTGAGGATCTGCTGCTCTCATCTCTTGCGGCCTGTCACATGCTCTGGTTTCTACACCTTGCGAGTGACGCCGGTGTGGTGGTCACGGCTTATCAGGATGATCCGATCGGTATCGGCGAGCTCGAGTCAGGTGGCGCAGGACGTTTTGTTGAAGCGCGCTTGCAACCGCGCATCGTCTTGGTAGAGGGCAGTGATCATGAGCTCGCCGACCAGCTGCACGGCCGCATCCACGACGTCTGCTTTATTGCTCGCTCGGTGAATTTTCCAGTGATCTGTACAGCCAGCTACATCGAGGCAAGCTGATCAGTGCTCGACGCCGCCCTCGTATTCACTGTCGGAGTCGGCGTCAAAAAAATCCACCACTCCTGTCTCCAATGAGTATTCGGCGGCGACGACCCGCAGGCCTTCATTGGCAATCAAGTCTTCAAGAATGATAGAGCCCGTGCGTAATTGTGACACCGAAGCACGCACGTTTGCGCGCGTTGCGTGATGCACCAGAGACTCTCGGTTCTCCCCAAGCCCGGCGTCGATGAGTGTGCTCACCGAGGGTTTGATGCAGTTGACAATAGCGGCAAGATTCGGTGTGAGGTCACTGGACGGTTGCTCGAGCTCATCAACCGTTGCGTTGATCGCACCGCATTGGGTATGACCGAGAACAACCACCAGTTTGACGTTATGCAGTCGAGCCGAGAATTCGACGCTGCCAATCAACGACGGTGCAACGATGTTGCCGGCGACACGAATAACAAACAGATCACCCAGTCCTTGGTCAAATACCAGTTCGGGTGGCACGCGCGAATCCGAGCACCCGAGCACGATCGCAAAGGGCGCTTGCCCCCCGATCAGGTCCTCGCGACGGGCCCTGTTGGCAAGAGCAGACTTGTCGCGCACGTCAGACGTGAAGCGTTCGTTGCCTGCCTTGAGTCGCTCAAGTGCCTCGTTCGCCGGTGTCATGATCTGGATCTCGCCATGGTGTGATGATACCAATGTCGCTCAGGTAAAAAGCACATTCAGTAGCACCAGACTTGCAACAAGGAAGATCACCGTCATGCCACCGCCTATTCGTAGAAAATCTGAAACGCGATAGCCTCCAGGCCCCGCGATCAGTGCGTTGACCTGGTTTGTGGGGATCAGGAAGGCGTTGGAAGTAGCGACTCCGATGGTCAACGCAAACAGCGCAGGGTCCGCCCCGGTGGCGATTGCGACATTTATCGCCAAGGGCACGAGCAGAATTGTTGCACCAACATTTGACATCAACAGCGAAAACACGGTGGCCAATACAGCGAGAAGTGACTGCAACACCCAGGAAGGTACGTCCCCAACACCCGCCAGTATCACTTGGGAGAGCCAGGCCGCGGTGCCAGTTCGGTCGACTGCAATCCCCAGAGGAATCAGGCTTGAGAGTAAAAAAATGGTAGACCAGCTCACGGCATCGTAGGCTTCATCCATGGAGACAACACGAGTGAGAATCATGGTGATTGCACCAATCATCAATGACAGTGACAAGTTGTCAGTCAAGAAAAACAACAACAGCGACGCAGCAGATACAAGCAGTGCCAGATTCTGTAGCTCGATACGCATCGGCTCATAGCGAAAGTCGGTCGCTATTATCATGTTGGAATTGCTGCGACGCAGTTCGGCAAGGTCTGCCCAGCTTGCATGTACCAATAGCGTGTCGCCCGCCTGCACTGCTATATTGCCAAATCCGCGCAATCGGATCTCGCCACGTCGCGCTATTTGAAGGATATTCATACCGAAGTTGCGCCGCGGCTTGATATCGCCGATGGCGCGTCCAACCAGGTTGGAGCTAGGTGGGATCACGACTTCGGCAATGCCGCTCTGTTGAGGATCAAGGACCTTGGCCAGCCTGTCAGGCTCTTCGAGAATGTCTAGATCCTGCGTCTCACAGAATCGTGCGATGGCATCTGGCTCACCCAACAAGCCAAGGTGTGAGTCTACCCACAAGGTTTCTTCCGGGTCGGGTGGCACCTTGACAACATCGCCGCTGTAGAGAGCCAGCAAAAAGGGAGCATCGGCAATATCTTGCTCGATTGCGCGTACGCGCCTCCCGGCGAGTGGGCTATTGCGCCTGATTTTAGCTTCGACAAGCTCACCCTTGATGCCGTAGACGCGCTCTACATACTCGGATACGCGTCGCTCTCGTTTGGCCGTGACGCCTTCGCTCTTGCGCCTACCCAGCCACCCGATCAACAAGAACCAGAGAATGCCGAGGACGGTGAGGGCAAAGCCGAGCGGGAACACTGAAAACAGCGACAAAGGCTTTAGAGCAGACCCATCAGGCAAGCGCACAGATGATGCGATCAACACATCATTGAGCACGATCAGAGAGCTTGATCCGATCGTGGTGCCAAGACCGCCCAGAATGGCGGCAAACCCCATTGGCATCATCATGCGCGATACCGGGATACCGGTTCTCTGGCAAATGCGGCTGACAACCGGCAAGAACAGGGCGGCTGCCGCCACGTTCTGCACAAAGCAGGATAAAAGCGCGGTGGCTGCCGAGATCAGCACCATCAAGCGTGCTTCGGATTGTCCGCCATAGCGCAGGATGTGTTCGGAGACCCGTCGCATAACCCCAGTGCGATCAAGTCCTGCGCCAATGATCATCACAGCTATGATGGCGATTACGGCGTTACTCGAGAATCCCGAGAACAGGACCTCAGGGGGGATTAGCGGACCAAGGCCCGGCAGATAAGATGACAATCCGATGGCCAGCAGGATGCACAGGGCCGCAACATCGGTCCTGAGCAGATCGAACACGAAGAGCGCCACTGTCGCGCCGAGAATCGCGAGCACAAGCGCCATCTCGGAGGTGAAGGCGATGGTGGGCATCGATTCAATGAGGGGCGAACCTTGGGCTGGAGGCCCATAGTGAACCTATTGTAGTCGTGCGCAGAAAGGCTGCGGTACGTTCTGGGGGTACAGGTTGATACCATGTACCTATGGATGTTTCCTATCTGCTCGATTCGCTCAACGACACTCAACGCAATGCGGTGTCGGCCCCGCCGGGACACCTGCTGGTGCAAGCCGGGGCGGGGTCCGGGAAGACGCGCGTGCTGGTGCACCGTATTGCCTGGTTGAACAAGGTCGAGGGCATATCACCCTTCGGTATCATGGCGGTGACCTTTACCAACAAGGCGGCGCGCGAGATGCGTCTGCGTGTCGAGGATTTGCTCGGACAAGCGCTCGGCCCGATGTGGATTGGTACCTTTCACGGCATCGCACATCGATTCCTGCGTGCTCATTGGAAGGAGGCCAAGCTGCCCCAGGCCTTTCAGATTCTGGATTCTGATGACCAGAAGGCATTGGTGAAACGCACTATTCGAGCACTGGAACTCGATGAAACGCATTTTCCGGCCAACCAAGTGCAGTGGTTTATCAACGGTCACAAGGACGAAGGTCGACGCCCGCAACATATCGATGATCAGGGGGATCCGATAACCGCACAATATGTGCGTGTGTACACCGCCTATGAGGCTGCCTGCCAGCGCGCGGGTGTGGTGGATTTTGCCGAGCTACTGCTTCGTGCGCTCGAGACACTACGCGACAATGAAGGTCTGCTTACGCACTATCGCAAGCGATTCAAGCATTTGTTGATCGATGAGTTCCAGGACACCAATGCGATTCAGTATGCATGGATCAAGTTGCTTGCCGGTGATGATGGTCACGTGTTTGCCGTGGGTGATGATGATCAATCCATCTATGCATGGCGCGGAGCGCGCATAGAGAACATTCTCAACTTCAACAAGGATTTCTCAGATGCTGACATCGTGCGGCTCGAACAGAACTACCGCTCTACAGGCAACATACTCAATGCCGCCAATGCGCTGATTGACAAGAACGTAGGCCGACTCGGCAAGCGGCTCTGGACGGCTGGCAATGACGGCGATCTGATCACGCTCTACAACGCGTTCAACGAGACTGACGAGGCACGCTTTGTGGTCGAAACGATCATCGATTACATCGCAGATGGAGGGCAGCGCCGCGACTGCGCCGTGTTGTACCGCTCCAATGCCCAGTCGCGCGTCATCGAGGAATATCTGGTTGCCTCCAACGTGCCTTACAAGGTCTACGGTGGTTTCCGCTTCTTTGAACGAGCCGAGATAAAGGATACCCTCGCCTACCTGCGTCTGGCGACACATGCATATGACGATGTCTCGTTTGAACGTATCGTCAATCGCCCTGCAAGGGGCATAGGTGACAAGACGGTAGCCGAGGTTCGATTGGCAGCGCGAGCCAACAACATTCCCATGTGGGAGGCGGCTGAGACACTCGTGCGCGAACGTCGCTTGTCCGGTCGCGCGAACACAGCTGTTGCCAGGTTTTTGGACATGATGAACGCCATGCGCGAAGCGATCAGCGAACAGGCTTTGCCACAACAGATTGACACTGTCGCTGAGGTGTCCGGTCTCCTGGATCACTTCAAGAAGGACAACAGCGAGAAGGGGCATGCACAAGTTGAAAACGTGCAGGAACTCGCCAATGCAGCACGCACCTTTGTACTGCAGTCAGATGAGGTCGATCCGGACATGTCTGAAGTCGATGGTTTCTTGTCCCATGCCTCGCTTGAGGCGGGCGAAAACGAGAGTGCAGACGATAATGCGGTGCAGTTGATGACACTGCACTCGGCCAAGGGGCTTGAGTTTCCACAGGTCTTCATCGTGGGTATGGAGCAGGGCTTGTTCCCTAACCAGCGCTCTATTGATGATCCTGCGGGAATGGAGGAAGAACGACGCCTTGCCTATGTCGGCATCACGCGTGCCGAGCGCAAGCTCTACATCACCATGGCCGAGCAGCGCCGCTTGTATGGACGCGATCAGTACAACCCACCCTCCAGGTTTGTCGCCGAGCTTCCAAACGAACTCCTGGAGGAAATACGCCCGCGCATGAACGTCAGCATGCCGGTGTATCGGCCAACATCCCACCCGGTATTCAAGGAAGAGGTAGATACAGGGCTCACGATCGGGCAGACAGTGAAGCATGGCAAGTTCGGTATAGGTGTTGTTCTTGATCAGGAAGGCCGCGGCAAGCAAGCGCGTGTGCAGGTGAACTTTGAAGATGCGGGTGCCAAGTGGTTGGTACTTGCGTATGCCAATCTGGCCCCGGCTTGATTGCGAGCAGGACCACAGAGCATCCCATGAGCACTAGATCGATCCGAGTTCCAGACCTGCCGCTATCGTCATTCCAAGCTCTTTTGCCTGATCTGGAAAGCCGTCTCGCCATTCACCACTGAGTACCAGTGCAGGTTGAGTAGCTCGCCAGCATAGCCCGGTCACGATACGCTCGACAGAGCGCACAGCGCCCTCACCATCATTGCCTGCACGCACATACAGCGCCCAGGGTTTGCCCTCAGTCCTTTCAAGACAGGGATAGTAGATTCGCTCCAGAAAATCCTTGAGCCGGCCCGAGAGCAAGCCGAAGTTTTCGGTAGTGCCAAGGATTATTGCATCAGCGTCGAATACGTCCTCAGCTGTGGCGTCCAGCGCGTCGCGCAGCGTGCTTTGAACCCCTGAAACCTCCGGATGCCGGGCGCCGGTAAGCACCGCCTGTGCAAGGGTCTGTGTGTTTGCAGATGGTAGGTTGGCGACGATGAGTAGACGTTTCACGTCAAGGCTCACTCATTGAGATCACTGTCTGTTACGACAAGTAGTGGGGTAGCTATCGGGCCGTTTGTCTGGTCGTTGATCTGTACCAGTGAATAGCTCGCACCTGACTCAAGGCGCAACAGCATGATTTGCTGGCCATTGGATTGAACACTGTAGTCGCCTGTGAAGGCCACACTGTAGTCACCTATCGGATCCTCGTAGCTCTGGCCTGAAAGCAGAATGCGAGTGCCAGTTGCTTCATCGCCGACGGGTATCAATTCGATATCTGCGCTGATAGCGTTTTCGTCACCTGTGATCGGCAAGCTACCGACAATCAGGCGAATCAGCGCATTCGTTGTATCGCCACTACCGGCTTGAGATTCGTAGGTTCGTACGTCGATACGTGCCTCATTGGCTGAGGGGCGAATCAATACACCTGAAAGACTGCTGTTGGCAAGGGCGACAGGATCCAGTGCTCCGAGGAGCAGTTGCCCGACACTCGAGCTGATCTCCACGCGGCTGGTCGTCTGTGAGACTGATATCAATGCCGACACCGTATTCGCCGGTATCACATGGTCACTGTTACTCCAGAGTGACAGTGATATATCGTCGGGAGCTAAATTCAAGACGCGCACAAGTGCCTCATTACGTCCTGTAGTCATCGCAGAATTGATCAACGCTACGTTCTGCGCAAAGCCATCAACTGCAACACTGTCTCCTTCCGCGGCTCCGCCCGTCGTATCAGCCGGTGTGTTCTCGCTGCCGTCCCCGCCGCCATCGGTGCTGGCACCGGTTGTTGCCCCTGTCGCGCCACCTGTGGTGCCCTCTGAGGCATCGCTGATATCGATGTTGGGATCGCCGGTGCCAAAGATTCCTCCGTCACAGGCACACAGAAGCACAGAGAGCAGAAGTATCAGAGCGCATGTCTTCTGATGACGCATGTCGTTCGGCCGCATCGTTGTTAATCCTCGATGAAGTAGATACCCAGCCCCACACGATGAGAATCCTGGTTTGAATTACTCGGATACTTGTTGACATCCAGATCGTGGGGTGAGAGTTCCTTGTCCAGCTCACGCAACAAGACAAGCGCGCGCTCAGCTGACACTTTTCTGAATATTTCACGCCCTTCAGTGCTCACTTTGTCATAGGCAACGC
The DNA here is from genome assembly GCA_937922675.1 of uncultured Granulosicoccaceae bacterium. Classification (GTDB taxonomy): domain Bacteria; phylum Pseudomonadota; class Gammaproteobacteria; order Granulosicoccales; family Granulosicoccaceae; genus Granulosicoccus. The sequence continues at coordinate 181,955 of CALAJN010000014.1, forward strand.
TCAATTGAAGACGTCGGGGTAGTTCGCCGGACAAATTGTGGTCAAGAGTGTTCAACAAGTCAGCCGAGCTTGTCGCAAACATATCGAGCAAGGCTTCTTCGCTCTGGTGTGGCACATACCCACGTTGAAGCAATTTCACCCGGTCGCCCTCGCAGGCAACGGTACCCACGCGTACCAGCTCATCAAGCAATGCGCGCGCTGGGACATCCCCGCCATGTCGTTTGACCAGCTTGTTGAAGCTATCTTCAGCGTCTCCGTAGCGCAGAACCCGAGGTTGCCCCTTGCTGGTCATGAACTCACTGTCCTGCAGCCAGCCGGTTACTACACGTACCGCTCGATTGTGTTTCGACACGCCTGTGTCAATGCTGGTTGCAAGCTCCTGCAGTCGTTTGACTTCCTTGCGATTGATACCTGTGACGATGGCAATCCGGGAGATAGTCGGTGGTTTCCCGTCAATACTGAAGTGCCGTGCAGCTTGGTCAACATAGACCTGGCGGGCCCAGCCAGAGAAATCAGCATGAGAAATACCGTGTCGCAACAGCAGTCGCACAAGTGGTGCGAGCATGAACATCACGGCTTTTTGCAGAGCGTCCTGCATGGCCAGAAACACAACTGAAATCTAGAATGGGATTATTATCCCATGTCGTTGCTGGGCTGTGTGATGGTTTGTCCGCAAAAACGATCTGTGCGCCGAAGCCAGTCTTATGTGTGAGTCGTGACGTGAGGTGAAGCGTCAGGCGGGCTTTCGATAGACCGACAGGTTGCGTCCCCGGTCAGTGGTTCGTCTACCCGGTCGTGCTATGCCATCCGAGCCCATCCTGACCTCGCTTCGTCTGTCGCCGTCCGGGTTTTTCATGCTTCGACGTTCCATCGTGGTGTAGCGGAAGCGTTTCGAGTCAGTCTGAAACGACATGCCGTACTCGCGCTGATGCAGTTCACGTTGAGAGCTCAGCCTTGCCGCTTTGTTTTTTGCATCTTCAATGGCCGAGTCAGACTCTCGCTGGTCGACCTTAAGGGTCATGCTGCCGTCTGCATGCACACAGATGATGTCCCCGGTTGTGATAGTTGCACAGGCACCTTTGACTCCCACCACTGTGGGTACACCGAGCTCACGTGCTATACCAGAACCGCGGCTTAGCCATCCTCCGGCCTCTGCAACAATGCCGCGAGCTCTGTGCATCAGCGGGTACAAGTGTGAGTCGATCATTCCTGTTACAAGAATCTCTCCCTCCTCGAACTCGCTGATATCTGAGGCGTTCAGGATGATCCGTACGCGACCAGTAATTGAACCTGTGCCTGCGATGCGCGTGCCAATCAAGTTGGACGTACCGATTGGGCTGCAAGCGTATGTGCCTGATGTGAACTCCATTCGTTCCAGATCGTCGAGTGACAGAGTCTCTGGTGTGTACACCTCAGACCACAGGAGGCTGTTCGCCATGCGCGTTTCGGTGACAACCAACAACTCGTTACGAGTATGTTGATCGTGTAGGTCGAGGATTTCATCGAGTTTCAGTTGAAAGATACGTCCACCGAGACCTGAGTTCTGATCTATGGACAGGAGCAGACGGCGGATTTGGGCCAGTTCGATGAAACCATAGTGAGCGGCATCTTCATGGAGCGCGTGGAACTCTTGTGCGCGAGCAATTAGCCCAGCCAACGCCTCATCAGCGGCACAGGGGTCAGTGGCAGTCTTGACCGGTAGATCGCTGCGTCCCAGGCTTTCGATATAGTCCTGGAGCAGCTGTTCATCTTCGCTGAAACGAGGGCTTGACAGCTCGAAGTCAAGCGGTGCGCGATGCCCGAATATCATCAAGAATTCTTCAAGGGCGGCACCGCTGACATCACTATTTTGCAAAAGCTGCCTGGCGTGTGCCTTGGTGCCTGTTGCCTCGTTATCCAGTACATCTGCCGGATTGATACCGGCGTTGAGTAGCTTGTCTCTGGCGGTTGATCGAAATAAGTCAGCGAGAATGCGTATTTTCTCAACTTCAAGCCATGTTCGAGTGACGAAACGATCTACCCAGGCCTGAAGGAGCAACAAGGCTTCATGACGAGACAAACTGTCAACGTTGATCGCATTACGCTCGATCATTTCAGTACGGAAAACTGGCAAAAAACCATCGGTATAGGCACTTGCCAGCGCATCAGCGTCGCGCGACATGCGAAATCGTGCCAAAGCTCCCGGCGCTTTTACAACACGCCGATCGTGTTCTTGCTGGTTGATGTAGGCCCGCCCAAATACACACGTGAAGTAGGGTGGTGATTCTGCGTGAACGCTGTAGGGTACGTCGAGCTGCTGACTTGCAAGGTCTGTAGCACCACCAACACCCCAAAGGCGGTGCATTAGGTCAGCACTCAAAGGCGATGGGTTTGGTAACCGATCCGACAGCTCGGAGCGAGATAGTAGATTCGAATCAGCAAGGCTTTGCGAGCGATTGCGTATCCGTCGTCGTCGTCCGTTGAGTTCACCGAGTATGCGAGCCCGCTCCCTTTCGACACTCGCAACGACACTACTACCCGTGGTGATGGAGTGAGTGATATCGCGCACCTTTAGCAGGTAAAAACGCCCCTTGAACCAGGTCCACTCGATGTTCTGCGGTACACCAAATCGCGCTTCCAGTCTTCGCCCAATATCGAGCAGCGAGATCATATCGACGGGTACGTCTGATGCGTCAGTATCGTGGTGTACTGCGCCTGATACCTTGCCAACCGAGATCGAGCGTGGAGTGGTCTGTCCTTTGACCAGGCCGTCACTGGAGCCATCGATCATTTCAACGAGCATGGCGCCACTGGTAGTTGGATGCTCGGTACACAAGACTCCTGCGTATTCAGCATCTAGGGTCGTTTGAACCACAATGTCACCAGTGTCTTCAGTGAGGTTATCTGCCTCGATGCATAAGTTGTTGCCTTGTCCGGTGTTCCGCACAGTTTCAAGTGACGCGCAGATCGATGCCACCGCGTCAAACAGACCTTCACGATCGACGTCGATATGGTATTCGGACATTGCAGCGGTGTTTGTGTTGTTGCCGCTGATGTCAGCACTCAAGCTACGTACTGTGACGGTTTTTGAGTTCAGGGTCTGCCACAAGGTGTCCACCTGCGTGCTGATGTCCAATGCACTGTGCGCGAAGCTGTTGTCGTTACGGTGCCAACTATCCCTGACCCAGACTCCCGCCATCTTGTGGCTGATAACAAAACCTGGTACGACGTCAAATCCTGCCTCAATCAAACCTCCTAATCGAGCAGCGTCTGTTCCAACCATGCCAGGCGACTGGTGTGCATCCTTCAGTGACACGATGCCGGTGTCTGACCGGTCGGGTTCTCTACCGGCGCCGAGTCGGCGACGTTTTGGCTCTGGACATGACCTCATGAGAATCCACCGGCCAGCGCCATCTGCCGTCCCTGATCCTCATCCCTGCGCTTGCAAAGCCAATAAGCGATCTTTTCTTCGAAAATGATTGGATCGAACGGTTTGGTAAGGTAGTCATCCATGCCTGCGTCGAGACACCGTTCGGCATCGCCATTCATTGCGTTCGCGGTGAGCGCTATGACAGGAGTGCGTGTGGTGTGCGACTCGGCTTCTCGCCTGCGCAACTCAGCGGTTGCTGCATATCCGTCGAACACCGGCATCTGACAATCCATCAATACAAGAGAGATCCCACCGTGGGCGATACGATCCAGCCCTTCTTGACCATTGCTTGTGATCTCGGCATTGAAGCCAAGCTGTTCGAGTACACCGAGCGCCACTTGTTGATTGACTGGATTGTCCTCGACTATGAGTACAGTCTCATTGGCAAAGCGTGCGCTACCTTTGCAAAGCCTGGTGACGTGGCTGCCCTGCTGTTGGTGTGTTGCAAGGTCTGTACTCCAAAACAACCTGGTCAAGGCCCTGCGACCTACAGGATGATGGAGACTCAATTTGAGTCGTGATTCTGAGTGAGACTCATGCATGGCAGACTCTGAAGTGAGTTGGGTTAACGCCACGAGAGTAATATTGTCGAACGCCGGGTCCGACTCAAGGCAGCGAGCAAGAACGTCCCGCGGAGTGTCACCAGCTTCATCGCCAATGATAAGTATGCCCGGCTTGTTTTCATTCGCGACCGATTCGCGGAGTGCTGCTAGTAGCTGCTGGCTGTCTTGATAACCTTTCGCTTCAATATCAAGTTCACGTAGGCCACGTATAACAGTGGCAATAGAGCGCTCTGAGCTATCCACCACATAGGCTAATCCAGGCGTCATGCCGTCAACCGCCGTGCGTGCCCGCTCTGCAAGTGAGCGGCCCGACGAGGGCAGCTCAAGTTCAAACCAGAAAGAACTGCCCTTGCCATAACCTGAATCTACCCCGATGCTGCCATTCATCCCCTCGGCCAGTTGACGACTGATGGCAAGACCGAGGCCGGTGCCACCGTGCAGCCGCGTAGTGGAGCCATCTGCTTGCTTGAAGGACTCGAATATGGACGCTTGTGCCTTCCTCGAGATGCCAATGCCGGTATCAGTTACAGTGAATCGAATGCGGTCGTGTGTCGCGGGAGTCATGACGTTTCGAGTCTGCTCTACCGCGATTGAAACGCAACCAGCTGATGTGAATTTGATCGCGTTTGCTGTCAAGTTGGTCAGAATTTGACGGATGCGTGTCGGGTCACCCGTGACGCTCTCGCGTAATGAGTCTTCTATTTCATATTCGATCTCAAGGCCTTTTCCATAAGCCTCAGGTGCCATGAGTTCAAGCGTCTCCTCCACGAGAGTTTCAAGGTCAAAACTAATCGCTTCAAACTCAAGTTTTCCGGCTTCGACCTTGGAAAAATCAAGGATGTCATTGATTAAGTCGAGCAAATTCTGTCCAGATGATGTGGCAATACGAACCTGTCCAGCCTGGGTGTGAGTCAATGGGCTTTCGCTAAGGAGATTGAGCATGCCGAGGACCCCATTCATTGGGGTTCGCAACTCGTGACTCATGTTGGCCAACAACTCGCCCTTGGCACGTGAGGCTTCTTCGAGTTCCAGCTCATTTAGTCGACGAAGCTCGAGTACGTGTCCGAGTTCGTTGACTGAGTGAGCAAGATTGGACAGCTCGCAACAATTGCTGGTTGCAAGTGGTGCTACATCTTCGCCTGCGTGGAGCGATTTCAGTTGTCTGTCAATCGTTCTGATAGGTCTACCCACAAGCGCATTGACCAGTGAAATAACAAGCAATGCCAGCAGGACCGATAGTCCAGCAGCATAGAAGTAGATCCGTTGACCCAGAGCCTTGAGCCTGGCGTTCTGGCGAGTGACGTTCCAGGAGACTTCAAATTGGCCATGGGCTTTGCCGTCCAACACCACGTCGCGCGAGATATCAATCATCTCTATTGGGGTGCTGTGCTCTTCGGGTGCGGCGGCGTTCCATGCCGCCAACAGCTTGCCTGGATCGGTGTAGATCCTGACGGTCTCAACATCGGGGTCGGATTCAACCAGTGATGCAATGGTTGTGGTCAGTCCTGTTCGATCCTCACTCAGTATGGCGTCGAGTGATGTCGCCGCGAGTACTTCGACCAGCGTGTCGGTTTGTGTCCGAAAATTGCGCTCAAAGGCGTTAGCTTCAATTCGACGCACAAATTCGCCGGCACTGAAGCCGAACAACAGTATTGCTCCCCCTGTGAAGAGGATGATCTGTTGGCGCAGCGACCAGGTGCTGAATGCCTGAGTCAACAAAGTAGTGAGTCCGCAATATTATGGCAACAGGCCGAGCTACCGAGCTGCCACGCTCAGTATCTGCCCTGCGGGCAACAACACCGTTTCACTTGAGTGTTTGCTTGGCCTGGCGCGCCCGTGCAGTGCAGCTTCGAGATTGGGGGGAGCATAGATATTGACAATGTCCGAGTGCAGCATTGCTGGTTCCATAAGACGCCTGACAAGAAAAACGGCCCGTGGGCTTGATGCTGAAGGCGCAGGTTGTGGCATTCTGTGGAAACGTGAATTGGTACGGTCATCGTGTGCTGTTCATGCACCAATTCGAGATAAAGCCGCCGATTGGCTCGCCGCTATACGTAGGATGCAGGAGGCAACGAGACAAACACGAAGTGGGCGGCCCGCGCTTCGTGCATTTAACGTAACGGCTTTTGGATTCTTGCTCAGCTGCCTGACTCTGCTTTTGTGCTTGCCGGGAAACTTTCAGGCCTTGAGGCAGGTTCAAAACATGGCACAGGCGCGAGAGTTCCTCGGGCGAATCAGCGTCGACCTCGCCAGTATTCAACCGTCCCTTTTGGTACTGGGTCTTGTGGCATTCAGTGCGGGTGTCCTGCTACTTGCCAGTTACCGTCGAAGTGAGTTCGTCTCAGACTGCGCTGCAGAAGCGCTGGATCCAGTCTCTTCCGTTGACGAAAGTATGCAGGTTGTCACCCCGCCAGATGCTCCGATTGATGTGTTGCAATCGTCAGCAAGTCAGGTGAGCAGTGCAGTTCAAGTGGAGCTCGATATCGCGCTGGCCGAGAATCAACGATTGCGAGAGAGATTGCGCGATTTGCATTCGCACGTTGATCACCTGCGCGTGACGCATTCAATGGTGTTGAAAGGGCTCAGCCAGAAGCTTTCTTCATCTGTTGACAAGGTGGTAGCCGGTAGTGAGCTATTGCAAGAAAACAATCTGGACCTGGCACAAATCGAGTCGCTTTCGAATATGCGTCTTGCAGCTCGTGTTCTGCGTGATCAAATTGAGGTGCTCAACGATCTCTCGTTACTTGAGTCCAATCAGTTGTATCTTGAGTTTTCAGAGTTTGATCTTGCCGCTCTGCTCGAAGAGCTTTGCTATGTTGCCGAGGCTCGAGAGCTTCAAGTGTCACTGCACATTAGCGAAGGCCTTCAAGTCTGTGTTGCGGGTGACGAGAAGCGTATTGGTTTGATCGTTCAAGCTTTGCTGGACAACGCAGCCCAATACAGCGCGCAAGGAGAAATACGCGTGAGTCTTTCATCTTTGGGCAGGCGGGGTAGTGGTACCAGCTATCGAATCGATGTGCAGGACTCGGGCGCAGGGATCGCACCAGAGGAACAACTGGCCTTGTGGAAAGCCTTTGCCGCGCCGGAGGGAGAAGCGACTGGAACGCTTGGTCCCTCCATGAGTGTTGCCAATGCACTGGTGAAGAAAATGCATGGAAGCTTGTCTGTCAAGAGCCGTCTGGGTGAGGGCGCGCTGTTCTCTGCTGAGCTCGAGCTAGCTGATGTTGAGGCGACCCATCAAATCACTCCTCTGCACATAAAGTCGGAGAACCCCAAGTTACTGGATATGTCTGCAATTGAGCAGATTCGTAGGCAGCAGAGTCCGGGTCAGCCTGATGTTGTAGTACGCGCCGTCTCTGCCTGGATATCCAGTTCGGAGCGCACCATCGATGATGCACTCAAGGCAGCTACAGATGAGGATGCGGCTCGTGTGGTGACAAATCTTGTCGCTTTGTCCAGTAGCAGTGCGTTTATTGGTGCAGAGGCTGTTGTGGCAGCCTGTCATCAAGCCGAGAAAAAATTCAGTGGACGGGTTGATGCACCACAAACGGCATTCTTCAAGAACTGGCGCGAAACCAGCCTTGCGGATATCGAGCAAGCCTGTAGCGAAACCAAACCCTATTTACACAGGCTTGTGTCGTCGGCGGCCTGAGCTCTTTTACAGGTCCATGGTCAGTTGTGATGATTCAATGATGCGCGACAGATCAACGCCTTCATAAAAGTCAAAGATGGTGTCGATGGCAACCTGCGGGTCGTCGGTGATGGTGAACAGGTCCAGATCGGATTCGCTTATGGTTCCTTCGGTGACCAGCGTGTTGCTGAACCACTCGATCAGACCCGACCAGAATTCAGTGCCATACAGGATGATGGGTATGCGCTTCGATTTACCGGTTTGTACCAGCGTCAGAATTTCTGCCACTTCGTCCAGAGTGCCAAAACCGCCCGGCATGACAATATAGGCTGAGGCGTATTTGACGAACATCACCTTGCGCGCAAAGAAATACTTGAAGTTCAGGCTGATATCCTGAAAAGGATTGCCAGATTGCTCATGCGGAAGCTTGATGTTCAGCCCCACGCTGGCGGACTTCCCGGCATAGGCGCCACGATTGGCAGCCTCCATGACGCCTGGGCCCCCTCCGCTGACCACCGCAAAACCGGAGTCGGAGAGCATGCGCGAAAGCGCTTCGGTCTCAGTGAACCAGGGGTTCTCGGGTTTGAAGCGTGCCGACCCGAAAATACTGACCGATGGGCTGATGTCAGCAAGCTGCTGAAAGCCCTCGACAAATTCGGACATGATCTGGAAAATTTTCCAGGAATCTCGGGTCAGCGCCTGGTCGCGCGCCGCGCGGCGCATCGCGTTCTTGGTGGGGAGTTCTCTCATCCTGTCTCAAGCTCGTTACGAAGAGCGCGGTTACACTCTGATGTGTACATGATACCCCTGACCACCTTGTTTACACCTGTGAGCGTTTTCCATGCCAGTTGCTGATCGTCCGTTGATACTGGTTGATGGCTCGGCCTATTTGTTTCGTGCCTTCCACGCGATGGAGCGTCAGGGGCGCGAGTTCAGCACCGCGAGCGGCCAACGCACCGAGACCATAAAGGTGGTGCTCAACATGCTCAGGAAGCTGGTCATGAGCTACCGCCCAGAGCTGATGGCTGTGGTGTTTGATGCCAAGGGCAAGACGTTTCGCGATGACCTGTACCCAGAATACAAGGCAACACGAAGCGCCATGCCGGACCCCTTGCGGAGTCAGATCGCACCGCTGCACAGTCTAATAGAAGCACTGGGGATGCCGCTGTTGGTGATCGAGGGAGTAGAGGCGGACGATGTCATCGGTACTCTGTGTCGACAAGCCAGTGAGGCCGGTATCAAGACTATCGTATCCACAGGTGACAAGGACATGGCACAGCTGGTCAACGAGCATGTGACCTTGGTCAACACCATGACAGACACGGTCATGGACCCCGTTGGCGTGGTGGATAAGTTCGGCGTGCGTGCGGACCAGATTGCCGACTATCTGGCCTTGGTAGGCGATACCGTTGACAACATACCGGGAGTACCAAGCTGCGGGCCAAAGACAGCAGCCAAGTGGCTTTCAGCACACGGTGACCTCGACACAATCATCGCCAATGCGGACAGCGTCAAAGGGAAGATCGGTGAGAAGTTGCGTGATGCACTGGATACTCTGCCTCTGTCGCGCACACTGACCACGATCAAGACAGATGTTGAGCTACCCGTGCCGGTTGCCGAGTTGTGCTTGCAAGCACCGGATATCGAGCACTTGGCAAGCCTTTATGATCAGTTCGAATTTCGTGGTTGGCGTGATGAGGTCAATGCCGGCCACTCGCCGCTGACTGGCGAACCGGACGGGCCTTTTGCCAGTGGAGAAGCTTTGAGCAAGGTGGTGGTCAGTGCGCCGGTTGCGTCTGCTGACTACGAGGTGATCTGTGATCAGGCGTCACTCGATATCTGGCTGGAGAGATTGCAGGCCGCAGAACTGTTCGCATTTGATACCGAGACCACCAGTCTGGACTATATGCAGGCCGAGATTGTTGGTTTGTCGTTTTGTGTGCAGGCAGGTAAAGCGGCCTATGTGCCACTGGCGCATGTGCAGCAGCGAGACACCGAGAGTGAATCTGCCGAGGAGCGGGAGTGGGAGCTACTGGACAATCAACTGGATCGTGATGCCGTGTTGGCCGCCTTCAAGCCGTTGCTTGAGCGCACTGAGCCAAATCTGATAGGCCAGCATCTTAAATACGATGCCAATGTGCTAAGGCGCTATGGCATTGAGCTGAACAACGTCGCGCATGACACGATGCTTGAATCCTACGTTCTCGATAGCACCGCCACGCGTCACGACATGGACTCTCTCGCTCGTAAGTATCTTGGTGTAAACACCGTCAAGTACGAAGATGTTGCCGGCAAGGGAAAAAAACAGCTGCGGTTTGATCAGGTACCTCTGGACGCTGCTGCACACTATGCCGCTGAAGACGCTGACATCACCTTGCAGCTACACCGGAAGATATTTCCACAGCTGCAGGCGGAACCTGCCTTGCTGGCATTGTACTCAGAGGTCGAATTGCCAGTGGCAAAAGTACTGTCTCGCATCGAGTGTACTGGTGTACGCATCGATACAGACATGCTCAGCGTGCAAGGAGCCAAGCTTGCCCAGAGGATCGAGCAGACCAAGCAGGAGGCATGGCAGGAAGCGGGCAAGGAGTTCAATCTGGGGTCCCCAAAGCAGATTCAGGAAATATTCTTTGATGAATTGCAGTTTCCAGTCATCAGGAAAACGCCCAAGGGACAACCGTCAACAGCTGAGGATGTGCTGGAACAACTCGCAGTGGACTATCGCTTGCCGAGCCTCATTCTTCAACACCGTAGCCTCACCAAGCTGATGAGTACCTACATTGAAAAGCTGCCAGGGCAGGTAGATGCGACTACCGGTCGGGTCCATACCTCTTACAACCAGGCGGTGGCATCAACGGGTCGTCTATCCAGTACCGACCCCAATCTTCAGAATATCCCTGTGCGCACCGAGGAGGGCCGTCGTATCCGCGAGGCCTTTGTTGCCGCTGACGGTTATCGACTGCTTGCCGCAGACTACTCGCAAATCGAATTGCGCATCATGGCTCACCTGTCTGAAGATGCCAGTCTGCTGCATGCGTTTGCCGAGAAGATTGACGTGCACAAGGCGACCGCTGCAGAAGTGTTTGGTGTCTCGCTGGAGGCCGTTGATGACAATCAGCGGCGCTCGGCAAAGGCAATCAACTTTGGTCTTATTTATGGCATGAGCGCCTTTGGACTGGCCAAGCAACTGGACATTGCTCGAGGTGAGGCACAGGAATACATTGATCTGTATTTTTCTCGTTACCCCGGTGTCAAGGCCTACATGGACGATACCCGTGCGCGAGCCAAGGAAACAGGCTTTGTCGAGACGGTCTTTGGGCGGCGCCTGTATCTTCCGGATATCAATGCACGTGCCGCACAGCTCAGAAATTACGCCGAACGCACTGCTATCAATGCGCCGATGCAGGGAACGGCGGCCGATATCATCAAGCGCGCGATGATCGATGTGCAATCGTGGCTGGACAGTGCGCAGGTTGATGCACGTATCATCATGCAAGTGCATGATGAACTGGTGCTGGAGGTGCCCGCAGGGGCAGGTGATGAAATCGGTAGCACCGTAGCGCAACTGATGACTCAGGCGGCGAGTCTCAAGGTGCCGCTGGAGGTCGATCACGCGCTCGGTAACAGCTGGGAGGAGGCGCATTGAGTAACTCTGAGTCCTCAAGTACCAAAGTAGACAAGGTTGTTGGCGATGCCATCGCGGCAGCTAATGCCCGTTGGGATTTTGGTGGGGATGTGGTCAAGGGCTTTGACTCACACATCGAGCGATCGGTGCCCGGTTACCGCGAGGTACACGAGCTGATCGCATCGATCAGCGACTTCTATGTGCGCGACGGCAGCCTTGTCTACGAGCTTGGTTGTTCAACCGGTACGCTAACGGCGATGCTGGGCGAGCGCCACATGGATCGCGATGTGACCGTGATCGGGGTAGACAGGGAGCCCGCTATGGTGACGTTTGCGCAGCAGCGATCCGAGCACCTGCCCAAGGTATCTATTGTCGAGTCTGATCTGTTGGAGTATTCACTGCAGCCAGCATCCCTTACGGTAGCGTGTTTTACCATGCAGTTTGTACAGCCGGCGGTGCGCCAGCAGCTCTTTGACCGCATATACGCATCACTGGAATGGGGTGGAGCATTGCTGATGTTTGAGAAGGTACGTGCACCTGATGCCAGATTCCAGGATTTGATGTCATCACTGTATACCGACTACAAGCAGGATCAAGGCTTCACGGATGCGGAGATCATTGCCAAGAGCAGGAGCCTGAAAGGTGTACTTGAACCCTTCTCCACGCAGGGCAACCTCGATCTGATGAGTCGCGCCGGCTTTGTTGACGTCATGTCGGTATGGAAGCGTCTGTGCTTTGAAGGTTTTCTTGCCGTCAAGTAGACGCGGCCGTCTGGTTGAAGGCCGCTCTGACTTGCCCCTGCGCTTCAGGTGTCTGGCTTATCTTTAGAGTCTTCTGACGAGGTCTTCTGAATATCGGTAAAAATGGTATTCCAGCGGCCGAACTGCTCCTGCATCTCTGTCACCGCCATTGTGGCGAGAGATTGCATGGATTTTTGAGATTGCTTGAACTCCTCCATCAGATGTTGGCCGCGTCGCTCCCAGAAATCCTGTGCCTCCATTGTCGCAAGATGTGCCTTCAACGTAGCTTCGTCCATGAAGGATTTGGATTTGTCCTGCCATTGACCCAGATACTCGTCCACGACCTTGCGAGAGGCCTCCAGACGGTCTTGCGCCTCCATTACGCCAAGATGGGCTTGTACCTGAGCATCCTTGGCCTCGCTCTCAGCCTCTTTCATGGCTTCGTCCAGTTTGGCCCGGATGGTTTTGAGGGTCTTGGCCGTACGTACCCGGACGGCTTTCGTCTGCTCAGGTAAGTCCTCGATCATCTGATCGAAGTTGTCTTGAATGTCCTCGATTTCCTTCATCGACTGCCGGATAGCAGCTTTGATCTTGTCGTCCATAAGAACTCTCCCGGTAGCGTACGCCTAGAATACTAAGTAATTGTGTAGTCGGCTGGAGCAGATTCAAGTCACTTTAGTACCCTGTGTGGATGGTCGCTATGCTATCGAGCCTGCGGCCAGCGCGCTCAATGCCTGGTGTGCCTTCACCGCTGGCAGGGCGTGAGCCTGGTGATATCGATATGGTGATCGTGCGCGAAAATACCGAGGGTGAGTACTCGGCTATCGGTGGTCGCCTCCAATCTGTTTGGCGACATATTGTCTGATCTCGGTCCCGCATGTACTGGCACCATAGGAATAGTACCTTCAGCCAATATCAATGCAGAGCGTGACTTTCCCTCTCTGTTTGAGCCTGTTCATGGTTCTGCTCCGGACATTGCTGGCAAGCACATCGCCAATCTGACAGGTCAGATAGGGGCAGGCGCGATGATGGTTGAACATCTTGGGCACGAGGAAGCCGCCGATGCGATCGTTGCATCGATAGAAAAAGTGCTGTCGCAAGAGCACTTGCGTACCGCCGATCTCGGGGGTGCAGCTGACACGGCTGCCTGCGGTACTGCGGTCGTTGATGCACTAAAGAGTGATATCCCTTGACTCATTGCACACAATCTCACGCGGCACTCATGCCCGACTTTAGTGCTCGCGTTTCTCTGATATGTTCAATTGATACGTCTTTTTGCGAGAAGACTCGCTCGGTCGTGATGTTCAGCGCTCGGCCGCGATGACAAGGATCTCGATCTTCAGCTCATCACGTGCAAGTCTGACTTGCCCGCAGGCGCGTGCTGGTGCATGGCCTTCAGGTACCCAAGCGTTCCAGATTTCGTTCATCGCAGCAAAGTCCGCCATGTCGGACAACCAGATGGTCACCTGCAGCATATGCTCGCGTGATGAACCTGCCTGCTCGAGTAGAGCGTCGACCTTGGCAAGACAGTTGTCCGTTTGTACCTCGATCGTCTCGCCCTCAGCGACCTGGCCTGTCAGATAGACAACACCACCGTGTTGAACGATCTTGCTGGAACGGGCGTTGGTATCTGTGCGTTTGATCATGACGTGGTGGGATTGGGCAGTGGAAGCAGGGCGATTTGTCAGAGTGGCGCAACCCGCTACACGAAGTGATTCGCGCGATACACGGCGCGTCAGAGATCAGATGATACGTTCTTTCGGGTTGTCAAACGCCTGGATTTCACGGGCGGCAAACTGCTCATCACTGGCATCGAGGAGTAGCTGAGCAGTGTTCGGCAGCAACTCTCTGCGCCGCCATGCGAGCTGCCGCCTTGACGATGGAATAGCCTGCTCAGCTTACGCTGAGTGAATCTGCCGAGTAGGAATCCAAACAGAGAATGCGGGCACCGTCGGGTGCTCTACCAAGGCCTGTGTTCAGCGCTACAGATGCTTCAACGTGCACGGCAAAGTGTCGCTGTAAACCGTCCTTTTCAAGCTCTGCTTGAGTGCAGGAGGCAACAGTACTACTGTAGCGGTCGCGTGTACCACGCCATGCAGTTAGGCATCAGCACCGAGAACGGTGACGATACTATCGGCAGTTGCAAGATCAGCAACGCATATCCGTATTTGACCGGGATAGCTGTTGCTATCTGGAAGACCGGCCGGAAATTCACCGTCCATATGCTCCCGGACATCGACGCTACCCTCCGCGATACATTTTCGAATAGGCTCTCAGGATCAATGTCGCGGCGTCCTATGCCTTTGATATCGGTGACTGCCGAGGTCTTTACGCACAGTACTGTATCCATGCCGAGCGGCTTAGATGATCACCCGCGGTCATTCTCAGCGATGCGCGAGGGTGTGCCATCCCACGTAGCACAGTGACTGCGGCAATCGCGCCTGGTATCAGTGCTCATGCGATTCGGGCTACACAGTGGCGATTGCCACAAGCTTGATTGAACCGCACCACCTCTGCAGCAAAGGCGTCTACACAGGGCGTTTTGATCGGGTCGTGACCCGAGCGGCCCAATTGGTCAAACAGTAGCTGGTCCACCATGATGAAAAACATACCCATGTGGCGTGCACTGTTGTTCGGTTGGTCGAAAGATCGAGAGTCCGTAAGCGAGAGCGTCTACATCGGCTCCTGATACAGGCCGAGATTCAGCTCCTCGAAGCCACCAAAGATCATGCGATTCGCATCAAACGGCATAGCCATATCGGCCATGCGCGTATCGGCTTTCAGGGCCGCCATTGCAGTCTCGCTGGCCTCTTTTGACGGCCAGCGCATCATGGCGACCACCACCGTTTCATCTTCTTTTGCAGCAACTGCTTTTCTGAAATCGGTAAGCTTGCCCTCTGGCAGATCGACCCCCCAACTTTCCACAGAAATTTCGGCGCCGTGCTCGCGGAATATGCCCGCCATCAGGCTGGCATGCTCGATGTAGGATTCTTTATTGGCAAGAGGCACCGGCAGCAGTGCAATCTGAAGATAGCTGTTGGACTGGCTCATGGCGATAACTCCCTGGTCATAACAGTGGAATGTTTGCAGTGGGCTTATCGTCGCATGTTAGAGAGCGCCAGTGCCGTGTGGTATGAACAGCGGCTGAACCTTCGTGGTGTCTCGTCACTTGAGCAAACGCTGGCGACCCCGGCGACAAGCGCTGATCGTAAATGGAAGCGACTATACGATGGGCGCACAGGCTTGCTACCCAGAGGCTGCCGTTGCGTGTTCGCTGCCTGAGTAACCTCCATTGAATCAGTTGCGTTGCGGCGCGCGGGTGGTTTGCGAAACGCTGGATGTCGGTGCTGCATCACGCGCAAACAGATAGACCAACAATGTTGCTCCCAACAAAAGCGCATACAGGGCAAACAACAGCTGGTAACTATTTGCGCTTGTAGGATCATCTTGGGACTCCATGAATGCGCCGCTAATAAATTGCATGGCGCCGGCACCAAAAATTGAGCAGAAGTTGAGTAAAGTCACGCCTCGACCAAGTAGATGTGACGGTACAAAGGCTCGCCCATGAGAGATCAATACACCGTAACTCGTGCCGCACACACCGATTAACACAAACAATGTGGTAACCGTGGAAATCGACGGCACTGGATTGGCGACCAGAGCAAGCACCGCAATGAGCACCGCGAAGTTGCCACTCATGACCACCCACTTGCGTGTGCCCAGCCAGCGATCGAGCGGTCCGTAGATAAGGCTCCCGGCAATCATGGCGAGCGCCATCCAAAGGGTCACTTGTCCAATCAAGAGGCTATTTGCCGCGTGCAAATCAGCAAGGTACGGTCCACTCCACAGGCCACGCAGATTGGCGACTGGTGCGTAGCACATGACGATCATCGGGAAGATCAGCCAAAGGGCCGGGATCTTGAGCAGCATCAGATACCCCTTGAGGCCGCTGCCATCAGTAGCTTCGATTGGCGGGTCGCGCACCAAGAGACCAACGGCGATCGCGTTCAGCGTGCCGAGTGCACCGAGAGCTGCAATGACGGCTCTCCAGCCGAGGTTGTCAACGGCATAGGCCATCGGCGAGGTACCGAGCACGTTGCCAAGATTGCCAAAGGCCACCAACCAGGAAACCAGTATGGCCAACCGAGCAGCGTCATAGCAGCGGGCAAAGATGAACAGAGACCCCATTAACACCGGTGAGCAACCGATGCCGATCAAGGCCATGGCCAGGATAATGGCATTGGGTGACGGCGCGACCGCAAACAATAACGTGCCGGACCCAACGCCAAGGCCAAACAACCAGGCTGTTGTACGACGTGGACCAAACCGATCCAGCGCTGGGCCGACCGCAAACTGCATCAGCGCAAAACTGATGTACCAAATACCGGCAGCGAGTGACAGGTCTGCCTTGTCCATGCCCAAGTCTGATGTCAGTTGTGGCGTGATAACCGACAGGAACGAGCGATAGAACTGTGAGAACACGTAGGCGAGCGCCAGCGCAATTAACCCGGGCATGAGGGGTCCATGAAATGAGGCGGAGCGAGGAAAGAGGCCCGCAAGGTCGGCGGTAGTCGCAGATGGTGACGGCTTCGCCCCCGTTGCCGCAAGCCCCTTGGTCAGAGATTTGTTGGCGATTAACCTTGCGTTGGATAAGGTGATGTGATCGAATCAAGGCAATAGAGCCGCTGACGCACCGTGTCTCGATTTGTACGCATCAAGATCTGTACGCATCAAGTAGAGGAGAGTCATCCCATGCAGAAGTCCCTTCACATCGATCCTGGCAAGTGCACCGGCTGCAATCAATGCGAGACTGCTTGCGCGATTGAAAACGAGGGGATGGTGAACCCTGCGCGCTCGCGGATAAAAGTGTTCAATTTCCACGATGAGGGGCGCTTTGTGCCCTACACCTGCACGCAGTGCGACGAGGCCTGGTGCATGCACGCCTGCCCCGTCGATGCGATTGTGCTGAATCCATCCAACGGCTCCAAGGATGTGCTTGACGATGTGTGTGTTGGCTGTAAGGTCTGCACGATTGCCTGCCCCTTCGGCACCATCAACTACAACACCTCGACCGGCAAAGTGGTCAAGTGCGATCTTTGCGGGGGGGATCCTGCGTGTGCCGAGGCTTGCCCGACGCAGGCCATCACGTATGTGGATGCGAATGCCACAGGCCTCGACAAGATGCGCGCCTGGGCCGCCAAGACCGACAACGCCGCAGGCGCTTGAGCGCGGTCTGAATACACACCCACGGCCGTAAGTTGCGAACCCGGGCCGCGAGCCAAAGTCACGGTCTTGGGCCGACGGCACACAGAACACGAGGAGAGAGAGGATGAGCTGGACCCGCAAGTTATTACGCGTGAACCTGAATACCGCAAGTATTACGGAAGAGCCACTGAACATGGAGTGGGCAAACGATTATCTCGGACAGCGTGGTCTTGCCACCCGCTACCTGGTAGACGAGATTGATCCAGCCTGCGATGCGTTGGGCCCGGACAACAAATTCATCATGGTCACAGGCCCGCTGACAGGCACCTCGGCGTCCACGGGCGGGCGCTACAGCTGCGTTACAAAAAGTCCCCTGACGGGCACAGTCGCGTGCTCCAACTCAGGCGGCCACTTTGGTGCAGAGCTCAAGTTTGCCGGTTGGGACATGATCATCTTTGAAGGTAAGTCGGCGAGCCCTATGTACCTGAACATCGAAAACGAGGTGGCAACCCTTTTGCCAGCGGACGATCTTTGGGGCAAGTCGGTGTGGGAGGCGGACAAGATGATCCGTCAGAAGCATCAGGACCCGCAAATTCGTATTGCCTGTATTGGGCGCTCAGCAGAAGAGGGCAATTTGTACGGTGCTGTAGTCAACGATCTGCACCGCGCCGCCGGGCGCTCTGGCGTCGGCACGGTGATGGCGTCCAAGAACTTGAAGGCTGTTGTCGTGCGCGGTACCCAAGGCCTCGGTGGGCTGGCTGACCCCAAGCGTTTCATGGAATCGGTCAAGGCCGGTAAGCAGGTTCTGGCAGACAACCCGGTCACAGGCCAGGGTCTGCCGACCTACGGCACCCAGGTATTGATGAACGTGATCAACGAGGTCGGCGCACTGCCAACTCGCAACATGCGCGAAACCAAATTCGAAGGCGCGGCGGAAGTCTCGGGTGAAGCCATGCACGAGCCTCGAAAGTCCGATGGCAAACCTAACCTGACAACCAACGGTGCCTGCTTCAGTTGCACGATTGCCTGCGGGCGCATAAGCACGATCGACCGCACGCACTTCTCGGTGAAAGACAAGCCAGAGTACTGGATCAATTCAGGCGGTCTTGAATATGAAGCGGCCTGGGCATTGGGTCCTGACACCGGCGTGGACGATATCGATGCGCTGACCTACGTGAACTTCCTCTGCAATGAGGATGGTATGGACCCGATCAGTTTTGGCTCGACGGTGGCTGCGGCGATGGAGCTTTTCGAAGAAGGTGTGATCACGACGCAGCACACCGGCGGTGTGGAGTTGAAGTTCGGTTCAGCAGAAGCGCTCTGTCAGGTCGCTGAGATGACCGCGAAAGGCGAGGGCTTTGGCAAGGATCTGGGGCTTGGAAGCAAGCGCTTGTGCGAGAAGTACGGACGGCCCGAGTTGTCCATGACGGTCAAGGGTCAGGAGTTTCCGGCCTACGACCCGAGAGGTATTCAGGGCATGGGCCTCGCGTACGCCACAGCCAATCGAGGTGCTTGCCACCTGAGAGGTTATACCGTTGCTTCAGAAATCCTCGGCATACCAGAGAAGACCGACCCGCTCGAATCGACGGGCAAGGCGGGGCTTGTAAAGGCCTTTCAGGATGCCACAGCAGCGGTGGACTCAGCAGGGTTGTGCGTGTTCACCACATTCGCCTGGACCATGGACGACATCGCGCCCCAGGTAGATGCGGCGTGTGAGGGCGACTGGTCAACAGATCGTATGATGGAAGTGGGTGAGCGCATCTGGAATTTGGAGAAGGACTTCAACCAGCGAGCGGGCATCACGGGCGCAGATGACACGCTGCCGCCGCGCTTGTTGAAAGAAGGTGCCAATGTGGGGCCTGCACAGGGCAAGGTCAGCGAGCTCGATAGAATGCTTCCGGAGTACTACCAGCTGCGCGGTTACTCAGCAGACGGTGCAATGACGGCAGAGACGCGCAACAAGTTTGGACTGCCTGGCTGACGATGGCTGGGGGCGGCTCGTCGCCTTGCGCAGTAGTTGAAGCAGCGCAGAGACAGGCCGTACAACCCAAGGGCGCTCTCGACGAGCGCCCTTGCAGTTTGGATCTTCTGCGAATTCAGTGTGCATGAATGACGTAATTCGCGCGCCCTTGGCTTTTCGAAATCAACACGAAATACTCAACATGCACCATTTGATCATCGGCGCCGGACCGGCAGCTGTCACAGCGGCAGAGCATTTGCGCAAGTTGGACCCTAACTGCCGAATCACCATGCTTGCAGCAGAGGGTGTGCCGCCGTACTCTCGCATGGCGCTTCCGTATTTTCTTGTCGGCGATATCGAGCCCGAGGGTTGCTATCTGCGCAAGCGCGAGGGGCACTTTGAAGCGCAGGGCATTGACGTGATCTACGGTCGCGCCAGCAGCCTGGATACTGTTGCCAAGACAGTTACTCTGCTGGGCGGTGACATGCTCAACTATGACAAATTGCTGATCGCAACGGGTAGTACTGCTACACGCCCGCCTATCGACGGTATAGATCTGGACAAGGTTTACAACTGCTGGTCTCTGGCAGATGCGCATCGTATTATCGAGAGCACAAATGAGGGTTCTAGGGTTGTATTGATGGGTGCGGGTTTTATTGGTTGCATCATTCTCGAAGCACTCGCCAATCGCAAGGTCGACCTGACTGTCATTGAGATGGAGGAGCGCATGGTGTCGCGTATGACCAATGCACCCATGGGCGACATGATCAAAGCCTGGTGCGAAGGCAAAGGGATACGCGTGATGACTTCAACACAAGTGACGTCTCTTGCGGATGATGCCGGTGTGCTCAAGGTATCAACCGCGGCGGGTGATACGCTGGATGCCGATGTTGTGATTTGCGCAACGGGTGTTCGTGCCAACACGCACTGGCTCGATGGAAGTGGTATCAATATGGACGCCGGAATCGTGGTGGACGACTGTATGGCCACCTCTGCACCTGATGTCTATGCTGCAGGCGATGTAGCCCAAGGGAGAGATCTCTCAACAGGAGACTACGAGGTTCAGGCCATACAGCCGACAGCGGTCGAACATGGCAAGTTGGCTGCGCGCAACATGATCAATGGTAACGCCACGCCGCGTGGTGGCACCATCAACATGAACGTACTCGACACCGTTGGACTTATCTCGACCTCGTTTGGTCTCTGGATGGGGGTCGAGGGCGGCGAGACGGCAGAGTTCTCGCGTCCAGATCGCTTCGAATATCTGAATCTGCAATTCAAGGACGATGTGCTCGTCGGTGCATCCAGTCTCGGTATGACGCAGCACGTGGGTGTTTTGCGTGGTCTTATCCAGACGGGGGCGCCGCTGGGCAAGTGGAAAGATATCCTGCTTGTGCAACCTAATCGTATCAATGAGGCATATCTGGCATCGGCACAAAGCCAGCACGCCGCATTGGCGGCTGCATGATGCGAGAGATCTTGTGATAGATGAACATCACGCTCAAGCTTTACGCCACCTTGCAGGACCTGTTGCCTGCCGGTGCCAAGCGCAATGCCGCTCAAATCGAAATCGCAAGCGATAGCAGTCTCAATGACATCATTGATGCCTATCAAGTGCCTCGAGAATTGGCTCATCTGGTGCTCGTCAATGGGGTGTTTGTGTATCACGCCGATCGTGATGCTCGCAATACCCTGAGGCCCGACGATGTGCTCGCCATCTGGCCGCCCGTAGCGGGAGGGTGATCAGTGATTGACCAAAAACTGCATCAGTCGGATGGTTCTCAAAGTCCAAGTGACGAAATTCACTACACACGGGAAATGGGGCTTGATCATCGCGACTTTTTCCGCTTGTTGCCGCGAGCTATGGGTTCACATGAGTATCGTGTAGAAGGCAGTCAGGTGTATGCCGAGGTTGGCATGGGCTCACTTCATATCGTGATCGGACCCGAACAGCTTCGCCGAATCGCACTTCTGGCGTTGCCCTACTGTGAGGTCTCGTTTACCTTCCACGGTGTGACTACCGAAGAGCAACAGGCTTTCAAGGCCTATTTTGATCTGCGCTACCAGCGTGGGGGCGGCTGATCCAATGCAAAATGCTGATGGCCTGACCGACAGGCTAGATCGCCCGCTCCGTGATCTGCGTGTGTCGGTAACGGATCGCTGCAACTTCCGCTGTGTGTATTGCATGCCCAAGGAAGTGTTCGACAAGAACTATCGCTTCCTGCCCAAAGCCGAGTTGCTCAGCTATGAAGAGATACTGCGAGTGGTTCAGGCAGCGGCATCACTCGGTGTGCAAAAAATTCGCTTGACCGGCGGTGAGCCACTGGTGCGACGCGATCTTGAGGTGCTCGTGTCGGGTATTCGTAACGTGACCGGCATCACCGATCTGAGCATGACTACCAATGCGTCACTGTTAACACCTTCAAGAGCTGCATCGCTGCGTGATGCAGGTCTGCAACGCGTTACCGTGTCCTTGGACGCGATGGATGACGAGACCTTCAAGCGCGTCAATGATGTTGGCGTCCCAGTGCAAAGAGTGCTCGATGGTATCGACGCTGCCTCGGCTGCAGGCTTTGAGCCGGTCAAGGTGAATATGGTGGTAAAGAAAGGCTTGAACGAACACAGCATCTTGCCAATGGCGCGCTTTTTCCACCGTACAAGACAAATCTTGCGCTTTATCGAGTTCATGGATGTAGGCAACTCGAATGCCTGGGATCTAGCGCACGTCACCAACAGCAGTGAGATCGCTGCGGTGATCAATGCAGAGTTGCCCATCCAGCCTGCTCGCGCCAACTACCGCGGAGAGGTCGCCAAACGCTGGGAATATCTCGACGGCGGTGGCGAGATCGGCATCATTTCCTCGGTCTCTGATCCCTTCTGCGGAGACTGCAGTCGCGCCAGGCTCTCGGCTACGGGTTCGATCTATACCTGTCTGTTTGCGACGCATGGGTACGACCTGCGGCCCGCACTTCGCTCAAGCTTGGATAGTTCAGAGCACAGCAACCTGACCGAGCAACTCGCTCGCCTCTGGAGCCGTCGAGCGGATCGCTACTCCGAGACTCGCCGCGTCAGCCCGGGTGAAGGCCAACCACTGACCTTTCGACCCAAAGTCGAAATGTCGTTTATCGGTGGTTGAGCCGTGGGGTCGGACCCCGGTAAGTCATTGAAATAAAAGTAAATAAAGGAAAAAATTGGTCCGTAGGATGGCTTATAGCGAACTCAAAGGCCGCTTTTAGCTGCTTCCAAGCGCGTTGACAGCGGTACAGGCGGCTCGATCAGCGTTGTTGCAGATATCTTGTTCTGCAGATTGTTAGGATCAGCAGTGAGTTCGCTGACTCGTCATACTCGGTGCGGCTACCGGCAATCCACTTTCCATGTCCATCCTCATCTTTGATTCTGGTATTGGTGGCCTGACCATCCTGCGCGAAGTCCGCGTAGCCTTGCCCGGCAGGCGTATCGTCTACGTCGGTGACGATGCCGGTTTCCCCTACGGCGAGTGGGATGAAGAAAAACTCATTCCGCGCATAGTGGATCTGTTCGAGCGTTGCGTGGAGGCTTACACGCCCGAGCTCGCCATCGTTGCGTGTAACACGGCAAGCACGTTGATCATGCCTGCCCTGAGAGAACGCTTCGATATTCCGATCGTGGGTACCATCCCTCCGATCAAGCCTGCTGCGATTCACACAGCGAGTGGTCTTGTCTCGGTTCTGGCAACACCTGGCACGGTGCAGCGGCGCATGGTTCAAGAGCTGGTTGCGGAACATTCGCAGGATGCGAACATCACCTTGATCGGTTCGACGGGTCTGGCCCGTCTAGCTGAAGAGCATATGCAAGGCCTGAGTATTGATCAAGAAAAGCTGGCCGCCGAACTTGATCCGTGTTTTGTAGAGCGTGACGGCGCGCGTACCGACATCGTGGTTTTGGGGTGTACGCACTACCCCTTTCTTGTTCACGAAATGCGCAGACTGGCTCCTTGGCCGGTCGACTGGATCGAGCCCGCTGAGGCCATTGCGCGTCGTGTCTTGAGTTTGATTGGCCCGACACCCCCGGTGGATCCTCGGGAGGGTATGTCGGACATCGCAATGATGACCGCAGGCTCTCCACCGCCTGCACTTGCAAGGCTGTTGATCGGATTTGGACTATTGCCGGCTGATCGGCCTTTCAGGCCTCTGAACTCATAGATGAGTGCAGAGGTGAGCTGACAGTTTTGCGATGGTACACACTGCTCAGACTGTGTGTTCAGGCGTACACTCTTCGATATGGCAGGATCTGTATCAGAGCCCTTGGACCCGGATGCGATCAGGCACCTTGTGGTGCACTGCTCGGACAGTCCGGACGAGGATGACATCGGTGCAAGCGAGATTCACGCCTTGCACTTGAGCTTCGGCTGGAACGGTATCGGATATCACCGCGTCATTCGCCGTGACGGCAGCATTGAAGGAGGCAGGCCTGACTACTGGGTTGGCGCCCATGTTCACGGCGAGAACACGGTCAGCCTCGGTGTGTGTCTGATCGGCCGACAACACTTCACTGATGCACAGTTTGATTCGCTTGAGTTGATACTGCGTTTTTGGCGAGAAGATCATCCGAGGGCAACCATATGTGGTCACCGGGATTTCCCGACAACAGACAAGACCTGCCCCAATTTTGATGTCGCCGAATTCTGCGCCGAACGCGGTGTCGATGCAGGTCCGGGCGTACCTGGCCTGACGCCACCACGGCTGATCCCGGCCTGATGATCACGATAGATGCGCATCATCACTTCTGGCAAGTGGAGCGAAGTGACTATGGCTGGATGGAAAACAACACAGCTATTGCTGATATTCACCGTGACTTTCTACCCGTTGACTTCGACGCCGCGCGTGAGGCCTGCGCTGTTTCGCAAACCGTATCGGTACAGGCGACTCCAGGGGTAGAGGAAACTGATTTTTGCTTGATTTGGCCGATCAAACGCCACACGTCGCCACAGTGGTGGGGTGGATCGGATTCAATGACTCGGCATCGCGCTCGGAGCTCGATCGATTGGCAAAACAAGATACCTTCGTTGTTGTAGGACCGATGATTCAGGACATCTCGAACCCTGAGTGGATGTACTCGCCGGGTGTGCAGTGAGCCTACGCCGCTGTGACCGAACCGGATATAGCCAACCGCGAGTTCAATGGTTGGCAGAGCGTATGGAGCGAATCGCTGACACGACATCCGTGTGCTGCAGAGTGACTGGAATACCAGCCGAAGCCGCAAGAGATGACGGAGTTGAGGTATTGCGTCCGTATATCGAGCATGTGTTGTCTGTTTTCGGCGCAAACCCTTTGATGTGGGATTCTGATTGGCCGGTGTTGAATCTGACATCGGACTGCGTCACTTGGCACATCATGGTTAAAGAGAGTGTGCTCGACCTGCTTTTGCTTGAGTAATGTGGCCACCTGCCGCATGTGAAGCATCGCGTACGCGTTGTGGATGCGATTCAAGCCTTGTTACGCAACTGATGAGTATTGGCATGTCACGTTACCGTCCACCTGCGCCACGATCCTCGCCCTATATCACGCGAGCAGGGTTCGATCGCCTGGGCCAGGAGCAGAACGAATTATGGTTGCGTCGACGTGACGTGGTTGTTGCCCTATCGGCTGCTGCTGCTGAGGGTGATCGGTCTGAGAACGCGGAGTATCACTATCGTAAAAAGGAGTTGGGTGGTATTGACCGGCGCATTCGCTATCTGCAAAAGAGGCTGCCCGATCTTGAAGTAGTTGATTGTCTGGCTGGCGGTGATCAGGTGCGTTTTGGTGCTGAAGTAGAGCTTGAAATGCAAAGCCTTAACCAGTCGATCAACAAGCTTGTGCGCATTGTCGGTGCTGACGAAATTGATCCTCTCACCCACAGAGTAAGCATCGATTCACCTCTGGCACGTGCGCTGCTGGGAAAGCGTGTCGATGATGAAGTGCAGATAGAGGTGGAGGGTCAGAAGCTGAACTGGTGGGTGTTGGCTATTCGCTGGCCGATGGATTGAATTAATCAGCGACGGTGTTCAGGCTTCTGTCAGTACGACCAGTGATCCATCAGGTTGCTCGTCATCCCTGAGGCAGGCGCGAACACAGGCTGAGATCCCGGCCGCGCCCGAGGCTGTGGTTGAGATCTGGTGCCTTGCGAGCTGAGAAACAGTAGCTGCCACTTCCTGGTCGCTGACCGTCGTGCAGTGCACATCAGCGTGCTTGAGAATATCCACGGCCAACAGCGAGGCTACCTCACAGTCCAAGCGTCCCATCGTGGACTCAGCGCCATCTACTCTGACGGGTTCACCGACTTCAAGCGCTGCGGCAACCGAGGCTTGCGTTGTTGGCTCCACGATGACAATACGGGGTTGCACCTGCCAGCGCTCACGGATGGTATGAGTGAGCGCTGCAGCGAACCCTCCGACACCTGCTTGTAGCCAGACGGTGTGTGGCCAGCCGCCCGCTTGCTCGAAGTGCGCGCGCAATTCCTCAGCCATCACGGTATAGCCTTCCATCACCAAGCGTGGCTCTTCGGTATAGCCTGGCCATGATCCGTCGGCCAGATGCACATGACCTTCGGTTTCACCGTCGGCGATTGCGGAGGCAACAGCATCGGCATACCGTTCGCCGGAGCGAATGACCGTGGCCCCTTTGTGTGCAAGGCGCTCAGCGAAGCTCTGCGGTACGCTGTTGGCCAGATGGACGCGTGAGCGTGCCCCGCACAGTGACGCGCCGGTCGCTACTGCCAGTCCGTGATTGCCGGCGCTCGCACAAACAAAGGTCAGGGTACTGGCCAATGCACGAAAGTCAGTGTCAGCAAGATCAATAGCGTGGTCGGGCAAGCGGTTGCCAATCAATCGCAATACGGCGTAGACGCCGCCCAAGGCCTTGAAGGCGCCAAGACCGAAGCGACCGCGTTCGTCCTTGACAAGAATTGAAGTGTTGTCCAGCTTTAGGGTGAGTAGGGGTGTGGCCTCATAGGCCGGGCACTGTCTGATCAGGTCAGTAGCGCTGTCGATATCGAGAAGTGACACGGGAACACTCTGTCCTTTGGCAATGAACGTGAACGTGCACAACGGACAGAACGGACGCTGTCGTCACGCGATTCCGGGCAGCATAACGCCTGAAGCCGCTCGACTCATTGCCAGGGGTCTTGACCAGCGGACTCTTGCGTAGCAAGGCTATACCGATCGTTCGCATTTATCGGCATCAACAGGAATTGCATGTTGGCAGCCTTGCAAGTAGGCTGGAGGCGCTAAGAGAAAGTCTCCATGAAGGTATGGAGCCGACCGTGCGCCCGCTAGAAGTTAAGCCACGTGCTCTGAAACCAATCGTCCGCATCGTTTTCATGGATGCTGAGCCGACAATGGATTTGATGGGGCGCTGTCGCATCCCTGTCATATTGTGCCTTAACCATGTCGATATGAATTTGATTCCTTAACGCAGTCCAACCCTTGCGAGGAAATGTGCATGAGTAATCACGACCTGTCTTTCGATGACTACGACGAAGTTGTCAATCCGCGTCCTGAAGAAAATGACTTCGACGCGGTCCTGGCCGCTGCCATGTCGCGCCGCGACGTGCTCAAGAGCATTTTTGTAGTTGGCGGGATGGCCGCGATTGGCGGTACATCTGTGCTGCCGCGTATGGCCAGCGCGCTTGAATCGCGATTTGCCTTCAGCCCGATCGATGCAAACGCGCTGGACGACATCACGCTGCCAGGCGGATACCTATCCGAAGTGGTAGTACGCTGGGGCGATCCGCTCTGGTCGGGTGCTGCCGAATTTGATCACAACACGCGCGGCACAGGCGCCAGTCAAGAGATGGCCTTTGGTGACAATATCGATGGCATGGAGGTCTTCCCGGTCGGTGGTCGACTCCTGTTGGTAGTCAATAACGAATACACCAATCGCAGCATCATCTGGGGCAATCGTGAAGAAGGCAAGGCAGCTGAAGAGGATGATGTGCTCAAGGGCAAGATGGCCCATGGCTTGACTGTTGTGGAGATTGCCGAAGGTGAAAACGGCTGGACAATCGTCAAGGACAGCCCCTTCAATCGTCGTGTCACACCGGATACCGAAATGGCCCTGACCGGCCCCGCGGCAGGGGACGAGTTGCTCAAGACCGCAGCCGATCCGCAAGGTACGGTGGCGCTCGGCACCTGGAATAACTGCGGCAATGGTCGCACTCCCTGGGGGACCTACCTCGCTTGTGAAGAGAACTTCAATGGGTATTTCTCCGCTGAAGATGCTGATCATCAGGTATCTGCAGAGCTGAGTCGCTACGGTGTATCTGCTGAGGATTGGGGCTATGGCTGGGCACAAATAGACGAGCGCTTTGATGTATCCAGGCACCCCAACGAGCCAAACCGAGCGGGTTATGTGATCGAGCTGGACCCCGCAAATCCTGACAGCGTACCTCGCAAGCTTACGGCGCTGGGTCGCTTCAAGCACGAGAACGCCGAAATGGTAATCAACAAGGACGGTCGAGTGGTCGTCTACATGGGCGATGACGAGCGTGGCGAGTTCCTCTACCGCTACGTGAGTAACGGTGTCTATGCACCGGGTGGAGAGACAGACAGCTTGCTAGAGGACGGCAAGCTTTACGTTGCCAAGTTCTATGACAACGGTTCGGGTATATGGCTCGAATTGAACCCTGAGACAACGGGCATGGCTAGCATGGCTGAAGTCAGCGTTCACACCCGAATTGCCGCTTCTGCCGTGGGTGCAACAACGATGGACCGGCCAGAGTGGGTTGCGGCGAATCCAAACCAGGCGGAAGTCTATGTGGCCTTGACCAATAACAAGAATCGCGGCATCAAGCCGAATGCGGGCGGCGATGAGACCGTTGTGGGTGGACCCAATCCGCGCGCCGAAAATATCTATGGCCAGATTGTTCGTTGGCGACCGACTGGTGCAGACCACGCGGCTCAAGGCTTTGTCTGGGATCTCTACGCCATGGCTGGCAATCCGAACCTACACGATGACTTGTATGCCGGTTCCGAGAACATCACGGCTGACAACATGTTCAATTCCCCGGACGGACTCAAGTTCGACAGCAACGGCATGCTCTGGATCCAGACCGATGGCAACTATTCCAATGAGGATGATTTTGCCGGCCAGGGCAACAATCAGATGCTCGCCGCTGACCCTGTCACTGGCGAAATCCAGCGTTTCATGGTCGGACCAAAGGAATGTGAGGTGACCGGTATGACCTGGA
Organism: uncultured Granulosicoccaceae bacterium; assembly: GCA_937922675.1. Taxonomy (GTDB): domain Bacteria; phylum Pseudomonadota; class Gammaproteobacteria; order Granulosicoccales; family Granulosicoccaceae; genus Granulosicoccus. The sequence continues at coordinate 210,292 of CALAJN010000014.1, forward strand.
GTCCTGATCGGCGCACCATGTTTGTGGGTATCCAGCACCCTGGGGAGCGTGGCGACAGTCACTGGCCTGAAGGCGGAGATGCTGTGCCGCGCTCTGCGGTGATCGCCATCCGCCGTGAAGACGGAGCCGTTGTCGGTTAGGTCAGCTGATCGCAAGCGCTATCCGATGCTGCGATGTCGATAACGATCGCAGTATCGGTTGCCTTGCCGATGCGTCAGTATTGCTGCAGGTTGATGTCTGTCAGCCAAGACCAAGGTCAGCGAGCCTGGGCAGATCGGCACCTTTTCGAGTACAGGTGATTGCTGCGGCGCGTAAAGCCAGAGCGGTCATTGCATCCAGATCCACCGTGCCGACCACCGACCCATCCTTGCCGACGTGACCTTCGGTACCCAGCCAGTAGAGGCAGGTGGATTGAAAGGTATCGCCTGCGCCCACCGTGTCCTCGACGTCTACCTTGACGCCCCTGCTGTGCGCTGAGCGCCCGTCGGCACTGAACGCACTGGCACCTTCAGCGCCTCGTGTGATACAGACTACGCCTGCGCCGCGAGCAAGGCAGTCGGCAACGAAATTGTCTTCCTTGTTTGCACCATAGAGTGCTTCAATATCCTCATCAGATGCCTTGATGAAGCTGGCGGTACGTGAAAACCCCTCAAAGCGCTCGCGCCAGATAGCGATATCCGGTACAACCGGCAAGCGGATGTTGGGGTCATAGCTGATGAAGCATCCTTTGGCAGCTTCCCGCTGAGCAAGCGATTGCAGTGCCAGCCCTGATGGACTGGCTGCAGTGGAAAAGGATCCAAAATGCAATACGCGCACACTTTCTGGTAGCTCGTCGGGAAGCTCTTGCGTGGTAAGACTGGTATCAGCCGTACCCTCGGTATAGAACACATAGCGAGCCGAACCATCTGGATTTTTTTCAATAACTGCAAGGGTTGTATTGCGTTCCGTAGCAATACTTGTCTCAAGTGCCAGACCTTCGCTGATCAATTTGCTGCGCATGCGCTCACCAAACAGATCTGTTGATAGCTTTGTGAAGTAACCTGAGGATTGCCCAAGACGCGCAAGGCCTGTTGCTACATTGATTGGTGAACCACCAACGTCACCCTCCAAAGAAAGTGCTGAAGCACTTAGTGTGCTGTCGCCAACAAATAAATCATAAAGGGCGTCTCCGCAACAAAGGTACATGGTAGTCAGGTTCCGGACTGTGGGTTGATTGCTGAAACTGACGGTTCAGCGTGTTGCTCTGCCTGGTCAATAGGCAGGCGATTGCGTAGCCAAAACAGGAGAACAAGTGATGGCAGCACCATGACCGCTGTGAGCAGGAAGAACGTGCCCCAATCACCCCCGAGTCCATCGACCAATGCGCCGGATGAGGCAGCTACCACGGTACGCCCTGATGTGCCGATTGAGGACAGTAGCGCGTACTGGGTTGCAGTGTAGGTTCTATCTACCAGTAGCGAGATAAACGTCACGAAGATCACAGTTGCAATCGCCGCGGCGGCATCATCGACGACCACTGCGATAGCAAACAACCACGTCGAGGGCTCTCCCTGCCAGGCCATCAGCGAGAACAACAGGTTGGTGGCTGCCATCGCAAGGCCTGCCACTATCAGGGCAGTCACAACACCACGCTGGACTGCAAACCAGCCGCCAATCAATGTGAAGACAATGGTGGTGACCCAGCCAAGACCCTTTGAGTAGAGCCCGATATCACCTTTGGAGAAGCCTATGTCGTCGTAGAAGATGATCGACATCTTGCCAACGAAGGCCTCACCGATTTTGAACAGGAATACGAAGGCGAGAATGGCGATGGCCAAGGCCACACCATTTTGTCGGAAGAAGCTTGCGATCGGAGAAATCACGGTGCTTGCAAACCAGGTGGCGATGCTGGCGGGTCCATTTGCATTCTGGTCGCCGAACAATCGCGCCTCGTCAGCTGCCTGGCGTTCACGCCGTTCACGCCAGGATTGCTCGGGTACCATGAGCAACAACAGGTTCATGGTCACCACGATCCCTGCGAGGACCAGGAAGGTCATCTGCCAGTGATTGCTCATGCCCCGATTCTCAAAGGCCTCGGCGACAAACAAAGACACTAGCCCCCCAAGCTTGAATCCTGTCCACCACCCGACCACCGCGATAGCGGCACCAGCGGCCATGGCAGCGGACTCTCGTTCGCCGATCTGCTCAATGCGCAGAGCATCGACGGTGATGTCCTGACTGGCAGATGCGATGGCGATGACAAGCCCGACACCGATCACCACGGCGAGGCTCTCGCTTGGTACGAGGGTGCTCCACACAAGCATCATGAGAAGAATGATGGCCTGTAGCAGGAGAATCCAGCCTTTGCGGTGGCCTACCTTGTCGGTCAGCCACGGAATCCGTATGCGGTCGATCAGCGGCGCCCACAGGTAGTTGAAGGCATAGACCGAAAAGATCAGTCCAGCCCAACCGATGGTGCTGCGGCTCATCCCGTCGTCTTTGAGCCACAGTGACAGCGAGCTGCCGATCAGCACCCAGGGAAATCCCGAGATGGCGCCGAGCAAGAGTATGCGAGGCATGCGCCGATCAAGGTAGGTGCCCAGAGACGGGCGATCCGCAACGGCTGATGGCATGACAGGATCCAGCGAGGGTGTTGCGCGATGATAGCGCCCGGTAGGATGACGGTCATGCAAAGCGTGAAAGAAGTCGATCCCGGACCTGAGGCCACTGTGGTGGCAGGCCTGATGGCAGGCACCAGCCTCGACGGAATTGACGTGGTGTTGACACGCACCGATGGCCAACGTCTTCAGCGGTTGTGCCCGGCAATCACCTACCCGTATTCGACCAATACGCGCCACCTGATCGAGCAGGCGGTGGATGCAGCGGACGCTGTGATGAGCAATCCGCAGCTACTCGTGAAGCTGAACACCTGCATCGCTGATGAGCACGCGCAAGCGTTGCAGGCGCTACTGAATAGCGAGCTGGAGCTGCTTCCTGAATTGATCGGTTTTCACGGTCAGACGGTATGGCATGCACCAGAGCGTGGTCAAAGTCTGCAACTCGGCGATGCACAGCACCTTGCAAATCGGATGGGAATCGAGGTCATAGCCGAGTTTCGGCAGGCCGATTTGGCCGCGGGGGGGCAGGGAGCGCCCTTGGCACCGGTCTATCACGCAGCCCTGCTGCAGCAGGCCGGTATCACCGGGCCTGCGGCCTGGCTCAACCTGGGCGGGGTTGCCAATCTGACACTGGTCGATGGAGGAGTAACCGCCGGCTTTGATTGCGGGCCAGCCAATGCCTTATTGGATCGCGTTGCTCGTGAACGTCTTGGTCAAGCCTATGATCGTGGAGGTCAAAGGGCGTATGAGGGTCGATCAGAACCTGAGCTCGTACAGCAAATGCTCGCGGACCCGTATTTTGACTGTGCGCCGCCAAAGTCGCTGGACCGCGAACATTTTGTCCGAAGGGATGCCGTGGAGGCTTTGCAGCAATTGTCAGTAGACGATGCACTGGCCACCCTGGCGGCTTTCACGGTCGGTGCAGTTGCACGTGGCCTGGCGTGGTCGCAGCGGCCTGTTGAGACCATGGTGGTATCTGGTGGAGGCGTTCACAATCGAGCTGTCATGCGGGGTCTTGAACACATTGGTCGCAGCTATAGCAATCCGAATTGTCGCTGGCATGTCATCAGTTCTGATGAAATCGGAGCACCGGTCGATGGTGTTGAGGCAGAGTTGGTGGCCTATTTGGCAGCTCGTGGCTTGCGAGGGCTTGCAACGAGTTTTCCCGTGACTACTGGGGCCACCCGGCCGGTTGCGGGCGGACGCCGTTTTGTACCGAGCGCACGCTTGTGAAGCCGCTCCCCGAACAAGCACTGCAAGGATGCGTAGAGGGCTGGTACGGACGGCTGCTGGATTGGCCAAATCGAGAGTCCTTGATGAAGGCTGCAGCCGCGGCCGGTATGAATACGTGGTGGTACGCACCCAAGGAGGATGCAGCGCATCGGCTTGCCTGGCGCACGCCTTATTCATCCACGTGGCGTGATGCGTTTCGACGATTTTGTCAGTCGTCCAGAGAACATGGCATCACTATAACTGCAGGTATGGCACCTGGCATGGACTTTGACTTTTCACAGGTGACAGCCGGGTATGACATACATTGTCTGGCAAAAAAGACCGAGGGCCTTTTGGAGGATGGCGCAGAGGTAGCGGCTTTGTTGCTAGACGATATTGATCCACTGTTTACAGAGCGCTCTGGTGACTTTGCGTCAGAAGGTGAGGCTCATGCCGCGCTTGCCAATGAGCTCGGCCAGCGGCTTGGACGTGGCTTGCTGGTTGTGCCGCGCATATACGCCAATGAACTGCACCATGAGTGTCCTGACTACCTGCCAACGTTTTCCAAGCACCTGGACGATGCGCACGCCATTGTTCATTGTGGTAGCGATGTGGTTTCGCGCGAGGTAAGTCTGGCTGATTGTAGGGCCCATACAGGTGACAGCACTCATCGTGTGCTTGTGTGGGATAACCTCTATGCCAATGATTATTGCCCGCGTCGGCTGTTTGTGGGTCCATGGCGCGGTCGCTCAGGCATCGACGAGTTTTTTCTCAACCCAACCGGGTTACCTGCAACTGATGCCTTGCTGTTTGATCTGGTCGTCGCAGAGAAGGCGCGTGGGAGTGCTGATGTTGTATCAAGCTGGCGCAAGGTGCTTGAGCGCCATGGCGTGCCAGTATCATTCAATGCTATTGCGGATTTTTTTGACGCACCCGTGTTCAATACAGCGGCTGTAGGCAGCCAGGATACTGTCTTGTCCATCGCTTCTCATACGCTGGAGGACCAACTAGAGGCCCTGGACGAGTTGACCTGGCGTTGGAAATCGGCTCTCGCGCGTGAGTGGTTTCCGTATCTGATGGGTCTACGACACGATTTGTTGGTGGAGCACGATCGTCTATCGACAGAGCGTATTCATAAAACGCAACTACCCCCTTTGGCGCGCTGGCTCAGTGAGTCATCGCGTACATCAGGTAGTTGATGCCAACGCGGTAGGCAAACGATGTCATCGGGATCGGGTAGGCGGGATCGTCGGCATGTTCCCAGGCATCGCCCATATCCATATTGAAGTTGATGGCGACCACGACTCGCCCTTTGGCGTCGCGTATACCCCTCCAGTGTGGCGGCCCAAAGGGCATGTTTGCCCAGGTGCCGGTTGAGTCACTGACAAGATGCCGTCTGCCGGGTATCTGTGTGCGCGTGTCTGTGTCATAGATGACTTCGAGAACATCATCTTCGGCCAGATTGACTATCGGATATTCTGGTAAGGCTCGCGTCAGCGTTGACTCAAACACTGCCCAATCGCGAGGACCATGGAAATCATCAACTACCAGAAAGCCTCCACGGCGCAGATACTCGCCGAGTCGATCAGTCTCTGCCTTCGACAAGGCCCAGCGCCCCGGTTGTTGAGCAAGCAACCACGGGTGTTCGAACAGTGCCTCGTCCAATAGAGACACGTGCACGCTATCGTCTGCAGCGTCAGCTCGCGTGTAGCGACCCACCGCTGCTAGAAAGTGGGCCTCGGCTTCCGGCCAATCGATACGCCACCAGGCGCGCCCGGGGCCCCAGTTGGACTGAGGTCCATGGGTATAGATCAGACGAGCCGGATGTAGCTCATGCGTGGGGTGTCCCGGTCGATTGCTTTCAACAGACGAGTAGGTATCAACCTGTGCATTGGTCTGCGCGATAGCCAGTCCTGTAGCCAGTGCATAACTGCATGCCAGGCTTGAAAGAGCGGCCCTGAGTAGAGCTTGGTGGCGTGCACCATACCTTGCCGGCTCACAGGTATTGGAACGATAAAAGATCGTGCTACTCGGTACTGGCTTCATTGTGTGTTGCTGCACATGCAGGACCTAGGACAAAAGCCTGATGGATCTTCCTATGTGATCACCCAGTGAGTCCAGACTGCTGCCAAAATAGTCTGCATCTCGTGGATCTATCAGCATGTATCCGAACTGTATGCCAGCGGAATGTATTGGTGCGAGCAGGAAGTATTCGGAATACAGCAGATGTTGCACAGTCGAAGGAAGCATCTCTTTGGTGTCAAATTCAAGAGTTTCAGCGTTGGTTTCGATATGACCATTGACACAACTGACCATGAGCTTCGATTGTGGTGGAATGTGCCGCGTAAAATCGGTGTAGAGCACCAAGAAGAAGTTTTTAATCTCCAGGTACTGAGCCCATGTTCTTATCGATGAGCAGATGGCCTGAGTGTCGGTGTCTCTGCCGACTCTTGCCAGCAAGTGCGTAGTGATTTCAAGAGAGCGGCCGAGCTGAAACTGATGTACTGACTCCCACTCTTCAATGGCTTTGAAGAGAGTTTTCAGATCACGATTAAGCGTTGACTGTAGTGTGAGCTTGTAGTCTGAGTAGGGTAATTCTTGACAGCGATCCTCGATAGCGACCGCCAGGCTTTGCCACCAATGAACACTGGGCCGATCAAGATTGCGTGTAGCCAGCATGACCTGTAGATGCTGACGGAACTGACTGGCGCTGCCGTTGGCTGCTTCCTTTAATGCCGCTTTTAGCAGTTCGTTTGCTATGGAGCTTTGCGTAGCGGGTTGACTAACCCTCTCTATGATTGCCTCAACCAGGTCTGCTGCAATATCCTGGTCCTCACTTGCATGAAATAAAAACCGCGGAGCCTTGCCGTTCAATTGCAAGGTGGATTCGCGTGAAATGAACCTGGTCGGGATCACTACTGTCGTTTTTGCAGTTGACAGCTCTTGATTGGTTTTGCCGATGATCAGTTGGCAGATCTTCTGCGCGATTTCAGGGTAGTTTTGGTTTACCGTACTTATGGACGGTTTAGACCGAATCGGTGCAAACGAGTCGTCAAAGCCACTGACGCGAATATCTTGAGGTACTGCCAGGTTCATTGACTTGAGGGCAAAGACGATACTCTCGGCAGTGTCGTCGTTGACGCAGACGATAACGTCGACATCCGGGCGTTTCTGGAGCGCGTCTTTGACCATGCGGTAATTTCTGGTCATGACAAAGTCGCTGTAGAGCACCAGGCTGTCATCAACCGGAACGCCAGAAGCTGCTAGACAGCTGCGGAATATCGCCTCGCGATCTATGGAATCCGGATTGCTTTTCGTGCCACCGACGAACATGAAAACCTGATTGTTCGGGTCGGATGTCAGCTGTTGCATGCACTCTCGCATGCCTTTGGCGTTGTCCAGAACGAAGCTGCTTACTCCCGGGACCGTTGTGCCAATGGAGACAATGGGAATATCTCCAAATCCTGCAAGGAAGTCAGCTATTTCGTCGGTTGTCATACCGGCAGACGCGGCGGGCGTCACCGCAATCACCCCGTGAATGTCTGCAGTCTTGAGCAAATTGATGACAGCATTGTTGCCCGCTCTTGCGTCCAGCTCATCAGAGACCGCAGGTGCGACACCACCCAGAACGACGACAAGCCCGTAACCTGCGTCCTCTATCAGGACGCGTAAGGGCTCTATAAGCTGCTTTTGATAGTCCGAGTAGTAGTCGGTGAGGAACAGTATGCTGCCCTTGCCGGTATGAGTGTTCACGGTGCTACGATCGAAGACAGGGCTTCGGCCCTGGCAGAGAAATGGGGTCGTGCTGACGTTCCTTTGTGCATGAAACCTCTTCCTGACAGGCTCTGTGCTCAGTCACTGCATAGTCTGAGCCGAGATGCCAAGGCCTATCACGAGTACGCACCGTCAGCCTAAACGATTGACGCTACTCATGTCGCTGTCGCAGGCATCCACATCAGTGGCCACACCGGCGTATACATCATCCCTGCGCTAACACCGGACACACCAGCCGCGCCTGGGTTTTCAGTGTAAAAAAATCATAAAATAGCGCACGCATCCCGGTGGATTTGTGATAATGACAGGTCGCTCGGGTCCGTAGGGAGAGCCAAGGCGCATGGACCACCAGCGAAGAGCATTACGGCCTTTGACAATTGAGCGTCTGTTGGCGAGGCGTCAAGTGCGGTTTGCGATGCTCGGCCTGGGTGTGGCTGTAGCCCTGTCAGCGCAGCCCGTACTAGCCCACTCTCTTGGGGCGTTGGCCCCCGCTGAGGCTCCCGTGATCCTGCCTGGCGGTATTGTCCCCGAGGACAAGCAGGGCGCCTCGGCGGTGCGTACTGCCGAGTCGCTTGCTCTTCGGATGTTGCCCGGCTCAAGCCCTGGAACGGTTGTACTTGAGCTGCGGAATCAAGCAGACGCAACCGTCTACGTGCTGCGCGACGGCACGCCTTTCGACGGGCATGCCGGAGCTGATCTGTTTCGCATCGTTGCGGCTGGAAAGGGCGGCATCATCAGTGCGCCAGCAAAATATGTGGGCCCGATTTACAGTCGTATGGAGCCTGACGCGAGTCGTTACATCGCATTGACGCCGGGTGCGGAGGTACGTGCCGAGGTGGACCTGGCGGCGGATTATCAGATAACAGCCAAGGGCTCCTACCGCATCGCCTATGCCGGCAACTTCAATCTCATCCGCAGTGGGGCGCGGTTGCTGCGTTCGGCCCATCCGGTCGCTGATGACGCGTGGCGACCAGAAACCAACACACTGGAGCTGACGCTCGACGTCAGGCCTTTGCCGATAGAGTTGCGTGCGCTGCAGCCCGTGTACGACAGTTGCGATGCGGGGCAGCGCAGCATGATTGAACAAGCGACCATCACGGGCGAGGCGTTTACCAATGAGTCTATCCAAAGCCTGCAGTCCCTGTCCCCAGCGGCTCGGTCTACGTCTCCGCGGTATACCACCTGGTTTGGTTTTTACACCGAGCCAAACTACCAGTTTGTCGGTACCGTTTTTGGGCGCATCGCTGACGTGCTTGCCAATGAGCAAGTGTTCTATCGGTGCAATCCGGATCGGTGCTCGGGCGAGTCAACGGTCGCCTATGTGCAGCCGTTTCTGCGTGAGGACATCAATCTCTGCCCCTTGTTCTTTGATCAGAGCCTCGATGACAATTTTCGAGCCGGCACCATCGTGCATGAGTTGTCGCATCTATTGAGGTTGGGTAACACCGATGATCTGTCTTACGGCTCGGCAGCTACCGCAGCGCTGGCCAGTAATTCGCCCGTCGATGCGCTTGCCAATGCTGATAGCTACACGCTGTTCGCTACCAACGATCGACCTGCGCTACCCATGCTTGATGATGGTTCCAGCATGGGGCCTGCGGTGCCTGACAATGTTGATGATCCTGGCACAGGTATCAGTTTCAACCTGTTGGCTGCAGGCTCTGCAGCCTCCAACGATTTACCTGCCGATGCCATCGATGCCTTCCGGGTTAGCGGAGCAGTTGGACTCGAGCTGACCTCGCTGTCCGGTGATGCTGATCTGTATGTATTCGATGATGCCGATCTTGATGAAAACTCGCTGGTGTGTTCATCTACCGAGCCTGAGTCCGCTGATGATCGTTGCGCCATCGTCGGTGAAGGCGATCGGTTTGTCATTGTGCACGCCGATACTGCGGCGTCCTATAGGCTCGAAGCTGTTGCCGGCGCGGCTGAGGTTCCGCCCGATGAAACAGGGGCGATCGCGCTGACTGCAGGGCAGAGTGTGAGTGGTCAACTAGCTGAAACCCAAGCCAGTCTCTACACCGCGGTCATGCCGGGCCGTCTCGTTTTGACCACGCGTAGTGGTGACGCCGATCTCTATGTGTTCCGCGATTCCACATTTGCCACCGAGGCGCTTATTTGCAGCTCAATCGAGACAACGGCGCAGGATATCTGCGAGCTGACTGGTGCCGGCAGGGCATACGTAGCCGTGTACGGGTATGGAGCGAACAATAGCTACGACTTGGTATTGCAAAATCTCGATGGAGTACCAGCGGACGACGACCCCACTGCGGGCCCATTTGCCGGCTCCGGTGGCATAGGTACCTTGGGCCTGTGGTCATGGCTTGCGTTGTTTGGTAGCTCGATATTGCGCGTGGTGCCTAATACTGACCGACGCTCAAAGAGAGTCTTTGTGCAGTAATGCCTTGCGGAACGCTATATGGATGGGCTGTGCTGCGCTTTCTGGCGTTGTTGCCACTACAAAGCATGCTGCTTGCTGGTTGCAGCCTTGGCGACGAGGCGAGCGAGGAGCTACCCACGGTTATTCAGAAGACTACAGAACAGCCAGTGATGCCCTTGCAGGTGACTCTTGATCCACTAGCCAGCGAACTCAGCCTGGGGGAGTCAGTGCAGGTGCGGGTCAGCATACACAATGCAGGGAGCGAGCCCGCTACCTATCTCCCGATGAACACGGCATTGGAGAATCCGTTACAAGCTGATGTGTTCGAGGTGAGTCTCAACAACGAGAAGCAGCCTTACATCGGCATTCTTGCTCAGCGTCTGCCGCCGCAATTGGATGACTTTGTCATGTTGGAGCCTGGCGATCAGCTTGACGTAACATTTGACTTGTCATTGCACTACCTCATGAACCAACCTGGCCACTACCAGGTCAGGTACGCGCCGCGTACGCTGACAATAGATCCCGCACTGGGTGTTGAAGTTGCGGATGTGTCGATTGCTACTCGGAGCCTGTCGATCACGATCCGGTAGTCGGTTAGCCGATAGCGTGGCTTCAAGGCGACGGTTCAGATGCAAGACATGCAGATTTCAGTGCCTATCGCGACGTAGAGCAATCATCCGCTCATGGGCGACGTACTGAACTGATCGCACCTGCTCTTGTAATGACGTCACATAACGGTTCATCAATAACCGATAGGCTGTGCGCGTTGGCATGGCGCACCGTGCTGTGATCGATTAAAAGTGCTACATGACCAGGCCAGAATGCGAGGTCTCCGGGCTGCCAGTCTGACTCCCTGATCTGGTGAGTCAAAAAGGCTTCCTGGTCGCCACTATCGCGCGGTAGTGCTATGCCGCAGGCCGCGTGAACCACTTGAACCAGTCCGGAGCAGTCGCAGCCGTCACTTGCACGGCCACCCCAGAGATACGGAGCTCCTGAATACATCGTGCTTGCAAGCTCGAGTGGCGAGGCTGCATTCGGTGTGGAGAGAGGGCTCAGGTGCTGCCGGTAGAACCACCGTCCGTCGTGATCCTGCTGCCATGTCTCATTTTTCTGACTCGAGACCAGCGATACGCGAGCGGCAAACGGTATGCGTGCAATGGGGGGCTGCTTGACGCTCGGTTCTGGAAACACGAGAGTAGCTCGGACGCTGACGGTATGGGTGGCTTGAGTCTGTTTGGGAGCGAGGGCCTCGCGTCGAACATACCCTGCGTATTGGTCGTGATCACTGCGTACAGCGACAAACTCGCACGCGGCCTCCGCCTCGACCAGTACGTCCTCACCAAAGAGGAGTTCGCTGACAGCTGTGGCGCTGTCGCTGGGTGCATCGCGCATCACCGCGGTCGCGCTGACACAGTGCATTGCTTGCATGGCTTACTTCAGTGGCAGGTAGATATCGGTGGTGGCGTTGACAGAGCCCTCAGAGGGTGCCTGTCGATAGACTTCAACGCCACCTGCGCGACGGTCGTGCTTTTGTGCTCGAGAGCGGATAGCACTGAATACGGTGGCCCAGGCGTTGCCAAGATGCATGTAGCTGCCAGTATGTTCTACGTAGGCGCAGCGGTGCAGGTCATCGCGTTTAGCCAGGTTAGCGGCGTCCTTTGTTGCCTTGACAGGTATGCCCATGGTGTAAATCCAGCGGTCTCGCATCATGTCCATGCGCGTGTAGTGGCAGAATGCAGGACCGTCTGCTTGCAGACCCTGGTCCTGCATGTGTTGGCTGAGCGCTGCATAGGCTTGTTCCATCACGATGGGCATCTCGGCAAGTGTGCTGCTGGCTTGCTGTCCGACGTAGTGGCATCCGGGTAAGCTGCGGACATCGTCCGCGAGGACGATATGAGAATTGACATCCCCCGTTTCCAGATGCTCCCGGAGCATGCGTAGTCCGCGCGCATAGTCCATGCCGACAAAGTTCTCGAAGGACTTGCGCATGAAGAACAGGAAAAACGGCAAGGATGATCTCATGGACCAGGTGGCCTCGGTTTCCGTGTTGCTCTGTTCAGTGAGTTCAAAAGCGACCATCGCCTGACTCTTCCAGGGCTTGAGGAAGGTCAGGCTGAACACAATACGTTCGTCCGTGTATGAGCGCAGTTGCATCTCGCCTGCACCGACACGCTTGCCGTCCCAGGCATAGCCGCTGCCGATTGCGCCGGTCTCACCATGAAAACGAAGCTCTGCATCGCGCTCCTGACACAACCACGGGCTCCACTTGGGCCATTGCCTGAAGTCGATCAAGTGATCTCGAACCCTTGCTATGGGTTGTGCGATCGAGGTGGTACGGGATACGTTGAGTGCTGGCACTTACCTAAAGTGGCTCTTCGTTCGAAAGATCTACACCGTTTAGCAGATCCACGCTCTCGATGTCGTCACTGGCGTTGGCAACATCGACGTATGACGGAACATTGTCATCGAGTGTGTCGAAGTCACTTTCGGGTTCGCGGTCATGCAGTATTCGTGAGCCGGTGGCGTCATCGAAGTCGAGGCTCTGTAACTCGTCCTCGGCGTACGCGCCTTCGATAAACTCGGCATCAGGGTCCGGCGGTGCACGGTCCCGTGGTCCCGTTTGGTCTGCCTCTGTAGTCAGGCAGGTAACGCCATGGCCTTGTACATAGTTATGCACGTCGCCATGCTTGGAAAGTCGAGAGTAAGGCATGGGCACTGCCCTCGCTGGTTGACTGTCGACCGCACCATGTGTGTCGCGGTAAAGTAAACCTTACGCCGATAGTCCCGGTGTGTCAGCCTTTGCGGTGTTCAACGACGTCCTCGCCGACAAGGTTACGTGAGGGTCAACTTATCAAGCGATGTGGTAGCCACCATTGACCGACAAATCGATACCTGTGATGTAGCCGCTGGCGCGATCAGCAAGAAAGCCTATGGCGTGTGCAATCTCGGCAGGTTCAGCTGCTCGTCCAACAGGAATTTCGTCAACAATACGATCACGAATGTCTGTTGGTATGACGTCGGTCATAGGTGAGCGAACATAGCCAGGCGATACCGAGTTCACGGTAATTCCGTGGCGAGCCACCTCACGCGCCAAGGCGCGCGTGAATCCTGTCATACCTGCCTTGGCTGCAGCGTAGTTGGTCTGCCCGAACTGCCCGCGTTGACCATTGACTGAGGAGATATTGATAATGCGGCCATAGCCGCGTGCTCTCATGCCGGGCAGGCAGGCCTTACTCACGTGATACACGCTATCAAGATTGGTTCGCAGCACTGCGTCCCAATCGTCGGGCGAGAGCTTGGCAATCGATGCGTCTCGAGTTATGCCGGCGCCATTGACGAGGATGCTCACGCCATCCGAGGCTGCATCAAGCGTTTCGATACGTGCTTTGCACTGCTCGTGATCTGTAACGTCAAAGGGGGCAAGCTCAATCGATATTCCTTGCTCCGCCACTGCTGCCACGACCTGATTGCTGCGGTCAGCGTCCCCCGGGTGACAGTTGGCGATGATATGCGCGCCCGACTCGCCGAAGCGTCGACAAAGGGCTTCACCGATGGCGCCAGTGCCACCGGTGATCAGTACAGTTTCAGAAGCGCTCAAGGTCGGGCGTCCCGATTCAAACGCGTTCGACACACATGGCGATACCCATGCCACCACCAATACAGAGCGTTGCCAGTCCGCGTTTGGCGTCACGACGCGTCAGCTCGTGCAGCAGCGTAACCAGTATCCTGGCGCCGGATGCACCGATGGGGTGGCCCAGGGCAATAGCGCCACCATTGACGTTGACCTTGTCGATGTCCCAGCCAAGATCCTTGTTGACCGCGCAGGCTTGAGCTGAGAAGGCTTCGTTGGCTTCGATCAGATCGAGATCGGCGGCAGACCATCCGGCCTTGTCGAGGGCGGCCCGGCTCGCGGGTATCGGGCCTGATCCCATGACCGCTGGATCCACACCCACGGTTGCCCAGGAAGCGATACGCGCCAGTGGTGCCCTGCCACGCGTCCTGGCTTCATCTGATGACATCAGGACCAGCGCGGCCGCGCCGTCGTTGAGTCCCGAGGCATTGCCGGCGGTAACGGTTCCGTCACGGGAAAAAGCCGGGCGCAGTTTGGCCAGAGTCTCGCTGGTGGTGCCCGGCTTGATGTATTCGTCAGCGTCCACCACATGCTCACCTTTGCGCGTGCTGATGGTGACAGGAGCAATCTCGTTGGCGAAGCGGCCAGCTTTCTGTGCTGCTTCTGCCTTTTGCTGCGAGGCTGCCGCGTGCGCATCTTGTGTGTCACGGTCAATCTCCCATTTGGTTGCGACATTTTCAGCAGTCGTGCCCATGTGATAGTCGTGGAAAGCATCCCACAAGCCGTCTTTGATCATGGTGTCAACAAGGCCGAGATCACCCATCTTCTTGCCGTTGCGCAAGTGAGCACAGTGCGGCGCGAGGCTCATATTTTCCTGGCCTCCTGCGACCACGATGCGGCTGTCGCCAGCCAGTATTGCCTGCATGCCCATCGCGACAGCTCGCAGACCCGATCCGCACACCTGGTTGATCGTGATGGCCGTACTGGCGTCTGGAACACCAGCGTTGCGCGCGGCCTGGCGGGCCGGATTTTGTCCGGTTCCTGCGGTGAGTACGTGGCCGAGTATGGTCTCGGACACATCGGCCGGATCGACCTCGCTACGCTCAAGGGCCGCTTTGATCGCGACCGTGCCGAGATCGCTGGCTGGTACGCTGGCCAATGCGCCACCGAAACTGCCGATGGCTGTGCGCGCTGCTGAAGTGATGACGACGTCGCTCATAGGAGTGCCTTTGAAAAGAACCGGGGTGGATGAGAAGTAGCTGAAAACAATACCAAAAAAAGCCTGATGCGCCTCTCGGAACCTGCAGTGCAACGAGTCAGACAAGTATGTCCGGACTGGGCTCGGAATGACCTGGACCGGTGTCAATGAGTGCATCCTGCCTTACCGCTTGCCCGTAGCCGGTAACAGGACACAACACAAGTCGAGCTAAAACGTTACAGTGGATGGTATTCAACCTGTCTGGAAGTCAGGTCATTCTGAGGGACAGGAATAATATGAAATGGATCGGCAGCCCGCGTGTTTTCTTACGTTGTCTGGCAATTGCTGCCAGTTGCACTCTGGTGCTCAGCGCCTGTGGTGGCGGAGGGTCCGGGGATTCGGATTCCGACACAGAGTCTGGCGTCACTGATGACGATCCACAGACACCGCTGAGTTCGTTTGACGAATCTTTGCGCTATCAGGGACGTGCAGGGCTTGAGGTTTGTTCTGTTCAGGATCTCAACGCCTGGGTCGAGCACGACATGCGCGACTACTACATTTTCTACGATCAGGTACCGACCGTCAGGCTGGACGACTTCTCTGATCCGAGTGATGTGGTGGCTGCCATGAGAGTGGGCCCCGACATCTTCAGCGGTGTACGCAGGACCGCTGCTCAGGTTGTCGAGTTTGAAGAGGGTTTGGCCAATGGCTACGGTTACTGGATGAGCTACAACGACGCCGGGGAGCTCAGGTTTCGAGAGATTCGGCTGAATTCGCCCATGTATCTCGCAGGTATCAGACGCGGTGATCAACTGCTCGCGGTTAACGGGATCCCGGTTGATGATCTGGAGAGCGGTGAGTTGACAAACATCGTGGAAAACGGAGACGCTGATCCGCCACGTTTTCGCGTTGAGTCCTCTGATGGCAGCATCGACGATCTGACGGTGACACCTGGTGAATACACGCTGTTTACCAGTCCGACAGCTTCATACAATACCTTGGCTGACGGTACGATAACGGGGTATCTGCCGGTTACGCGTTTTTTGAATCGCACTGGTGGCGATGTTGATTTTCAGCTTGAGTGGCTGATCGAACAAGGTGTTGAACGTCTGGTGCTGGATCTTCGCTACAACGGCGGGGGGCGCTCTTTTCAAGCGGAGCGAGTCGCCTCACAGTTGCTGGGTAGTGGGTTCGACGGTCAGGTTTACCAGAACTATCTCTTCAACGATAAGTACGTCGCTGATGAATTCGTACGGCGGTTCGTGGCACCGGAAGTCGAATTCCCGGTCACAAGTATTGCGATACTGACAACCGATCTAACAGCATCGGCCTCCGAGGCCTTGATCAACGGACTCAAGCCATATGTCGATGTCACTGTGATTGGTGATACCACGAGTGGCAAACCCTTTGCCTCATGGAGAGTCGACTATTGCGACCTATCCTTGAACGCGATGCGGGCCACGACTACCAACGCAAACAATGTATCCGTCACCGGTGGCATCACACCTGATTGCTTTGTTGAAGATGAGTGGCTGCACGAAAGCTGGCAACGATCGGATGCTCTGCATGGTGCGGCACTCGACTACTTTGAAAACGGCACGTGCAATACAGGAGTGTTGGCCAAGCGCTCCGATAGCGGACGCCAAGCGCGAGAGTGGTTGGCGGACAAAGGCTTTTTTGACGTACCTGCCTCCGAGTAAGCCAGCTTCATGACGTGCACGCGGTGCCGCAGCTGCGGCACCGCTCCAGCCAGGCCGAGTTCTATGGCCTCACACAGGCAATCTCACACCTCGGCCCATTGTTGCAGCTGGGCGGACCTACGGCAGGCGTCTACAACCTGGCTGACAGCAAGCCCATCTTCAAAACTTGGCCACTGTGATGTGCCGTTCTTGATTGCAGCGAGAAAAGCGCGCATCTCGATAGTCAATTGATCCTGATAGCCGGTGCCATGCCCAGGACCCTCGCAAAACGCACCGTAGTCTCCGTGCCGGGGATTACTCAGGATTTTCTTGAAGCCTGCTGTTGCCTCTTCGTCGCAGCGTTGGTATAGCCAGAGAGCATTCTGGTCTTCCTGATCAAAACGAATGGCTCCATCAGTGCCGACAATCTCGTAGGCGTAGCCCATCTTTCGACCGGTCGCAATGCGGCTGAAGTAGAGATGACCCATGGTGCCGCGCTTGAAGCGCACCAGTGCCTGGGCGTGGTCGTCGTTGGTAACCGCTTCGGTTCCGTATTTTCCTGGTCGTGTTTTGTGTACGGTTTCAGCGTCAGCAAACACAGACTCGATTGGGCCTGCTAGTGCCAAAGCTGCATTTATGATGTGCGGCGCCAAGTCGCCAAGTGTGCCATTCGCGTCGCCCTGTGTGCGCCAGGTGGCAGGTGCTTCAGGGTCTGCAAGAAAGTCCTCTGTATGTTCTGCGCGTACCCAGGTCAGCTCGCCAATGGCTCCTTCGTTGATCAGTTTCCGGGCAAACACCGAGACAGGTGTGCGCATGTAATTGAAGCCGACCATCGCAACCACGCCAGCATCCTTGGCCGCTTGCGCCATGGTAGTCGCGTCTTCAAGTGAAGCGCCGAGCGGCTTTTCACACAGCACTGGTTTGCCAGCCTCAAAAGCTGCCAGTGCAATTTCACGATGAGTCGATTGTGGAGAGGCAATCACGATGGCATCCACGCCCGGATCGTTCACTAGGTGGCGCCAATCACTAGTGTGCCGATTGAACCCCAGAGCAGCGCCTGCCTGTGCGGCACTCTGCGCGTGTGCGGTGGCGATCATTTCGCAGACCGGGCGCAAGGGTGTATCAAACACTGCACCGACTGAATGCATGGCGACTGAGTGGCGTTTACCCATGTAGCCAGCACCAATCAGCCCCATGCGTATCGCTGTATTTGGTGTTGCGGTCATCAGCTGGTGTGTGCTGTCAAGTTGACGGTGAGGAGTCTGCCTCGCGACGATAACCAAGCGCAATGCATAGAGTTTGTGCCAGGCACAGGCTCGCGTTGAGTGAACGAAAAGAGCGCACTTCGGCATCCTGCACGGCAAAGACGACATCGGCCTTGTCAGCGCTTGGCGCATCAAGAGCGTCTGTCAACAAGACGATCCGGGTAGTATTGTGATGAGCGATCTTGATGATGTCCTGTATCTCTTCCGCATAGGGTCGAAAGGTGATGGCAAGTAACAGATCACCACTGCGAAAAGTATTTGTCTGGCTGGCCTGCATCATGCCCAAGCCATCGATAGCACGGCAATCCAGGCCCATCAACGACAGCGCATAGCTTGTATACATGGCCACCGGAAACGCTCGTCGTATGCCGCAGACGTGTATGCGTGTCGCGTCATCGAGTAGCTCGACAGCCCGGTTCAGGCTGTCCGTGTCGATCTCGGCGCGCAGTCGCTCGAGAGATAGCAGATTGGCGTCGGTAAACTCATTGAGCAGCCCGGTCGCCGTCACAAGGCTGTCGTCATTCCCCGGCCGCAGGTTGCGGATACGCGTGCCGTAGTCAACGGCTGCGAAGTGATCGTGAACGTGTTGCTTGTAGAGCTGTTGCAACTCCGAGAAGCCATTGAAGCCGAAGTGATGTGCAAAGCGCACCAACGTTGACGGGTGACTCCCGGCGCGCTTGGCGATCTGCGCCAACGTATCCACGGCGATGGACTGAGGGTGCGCAGCGACGTAGGTGCCCACGTCCTGCAGGCGCGGACTCAAGGCATGGTGCTCGGCTGCCAGGCGTTGGCGCATGGCGTCGAGTGAGTCAGGCGCTTCAGGGGTTTGTTGGACGCCGGGTAGGCTGCGAGCATTCACGGGGCGAGCTTGAATTGAAACAAATGTTCTGTTCCAGTATAAACGTGGCTTGTCATGGAATGTATGTTCCATTACGATCCTGATGCGATGATAGCGCCTACTGCACAAATCGATCTTGTCTGTCTCGGTCGCGCCGGGGTGGATTTGTACGCCGAGCAGATAGGCAGTCGGCTGGAGGATGTCTCCAGTTTTGCCAAGTACATCGGTGGCTCAAGTACCAATATCGCCTGTTGTGGTGCTCGCCTGGGCTTGCGGACAGGTCTGGTCACGCGGGTGGGCGATGAGCATATGGGTCGCTTTATTCGTGAGCAGCTCATGCGCGAGGGCGTTGATGCGCATGGCGTTATAACGGATCCGGATCGTCTGACCGCCCTGGTGGTATTGGGTATTGAGGACCGAGACACCTTCCCGCTGATTTTCTATCGCGAAAACTGCGCGGACATGGCGATTTCTCCAGAAGACCTGGATGCCGAGTGGATAGGCGGTGCTCGGAGTCTGTTGATCACCGGAACGCATTTTTCAACCGATGCCGTACACCAGACATCGATGGCCGCCTTGGCCATCGCGCGTGAGCATGGCGTGCGCACTGCTATTGATATCGATTATCGACCCGTGTTGTGGGGTTTGACCACACGTGGCGATGGTGAGACACGTTTTGTTGCCAATGATCGAGTCACAGAACACCTGCAAGGCGTTCTTGCGCACTTCGATCTTGTCATTGGAACTGAAGAAGAAATGGGTATCGCAGGTGGTAGTTCTGACACCTTGCAGGCTTTGCGCAACGTTCGTGATGTAACTGATGCCACGCTTGTTCTCAAGCGCGGTCCTTTCGGTGCCACCGTGTTCGAGGGTGAGATACCGCACTCTCTTGATGACGGCATTACTGTGGAAGGAGTGACTGTAGAGGTCATGAATGTACTCGGTGCGGGTGATGCCTTCGCGGCAGGTTTTCTCTCCGGATGGATCAAGGGGGAGGCGCATGAGATCTCCCTGGAGCGAGCCAATGCAGCGGGGGCGCTAGTGGTCTCACGTCATGGATGTACGCCTGCCATGCCCACTGCTGAGGAGCTTGACTGGTATCTGGAGCATGCTGATACTGTCAAGCGCCCGGATACACATCCAGAGTTGCAATATTTGCATCGAGTGACCACACGTTCAAGGCAGTGGCCCTCGCTTGCTGTGATGGCATTTGATCACCGTATTCAATTTGAGGAGATGGCGGAGTCAGCTGGCGCAAGCACTGCAAGGCTGTCTGACTTGAAGTCACTGTTGTTGCAGGCTGCAATTCAGGTGCTCGATGAGCGCGGCTTGTATGGGCGGGGTGGTTTGCTCTGCGATGATGTATTTGGACAGGACGCGCTCAATCAGGCAACCGGCCGAGCCGCTAACGAGTCCCTCTGGATAGGGCGCCCGGTCGAGTTGCCGAGATCTCGCCCATTGTCCTTTGAGCATGGCGAAGATGTCGGCACAAGCCTGCGCCATTGGCCAGAGGATCACGTGGTCAAATGTCTGGTTTGCTATTCAACCGAGGATGAGCAGGCGTTGCGCGATGCGCAAGAGCAGCGGCTGTTGGAGTTGTGGCGAGCGGTCTGTGCGAGCGGGCACGAGTTGCTGCTCGAGATCATTCCTCCCGCTGAAACTCTGCCGACAGGTGTTTCAGTGGTGTACACCGTGGAGCGTATGTACGCCTTGGGCATTCGTCCTGATTGGTGGAAGCTACCGTGTCTTGATCGGGCATCTGCGAAGGCGGTATGCGATTCGATCGACACGCACGCGCCGCACTGCCGCGGCATTGTTGTACTCGGCCTGAACGCGTCAGTAGATGAGTTGGCCACAGGTTTTCGTGCCTTCGCAGGTCTTGAACGTGTCAAGGGGTTTGCTGTCGGCAGAACCATTTTTGGTGCGCCGGCAAGAGCCTGGTTGTGCGGTGATATCGATGATGCGCATCTGATAACGCAGGCGGCTGAAAACTTTTCGCGCGTGATCACCGTTTGGGATGATGCGATGACTCATAGAGAGAGTGCATGAGCACACAACGACTGACAATGGCACAGGCGCTTGTTCGTCACCTGTCTGCCCAGAACACCGAGATCGATGGCCGGATCAAGCCCTTGTTTGCTGGCTTATGGGCAATATTTGGGCATGGCAATGTGCCGGCACTCGGTGAGGCGCTTGCTGAAGTACAGGATAGCTTGCCCACCTGGCGTGGACAAAACGAGCAATCGATGGTGCACAGTGCCACCGCCTACGCCAAGCAGATGCGTCGCCAGCGCATCATGGCAGTCTCAAGCTCTGTAGGCCCCGGCGCCAGCAACCTGGTGACCGGGGCTGCCACCGCTTATGTCAATCGTATTCCCGTGCTGTTACTGCCAGGAGACACCTTTGCTCACCGGGCATCTGCGCCGGTGCTGCAAGAAGTCGAGCGAACTGATAACGGGCTGATCAATGTCAACGATTGTTTGCGTCCTGTATCAAGCTGGTTTGATCGCATGACACGCCCGGAACAATTGATTACCTCGCTGCCGCGAGCCATCTCCGTGATGACCGATGCCGAGCTTGCAGGCCCTGCGACTCTCTGCTTGCCGCAGGACGTTCAGGCCGAAGTGTTTGACTATCCCGATTGGTTTTTTGAGCAGAAGGTGCATCGGCTTGAGCGTCCGGGTGCCAGTGAGTCGAGTCTGCGATCAGCGGCTGAGCTGTTGAAATCCTCCAGACGCCCGGTGATCGTTGCCGGTGGCGGTGTTCACTATTCTCTGGCCTGTGACGAGCTGCAAGCCTTCGTCGAGGCGCACAACGTGCCCGTAGTCGAGACCAGCGCTGGTAAAGGTGCGCTGCCAGCGAGTCATCCTCTGAACGCTGGTGGTGTGGGTGTTGTAGGTAGTTCTGCAGCCAATGCGGTGGTGGAGGCAGCTGATCTGGTTCTGGCCATCGGTACGCGTCTGTCTGATTTCACGACAGGTTCCAGGACGGTGTTGTCATCGGTGCGCGTGCCACAGATTCACTTGAATGTCGCGCACATTGATGCGCATCGGCATAACGGCATTCCGCTGCGTGCAGATGCACGTAGAACACTGGAAGAGCTGGGGCCTCTGCTCGTGGGCTGGGAGAGTGAGAAGGCGCATCTTGAGATGCTCGAATCTGCTCGCTCGACGTGGGCAGCAACGGTTGCAGAGGCACTCGCTGGCAGTGGACAAAAACGTCCCTCGGATGCGCAGGTCACCGATGTTTTGGTCAGACATGCTGACGCTGCAAGAGACGTGCTGGTTGTGGCGGCCGGATCGATGCCCGCAGAAGGAGTAAAGCTCTGGGCTCCGGAGCACTCGGGTGGCTATCACTCCGAGTACGGATTCTCCTGCATGGGCTACGAAATTGCCGGCGGCATCGGCGTGAAGATGGCGTTGCAAGAGCAGGCATCCGATGGCGAGGTCTTTGTGGTGGTTGGTGACGGCTCTTATCTGATGATGAATTCAGATGTGCTGACCTCAGTGGCTCTTGGGCGCAAACTGGTGATCCTGGTGTTGGACAACCGCGGTTTTGGATGCATCAACCGTTTGCAAAACGCCTGTGGTCAGACGCCTTACAACAATCTGCTCGACGATGGCACCTTGAGCGATGAGGGTTTTCCGAAGGTGGATTTCGCAGCGCATGCTGCGGCCATGGGCGCGACCGCTGAGTCGGTGGATTCTCTGGAAGCTCTGCAAGAAGCCTTGAGGCGATCGCGCAGCGAGCGCGGTACGGTCTGTATCTCGATAGACACCAATGCGGTGGATTCTACCGGCGGTGGCTCCTGGTGGCAGGTGGGTATTCCTGCTGTATCAGGTCGTCCTGCGGTCCTTGATGCGCGGCATCAGTGGCAAGACGCCGGTAAGGGCAGACAGGCTTACTGATGTCGGATGCCTTGCTTGATGTGCTGACTCGTGCAGACCCATCCCGGTCGCTCGATGCCGTGTGCCTTGGCCGAGTCGGAATGGACTTGTATGCGCGTGAGCACGATACAGACCTTGCTGATGTCACAGGCTTTGAAAAGCATGTGGGTGGCTCGCCTGCCTTGATATCGATTGGCATGGCCAAGCTTGGTGCCCGTGCCGCACTGATATCACGCGTGTCCGATGATGCGATCGGACACTTTGTGAAGCAGAAGGTCAAAGCCTATGGTGTCGATACTCAGTCGGTATACCTGGACACATCGGGTACGCGCACAAGCCTCGCTGTCACCGAGATGCGTGCGGATACATGTGCTGTGGTTATTTACCGGAACGCGGCAGCAGATCTTGCGCTGGAGCCCGCCGATATTGATGAAGGCCAGATTGCTGCCGCGCGCACCGTGGTGATTTCGGGTACAGCCTTGTGTGCCGAGCCTTCGCGCAGTGCGGTGCTCAGGGCTATCGAGCTTGCTGACCGGCACGGTACCTTCGTTGTTCTGGATCTGGATTATCGCGCGTATACCTGGGCATCAACAGACCAGGCGCGTGATGTCTATGCGCAAGTTGCAAAGCAGGCTGCCATGCTCGTGGGTAACCGTGAAGAGTTTGCAGTGCTTGGAATTCCCGAGAGTGCAGCGGCGCAGGACGTAGCAAGGGCTTGTTTGAATGGGCGCACCGAGCTTGTATTGGTCAAGGACGGTGGCGCAGGCTCGGAAGTCTTCACGAGCTGTGGCCAGCATTTTTTGCAGGAAGTCTTTGAGGTTGACGTCATAAAGCCCTTTGGTGCCGGGGATGCATTTTTGTCCACTATATTGGCATCGCTGTTTGATGGAGTGTCTTTGCAGCAGGCTGTGCGTCGTGGTGCTGGATCTGCGGCTATTGTCGTGTCGGCTAGCAGCTGTGATAACGCCATGCCAAGCGTTGCTGAGCTCGATACGTTTCTGGCCCTGCACAGCTGACACTCTGTGCACACTTAACCAATATGAGCCGATCATGACCCGACATATCGAAGCGTTCGACAATGGCAATCAGCCCATCGTTGCAGAAGGTGACAAGACAACTCCGCTTGTCTACTTGAACAGGCTTTGGCTCGATCCCGGGCAGTCTCACGAGTACATGCTGACAGGCTATGAGTCCTGTGTTGTCCCGCTCACCGGCAGTTGTACGGTGAGCGTAGGCGATGCCGTATTCGAGAGCGTCGGAGAGCGCAAGCATCTGTTTGAAGGCATGCCAAATGCGGTATATGTGCCGGTGGGTATGCATTGCACGATCACTGCAGGCGATGCCCGCATGGAGGTGTTTGTGGCTGGCGGCGCGTATGACAAGACGCTGGAACCCTTTGTGGTGCGCAGTGCAGATGTTGATCTTGTCCAATACGGGTCTGACGACACCAAGACCCATCGCAAGATCAAGCATTTGCTGGGTCAGCGCAATGTAGACAAGCGCGGCAGGCTTCTGGTCAGTGAACTGTTTACTGTCGGTGAGGGCGGGTGGTCAGGATTTCCACCTCACAAGCACGATACGGATCGGCTACCGGACGAGACACGTTTTGAGGAGGTCTATAACTTCCGCTTCCATCCTGAAAACGGCTTTGGTTGTCAGTTTGATTATCTTGCCGACGGTGGTCGTGGTGTGCCGCATCACCTGAAAAACGGGGATACCTATCAGATTGACTACGGGTACCACCCGTGTGTGGTCGCGCCTGGCTATCAAATGTATTACTTCACCATCATTGTTGGGGAGACGTCTCAATCGCTGGTGCAGTACTTCGAGCCTACGCATGCGCATCAGATCGAGACCATTCCGGGCATCAAGGATATGGTGGCGAAGTTCAAATGATGTGTTTCCTGATCACTTCGGATAGCTGAATCGATGCGTGCCGGGCTTCCCATGTTGTTGCAGGCAGCTCAGACGGGTGGCTTCGCCGTGCCTTGCTTCAACGTCTTCGGTTTTGAAGACGCACGTGCTGTGGTGGACGAGGCCGTGTCACGAAATGCCCCGGTCATTCTTGCCACCAATCGTGAAATGCTGGAGTTCACTGGTCTGGCTGCTACCTGTGCGATGTTGAATGCACTGGCCGACGAAGTGCCTACACCGGTGTGTGTGCATCTGGATCATTGCTATGACGTAGATCTTGCCTGTCGTGCTGTTGATGCAGGTTTTGGGTCAATCATGTACGACGGATCGCAACTCGATTTTGAAATCAACGTCGCCAACACGCGACGCGTTGTTGAATACGCACACCGCAGCGGTATTGGTGTGGAGGGCGAAATTGGCTCTGTTGCCTACAGCGCTGACGATAATCGGGGGCGTGAACATATAAGGCACGAGCTGACAGAGCCTGAAACCGCAGCCCGATTTGCAGAACTTAGTGGTGCAGATGCGGTAGCCGTCTCTATCGGCAACGTACACCGTCAAAAGGAGACAAGTGGCGGTCTTGACTTTGATCGACTGTCTGCCATAGCTGAGGTTGTGAGACAGCCCTTGGTGATTCATGGCACCAGCGGTATTACCGATGATGAGCTTGTACGCATGACGCGTGCGGCAATAACCAAATGCAATATTGGAACATCATTGCGACAGTGCTTTGGTCGTGCCTTGCGCGGCACGCTCGCGGAGCACCCGGACGAGTTTGATCGTCTGACGATCTTTCAAGGGGTGATGCCTCACATGCGTGTTGAGGCGGGGCGCTATTTCGATTTACTCGGTGCCAATGGCACCGCCAGACACATGTTAGAGAAAACCGCATGACGCTGCGCATCGGCAACGCACCCTGTTCCTGGGGTGTTGAATTTGGGGATGACCCGAGAAATCCCAGCTGGCAAAAGGTGCTTGATGATGCCCGTGGTGCAGGCTATGTTGGCATGGAGCTGGGTCCCTTGGGTTTTCTGCCTGAAGATCCTGCCGAGCTGACCGATGCGATGCAGAGTCGCGGTCTGACCTTGACTGCTGCGGTCATGTTTCGGCCGCTCCACGACCCGACCAAATGGGATGAGGTGCGTGACGTCACACACCGTACCTGTCGTTCCTTGAAGACCCTTGGCGCTGATCAGTTTGTAATAATCGACAGCATTGCCGAGGCACGGGTTGCCACGGCAGGGCGTCCGGCAGAAGCTGAGCGCCATCCCGAGTGGGATGCGTTCATGTCGCGTCTGCGCGAGGTGTGCGAGATTGCCAGTGGCGACTACGGCATGCAGGTCTCGTTACATGCGCATGCAGCAGGCTATCTTGAATTTGAAGACGAAGTGCATCGCGCCATGGACGCGATACCGGATTCCTTGCTGGGTTTGTGCATTGATACGGGCCATTGTGAGTATGCATGTACTGATCCTGTCGCTTTGTACCGCACCTATCACGCTCGTGCCCCTTATGTGCACTTCAAGGACGTGGACGATGCTGTGCGCGAGCGCGTTGTCGCTGAACGCATTGGCTTCTATGACGCTTGTGCGCAAGGTATGTTTTGCAACCTTGGAGAGGGTGTGGTGGACTTTGCAGGCTTTCGCGACGCTCTCGTCGAGCATGGCTTTGGCGGATGGGGCACGGTGGAACAGGATTGCGATCCGCAAGCGGCAGCCTCGCCTGTCGATGATGCCAAAGCCAACTACGACTTTCTGAAAAGGGTGGGTCTGGCTGCCCAGGTGAGCTCATGAGTGTGCGTAACTGGGGCATGGTAGGTGGTGGCAAGGGCAGCCAGATTGGTGGCGCACATCGCATAGGCTCGAGTATGGACGGTGCTTTTCGTCTGGCTGCGGGTGCTCTTGACGTGGATCCCAAAGCGGGCCGCAGGTATGCCATGTCACTCGGTGTGCCCAGGGATCGTGCCTACGGTACCTGGAGCGATATGCTCGAAGGTGAGCGAGATCGAGAGGACGGTATCGAGCTGGTCACCATCGCCACACCGAACGCTACACACTACGAGATCGCGCAAGCCTTTCTGAAGGCTGGTATTCATGTTCTGTGTGAAAAGCCATTGACAATGACTATCAAGGAAGCGATTTCACTTGAAGTGCTCGCTGAAAAAAACAACTGCGTATTGGCTGTGAACTTCGGCTATACCGGTTACCCGATGGTGCGCGAGGCGCGCGCGATGGTGCGCCGTGGCAAGCTTGGTGCGATTCGATTGGTGGTTGCTGAATTTGCCCACGGTCATCACGCTGATGCGAGCGATGCTGATAACCCGCGTGTGCGCTGGCGCTATGACCCGTCCCAGGCAGGTGTGTCCTCAGTGCTTGCGGACTGCGGAATACATGCGCTGCAGATGGCTGAGTGGGTCACCGGTCAGCGCAGTACCGAGTTGTCCGCCCATTTTTTGTCAGCGATACCCTCACGTGATCTGGAAGACGATGCCGCCGTGCAGATCAGCATGGATGGCGGCGCCACCTGTCGGCTGTGGTCAAGTGCGGTGGCACTCGGGCACCAGCACGGCCTGACATTGCAGGTGTTTGGTGAGAAGGGTGGCATCAGCTGGGCACAGGAGCATCCAAATCAGTTGCTGTACACGCCGCTGAACAAACCGACCCGGATAGTGGAGCGCGGCTCCCCTGGCTTGCACAAGGACACGGTGGAGTCCACACGCATTGCCGTGGGTCATCCAGAGGGCATGGTCTCGGCCTTTGCCAACGTGTATCGCGATCTGGCTGGTGCGCTTGATGGCAAATCTGCAGCGCTTGATCGTCTGCCGAGCGCCGCCGACGGTGTGGCGATGGTACGTGCGGTTACTGCTGCGGCAAAGTCAGCCAAGACTCGCGGGCGTTGGGTGTCGGTATGAGGGTACGAACGCTATTGGAGATCACCGTATTCAGACTGTTTCTGTTTCAAGACTTGTCACTGCCAGTGACATGACCACGCAAGACCCAGCCGGGTCGGCATATCTACCGAGGAGAGAAACCAGAACCATGAAACCATTATTCAAAAAAGTCGCTATCGCGGCTGCCACAGCGCTTGCGCTTGGCGGTGCGGTAGGTAACGTACAGGCTGAGGGCGAGAAGTTCATTCTCGTCAGCCATGCACCGGATTCCGACTCATGGTGGAATACCATCAAGAATGCGCTCACGCTAGCCGGTGAGCAAGTGGGCGCAGAAGTCGAGTACCGCAACCCGCCGACAGGTGATATTGCTGACATGGCTCGTATCATCGAGCAGGCAGCAGCGTCAAACCCCGATGGCATCATCACCACACTGGCTGACCCCGATGTGTTGAGTGGGCCGATCAAGGATGCCGTTGACTCGGGTATCCCCGTCATCATCATGAACTCCGGCACGCCGGAGCAAGCGGCTGATGTCGGTGCATTGATGTATGTAGGGCAGCCTGAGTATGATGCAGGCCTGGCAGCGGGCATGCGTGCAAAGCGTGACGGTGTGAGTTCCTTCCTGTGTGTAAACCACGCCATCACCAATCCTGTGGTTGCAGAGCGTTGCTCTGGCTTTGCCGATGGTCTGGGCGTTGACCTGGGTGACTCCATGATGGATTCGGGAACAGATCCGGCCGAGATCAAGAACAAGGTTATCGCCTACCTTGAAGCCAACCCTGATACCGATGCCATCCTGACTCTCGGGCCCACATCAGCCGACCCAACTATCGAAGCGGTCAAGGACCTGGGTCGTGACGGCGACATCTACTTCGGCACCTTTGATCTTGGTACCGAAATCGTCAAGGGTATTCAGGAAGGCGTCATTCAGTGGGGTATTGATCAACAGCCCTTCCTGCAAGCCTATCTGCCGGTCATCGTTCTGGCCAACTACCAGCGCTATGGTGTATTGCCAGGTAACAACATCAACTCAGGCCCCGGATTTGTAACCGCTGACGCACTCGGTAAGGTCGAAGAGTTTGCTGGCGAGTATCGCTAGGCCCTGAGCTACTGTGCTCCGTTGTTGTCTGTCGTTCAAGTGCGGAGTGCAGGGCGTATTGGATGGCGGGCAGCTTGCCGTAACAGGCTGCCCGTTTTTCGTGTAATCACAAGGTACTGAATACATGAGCGACTCGGTAACACAAAGCGACGAACGCGTGCGAGAGATGTCGACCTTGCGGCGGTGGTTGATACGCCCGGAGCTCGGTTCAATCTGCGGCACTATTCTGGTGTTTGCCTTCTTTCTGGCTGTCGCTAATGATTCCGGGATGTTCTCCGGCAAGGGGGTGATGAACTGGACGTTGGTATCAGCACAGTTCGCCATTATCGCGGTGGGCGCCTGTCTGTTGATGATCGCTGGAGAGTTTGATCTGTCGGTGGGCTCGATGATCGGGTTCTCGGGTGTCGTTATCGCCTTGATGTCGGTCACCTGGGGCTTTCCGATGTGGATTGCCATTCTCACAGCCTTTGCCGTGGCCCTCGTGGTCGGGTGGTTGAATGGTTACCTTGTCATCAAGACAGGCTTGCCCTCATTCATTGTCACCCTGGCGTTTTTATATATATTGCGTGGCCTGACCATATTTCTTTCTATATCGGCGACCAACAAGACCATC
This sequence comes from uncultured Granulosicoccaceae bacterium, assembly GCA_937922675.1. Classification (GTDB taxonomy): domain Bacteria; phylum Pseudomonadota; class Gammaproteobacteria; order Granulosicoccales; family Granulosicoccaceae; genus Granulosicoccus. The sequence continues at coordinate 239,209 of CALAJN010000014.1, forward strand.
ATTGGCGGCGTCCGAGACCATGCTGAGGGAGACTGGCTTGCCAACCTGTTCGGTGGAAAGATCCTGAAAGGTCTATTTACTTGGATGGGTGAAAACGGCTGGATAGAAACCTTCAGTCGCGGAAATCGTGCAGGACAACCCGTGATCGAGGGGATTCCCATGCTGGTGGTCTGGGCCATAGTCCTGATTGTGTTCTCGCACGTATTGCTTACCAAGACTCGATTTGGCAACTGGATCTTCGCAGCGGGCGGGGATGCTCAAGCGGCCCGATATACAGGAGTGCCGGTCAATCGAGTGAAGATCCTGATGTTCATGTTCACTGCATTTTGCGCCACCGTGTTTGCAACCTGTCAGGTCATGGAGTTCGGTTCGGCCGCAGCAGATAGAGGTCTGTTGAAGGAGTTTGAGGCCATTATTTCAGTCGTTATCGGCGGTGCCCTGCTCACCGGTGGTTATGGCTCGGTGGTCGGTGCAGCGCTGGGGGCGCTGATATTTGGTGTGGTGCAGCAGGGCTTGTTCTTTGCCAACGTAGAGAGCTCCTTGTTTCGTGTGTTCCTTGGCGGCATCCTGCTGCTGGCGGTGATCCTAAACACCTACATCCGACGCATGATCACCGGAGAGCGCTGAACCATGTCCACACCTGATTCAAGCGATACGCCGATCGTTGAGCTGCGCAATATTGAGAAGCACTTTGGCAGTGTGATAGCGCTGGCAGGAGTTACGGTCAGTGTTCACCCGGGCGAGTGTCATTGCTTGTTGGGTGACAACGGCGCCGGTAAATCGACCTTCATCAAAACGATGTCAGGCGTGCATGCGCCGACCAGCGGTGAAATCCTGGTTGATGGCAAGCCCGCGGTTTTTCGCAATGCGCGTAGTGCGATTGAGGCAGGTATAGCCACGGTTTACCAGGATCTTGCCATGATCCCCTTGATGTCGGTAACGCGCAATTTCTGGATGGGGCGTGAACCTGTGCGCGGCGTCTGGCCCTTTCGATTTTTTGATGCTGACTTGGCAGGCGAGATCACCATGCAGGAAATGGCGCGGATGGGTATCAACCTGCGTGAACCCGGGCAGGCGGTAGGTACCTTGTCCGGTGGTGAGCGTCAGACTGTCGCTATCGCACGTGCGGTGTACTTTGGTGCACGGGTATTGATTCTTGATGAGCCCACATCAGCTCTCGGTGTGCGTCAAACCTCCAATGTATTGGCGACCATTGACCGGGTGCGCAAGAGCGGTGTGGGCGTAGTCTTCATCACACACAACGTACGTCATGCCATGGCGGTTGGGGATCGGTTTACCGTACTCAACAGAGGCAAGACACTCGGTACGGCCAACCGCGGCGAGGTGGATGTCAACGAGCTGCAAGACATGATGGCCGGTGGTCAGGAGATGGCGAGTTTGGAAGGGTCGCTCGGCGGTACCGTATGACCACTATCGCGATCCTTGGGGCCGGACGTATTGGTCAGGTACATGCCCGGGCGGTCAATCAGGTTGACGGTGCAGTTGTTACCGCCATCGCTGATGCGGTACCAGAAGCTGCGCTCGCCCTGGCTCAAAAGTGCGGTGCCGAGGTTCGTCGCATTGACGATATCGCTGTCTCGGAGGACGTCGATGCTGTTTTGATCTGCACGCCAACAGACATGCATGCCGATCTTGTCGAACAGTTCGCTCGCGCTGGCAAGGCCATTTTTTGTGAAAAGCCCATAGACCTTGATGTGGCCCGAGCGCGTACCTGCGTTGATGTGGTCAATGCTGAAGGAGCGACCCTGATGCTGGGCTTTCAGCGCCGGTTTGACGCCGATTTCAACGCCTTGAAGACCTCGATTGATGCGGGCCACATCGGCTCTGTTGAAACGGTGCATCTGACCAGTCGCGATCCGTCACCACCACCACTGGATTACATTCAGCGATCAGGAGGGATCTTCAAGGATATGGCGATCCACGATCTGGATGTAGCGCGCTGGCTGCTGGGCGAAGAAATCGCCAGTGTGCAGGCAACGGGTTCAGCGCTGTTTGATCCCGCGATCGGGCAAGCAGGCGATTTCGATACCGCGACCATTCTGCTGGCAACAGCGTCGGGTCGTCAGTGCACGATTGCGTGCTCTCGCCGTGCCAGTTATGGCTATGACCAGCGCATAGAGGTGCACGGTTCAACAGGCATGATTTCAGCTGAAAACACGCGAGAAGCGCGGGTGGAACTCTCCACCAATGCCGGCACAACACACCCGCCGCTGGTGGATTTTTTCATGAATCGTTACGCCGGGGCGTACACCGCAGAGATTTCAGCTTTCGTGAATGCGGTCAAAAACAGATCTGCCCCGCCGACAAGCGGCGAAGACGGTATTGCGGCGTTGCTGCTTGCCGAGGCTGCCCATACGGCGGCCCATGAACAGAGACTTGTGAAGCTCGCGTAGGTCATGGCCTGGCTAACTCGTCAATGGATTGTGGGCTTGGCCGCTGTTCTGTCTGGTGCCGTTTAGCAGGTGCCGTTACTGAATGCTGTCGAGGTGTGTTTCATTGCTTGCCTGTCATCAGGCAGTGTCTGGAGCTGCCGGTCGCTGCCGACGCGCTCGAATCCGGCCGCCTTCCATTTCAATACATGACATGGAGATGACAGCGCGCCTCGAGCGGTCAGTGTCTCCCGATACCTCCATGTCGTTACGCAGCCTGCCTTTGGTCTTCAGTGTTTGCTACATCAATGCCTTCACGTCCAAAGCGAACGACCTGCTTGATCTCTCCCCGGCTGATTGACAGGTCAGCCAGTTCCTTGTCAGACATCGCGTAGAGCTCTCGCATCGCACGCTTTTCGGCCTTGGCAGCGTATCGCGCCTCGCGAGCTTCCTGGAGAACGATTGCTTCGTCTTTCAAGCGCCAGGGCCAGCTGCCAATGCCTTCGTGCAACAGCTCTCGTGACAGGCCGGCATCTTCGACAAGACGAGGGTCGAGTCGTAAAAGCTCGTTGCGAGCACGCTCGCGAGCCGAGCGTTCGAGGGCGTTGGAGAGGCTACTTGCACACTTGCTGAGAATTTTTTTCATGGTTGTTGTGTTCCGAAAGTTAACGTTTTGGTTTGGAGTCTTGTCGGCTCGTAGTGACGTTATAGGAACGAAGCCGGTAAGCTTCAAACGACCATTTCTTGCCTCAAGCGCAAGGCCAGCTAATCTGTGTCGATTGGCTCAACTTTTCAGTACCGCGAGTACCTTTTCTCAGTGCCTACTCATTTACCGTTGAACGCTCTGCGTGTGTTCGAAGCGGCAGCACGCCACCTGTCGTTTCGTCAGGCTGCCGAAGAGCTTAATGTGACACCGGCTGCTGTGAGTCAGCAGATCAAGTCTCTTGAAGACCTGCTCGATGTCAAACTCTTTCATCGGCTGCACAGGGGTCTTGCGCTGACCGAGGCAGGTCAGGCTGGGCTTGATCCCTTGCGAGATGGCTTTGCGCAATTGCAGGAGGGTGTCCGTCTGTTGCGTGGTGCCGAAGATCGGTCTGGTCTGAACGTGTGGATGGCACCGTCGTTTGCCTCTCGTTGGTTGTTGCCTCGTCTGGACAGCTTCATTGAAGCCCATCCTCATATCGAGCTGTGGATTAATGCAAGTGAGGAGCTGATCGACTCCGAGTCCAGCCGTCTGGATTTCAATGAAGAGCTAATGCTTGCAGAAGGAATTGATGTTGGTGTTCGCTTTGGCCGCGGTCACTATCCGGGGTGTCGCGTTGACAAGTTGATGCAGGCTGATGTGACGCCGGTGTGCAGCCCGCGGTTGTTGGCGCGCACAGACAAGCCGCTCGACAAGCCTGAGGACCTGGCGCATCATGTTCTGCTGCATGACGGCACGCCGTATGAGGGTCGCCCCGGATGGGATAGCTGGTTTGACGCAGCAGGGGTCACGGGGGTGGACACGCAACGAGGCGTTCACTTCAACAGCCTGCAGTTGGCACTGGCGGCTGCATCAGACGGGCAGGGCGTAGCGCTGAGCATACGTCAGCTGGCAGAAGACGATATTGAAGCCGGTCTGCTGGTCATGCCATTTGATGAGGTGGTTGAGACGGAGCGCTCGTACTACATCATCAGTCGCGAAGATACGGCGAACAAGCCTCCTGTTGTCGCATTTCGGGAGTGGGCTCTTGATTGTGTCACCTAAGCTCCAAGGCAGGGTTCCGTCGTGAACCTCGCCTTCGATGTGTTTGTTCAAGGGGCACTTCTCAGCTTTGGTCTGATCCTCGCCATAGGCGCGCAAAACGCGTTTGTACTGCGTCAGGGATTACGTGGTGAACACGTGTTGCTTGTATGTAGCCTTTGCGCCTTCAGTGATGCGGCGCTCATCGCTGCAGGTGTTGCGGGTTTTGGGGCGCTCGTGGAGCGTGCTCCCTGGATCGAACCGTTTTTTCGTTATGGAGGGGCTGCCTTTTTGCTGGTATACGCCCTGCGCGCGTTGCGCTCGGCGATATGGTCAGACGATGCTTTGGTCGCTGACGGTGAAGACGTACGCTCTTGGCAACAAGTGATGCTGGTGTGTCTGGCTTTCACGTGGCTTAATCCTCACGTGTATGTGGATACCCTGTTGTTGCTTGGTGCCGCCTCTACTGCCTATGCTGATGAACGCCTGTCGTTTGCACTCGGCGCTACATCATCCTCCTTTGTGTTTTTCTTCTCGCTTGGCTACGGGGCTCGCCTGTTGCAGCCTGTGTTTGCGCGACCTGTGGCATGGCGATGGCTGGATGGGCTGATTGCTGTGGTCATGTTGGCTATTGCGTTCAAGCTGCTGCGCAGTTGAGTGCACGCAGTAGTGGGTCCGGATGGCGCAACGCGGTAAAGTGCCGGCTCGTGTGTAGAGAGACGTCATGTCATGAGTGCCAAGGATGTCCTGTTCAAGCGTCCAGCGAAGATCCTGGGCAGTGTCGCAGCGCCGGCCTTTGAGTCCTTCAATGCCATGCAGGCAACCAAACGCCGACACTATGATCTATTGCAGATCCTGGATGCAAAGCGCGTTAACTACGGACTTGAGCCGACAACCCGAGAAGCGGCCTTGCTAGCGGCTTTGCTGGCTGATCACGATGCTCAAGTAAAACGGTTTACCGAGACGAGCAGTGCACTGAAGGCGATTGATCCTGATGCCCACCGTGCCCTGTTTCAGTATGTGGGTATGCTGGAGCAAGCCGGAGATAGCGTGGCCAATATCACTCATTGAGATTATTCAGTCACGTCTTTTGTGGTCGGTGTTTCCTGGCCGGCATACCATTCTCGCAACTCTATTCGCCGATTGACAGCTCGGCCTCCGGCTGTTGCATTGTCTGCAATAGGGGTTTCCTCGCCGTAGCCTGCCGCACGTACGCGTCCTGCCGGCACGCCGCGTAGTAGCAGGAACTGTCTGGCAGCTTCTGCACGCTGAACGGACAGTTGGCGATTGAGTGTGCGTGACCCTGCATTGTCAGTGTACCCGGCGACTTCCCAGATGGTATCCGGGTGTTCGAGTATGGCCTTGGCCGTTCGAGTCAACTGAACCCGTGCTTGCGGAGAGAGATAGCTGTTTCCGCGGCTGAACCGCACTTCGTCAAGAACGCGTGGCTCGTGCAGCGAGCAGCCCAGATCATCAACATCGACTGCGGTGGAAAGACAGGCGTCACGCTGGTCCGGCACGCCATCCTGATCGATGTCAAGTACCACGAGCTCAACCGCGGGCTTGGCTTCTACGGCGGGCGTATCGCTTGTCGTGGTCTCCGCGACAGCTATCGGAGCACTATCTGGTGTCTCGATGCGATAGTCGATCTGTAGCTCAACCGACGCAACGCCAGTCTGTGTCCAGACGAGTGTGTTGTCCTCAAAGCTCCACTCACCGGGCAGCCTTGTGTCGTCGTCGATGACAGCGCGCCAGTCGATAACGTCGGCGTTACCGGGAAACACCCAGGTCTGAACTGATTCGACCGCCTCAGGTGCCAGTGAATCAAGCTCCACCTGGAGTTGGTCGGGCCAGGACATGGTGCGCAAGCGGTAACCGCCTTCGTCCAGTTGAGTGAGAGTGTCGCCATACTGGTGACGGTAGCGGGTAAACGCATTGCCTGACCAGAGAGCGAGGCGTTGTGGGTTGAATTGATTGGCCTGCTTGAACAGCGCGCGTTCCGGGCCGCCAAAGCGCGTTTGTTGTGGGATCACACTACGCGGAAGTTCAAGCGTGACAAGGGCAGACGCGGTGGCGAGCGTATGTTGCACGGTGTGCGAGCGCGCGTCGTCTTCGAGCACGACAACACGGTCACTGAGTACCTCCGAGGCTGCCGCATCGTGTGCGACCAGAGACACATAGCTCAGGCACACTTTGGCCGTAGCAAGGATGCAATGAATGACCACTCTGGTCGCAGTCATCGGCATCACGTCAAAAATTCGCTCATGTTGCGCAAAAAAAAGGCGATTCACGGAGAGCAGCTTGCTGGTCAGGCAAGTACTGCCGCAGGTGCTTGCTACACTGGGCGACCGTGTCTCAGGTCTTGCAAGCCTACCGGATTCAGTACCTTCACAAGCGTTTTTCAGACAGAACAGCACAGCATGGCAAAGCAGACTTGGTTGACCGGTATTACCACATCCGGTACGCCACATATCGGTAACTACGTCGGCGCAATTCGTCCGGCGGTGCAGGCAAGTCAGGACCTGACTCGCGATGGTTTCTATTTCCTTGCTGACTACCATGCGCTGATCAAGAGTCAGGATCCAGCGCGTTTGGTCCAGTCACGTCAGGAGATAGCGGCGGCTTGGTTGGCCCTGGGTTTGAATGTGGATCATGTGACCTTCTATCGGCAGTCGGATGTGCCAGAGATCATGGAGCTCACCTGGATGCTGAATTGCCTTGCTGCCAAGGGTTTGATGAACCGGGCTCATGCCTACAAGGCGCTGGTACAGGCGAATATTGATCAATCAGGAGCTGACGCTGATCCGGACAAGGGAATCAGCATGGGCTTGTTTGGTTATCCGATACTCATGGCAGCGGACATCCTGATGTTCAAGGCGACGCACGTACCGGTGGGTCGCGATCAGATCCAGCACCTTGAGATGACGCGCGACGTGGCGCAGCGATTCAATCACATCTACGGTGAACACCTGGTCCTGCCCGAAGTCGTGGTGGAGGAGGACACCGCCGTTCTCTCAGGGCTCGATGGTCGCAAGATGAGCAAAAGCTATGACAACACGATTCCACTTTTTGACACCGCCAGGAAATTGCGCAAGTCGATCATGAAAATCGTCACCAATTCACAAGAGCCGGGCGAGCCCAAGGACACGGCAGGCAACACAGTGTTCGAGATCTATCAGGCCTTTGCTAGCGCCGAGCAGACCGCAGCCCTTGCAACGGCCTACGCTGATGGCATTGGCTGGGGAGACGCCAAGCAACAGCTGTTTGAGCTGATCGATAGTGTGCTTGCAGAGCCTCGTGAGCGCTATGAGCATTTGATGGCGCACCCGGACGAGATTGATGCCGTACTGGAGGCAGGCGCGAAGCGCGCTCGCGCCTTGAGCGCCCCTTACCTGGACGAACTTCGGCACGCAGTAGGTATTGCTCGCTGAGTCTCACATGAATCCGATCCTAGTCAATCGCTGGCGCGGTAATGCGATAGAAAGTCGTCACCGTGGTGCTGTGGCCGTCGTTCAGTCCGATGGCCGTGCAGTGATGCAACTCGGCGATGCGCGTCAGCCGGTGTTCCCGCGCAGCGCGATCAAGTTTCTGCAGGCGATTCCGTTTGTGGAGTCGGGCGCCGTTGAGCAGTTTGGTCTGGACGAGCGCCACATAGCCATGGCTTGCGCCTCACACAATGGCGAGCCGATACACGTCGGGCTCGCCCGTGATTGGTTGTCGCGCATCAATGTGACTCAGGACGATCTCGAGTGCGGAGCCGAGTTGCCCTCGCACCAGGCGACAGCCTACGAGCTTATGGGGGAAGGTCGAGGGCCCGAGCGCTTGCATCACAATTGCTCTGGTAAGCATCTTGGTTTGTTGTCTGCCTGTCGTGCTCACGATGAACGGCTGCTCAACTATCGCTTGTACAATCACCGCGCGCAGCGTCGTTGGTTTGATGTGATCGAGACCCTTGCAAGCACCCGAGTCGATCAGCTTCCCTGGGGCTATGACGGTTGTGCTATCCCGTCCCTGGCACTGCCGCTACACCGGATTGCGTTGGCCATGGCCCGCTTTGCAGATACCAAAGGGCTCGAGGGTCAACGCCAGGAGTCGGTGGTGCGAATCCAGGCTGCTGTAGCAGCGCACCCCTATCTGGTTGCCGGCAAGGACCGTCTCGACACCGACTTGATGGAACGACTGGCTCCTGCAATTCTGGTCAAGGTCGGCGCGGACGGCGTTTTTACAGCATCTCTTCCTGATGCGGGGCTGGGCGTCGCGCTCAAGATCGACGATGGCAGAGATAGCGCGGCACGTGTCGCCCTGGGCGCGGTACTCACCAGTCTGGGCCTGATATCAGCTGAGGATGCTCATGCGCTCAGTGAATGGTTTGCCCCGTCGATTACCAATTCTCGTGGTGAGCTTGTCGGGCGCGAGGAACCATCATCTGCCTGGGAGGCTGTTGCGCCCCTGACAGTGTAACGGTCTGCTGCATCAGCGTTCAGTCCTCGACCTGAGCGGCGGTGACGGTAACGATATCGACAATGTCATCGACGCTGCAGCCGCGACTGAGATCATTGACCGGACTTGACAGGCCTTGCAGTATCGGGCCTATGGCGCGTGCCCCTGCAAAGCGCTGTATGAGCTTGTAACCGATATTGCCTGAATCCAGGTCCGGGAAGATCAGGACGTTCGCCGCAGGCCCCGGCGACTCGTCAGGTGCCTTCGCAGCCAAAATGTCGGGAATCACTGCGGCATCGAGCTGAACATCACCGATGATACGCCGCAAGGGGCGCTCCTGACGCGCGATGGTAGTGGCACTGACCACCTTCTGAACACGTGCGTGTTGAGCGCTTTGCGCGGTTGAGAACGACAACATGGCAACGTGTGGATCCATAGCCAGCAGAGTCTCTGCGGTATCGCCGGTAGCGGTTGCAATGGCTGCAAGTTGTGCCGCGTCAGGTTCGATCACCAGGGCGCAGTCAGCGGTCAGAAATACCTCGCCGATTGCATGTCCGGGTTCCAGCAACATAATGAAGAAGCTGGAAACGATCGGTGCATCGGCCCTTTGCGCGATGGCACGGCGTGCGCTGCGAACCACATCCGCCGTGGCTGTGATTGCTCCTGCAACACAGCCGTCAGCCTCGCCGGTACGCACCATCAGGCAGCCGTAACTGACATTCATCTGCATGGCCTGCTCGGCCCGTTCACGCGTCATGCCACGCTTTTTGCCCAGCTGCATCAGCATCTCTATAAAGCGCTCATTGGTGTCTGCATCGCTGCGATCGTGCAATTCAAGCCCGTCTGCAGAGAGATCGAGTTGTTGCAGATCAGCCGCTATGACCGCTGGTTTGCCCAGCAGAACCGGGCTTGCCAAACCTTCAGCTGCGATACGTGCTGCAGCCTTCAGTACACGCGGGTCGCTCGCTTCGGGCAATACGATGCGCCGGCGCTTTGCGCGAGCGCGCTCTATGATTCGATCAAACGCGCTCATGCGCGGTGTGTCCTTTAGTTAGGCGGGCTTTGGATGGCGTGCATCCTCGAGGATCAGATCAGAGGCGCGTTCTGCCATCATGATGACCGGTGCATTTGTATTGCCTGAAACGATTTCGGGCATGACCGAGGCGTCTATCACGCGGAGTCCGTCCACACCACGAACGCGCAGGCGAGGGTCTACAACAGACGCTGCATCAGCTCCCATACGGCAGGTGCCAACGGGGTGGTAAATCGTGTTGGCAATGCGCCTAGCCTCTGAAAGCAGGTCAGCATCATCAGTTGCTTGCGGGTCTGGCAAGACGGCTTCCTTGATGTGCTCACGCATGGGCGCAGAGTCCATCACGGTGCGTACATGGCGCAGTGCCTCCACTGCCGTCTGGCAATCAAGATCGGTTGAGAGATAGTTGGGGACGATCTTTGGGTGCACCGAGGCGCTCGCTGACTGTATGTGGACGTGCCCACGGCTCTCCGGTCGCAGCTGACAGACGGATGCTGTGATCGCCGAGAAGGGGTGCAGGCCCTCACCAGGAGAATCGGCTGACAAGGGCTGAAAGTGATACTGAATATCCGGGCGTTGATTGGAAAGGCGCGTCCGGGAAAACGCGTAGACCTGGCTTGCAGCCATGCTCAGAGGACCGCTGCGATTCAGCAGATATTGAAGACCGGCGCGCAGTTTTTGTAGAGGGTTGCGTAGCTCGTCATTGAGTGTGACCGGCTGGTGGGTCTTGAAGACTGCTCTGATTTGTAGATGGTCCTGCAGATTTTCACCCACAGCAGGGATGTCAACCACACTCGCGATGCCCAGTGCTTCCAGCCGCTGTGCATCACCGATACCTGAGAGCTCGAGCAGTTGTGGTGAGCCTATGGCACCTGCGCACAGCAGGATCTCTGCATTGGCGTTTATCTGCTGACGCTTGCCGTTACGCTCAAATTCAACGGCAGTAGCGCGTCCGTTGTCGCAGACCAGTCGGTGCACCATGGCCTTGGTAATGATGTGCAGGTTATCGCGACCTCGAGCGGGTTTCAGGTACGCGACAGCGCTACTACAGCGTCGGCCTTTGTGCGCGGTGAGCTGGTAGTAGCCCACGCCTTCCTGCTCAGCGCCATTGATATCATTATTACGCGGTGTTCCTGTGGCCTCGACGCCAGCGATGAAGTCATCGCATATCGGGCGTGCAAAGCTCATGTTGCTTACGTGCAAGGGGCCACCGGTACCGTGGTATTCATCCTCTCCGCGGGTCTGGTTTTCAGCGCGCCGGAAGTAGGGCAGCACGTCTGCGTAGCTCCAACCGCTGCAGCCGAGCTCAGCCCAACGGTCGTAGTCCTCACGTTGCCCACGCACATACAACAAGCCATTGATGGAACTGGATCCGCCCAGAACTTTGCCTCGTGGCCACTTCAAGCTTCGTCCATCGAGGCCGGGGTCGGGCTCGGTTACGTAGCACCAGTCAGTGGCTGGATTGTGGATGGTCTTGAAGTAGCCAACGGGTACGTGAATCCACGGGTTGGTGTCCCTGCCACCTGCCTCTAGTAACGCCACCCGTGTAGTACCATCAGCACTGAGGCGGTTTGCCAGCACGCAACCTGCCGAGCCGGCGCCTACAATGATGTAGTCGTAGTTCTCTGTAGTCGCAGGCGTAGTCGTCATGCGTGGAATGATAATCGACAAACAGTCGCCGGCGCCGGAGCCGTCAAGGGTCTTTACATGAGTCCAGCACAAGCGGTTGTCCAGAGGCCGGCCGGGGTGTTTCGGTATACCGCATGAGTCGTTATTGGAGTCCTACGGTACATAGGCTGACGCCGTATGTGCCCGGTGAGCAGCGTGCCACGGGCAACGTGGTCAAGCTCAATACCAATGAGAATCCCTACCCGCCGTCACCTCAGGTACTGGCCGCGATCGCAGCGGTGAGTGGTGACAAGCTGCGTCGGTATCCACCTCCCGAGTCAGATGGGTTGCGCCAGGTCATAGCACGTCACCATGGGGTCTCTGCTGCCGAGGTCTTTGTCGGTAATGGCTCGGACGAGATTCTCGCTTTATCGTTTCTGGCGTTTTTCTCCGAGCGCGACGCGCTTCAGTTTCCGACCCCGAGTTACAGCTTCTACCCGGTGTACTGCGGCCTCTACAGTGTCGCCAGTCAGCCGCTGGCGCTGCTGGATGAGAACTATGCTCTGGATCTTGAGCGCTTTACTGTTTCAGACGCCGATTCTGCCGGCGGCATCATCTTCCCTAACCCGAATGCACCGACCGGCGGTGCCGTGTCTCGCGCGGCTATTGCGGGGTTGCTGCAACGACACAGCGGAGTGGTGCTGGTGGATGAGGCTTATGCGGATTTCGGTGCGGAGTCTGCTATTGCCTTGGTGGGTGATTATCCTAACCTTGTCGTCAGCCGCACGTTTTCCAAAGGGCGCTCATTGGCAGGTATGCGGCTTGGCTACGCTATCGCCTCAGAGGAGCTCATGGACGGACTGCGCCGGGTCAAGAACTCGTTTAATTCCTACCCCGTGGACTCGGTTGCCGAGGCCGCAGGCATCGCCTCAATCGAGGACGACGCTGCCTACAGGGAGTCGGTAGCCCGCATCATAGCCACGCGCGCCACCTTTTCACAAAGCCTGCGCGAGCGTGGTTTCGAGGTGCTCGATTCTGCCGCAAATTTCGTTTTTGCCAGAGCGCCATCCGGGTCGGCAGGAGCGCTTGCTCAATCGCTCGCGGCTGATGGCGTGTTGGTGCGGCATTGGTCGTCGCCAACTATTGATCAATGGTTGCGTATCTCCATTGGTACGGACGAGGATATGCAGCGCCTGTTGACGGCCATCGATTCGCATGCGACGGATGTTGCGGGCAACGCCGAGCAAAAGTGAGAGTCTTTGTGTTTCGGCCAGTGTCGCGCTCGCACAGGTTCGGCGCCGCTGACCCACTTGTGGCTCTGGCCGTGATGCTGATGCTCACAGGCTGTGCTTTCAACAAGACCGCGTTGCCGCCGTCTCCTCCAGGCACAGTGCTGATAGTGGAGCCAAGCGTTCCCAAGAGCGTGACGTCCGCTGAAACCACCGATGAGCTGGTATCGCCGCCACCACGTGGTCCGGAACCTCCGCCTCCTGGTGGGCTCGATTCAGTGGGTGCGCTGGTTGATCGAGCACAACGTGGGGCAACCGAGCGTTTTGGTGCCTTCATCTTCGAGCTTGATGATTTTTTCGCCGGTGATCAGAACAGCGAAGAACCGAATACCAGCTTCTTGCGTGTGCGAGCCGATGCGGTGCGACCGGCGCTGGATGATTTCGAGCTCGACCCTTCGGTGAAGTTGCGCCTGGTGCTCCCACGTGCTGAACGTCGATTCCGGCTCTTGCTCAGTTCAGGTGAGGATGAGACCGATACAGGGGATGAAGTAGAGCGTGTCGCAGCCGCAGGCCAAGATGAATCGCTTTCGTTGGCGCTGAGATTCGCGCGTCGCGTGCGCGAATCGGTCAAGCTCGATCTTGACCTTGGGGCGCGCCAGCGTGAGGGAGACCTGCAGGTGTTCGCACGATTCAAGGCGGAGTATCGTAAACCCTTGTCAGAGCGCTGGGCCTTGCGCCTCGAGAATCGTTACTCGCTCTTCTCGCGATCAGGCTTTGACAATCGTGTTCAGGTGGATCTGACCCGACAGCTTGGCGAGCTCGACGATGCGCGCAGTAGCTTCTTTCGCTCATCGACAACCGTAGACTCGCGTGCCTCGCGCCAGGGTGCGCGGGTGGGCCAGACGCTCGGTTTCTACCTTGATCTCAGCGCCAAGAGTGCCCTGGCTGCAGAAGGCATAGCCATCTACGACACAGAACTCAATGACGAGGTGACCGAACGATTGCGGGGTGGCGAGCTGCGACTGCGCTACCGGCGCAATGTATGGCGGCCGTGGCTGTTTGTTGAATTGTGGCCTGCAGTCGCATGGCCGGCTGAACGCGAGTATCGTCGGACATGGAATGGTCTTGCGCGCGTCGAGATCATAATCGGAGGTGAGGATCTGGTTGCCTTGCAACAGGCAGCCGCTGAAAACCGGTGATATGAAGCTCGTTTGCATCAGCGATACCCATGGCGATCATCGGCAAGTCACTTTGCCAGATGGTGATGTGCTGGTTCATGCCGGTGACATAACAGCGCATGGGACATCGCGTGATCTGGATGATTTTCTGGACTGGTTTGGTGCGCAGCCACATCGTCACCGTATCTTCATTGCAGGCAATCACGACAGCTATTTGGAAGCGTCTCCAGAGGCTGCGCAGGCACGTGCCAAGGCGGCAGGTGTTGTCTGGTTGAACGATTCGGGTATTCGCCTGAATGGGATCTCCTTTTGGGGTTCGCCGATTACCCTGCGCTTTCACGACTGGAGCTTCATGCGCGATCCGGGCGAGGATATTGACAAGCACTGGCGCTTGATCCCGCAAGACACCGATGTACTGCTTACACACGGCCCGCCTTTTGGAATTCTGGATGCAGTAGATCGCGCAAACGGTCTGAAGGAACACACGGGGTGTGGCTCTCTGCTAGCTAGAACACAAGAAGTGCGGCCGCGCTTGCACCTGTTTGGACATATTCACGAGGGGCGAGGCGAGAGTACGTGCAATGGTGTGCGCTATCTCAATGTGAGCAGCATGGACAAGCAATACCGAATACGGCACCAACCGGTGGTTGTGGATTTGGCAACCAGCGGTCAGTCGATTGAATAAAGTCCGGGTAAACTGATCGTCGGGTGCGGTCGGCGGCGTCCGGAACACGCCAGCAAGGCGTATCGAGAGATGGATATCAGCCAGGAGATAGCACTATGAATACAGCCAGCAAGGATCTTGTGAGTTACATCATGAGCCGCTCGTTTGCGGTGGCCGGCGGTAGCGCACTGATCATGAGCTCATCGGTGTGGGCGCAGTCAGAGGCAATGCAAGTCGCCCAGGTCAGTGAGGCGGTAGAGGCGTGTCAGGCGGCTGCTGACCTCGGTGAATCCGGTGACCTCGAGGCTGCTCTCGAGGAGGCACGTTGGTGTCTTGAAGTGTTCGAGCAGATCCGCAGAGACTCAGCGTTCGCAGTGTTCCCTGATGAGCTAGCCGGCTGGGCCGGCGGCGAACTGAACAACCAGAGTGCTATGGGGGTGACCCTGCTGTCTCGCCGCTATACCAAGGGTGAGCAAGCAATCGATGTGTCGGTGACTACCGGCGTCGCGGGCACAGGTCTCGCAGCACTCGCACAACTGGGTGCATCGCTGGGCGCGGGTCAAGGTCAGAAATTTCGCGTTCAGCGACGCACGGTTACCGACATGAGCGATGCCTCCGGTGAGACGGTCAACTACCTGGTCGAGCTGCGCAGCGGCGGGATGATGAATATCGAGTCAAGCAACAGCGGCAAAGCTGACGTGCGAGCCTTTGTCGAAGGTCTGCCAATTGCAGACATCGATGACGCGATGGAGCGCTGAGCAGATAGTAGCCTTGGGGCGAGCCGGTCAAGTGGCTCGCGCCCGTTTGCTCTTGCCCGTCCAATGGCCCGTCAAATGGCTCGGCCTGAAGGCTAGCCCTTGGTTGCCGAGCTCTAGTTGCCGAGCTCTAGTTACTTGCGCTGTACAAGCCTTGGATGTAGTTTGACACCGCCTGAATTTCGGTATCTGTCAGACGCTGCGAAAGTGATCCCATCACATTGTTGGGATCATTGCTGCGCTCACCAGCGCGCCACTGGATCAGTTGATCGGCGGTGTAGCCTGCGTTTTGTCCGGACAGAACGGGGTAGACGGCACCGGGATTGCCGAGACCTGCGGGCCCGTGACAGGCGATACAGGCAGCGATGCCCTGAGCGGTGATGCCGCCTCGGTAAATCGCCTCTCCCATGGCCAGGTTTTCCTCAGCAGCTGTATTGGCGATGATAGGCATCTCGCTGTAGTAAGCCGCCAGATCGAGAATGTCCTCGTCGCTCAGATTCGCCGCTTGACCACTCATCAGTGCGTTGACGCGATCGCCGTCGCGGTATTCAGTCAATTGTTTGGCGATGTAAGACGCATGTTGTCCTGCCAGGTTAGGGTAGGTGGGTTGCAGTGCTTTGCCGTCAGCCCCGTGGCACGCGGCGCATACAGCAGATTTTGCCTGCCCTGCAGCAGCATCACCCGCCGCATGCGTGGGTTGCGCAACCAGAGCGATGACAATCGCAGCGACCGCCATCAAGAGGCCTGTCAGGCCACGTGGCGCGTGATGATCGAGTACCCCGGTTGATGGATGGCTGAGGCGTTGGTCGGGTTGGCGACTGGGCTGGGTAGCGTTCATTGCAGGATGTGTAAATAGTGCTTTCATTAAACGACACAGGCGACAGGTGCGCAAGGAACGCGCCCGCGGCAGTGTGTGAGTGTATAGCTCAGGCTGCATGGCGTGTGGTCTATACGAGGTATCTACTGTAATCGATGTGATGGGTCAGCCTTGCTGAAGTAAGCTCTGACGACTCTCTTGTCTGCAGACCGGGTGTGAGCAGGAAGTTGTTCGCACGCTTGGCCGCGCGCTGCAGAGTCATCACCCGACAGACTTTAGCCAACGTCGCCATGAACAGCGCCTATTTTTCGACCGAGTTTGTCAGCAGCGCTGAGTACCCGGATCAATGTCCCGAGACAGTGGCCGAGGTGGCTTTTGCCGGTCGGTCCAATGCCGGAAAATCCAGTGCGATCAACACTCTGACCCGTAACGGTAAGCTTGCCCGCACCAGCCGCACACCAGGGCGCACACAGCTGATCAATCACTTTTGCGTCAAGGACGATCGCTTTCTGGTGGATTTGCCGGGATACGGCTACGCGCAAGTCTCACGCGACAAACAGCGAGCCTGGCAGCGATCCATGACGAGTTACCTGTCGGGGCGGGAGTCCCTGATGGGACTGGTAGCGGTAATGGACATTCGCCATCCATTGCAGCCGGTCGATTGGGATTTGCTGGAGATTCAGCAGTCAGCGGGAATTGACCTGCATGTGCTCCTGACAAAGGCTGACAAGATTGCGCGCTCTGCCCGCGGGCGTGCGGTTGCAGCTGTCCAGAAGCAATTGGCGGATGCGGGCATCGAGGCGACCTTGCAGTACTTTTCGTCATTGAAAGCCGAGGGTGTCGATGATGTGCACGCCGTGCTGGATCACTGGTTATTCGACAAACCCTTGCCCGGATAGCGCTCCGCAAGGTGTCGTTACTTTTCGTAACAAGTGGGTTGGCTCGACGCTCGTCAATATGAGAGCTGTCTCTCACCTGCAAGCTAACACCCTGAATTTGAAACAAATATATTATTCACCCTGTGTCATGAGACCTTTTCTATAATGGCTTCAGGGTCGCGAACCGGGTGATGTAGACATCTGATCGTGGCCGCGGAACGCTCTCGGCTCTGGTTTATCCGTCTCGGCGTACCGGGCGGGCACGGCTTCCAAGGCCAGGTCCGACGTTCAACGATCAGCAGTGAATCCCACCTGGAGGAGTGACTCAACTTATGACCGACAAAAAGCAAGCTGACACGCAAGTCTCACGACGTAATGTGCTCAAGATGAGTGCAGGCGCGGCCGCGATCAGCGGCGCACCGATGTTTTTCACACGCCACGCCTACGGCGCGGACTACCTCAACAACCCGGGTGACGCATCCTCGGTTACGCTCGGCTTCAATGTGCCGCAGTCCGGTGCCTATGCCGACGAAGGAGCCGACGAGCTGCGCGCCTATCGCCTGGCAGTCAAACACCTGAACGGCGAGGGTGACGGTGGCCTGATGAACACGTTCAAGCCGAGCGAGCTGAAAGGCAACGGAATCCTTGGCAAGAAAGTCGAGTACGTTACCGGTGACACGCAGACCAAGTCCGATGCAGCACGTGCGTCTGCCAAGCGCATGATCGAGAAGGACGGCGCTGTGATGATCACAGGTGGGTCGTCTTCGGGTGTGGCTATTGCCGTGCAGGGTCTGTGTCAGGAGGCGGGTGTTATTTTCATGGCCGGTCTTACACACTCCAACGACACCACAGGCAAGGACAAGAAAGCCAACGGTTTCCGTCATTTCTTCAACGCTTACATGTCAGGTGCGGCCTTGGGTCCTGTACTCGAGAACGCTTATGGAAAAGAGCGAAATGCCTACCATTTGACCGCTGACTACACTTGGGGCTGGTCGCAGCAAGAGTCCATTCAGGCTTCTACCGAGTCTATTGGTTGGAAGACCGCACAAAACGTTTTGACACCGGTTGGTGCAGGCGACTTCAGTCAGTACATCACTCCGGTGTTGAACTCGGGCGCAGATACCCTGATCCTGAACCACTACGGCAATGACATGGTCAACTCACTGACCCAGGCTATCCAGTTCGGTCTGCGTGATCGTCAGGTTGACGGCAATGATTTCGTCATTGTTGTACCGCTGTACTCACGTTTGATGGCTCAAGGTGCGGGTGACGCTACCAAGGGCATTTTCGGCTCTACCAACTGGCACTGGTCACTGCAGGATGAGGGTAGTCAGGCATTCGTCAAGAGCTTTGGCCAGGAGTACGGCTTCCCGCCGTCGCAGGCCGCTCACACCTGCTACGTTCAGACACTGCTGTACGCAGATGCCTGTGAGCGAGCCGGAACCTTCGAGCCGTGTGCTGTAGGTGCAGCTCTTGAAGGATTTTCGTTCGACGGTATGGGCAATGGTCCGACCGAGTACCGTGCCGAAGATCACCAGTGCTTCAAGGATGTACTGGTTGTGAAAGGTAAGGAAAACCCGTCCTCGCAGTTTGACTTGCTGGAAGTTGTAGAAGTCACTCCGCGCGCACAGGTCGAGTACCCCGTTGATCACCCGATGTTCGATGGTGGTGACCTCGGTACGTGTAACAACGGCGTTTAATACCCGTCGCGGCGCTCCTGCTCTTGCGGGCAGGAGCGCCGTATCCGGAAAGTCATGTGGTCAGACAGCCTGGTCGCCACTGACTTCCTGACTCGTCGTCCCAAGGCGAGCTCCAAAAAATTCCATCGTTTGCACTGAGCTGCCCGCTCCGCGTCTTTACGCGGTCGACGAGCAAGTTGACGATGGCCATCAGACACAAGAAGGCGAGAACACACCGTGGACGCAATACTGCTGCAGATCCTCAACGGCCTTGACAAGGGCGCCGCCTATGCGCTGATTGCGCTTGGTCTGACGCTCGTTTTTGGCACGCTGGGCGTAGTTAATTTTGCGCACGGCGCGCTCTTCATGCTCGGCGCGTTTTGTGCGGTCACCCTCAATCGCCTGCTGACCATATCCACCAAGATCAAGGACGAGAGCGTCACCTTCTTTGATGCCTACAAGGAAGTGCCGATTCTTGAGGCCAAGTTTCCGACATGGGGGCCGGTCATTGTCGACTACTCAGTGCCCTTGGCGATCCTGATAGCCATACCCGTGATGCTACTCATCGGATTGATCATGGAGCGTGGCTTGATAAGACACTTTTACAAGCGACCTCATGCTGATCAGATCCTGGTGACTTTTGGCCTTGCCATTGTCATTCAGGAGGTCATCAAACATAGTTTCGGCGCTAACCCTATTCCGCAACTTGCACCCGATGGTGTTGCCGGGTCTGCCAATGTCGGAGCCTGGTTCGGGATGGGTGACAACATCGTCTATCCCTGGTGGCGTCTGATCTATCTGGGTTTTGCCATGTTGATAATCGGTGCAACCTTTGCCTTCCTGAAGTTCACCACTTTTGGCATGGTGGTGCGTGCCGGTATGCAGGACCGTGAGACTGTCGGTTTGCTCGGCATCGATATCCAGAAGCGCTTCACCATCGTGTTTGCGCTGGCGTCGGTCTGTGCCGGTCTCGCCGGGGTGATGTACACGCCCATCCTGCCTCCGAACTACCACATGGGTATGGACTTTCTGGTCTTGTCATTCGTGGTAGTTGTTGTCGGCGGCATGGGTTCGCTTGGCGGTGCTGTACTTGCCGGGTTTCTGCTTGGGATATTGCAATCCTTCGCGTCGATGACGGAGGTCAAGGCGATCATTCCCGGCATTGATCAGATCATCATCTATTTCGTTGCCGTCGTGGTGTTGCTGGTGTTGCCACGAGGTCTCCTTGGCCGCAAGGGTGTGATGGAAGACTGAGGCGTCGCGCGTCGCCGCACTCATCACATTCACGACAAGAGCAATCATCACTATGTTCAAGCCTTCAGCCTTATCCGACTGGACCCTGTTCATTCTGTTTTCGGCGGCCATATTGACCATGCCGATATGGTTGGCGCCGCTAGGTGCAAACTATCCCGATCTGATGCAGAAATTTGCGATTTTCGGCATCTTCGCCATCGGCTTCAACATTCTGTTTGGCTTGACTGGCTATCTCTCCTTTGGTCACGCAGCCTTCCTCGGAGTCGGCTCCTACACAGCGGTATGGTCGTTCAAGTTGCTGACCATGAACGTGATACCTGCTCTGATTTTCTCGGTGATCATGGCAGGTGTGTTCGCTCTGGTCATCGGCTTTGTGAGCTTGCGTCGCTCGGGTATCTACTTCTCGATTCTCACCCTGGCGTTTGCGCAGATGTCGTTCAATCTGGCCTATTCGGTGTTGACACCTATCACCAACGGAGAATCCGGCCTTCAGCTCACTTTGCGCGATCCACGTGTACTGGACGCTGCTGCCGGAGTTGCTGTAGGACGTAGCCTGCCTTCAACCAATCTGTTCGGTTTGAAGATGAGCGGCCTCCCGGGCTTCTACATTTGCGCTGTGATGTTGATCATCGCCTTCTTTCTCTCCATGCGTATCTTCAGGTCCCCCTTCGGCATGATGCTGAAGGCCATCAAGTCAAATCAGACGCGCATGGCCTACACCGGATTCAACACCCGTCCATACCTGTTGGCAGCTTTTGTGATCTCCGGTATGTACGCGGGTCTGGCAGGTTCGCTGATGGCGGTTACCGATCCTCTGGCAGGGGCAGAGCGCATGCAGTGGACAGCTTCCGGTGAGGTGGTGCTGATGACCATACTCGGTGGTGCCGGAACCCTGATTGGTCCTGTGCTCGGATCAGCGATCATCAAGTATGCCGAGAATATTTTCTCGGCATTCAACACAAGTGAGCTGCGTCAGATATTTGATTTCATGCCCGACGGTCTGCAGCAGGTGTCCGTGGCGGTGTCCAGCATGTTTGTAGGCGAGGCTTGGCACTTTACCTTGGGATTGACCTTCATGATCGTGGTTATCTTTTTGCCGGGCGGCATCATGGAAGGGTTTAGACGAATTGGCGGCTTGTTCCGCCGTAGTGATGCAAAGGCTGGCAAGGTTGAGTCTTCCGCTGCCGCTGCTCATTCCTGATACTCGGAGACGACACTGATGGAAAACACCGTCCTGCACGTCGCCGACGTGCACAAGAGCTTCGCGGGACTGCACGCGCTCTCCGATATCGATCTGTCGGTAAGAGAAGGCGAAACCCATGCGATCATTGGACCCAACGGAGCAGGCAAGTCCACCCTGCTCAATGTCTGCATCGGCAGGTTGAAACCTGACACCGGGCATGTGATTTTCAACGGCGAAAATCTCACAGGCCGTGCCCCACACGAGATCAACCAGCTTGGCGTTGTACGCGTCTTTCAGACACCGGAGATATTTCCTGATCTAACACTCCTCGAGAACGTGATGGTGCCGATTCTTGCCAAGCGAGATGGCAGCTTCAAGATGAGCTGGTTTCGTCGCTTCTCATCAGAGCTGAATGTGCGCAACAAGGCTATGGGCGTGCTGCAAGATCTAGGGCTCGGTGAGTTTACGAACGCAATGGCGACCAATCTCTCCCGAGGTGACAAGCGCCGTCTGGAGCTTGCTATGGGCCTTGCACAGGAGCCCAAACTGTTGCTGCTTGACGAGCCGACAGCGGGCATGGCCCGACACGACACCAACGCAACAATCGATCTACTCAAAAAGATCAAGGCGGGTGGCATGACCAAGGTCATCATTGAGCACGACATGCATGTTGTGTTCAGTCTTGCTGATCGAATTTCAGTACTGGCGGGCGGTCGTATCATCTGTCAGGGCACGCCTGAAGAAGTGAAGAACGACCCGCGCGTAAAAGAAGCTTATCTTGGGGAGGAGCAGGTATGAGTGCCCAGGTTGTGGCCGGTAGTCACGCCTCACCGACACAGGCTGAGGTGCGTAGTGCTTACTTTGGCGTATCTGGATTGAAGTCGTACTACGGTGATAGCTACATCGTTCAAGACGTCTCTTTCACCGTTAATGAGGGTGAGATTGTTGCTCTGCTTGGTCGTAATGGAGCGGGCAAGACCTCGACCTTGCGCACTATCGCCCGGGCAGCCGCTCCAGAGCTTCGCGAAGGTGAGATTTGGTTGCAAGGAGATTCTCTGCATGACAAGCAGGATTTTCAGGCAGCGTTGGCAGGCGTTCAACTGGTACCTGAAGACCGGCGGATCATTCCCGGACTGACGGTGGAGGAGAATATTGACCTTGCGTGTATCGCAGGTGAAATGGGCTGGAGCTATGACCGCATTTACTCACTGTTTCCACGTCTGAAAGAACGCTACAAGCAAGAGGGCACCACGCTATCGGGCGGTGAGCAGCAGATGCTTGCTATTTCTCGAGCCCTTGCCCGCAACATCAAGGTGTTGCTTCTCGATGAGCCCTACGAAGGCCTCGCACCCGTTGTCAGACACGATATCGAGCGCGCGCTACTGGAAGTCAAGGCTGATGGCATCACCACAATCCTCGTTGAACAAAACGCTGTCGCAGCCTTGAAGCTTGCCGATAAGGCACTGATCCTCGACACCGGCGAAATCGTCTACTCCGGCACTGCCCAGGAAGTCCTCGACAACGAAGGGCTCCGCCACGAATACCTGGCAAT
Source organism: uncultured Granulosicoccaceae bacterium (assembly GCA_937922675.1). Lineage (GTDB taxonomy): Bacteria > Pseudomonadota > Gammaproteobacteria > Granulosicoccales > Granulosicoccaceae > Granulosicoccus. The sequence continues at coordinate 261,592 of CALAJN010000014.1, forward strand.
TTAAGCCCGTGGGGTCGGACCCCAGTAAGTAATTGTTTTTGTGGATATCGAGGCGTAATCAGACAGTATTCCAGCCCTTAAACGCAGCTTATCGGCCACTTTTAGCGGTAATTAGTATTACCCGTAAAAGTTGAGTGCCTACAGGCTTTGCAAAGTGGACGAGAGCGTCTGTATGGCGCGCTGTGTGACGAGTACGCGTCGAGGGTACCTGGAGTTCAAGCGCAAACTGCGCTGGCCTCCCACTGCGACGGGAGCGCAAGGGTTGCGAGCTCCAGCTGTCCTGCATGGCATTGGTTGTTATTCTCGTAAAATCAGCCGAGCGATAGCAATGGGACGCACTATGCTGGGTCCTCTGCTGCAAAGGTGTGAAAGACGAAGCGATATGTCTGAATTGAGCAGTGCACGGCCCAACCTGGATGCTCTTCCTGACGATCTTCCTCGGCCAATCGACGATGGCATGTGTGATCATCTAACCGCGGGTTTTCCGTTGCCTTCAGTCCCGCTCCCGGCAACTGACGGCTCCATAGTTGATCTTTCTACCTTGAGTGGTCGCTCTGTAATCTTCATCTATCCACGAACAGGGCAGCCTGGTCAGGCGCTCCCGGATGGATGGAACGATATCCCAGGCGCTCGCGGTTGCACGCCTCAAAGTTGTCGCTTTCGTGATTTACACGACGAGTTTGCTGCTTTGCGTGTTCGAGTATTCGGTCTATCAACACAAAGTGGTGACTACCAGGGTGAAGCCGTTGAACGATTACAGTTGCCGTACCCCTTATTGAGTGACGAGTCCTTGTTGCTCACGAAGACTCTTGCGTTGCCCACCTTTGCTGTTGATGACAGGGTTCTGAACAAACGCGTAACCCTGGTAGCGAACGATGGAGCTATCGAGCGAGCCTACTACCCGGTGTTCCCTCCGGACAAGGCAGCAGACCGTGTGCTTTCAGATCTTGTATTGACTGCATACTGATGCCTTGCCATCAGCAGTCGGCGGGCAAAGACATTGACGTTCGCCCGTGATGAAATAGCCTTGTTCCAGACAGTGCCTTGTCACAAGCCAAGCGTGGCCCGTATCGCGGTGAGCGAGGCGGCAGAGCAGTCACTTCATACAACTGGCTCTACCGCCAGAACAGCGCGGTATTTTCATTGCTGGTGAGAGTGTCATCCAGCATCCTGGCGGTAACGTGCGCTGTGACAACCCGCGCCCCTGCTGTAAATATGCCGTGCGGGGGCCTGCGATGCTGGATGAATGAGGCTACCCGAATACCTTAGCCGACCCTGCCCATACCAAAAGCCATCGGATCGTCTTCGTCCTCGCCGGGCTCTGGCTCCGGGTCAGGTTCCAAAGACAGTTCGAGGGCACCTGCGCTTGCACTGCCTTCCTTGGCAGCCTGAATAGCGGCGAGTTTTTCCTTCGCCTGTGCTAGTCGTTCAGCAGCATCATTGTCAGTAGACTCCGATTCATCGTTTGCTGATGTGCTGCCTGCGAGTTGCGCCTCCATTGCCGCGTGGATGTTGGTCACGGGATTATCCGCATCTTCAGAGCTCCCTGACTCCGGTGCTTCATCGTCTGCCTTGGCGGCTGCCGCGTTGCCAGGTAACTGTCCGCGTAGCAGCAAATCACTCTGGTCTTCCTCTTGAGAGGGTGATGAGAGTTTGAAGCGCAGGCGCAGGTTGTTAGCAGAATCTGCGTTTTTCAGCGCTTCGTCCTTGGTAATTCTGCCCTCCATGGCCAGCTCGAACAGGGCGCTGTCGAAGGTCTTCATGCCCATGTTCTCTGATTTTTGCATTGTCTCCTTGATGTCGTCCAATTGACCCTTCATGATCATCTGTTTGATGGTATGAGAGCCGAGTAATATCTCGATAGCAGCACAGCGTTTACCGTCTACAGTGGGTATCAGTCTTTGCGAAACGATGGCGCGAATGTTGTTGCCGAGGTCGTGCAGCAGTTGCGCCTTGCGCTCGTCAGGGAAGAAATTGATGATGCGATCGATAGCCTGATTGGCGTTGTTGGCGTGCAGTGTGGATATTGCCAAGTGACCTGTTTCAGCAAAGGCTACTGCGTGCTCCATCGTTTCACGATCACGAATTTCCCCAATTAAAATGACGTCGGGTGCCTGTCGTAGGGTGTTCTTCAAGGCAGCATGAAAGCTGTTGGTATCAACGCCAACTTCTCGCTGATTGACAATACATTTTTTGTGTGGATGGACGTACTCAACTGGATCCTCGATGGTGATGATGTGGCCGCCTTTCCACATGTTGCGATGATCAATCAAGGCCGCAAGCGAGGTTGACTTTCCAGAGCCTGTGCCACCGACAAACAGCACCAGGCCGTTCTTTGACTGGATGACTTCCTTCAACACATCGGGAAGACCGAGGTCATCAAAGCGAGGGATCTCGGTCTGAATGTTCCGCGCAACAAGCGAGACTTCATTGCGCTGCCGGAATATGTTGAGTCGAAATCGCCCGATACCCTCTGGTGAAATCGCAAGATTCATTTCGCTCTCGCGCTCGAACTCCTCGCGTTGGTCATCATTCATGACTTCGTCAGCCATGGCTGCAACGTCACCGTGTTCCAGATTTCGATCAGACAGAGCTGTGAGCTCCCCCGCGAACTTGGCGCTCGGAGGCGCGCCAGTAGAGAGATAGAGATCAGACCCATCAAAGTCCACAAGGCGCTTCAGTAGCGCCATTAATTCTGGTCTTCCTTCGCTCACAGACAATTCCTCGTTCAATTACGTGATCCTGAGGTTATCGACGCTTCAGGCGTACTCTTCAAGACTACTTTGCGTGCCAGTAAATCCTTGAGAGCTGTGTCTCGACCTCATTCACGGGTTCCAGTCCGACGTAGATCTGTGTTCTTTCGCCTCCCTGTGGAAAGACAATAACCGGACTTGCAAGTATGCCTGCCGTAGGCATGTTCTTATAGCGTGATTGATTCGTGTCCGGACTGTCGATGTCGGCAAGTGCGCCGGTAGGTACAGCTGAACGAATGTCCAGCTGATAGTAGCGACCGATATGCTCTACATTACAGGCGAGCGCACCTACCGCTTCCACAGGTTCAAACGTTGTCGCCAGCAAGTTGCCTTCAAAGGTCACCAGACGAGACAGAGATTTCTCGCCCGGTGCCAAATCAAGATACCAACCTTGCGCCGCAGCGAGTTCTGCCCGTGCATTGGCAGCTACAGTTTCATCAGTAGATTCAACCAGATTATCGGTCACATTGTAGAGTTCGTCAGGTTGGATCAAGTCTACAGATCCAGGTAGATTGTTATATCCGTTGGAATCCTTTAGTACCCACAACCTGTTTTCTGAAGTGCTATTCATCGGGTCAGTGCGATCACCCGATCCGAGCGCTACGTATAGAAAATCATCAGCAGTATTGGTGCTAAGAGAAATGCTGGGTGAATAGAAGAAGGGCTGATGGCTACCGTTTGAAAGAGTAGCGATACGCGAGACTGAGTAGTCACTGTCTTTTCGCATATCGTTGAAATCAACACGCCAGACCTGTCCTCCCAGATCCCCCACATAGAGACGATCAGCGAACCCATCTCCGTTGCTGTCTATGACAGTTGGGTCAGCAGCGATGGCATATTGCATGTTGGCATCATTGCGCTCATCTGCTGTCCACACCAGGTTTCCATCGATATCGACGACATACAGGGCGTTGCCCTGTTTGGCAGGCGTCGGTACTGTGGTGTTATCTAGTGTATTTGAGTCATAACCACCTGAGAACACCAGAAAATATTCATCAGTGGTTCCGCTGCGGCCTTGAACCAGCGCCATCTTGGACCACGTCTCGCCCAATGATTCAAAGCCTGTGGTTGTTGGGTCAATGGTCCATTCCAAAGACGGCTTTTCATAGTCAGTGACATCTAGGGCGTAGTAGCTATCGCCGCCGCGGCGCATACCGATGACCAACAATAGTCTGTCGTTGCCGTTTACTACGCCATCACCGTTGTCGTCGGTATGGACGCGCGTGATACCACCGTCAAGACCATAGATATGATCATAAGTGCTTGCGTTGTTCATCAATGCTGGCAGGTTTTTGAGCAAGCGCTCTGGCATAAACGCAAAAATCTCCTCACCACCCGAGATATCGGGCGTACCCGTGGCACTGACCGGTTTGCTCGCGTCTATAGCGTGCAGAAATCCCTGATTGGTCATCGTATAGAGGACGCGACGATCTCCATAGTCAACCGTCACGGGCTTGGAGTGCAAAGAGTCACCCATGGACGCTGTTTGAATCCAGTCGAGCGCTATCGCTGTCTGTGCAGAGCCAGCAGGCAAGCCAAGGTGAGCATCAGTGATGCTTGTATTGTCGTTGGAGAGACGACTTTCTGTGCCTTTGGAAAGTTCTCGACTACCACCGGTGTAGGCAAGGGCGGTATATAGGTTACGTTCAGTTGCTGGCTCACTCAATTGCTCGGATGCACCACCTTCGTTGACTTTGTTTCCATCGATCGTGCTTGACCAGAAGCTTTGGATGTCGTCAGCGAAGGCAGTACCTCCTTCGTTAGCGACATCGTTTCCGTTTAAGTCCTCAAGTCCATTAGCGGTCAGGAAATAGCCCTTGGTGTTGCCATCCCATGCAGCACCTGCACTGGGTTTGAACAAACTGAAATACGCGCGATCAGCGTGCGAAAAGCTAGCGCGATCAACATCTATCGAAAGTTCGGTGAAGGTTTCACTGTCATCCTTGATAGATTCAACCAGCTCGCTGAACGCAGCGGTTAGTTCCTCAATATCGTTCGCAGTGCGGTTAAAGCCGCCTCCCGCTGTGGCGATGCGCTCAAGATATGCCTCTGCGTCATCGCTTGCAGCAAAGCCAACGGTGTAGGTCTTGACGGTACTTTCCGGAATTTCCGGGACTTGAGGGTTGTTGGCCAGAATAGCCGCAATCTCGGGTCCACAGTTGCCCTGATTGGTGGTGCCTCGGGTGTTGGCAAAGACGCTCCCGGACAGATCCTCACAGTCGGAGATATCTCCTTCGAGGACCTCGCTCAGAGCCTCGGTTTCTCGAATCCTGGTGGGCACTCCATCGGAGACGAGAACGATGGCATTGACCGCACACTGCCCTGTGATAGGGGACACATAGTTGGCGCCCTCCCATAGATCACTTGATTGAAACTCGCACTGGCGTACAAGGACGTAGCGGCGGCCTGTTCCGTCCTCTGGAAAATTATTGCCACGCACGAGCCTGCATGTGTTGATGCGATCAGCCTCAAAGGGCTGGCAGTTGTTTACTGTGCCGCCGTAGGGTGTGTAGTCATAGCAGTAACTGAATTGCTCACCGAGGGGTTGGTTGCGCTTGAATGCCTCTTTTGGCTGGTATGAGCTCGGTATGGCTGCCAGGGCATTACCTCCTGTGTAGCGCTGGGTAACAGGGTCCCAGACGTCAGGCTCGTTTCTTTCAGACCACAAGGGAGAAATGTCGCCGTTTGCGACGCGACCACCGCGAAAGTACAAGGCGGCCTCTGCAAGCGCGTTTACGGTAGCGGTTGATCCTGATGCCGGGATTCTATCCAGCTGGCTGGCGATGACGTCCCTGTTGGTTATGCCCGGGCCTATGGCAGGGTCAAGATCGCTGGCATCACCCAGAGGGTCTGATATTGGCCATCGAACACCCGATGGCCAGAGACCGTATGTTGAGCCAATGCCTGCGTTGATATCCTCTTCGTTTTCCTCGAGTACATCCAGCACCGCGCGCTTGAGGATCGTGAGCCTTGAGTCTTTGCCTCGTGCCGGCGGCAGCTTGCCATTGACGTCACGATTCATGCTGCCCGAATAATCCAGCACAAACAGAATGTTAGGCTTCTGTTGGGCCTCGATGCGAGCACGATAAACGTCCAGATCATCGGCGCTTGCTGGTACCGCAACGGCGGAAGTGGCAAGAGCTGCGAACAGAGCGACGCTTAGTGAGCCTCCTGTTCCGGCATTGGTGCAACGTGTAACAATCGAGTTCATGGGCAACAATTGGCTCCTCCAACCGGAGAATGGGAATAGGCGAGGGCGAGGCCTATCCGGAGATCATGTACACAGCTCCTCAGAGGGCATAGCGGCAAGTAGATTGCGTAACTTGAATTCGAAGGTGTGGGAGAGTCTCGTCAAGTGATCAGGAGCGTATACAACCACCTTTTTGCGCCAGTGGACGCAGCTTTTCTAGCTGTATTCCGGATCATGTTTGGTGCCACCCTCCTGTTTGAGGCAATCAACTACGGCGTCTTCCTGTGTCTCGACTGTCTGTATCGAGAGCCTGATTTTCTGTTCAAGTACCACCACTTCGAGTGGGTAGGCGTACTGCCAGGGCCAGGCCTTGAACTGGTGTTTGTGGCGATGGGCGTCGCGGCTCTGGGAGTCATGCTCGGCTACTTTTACAGGCTCAGCGCTCTTGTGCTGGTGATCAGCTTTGCCTATCTTTTCTTTCTGGATCAGGCGTTGTATCTGAATCACTTCTACCTCGTCTTGCTCTTTGCCACGATCCTTGTTTTCTTGCCCGCCAACCGATTGTGGTCTATCGATGCGCGGCGTCGGCCGGCCCTGAGGTCTGAAACTGTGCCAGCCTGGAGTCGCTGGTGGCTGGTTCTGCAGCTCGAAATAGTGCTCCTGTATGCCGGCCTGGTGAAGTTGACACCGGACTGGTTGCAGCTTGAGCCCATGCGCCTGTGGATGAACTCACAAAGTCAACAGGCAGCTCCAGTATTTCAGTGGTTGACTCAAGACTGGGGTATCGCAGTGGCAAGTTATGGCGCAATCGCTTTGCACCTTCTGGGCGCCCCACTTTTATTGTTCAAACGCACCAGGCTCCTTGTCTTTTGCGTTTATGCGGTTTTCCACCTGACCAACTCTTTGGTCTTCAATATCGGAATTTTTCCGTGGGTGACTATTGCAGCTACATTGGTGCTCTTCGATCCGGGGTGGCCGCGTCAATTTCTGGCTTTTTTGCAGGCGCGAGGGCGAGCATTGCGATGGAGTCATCTAGCGGAGCCGCCTTGCTTGCCAGCGCAAACAGATACGGGGAAGACAGCGACCCGATTTATCGTGCTGACTGTGATCGGTGTTTGGCTGTGTGTGCAAATAGCCGTACCACTACGACATTACTTTCGTCCTGGAAATGTAGCGTGGAATGAGGACGGGCATCGTTTCAGCTGGCGTATGAAGCTGCGTAGCAAGCGCGGCACAACACAGTTTTATGTCAAGTTTGATGATGGCAGTTTCATCGATATTGATTCAAGCGAGCATCTCACGCGAAAGCAGGAGAAGAAAATGTCCTGCATCCCGGATCTCATCTGGCAGTACGCCCAGTTCATCGAAGATGAGTACCGACGATCTCCGACCGATGATCCAGCCGTACACGTCATTTCACGATGCTCACTCAATACACGAGAAGCGGTGCCACTAGTGAGTGAGCTTGTGGACTTGACGAGTATCAGTAGAGCTGAGCCCACAAGCAATTGGGTGTTACCCAACACCAAGTCAATGCCACACAGGATTTTTTGATCGGATGCTGTCGAAGTGTTAGCGCTAGCCAGTCAGATCATAGGCATTCTGGCGCCGGGTTTTTTTCTTGCGATGATCGGACTTGTCTGGCAGCGACGCGGTTTGGCGTTCCCGCTGGATTTTGTGACCAGTCTGGTAATCAACGTGAGTATGCCGGCGTTACTTTTTCATACCTTGGTGCTTATCGAAACCCCCGTGACTTCTCTGGGTAAGATCGCGGTAGCTACAGTGGCTGTACATGTGGTGTTTGCACCATTAGCGATAGGTTTGCTGTTGAAGGCCGGCTCAGATTGGCGTTTGAGCGTCGCTCACGTAGTGGGCAATACAGGAAATCTGGGGTTGCCTGTCTGCTATTTCGCGTTCGGTGACACGGGCCTTGCTTATGCGATGACTTTTTTTGCGGTTCAGTGCTTGCTGCTGTTTACCATTGGTGAGGCGGTGTATGCCGGGCGTATCAACCTTACTCGTGTGATTCGCTCTCCTATCCTGATTTCGATCGTACTGGCGTTTTTCGCTCGGAGTCTTGAGGTTAACTTGCCGGTGTTTGCCCAGGAGACGCTCGTGCTGCTTGGGCAGATCGCCATTCCCTTGATGCTGATTACGCTGGGTGTCAGTCTAGGCTCGATGCGCGCAGCTTCCCTTCCATCAACAGTAGTATGGTCTGTAGTTCGTACTGGAGTTGCAATATGCGTAGGTTTTGGTGTAGCTCATGTGCTGGCGCTTGAAGGTGCGGCACGGGGCGTTGTAGTCATCGAGACCGTCGTACCGGTGGCGGTGTTCAACTTCCTACTTGCTGTCAAACATTCTCGCGACAGTGAGACAGTGGCAGGCCTTGTCCTTGTGACGCACCTGGGCGCAATAGTCTATCTGCCCATTGTGTTGGGTATCCTGTTAGCGACCTAGCGTGTCGATAGGCCGTGTCTGTGGCATTGAGCTCACAATAATCGGTTAGTCAGCTGCAGCAGCGATTTCTGGTGTCATGAGCTGCCCATCGGGAGCAATGACGCCCGCCTTCAGAATCACATTGCCATAGGGGCGTCGCTCGAGTGTTCTGACAACAGCAAAGGAGGTCTTTACGTGCTCATAGAATGCAAAGCGCTCAAGAGCCTGCATGGACCATGGCGCTCCTGGTATGTGTGCAAGAATTTTCTCGGCTTCTCGATGTACGGCGGGTGTGCCTGCCGGTGAGGCCATCACATGGACGGAATGATCATCAAAAGTGTCCAGTGGGAGCAGAGTGAGAATGTCGGTCATGGCCTCAGGCAGGTTTCTGCCTGCAAGCTCGATAGGTTTGCCGTAGCAGGTGCTGTGGGCATCGGAGAATGCGGGGTAGTTTGAGTCTACCAAGGCGATCTCATCGCCGTGCCCCATGCACGCGAGCACGTGGAGTAGCTCAGCGGGCAAAGCGGGTGGGATATGGAATAGCATGGTGTGGGTGTGCTCCGCTAGACGTAGGGCGGATCAGGCCTCATAGCTGCTGCTGGATACACCACCGCCAGACCCAGTCCAGTCTGTGTGGTGCCAAGTGTCTGATCCATCGATGTGCTGCCAGGTGTGGGCACCGAAGTAGTCGCGATGTGCCTGAATCATGTTGGCGGGTAGTCGCGTGCTTCGGTATCCATCATAGAAGGCGAGGGCTGCAGAGGTAGCAGGCATTGGCAGGCCCTGTACAACGCCGGCGGCCACCACGCGTCTCCAACTATCCTGAGCACTGGCAACGCGGTCCCGAAACCAATCATCGAGCAATAGATTGGCAAGCTCCGGGTTGCGATCAAACGCGGCCTTGATGTCGTCCAGAAAAGCCGAGCGAATGATGCAACCACCTCGCCACATCTGTGCGATACCGCCATAGTTCAAGGACCAGCCGTATTCGTTGGCCGCTTCACGCATCAGCATATAACCTTGTGCATAGGACACGATCTTGGCTGCGAACAGTGCTTCGCCAAGCGCTGAAATCCAGTTGTCAGCAGTCAAGCGCTCTTCGGACGGCCCTGCCAGTATCTGACTGGCTGCTACCCGCTCGTCCTTCATCGAAGACAGTGCGCGAGCAAACACCGCTTCACCAATCAGGGTCAGAGGAACACCAAGCTCAAGTGCGTTGATGCCGGTCCATTTGCCTGTGCCTTTTTGTCCTGCCTTGTCAAGAATGCGATCGATCACGGCGCCATCCTTGTCACGGAAGGCGAGTATCTCGGCGGTAATCTCGATCAGATAACTGTCGAGTTCTCCTTTGTCCCAGTGGCTGAAGACATCGGCCATGGAGTCGTTGTCCATACCGAGCAGTGTCTGCATGAAATCATAGACCTCTGCAATAAGCTGCATGTCGCCGTATTCAATGCCGTTGTGCACCATCTTGACAAAGTGACCGGCTCCAGCGTCCCCCACCCAATCACAGCAGGGTGTACCGTCACTGGTTTTTGCCGCAATGGATTGAAAAATGTCACGGACGAGTGGCCAGGCTTCATGGTGCCCACCGGGCATCATTGATGGGCCGTTGCGTGCACCTTCTTCACCACCAGACACCCCGGTGCCAACAAAAAGTAGGCCCTCCGCAGCCAAGCGCTCTGCACGCCGGTTGGAGTCAGGGAAATGCGAGTTACCACCATCAATGATCACATCGCCCTTGTCGAGCAATGGCACCAGAGAATCAATCACAGCATCTACCGCTTTGCCGGCTTGAACCATAAGCATCACTTTTCGCGGCGAGCTCAGGCTGGCGACAAGCTGTTCAACTGACTCCACGCCTGTGATGCTGCGTTGCTCAACACGACGCTCAACAAATATCTCGGTAGTTGACTGCGTTCTGTTCCAGCAAGCGACCTTGAATCCATGGTCTGCCATGTTCAGGATCAAGTTCTGGCCCATTACTGCAAGGCCGATGACGCCAATATCATGTTCGCCTTGTGAACTGTTTGATTCCATGTTGGTTCAGACCACCTGTGTCAAGAGCTCGCGCCCGTCAAAAAACGCTGCAAGATTATCCAGCATTAACCGTCCCATAGCCGTGCGTGTTTCGCGTGTGCCGCTAGCGTTATGTGGCTGCATGACGACGTTGTCCAGTTCGTAGAAGGCGGTAGGCACTTTGGGTTCTTCTGCAAATACATCAAGGCCGGCGCCCGCGATACTACTGGTCTGCAGGCGTTCAAGCAGCGCGTTCTCATCAACGAGTGTGCCGCGCGCAACATTGATCAGATATCCCTCGGCCCCCAGTGCATCAAGCACGGCGGCATTGACTGAGCCGACGGTATCGGCTGTGGCTGCCGCTGTGACAAAGAGAAAGTCGACCTCGCGGGCGAGTTGCTGCAAGGAGGGAACAAAACGATACACACTTCCTGTTTTTTCACGTCGATTGCAATAGGCAATGTTCATATCAAACCCGCTCAATCGCTGTGCGAGTGAGTCACCGATACTTCCCATGCCGTAAATACCGGCGCGTTTTCCTGTCATTCTGACGGTCAGCGGCATGGCGCCGTCGATGGGCCAGCGACCTTCGCGTACGTAAGAGTCAGCTGTGACCATCTTGCGGCAGGTGGCAAGTGCCAGCGCCACCGCCAGATCGGCAACATCATCGCTGAGAACGTCCGGCGTATTGCCCACCCGTATGTTTCTGGTCTTGCAGTAGTCAAGATCGACAGCGTCCACACCGACACCGAATACAGATACCACTCCCACATTGGGCAGTCGCTGCATGACCTCAGCCTGCGCACCTCGTCCGCCATCGGTGACGATACCGGTACAAGTGTCGGCAATCGAGTCGAGCAGGGCATCCGGGTCGTCAGATTCCCAGAATCGGTGGACTGTATAATTGCTGTCGAGCTCCGACATGGTGGCGGGAAGCAGAGGGCCCATCAGCAGAACGGTTTCAGACATCAATGCGTGCTCGGTTTGTGTGTAGTGTTCTTGTGAGTAGAGTTACTGAGAAAGGGCTGTAGAGCCAAGGCTGCGCTTGTGGCGATCTGTTCAGGCCCGGGCTCAATGCTGACGGTGTAGACATCCGGTTCCTGAGCCGGGTGTTCAAGTGTATTAAATTGACTGTCCAACAGGGACTCCGGCATGAAATGTCCGGTGCGTTGATGCATGCGGCCAGCTATCAGCTCACGACTCCCTTCAAGAAACACAAATGCCAGATCATTTGATCCACGCAGAATATCCCGATAAGCCCTTTTGAGCGCTGAACACGCGGTGACGTTGATACCGTGTTGCTCGGCCCTGCGAGCGCACTCGTCACGGACCGCTACCAGCCACGGTCTGCGATCTCGATCATCAAGTGGTTCGCCACGGCGCATCTTTTCAATGTTTGAGGGTGGGTGCAGCGAGTCGCCGTCCAAAAAATCCGCCTGCAACTGTGTCGCCAGGTGTTGGGCGATTGTCGATTTGCCGCAGCCGCTGACACCCATCACGATAATGATCTGGCCTGGTGACTCCATGTAGACTCCTGCTGATCGTCAAGCTGTGTGTTGCCACGCAAGTCTAAAGGAAACAGCACAAGCTGATAACGTTAACATCACACCAATCTTCAATGATTTTTTTTGCATGAGCACCCGATTTGGAGAAATCCCCGGCACAGGATTTGAGGTTGTCGATCCTGCGTTTGCTGCCTGCTTTGTTGGGCACGCTCGTGTCGAGCGTCTGTGGACAGGTGCGCGATGGAGTGAGGGTCCCGCCTGGTTCGCCGCCGGTCGGTATCTGGTGTGGTCGGATATTCCCAACAACCGCATGCTGCGCTGGGACGAAACCAATGGCGAGGTGTCGGTCTTTCGTTCACCGTCTGGCAACAGTAACGGCAATACGGTAGACCGCCAGGGGCGCCTTGTGACCTGTGAGCATCTGCAACGTCGCGTGACCCGAACCGAGTACGACGGCTCGATTACAGTCTTGGCCGACAAATATGGCGGTGCCCGCCTCAACTCACCCAACGATGTTGTGGTCAAGTCGGATGGCTCCATCTGGTTTACTGATCCGAGCTACGGCATCCTCAGTGATTACGAGGGTGAGCGTGCAGACCCTGAATTGCCGTGCAATGTGTATCGGATTGATCCCGATGGTTCTCTTGCTGTAGTGGCGGACGATTTTGTCATGCCCAACGGGCTCGCCTTCTCACCCGATGAGTCTCACTTGTACGTGTCGGACACAGGTGCGACCCATCAGGCTGACGGTCCTCGTCACCTTCGCAAACTGGCGGTGTCGGCTGATGGTCAATCTCTGGCCACGGACTCTGTTTTTGCGACCTGTCAGGCCGGGTTGTTCGACGGGTTTCGTCTCGATGACGAAGGGCGTGTCTGGACCAGTACTGATGAGGGCATACACTGCTACGCCAATGATGGCACGCTGATTGGCAAGATATTGATTCCCGAAGGTGTCGCCAACCTTGTATTCGGTGGTGCCAAACGTAATCGATTGTTTATCTGCGGTACCACATCGCTTTACTCAGTCTATGTCACAGCACGAGCCTGTACTCCGGGATGAGGCCTTCATCTGCATCTTCCAGGTGTACTGATCGATGAATCAAAAGCTCGTTAATCGCGCCGTGCTTGCGCTTGTTGTCGCAGGAATATCGGCCTTGTTCCTGCGCATGCTCTTGCCGTTCTTGCAGGCGATTTTTCTTGCGGCGCTGTTCTCGGCTCTGTTTACGCCTCTCTACCGCAAGATACTGATGCATGTTGGCGAGCGTAAGCCGCTGGCAGCTGGGTTGACCTTAACCGTTGTACTGCTGTTTGTCGGTGTACCACTGGCTATCGTTTTTGTTGCTGTTTTGACCCAAGCGCTGGATGTGGCGGAAACAGCACGCCCATGGGTGCAGGAGCAGTTGGCATCACCGGGGGCAATGACGGGGTGGTTTGAGTCCCTGCCTTTTTATGAGCGCATTGTGCCTTATCGCGAGCTGGCTCTTTCACGCATCGGACAGTTAGCAGGAACATTGAGTGGCGTGCTCATCAATTTTCTTCAGTCAGCAACCGTTGGGACAGTCAGCGCCTTGCTCTCGTTGTTGATCATGTTCTACACCATGTTCTTCTTTTTGATGGACGGAGACCGCTTGTTGTATCTGGTGCTCTACTACCTGCCTCTGAACGATCAGGACGAGACGCAACTGCTCAACCGCTTTTTGTCTGTGACCAGAGCCACCTTGCGCGGCACCGCTGTCATTGGTGTCCTGCAAGGAGCATTGGCCGGTCTGGCGCTGTTCTTTGCTGGAGTGCCCAGTTCCTTGTTCTGGGCTGTTGTCATGATGTTTCTGTCGGTAGTGCCGGGAATTGGCGCGGCGCTGGTCTGGATTCCTGCCGTTGTGTGGTTGTTGGTCAGTGGCAAGCTGGTGACTGCTTTGGTCGTGGCTGCGTTCTGCAGCATTGTGGTCGGAACACTGGACAATGTGCTCAGGCCGCGGCTGGTTGGCAACGATGCTCAGCTGCACGATCTGCTGATCTTTTTCAGCACGCTGGGTGGGCTGCTTCTGTTCGGATTTACCGGTTTTATTATCGGGCCGATCATCGCAGCCCTGTTTGTCACCGTCTGGGAGCTGTACGGAGAGGAGTTCAGAGAATGGTTGCCCAAAACGACGTTCAAGCCTGATTCTCATCGGTCCGCGCATGAGCCTGACAGCGAAGTCGACAAGCTCGATGGTAGTAGCTCGCCGGGCGCGGATGATCCGCGAAAACTCACATAGCGCGCGTGTGCCTGTTGTCGCTACCAGTTTTGAGGCAACTTGCGCTTGAGTTGGATGCGTCCCTGGATGATCTCGACGTACTCGCCCTTGACCAGCTCAGCCATGACCTTGCCCACCATTTCTCGGGACGCACCTATCAGGTTGCCAAGTTCTTGATGAGAGTACTTGCGCTCGAGCGTGGGCAGCGCAGACTCATCCTGCCATGCAAGCGATTCGTCTTCGATGCCTGCGAGTTCGCGTAATTTGTCAGCCAGGCGTCGGTACACGTTGTCCAGAGCAAGGCTGCGGCTCCCCTCGGTGGCAACGCGCAATCGTTGAGTCAATGAGCGGATGATGTTGAGCGCGAACTCCGGACTGTGATCAATGCAGTCAAGCAGCCCTTGGCGACCGATGACCAGTACCGAGGACTCCTCGAGCGCCATGACGCTCGCAGATCGCGGCTCGCCGTCGAGCAAGGCCATATCACCCATGACAGCCCCTGGTCCGAGCTGATGCAATACGAGTTCGCGGCCATTGTCGTCACTGACAAAGACCTTGAATTCACCCGAGCTGACGACGTACATGGAGTCGCCCTTGTCACCTTCCTGCATCAAGAGGACATTCTTGCCAAAACGCTGCTCACGCGATTGTGTAGCGAGCAGGCTCAGTTGTTCGTCTGTCAGGTGCTCGAACAATTCCGCGCCGCGCAGACGTGCCACTACATCGCTCATCAATCGACTCTCCATGGTTTTATGACTAAAGCTTCTGTCATGCCTCCGACACTCGAGTGGTGTTTGGGTGGCGCGGCCTACATGATAACGGCTCTGACCGATTCTTAGCGTGAGTCACGTACAACGGAGTCACCCCACCACAGCGCATCAGACCGGTAGACTGGTACCCGGTGTATTGCGGCTGATGGAGGCAATGATGTCCGAGAGTCGTTTCAGTGAGGGTGGCATTGACTACATCGAGTTACCCGCCAGTGACTTTGACGCTGTTGAGGCTTTCTACAGCCGCGTATTCGGATGGACCTTTGTCGATTGGGGGGAGGATTATCGAGCCTTCAATGATGGGCGCCTGGACGGTGGGTTTTTCAAGTCTGCCTTGACCTCGGGTCAGGATGATGGCGCACCGTTGATCATATTCAGAACTGCTGACCTGGAAAGTTGCGCGGCGGCCGTTGTTGCGGCCGGAGGTGTCATCGTAAAACCGGTCTTTGCTTTTCCCGGCGGGCGCCGCTTTCACTTCACCGACCCCTGCGGGAATGAACTTGCGGTCTGGTCAGATAGATGAGCCGTCTCAGCACTGAGCGGGAATGTCTTGTTCGAGTATTGCAACGGGTCGGGCCAGATAGCTGACTCGCTCGGCGGTAGAGCCATTGTTGTTGATATCGTTGACGTCAGAGAACTCGATGTTGAGTGAGCCGTTGATGTTCAGAGACACAGTGGCATTGTCAAAATCGAAGATGTCATTGAGAAATATCTGTGGATCATCAATCAAGCGATTGAGGGTGATCAGCCCCTGTATGGGACGTTCGCTACAGTTGCCGGTACGGTCGTCAATATCGTAGAGCACCACTTCGGCTGAGCCGTCTGAGCCAGGAGGGCGAATCACAAGCATCGCAGCGTCGCCTTCAGAGCCACTCCAGTTGCCGGTCAGGTCAAACACGCCAGCGAAATTGGTCAGTATGATCAGATCTTCGAAGTCAAAATCAAAGCTGTCACCAGTGTTGCCGCCTGAATCGAGGTCGCCACCGCATGCAGTGAACACCGTGAGAGCAGCAGCAAGGCTCGCAGTACACAGGGCTCTCGATACTGGCGATCGGGCCCGAGTTGAGGGTATGTTGTAGTCGCTGAACATAGCAGGCTTGTTGTTTGTCAAAGATATAGCATTTGCCATCGACAGGCGCCAGTCGAACTGACTCTTCCGGCCGGTGCTCGGGTTCTCTCGGATGGCGCGCCCGATACCATTGATTCCGCGATCGGATAGATTGCGAACACGGTATATATCAGCGTGGCAGTCGCCAGCAACACCCCGATAATCAGCGTGGAGTCGCTTGCGTGTCCCCGCTCTGCCGAAGCAATTTACACTCCTGAAGCGTAGCCCAAGCTCCAGAACGGCTCGAACCAGCTGTCGAGATTGGCCTGCGCGGCGGCCGCTGCCTCCCTGGGTGTCATCGTGCCATTGATGACATTGGCGGTTAGCGTCCATAGTGGCGTGTCGAGCGGAGGTTTGCCTCGTGCCAGAATCTGATGCGCGAGGCGTATCGTGGATTCGCAGATGTCACGCTTCGCAATGAACTCACTTGCCAGTGCGTTCTCAACATCAATGCTGTGTGATGACAGTGAGAAAAAGCCAGGTGCTGCGTTGGTGAGCAAAACGGCAAATTCCTGGCTCGTAGTCCACTCAAGAAACGTCCTGACTGCTTCCTCGTTTTCAGTGGCAGCGTTCATGCCGATGCCTGTGTTGGTGTGATCACTGATGTGACACGTCCCGTCAACGCTTGCTCGGGGTGGAGGAACAGCGCCTAACTCAGAGTCAGCATGTTGCTGAAAGCCTGTGATTTCCCATGAGCCGGTTGGATAGATTGCAGCTCTGCCGAGGGTAAACAGATTTTGGCTGTCGGTATAGCCCTGAGCCTGATGGCCATCGCCAAGGTAGGGTGCCCACTTCTGCATCTCAGTGAAGGCTTGAACAAAGGCGTCGTCGGTCAGCTTCGCTTGACCACTGAGCAAGGCGTTGCGACCCTATTCGCCGTTCCAGAAAACCGGGCCCACGTGGGTGTCACCCATGGTTGCGGCCTCCCACTGGTCCTTGGTACCCATGGCCATCGGAATGAAGCTACCGTCCGCTTTAATGGCATCGAGTACTGCATAAAGGTCATCCAGTGTTGTCGGTATCTCAATACCCAGCTCGGCAAAAGCGTCCTTGTTGCACATGAAGCCGTGGATCACCGAAGCCATCGGCACACAAAGGTTCGCTCTGCCATCGTCGGTTGACCACGCGGCGCGTGCCACATCGGTAAAGTTTTCCTCAAGACCGGGCAGGTCTTTCATATCGGCGAGGTGACCTTCTTCGTGCAGTGCCAGAGCGACATCAAAGGGACGGCATACAATGATGTCCCCAGCGGTGCCGCCTGCCAGACGAGCGTTCAGTGCGGCGTTGTACTCGGTGGGTGTGGTTGGCGTGGATTGCACGTCAATCTCGGGATATTGAGCTTCGAAGATCGGCAGTATCTTCTCGTCCCGGATCGCCTGATCCTCGGAGCGCCAGCTTTCAATCGTGATGACTGTCTCTGCGACGCTGTTGCCGCAAACAAGCAGTGCCAATGCCGCTGTTGGTCCGAGAAGGCGCCTTGGGGTTGATTTTGTCGAGAGCTGTGGCAGTGGAGGTAGACGTTGATACAGATGCGTCTCCACTCTGAATCCGGTGCGGGTGCGCTGGTTGCCTCGATGGTAACGGTCCCGCGGTACTCGTTACAATCCGATATGCCCTATCCATTTCGACGTAGAGTGAAGTTGCACGTTGGTCCCTCATGCTGATAGCTGTGGATGGGGGCGCTACGCATTGCCGTCTTGCGGTTTTCAACGAGCAGGGAAGGCGAGTCGCTGCTCGCCGCCTGGCGCAGCACGCGAGCTTGTCGCTTGGCGTGGCAGAGGCCTGCGCCACTGTGCGCCAAGGCATGGAGCAGCTTCAGGCTGAGGTGACACAGACACTCGACTCGTGCCAGTTGTATTGCGGTTTGGCGGGGTCATTACGCGTAGACAGGCGGCAGCAGTTCATCGAGTATTTCTCCCCGGATCGTCATGTCGAGGTCACAACCGACGGGCATGCACAGCTTTTGGGAGCGACGGGGGGAGGCCCGGGCGTGTGTCTCGCTGTCGGGACCGGAAGCGTGGTCCATTGGTGCGACAACAGAGGCGTGCTGGGTATGGCCGGCGGTTGGGGCTATCCAGTTGGAGATCAGGCCTCCGCGGCATGGCTTGGTCTGCAATTGTTGCAGCACTACGTTGAAGCGCGCGATCAAGGGCTGCCATTGACAGGCTTGCTTGAGGCATTACAGGCAGCGGTTGGCAGCGACACCGAGCAGATTCAATCCTGGACAACCAGTTCTCGTTCTTCTCGGGTCGCGGCTCTGGCACCGCTGGTTTCGCAGTTTCATGCACAAGCTGATGTCCTGGCAACGCAACTGCTTGAGCGAGGCATCGACGAATGTGAACGCCTGTACGCCTGTGCACCCCGCGAGCTACCGCTGTGGATTACAGGCGGCCTGGCTGAGCTCTATCAACCCGGGCTCGAGCGTCGTGGGTTCAACTTTGAAACCATTCGTGGTGACGCACTTGAGGGCTTGAAGCTGTACGCGCTGTCGCGGGGTGAGACATGACCGATGGCTACTACCTTTGTGCCGGCGAATGGCGGGCCCTGCGCTGTACGCATACCCACCTGGTCCACGCTCTGGATACCATCAAGCCTGCTCGCTCCTTGCCACGGTTTGTACCGGCCCCGGTTGATCTGCATGTGCATGGCGCTGGAGGCCATGATGTCATGGAGGGCGAGCACGCTCTGCGCGAGGTACTTCGCACCCAGGCAAGTCTGGGTTGTGGAGCGCTTCTGGCAACGTCAGTTGCAGCGCCACTGGAGGCCATTGATGCCTTTCTCGCTTCGGTAAAAACGGTCATCGCGTCACCGGATGCTGGCTCTGCCACTCTTCTGGGAGCTCATCTGGAGGGGCCCTTTATCAACCCGAACAAGCTCGGCGCTCAGCCACCTCATGCCTGCTCGCTGGATACCAAGGCCCTTGAGCGCTGGCTGCAAACAGGCGTTGTCCGTGTGGTTACCTACGCGCCCGAGGTGGATACCGCGAGTATCGTCCCGAGCCTCTGTGCGCGTTATGGTGTGCGTGCACAGATCGGTCACACGCTGTGCTCTGCGTGGCAAGCGCAGTCTGCACTAGCACTTGGTTGTGGCGTCACTCATTTATGGAATGCCATGAGTGGAGCGGCCCATCGTGATGGCGGTGCCGCTGTGGCAGCGCTTGCAAAAGCTGGATATGCCGAGATCATCCCGGACGGCATTCATGTTGATGAGCTTGCGTTTCTTGCATCATGGCGTGCGATACCCAGACTCTATGCGGTTACCGACGGTACCGCTGCTGTGGGCATGTCCGATGGTGCATACCGTCTTGGAAGCCATGAAGTGCACAAGCACGGGCACCGGGTAGAGCTTGCCGACGGCACGCTGGCCGGAAGTTGTCTGGATCAGCTCAGGTTGTGCAAGGTCCTGAGAGACTGGTCTTTGAGTTGGCCGGAAATTTCGCGTATGAACAGTGAATTCCCAGCGCAGTGGTTGGATGAATCAAGCCTTGGAACCATCGCCGTTGGTCAACGTGCTCATTGGCTTGAACTCGATGAAGACAGGCCCTGTGCCTTGTGGCTTGATGGACAGCGTCAGGAGTTGCATCAATGAGTGATACAGAGTCTATCCAGGCGCATGCGCAAGCATTGGATCTCCAGGCAAGTGATCAACTGGTGACTGCCATTGTGACCAGTCAACGTCGGGCTCTGGACTCGGTGCTGAACTCAGCTGGTGCTCTTGGGCGCGCTGTCGATGCGACAGCAGCGCGTTTGGCGGAGGGTAGCGGTCGCCTCATGCTCGTGGGGGCAGGTGCGTCGGGTCGTTTGTGTATTCAAGACGGCGCTGAGTTGTGGCCAACCTTTGCCTGGCCGCACGAGCGGCTTGAGCTGGTGATGGCGGGCGGTCCTCAGGCCTTGCTCAAGAGTATTGAAGGCGTTGAGGACGATGTATCGGCTGCCTGTGCAGAGGTTGATGCATTAGGTGTTTGTGCCGATGATGTTGTGGTCGCCGTCGCCGCGAGTGGTCGCTCACCCTGGACGGTGGCCTGGCTTGAAAGTGCCGCTTCTTCTGGCGCATTGACCATTGCGATCAGTGGCAATGCTGATGCGCCACTACTGGCGCCCGCTGATCACGGCATCGTCTTGCACAGTGGCGCTGAGGTGTTGGCAGGCTCCACGCGTTTAGCCGCAGGGACGGCGCAGAAGGCTACGCTGAATGCCTTCAGCACGGCGCTGATGGTGCGCCTGAATCGTACGTTTGATAATTTGATGGTGGACATGGCTGCACGCAACACCAAACTCGACGCACGACGGGTGCGCATGCTGCAGACCATTGTGCCGACTCTTTCAGAGGCCGAGGCGTGCAGCGCTTTGCTTGGCGCGCAGGGGTGGGTGAAGCTTGCGGCACTACTCGCAAAGGGAGACTCGGTGACCTCAGCCGAGGCACGGCTCAAACGCTTCGGTGGGTCTCTGCGGAAGGCGCTTGCGGATATCCCGGTTTGAAGGGTCCGCAGCTGCCCTTTCGAGCAGCCGCGGTACCCGTACTTTCAGCCTTGTGCGTTACGCCTGGCGTTTAGCCGGCGAGGCCTTCAATGGTTGCGAGCATCGGACCGACGATCGGCTCGATGATGGCACCGACGCCGGGGATTGCCTGGACCTTTTCAAACAGTGGGCCAACCGCGCCCATACCGTTTTCAAGCATGCTGGACAAGGGGCCCTTGGCAGCATCCGGCAGACGCTGGAAGACCGCAGCAAACTGCGAGACGTCTTCACTGGCCTGCGTGAGCTCTGGCAAAGCAGCGGTTGCTGATTCGGCGTCGGTGATGCCACCGAGGGCGCTGGTTGTGGATTCGAATGCGCCATTGAGCTGGCCGGTCAACCCGTCAAAGTCAACGCTGTCGGGCAAGGCGGCCTTGGCAGCATCGAGCGCCTCGGTAGAAATGCCGTCTGTGACGCTACCAAAGGCTGCGCTGGCACCGTCGGTCACGTTTGTTACTGCACCCGTTGCTGCATCGCCTACAGCGCTGACATCAGGCGCATCCTGGTTGCTCAGGAATTTGTAGCCGAAGTACGCCAGTGCGCCTAGCACAACCAGGGGGATCAGCCACTTGGGCAGACCACCACTTTTGGGTAGCTCAGGCGTATTGAGATCGGGCGCCGATACAGTGGGTGTGGCGACGTTGGGTGACGCTCCCGAGATGCTGTCAAAGAAGCCCTGATTGCTCAGCTGATCTGACAGGCCTTGAGGCATGGCAGCGTTGATGTTGGATTGCTGAGACGACAGCATCGAGCTCAACCCACTGGCATCAAGGCCGCTGCCGAGAACCTGCTTCTTGAGTACGCCAATGACGATGGGCGCCAGTATGCCAAGCAGTGAAGTTGAATTGTTGCGCCCAATGCCTGCAAAACCGCCGATGACGTTGGCGAGTGTGCCGAGCGCACCGCTACCGAGCAGTGATGACAGCAAATTGCCGCCCTCGTTTGCAAGCTGATTGCCTTGATTCTGGCCAAGCATTGACGTGAGGTTGCCAATCAGGCCGTCATCCTGCTTGTTGACGGCATCCAGCAGCGCACCGGCGCCGCCGGGCTTGTTGGCAACGCCTGTGAGCCCGGTGAGTAGCCCCGGAATTGCGCCCGATAGCGCAGATGTCGTCTGTGTTGTATCGATCCCGGCAACGCTGCCGAGTTGATCACGAAGGTGGTCGGTGATCTGATCCTTGACAAGATCAACAATGTTGAAAGCCATGTCTTTATCCGTTGTCCGTGTGGAATTGCCGGATGCAAATGCGCATCACCGGCGACATTCAATGATACGCCTACCATCAAGCCGTGGGGTGTCGGGCTTGTAACAAATCGTTGTATGTGTCTGCTGACCGTGTATTGACGTTGAATCTGCTGCGCGGATTCAGCTGTCTTGAGCAGCCTCGAAGTCATCCTCCAGATATACCTTGATGATGTCATCCATGGCTGTCTCGGCACGAAATCCTAGTGCTATGGCGCGCTGCGGATCAAAGTTTTCGGGCCAGTTGGCGACAATGGCGTCGATGGTCGGATCTGGGGCGCGCCCGATCAGAGAGACCGCGTCGCTGCCCACCACCCGTCCAAGAGCCTCTATCTGTTCGGCCACCGTTGCCGACAGCCCTGGCAGGTTCAGTGCTCGATGCGGGCCGATACGTTCAGCGTCGAGCTCTGCAGCATGGACGAGAAATTCGGTAGCGGCGCGAGGGCTGACAAACCAGTGCCGCACGGAGTCGGCTACCGGCAACACCGCCGACTTGCCGTGAATTGGCTCGCGCAGGATGTTGGAGAAGAATCCGGAGGCTGCGCGATTCGGTTTACCCGGTCGGATACAGACTGTTGGCAGGCGCAGGCCGATGCCATCGAGTAGGCCGCGGCGAGTGTAGTCGGACAAAAGGAGTTCGCCGATGCGCTTTTGCGCACCGTAGCTTGTCAGTGGAGTAGTGTGAAAATCGTCACCGATGCGCTTTGGAAACGGCGCGCCAAAAACGGCAATGGATGAAGCAAAGACCACTCGAGGGCAATAATCATCGCCAGCCAGTCGAATAGCCTCAAACAGTGAGCGCGTTGCATCGAGGTTGATTCGGTAGCCCGCCTCGAAATCCGACTCCGCCTCCCCCGACACAATCGCTGCGAGCTGGAAGATGACATTCGGGCGTGATGAGACCAGCTGCTCGGCGGTGCCGATGGTAGACAGGTCTGCCTGCGCTGTATCCGTGGGGATAGTGCTCTCGGGCGCCTTTGGTGTAACGACATCAACCAGTGCCAGGTGAGTGATCTCGTGCCCATTCAGCGCCCCATTGTTGGCAAGACGAGCAGCGAGTTTTGCGCCGAGCATGCCCGCCGCACCAATGATCAGAACCTTCATATAACTGTACTTTTCGGCTGTAAATGGTCGTGAACTGTCCCTGTCCACGCAGTGGTCAGCTCAATATTGTCCACGCAGTGGCCAGCTCAAGATCGGCCAAACAAGCCAGGCTGCTTCTTTTGTCTGTTTTCGATGTTACTCGCGCAACAGTTCGAGAGATCGGGCGAGGCTGCCCACGCCAGTCCAAGTTGACAGATCTGGTCAACCTGAGTCAAGCGCAAAGCGGTTCTCGGACAGTGTGTGCATTCATTGGGTAGCTACCGTGGAGTTGCTCGAACATCGCCTTTGTGACCATTGCGCCTAGCCAGCCGCGGCTGTGGCCTGGAATGTGCTCGTCACGACTTCGGATAAGTAACTGTTGCTACAGTGCGGCGCGTCGATTCTGGTGTCTTGGTCGGTGCTACGCCGTACGTCAGGCGAGGAACTCAACACGGAATGGACATGGAATTCACGCAGACAGAGTTGTTGGCGCGTAGGGCCAGGCTCGTTTTACTTTTGCTAGGATTTGCGACAGCGACAGCTTCCTCACCGTTGATGGCGGCAGATACCGACGGCGATGGCATTGACGACAGTGTCGACCTGGATGATGACAACGACGGAATCCTTGATGTCAACGAAGGCGCCGAAGATACCGACAACCTGACAGATTCAGGTGTTGATGGAGCGCTGAACGCGAGCAACGTCACCTTTGACATTGCGAGTGATGCCCCGAGCATTCCGGATACACAGCACATACTGAACTCGATCACGGTCAGTGGCGTCAGTGCGTTGATGGACGGCGTCTATGATGACCTGATAACACCGGATTCAGTGACTACCGACCTTGGTGTGATATCAACCGGGCGCGCTCAAGTGCTTCTGAATGGCGCGACAACCAGCGATGATTTCAATGATCCGGATTACGACTCGATAGCGACTCTCGCGTTTCAAGATCAGAATCTGCAGCACTTCCAGCGGTTGGATGGGCAAAACTTCACCGACAAGTCGTACACACTCTTCTACGACTCGCCTGTGGTGAGCAATGCTGGTGGGTTTGTCGCCTTCACTGAGCGCAATCTGAATAACACCCTGCAGGCTGAGGCTTTCGACGCCGACGGCGTATCACTGGGTTCCATAGATCTTGGGGTAGGTGACTACATCAACACCAATCACTATGCGGACACCACCCAGTGGATTGGAATAGCGATGTATGCGATTGATGATCTTGCGCCCGTGGGCAGCCTGATCTCCAGTATTCGTATCACGATGCAGGGGTCCAGAAACAACAGTGATGGTCCTGACGGCAAGGTCTTTATCTATGGTGACATCGAACGCCTGACTACCGGTGTCGATACCGACGGTGATGGGGTATTTGATCACGTTGATCTGGACAGTGACAACGACGGGATTCCAGACCTTTTGGAGAACGGTGCAACACAGGCACAGATTTCGGCTGATACCAACAATGACGGCATTATCTCTGTTGACGAAGCCTCCGCGGCGAGCGGTAGTAACGCGGATCTCGATAACGATGGTCTATTCGATATCTTCGATGTCAATTCCTCTGATACGAGCGCTGTTGCGTCGATCGGAAACTCCGCGGTAGACAGTGACAACGATGGAGTCAACGATTATCAGGATCTTGATTCTGACAATGACGGACTGACCGATTCGTTTGAAGCCGGCGGTGTCGACGCGAACGGGGACGGTGTGATCGATGGCTTCTCTGACACAGATAGTGACGGATGGAATGATGCTACCGAGACGCGTGTTCTCGCGACAAGTGACTTTGACAACGACGGGCTCGCTAACCACCTTGACATGGATTCAGACAACGATGGTCTGACTGACACCTACGAGGCCGGCGGCGCGGACAGCAACAGCGATGGAGCGATCGATGGTTTTGCCGACGCGGATGGCAATGGTCTCGATGATGCCGCAACGGCTGCTCTGCCCGCACCCGATAAAGATGGGGACGGCAATGCGGATTATCTTGACCTTGATTCTGACAATGACGGTATAAGCGATACACGTGAGGCTGGTGGTGCCGACGCTAACGGAGACGGCGTTATTGATGATTTCACTGACGCAAATCAAGACGGATTGCACGATTCAGCTGCTGTAACGCCTTTGCCGATCCATAACCAGGATGGCGACAGCGAGCCCGATCATCTGGATGCAGATTCAGATAATGATGGTCTTTCTGATGTTGTCGAAGCTGGTGGTGCCGATGCAAACGACGACGGTGCAATAGACGACTTTACCGATGCTAACGGCGATGGTCTCGATGATAGATCCACACTTCTGCAAGGCGATTTTGATTTGGACGGAGTCCCGGACCACAAGGATCTTGACTCGGATAATGACGGCCTGCCTGACAGCGTAGAGGCCGTTGATGGCCCTGTTGACAGTGACGCTGATGGTGCTTTTGACCACCTAGATGTGGATTCAGATAATGATGGGCTCAGCGATACGTTTGAAGCGTCCGCCGCAGCGGTTGCCGAACTTGGCTTTGTAGATGCCAACGGAGACGGCATGGACGACGCTACCGCCACCACCGCGTTGCCGATACCCGACTTTGATAGTGACGGTAAACCGGATCATCGTGACATTGATAGTGATGGTGACAGGTTGCCGGATGTGCTTGAAGCGGCAGCTGGCGCTGTTGATTCTGATTCTGATGGGCAGTTTGATCATCTTGATCTGGATTCTGACAACGACAGTTTGCCCGACAATTTCGAAGGTGGTTCTACCGCGCTGGATGAAGACAACGATGACATCGATGATGCGTTTGACATTGATTCAACCGGTGGTGCGGATCTGAATGGTGACGGTATCGACGATGCGGCAAGTGCGCGCGATTTTGATGGCGATGGGATACCTGATTTCAGAGATCTTGATACTGATAACGATGGACTGACTGACGCAATTGAGCTCGGCGTGACCGACGCAGACAGTGACGGGATGATTGATGACTTTGTTGATGCCAACAACGATGGTGAAGACGATATCCAGGCAGCTATCGCGACGTTCTTTCCCGCCACCGATTCAGATATGCTTTTCGACTACCTCGACCTCGACTCAGACAATGACGGCGTTGTCGATTTGCTGGAAGCGGGTGGGGTTGATGTTGACGGTGACGGGCAAGTAGACAACCAGTTGGATACCAACAACAACGGGTTGGACGATCGCCTGGAGGCGAGCCCCTTGGCAAACCCTGACACGGACGCTGATGGAACTGTCAATTTTCGGGATGTTGATAGTGATAACGATGGCATCACGGATGCCACTGAGGCCGGTGGTTCTGACCTGAACGGTGACGGAGTGATTGACAACTTCACTGACATCAACAGTGACGGCGTGGACGACACAACATCTGCAAACCCGTTGCCAGTAACGGATTCGGATAACGATGGTTCTCCGGACTACGTGTCACTGGATTCAGATGCTGATGGTATCTCTGATGCACGAGAGGTCGGTACCAACCCCAATAGCCCGGTTGATACAGACAACGATGGCTTGCGCGACTACCAGGAGCGAGACTCTGACGGCGATGGAATTCCGGACGAGGTAGAAGCAGGCGCTGACCCCGCTAACCCGGTTGACACCGATGGCGATGGCACACCGGATTTTCTTGATCGCGATTCAGATGGCGATAGCATTGCTGATGCGCAAGAGGCCGGCTCTGATCCGGATAATCCTGTTGACACGGATGGCAATGGCGTGCCGGATTTTCTGGAACCTTTTGTAGAAGAGGAAGAAGTGGTTTCGCTTGACTCGGATAGCGATGGCATCCCCGATGCTGTGGAGATCGGTGCAGATACTGACAACCCGATCGATACGGATCTTGACGGCCTTGCCGACTACCTGGACCTTGATTCAGATGGCGACGGAATCGCTGATGCTCTTGAAGCGGGTGTTGATAGTGACAGTCCTGCTGATACCGATGGCGATGGGGTAGCAGATTTTCGTGACGAGGATTCTGACAACGATGGAATCCCAGATGTTGTCGAGGCAGGTACTGATCCCGCATTGCCACTTGATACCGATCTCGATGGCCTGGCAGACTTCATCGATCTTGATTCTGATGATGACGGTATACCCGATAGGCGTGAGGCCGGGGCTACACCAGGGTCACCAGCCGACACCGACGAAGATGGTCAGCCTGATTATCGTGACCTTGATTCAGACAGCGACGGTACAGCAGATGCGGTTGAAGCCGGTGTGGACCCGACCAACCCCGTAGACACTGATGGAAACGGTGTGCCCGAGTATCTCGAGGTGGCGGTTGTCGAGCAGCCGGTAGTTGAGCCGGTGGTTGAGCCGGTGGTGCTTGATAGTGATGACGATGGCATCCCCGACGCTATTGAATTTGGCAGCACCATGTCGGGTGGCACTGATACCGACCGCGACGGTGTTCCAGATTTTATGGATCTCGACTCAGACAACGACGGTCTGCTCGACTCTTACGAAGCAGGAAGCGTTGCTGATGCTGTCCGGGATACCGATAGCGATGGTCTGCCCGATTATCTGGATCGCGATAGCGACAATGATGGATTGACAGACGTGTTCGAGGCAGGTGGGTCTGATTTGGATGGTGACGGTGTTGTTGATGGCTTTGTTGATATCAATACTGATGGTCATGACGACAATACCGCTGCCGCTCTGTTAGCGATTCCCGATAGTGATGGCGATACTGTGGTTGATCACCTTGATCTGGATAGCGATAACGACGGCCTGCCTGACACCATTGAGTCTGCCGGCTCAAGTGTGGACATGAATGGGGATGGTGTCGTGGATGATCTGACAGATCTTGACGGCAATGGATTGCTTGACAATGTCATCGCGAATGCTGTGATCGACACAGATGCAGACGGGATCAGCAATCATCTTGATATTGATTCGGACAACGATTCATTCCCTGATGTTGTCGAAGCCGGTGGCAGTGATCTGAACGGAGACGGCCTGGTAGATGGATGGGCTGATAGCGATGCTGACGGGATTGTTGATTCAGTTGATGTGGACGTCACCGCAGGTGAGGATGCGGATGCTGATGGTATCGATGACTTTGCTGACGCCGACTTTGTCTCGATGCCTGACTCGGATGGTGACGGTATTGTCGATCTGTTCGATACTGATTCTCGTGGCACGGGCTTCCTGCCGATCCTTGCGTCGGACGAGCCGGCTGATTTGACACAGCTGCCGGATGTGGATGGAAATGGCGTCGTCGATGTGCTTGAAGTCAATGACGCTGAACCCGGTGCCATCCGTACGGGGCTGGATGGGCATAGCGGTTGCTCGGTCAGACAGGGCGAAGGCTCAAGCGATCCTGTTCTCGGTCTGCTAGGGCTTTTGGCCACAGGCAGTCTGGCTCTGCGCCGCAGACGAGCGGTTCGGGTTTCGGACAACAGATAGGGCGCTAACCACGCGCTTCGCGTGATTGCTTGCAGCTCCATGAAGCCGGCCATGTGCCGGCTTTTTTGGTTTCTGTCGCACTGGAAGCTTGCCGAACCAATGTGCTGGAATAGTTGGTCGGGATGAGAGGATTTGAACCTCTGGCCCCTGCCTCCCGAAGACAGTGCTCTACCAGGCTGAGCTACACCCCGACGCGTCGCGCATGATAGGCCGTTTGTGTCGGAAATTCAATGCAATAGCGCGGCTTTTGAGGCAGTCTCGGCCAACGAGGACCTCGTCAGATCCCCCTGTCCTGACATCCAGGGGTCGGGCAGTGCCAATAATTTGGCGACGAGGCCATTGTCGATTTCCGGTTCAAAGTGTGCCGGATTCACAACACGGATGCTCTAGAATCGGCGAGCGTGGTTGTAATTCGATTGCGCCCGGAACATCCCATAGCGTTGCTGGCAATGCACGCGATATCAAGGAGATAAGTACATGAAGACACGACGAATGCTCGCAGGCCGGGTGCCGCGATTGATCTTTATGGGTGCCGCAGCTAGTGCTCTCGGCGCGTGTGGAGGTGGTGGCGGTGGCGGTGGCGCCGGTGACGGCGAATTTATTCTTGTCGGCGACGCCGATGTCAACTCGGACGGCATCATCGACATCTCGGTCGGTGACATCGATGGCGACGGCATCGAGGACTACGACATTGATGGTGATGGCAATTTCGATACACAGATCGGAATCGGTGCTTATGACGTGAACGGTGACGGCGTCGAGGACTTTGATGTCAATGAGGACGGCTCGGTAGATTTGTCCGTTGCCGATGCCAACAATGACGGCGAGCCCGATTACGACATCAACGGTGATGGTGTTGCTGATGTCACCATTACCGGCGCCTCGCTATTGCAGGAGCCCAACGCCGAATTCCCATGTGGATCGGCTTCGGGTGAGGACAATGCTTCTGCCAACAACACCTGGACAGATAACTGCACCGTTTCCGGGCAGAATCAGTTCCGTAACAGCCTTTACACCGCCGGTATCCAGCGTATCGTCTGGTGCGCTGGTTTTGATGGTGGCAGCGGCGCGGCCTCTGTGGACGCCTTTACTGATGGCGACTGGGGCCCGTCTACACAGGCTGCAGTTGAGTCTTACCAGGAAGCGCGTGGCCTGTTTGCTGACGGTATCGTGGGTCCGCAAACCTGGCAAACGCTGCAGGATGAATTGACCAATGACCCACTGGAATTTGCTTTGGTCAGTGGTGTTGAGCCCTACGGTGTCGAGGGAGAGCGTTGTTCAGATCTGCCCTTGTTCCTGAACGCGGTGACGGTGGAAGGCACCCAGTTTGTCGCTGGTGGCTGGGAGCTGGCTCAGGGCGCTACCAATGACTCGGCGGTACCGTTCTCGATCGCGTCGCCGTTTGGCGTGGTCGACTGATGAGCCAGCGAGGATCGTGGCTGGCAGCTGGCGTCTGTGCGGTGCTCCTGCTGGCGGCTGCGATCCTCGCCTTTGCTCCAGGTAGTAACTCGTCCTCGGTCGAACTCGTGGAACGAGGGCCGAGCGAGTCGCCAAAATCCGAGCCATCACCTTTTGCAACGCTCGGTCAAAGTCCCGAGGACGAGGCGTCAGGACTGGACGCCGCTGACATCGCGGCAACACCATTGCAAACGGGGCTGCCGGCCAGGCCGGCTGATGAGGAGCCAGTTGCACAGTTGCAAGAGCAACTTCCACCTGTCGATGTGCGCGAAATCGCGCAACAGCCACTCACCGATGATGAGTTCGAGTCCTTGGTGGAGCGGCTTCGCTCGGACCCGGCCTTGCTTGCAGCATTGATCGATGAATCCCGCTCCCAGGTTGACCCCGAGAGGCTGACATGGTTGTTGCGCTTGCTTGGTGATGTTGATGATCCAGCTGTCGTTGCTCTCGCGACCGAGTTTGTCTACAGCGGAGACCCCGCTCAGCGCCGACTTGGGCTCGATCTGATGAAGCGTGTCAGACCGGGTGACCCGGATGTGCTTGCCAGCGTCTCCGACTTGCTTTCGACCGAGGTTGACGGGCAGGTGCTGGTGCCCGCTCTGACCGCACTGGCTCGGCCGGGTGATGTAGATGACAGCACGCGCGCGTCGTTGGTATCGCAGGTGGCGATACTAGCGGATCACGCAGACCCGTCTGTACGGCGCGGCAGTCTGACGATTCTGTCTCGATGGAGCAATGATTCAAGCTATACACCGCAACTGCTAGCGGGGCTTGACGATGTCGATGAGTCGGTGCGTAAAGCCGCCGCCTTTGCCTTTGTGGGTCATGAGGATGCGTCTGCTCACGTGCGATACCGTCTGATGACGACAGCTGATGACAATCTCAGAAGTGAGGCCACGCGCAGGGGTGCGATTCTGGCGCTCAAACGTATGCCGCTTGAGCCGGATGAACGTGCCCGCGTCATGGCGATTGAGCGAGCTCTGGATAGCCGACCGATTCGCTAGGCAATATAATTGTCCGACACGATGGTGTTGTGTCAGGCGCCCCAAAGTGAGAGTCTGATCGCCCCGACCATATATACGCGTCCAGCCTTGCCATCTTCTTCAGCTACAGCAGTTGCAGTTATCGCTGAGGCGGAAGTCGCGGCGCGACGCTTCGCCGGAATCGCATGGCAGGTCGAACACACGGGGCACGTTGTCGAGTGCGGTGCGCGCGGGTATGTGGATCACGCCTTGTCCTGCCCTTTGCCGGCAGACGCGATCTACCGTATCTATTCGATGACCAAGCCTGTGGTCTCCTTGCTTGCGTGTATGTTGGTTGATGAGGGCAAGTTGGCCCTCGACACGCCGGTATCACATTATCTGAGTGAGTTCGGGAAGGCGGGTGTCTTGCATGACAACGGAACGCAGGTCGCCAGCGAACGCGAGGCCACAATCGAGGACTTGCTGACCCACAAGGCCGGGCTGTCCTATGACTTCATGCCAGGTTGCCCAGTGGCTGCCCTGTATCGAGAAGCCGGCTTCTTTGCTGATGGATCACGTTCACTGGAAGCTTTGGCGCTCGAGCTCGCGGCCCTTCCCCTCGCCAGGCAACCGGGTGCTGGGTGGTATTACAGCTATGGCACTGATGTGCTGGCAGCAATTGTTCAATCCGTGCTGGATCGTCCACTGGGTGAATGTTTGCAGCGTCACTTGTTTGGTCCTCTGGGGATGACAGAAACAGGCTTTGGGGTGTCGCCGGATGCCAGGAACCGAATAGCGGACGTGTTTGGGGCGCGTGATCTGAATGTTGAGTTCGTTGATGATAACGAGCCTCAAGTGCTCAATGCCATGCATGTTGAGCTCAGCTACCCGAGTGATCGTGCGGACACCTTTGCACGCGGTGGCCTGGGTCTGTTCTCTACCCGCGACGACTATGCATGTTTCATCCGGTGCCTCGTTGATGGCGTCACAGATGATGGCGAGCGCTTGATCTCTCAAGTTGCCCTGGATGATGCCTGGCGTAACCGCCTGACAGCGTCTCAGCGTCCGATCCGCATCGCTGAGCGCAGTTTTCCAGGTTATGGCTGGGGATTGCTGGGGCGGGTGATGGTGGACACCGACGCGATAAGTGATCCGATATCGCCGGGCGAGGGTGGCTGGTCCGGTGCCGCCTCGACCTGGTTCTGGGTAGACCGCAAACGCAAGTTCACCGGGGTGATCCTGGCGCAATACCTGGGTGCGCAGGTGCACCTTGGTGAGCTCATGCAGTCCGCAGCCTATTCGGATTACATCGCTTGAAGCGACAAGCGGCTGAGTAAAACGTTAGGCTCGCACCGGGCCGTTCGCTGATGTCATTGTCGGCCCGTTCGTCGGCTTTGGTGTTTTTCTGATAGTCAGGCAGCGTCTATCAAGGTTTGCGCTCGCTGTGCGGTGGCGTCGCGCTCCTTTTGCTCGTGCTCTCGATTACGCTGGGTATCGGTCTCGGGCCACCCTTGTGCATGGCGTGATACCAGGTCTGCAAGAAAGCGGATATGGTCTGCTCGATCATTCAAACAGGAGATGTACTGAAACCGCTTGCCACCACTTTCCACGAAATATTCGTGATTCTCACCACTGATCTCTTCAATGGTCTCCAGACAATCTGCCGAGAAGGCCGGACTGATGATGTCGATCGAGGTGATGCCCTCTCCCGGCAGCTGTTTCATCGTCTCGTCGCAGTAAGGGCGCAGCCACTCCTCACGTCCAACCCGTGACTGGAACACCACTCGATACTTATCCGGCCCCAGCCCCAAGGCCTCGGCAAGCTGACGCGTGGTC
Source organism: uncultured Granulosicoccaceae bacterium (assembly GCA_937922675.1). Lineage (GTDB taxonomy): Bacteria > Pseudomonadota > Gammaproteobacteria > Granulosicoccales > Granulosicoccaceae > Granulosicoccus. The sequence goes on from CALAJN010000014.1 coordinate 294,118, forward strand.
TTGTGGCAAAGGCAGTGGTAGGGGTCACCGTTGAGCAGGTAGCGTTTCGGGATGCCGTGGTACGAGGTCACCAATAACTCACCGCGCCCGTGCTGCTCCCAACTCTCGCGTACGCTAGCAGCGAGCGCCTCGATATAGGCGGGCTCATCCGAGAACTGATTGATAAAGCGTAGCTCTGGAATCCAGCGCGTGCGTTGCAGGCAGCTTGTGACTTCGTCAAACACTGATGCTGTTGTCGTGCCAGAGTACTGTGGGTACATCGGGAGCACCACCAGGCGACGCACGTCGGCCTCACGCAACTCGGCAAGGGCTGATTCAATACTCGGATTGCCGTAGCGCATACCAAGCGCAACAACCACATCGTCACCGTAGCGCGCCTCGAGCTCCTTGCCCAATGCGGCCTTCTGTTTGCGCGAAATGTCGAGCAGTGGCGATCCTGTCTCCTCGGACCAGACCTCTTGGTAGGCCTTCGCGCTACGTGGCGGGCGGATGCGCAGGATGACCAGGTGCAAGAGCGTCAGCCACAGCCAGCGCGGTAGCTCGATGATGCGCGGATCACTTAGAAACTCCGCCAGATAGCGTCGTACCGGGCCAGTCTCCGCAGCCTCCGGTGTGCCAAGGTTGACTAACAAAACGCCCAGGCGCGGGCGCGTACCGTGCTGGTAGTCCGGCGTGCCGATGTATTTCATGTAGCGATTAAGTATCCGGGATGGCTGATAGCGGGTCTCCCTAAAATATGTACGGGCCGATTGGCCCTTGGATCGACGCGCCAGGAAGATGACTTGTTGATGGCGGAAGATGGCGCTGGCACTCTGTGGTGTCCCACACAGGTTCGTTTGGCCGCTGGGTCTGATCCAGCGAGCCGCCTCGGCGGTTGGCACAGATCCGGGCCATCGCGTAGCATCCGACCGTGGCGCCCGCGGGCGACAGCTACACAGTATAAGACACCCTTGCATACACCTCCGATACAAGTTGAGTTGACCCTGGCGGTATGACAGTTTCTGTGGCAATCCCGCTGGAGACGCGCCCCGACGAGCGTCGGGTCGCGTTGATCCCCAAGCTGGTCGAGCGTTTGCGTAACTCTGGCGCGAGGGTGCGCATTCAGTCGGGCGCCGCGCGTAATGCCGGGTATCACGATGGCGATTGGTCAGAGGTCGACATCCTTGACGATTTCGCCTCGCTTGTTTCCGGCGTGGACATTGTCGCCAAGGTGGCCCCACCCACCCTTGAAGAAGTGACTCAGATGCCGCGCGGTGTCGTTCTCATCTGTCTGATGTCGGCGTTTCAGCATCTGGAGGTCGTCGCCGCGCTACGCGAACGGCACATCACCACGCTCGCCATGGACCATGTGCCGCGAATGACCCGGGCTCGATCCATGAACGCCGTTGCCTCGCAGGCAACCATTGCGGGTTACAAGGCTGCGTTGTTGGCCGCAGAGCTGTCGCCGCGTTTGTTCCCGATGCTGACCACCGCGGCCGGTACAGTGAAACCTGCGCTGGTTGTCGTCATCGGTGCCGGTGTGGCAGGACTTCAAGCGATTGCAACTGCACGACGGCTAGGGGCGCGGGTTGAGGCCTATGATATTCGGCGTGCTGCTCGTGAACGCATAGAGTCGCTGGGTGCGAGCATGATTGATACCGGTATCGTTGCGGAAGGATCTGACGGGCTGGCTCGGGCCTTACGCCGGGATGAGCGCCAGCAGCAGATCGATGTGCTCGGTGAGCGTTTGTCCAAGGCGCATGCTGTCATCTGCGCAGCTTCAATCCCGGGGCGACCCGCACCGCGTATCGTGACCGCCGAAATGGTGTCGCGCATGTTGCCGGATACTGTCATTGTCGACATGGCTGCTGCTACCGGTGGCAATTGTGAACTGACCCGTCCGGGCGAGCAGTACGAACATGGCGATGTACTGATCAGCGGGCCGCTAAATCTGCCAAGTCACGGTGCGGTACATGCCAGTGGCATGTACGCCCGCAACGTGGTCAATCTGATGTCGCTTGTGGTGCGTGATGGCCGTATCAGCCTCGATCCAGGTGACGAAATCGTTGCGCGAGTGGTATTGACTCATGCGGGACACGTGCATCACTTGCCAACAGCAGGCTTGCTAGGCCTGTCCTCGGTGCCCTTTGGCGAGGTTGATCACGCGCGCGAAGATGAGGAGGTTCCCGATGACGGTGATGACTGGCTGTCAGGCAGTGATGAGGCTGAGTCTGACGAGCCTGTCGCGGCAACCAAGCTTGAGGAGGACGGCGTTCATCGGGCGGAGCTGTCGGCTGCACCTGCACTCGAGCGTGAGACTGATCGAGAGGCTGAGCCATCACATGAGCCATTGCATGAGACGGAACCTGAGCCTGAAATTCTGCCGGAAAGTCAGTTTGCATCCGGGCATGACGCGGATCGTGAACCCGATGATTTCACTGTGATCAACGGCATTGGGCCAGCCTTGCAAAAACGTCTACGTGGGTTTGGCGTGCGTTATTTCAGCGATCTGGCTGCGCTGGATGCTGATGGCATCGAACGCTTGTCAGCGCAGCTTGAATTGGATGACGAAATGACTGAAGGCGACTGGGTAGGACAGGCGGCGCGCCTCGTGTCATCAAACAGCAGCAGCTCCTCATGATTGGCCTTGAAGCTTTCTACATCGCAGGTCTGGCAACACTTGCAGGCTACCTGCTGATAGGGCGGGTACCTTCGGTGCTGTTTACCCCGCTGCTGGCGGGTGCGAGTTTTGTGCACGGTATCGTGCTTGTGGGCGCACTACTGTTGCTCGGCTCGGCTGAAGACACGGTGGCGCGAGTTATTGGTGTGCTCGCTGTGATTGCTGCCACGGTCAACGTCGTTGGCGGATACATCGTCATGCGACGCCTGTTTGCAATACACGCAGGCGAAAGAGGCCCGTCGCGCGCGCGAGTGAAAATTGATCATGACCGTTGATCTTTCCTTGTTGGTTGGTATTGTCTGGCTGATTGCTACGGCATTTCTGGTCACTGGGCTTCGTCGTATGGCGGCGTTGCGCACGGCCTTGCGGGGCGTGCGAAGCGCGGCGATAGGCATGGGTCTTTCAGTGGCTGCGGCACTGGCCTACTTTGTTGGCGGTTTGAATGTGGTGCTTGCCTTTGTCGCAATGGCTGTGGGTGCGATGCTGGCTACAAGTCTTGCTGGTCGTGCCTCTGCCTCTGATTCATTTCGCCTCATAGCGCTGGTGAATGCGTTTGGAGGGGCGGCTGCAACCTTGTTGGCCTCGGCTCACCTGATCACCGACAGGAGTGCCGAGGGCGATGGCGCATTGGGCAGTACCGATACAGCTCTTCTGGCCAAACTGTCCGTTGCGCCTGCAGTATCTGTTGTTGCGTTGTTGTGCGGCGCTGTCGTGTGTGGTGGGTCGGCGATGGCGTGGCGGCGTCTGTCAACGGGTGAGGCCGCTCGCAACAGTTTTGCCTCGCATCAGACCGCTTATCTTGTCAATGGCGCCTTCATGTTGCTATTGGCTCTGTTGCTGGGAGCATCGAATTCACCTCATCCGATTCTTCTGAGTTTGCTTGCGATTGCAGCATTCGGTTTTGGTATCTCGATGAGCTTGCCGATCGGCACCAGTGATATGCCGGTATTGATCGCCTTGTTCAACGCGCTGGCAGGCCTGGCTGTAGCGCTCGATGGGTTGGTGCTCGACCAGCCCTCAATGCTGGTGGCAGGCGCGATGGTCTTTGCTGCCGGCACCTTGCTGACCCGCTTGACGGCCCGTAGCATGAACAGGCGCTTGAGCGACATCATGTATTCAGGCTTTGGTATCGAGCGTGTCGAGCGTAGCGTCGGTGCGGATCCGGACCAGATGAACCCGATTGACGCCTCAGAGGCCGCGGTTTCGCTGGGTTACGCGAATCAGGTCGTGATCGTGCCGGGCTACGGTATGGCGGTGTCTCAGTCGCACCACAAATTGCGTGAACTGACTCAGTTGTTGTCCGAGCGTGACGTAAAAACGCGTTTTGCCATCCATCCTGTGGCCGGCCGTTTGCCAGGACACATGAACATTCTGCTGGCAGAGGCGGGTGTGCCGTACGAGCAGATCGTGGATGCAAATGACATCAATGCCGAGTTTGAAACGGTTGATGTGGCTCTGGTGGTCGGTGCTGATGACATCGTCAATCCGCGCGCGCGTGGCAGTGAGGGCGGTGAGCTCGAGGGGTTGAATGTGGTGGCTGCCGATCAGGCGAAGCGTGTCATCGTGCTCAGGCGAGGTAACGGGATCGGTCATTCCGGGCTCGATAATCCTCTGATGGTTGCGCCCAATACGCGTGTGATGTTTGGTGATGCGCGTGAGTCACTTGAGGCGCTGATCGCCGAGGTCAAGACCCTCGATTGAGGTGAGTAAACGGGCAGCCCCCAAGCACCGGATCTGGAGGCCGCTGACAACCGGCAATCACAGCCTGTCGTGTCGTAATATTGGCGTTGAACGCGTGTATTTGGTAGGTTTTTCCAATCTCTTATGCACACGGTCAAAAACCGCTTGCCGAGTCTCTTTGCTTCGTGTAGATGACGGAGTTGTGGCCGAGAAAGGTGCTGTAAACTGTTGTTTAATAAAAGAATATGTCAGTTGGTCAATTTTTGTCCACTTTTTGATCAGCCTGCTAGCGTCGGCTTGGCAGGACCAATTCCATAATGTACTCACAGGGTTGTCCACAGATTGTGTGGATAACGGGTATAAATCGATCGCCAGTCGAACACTGCTCCTCAAGTGAGTCCGAGACCGAGCCGCGAGAGTGGGTCCAAAGCGCCTGAATCAGCTCTCGAAATGCCTTCTGATTTGCTCGCCGTGCGGACACCCTCAGACATGGGTGCGAACAAGGCTGCGCCGATAGTGCAGGTGGCCGTACCGACCCCGGTCGCGCGGCTGTTTGACTACCGGTGGTCATTGGATGCGCCAATTCCGGTGGCCGGCATGCGTGTGGCTGTCATGTTTCGTCGGCGGCAGCTGATCGGCGTGGTGGTGTCCAGCTCCGCTGAATCCAGTGTAGCGCCCGGGCGCCTCAAGCCGGTGGGCTCTGTTATCGATAGCTCGCCGATCTTGCCCGCAGAGATGATGTCACTGCTGGTCTGGGCCGCCAGTTACTACCACCATCCGATTGGCGAGGTGTTGGCAGCTGCGCTGCCCAGAGCCTTGAGGGATGGTGCACCTGCGGCTTTGAAGCAGCGCGAGATTTTTACGCTTGCGCAACGTGTGGACGAGCTGATGCCTACCCTCGGACGTGCCCCGGTGCAGCGGCGCCTGATAGAGCGTCTCGCCGACACCGGTAGTGCTGACGCCACGAGTCTCTCGACGATCAGCGCTCGTTGGCGAGCTTCTCTGGCTCCGCTGATCGAGCGAGGTTCGGTCACCGTGACGATGAGTCGTTCGCTGCCTGTCAATCAGGCAAAGTCCAGCGGGCCCGGGCTGGTGGGTGAGCAAGCGGCCGCGCTGGCGGCGATTGTGTCCTCGCTTGGGCAGCAGCAAACCTTCCTGCTCAACGGTGTGACCGGAAGCGGCAAGACCGAAGTGTATCTGCAGGCGATAGAGGCGGCTCGACTGCGCGGTGAACAGGTTCTGGTCCTGGTGCCTGAGATTTCGTTGACGCCGCAGCTCATGGGCCGTTTTTCCGCCCGCTTGTCCGGTTGTCTTGTGAGTCTGCATTCTGGTTTGAACGACACCGAGCGGTCGCAGGCCTGGTTGCTCGCTGCGCTGGGTCATGCCGATGTGGTGGTGGGCACGCGGTCGGCGGTGCTCGTGCCCTTGCCTCGTTTGGGCCTGGTGATCGTTGATGAAGAGCACGATGGCTCACTCAAGCAGCAGGACGGCTTTCGCTACCATGCGCGCGACCTTGCCCTGATGCGTGGGCGAGATGCGTGCTGCCCGGTGGTGCTCGGCAGTGCGACACCGTCATTCGAGTCGCTGCGCAATGTCGCCGTTGATCGCTTTTCAGAGCTGCGCCTCACCGCGCGAGCGACCGGTGCACAGCCTCCTGTTCTCGCGCTGGTGGACATCCGTCAACGCGCCTTGACCGAGGGGCTGAGTGAGCGGCTGGTCGATGCCATTGCAGAGCATCTCGATGCGGGTTCACAAGCGCTGGTGTTCATAAATCGTCGAGGATTTGCACCTGCGCTGTTGTGCAATGACTGTGGTGATGCGGCCGACTGCCAACGTTGCGATGCCCACATGACGGTTCATGCAGCTTCAGGGCGGTTGCGTTGCCATCACTGTGGTGCCGAGCGTGATCTACCGGTTGCCTGTGCCAGCTGCGGCTCGGTGCAGCTTGATCGCGTAGGGCATGGCACCGAACGGGTCGCGGCGGCATTGGCGGAGGCCTTTCCTGATGTTGAGATCGCCCGCATTGACCGAGACAGCACCCGAAAAAAGGGGGCGCTGGAGGAGCAGCTTGAGCGCGCTGTGACTGGACGAGCGCGCCTGCTTGTCGGTACACAAATGCTTGCCAAGGGGCATCATTTTCCTGCGCTGACACTGGTCGGTGTCCTCGATGCAGACAGAGGTCTTTTTGGTACTGACTTTCGGTCGCTCGAGCAGATGGGTCAACTGATCTTGCAGGTTGCAGGGCGCGCAGGGCGCGAAAGCGCACAGGGGATGGTGATGATCCAGACGCGCAACCCCGACAATCCGATGTTGCAAACCTTGATTGCCGAGGGCTACGACGCGTTTGCTGAAGTCGCCATGCAAGAGCGGCGCGTAGCGGGCTGGCCGCCGTTTGGTCATGTGGCTCTGATACGCAGCGATGCGGTGAACCCGCAGCGGCCGATTGAATTCCTCGACACAGTGGCCGATTTTCTCGGCAAGGATCTCGAGGCGCGTGATGCGGTGGGTGAGGTCGAACTACTTGGGCCAGCGCCAGCGCCCATGGAGCGTCTCGCGGGCCGCTATCGTGCGCGTTTGCTACTGCTGGGTGACTCTCGCGCCAAGCTTCACACGACGCTCGCGCGCCTGGCGTCGGTCATCGATGCTCTTGAGGGTGCACGTCAGGTGCGCTGGTCCATTGATGTGGATCCGGCTGATTTGTTTTAAGGATACGCAACAGACGCGGAGACAAAGCGTGGCGGTGCTAGACTTGACTCTTGATGCCGCAGCCACTGCAGCATCCTCCCACTTTCCTCCTGTTGGCATCGAAGCGTCCCTGTGAAAGCGCGACTCGAAGAGCAGCTCGCTGACGCACTCGCGACGCTGAAGACCGATGGCCTTGTGCCGTCTGATGTCTCCCCTCAAATCACCGTGACGCGGACAAAAGATCCCACGCACGGTGACTTTGCGACCAATCTGGCCATGCAATTGGCCAAGCCTGCTGGTGTCAAGCCGCGCGACATGGCCGATGCGCTGGTTGCGGCTCTGCCAGCCTCCGAGTCGGTGCGCGAGGTCACTATTGCAGGCCCAGGCTTCATCAACTTCTTTGCGAGTGAATCGACCTTGTCCGATGTCGTGCGTCGCGTGCTCGATGAGGGTGATGCGTTCGGTCGTTCCGAGGTTGGCAAGGGGCAGCGCATTCAGGTGGAGTTCGTATCGGCCAATCCCACTGGCCCTTTGCATGTAGGGCACGGTCGCGGTGCAGCCCTGGGCGCCACCATCGCCAATCTGTTGAGCGCGGCAGGGTTTGATGTCCAGCGCGAGTACTACGTCAACGATGCCGGTCGGCAAATGAACATTCTCGCGCTCAGTGTGTGGCTGCGATATCTCTCCGCAGGTACCGCAGCAGACTTTGCCTTCCCGTCAAATGGCTATCGAGGGGACTACATCAACGATATCGCAGCGTCCCTTCGTGAAACGGAGGGTGACGCGTTTGAGCGAGATCCTGCGGCGGTGTTCAGCGGCGTTGTGGATGACGAGGTCGTTGCTGCAGACGGCACCACAACGGGTGACAAGGAAGCCCATGTTGATGCACTGATCGAGCGGGCGCAAACCGCTCTCGGTGACAACGCGTGGCGTAGGGTGTTTGACCATGGGCTCGAGGCGATTATCGAGGACATTCGAGTTGACCTCGGTGAGTTTGGTGTCAACTACGATGAGTGGTTCAGTGAGCGCTCGATTGCCAGCGATGTTGAACAGGTAGTGGAACGTCTGGCGAGTGCGGGTCATCTGTATGAGAAGGATGGGTCACGCTGGTTCCGATCCACCGCCTTTGGCGACGACAAGGACCGAGTGGTTGTACGCGACGATGGGCGCACCACCTACTTCGCCTCAGACATCGCGTACATCGACAACAAGCTTGCACGCGGGTTTGAGCAAGTGCTTTACGTATTTGGTGCAGATCATCACGGCTACGTCACCCGAATGAAGGCTGCATGCGAAGCACTGGGTCATGATCCACAGCGTCTTGAATTTTTGCTCATCCAGTTTGCCATCCTCTACCGCAGTGGCGAGCGCGTACAGATGTCCACACGCTCAGGTTCTTTTGTAACGCTGCGCGAGCTGCGCGAAGAAGTCGGTACCGATGCGGCGCGCTGGTTTTATGTCATGCGACGTTATCAGCAGCATCTGGATTTTGATCTCGATCTTGCCAAGTCACGCTCCAACGAAAATCCGGTCTACTACGTTCAGTATGCGCACGCGCGCATCTGTAGCGTGTTGCGTGAGCTCGGGCATCGCAATCTCGCCTTTGAGCAGGATGCAGGTCTTGCAGCGCTCGATCAACTGGTAGAGCCCGCAGAGGCAGAGCTTTTGACACTGTTGGCAACCTGGCCTGAGTTGCTCGAGCGAGCTGCCATCGCGCGTGAGCCACATCAAGTGACAGGCTACTTGCGAGATCTCGCCAATGGTCTACATAGCTACTACAACGGTCACAAGTTTCTGGTGGACGACGATGCCTTGCGACAAGCACGTCTCTGTCTCCTGCTTGCAGTGCGTCAAGTGCTGGTCAATGGGCTGACTCTCATCGATGTATCGACCCCCGAGGTGATGTAGCTTGGCGTCACAACCCGCCAATACCCGGTTCTTCGTGCTGGCGCTCGGCCTGCTCGTAGGCTTTGTCATCAGCTTTGTGATGCTGCTCTCGCGCCTGCCAGTCGATAGTTCACTGGTTGACGTGCGGGCACTTGAGGCACCGACCACGACCGATAACTACGAGTTCTACACCGTGCTGCCGGCAGAGAAGGCCGCCTCACCGGTGGTGACGGCTGTTGCCGCACCAGAGCCTCAACAAATCATTCAGCCTGCAACGCGTGTGGTGCCCGGCAACGTTCAAAGCATCAGCGGTCGAAGCCTCGCCGCGGAAGGCTATGCGGAGATCCCCGCTTCCAGTCTCGGTCAGGAGTCCTACTTCCTGCAAGCGGGTAATTTTCGCGAACCTGGTGACGCCGAGAGAGCTCGGGCAGCGGTGTTGCTGCTAGGCCTGGAGGCCTTCATCGTCACCCGTCAGGACGCAAACGGTGCCACCGGTCACCGCGTGCGCGTTGGTCCCTTCTTCGACCAGAATCGCCTCGTCGAAGCCAAGCAACGCCTGCGCGGGGCCAACATCCGCTACGACATCATCCGCGTCACCGGCTGACCCCGTGGGGTCGGACCACGGTAAGTGATTGTTTAGTGGAAGTTAATTCGCCAAATACGGGGCAATACAGGCGCTAATTGGCGCCCGAACCCGGCTTTGCAGAACTTATAAGGGGTGCGTCGCCCTTGCAGTGCTAACTCCCTCAGTGTTACAACTGTTTCAGTCGCATGAAGCGGCGCCGCATCAATGAGGATGCGGATTTCGTTCAAGGAGGGACGGTATGGCGCGTGCGCACAGGCACTTCGTCACAGGCCAGGTCTGGCACATCACTCAACGTTGCCACCAGCGCGAGTTTTTGCTCGGCTCGGATATTGATAGGCGTCGCTGGATCTACTGGCTATTTCAGGCTCGCAAACGATTCGGGCTCAGCGTGCTCGACTACGTTGTGACACGTAACCATATTCATCTATTGGTGCGAGACACCGGGGATGGAGTCATTGCATCAAGTATGCAATTGATCTCGGGCCGCACAGCACAGGAATTCAATTATCGACAGCAGCGGCGCGGTGCGTTCTGGGAGGACCGGTACCACGCCACTGCCGTGCAGAGCGATCTCCATTTGGCACGCGTGCTCGTATACATAGACTTGAACATGGTGCGAGCGGGTGTGATTAAACATCCCTCGGAGTGGAAGCGTGGTGGCTATGCAGAGCTGCAACGCCCGCGCAGAAGAGGTGGACGGCTGGACTACGAGACATTGCAGGACTTACTGAATTGCGGTTCATTGCGTGAGTTGCAACTCGCTAGGCAATCCTGGGTCGAGCAGAAGCTGGAAGAAGAGGGGTGCCTCAAGCGTGTTCCAGAGTGGACTGAATCTCTGGCTGTAGGTTCTTTCCACTACGCTGTGATGATGTTGCGTCAGCTCGCTGTTTCTAACCCCGGCAGGACGACGGCGAATACAGCGGTTGGTCATGTCGTACGGGAGCCATCGGTTAGTTATGCTGACTCGGGGGCTTAAACAGCTACGATTTGTGTTGTTTGATGGCGAATAGGGCTGCTTTCAGCCCTTATTCAAGACTTTTTTTAGATGAATCAATCAGTTAACGTGGTCCGACCCCAGGCCCAACTGCCTGTGCTGGAGCGGCGCGAGGAGTTTCTTGCGGCGTTGGAGCAGCATCAGGTGGTGATCGTGTGCGGTGAGACGGGGTCGGGCAAGACCACGCAGCTGCCGCAGATCTGTCTTGCGGGTGGGCGCGCGGTTGATGGTGCCTTGATCGGGCATACGCAGCCGCGGCGTCTCGCGGCGCGAAGTGTCTCAAGCCGTATCGCGAGTGAGCTGGGTACGAGTGTGGGTCAGGAGGTCGGGTTCAAGATCCGGTTTTCAGATCAGGTGAGTGCGTCGACACGCATCAAGTTGATGACCGACGGTATTCTGCTAGCCGAGACCCGGCGTGACCCGCTGCTCAAGGCCTATGACACCTTGATCATCGATGAGGCGCATGAGCGTTCGTTGAATATCGATTTCTTGCTCGGCTACCTTAAGAAGTTGCTTCCGCGGCGTCCCGATTTGAAGCTTGTCATCACCTCGGCAACCATTGATCCCGAGCGCTTTGCCCGGCACTTTGACAACGCGCCAATCATTCAGGCTGAGGGTCGAACGTATCCGGTGGAGGTTCGCTATGCACCACCGGGCCTTGGGCAAGATGGCACGCAGTCCGAGGATGCGTCCACCGCCGAGGGTATGTCCGAGGCGGTTGTCGAGGCCTGTCGGGAACTGCTTTCAGAGCGCCAGCATGATGTTCTGGTGTTCTTCCCGGGAGAGCGCGAGATTCGTGAAGCTGCAGACCTGCTTGGCAAGCAGGCGAGTCATGACAGGCTCTTCCGCGGAGTTGAAATCTTGCCTCTGTTCTCCCGGCTTTCGAATGCAGATCAAAGCCGGATCTTTCAAGCGCATACCGCACCGCGGATCGTGCTTGCCACCAATGTCGCTGAGACGTCCTTGACTGTGCCGGGTATTCGGAGCGTGATCGACACGGGACTCGCGCGGGTGTCGCGCTACAGCGTGCGCAGTCAGATTCAGCGTCTACCGGTCGAAAAAATATCGCAGGCGAGTGCCAATCAGCGCAAGGGGCGATGCGGGCGTGTTGCGCCAGGTGTGTGCATTCGCTTGTACGATGAAGAGGACTTTGATGCGCGTCCGGAGTTTACCGAACCGGAGATCCTTCGTACCAATCTGGCTGCCGTCATACTCCAGATGCGATCGATGGCGCTCGGCGCGATAGATAGCTTTCCTTTCGTAGAAGCACCGGAGCCGCGTTTCGTCAATGATGGTTATCGTACATTGCAAGAGCTTGCAGCGCTCGATACCGCACGCGAGCTTACGCCACTCGGCAAGCGTCTAGCGCGGTTGCCGATCGATCCGCGTCTTGGTCGAATGGTTCTCGCCGCTGTAGACGAAGGCGCTCTTGATGAAGTGCTCACCATTGTCAGTGCCCTGTCAGTACAGGACCCGCGTGATCGTCCTTTTGATAAACGTCAGGCAGCCGATGAGTTGCATGCGGAGTTCAACCACGAGCGTTCCGATTTTCTGTCGTGGCTAAACCTGTGGAGTTTTGTGTCGGTACAGAAGGAGGCGTTATCCAATTCAAAATTCAGGAAGATGTGCAAGCAGCGATTCCTTGCGCCCATGCGTATTCTTGAATGGATGGATGTGCGTCGTCAGTTGCTGCTCTTGGTGCGCGAGCTGAAATTCACCATAAACACAACTCCCGCAGAGGAAGACAACATTCATCGTGCCTTGTTGACAGGTTTGCTGGCCAATGTAGCCACGCGTACTGACAAGCGTGACTATCTGGGTACACGTAACCGACACATGGAAATATTTCCAGGCTCTGTGCTGTTTCGTCGCGCGGAGCGACCCGGTGCCAAGCCACAAAAAGCTGCCGCGCGAACCGAGGCTGCCGTGGCAAAAGCCGGAGCCAAGCCCAGCGCTCCAAAGTGGATCATGGCTGCCGAGATTGCCGAGACCAGCCGTGTATTCGCGCGCAGCGTGGGTGCGATATCACCTGCGTGGATTGAGAGTGCGGCAGCGCACTTGTTGCAATATAGCTATCGCGACGCACACTGGCAAAAAAAGGCCGGCAGGGTCTCAGCCTTTGCACAGTCCACATTGTATGGTCTTGTCATCAATGCCAAACGACGTGTCGACTATGCACGTATCAATCCGCGTGAGTGTCGCGAGATATTCATTCGAGATGCGTTGGTGGGGGGCAAAATTCAGACCCGTGCGGAGTTTCATCGTCACAACCAGGCGCTGTTGAATGAGGTTATGACTCTTGAGGAAAAGACACGCCGGCGTGACATCGTCATAGATCCGGAGTCTCTGGTGCGCTTCTATGATGCCTTGTTGCCAGACGACATCTGTTCAACTGCGAACTTTGAAACCTGGCGTGTTGAGTTCGAGCAGGTTAATCCACGTGGCCTGTTCTATTCACGTGAGCAACTGCTTGCCGATGGCGCCGGTGACATTGACAACAGGGAATACCCTGATCAGATCGAGATAGGTGGCTTGGTCCTCCCTTTGACCTACCACTTTGCCCCTGGAGAAACCAACGACGGTGTGACTCTTGTTTGCCCGGTGGCTTTGCTCAATCGTGTTTCGGCTCAGCGCTGTGAGTGGTTGGTGCCAGGACTGTTGGAAGAAAAGATCGCTGTGTTGATAAAGGCGTTACCCAAGCCGCTTCGCCGTAATTTTGTGCCTGCTCCAGATTACGCCAGTGCCTGCTGTGCAGCCATGCAGGTCAGTGATGCACCCCTGGTCTCGGCCTTGTCTCGGCAACTGTTGAAGATGACGGGTACCGAGATCTCCTTGTCTGCCTGGGATGAGTCGGTATTGCCGACGCATCTGCGTATGCGGTTTGTTGTAACCGATGATGTAGGCAAGCCTGTGGATGAGGGGCGTGATCTTGAGGTGCTGCAGCGACGCTATCAGGATCAGGTAGAAGAATCATTAGTACAGTTTGGCGACGACAGTCTTGAGCATGAGTCTGTAAGCGACTGGAACTTTGGTGATCTTGATGAGTGTGTGGATGTGGATAATCGTGGTGTGACCATGCAAGGTTATCCAGCACTGCACGTCAAGGCTGATGGCAGTGTGGGTGTACGTTTGTTTGCAAGTCTGAGTGACGCCAACGCGGCCATGCCATCAGGAGTGCGTGCTCTCTATCGCCTTGTACTTCGTGAAGAGGTTCGCTACCTCGCTCGTAAATTGCCAGGCGTTGATGTGATGGCGTTGCGTTTTGCTCCCTTTGGCACCAAAAATACGCTGATCAATGACATCATCGATGCATCCATCGATCATGCCTTCATGCCGGATGGGCAGAGACCACGAACACGCGATGCCTTTTATGGCGCGCTTGAATCCAGGCGTGCGGAGCTTGTTGGGATAGCCAATGAGTTTGCTGACTGCGTTGCTGACGTGCTCGAACGCCATCGTCAGGTTGCACGCCGTATTGAAGGGCGCATTGCACTCAGTTGGATCGAGGCTGCCGCGGATATCAAAGAACAGATAGCGTCGCTGATCTTCGAGGGCTTTGTGACCTCAACCGGCCAGTGGCGTCTGCGACGTTTGCCGGTGTATTTTGAGGCGATGAACAAGCGTCTCGATGCTATTGACCGTGAGCCGGACAAGGATCGGCGCAGGCGTTCCGAGTTCCTGCCTGTCTGGGAGGCCTTTCAACAATTGCCCCAACCAGTAGGCGATGGCACCTACACAGACCAGCACGAGAAACTGCGCTGGGCCTTTGAGGAGCTACGCGTGCAATTGTTTGCGCAGGAGCTCGGTACGAGCGAGAAGGTATCAGTATCGCGCCTGGAAAACCGCGTCAGCGATCTGCTCAAAGTCGATCCTCGGTGGTGACGCCCGCGCATTGCCGGTATTCCGGCGTGTCATGCACATTGCGCTTGTAGGTGCTGATTTCCCGACTATTCTCTATTGCTGCGTCAATAGAGTTCGGATAGTCGGGGTGAAAATGAAGAATGCACTGGCGGGTGTCCTCATGCTTGCGTGCGCGGCCAACGCCGGCGCGACTGGCGTGGACTTTTCGTTGAGCAATGAAACGGCGAATGTTGCCGTGTTGTTGAACCCCTATCAATTCCAGGCGGGTGGCGGCTCCGAGCTCGTGCTTGGTGGTTTTGTCAACGAATCGGGTGACAACCTCTTGCACGCGACGCTCATGGCGCGCGGCAAGCGTCAGTCAAAAGACTCCGTCTACACACTGGGAGCCGGCTTCAGAGCGGTCTATGGCGAGCTGGAGATTGACGAGGAGATCGTTATCAATGGCGCTGACAGCGAAAAGGTCGGGGCTCTGGGGATCGGGATTCAAGCGGGTCTGCTACTCGCTTCTTCCAGGCATACCCCGGTGGAGCTCATAGGCGAGGCCTTTATAGCACCGAGTATCACAAGCTTTACCGATGCGGACAAGTACACAGAAATTGGGGCGCGCCTGCAGGTAGAAGTTATACCGCAAGCGCGCGCATACCTCGGTTACCGGCGTATTTCCTTTGACACCAACGACTATATTGGTGTGAATGTGGATTCAGGTTTTCATCTGGGTTTGAACGTCTCCTTCTAGGCACGTTGAGCGCACGCCGGACTGGCTGCGGGATGACACATCAGGTGGATGAGCTGGTCGCGATCATGTCGCGACTCAGAGACCCCGAGACCGGCTGCCCATGGGATATCGAGCAGACCTTTGGCTCCATCGCACCCTACACGCTTGAAGAAGCGCACGAGGTGGTTGACGCTATTGAGCGCGGCGATCTTGAAGAGCTCAAGGGTGAGCTTGGAGATCTGCTGTTGCAGGTGGTATTTCATGCACGTATCGCAGAGGAGCAAGGTGCGTTCTCGTTTGACGATGTGACACAGGGGATTTGCGACAAGATGCGCCGCCGGCACCCTCATGTGTTCGGCGATACCAGGCAACAGCTTGATTCGGATGCACTGCATTCAGCGTGGGAGGACGCCAAGGCCCTGGAGCGCTCTACACGGAAAAACGGCAAGGGTCACTCATCAGCACTGGACGACGTCGCGCTGGCCTTGCCTGCATTGGTGCGCGCTGAAAAAATTCAAAAGCGTGCAGCGCGCGTCGGTTTTGATTGGCCAGACATTGCACAGGTCAGAGCAAAGCTTGAGGAGGAGTGTGGTGAGCTTGAACAAGCGCAATCACAGCAGGATGCAGATGCCATTGAAGATGAATTGGGTGATGTCTTGTTCAGTGTCGTGAATCTCGCTCGACACCTCGGAGTCGATGCAGAGACGGCTTTGCGTCGAGCGACGCGCAAATTCGAGACGCGTTTCAGGCAGGTGGAGGTGTTGGCTGGCAGACGTGAGCTGTCGCTTGAGTCACTTGATATCAAAGCTCTTGAATCGCTGTGGCAGGAGAGCAAGCGCGCCCTCGGCTGAGCTGTCTTGCAATCCTTGCGCGTTTGTCAGGCCCGCAGCCGTCTGGCGAGCCAGGAGTTGGCGCGAGCCTTGCGGCGCCGCGTTATCCAGCGTGACGGAGCAAAGGCGCGCATGTCTGCATCGGCTTGTTCACCGCTGAGCAATTGCGCCACCAGCTTGCCACTCACAGGCCCTGTCATCAAGCCAATGTGCTGGTGGCCGAAGTTTACCCACAGCCTGTCACTGCGCGGAGCGGGACCAATCACGGGAACACTGTCTGGAAGGGTAGGGCGCGCACCACGCCAGACCGGCTCATCTGTGCGTCCGGTGACATCAAAGGCTTCGAACAAACGTGGCTCGACCTGTTCAAGTTGAGATAGATCAGAAGGCGCATCGCGGGGTGCTAGTTCAACGCCTGTGGTCAAGCGCAAGCCTCCGGTCATTGGGCCTACGATGTACTCGCCGTCGACATCGTGAACCGAGTGCGCGGGTACGTCACCTTTGAGCTCGTAGTGTGCGTGGTAGCCGCGCTCTACACCCAACGTAACGTCGTAACCTGCACGCGCTAGCAAGTCGCCACTCCAGGGGCCTGCGCATAACAACACGCGATCGCTGCTTTTCAGTTCGCCTTCACATGTCCAGCTCACTGAGTCCTGTTTCTCTTCTATCTCGGAAACATCGCCATGCAACAATTTTCCGCCATCAGCGACAAAGCGCTCTGCATGTTCGCGCATCAATAGGCCCGGGTTATCGACACGCCCCCCGGCTCTCAAGTGATAGCCCGAATTGAAAATTGGCCTCAGTGTGGGCTCCCGTGCTTGCAGGGCATCACGATCGAGTACTTCTATGTCGATCCCAAGCTCGTGCATCATGCGCCCGGCAAAACCTGTCAATGCCTGGCTTGCGCGCTCTGGTCCGCCGTTTCTGAATACCTTTAGCCAACCGGTTTCCGAGAATCGAGCGGCATTGCCAGTGCGTTGCATCAGCGCGCGATGTTCATCGACTGCCTGACGTGTCAGCATGAACAGGGCGTGCGAGCTTGCCTGAGCGCGACGCGTTTTGCTGGCCTCAAGAAAGCCAAGTACCCATGGCAGTTGCTTGAGCAGGTGAGCTTTTTGAAAGCGCAAGGAGCCGCTCGTGTTGCGCAGATACCGACCGAGTGAGTTGTGCAAGTCGGGGTTGTTGAGCGGCACGAAGGATGATGGATTAATGACTCCCGCGTTGCCCCAGGAGGTCTCTGATGCCGGTGCCTTTCGGTCGACCAGCGTGACTCTCCAGCCACGCTGCTGCAAGTGAATGGCGCTGGAAATCCCTACTGACCCAGCGCCGATCACGGCAATGCTATTACTCATACCCGAATGACCCATGTCCCCTTGAGGGCATGGTAGTCCCTGGCATGCCAGGGGTCGAGTCTCAAGAGCCGTCTAGCACACTAACCACGTTGTGCCGCGACGCGTGGGGAGGGCGTAAGAGTCTCAGTACTTGCTGACAGATTTTCGGCCTCGATATCGGTCAACAGTGTCCCTGCCTTTACCAGAGCCTTGTGCAGCAGGCTGTCTTGCGCATAGATATCCTTGCGTTTTTGCAGGCTTCCGTCCTCGTCTACCCAGGTGGTGATGTACGTCATGTGTGAGGGTATTGGCGTGTTCAACGTAATACGCTGGGTATCAGTGCTATTCCAGATGTCATCAATCGTGCGATCAGAACGCCCATCGATCCCGAGAATTGTGCGAGTCAAGTGCTCTGCATCAGCAACACGAACACAGCCATTGCTGTACGCACGATCCGGTAGATCGAACAGTGTCTTTGCTTGAGTATCGTGAAAATAGATGGCGTACTGGTTGGGCATCATGAATTTGACGCGCCCGAGTGCATTGTTGGAGCCTGCGTTCTGCTTCAGTACATAGGGAAAGGGCCTTTTGTGCAGGTCTTCGGGTTGCACTGTGTCATAGGCAATGGGGTAGAGCAATCCGTTCCGTCTTTCCAGATACTCAAAGTTGCGTGTGCGCAGGTAGCCAGGCTGAGCCATTTCCTTGGGTAGAAGCGACCTGTAAGCGATAGAGCGCGGAACGGTCCAGGTTGGGTTGACCTCAAGGTAGGACATATCGCGTGAAAATACCGGTGTGCGATGTGCTTTCGTGCCGATGACAACAGTCATGTCGATCACTTCTTCGCCATCGTCAATCATCTTCATGCGATAGCTCGGCAGGTTCATGAAAATATGGCGCTCGCCGAGTTCACGCGGCATCCATCGCCACCGCTCCAGGCTCAGGGCAACTTCGCTGATCGCCTCATGTACGCTGACGTTCATCAGTTTGCGTGTACGCGCGTCGACAATGCCTGATCCGGGTATACCATGGCGCTCCTGAAACTGCATGATCGCAAGCTTCAGCGGTGCATCAAACATGGGTGTAATGACGGTGTTAGCGTCCATATCGCCCGTCTCCACCATGCGGCGCTTGAAGAACATGATGTCACTGTGATGATGTCCGACCCACATCGCGCCGATCTCCGGTACGTGAGTACGTGGTGTGGCGCTGTCTCGCTCCTCAAGCAGTGCTGCCATGTTCAACAGCAAGCGCTGATAGTCGGCATTGTTCGGCATGACAGATCGCAAGGCGGTTCTGACATCAAGGCGTCCGGCGTGAATGTCATCCATGAGCTGGACCGTATTGACTGTCGGTGCGTCCCGGAACATTCGACTCTGTGTCTTTCTCGGATCAACGACACCTTGACCAAGGTCCCTGGCTAATCGTGTGAAAGCCGAATGCAGTAGCCGTTCAAGCCGAGCGCCGCGCTTGCCAGCCTGTTCTGTTACAGCAAGGCTGGTGTCCATGAAAGCTGCGTCATCTGTGGTGCGGACAAGACGTTGCGCGCGAGCACCGGCGGCTTTAAATGCGACTAGTGTTGCGGCGGTTTCACGCTCGGCGATGTCGCGCTTGAGCACGTCCAGGCGGTAGGCCGTCGCAGATAAGCCGTGATGTTCAACGGTCTCAAGAAACGCGATCAGTTGGCGCGCATTGTCTGAAACACCGGTACTGCGCAACCACGGCCCCCAGATCGTCTGTTCGTTGTGACTGGTCGCACTGACATCCAGGAGCAGCCTGCCAGCGATGCTCTGGTCCGGATTGTTGCTTGCACCGGCGCTCTGAAAGTGGTTTGGCGCTCGATGGAGGGCCGCACGTTCGTCAGATTCGGAGCGCACATAGCTGCCACGACCGATCTGCAGACTGTCCTGATCAACCCACAGCTCGGGTGCAGTTTCCCAACTGTTGGCCGCGAGTGAGCTTGAGATTGTCAGCCCCGCTGACAAGAGGAGGATGTGAAGCCTCGACGTTGAGATGCACTGAAGCGTTGAATCGATCATCCAGTGACAATCGACGCCCGCCGCAGATCCTTGATTTGTCCTGGCCTCAAGCCGTGAGCCACAAGGCATTTGGGCCCTGGTGCTTGCTCTGATCGTGAGTCAGGTCATAAGTGGCGAGGCAAACGTTCTGTTATCTGGTGGTCAGAGCAGGTGTCGCAATCTGTCCAGATAACCTGCTTCATCGGGCGCTCGGCCCTGACGCTGAGCTTCCCACAGCATGTCAGCGAGCAAGGGCATCATCCGATGTTCAGCTTCGTGTCCATCGCCTGTCTTCAGCAGTAGGGCACGCGTAATATCGCGGATGCCCCGCGGTCGATCTGTGCCGACCTGCTCGCGTAGAGCGAGGTGCAAGCCGAGGTGCAGGAACGGATTCTCGATACCGTGTTCGCTGTTGAAGTCCTGATCGAGCACGTCGTCCGAGCCTAGGATCAAGGCGTGATACTCCGGATGTTCCTCGACCAGTGTGGCGACCTGTTTTTCCAGTGGCTCGAGTGGCTCACCGGCGCGGTGCTTTTTGAACGCTTCGCGAAACAGGTCACGAGTGCGAGTTCTGTCATCAGTAAACAGCATGCAGCTTCAATTCATCAGGGCCTGGCAGCCGAACTGCGCCTGGATGTGTACGCCGGACTGCACACCGCCAGCAAGAGTCCAAGCAGAATAAACGCTCCGGGTGGTAATGCCGCAAGGATCAGTCCGTGTTCTGCTGAAAATACCTGGATGCCAGCGACCGCACTGTGACTTCCTGTCAGTCGTTCGGCTCCTGCAAACAGGCTACCCTGGCCGATGACTTCGCGGAGCATGCCCAGCGCCAACAGGGTCAGTGCAAATCCACTGCCGGTGGCTAGCCCGTCTATCACTGCTGGCGCAGGGCTTTGGTGACGAGCAAAGGCTTCGCTGCGCGCCAGGATCAGACAGTTGGTGACGATCAGAGGCAGAAAAATACCGAGCGAGTCATGCAAGGCAGGTAAGTAGGCGGCGGTCACTAATTCAATCACCGTGACGGTGCCTGCGATGACGGCAATCTGCATCGGAAGCCTCACTGCCGGTGCTATCCATTGACGTAGCAGTGATACCACCAGGTTTGACACCAGCAGGGTCACAAGCGTTGCCAGGCCCAGGGCAAGTGCATCGATTGCTGTGCTGCTGACCGCCAGCAAGGGACATAGGCCAAGCAGCTGTACCAGAGCGGGGTTACGTCGCCAGAGACCATCGACTATCAACTCCTGCGTGCTGACTTTCATGACGCGTGTGTCCGTGGCTGCTCGAAGACGGTGGTGGCATGTTGCTCAAACCACACCAGCGAGTTATAGACGCCCCGTATAACCGCCTGCGGCGTAATCGTGGCTCCGGTAAAGGCATCGAAGTGCCCACCGCGCTTTGCCACCGCCCAGCCGCTCTGGGGCAGGGTCTCAAGTGATAGCGCATCAAAGCTCTTGATCCAGTCTGAGCGGCGTAGCTCTATGTCATCTCCGAGTCCTGGTGTTTCTCGATGCGATATCACCCTCACTCCTGACACTTTCCTGTCGGCTGTTACGCCAACGAGGAGCACGATATCCCCGTTGTAGCCATCAGGGACTGTGACTTGCATGATTGCAGCTGCAGGCTCACCGTCACGCCAGTAACGATGAATGGGTAGCGGCGCATCCTCATCAAACAGTTCAAGAGCTTGCCCGGACTCCTCTGGCAGCCTGTCCCCTGGTAGTGGGCTGTCAAAGCTGCCGTCGGGGAGCACTTGTGCCATGCGAAGCGCTGTGAGCGCTGCCCGTGATTGCTCGATCCGCTCGCGGGAACCAGCATCGACGAGCATGACAACAACCACGATGACTGTGATGACAGCGGAAAAAGCAAGAGACGCCTTCATCGCGGGTGCCTTGGCGTGTCGAGTCTGTCGATCAGTGGTACAGCACTGTTCATGATCAGCACCGCAAACGCCAGACCCTCGGGCCAACTTCCGAACTGCCGTATGAGAAAACTGATCAAGCCAACACCACATCCAAACAACAATCGACCGCGTGCGGTAGCAGCTCCGCTGACCGGGTCGGTGATGATGAAAAAAGCGCCGAACAGGGCAGCCCCCGAGAGAAGCGTCATACTCGGGTCAAACGCTGTCGTGCCGAACACCGAGGCTGCCGAATGGCAGAGTGCAAGGGTCACGATGAATGCAGTCGGCGCCTGCCAGCTGATGACGCGGCTCCAGAGAAGAAACAGGCCACCGAGCAGCCAGGCCAGTGCCACGCTGCTCCATCGCCAACCGACGGCAACCAGCTGCACGGTGTCGTCGGTCTTTGCCGAGGCGCTTGAGAGGCTCTTCTCGTCCATGTGTTGGTGCCGCTGTTCACGCAAGAGCTCGCGCCATCGGTCGCGTGGTGTTTGCGCCGTCACTGTGTCCCAGACAGTTTCGTTAGCGGGGTCGGCCTTTCCCGGCCAGTGACTCATGTCAGCAGGAAAAGACACCAGCAAGACGGCGAAGGCGACCATGGCCGGATTGAATGGGTTGTATCCGAGGCCGCCGTAGGCATGTTTTGCAAGCAGTATGGCAATGCCCGCTCCCACGATCAATTGCCACACCGGTAGTAGTGGCGTGACTGACAAGGCTATCAATA
Organism: uncultured Granulosicoccaceae bacterium; assembly: GCA_937922675.1. Lineage (GTDB taxonomy): Bacteria > Pseudomonadota > Gammaproteobacteria > Granulosicoccales > Granulosicoccaceae > Granulosicoccus. The sequence goes on from CALAJN010000014.1 coordinate 315,985, forward strand.
CACCTGTCAGCGCAGCACTACCATCGGAGACAGTGCGGATAACATCACGCTTGCGTAGAGTCAGTGCGAGTGCTTCAAAGGCCATTGCAGCGATCGCAGCTATCACCACAGTGAAGAGGATTCGTGCCTCTATGAGCAGAGCGTACGCCAGCGTGCCGGGCACAAGCGCATACAGGACGTAACGCATCGTCGCAGGCGTTGTGCGCAGCTGAACACCCGTGTCCTGTCTGAGCAGCGCAAGGTCCACACCACGTCGGGCTGTGGGTGATCTATCCGAGTCTGATGCAGGCATGTTCAGCTCTTGCGACGCGCGCGAGCGCGCTCAAGGGCTGCAGCAATACCGTCTGCGGCGATTGGCTCACTGGGCGTTGTGGGCCTAGTTTGGCGTGTTGGCCGAGTCTGCTCCCGTTCGAGGCGTGCCTGGTGCCGATCGTGCAGGGTGTTGGCGAGTTGCGCGTCGCGATCGCTCAATCTGTCGGCATGGCGACGTGAGCGTGCATGGCGAAAGCTGGCTGTGAGCGCAATCTCGGAGGGGCAAACGATATCGCAACAACCACAGGCGAGGCAGTGATCGAGCCCCTGCCTATCCAGTCCCTTGTCGTCAGCGCTACGGGCGTAGGCATACAGTTGTTGCGGCTGTAGCCCAACCGGGCACACTGATATGCAATCGCCACAACGAATGCATGGACGAGACGGTTGGACGCTTGGCGCGGTGTGTACTGACAGGGCGTTGGTTTGCGCTGTCACAGGGGCGCTGATGTCGGCGAGGTCGTAGCCGCTCAAAGCACCACCAACGCGTACGCGATCACCTGCCCTCGGTGAGTTACCCGTGTCTGCAAGTACCGTTTCAATCGCGGTGCCAAAGGCCACGCGTGCGTGACAGGGCCTGTCACCGTAGATAGTGATCAGTCGATGGGTTATGGCGTGCCCGCGCGCAATGCGTCCTGCTGCGTGTGCAGTGGCAAGGTTGAGGCAGATGCGGTTGCGATCAAGCGGTGTCTCATCGCGTCGCAAGCGGGGCTGACCCTCGAGGCGTAACAGCAGATCGACCAAGGGTCGCTCGGCACCGGATGGATAGATCGGTTGTAGCCGCTGCAACCGGATGTATTGCTTGTTTGCGATGGCGTCGTGCAAGCACTTTATCGCCTCGTGCTTGTCTGCCTCGATGGCAATCAGGGTTTGCTGAGGCTGCAGCCAGTCAATCAATGCATCAATGCCGGCTATGACTTCGTCAGCAAAGTGCATCAACAAGGCCTCATCGCAGGCTATTCCCGGTTCACACTCAGCGGCATTGATGATCAGACCCTGACACTGCGAAGGCGCGGCATGCCTGGCAAGTTTTGCTGCAGTAGAAAAGCCTGCACCACCATGACCAGTCAAGCCTGCATCTCGTAACAAGTCCAGGTTCAGAGCACTCGGTTTACTCGATGACTCGCACGTGTTCGCAGTGACGCAAGGCTGACATTCGAGTACAACGCTTGGCATCCACGTACCACTGGGATGTGCGTAGGGCCGTGCTTCAACGGCGCTCACTCGGCCTGATGCGCTTGCAGCAATACCGTCGGCCAACAGCTCACCGCAGTTGAGTGTTTGTCCAACGCGCACGCGTGGCTGCAGCGCCGTGCCGCCGTACCCGATCAAGGGAAAAACCAGCGTACGGGGCCGGGATAGATTGACAACAGGCGTATTCAGCCCCGGTTTGTGTCGCTTGAGCGCGAGCCCGCCCTGTATGCGTGGCAGCGTGTTCATGAGGTCGCTGACCAGCCAATGCGTTCAGGGCTGCTGGCAAGAGCCACCAGATCAATGCAGTCCACAGGACAAGGGGCTAGACAGAGTTCGCAGCCGGTGCAATCTGCAGCTATGACCGTATGCATGAAGCGATGTGCACCGACGATGGCATCGGTTGGACAGGCCGGCAGACACAGTGCACAGCCGATGCAGTTGGCTTCATCGATGACCGCTACCTGCCGGGGGGGCTCTGTTGCCAGGCTTGCACTCGCCTGACGCCCGAGTAACTGAGCCAATCGCGAAATCGTGAGCTGCCCTCCCGGCGGGCACTGGTCGATACCGATCCGGTTCTCGAGCAGTGCCTCTGCGTAGGGTCTGCAACCGGGGTAGCCGCACTGTGCGCACTGGGTTCGAGGAAGACAGTCCTCGATCTGATCCAGCAGGTCTTCACGCAGCGCTTGTTCACTATCTGCCGATCGACGAGAAAAGCGCCCAAGCGCAAGGCCGATCACATACAACACCGCGGCAGTGCCGGCGGCCAACGTCAGCACGGTAAACAAAGTGGACATGGAGTCAGCCACGTGCACTCATCAGCGCGTGATACCCGAGAAGCCTAGAAAACCCAGTGACATGAGCCCTGCGGATATGAGCGCAAGTGATGCGCCACGGAAACGCGCTGGCACCTCGTCATTGTCAATGCGTTCTCGCAAGGCCGTGAACATGAGCAGTACCCAGGTAAAGCCAACTGCGGCCCCAAGGCCCGTGATCGTTGATTCCACCAGATTGCGGTCTCGCTGAGAGGTCAGTAACGCGACACCGAGCACCGCGCAGTTGGTTGTGATCAAGGGTAGGTACAAGCCGATAATGCCGTGCAGCAAAGGGCTACGTCGTCTGATGGCGATCTCGGTGAACTGCACCACGCAGGCAATAACCAGAATAAAGGACAGGGTCCGCAAGGCCTCGGCGCCCAGTGGTATCAGTACCAGGTGCTCGACCAGATAGCTGACAAAGGCCGCGGTAGTAAGCACAAAGCTTGTGGCAAGTCCGGTTCCGACGGCACTGTCGAGTCGCCGTGAGACACCCATGAAGGGGCAAAGTCCCAGAAATTCCACCAAGACAAAATTGTTGACGATGGCGGCGCCAACGAACAGCAGTCCGAAGTGCGCCAGCGTGTCACCCATTTATTTCACACGCATGCCGGGTGTGGCGCCCTCATCGGGCGTCAGCACAAACAATTCCGATCCGCCGGGCCCGGCGGCTAGCACCATGCCGCTGGATACGCCAAAGCGCATCTTGCGTGGCTTCAGATTGGCGACCATGACGGTGTGCCTGCCGACCAGATCCTCGGGTGCATAGGCGGCCTTGATGCCGGCAAACACCGTGCGGGTTTCAAGACCGATATCCAAGGTCAATTCAATGAGCTTGTCAGCTCCGTCTACCGGTTTGGCCTCGATGATCCTTGCCACACGCAGGTCAACTTTCTGGAAGTCCTCAATCGTGATTTCATCGCTCAGGGCCTCCACCGCCAGGGTGTTCGCGCTTGCCAGCGCGACCGTTGGCGGTGGTGCAGCATTGCGAGTGGCTTCCAGTACCTTTTCCACTTGCACAGGATCGATACGCGTCATCATGGGTACATACCGCTCGATGGCATGATCAACCAAGGGCGTCTCCAGCTCCTTGAGTGACAGACGTGTATTCAGGAAGGCCTCGGTCTTGGCGGCAAGCTCAGGCAGCACAGGCGCAAGATAGGTGGCAATGACGCGAAAATAATTGAGACCCACCGTGCAGATGCCTTGCACCTCGGCTGCTCGCTCGGGGTCCTTGATCAGTACCCAGGGCTCGGCATCATTGATCCAGGTATTGGCGTGTTCTGCGAGCACCATGATCTCGCGCATGGCCTTGCCAAACTCGCGCTCCTCGTAGTAATCCATGATCATGTGGCGCGCACCCACCAGATGCTCGTAGTCAGCGCGCTGGCCTTCAGGCCAGACCGCGGCAAGGCGCCCGTCAAAGCGCTTGGTGATAAAGCCTGCACAGCGACTGGCGATGTTCACGACCTTGCCGACAAGGTCGGCGTTCACGCGTGTCACGTAGTCATCAAGGTTGAGGTTCATGTCCACCACGGACGGGCTCAGCTTGGCGGCAAAGTAGTAACGCAGTGATTCAGCATCCAGGTGTTGCAGCCAGGTATCCACCGTGATCGAAGTGCCACGGGATTTGGACATCTTCTGCCCATCAACGGTCAGGAAGCCGTGGCAGAACACGCCATTGGGTTTGCGAAATCCTGCGCCCTCGAGCATGGCGGGCCAGAACAGACCATGAAAGTTGGCGATGTCCTTGCCAATGAAGTGATACAGCTCGACGTCCGAGCCCGGCTGCCAGGCCGCTTGCCAGTCCTCGCCGGTACGTTCTGCCAGATGCCGATGCGAGGCCATGTATCCGATGGGCGCGTCCAGCCAGACATAGAAGTACTTGCCCGGTGCATCCGGGATCTCAAACCCGAAATAAGGCGCGTTGCGCGAAATGTCCCAGTCCTGCAGGCCGGATTCCAGCCACTCGTTGAGCTTGTTGGCAATCTCGGGCTGCAAGGTGCCGCTGCGCGTCCACTCGCGCAACATCGCGGTGAAATTGCCGAGCGCAAAGAAATACTGCTCCGAGTCGCGTTTGACTGGCGCCGAGCCTGACACCTGACTGATCGGGTTGACCAGGTCGGTGGCGTCATAGGTGGCGCTGCAGTTCTCGCAATTGTCGCCGTACTGGTCTTCGGTACCACAGTTGGGACACTCGCCCTTGACGTAGCGATCGGGCAGAAACATGTCGCGCTCTTGATCGTAGAGCTGGCTGATGGTGCGAGTCACGATATGCCCGGCCGCTTTGAGCCGCTGGTAGATATCGCGCGAAATCTCGCAGTTCTCGTCCGAGTGAGTGGTGTGGAAGTTATCCGGCGAGAGCAGAAAGCCTGCGATGTCTCGCTCGTGTTCGGTCTTGACCCGGGCAATCAGCGCCTCGGGGGTGATGCCCTCGGCCTCGGCGCGCAGCATGATCGGCGTGCCGTGGGCATCATCGGCCCACACCCACTGGCATTGATTGCCGGCCAGGCGCTGGTAACGGACCCAGATATCGCACTGGATGTATTCGAGCAGATGCCCGATATGCAGGGGCCCATTGGCGTAGGGCAGTGCACTGGTAACGAGTAGTCGGCGACTCATGCCGGGCGGTGTATGCTCGGGGGTTCGGTCGCGCAGTCTATCAGTCAGCCCAAGCGCGTCCACCAGCCCAGGGAGTCAAATTTCGCATGTCCGAGCTATCGCGCGACGCGATCGAGCAAGCACTCGAGCAAATCGTCGATCCCCACTTGAATCAGAGCCTTGGCAAAGCCAAGGCTGTGAAGGATCTGAGCATTGATGGCACAGTGGTCTCGCTGACGCTCGACTTGCCGTACCCCTGTGCCAAGTGGGCCGCCGAGTTCGCCGACCAGATTCGCGAGACGATCATGGCCGGTGGTGCTGCCACCGACGTCAAGGTGACCATCGGCCACACCGTGATCGCGCATGCGGTTCAGCAGGGAGTCAAGCGGCTCGAGAACGTCAAGAACATCATCGCTGTCGCCTCAGGCAAGGGCGGCGTTGGCAAATCCACCACCTCGGTGAATCTTGCGCTGGCCCTGGCGGCCGAGGGTGCCAGTGTCGGATTGCTTGATGCGGACATCTATGGCCCCAGCCAGCCCCGCATGATGGGCCTCGCCGGGCAACCCGAGTCCACCGATGGCAAGAGCCTGGAGCCGATGGAAAACTACGGCGTGCAGACCATGTCCATCGGCTTTCTGATCGATGAGGAGACGCCCATGATCTGGCGCGGGCCCATGGTGACCCAGGCGCTGGAACAGCTGCTCAATGACACGCGCTGGCGCGATCTGGACTATCTGCTGATCGATCTGCCACCGGGCACCGGGGATACCCAGCTCACCTTGTCTCAAAAGGTTCCCTTGTCTGGCGCCATCATTGTTACCACCCCCCAGGACATCGCGCTGCTCGATGCGCGCAAAGGCCTGAAGATGTTCGAGAAAGTCGAAGTGCCGATACTCGGCATCGTGGAAAACATGTCGACCCATGTGTGCAGCAACTGCGGATACGAGGAGCATATCTTTGGCAAGGGCGGCGGTTCACATATGGCCGATGAGGCCGGTGTGGAGCTACTCGGCGCGCTGCCGCTGGAGCTTGCCATCAGGCGTCAGGCTGACAGCGGCAGGCCGACGGTGGTGTCAGAGCCCGATGGTCACACCTCGGGCATCTATCGCTCGATCGCCCGCAAGGCAGCGGCGCGCTTGTCCTCGCGTGCCAAGGATTACAGTGCCGCCTTCCCCAAGATCGTCATCCAGAACACCTGATAAAGACCATGGCCATCAAGTCAGACCGCTGGATACGTGAAATGGCCCAGACCCGGGGCATGATCGAGCCCTTCGAGCCCGGGCAGGTGCGCGCGGATGCTGCGGGCAACAGGATCGTCTCCTTTGGCACCTCGAGCTACGGCTACGACGTGCGCTGTGCGCCGGAGTTCAAGATCTTCACCAACATCAACAGCTCGGTTGTAGACCCCAAGGCCTTCGACGATGCAAGCTTTGTGGATGTGGAGGGCGAGACCTGCATCATTCCGCCCAATTCCTTTGCGCTGGCGCGCACGGTGGAGTACTTCCGTATCCCGCGCAGCGTGTTGACCGTGTGCCTTGGCAAATCCACCTATGCGCGCTGCGGTCTGATCGTGAACGTGACGCCCCTGGAGCCCGAATGGGAGGGCCATGTCACCCTCGAGTTCAGCAACACCACACCGCTACCGGCGAGGATCTACGCCAATGAGGGGGTGGCTCAGATGTTGTTCTTCGAGTCTGACGAGATCTGTGAGACCTCGTACGCAGATCGAGGCGGCAAGTATCAGGGGCAGCGCGGTGTAACCTTGCCGCGCACGTGAAGTCGTCTCTGGCCCTCGATGTGCTCCCGGGTAACCCCCAGGGTTCAGAAATGGCAATTGTCAGTCGTTAGAAATTTTGGAAGAATCAGTAGCGGTGTGAGGACGGAGAACACGAGATGATCGACAGTGACGGATACCGTGCAAACGTCGGCATCATTCTCTGCAATGAGCAGCACAAGCTGTTCTGGGCGCGCCGGGTAGGGCAGGAAGCCTGGCAATTTCCGCAGGGCGGCATTGATTCCAGTGAGTCGCCCGAGCAGGCGATGTATCGAGAACTGCGAGAGGAAACCGGCCTCTTGCCGGATCACGTCGATGTGCTGGGATGTACCGATGACTGGCTGAAGTACGATCTGCCGAGACGCTTTGTGCGTCGCCACCAGTCCCCGCTCTGCATTGGTCAGAAGCAGATCTGGTTCTTGCTGCGCATGTGCGGCGCAGAATCCGCTGTGGATCTGTCCGCCGGCGACAAACCGGAGTTCGATCGCTGGCGCTGGATCGAATACTGGGCACCGCCCGGCGAGGTCATCTTCTTCAAGCGCGGCGTCTACAAGCGCGCGCTGAAGGAGCTCGAGCCGCTTCTCGCCCAGGAGGCGTGAATGCCTGGGGCGGGACCCTGGTGAGCGCTAGAACGGCCGCACGATCACCAGAATCACGATGCCAACCAGAAAGATCACCGGCACCTCGTTAAACCAGCGGTACCAGACGTGGCTGCGGGTGTTTGCGCCCGCGCGAAAGGTCTTGACAATACGCGCGCACCACATGTGATAGCCGAAGAGTCCGAACACCAACAGCAGCTTCCACTGCATCCATGACAGCGTCATCAGGCCGGGCATCCACACCAGCAGCAAGAGCAAGCCGAACACCAGGGTCAGCAGCGCGCCGAGGCTCATGATGGCCAGCAGCTTGCGCTCCATCGTCACCAGGGTCTCGTGCAGGACGGTGTTATCGGTAGCCGCCTGGGCGTGATAGACGAACAAACGCGGCAGGTAGAACAGTCCGGCAAACCAGGTGACCATGAAGATCACGTGCAGGGCCTTGATCCAGAGCATCTCTTGCGTCCTTGGTGTCTACAGTAGTGCGCGCACGCGCGCCTCGAGTTCAGCGCCGTCAACCGGCCCGACAAGTCGCGTATCCAGCGTGCCGTCGCGGGCGATAAGAAAGCTCGTCGGGGTGCCAGGCACGTTCTCGAAAGCTGCCAGGACATCGCCGGATACATCGATCGCTACCGGATGCTTCCAGCCGGTACGCTCAATCAGCTGGACCACAGCGTCTGGCCGGTCGTGCGGCATGGCAACCGCCACAAAGGAATAACCCTCGCCGCGCAGCTGTTCCCACAGGGCTGTGAGCATCGGCGTCTCCTCGATACAGATAGAGCAGTCGGTGGCCCAGAAATTGACCAGCACGGGCCCATCGAACTCGCGCAGCCGCAAACGCTCACCGGTCAGGGTGCGCAGCTCCACATCTGGTACCGGGTCGCCTGGCTGCAAGCCCGCCTTGCCAGTGCTGCTCTGCCCGCCACAGGCCGATAGCGCCGCCACGGTGAGCAGACACAGGGCGCGCACATACAGGGCAAATCGCGTTGCGCACGCGCGTGAACAAGCGTCGATGCGCGCTTGTCTTGACGGGCTTGGTGGCATCCGCAAGGTGGGCATGTCCTGAGTCTGACGGGGTCCGGGGCCGAATCATACCTGCGCTTGTATCCAGGCGGGTGAGGTAGCCGCAATGAGGCGCGGTCAACAAAACACTCAAGAGCGATGTGAATCGGCCGACATTTCGAGAGCTGGGGTGTCTGAACGGCATTTCGGAAAAATGTGGATGGTGGACCGCCAGAACGGCCGTTGTGGCACGCGTGATGCGAGTCACACCCAAAGATACAGATGGAGACAGTCAATGAAAAAGCTTCTCGGCGCGGCGGTGTTGGGCCTCGGGCTCGCATCGGGTACAGCGCAAGCTGATGCTTTGAAGATGTACGCAGGACTTGGGGTTGCTGACAGCACGCTCGAGCGCTCGGGTGGCTCTGATCTGAGTCTTGGCACCCTGAGCGCCAAGTTGGGTTTCAGCATCGGCGGTATTCTGTCGATCGAAGCCGATGTTGGTGTCATGTCGGATGACTCATCGAGCATCGCGAGCGAGTCAGTCATCAATTATCAGGCGATTCTGGGTCGACTGGGATGGACCTTTGACCGCACCCACGTGTACGGCCTCGCCGGGCAAGCGCGTGTCGAGACCGATCTGGATCTTGCCTTCGGCGGTGAAGGTCTGGGAAGCCGCTCGGAGACGGTCAACGTGTTTGGCGCCGGTGTCAGCCTTTTCGGTAACGAGACGACTGCGGTCAACGTTGAGCTGCGCTACTTCGACGAGGGCGATCTGACCTCGGCACATATCGGTGTGCGTCACTTCTTCGGCGGGTTCCGATAGACCGCGCAAGATTGCTCGAACTCGCTCAGAGGGCGTCGGCTGACGACGTGACAGTCCAGCGAGCCGCACAGCAGACCAGAACAGGAATCACATGAAAGCTTCACTCAAGACCCTCGCCGTGTTGGCAGCTGTCGGCACTCTGACACTCGCCGGATGCGGTTCGCGTACCGATGGCGATGCCGACTCTTCGGTGGATGGGTCCGGCGTTGATGGCGGCGTGACCTTCAATCCGGATGGAAGTGTTGCAACCGGTAATCCGGAGCTGGGGGCTGCAACTGCCGCCGCGCCGATTACCTTCGAGATGTTCAGTGACGCCACTGATATTCGGACTGGTGGTTCGGAGACTGTCAGCATCACAGCGACCTTGCTTGACGATTCACGTAATCCGATGGCTGAACAAGAGGTGAGATGGTCTGCAACGGGTGGTGCGCTGCAAGACGTGATCAATGTAACTGACGATAATGGTGTAGCCAGTGCTGCCTTGCGTGTACCGCAGGATTTCAACAACCGCGACATCATCGTAACTGTCAGCTCTGATGGGTCTGACTCGGCTCTCAGTATTACAACGTATGGCACCACGCTTGATGTGCAGGGCACGGGCAAGTCGGTTGTTGTCGGTGGCACCCTGGATGTGGACTTCACTTTGACAGCAGGTGATGGTGAGGCCATCCCCAATCGACCAATCATACTGACCTCGCAGATGGGTAATACCATCACACCCAGAGAGCCTGTCACCAACCAGAATGGCAAGGCATCGGTCAGCATTGGTACCGAATTTGGGTCCGATATCATTTCCTACGCAACCCTTGATGACGCAAGCTTGAGTGGATCATTCACGCTCGACGTCTCTACCGACGAGCTTGAGGTGATCTCAAGCGACACCGAGATAGAGGTAGATACTGCTGCTGCGATCACTGTTGAATGGCTGTCCGGTGGTAATCCGGTATTCAATGGCCCTCTCAGGGTTACAACGACTGCCGGTGATATCGCGGGCGACAGCATCCTGCTCACTGACGGCGCAGGTCGTATCAGCATTCCCATTTCATCGCCCAGTGCAGGACCTGCAACGATCACTGTTCAGGATGCCACTGATGGCGCGCCGTTCACCACCTTTGATCTGCTGTTTGTTGCCACCGAGCCAGCCAGCCTTGATCTTGCGTCAACCTCGACGCGCGTCTTCGTCAATGCGGACAGCGCCGAGATAACGGCTTTGGTACGCGACGCCAACGGAAACCCTGTCAAGGGTCAGGAAGTCACCTTCAGCGCAGCGGACCTGCGTGGTGGACAGCTGAGCCCTTCAACCGGTGTCACCAATGACGCAGGTGAAGCCACCACATCCTTCATTGCCGGCAGCAATGCAACCGAGGTCGATGCCATCGAGATTATGGGTTCCGTCGAGGGCACAACGATAGTGGGTACGGTCAATCTCAGTGTTGTCGAGAGACGCTTGAACGTAACCATCGGTGCGGGCAGCGGGCTCAGTCAGGATGGACTGCAAACACAGAACATCAAGAACATGGTCGTTCAGGTCGCTGATGGTTCAGGCGCACCGATTCCGGATGCCTCGGTCAGTCTGTCGATTACACCGATCACGTATGCCAAGGGATGGATGCAGCTGGTAGACAGCTCGGGCATGCCACAGCCTGAAATACAGGATGACTCCTGGACCGCAGACCGGTGGGCTCGCAGGGTCGCTGTCACCTGCGTCGCTGAAGACGGTAACCTCAACCGAACACTCGATGCGGGCGAGGACATCAACAGCAATGGCAGACTGGACCCGCAGGATCCTGCACTACTGGCTGCGGTCGAAGAGGCTGATCTTGCAACCCTGAGCGGTAACGGTACGTTGCTTACTGATGCCAACGGTACCGGGTACTTTCGCATGATCTACCCCAAGGGCAATTCAAACTGGGCGTTTTTGCGGGTCTCGGCGCGCGCTACTGCGCTGGGTACAGAGGCGCAGGATGACCTGCATATCAGCCTGGATTCTCTGGTTGATGACATCAATGATCCTGAGTTCAGCCCGCCCAATAGCTTGAGCCCCTACGGCGTCAGTGATCAATGCACGTCACCAGACTAGCCGCGGCTTGGCGTAGCTGTTAAATCCGAAACATTCATAGCGGCCTGAATGTTGCGTAAGTAACCTCGAGGCATCGCTTGTTAACCCTGCAGTCGCGCTACCTTCGTCTGTACCAATAGGAAGACAATACACAATGGCATTCATGAGCGACAAGAAACCGAAGGTGTCCAACGCTGACGAGAATGAAGCACTGCTGCTGGCTGCAGCCAGTGCTGTATCTCCAGTGAACGAACTCAACGCCATCAATCGGGCTGCCCTGTGTCGTACTGCAACTGTAGTACACGTTCAGCGAAATGATGTCGTCAAGCCTGAGGGTGCTCATCGCTGGCTGATGTACCTGGTTGAAGGTACATTGGCGCTGCACAGTGGCAAGGACGAAGTCGGTAGCCTTGCCGCGCGCAGCAATGATGCACTGACACCTTTGTTTCAAGACAAGGGTGCTTACCAGAGCGCGCGTACAAATACGGTTGCCAAGATCGTGAAATTTGGTCGTGAGCAGTTGGATATTCTTCTACGTGAACAACAAAAGAATGCCATCCATGTCGTCGATGTTGAAGTTGGCGAACTTGAAAATCGCGTCTTTGATGACATCGTTGCTGATATGGCTGCCAACAAGATTCGTCTTGGTAGCTCCGAGGAGGCAGCGAGTCGTATTCTTGCGGTGATCCCGACCGTTGCCACCATCCCGGAACTCGCTGAAGTCATTCAGTCCGATGCAGGTCTTGCTACCTACGTGGTACGAGCAGCCAACAAGGTTGACACCGGAAGCAATGATCCAACGACCAGTATTCGCGGCGCGATCTCTCGATTGGGCGTGGAGGCTACCCGCCGCTGTATTGAAGAGACGCTGATGGCTAACACACTGGTCCCTGCCAATGAGGTGCTCGAGAAGCGACTGAAGCGCTTTGCGCAACGCTCGACGCTCAGCTCGGCACTCGCCCAGGTGCTGACCAAGGACGTCCCGCACTGCAAGTCTGAAGTAGCAGGTCTTGTTGCACTGGTTGCAGACGTTGGCGAGCTGATGGTACTGACTTATGCCAACAATCACGCCGAGCATTTTGAAAGCGAAGCGGACCTTGCCACCGTCGTCGAGAAGCTACGCACGGTATTGGGTAGCTGGCTGACAGCTGCCTGGGATTTCTCGCCACACTTCGTTTCTGCCAGCAGCTGTTCAAGAGACTGGTATCGCAGCCACTCTGGCGAGATCACCTATGCCGATCTGGTGACAGGTGCGCTCTTGATAATCCAGTCCGAGATTCCGGACACGGTAGACAGCTCAATACCCAGCGCAGACAACCTGCTGTTGGCCCGGCGTCTACAGCAAGCCGGCATTGATCTGACCTCACCAGGTGATATCGTCAAGGCAGCGTCTTCGCATATTGTGTCGGTTCAGTCCTTGCTCAAAGCAGGCTGATCAGGGCGCAAGCCCCGAGCACTACAAAAGGCTCAGGCGACTCAGTGTCGTCTGAGCTCGCGCGGTATGGCGAAGGTCACTGTCTCCTGAATACCGTCAAACTCGACCTCGGTTTCGCCGCCGTGTTGCTTGAGGTATTCGATAACTTCCTTGACCAGCACTTCGGGAGCAGAAGCTCCGGCTGTTACGCCCACTGAGGTGCGCCCTTCGAGCCACTCTGGCTGAATAGCTTCGGCACGCGCTATCAGATGCGACTCGACACCTGCACGTGCGCCAAGTTCGGCGAGACGGTTGGAGTTGGAGCTGTTGGTCGCACCGACAACGAGCAACAGGTCCACATCCTTGCACAAGGCCTTGACCGCGTCTTGCCGGTTCTGTGTGGCATAGCAGATGTCATCGCGCTTGGGTGCTGCGATATTGGGAAAGCGTTCGCGCAAGCACGCGATGATACTTTCGGTATCGTCCACGGACAGAGTAGTCTGCGAGACAAAGGCCAGACGTTCCGGGTCCTTGATTTCAAGCGAGGCAACATCGTCCTCGGTTTGCACAAGTACGATGCGCCCACCGTTGCTGGTGTCATAGCGCCCCATGGTGCCCTCAACCTCCGGGTGCCCGGCATGACCGATGAGAATGACCTCGCGACCTTCGCGGGCGTACTTGACCACTTCCATGTGCACCTTGGTGACCAGAGGACAAGTGGCATCGAAGATCTGCAGCCGACGTTCTACCGCAGTGTCCTCGACTTCCTTTGATACACCGTGCGCACTGAAGATCACGGTTGCGCCATCAGGCACTTCATCGAGCTCCTCCACAAAGACAGCGCCCTTGTCACGCAGCCCATCGACCACGTAACGATTGTGTACCACTTCATGGCGCACGTGGATCGGCGCCCCGTGGATCTCCAGCGCACGTTCAACAATTTCGATCGCCCGATCCACGCCGGCGCAGAAACCGCGCGGGTTAGCGAGAAGAATCTTCATGTTGCAGAGTCCGGACGAGTCTCCTCGCCTTTGTCGAAGAAGGTCAGAATCAACAGCAGAATGGTGCCAACGCTAATGGCTGCGTCTGCCACATTGAAAGAGGGAAAGTAGGCCTCGGCCTTCCAGTGCACCTGCAGAAAATCGACAACATGCCCGTAGATCACTCGATCAATCAGGTTGTTGCCGATGGCGCCCCCAAGAATCAGCGAGATGGCAACTGCCAGCCAGCGTTCGTGGCGTGTCATCCGGGCAAGCCAGACAATGAGCACAATACTGATAACGACACTGATACCGATAAAGAACCAGCGCTGCCAACCACCGGCATTGGCCAAAAAACTGAATGCCGCGCCACTGTTGTATGCCTTGGTCAGATTGAAGAACGAGGTGTATTCGATCTGCTCGTACAAGGCGATGTTGCGATCAACCCAGACCTTGCTGATCTGGTCCAGGATGACAACAACAGCGGCAATGCCATAGCGAAAAAGATAAGACATGATGCTGTTCAGGCGATACGTCGCAGCTCACCCGGGCCTGTGATGTTGGTCGCACAGCGACCACACAGTTCCGGGTGCTCGGCGTTGGAGCCAACATCTTCGCGCAGGTGCCAGCATCGAGGACACTTGGCTGCACGGGTGCGCACAGCGGCAATCGCGACCTTGCCACCGGTTACCGAGACGGTTTCAATGGTGTCCGGTACCTCTGCCAGTGGAGCCACGGTGGCCTCAGAGGTAATCAGAACGAATCTGAGTTCGTCGCCGAGTTCATCGAGCAGGGTCTTGACCTCGGCATCCGCATGGATGGTGACAGAAGCATCGAGGCCACCACCGATATCGCCATTCGCGCGCAGTGACTCAAGCGTGCGCGATACCGCCTCACGTACCGAAATGATGACCTGCCAGGCGTCGCTACCAGCAAGGCCGCGAGCCTCGGGCTCAAGAGCAAAGAGCTCGTTGGACCAGGTCTGCGTGAACACGTTGCGGTCGCGCTCAGCTTCGTTCTTGCTGAGCTCCTGCCAGATCTCGTCGCTGGTAAATGACAGTACCGGTGCTATCCAGCGGGTCATAGCATCGAGAATCAGATACATCGCCGTTTGCGTTGAACGTCTACCAGCGCTATTGGCCGGCATGGTGTATTGACGGTCCTTGATGACATCGAGATAGAAGCTCGACATCTCTACCGCGCAAAAGTTATGGATGCGTTGGTAGACCGCATGAAATTGATACCGTTCATAGGCATCGGCAACAGCGTTCTGGGTGTCGAGCGCTGCATGTACAGCCCAACGATCCAGAGCCAGCATGTTTTCAGGGGCTACGCGATCTGTCTTGATATCAAAATCATCGAGCGCTGACAGCAGATAGCGTGCGGTATTACGGATACGCCGGTAGGAGTCTGCCATGCGGGCAAGAATTTCCTTGCTGACCGTCATCTCGCCACGATAGTCAGCAGAGCAGACCCACAAGCGCACGATGTCCGCCCCCAGTGTCTTGAGCAGCTCTTGAGGCGCGATGACGTTGCCGAGTGACTTTGACATCTTGCGACCTTTCTGGTCGACCGTGAAGCCGTGAGTCAGCACTTGTTTGTAGGGTGCCTGACCTTCAACAGCAACACTTGTCAGGATCGATGAATGAAACCAGCCGCGATGCTGATCAGAGCCTTCAAGATACATGTCGGCCGGATAGTGGCGGCGATCGCCGTGCTCGGCGTCGCCTCGTTTGAGTACGTGATACCAAGAGGAGCCTGAGTCAAACCACACATCCAGCACGTCAGTGACCTTGTCGTAGTCGCTTGCCTCGTCCCCGAGCAAATCAGTGGCATCAAGATCAAACCAGGCTTGTATTCCTGACTTTTCGATGCGCTGGGCGGCCTGTTCCATGAGGTCGGTCGTGTTCGGATGCAGCTCCCCTGTTTGCTTGTGCAAGAAAAAAGGGATAGGCACGCCCCAGTAGCGCTGGCGTGAGATGCACCAGTCCGGGCGGTTGGCAATCATGCCATCGATACGTGACTGGCCCCAGTCAGGGATCCAGGTGACGTTCTTGATGGCATCAAGCGTATCGCTGCGCAGGTTTTTCGCATCCATGCTGATGAACCACTGCGGTGTGGCGCGATAGATGATCGGCGTCCTGGTGCGCCAGCAGTAGGGGTAGCTGTGCTGGTAGTCAGCCGCCAGCGCAAGTGCACCTGCTTCATCGAGCGCCTCGGCCATGCGCTTGTCAACCTTGGTCACGTGCTCGCCACCAAACTGCTCGACGTGCTGGCGGAACAGGCCATTGTCGTCGACGTTGTCCAACAGCTCATCGATGCCCGCACGTCGTGCTGCATAGAAGTCATCAACACCGTGATCCGGTGCGGTGTGTACAACCCCTGTGCCCGCTTCCAGCGTTACGTGGTCACCGTTGATCATCAGGGAGTCGCGCTCGTAGAGCGGATGCTTGAACATCAAACCAGCGATGGCATCCCCGCGCGCTGTCCCGAGAGTCTTGACGACATCAGCCTCAAAGCGGCGAGCGCAGTCCTCGATCAGATCTGCTGCGATTATCAGAAGCTCGGCAGGCCCGGGTGAGCCTGCCCGGTTGACGCCTGTGATTTCCACCAGGGCGTATTCGATCTCCGGGTGAACGCTCAGGGCGAGGTTGCCAGGAATGGTCCACGGGGTCGTTGTCCAGATGAGCGTGGCGATGTCGAGTGAGCTTGCGTCTGCTGCAAGGCCGAAACGGGCAAGTACATCAGCTCGGTCGCGCGGCGCAAAGCGTACATCAATCGCTGTCGAGGTCTTGTCGTGGTACTCGACTTCGGCCTCGGCCATCGCCGAGTGCGCGCCCCAGCTCCAGTAGACAGGTTTCAAGCCCTTGTAGACGTGGCCGTTTTCCACGATGCGCCCGAGTGCACGCACGATGTCGGCCTCGTTGCGATAGTTCATCGTGAGGTAGGGATTGTCCCAATCGCCCATCACGCCGAGGCGGCGGAATTCAACGCGCTGATTGTCGATCTGTTCACCGGCGTATTCGCGGCATTTGGCACGAAATTCAGCCTCATCGACGTCCTTGCCTGGCTTGCCGATCAAGCCCTCGACCTTGTTCTCGATCGGTAGCCCATGGCAGTCCCAACCCGGAACATAGGGCGCATCAAAACCATCGAGTTGGCGGCTCTTCACGATCATGTCCTTGATGACCTTGTTGACCACGTGCCCGATGTGGATGTCGCCGTTGGCGTAGGGCGGACCGTCATGCAGGATGAAGGTCGGTCGCCCCGCACTGGCGCGGCGTACCTGGCCGAAGTAGTCTTCGGCTTCCCAGCGAGCCAGCATCTCCGGCTCTCGCTTGGCAAGGTTGCCACGCATCGGGAAGTCGGTCTTGGGCAGATTGAGAGTGTGCTTGTAGTCGGTCACGGTAACGGTCACGGGCTAGGCCCGGCTCGGGCATTACTTCACCGCGCGGACTCGCGAGGCGGTCTTATAGTGTATGCGATGCCCGGGTATATGCGATGTCCGGCGCTGGTGCGCGAGCCGGTTGCGCACTCAGGCGTCGCGCAGCATGCGCCGCAGAATTTTGCCACTGGCGGACTTTGGAATGCTGTCAGCGAAGCTCACCTCGGCGAGATGCTTGTAGCGGGCAACCCGTGAGGCAACAAACTCGCTGATCTGTTCTGCTGTTGCCTGTTGCCCGTCCTTGAGCACGATGAAGGCCTTGGGGCGCTCACCGGTCTCCTCGTCCGGAATGCCGATCACGGCAACATCTGCAACCGCCGGGTGGGTGATGATCAAGGCCTCAAGCTCAGCCGGTGCCACCTGAAAACCACTGACCTTGATCAGCTCCTTGAGCCGATCCACCATGTAGAAGTAGCCGTCCTCATCAACGCGCGCCAGATCTCCGGTGCGCAGCCAGCCATCCTCGGTCACCGACTCGCGTGTCGCCTTCTCGTTGCCGAGATAGCCCTGCATCACCTGTGGCCCGCGCACCAGTAGCTGACCTACTTCGCCCGGCGCCACATCCACCTCGTTTTCATCGACCAGTCGACACTCGGTATTGGGGGCGGTAATGCCGCTGGAGCCCGCGCGTCCATTGATGCCATGTGTGCAGTGGCTGATCGGGCTCAACTCGGTCATGCCGTAGGCCTGCACGATCGCGCAATCCACACGCGATGCTGCCTGGTCGGTCAGCTCGGCACCCAGTGGTGCCGCCCCGCAGATAATCTTGCGCAGCGAGGACAGGTCGTATTCGTCCACCAGTGGGCTCTTGGCAAGACCCAGCACGATTGGCGGCACGGCATAAAAGAGTGTGACCGCGTGGTTGGCGATGTGGCCGAGCGCTGCTGCCATGTCAAAGCGTGGCATCGTGACCACACAGGTGCCTTCGGCGAGCGCTGCGTTCATAGTGGCCTGCATGCCGTAGATGTGAAAGAACGGCAGCACCGACAGACAGATCTCGTCTCCCTTGCCATCGAGTAGCGCGTTGAGCTGGCCGATGTTGGCGATGAGATTGCGATGGGTGAGCATCACCCCCTTGGGCAGGCCTGTGGTGCCCGAGGAGTAGGGCATGACAACCGTATGCGTGGCAGGATCGACCGGTACCTGATCGGCCGGCTGTCCGTACAGCTCGTCAATCGATGGGTAGCCCGCGGCTGTGCCGATAGTGACGATCCGGGCCTCGCTGCCACCTGCGCTGCGTGCTGTGTCAACAAATGCGGCGTCCACAATGATGCGGCTCGCACCGGCGTTTTGAAGCTGGTAGGCAACTTCGTCCACACCATAGGTCGGGTTGACGGTGGTCACGGTTGCGCCAACCCGCGCGATCGCGTGAAAGGCGATGGCGTACTCAGGAGAGTTGGCGGCCATCAGCGCGATCACTTCGCCCGGGGTTACCCCATCGGCGATCAAACCGCCGGCAAGCCTTGCGACTGCATCGCGTAATGCCGAGCGCGTAAAGCTGCGGCCGCTCGGGCCATCGATCATCGCTATCGCCTCGGGATCAGCGTCGACGTTGGCGAACACCACATCACCGACACAGCCGAGCGGAATCTCGACGTCGGCAAGCGGGCTCCTGATGATCATGCCGTGGTCACTCATACGTTTATTCCCTTCATGCCTTCCTCGGTATAGCGAGCACCCGCCGCAGACCCTGCCGGAATCAGTCGATCAAGCTGCTTGAGTTCCTCGAGGCTCAAGTCTATCTGCAAGGCAGCAACATTTTCCTCAAGACGGTCAATGCTTCGTGTTCCAGGGATCGGGACAATGTCATCACCCTGAGCCAGTACCCACGCAAGCGCCAGTTGCGCCACGCTGCACTGCTTTTGCTGTGCTACCTGCTTGAGTGCGTCGACAATGCAGCGATTGAGTGCAAGATTCTGTTCGCTGAAGCGTGGGTTGGCGCGCCTGAAGTCATTGTCGGCGAGGGCAGACGTTGATGTCAGTGCTCCGGTCAAAAAGCCCCGGCCCAGCGGTGAGTAGGCGACAAAACCGACACCGAGTTGCCGGCAGGCGGCCAGGATGCCCTGCTCGGGATCACGGCTCCACAAGGAATACTCGGTTTGCAGGGCCGTGATCGGATGCACGGCGTGCGCGCGTTGCAAGGTGGCCGGGTTGACTTCACACAGTCCGACGTGCCGAATCTTGCCCTCGGCCACCAGTTTGGCAAGCTCCCCCATCGGTTCCTCGATCGGGCGCGACACATCCACACGATGGACATAGTAGAGATCGATGGTGTCGATATCGAGACGTCGCAGGGAAGCTTCGCAGGCGGCGCGCACATAGGCCGGTTCATTATTGATGCCGCGTGCATAGGCACCAGGCTCGCGTTGAATGGCGAATTTGGTGGCCACCGTCACTGACTCACGATCAGCCGTGCGGAGCAGTCTGCCAATCAGCTCCTCATTGTGGCCAAGACCATAAGTGTCTGCGGTATCGAGAAAATTCAGGCCCAGATCCAGGAATCGTTGCAATGTTGCCAGCGACTGTACGTCATCATGAGTGCCATAGAACTCGCTCATCCCCATACAGCCCAGCCCAAGTCCAGAGACGCTCAGCCCACCCTCCACGCTACCGAGCGTGCGGGTATGCGATCCATAGACGTTATCGAGTGCGCTCATGAAGGGGAGTTGGCTGGGGATGTGTTCGTTCCACCTTAACCCGCGTCTACTCTTTGCTTCATGGCCAAACGTTCTGCCACATTGATCGCCGCGCTCTCGGCCGGCAACTTTGTCATCGGCATGGGGGCTTTTGTGGTGATCGGCATGCTCGCGCCGGTGAGCGAGGGTTTGTCAGTCACGCCTGCTGATGCAGGGCTCTTGCTCACCATCTATGCGCTCGCCTATGCCTTGGGTTCGCCGCTCGGTGTTGCGTTCACAGGAGCCCTGGAAAGGCGTCACGTGTTGCTCGGCGGCCTGGGTCTGTTTGCACTTGCAGCCCTGCTGGCCACCCTGGCCACCTCCCTTGAGGTGTTGCTGATTGCGCGTGTGTTCGGTGCGCTCGGGGCGGGGCTGTTTACCCCGGTTGCCGCAGGTGTTGCGCTGGCAGTCAGTGCGCCCGGTGCCGAGGGGCGCACGCTGGCCCGTGTGTTCTTTGGTCTGACACTGGCGCAGGTCACCGGTGTGCCAGCCGGCAGCTGGCTTGCCTACGCCTTTGGGTGGCAGGCCGCCTTTGCGGTAGTGGTGGTCCTGGCTGTCATGGCGTGGATTGCGCTGTGGAATCTGGTGCCGCGTGGTATTGCCTTTCAGGTCAATGGTCTGGGTACGCTTCGCAGAGCCTTGCTGGATATCCCGGGGATGGTTGCGGTGTTGTTCACAGCGACCTTTCTCGGTGCGATCTACATCATGTTGACCTATCTTGCGCTGTTGCTGGATGAGCGCATGGGGCTGGGGCGTGATGGGGTGACGTTGGTCCTGGTGGTCTACGGACTCGGCGCTGTCATCGGCAACCTGCTGGGCGGTCGACTCAATGATCGCATCGGCTCATATCGCACACTGGTTGTGCTTTGTGTGGTGCAGCTGTGTTGTCTGCCGTTGTTTTCGTACTTGCCAGTGCCCCTGGCGTTGCTATTGCTGCTCGTGTTCGTGTCGGCAGTCTTCGGTTGGGCATTCATGGCGCCACAACAGGCCCGCCTCGTGGGGCTACGTCCGGCTCGTCAGGCGGTGGTGTTGTCACTCAATGCTGCGGCCATTTATGTCGGTACCGCTGTCGGGTCGTCATTGGGCTCCCTGGCGCTCGCGGGTTTGGGCCTGGATGCACTTGGCTGGTGTGCAGGCCTGGCCATGTTGGGCACGCTTGCGCATCTGCTCGCATCGAGACGGATTCAGCCGGAGTCTGCTTGAGTCTTTCCCGGAAGACGCGCTGCAAACCGACCCTTGATCTGTTCAGGCCAGTGCTTGTAGGCGACGATGCCGTTGCGGGAGTCTGTGTAGTGCGCGCAGAACGTGCTCAGCGCGTCCACTGTTGTCATTTCGGCCGGCAAGTCACACAAGACGTAGCTGTACTTCTCACTTGACTGCAAGGCGAGTGCACAAGGGCGTTCGCAGGACATGAGGCAGCGTGTACGTTCAACCTGTACACCGGTAATGGTGTGGTTTTCCAATAATTGTGCAAGTGCGGCACCTGGACGTGGTGCATGCGGATTGCTTGGATCGTAGCCACAGGTTTCGCAGACCGTCAGCGTTACAGGCTTGTCCGCGATTGACTTCACGTCAGTAACTGGCGTGCGCTGGCGGTATCGCTGGCAATCTGTGCCTTGAGCTGATCAAGTGAGTCAAAGCGCCGTTCACCGCGAATGAAGTGCATGAAGTCAACAGCAAGGTGGTGACCGTAGAGCTCACAGTTCTCATCAATGAGGTGAACCTCCAGCAGTAGTCGTCGGCCGCCTATGGTTGGCCGTTGGCCGAGGTTGGCTACCGCCGGATAACGCTTGCCGGTGTCCAGGTCGCTTGCCTGCACGGCAAACACGCCTGCTAGTGGAGGCACCAATTTCTTCAAGGCGACATTGGCGGTCGGAAAACCGAGTTGCCTTCCGAGTTTTTCACCATGGATCACGCGCCCGTCGATACGGTAGGGGCGCCCTAGCAACTTGGTCGCCTCCTCGATTTCGTTGTTGGCAAGCGCTTGTCGCACACGCGTACTCGAGACTCGTGCAGCATCGATATCGACGGTGGTGGTCTCTTCTACGCTGAAATGGTGAGCGTTTCCTGCAGTACGTAGCGTGTCGAAGTTGCCGGCACGATCACGTCCGAATCGAAAGTCGTCGCCTACAATCAAGTGCCTGACTTGTAGTGTTTTAACAAGAATCTGTTCAATGAACTGCTCTGGTGTCAGTTGCGCCAATGCCTCGTTGAAAGCCAGCAGCATCAGGTAGTCGATGCCATGCGAGGCAATGGACTCCACGCGGTTGCGCAAGCCCTGCAAGCGTAGCGGCGCATTCTCACCCCAGAAGTGTTGCTGGGGCAGAGGCTCAAAGCTCAGCACGACTGATGCAAGCTCGCGTTGCCGGGCGGCTGCTGTGAGCTGCGAAAAGATGTGGGCATGACCGACATGCACCCCATCAAAGTTGCCAATGGTGACGGCTGTGCCCGTACCCTTGCCCCTGGAGTGGGCAGCAGTATCGTCGCGACCTGCGCAGGCTTGCCAGGCTTCTGTGCCACGCACAAGCTTCATTAAACGATCAGGGACTTTTCAAGTGTGACGGTCGTAGACCGACCAGAAACAGGCTCGCACCGTAGAGTGCACCTGCCGCGCCAAGTATACCGGCCAGTGCCCAGACCCGATGCATTGCATCGCGTGAAAACCAGTCACCCCCTGCCAGCCACAGTCCTGCCAGGGCAGTGATCACAAAGGCCAGTCCCGCCTGGCACAGGGTGCGGCGCAGTTCGGGTCCCACGCGGTAGACGCCCTCGCGGTGCAAACGCCGATACAGCAGTGCAACCTGCAGCCAACCGGACGCGCTTGAAGCGAGCGCCAGCCCGACGTGTGGGTAAGGTGCGTGCAGCCAGATCATCGGCAACACGATTGCCAGGTTGAATGCCATGTTGGCGATCAAGCAGATGATGCCGATACGCACCGGGGTGCGCATATTCTGGCGTGCGGTAAAGCCTGGTACCAGCACCTTGACCAGCAGAAACGCGGGCAAGCCAAGCGCGTAGGCTGCAAGGCTTGCAGCCGATGCCCGCGCATCGCTCTCGGTGAATTCGCCGTAGCCAAACAGGGTGACGATCATCGGCAGTGCAAAGAGGCCGAGCGTTAGTGCTGCCGGCAGGCCGACCAACACCGCCAGGCGGATTGCCCAGTCAAGCGTGTCGGAAAATCGCGCCGAGACGGTTACGTTGCTGGCGTGCACGCTTGCAAGCCTTGGCAGGATGATGGTGCCAAGCGTGACACCGAGCAGACCCAGGGGAAACTCCATCAAGCGGTCGCTGTAATAGAGCCATGACAGGCTGCCCGCCACCAGAAAGGAGGCGATGATCGTATCGAGCAGCAGGTTGATCTGAGCCACGGAGGAGCCGAGCACGGCAGGCGCCATCAACTTGAGCACGCGCCGCACGCCCGAGTGCCTCCAGCCCCAGCGGGGGCGAGGCAGCAGGCCCATGCGAGCGAGTGCAGGTGTGAGCAGAGCGAGCTGCAACGCGCCTGCGAAGAACACCCCCCAGGCAAGAGCCTTGATCGGCACCTCAAGCTGCGGCGCCAGCCAGAGCGCTGCCGCGATCATCGACACGTTCAGTAGAACGGGGGCGAACGAGGGCAGGGCAAACTTGCCAAAGGTGTTGAGAATGCTGCCAGCGTAGGCCAGCAGCGAGACAAAGAACAGGTAGGGAAAGGTGATGCGCAGCATCTGCACGGCGAGCTCATAGCGCTCTGGCTCGTCGCCGAAGCCCGGAGCAAACACCCAGACGATGCCGGGTGCCAAGGCGACTCCCAGCGTCGTGACCACCAACAACAGCAGGATCAGAGTGCCGGAGACATGCGCCGCCAGGTCCACCAGAGCGCGGCTGTCGCGGGTTTCGCGGTACTCGGCAAATACCGGGACAAACGCCTGGGCAAAGGCACCCTCGGCAAACAGGCGGCGCAGGAAGTTGGGGATCTTGAAGGCCACCAGAAACACATCGGTAAGGCCGCCGGCACCAAAACTGATGGCCAGCACCTGATCGCGCACAAAACCGAGAATGCGCGACAAGAAAGTCATCAGACCGACGATGCCGCCGGATTTTATGAGGCTCTGCCCCCCGTTTCCCGACTCGGATTGGGCTTTGTCGTCACTTGATGATTGACGCATCGCTCGTCACATCCGATAATGGCGGGCTGTATTCAATTCTCACGACCCGAGGTAGACCGTGGCCAATAGTGCCCAAGCAAAAAAACGCGTCCGGCAGGCTGAACGGAACCGCCAACGCAACGCGGGCCAGCGCTCGATGATGCGTACGCACGTCAAGCGCGTGTTCAATGCGATTGCCAGTGGCGACAAGCCCGCTGCTGAAGAAGCCTACAAGGCGGCAACGCCCGTGCTGGATCACATGGCACGCAAGGGCCTGATCCACAAGAACAAGGCAGCGCGCTACAAGAGCCGACTCAACACCCAGATTCGCGCTCTCTGATTGGCCGTCGGCAGGTATTGGCCTGCCGCGATCATGTACTGGGCGATTCACGTGCCCACGCATTGGATCAATCACGTGGCCGTTCACTTGATCAATCACTCCGCGATCAACACCAGGTTGTCGCGGTGGATCAGCTCAGGCTCGGCAACATAGCCGAGTAGTTCACCGAACCGGGCGCTTGAGCGTCCGGCAACCCGGCGGCAATCTGCCGCCCCGTAATTGGTCAGTCCGCGGGCAATTTCCTGGCCCTCGCTATTGACGCAACTCACCAGCTCGCCGCGGTGGAAGTCGCCGCGAACCTCTGTTATCCCTGCTGCCAGCAGGCTTGAGCCCTTGTCGTGCAGCACGCGACAGGCACCCGAATCGAGCACCAGCGTGCCGTGGGCGTGCAGCTGGCTGCTCAGCCAGCGCTTGCGCGCATCGCGTGGCCGCTGATCACTGGTGAGCATGGTGCCGAGGGGCTCTCCGTTGCGCAGTCGCGTCAACACCTTGGGCACGCGGCCATTGGCGATCACCGTCGTGGTGCCTGACTGGGCCGCCCGTTCGGCCGCTTGCACCTTGGTAGACATGCCGCCACGCCCAAGACCGCTGGCGCTGGGACCCGCCAGAGCGAGGATGGCCGGGTCACTGGCGTTGGCGCGTTCGAGCAGTCGGGCATCGGGGTTGTTGCGTGGATCGCTGTCAAAGAGCCCTTCCTGATCGGTGAGTAGCACAAGCACGTCTGCTGCAATCAGATTGGCCACCATCGCTGCCAGCGTATCGTTGTCGCCGAGGCGGATCTCATCGGTGGTGACCGTATCGTTCTCGTTGATGATCGGCAGCACGTTGTTGTCGAGCAGACTGCGCAAGGTCGCACGGGCGTTCAGATAACGGCGTCGGTTGGACAAGTCCTCGTGCGTGAGCAGCACCTGAGCTGCGACTCGATCAAAACGTTGGAATCCGGTCTCATAGGCGCGTATCAGGCCCATTTGACCTACGGCGGCGGCGGCCTGCAGTTCGTGTACGCTGTCCGGGCGCCGCTCCCAACCGAGGCGAACCACGCCCTCGGCAATCGAGCCAGACGATACCAGTACGACCTCGATGCCCTCATCGAGCAGTGCTGACATATCGGCTGTCCAGGCACCGATGATGTCGTGATCGAGGCCCCGGCCGTCCGCCGTCAGCAATGAGCTGCCGACTTTGACGACCCAGCGCCGTGCGTGAGTCAGACGCTCACGCATCGTCTTCGTCGGTTGGGTCGTCAGTGGCGCGCTCACCGGTTGGCTCGGCCTCCTCACGCAACTGTTCGAGACGGGTCATCAGATCTGCCGCCAGCATCTTGCAACCCTTGCCGCTGGCTGCTGAAACCGCATAGCAGCGCTCAGCGACATGCGTGCCGGCCAGTGCGGTGCGAAGACTGTCGATGAGGGCGGCTTGTTCTTCCTCGAGCACCAGATCCAGCTTGTTCAGCACCAGCCAGCGT
This sequence comes from uncultured Granulosicoccaceae bacterium, assembly GCA_937922675.1. Lineage (GTDB taxonomy): Bacteria > Pseudomonadota > Gammaproteobacteria > Granulosicoccales > Granulosicoccaceae > Granulosicoccus. The sequence continues at coordinate 341,595 of CALAJN010000014.1, forward strand.
TCACGTCCTGCCAGTTCTGCCGAGTGCGCTTCAAGTTCACCGATGATGGCATGCGCCCCTGCTATCGGGTCGCTCTCGTCCATGGGTGCCACATCGACCAGATGCAGCAGAATGCGTGTTCTTGCCAAGTGTTTGAGAAAGCGCACCCCAAGTCCCTGACCCTCTGCCGCGCCCTCTATCAGGCCCGGGATGTCCGCCATGACAAAGCTGCGATGAGCCTCGATTGAGACAACGCCAAGGTGCGGATGCAGGGTCGTGAAAGGGTAGTCGGCGACCTTGGGACGGGCTTCGGACAACTGAGAGATCAATGTAGACTTGCCAGCGTTGGGCAGACCCAGCAGGCCGACATCGGCCAGCACGCGCAGCTCCAGTTGCAGCTCACGGCGTTGCCCGGGTGTGCCGTCGGTGGTTTTGCGCGGTGCCTGATTGACCGAGCTCTTGAAACGCGTATTGCCGAGGCCTCGGTGCCCGCCTTGTGCCACCTTTACGGTGTCGCCGGCGCGAGCAATATCAGCCACGATTTCGCCGGTTTCCCGGTCTGTTGCGACGGTGCCGACAGGCACATCGATAATGATGTCATCGCCTGCCGCGCCAGAGCAATTGCGTCCACGCCCGTTCTCGCCGCGCTTGGCAGACCAGGTGCGTTGGTGCCGGAAATCGGCCAGCGTGTTGAGATTGTCGGTGGCGCGCAGCACAACGCTGCCGCCATGACCTCCATCGCCCCCGTCAGGGCCACCGCGTGGGATGTACTTCTCACGGCGAAAGCTCAGGGCACCATTGCCGCCATCGCCTGCGATGACCTTGATGCGCGCTTCGTCAACAAATTTCACAGGACGTCGGGTTCTTGGGCCTCGCGCGGATCAAAAATGCGGATCGTTGCGGAGTTTAGTGAAGGAGGCGGTGCCAGACTCGCTAAATGAACAGTCAAGAACCACCGCAGCGCGGCACCGCGCCAGTCTACAGCGAGCTTGCCAATACCTCCGGAATGAGGTTGTTTCCGAGTTGCGATCCGCGCGGCGTGTTGACGCGCGCGCTCGCCGATGGTGCGCCAGAATGGTCAACCCGACCAGACGCCCTGGTGTTTGGGTGGATGCTTGCCCTGCCAGCCGGTATCGACTCGCGAGCAGCTGCGCAAGGTGTGCTTGCCTACATGGGGTCAGTCGAACGCGCTACTGAATGGAGTTCAGCTCAACTGGGTTTGCTCAAGGCCCTCAAGGAAGTGGCGGAGGGGCGAAGTTCACAGAAGATACCGCGTCGGCGCAAGCGCCGCTGAGGGTGCACTCGTCCGCGGTGCGGGCGATTGACTCCGGGCGCGCTGGTGAGCCTGCAGCGCCCGGATAGATCCAGCCCAGCCTCAGGCTGCAGCGTCTGAGCTCGGCACAACGTCGATGAACTTGCGGTTTTGCGCGCCGCGCGTATTGAACGCAACAGTGCCCTCGACGGTCGCAAAGATCGTGTGGTCCTTGCCGAGGCCGACGTTGACTCCAGGGTGCCAGTGGGTGCCACGCTGACGCACGATGATGTTGCCAGCGACAACCTGCTCGCCACCGAACTTCTTGACGCCGAGGCGCTTGGAGACGGAATCGCGACCGTTACGCGTACTACCGCCAGCTTTCTTGTGTGCCATGTCTGTTTCCGGTGTTCAGCGGCCTGACGTGCGAGACAGGCCGTTTTTGCTAAGAATGAAAAGGTGCTGCGACGACCTAGCCGGCAGAGATGCCGGTGATCCGGACTTCGGTGTAGTTTTGACGGTGACCCATCTGACGTCGGTAGTGCTTGCGTCGCTTGAACTTGACGATACGCACCTTTCGGGCCCGGCTGTGCTCAACGACCTGAGCGCTGACCGATGCATTGGCGACCAACGGAGCACCGACGGTTACGGACTCACCGTTGCCAACCATGAGTACCTCGTCAAGAGTGACGTCGCTGCCAGCCTCTGCTTGCAGGGATTCAACGCGAAGGGTGTCCCCTTCACTGACTCGATACTGCTTGCCTCCGGTCTTGATTACCGCGTACATTTTGTGACTGCCTTTGGAATCTGAATGCCTGGTTCGCGCCGGCTCAACCTACGGGTAACTCGTGTAGGCGGCTCTGCGCTCAAGCTAGCCGCTCAGTATACGATGAGACTGTAAATTGGTCAATTGACAGACCATTGTCAGCGCAGGCTGATATTGTCGGGCTACACCGTTCAACACTGTTTTCCCACGACCCGTGTCGATTCTCACACCGCCAGTCTCCTCAGCCATGACCCTTGACGAGTGTCAGGCGCTCGTGGCGGATGACATGGCGAGCGTAGACCGACTTATCCGAGCGCGCTTGCGCTCCGAGGTCGCCCTGGTTGATCGCCTTGGTGGCTATATCGTTGGCGCGGGCGGCAAGCGCATGCGCCCGCAACTGGTGTTGCTCTCCGCGGGTGCCTGCGGCTATGAGGGGCGCTCGCACCTGATCACCGCCGCGATCATCGAGTTCATACACACCGCGACGCTGCTGCACGACGATGTCGTCGATGCCTCGGAGCTGCGTCGTGGCCGCAGTACGGCCAACGCGGTCTGGGGTAACGAGGCAGCGGTACTGGTCGGAGATTTTCTCTACTCCCGGGCCTTCGAGATGATGGTCGAAGTGCGCAGCCTCGACGTCATGGACATCCTTGCCACCACTACCAACCGCATCGCCGAAGGCGAGGTCATGCAGCTGTTGAACGTCAACGAGCCTGACATCGGTGAGGAGCGTTACGTGGAGGTCATCGAGGCCAAGACTGCGCGCCTGTTTCGTGCGGCAACTGAACTCGGCGCGGTGTTGGCCGATCGCGATGCCCCCACTCGGCGTGCCTTGGCCGACTATGGCATGCACCTTGGCACAGCGTTTCAGATTGCTGACGATGTGCTCGACTACCGCAGTGATGCCGATGCGCTCGGCAAGAACGTCGGTGATGATCTGGCCGAAGGCAAGACCACGCTGCCCCTGATCTATGCCATGCGCGATGGCAGTGACAACGAGCGGCACCTTATCCGCGAAGCGATTCGTCATGGCGGGCGAGAGGCACTGCCCGCAGTGCTTCAAGCCATTCATGCAACTGATGCACTCGAGCGCTCGATGCAGCGCGCGGCAAACTCTGCCGCCGAAGCCATCGCAGCTCTGGGCGGGTTACCGGAGTCACCGTGGAAGCAGGCGCTGGAGGTTATTGCTCGCTATTCAGTCGAGCGCGGCCACTAGGTCACGCCGTGCTATCCGAGCCAGGTTGAATCCAGCTCGCGCCATTCACCCGGCATCAGGGTGTCCACTGACCACGGCCCGATAGCCGCGCGCACCAGACGCAGAGTGGGGTAGCCGACAGCCGCTGTCATGCGTCTGACCTGACGGTTACGACCCTCATCTATTGACAGCTCGATCCAGCTGGTCGGGATGTTTTTTCGCGTCCGAATGGGCGGGTCGCGCGGCCACAGATTCGGTGCGTCGATTATCCGCGCCTCAAGAGCGCTCGCCGGGCCGTCCTTCAGGTGAACGCCAGCGAGCAAGGCCTTGATAGCCGCGTCATCGGCAGCGCCGTCAACCTGTGCGAGATAGCGCTTGGCCAATCGAGCTTCAGGGTGACTGATGCGGTGTTGCAATCGGCCATCATCAGTCAGCAGCAACAGGCCCTCACTGTCACGATCCAGTCGTCCGGCTGGATAGACCTTGGGAACCGACACATGGTCGGCAAGAGTGGCGCGTCCCTGCTCATCGCGGAATTGGCAGAGCACGCCATACGGCTTGTTCAGACCAATCAGCCGACGCTGCTTCATGGCGCGCTCGACACCGGCACACGACGCTGAAAGCAGCGCTGAAGACATCGTGTTCGAAGATCGCGCGCAAGGGGCTCATCAAGACCGAGGTTGAGTAGCTGAGCATGCTCGACCGGTGTCTTGTGTGTGAACAACCGCTCGGGGTCAGTCAACTCGGGTTCTGTCAAGGCGGCAACTGGCAACGCGCCTGTCAGCTGTCGCGCCAGACGCACATCGGCCTGGTGCTGGGAAAGCAGGCGTGCGATGTTGGGTGCGCCGCGAAAACGCATGCCGGCGACGTCTGCCACATTCGCAAAGAGGGTATCCAGGTCGCCCCAGTGCCTGAGCAGGCGTGCCGCTGTGGGTGGGCCGATGCCCGGTACACCCGGGATGTTGTCCGATGCGTCTCCCGCGAGAGCCAGCCAGTCGGGAATCTGTTCAGGGCGCACGCCAAAGCGCTTTTCTACACCCCGACGGTCGAGCGGTGCGCGTCGTCCCGAGTCCCACCAGTGATCGTCGTCACGAGCCAGAATCTGGGCCAGATCCTTGTCACCGCTGACCACCGTGACCGCGGCTTCGGCCTGCCGGGCAACTACCGCACAAGCGGCAATCAGGTCGTCCGCCTCAAGGCCGTTGGAGCTGCGCAAGGTCGGGATTCCAAGTAGCGTACAGAGCGTTGCGCAGTCGTTGATCTGACACAGCAGTTGCGGATCGACGGGCGGACGATCGGCCTTGTAAGGCGGGTACACATCGCGTCGCCGGCTGCGCCCATCATGAGCGTCGTAGAAGCATGCCAGCGGGTGGCCGGCGGCCGAATCGAGCAGGGCGATCAGCCAGGCCGCAAAGCCGCGAACAGCGTTGCAGGGGCGGCCGTACGCGTCGAGTTGCAGGGGCCCGGATTGCCAGGCACGAAATACATACAGACTTCCGTCGACAAGGTAGACCCGTTTGGCCCGGCCCGTGGCCCACTTCGGGCCGGGCCGGTCGAACAAGGCCCTACTTGCTACCGTAACGGCGGCGGAACTTGTCTACCTGTCCAGCGGTGTCCATGACCTTCTGCTTGCCCGTGTAGAACGGGTGGCAAGCACTGCATACCTCGATACTGAGGTCGCGGCCAGCGGTAGAGCCAGTCTCGAAGCTGTTGCCACAGCTGCAGGTGACTGTAATCTGCTTGTAGTTGGGGTGGATATCGGCTTTCACGTCGTACTCGAGCGCAGCAAAAGGACTGGGATACTAGGGCCGTAAGGCGTCAGATGCAAGCCTGCTGTACGCAAGTGTGTTGTGCGCCCGCGATCAAAGGCCGTCTTCACCCCTTCAGGTGACTGGTTTCAAAGGAAAAACCGGTCGAACCGGGCCTGTGGCCTCAGGCATGAAGCGCTCGAGCAAGGTGTTCAACAGATCCAGTCCCCGATCGGTTGCGGCGAGACGTTGTGGATCTTTTTGCATCAGCCCGTCCTCGACCGAGCGTTGAATGGCTTCGTGCCAGGGAGCCAGTGACAGGCCCGTGCGTTGCTCAAACCAGCCACTGGGTACGCCGTCGGTCAGGCGCAGTGCGTTCATCATGAATTCAAGGCCTGTGTCAGCGAGCGGCAGCGTCCGCTCCTGAGCAAGCCGAGCGCTGGCGTTCGCGGCCTCGAGATAGCGCTTCGGGTGGCGTTGTTTGCTGAGTCTGCGGATATCGCCGCTGTCAGCAAAGGACAGCTTGCCATGCGCACCAGCGCCGATGCCGAGGTAGTCGCCAAATGCCCAGTAGTTGAGGTTGTGCTCGCAGCGTTGCCCATCGCGAGCAAAGGCTGACACCTCATAGCGCTCAAAGCCCGCAGCAGACAGTGCGTCAAAATGTGCTGCCTGCATATCAAAACGGGTGTCATCAGCGGGCAGATCCGGTGGGAAGGCAGCAAAGCGAGTGTTTGGCTCGAGTGTCAGTTCGTAACACGACAGATGTGTTGGTTCGAGTTCGATCACGGCCGCAAGGTCATCTCGTGCAGCGTCAAGCGACTGGTCCGGCAAGCCATACATCAGATCCAGATTGAGGTTGTCAAAGCCTGCCTTGCGGGCAACATCCACCGCGCGACGCGCGTCCTTGGCATCGTGAATGCGCCCGAGTGATTGCAGGGCCCGATCATCCAGACTTTGTACGCCAATGGACAAACGATTGATGCCGATGGCCCGGTACTCACTGAAGCGACTGGCATCCATGGTGCCAGGGTTGGCTTCCATTGTGATCTCTGTGCCCGGACTGAGTGCGGTGAGCGCTCTGACACCGCTTAACAGTCGATCAAGTGCTTCGGCAGAGAACAAGCTGGGTGTGCCACCACCGATAAAAACAGACGAAAGGCTGCGGCCCCATACCAGAGGCATATCATCAGCCAGATCGCCAAGCAATGCATCAACGTAGGCTGCTTCCGGTACCTCTTCGGGTGCCTCGTGAGAATTGAAGTCGCAATACGGGCACTTGCGTACACACCACGGCAGGTGCACATACAAACCGAGTGGCGGCAATTCCCGAAATGTGCGTCCCTTGCTCACTGCTCCTGACGCAACAGGCGAACCAGCTCGGCAACCGCCTTGCCACGATGACTCAGTCGATTCTTGGTCGCGGTATCAAGGCGAGCAGCTGACTCGCGGGTGTCATGGTTGCAAAACAATGGATCATAGCCAAAGCCGCCCTCACCGTCGAGCTCGTCGAGTACATGCCCTTCCCACGCCGCGCTGGCAATCAGGGGTGAAGGATCTTCTACATGGCGTAGCAATACAACGACAGTACGAAAACGTGCACGTCGAGCTTTTTCCCCGGTCAAACCTGATAGTTGCTCAAGCAGAAGAGCATTGTTGGCAGCATCGCCCTTGCCTCGATTAGCGCGTTCGGCGTAACGCGCAGAATACAAACCCGGTGCGCCATTCAAGGCATCAACTTCCAGCCCCGAGTCATCGGCTATCGCGGGGTGGCCAGTTGCCCGACAGGCATGCCGTGCTTTGAGTAGAGCGTTTTCAACGAAGGTGCTTGCTGTTTCGTCAGCGCCACTGACGCCTAGATCACCTTGTGCGATCACCTTGAACCCGAGCGGTGCAAGCAAGGCATCAAGCTCACGTACCTTGCCTGCATTGGATGAAGCAAAAACGAGTGATGTCGCGACCTCAGACATCATGGAGCCTTGAGCGCTTGTGCTTGTAGATCCAGTAGCGTGCTGACACCATCGCGCGCAAGATCGAGCAAGGCGTCAAGTTCCTCGCGCCTGAAGGCGTGGCCCTCTGCTGTGCCTTGTACTTCAATGAAGCCACCCGCATCGTTCATCACCACGTTCATGTCGGTTTCCGCACTGGAGTCCTCGGCGTAGTCAAGATCGAGTACAGGCACACCGTTCACGATACCGACCGAGATCGCCGCCACCGATCCATGCAATGGGTCACGCTTGATTTTGCCGGCCTTCTTCAAGCTGGCGATGGCGTCGATCAGCGCGACCCAGGCGCCCGTGATCGAGGCGGTACGCGTACCACCGTCAGCCTGCAGTACATCGCAATCGATCGTGATGGTGCGCTCACCGAGCGCTTCGAGGTCTATCGCTGCCCGCAGCGATCGTCCGATCAGGCGCTGTATCTCCTGTGTGCGGCCGGACTGCTTGCCTGCCGCTGCCTCGCGCCGGCCACGGGTGTGCGTGGCACCGGGCAACATCCCGTATTCGGCTGTGACCCAGCCTTGACCACTGCCCTTTAGCCACGGCGGTGTACGCGCATCGATGCAGGCCGTACACAGCACACGCGTATCACCGAATTCAACCAGCACCGAGCCCGGTGCGTGGACGGTGTAGCCGCGCGTAAAGCGCACCTCGCGAAGTTGGTCGGGCGCCCGACCGCTCGGTCGTGTCGCTTCGCTCATGTTGTGTGTTCTCGGTGTTGAGGCAGGAAGGCCGGTGTATTCGCCCCGGAAGAGGGCGACGCAGTATAGGGTGTCTGGGTGTGAACTGCGGTTGCGAGACAAGGTTTTGAACAAGCAGGCCCCCCCCTCAAATAGCGGAGCTGTGCGACCGGCCCGAGGTCCGCGCTATGGGCGTGGCTCCAGGGCCAACACGCCGAACTCGCCGATGCGGCGAGCGAGCGAGTCCGACGATCCGATCTACCAGCGTGCAGCGCTTGACAGTGACGGCCATGCCCGTGGGCCTGGTCGCAGGAACACGATCCATTCTGTGCTGACAGCATTGCCGATCCTGATGCTGCTGATCGGTCTGTGGTTTGCGCACAACAAGGAAAGCGCACAAACCGCGGGCGCTCCCTTGCGCGCAGAATCGGTGCAGGTGAGCGGCGTGTACGAGGGGGTGTCGCTGGTTCAGGCCGGTGGTAGCGGTCGGCATTACCTGTGGCTGGAGGTAGCTGTTGGTAACAACAGTTCTCTTCGCGGCTATCGCCTGAGCCTGCAACAGGCACAGCTCGCGCGTGAACAGCTAAAGCTGCAGCAGACCATCGTCGTTGATGCGGCTCCCACCGTGCAAGGCTCCGACACGCACTGGTTGTGGCGCCTGAGTTCCGAGGGTGAAGTGCTGCTCGATGACAGCGCAAAACTACGCTGAGACGCGATCTCGACCTGTCTTTTGGGTGAAGGTGATGGTGGCCTTCAGCCCGGGCTCTGCGTCGCTGAGCTCAAGTTGCGCATTGTGAATTCTTGCCACTGCATTGACCAGGTTGAGGCCCAGGCCATTGCCGGGTGAGTTGCGCTCATTCTCAAGACGCACGAAGCGTTGCAAGACTCGTTCACGGTCCTGTACATCGATGCCAGGGCCATTGTCACTGACGATGATCTGAAAGTTCTGGTCATCGCCCTTGAGTGCCAACTGAACCTGCCCTGGACGCGGTGTGTACTTGATGGCGTTGTCGAGCAAATTGGTCACTGCCTGAGCAATCAGATGTCGGTTGCAGTGGAATACCGGGTTGGCAGCGATGTCAGCCTTGAATTCCAGGCCTTCCTCCTCCTCGGCCACAGCCTCATACAGCTCGGCAATTTCGGTGGTCAGGTCACCGATCGGAGCGTCTTTCCACTCAACCGAATCAAGTCCCGCCTCCAGTCTTGCAATACTCAACATGGCGTTGAAGGTGTGAATCAGGCTATCGGCATCTCCGATCGCCTCAGCCATCACGGTGCGATAGCTTTCGGCGTCGCGCTCCTCAAGCAGGGTGACCTCAAGACGGTTGCGCAGCCGGGTAAGTGGGCTGCGCAGATCATGGGCAACGTTGTTGGTGACCTGCCGCGTGCTACCAATCAGGTCCTCGATACGGTTGAGCATCTGGTTCAGCTTGTTGGCGATCTCGTCAAACTCATCGTCACGCTCGGTCACTGACAGACGTTGCGACAAGTCTCCGCTCATGATCTCGGACGCAGTGCGGTTGACCGAATCAATACGCCGCAATACGCTTGAACCAATGGTCAATCCACCGATCAAGGAGAACAGCAGGGTCATGGCTGTTGCGCCCACCACCAGTGTAAATGTGTGATCCAGCAGTGCCTTCTCGTCGCTGATTTCGTGGCCGATCGTAAGCTTCAGACCGTTGGATAATTGCGTCTCTGCTACACGAACCGGATTGAATGCGCGTGGGCTGCCCGGGGGGAGATCCGCCACGTCGCCCATGTTGCGCGTGGTGTGAGAGCGAATGGACTTCAGGCGAATAGGCAGCGCTTCGCCTTCCTGCTCGCCTGGTGTCGTGGCAGCGTCATTGTTGGCGAGATAGTAGAAGCGTCCGTAGGTATCAATCTGATTACGCCGCTGAATAGCCTCCAGCAGCTCGGGCAGAGCACCAGACTTGTATAAGTTGATCAGGTAGTCGGTCTCGAGGCGAAGTCGTGCATCGACCTGAGATTCAATCTGATCACGTGTAGACCAGTAGATGAAACTCAGGGTCGCAGCCGACAAGGCGCTGAACAGGGTCGCGTAGATAAGGGCATGGCGAAAAGCCGATGTTCTCAACAGTCGACGATTGATACGCCGCGGACCAACACGCATCTCTTTGGCAACGGCTATCGTGCCGGCATCGCCGGCGAGCGAGGCCGGCGAGGTTGTCGTTGAGGAGGCGAGCGTGTTCACACCATCAAGAGCTGTTGCGCGATCAGGTCATTTCGACCGGGCTGTTCATCTCCTGCAGCTTGTACCCGGCGCCGCGCACGGTGTGCAGCAGTGGAGTGTCAAAGTCCTTGTCGATTTTGCTGCGCAGACGGCTGATCTGTACATCGATGACGTTGGTTTGTGGGTCAAAATGATAGTCCCATACGTTTTCCAGCAGCATGCTGCGCGTGACGACCTGGCCGGTGTGCTGCATGAGGTACTCGAGCAATCGGAACTCCCGCGGCTGCAGGTTGATGCTGCGCCCGGAGCGAGTCACCTTGTGGCGAATCAAATCAAGTGTCAAATCACCAACATGCAAGACTGTCCCCTGTACTCCGGTTTGGGCGCGTCGGGTAAGTGCTTGCAGCCTTGCAGTCAGCTCGGAGAGTTGGTAGGGCTTGGTCAGGTAGTCATCGCCACCCGCCTTGAGGCCGGTCACGCGCTCGTCAACATCATCGAGCGCCGACAGGATCAGTACCGGGGTCATATTACCCATGCGTCGCAGCTCCTCGATCAGTGAGAGCCCGTCGCGTTTGGGCAGCATACGGTCAATGATCATCGAGTCAAAGGCATTGCCTACGGCGAGCTGCAAACCCCGTTCGCCGTCTGCAGCATGTTCGACCACATGACCGCTTTCGGTCAGGCCCTTGACGAGGTAGCCTGCAGCCTCGACGTCATCCTCGACTAGTAAAATTCGCATGTCGTCACTATCTCCTATGTAGAACGCCAATCAACCCCGGCCGGAAGTGACGGTTTGCAGTCATCTTGAACAAGATGCTGTAGGTCACATATTGCCACGAAGGCTGACAGGCGTGTAATGCAACCCGTTTGAATCGCGCGCTGTCCCAAAACCCCAGCGATGCACGACAGAGTTCTATTGCTGATGGTTGAGGACAAGCTGTCGCCCAAACCGTTCCTTATGGAGTACTGATCGATGTTAACCAAACACCTGCGCTACGCACAGGCGCTTTTGCAATCAAACCGTCCAGCTGTATTCAAACCCGACACTTGCGTCACAAAACTGGGTCCAGTTTCACGTTCGGCGTCAGGTACGAAATCCGGCCCGGATACCTCGAAGGTGGAACATCGGCCCGCGCCATCTGACTCTTCAGCCCGGCGTGCAACCGGTCACCCACTATATCGGAAGGGTTTGATCGGTTTCGTATTGCTGCCAATTCTTGCCGCAACGCCATCATTTGCGGTTGATTTGCCGGATTTTCAGTCCCTGGTCGAGGAGGAAGGTGACGCAGTCGTCAAGATTGCTGTAACCGGGTCCCAGGCGGCTGGAGTCGCTGGCGGTGTGCCGGGAATCGATCCAGACCAGCTGCCTGAGTATCTGCGGCGCTTTTTCGAGCAGGCACCGGGCAATGGCGCACAGCCTGACAGGCGCCGGCCTACAGGAGGCTTTGGCAGCGGATTCATCATCTCTGATGATGGTTACGTCATCACCAACGCGCACGTGGTTGACGGTGCGGACAACATCAATGTGACGCTCGAGAACCGTCGTCAATACGAAGCTGAGCTCATCGGCTCTGATGAGGCCAGTGATATCGCAGTGCTCAAGATCGATGCTGAGTCACTGCCCACCGTGCGCGTCGGCGACAGCGATGAATTGAACGTCGGAGAGTGGGTACTTGCCATCGGCTCCCCATTCGGTTTTGAACACACCGCAACCCAGGGGATCGTGTCAGCGGTTGCACGCAGTCTGCCCAATGACACCTATGTGCCCTTCATCCAGACAGACGCGGCAGTCAACCCCGGCAACTCGGGTGGCCCGCTGTTCAACACCGAGGGTGAGGTAGTGGGTGTCAATTCACAGATCTACTCTCGCTCGGGCGGCTATCAGGGACTCTCATTCGCCATTCCGATCAACGTGGCAATGTCCATCGCAGAGCAAATCCGTGAAGTCGGGTTTGCGACACGTGGCTGGCTAGGTGTCACCATTCAGGATGTTGATCAGTCTCTGGCGGAGTCCTTTGGCCTGCAACGACCTGAAGGTGCGCTTGTGGCCGACATCGGCGCGGGCAGCCCGGCCGAGTCTGCCGGTATAGAACGCGGCGATATCATTCTTGAATTCAACGGACGTCCGGTGGACTATTCGAGCTCACTGCCGCCCTTGGTAGGCGCTGTCAGGCCTGGTACCGAGGTGGATGTGGTCGTTTTGCGCGACAGCGAACGTCAAACGCTTGATGTCACCATCGAGCCGCTGAAGCAGGATCAGCGCGTTGCTGCGGCGCCGCAAAACAGTGATCAGGAAGCGCTTCTGGGAATGTCAGTCGCGTCTTTGAACGCGGATGAGCGCGAGGCTTTGGGAATTGATGCGGGCGTTGTTGTTTCGGCTGTCACGCCGGGTAGTTCAGCGTCCGATGCCGGCATTCAGGCCGGGGATGTGATCGTGTCATTTGATCGGGTCAAGATTGATACACCCGAGCAGCTACGCGGCCTCATTGACGAGGCGGAGGAGGGCGCTGCCGTCCCGGTACTCGTGCAGCGTCAGGGTGCGCCGATGTTTCTGGCGCTGGGGCTACCTGCTGCCAACGAATGAGCGGTGTTGATTCCTACTCGCTCCCTTCCGGTTTGGCCATCGCCTGTTCCAGGCCGAGGCCGGTCAGCTTGTTGACTGTTCTCCAGATGAACCAGAAGATGCACAACATCATCACCATCGACGGAATTGCAATCGCCGGATAACTCAGTAGCGTCATGCGGCCCAGTTCTTCATTGAAGGCCTGAGTGCCGCTGTCGCTTTTCACAATGGTTCGGGCCAACACGTAGTTCATGACCGAGCTGAACAAGAACGTGCCGGCAAAGAAGTAGTTGGCAAGATCGAGCCGCTTTTCAAAAACCGCACGATTTCCACGTGTTTCGAGCTCGGCATGTATGCGCTCGACGTTCATGATCCTGGGGTTGAACAGCAGGGTCTTGACGAGTGGGTAGCCCAGGTTATTGGCAACAACCACTCCTATACCGATAACAAGCGGCACCGCGGCTTCCTTGATGGCAAGCCAGCGAGCATCGATTTCCAGGAGGCCGATACCGCCGGTCAGCAGCACACTCACAACACCCAAAACCGCCACGTAGTTGCGCGCGCCATAACGGATCAAGTCGTGCAGTCCGTACAGCACCGGAAAAGCCAGTGCCACGATGAGTGCACCCGTGGGGCCGAGGCGATCGTCGCCACTGGCCTTCATCAGAATCAACGATGGCAAGATGATGCTCACCAGAATGTCGATCAACGGGCGAGGCTTGTGTTCGGCGGGTTGTTCGCTGGCCCGGGTGTCGGGAGAAGTCACGCTGGGATGTGTCGCTCTGGTTGGGTCGCGCTGCTGTGTCCGTTAGAGGACCGACGAGCGGGTATAAAAAAACCGCTCCGCGCAAACCACGGAGCGGCCGTGCTCTGGCCGACGAATCAGCCGGGAGGAGCCTGCATTGCGTAGCGGTCAGGCTACGGTCTGCCGGTAACTGACTCCGCCGATCACTGAAACGTCCGTCATCAAAACACTAGACATTTGATCACCTCCTTAAGCTGTTGCTGATGGGACCTTGACCCTATCACGGTTCGTGCCGCGGCTCGACAGGGACTGACGTGCTAGCGTAAGGAATGCCAAAAGACCGCGTTCCGCCAGCCGGAGACATCGCCTCAAGCGACGCCACGTCTCATGACATCTCGGCCAGTGATGTAGACGTGCGCAGCCTTGAAGAGCGAGAGCTCGAGGCATTGGCGCATTTTCTGGATAGCTCGATTCGCCTGCCGGGTGGAATACGAATCGGTTGGGACGGGATCATCGGCATGATTCCAGGTGTCGGCGATGCTGTTGGTCTGGGCTTGTCGTCGTGGCTGGTATGGCGAGCCCGTCAGCTCGGTCTGCCGCGGCCGGTCATTTATCGCATGTTGCTGAACGTTGGCCTGGAAGCACTGGTGGGTGTTGTGCCGGTCGTCGGCGACGTGTTCGATTTTGTCTTCAAGGCGAACAATCGGAACGTTGCGTTGATGCGGCGTGCGCTCGCCAAGAAGCCAAATATTTGACTCGACTAACCGATCAAACAGCCGAGAGGAGTGTTAGACGCGACGGTGCGCGTGTTCTACTCGGTGCGGTAACACCAACCCAGTACTGGCGCGAACGCGCAGTAGAGCTGGAAACGGTTGAAAACCGGCGGTCACTGCTTCCGGTTGTTACACCTGGTGGCGGAGAGCGTTCCGTTGAACACGGCAATGCAGGCAAGCAGCAGCATCAATGAGAGCAGGGGTCTGTCAAAGACCCTCCTGGTCGTGTGCGATTCATTTTCAGCCTGCCACCATTCGGCTGTTGAGGCACTGCGAGAAACGGTTGCCCCGCACGGCTACGGGACGCTGTGCATTACTGGTCGTGAGATCAAGGCGGGCGCCGACGATGACGGGTGCACAGGCGCCTACAGGTTAGCTGCCTCTATGGATGTCGCCGGTGCGGTGATCATGGCGTCGACCCTCGGTCACTCGGTTACAGAAGAGGTGGTTGAACGGTTTGTCGGCCATTTCACCGATGCGCCGCTTGTCACCCTGGGACAGCGAACCGTACATGGCAGAGCGTGGGCGTATCGTCGATGAAAGTCTGATCCTGCGAGGGTCCTGCGTATCGTCAGAAGCGTTCATGCAGATAGACAAGTTACTCCAGAATGGTGTGAAGATTGATGCGGTCGTGGCAGCCAACGATGCAATGGCCAGCGGCGCTCAGATGTCATTGGAGCGACATGGGCTCACGATTCCGCACGACGTGGTGGTCAGTGGTTTTGATGACTCGGAGCATGCGCTCAAGGCTCTCGTACCGCTCACTTCGGTCCGCGCTTGTGCCGCTCAACAGATGCGCCGTGCTGCCACAGTCTTGCTGGAGCAAATAAGCCTCGAGCACCGCAACTCGGCCTCCGAGTATCAGCATGTTCGACTACCTGCCGAGCTCATCATCCGAGCGTCATCACACCCCGGGCCACCGCATCATGTAGCGCCAATTTCAAATGACGGTCTGGTACGGCAGCCGCCGGCTCACGCCTGTGCCAATGCGGTGTTCATGGACACGGATACCTGTCACGAGATCGCCGAGCGAGCCTACATCGCCCTGGCAAGCTGCACAGAACGTCAGTGTGTCGTTGCGGCTTTCAACAAACTCATGTCCAGCATATTGATGTCACGCGCCTTTCTTGTTGCGTTTGAGCCGACAAGAGACAGTGAGGAGCAAACAGCTCGGGTTGTCTGTGCTTATCCGCCTGCAGGTGCTGAAGTCATGGGGCAGGATGCTGGGGCCGCAAGCTTTCCGGCTGCTCACTTGCTGCCAGAGCCTTATGCGACAGAGCTATCGCATGGCCTCCTGGTCGCATCGGTGATGGTGGTCGATGACGAGCTCATCGGCGCGCTGTTGTTTGACCCATCATCGTCCGGTCGCTTCGCTATGGAAGGCATTGCACAAGGCATTTTCAGCGCCTTGCGCCACTGTGACCAACGTGAGTACCTGGAGACACAGGCACAAGAGCTCAAAGCGGTCAACGCAGAGCTTGGGCGCGCTGCCAATAACGATCCTTTAACCGGGCTCCTCAACCGAAAGCGCCTGTATTCAGAGCTTGGCCTTGCCATTCAAGAGGCCAACACCGAAGTGGTGATCATATACATCGATCTGGACGGCTTCAAACTGATCAATGACACGCTTGGGCATGACGCTGGCGACAAGTTGCTCGCCATCGTGGCGTCACGTATCAAAGCCTGCGTACGTGAACACGATATCGTCTCCCGCCTGGGGGGGATGAGTTTGCGATACTCCTCAAGTGCATGAACTTTTCAGATGCTGCACAGTCAATCGCTGAGCAGCTACGCACTGAAATGGCCAGGCCCATTCGGTTATCGCGTCAACAGGTTGTGAATGTGTCCGCAAGTATCGGACTCACCAGTTGCCCCGCAGACGGGGCAGATGTGAACACCCTGCTGAAAAATGCCGACACTGCCATGTACAAGGCCAAGACCGATGGTCGAAATCGCTGCGTCTGGTTCTCGGATGAACTCAACGAGTTGACACTGCAGCGGCATCAGCTGGGTAAGGCGATACAAGAAGGTTTTGAGCGGGGCGAGTTTCGTGTTGAGTATCAGCCCATTTTTGAACTTCAATCCTACTCGCTGACCGGAGTGGAGGCTCTGTTGCGCTGGACCACGCAAGATGGAGAGGATGTTGCTCCCAGGGACTTCATGCCTGTTGCGGAGCAGACGGGAATGATTTGCAAGCTGGATGCCTTTGTGCTCGATTCGGCTTGCGTGCAGATCGCTGAATGGCACAGGCGTGGTGCCGGGTGTCGTGTGGCCATAAATGTGTCGGCCTTGCGTTTGCAGCAACCCGGCATCGTTGATGAGGTCGCGGCAGTCATTGCGCGTCACAAAGTGCCGAGTAGCAGAATCGAGTTTGAGGTATCAGAGAGTGCAGCTTTGTTGGGTGTCAGCAATATCATCGAGAAGCTCGAAGCCTTCACGGCGATGGGCGTCGGCGTGTCTATTGATGACTTTGGCACCGCCTTCTCATCGCTCAACTATCTGAAGAATCTCCCGGTCAACTGCTTGAAGGTCGACCATTCCTTTGTCTGTGCCATAAAGACCAAGGAGGACGAGCTGTCGCCCGATGCTCGGATGATTCGCGCCATTGTTGCTCTTGGCAAGAGTCTTGACATCACGGTCATAGCCGAAGGCGTGGAGACTCAACTGCAACTTCAATTTCTTCACCAACTCGGCTGCGATGAAGCTCAGGGCTTCCTCTTTGGCAAGCCGGCAGCGGCCGATACCATTGAGCCTGCACTCGTTGAGCTGGTTGCAGGTAAGATTGGCGCAAGCGCCTCGCGGCCCACAACCATCAGAAAGCTGGTCAACGGCTGAGCAACTCTGCTCCCCGGTACATACTCCGGTGCATACTCTGGCATACGCTCATTCACTGTATGCTACCTCTTGTTTACTAACACGTCTGCTCGTCTGGCCGGTATCGGCCTGATGTGCGCCGCCACTCTTGTATTTGCTGTACAGGATGTGATCACCAAATCTCTGACCACCGAAGTGCCGGTTGCTCAGATCGTGTTTGTGCGGTTTTTGGCCTTTCTCGTCTTCGCGCTGGTTTTCACTGCTGTAACGGTGCAAGCCAGGCCGTTTGCACAGGTGCTACGTTCACGCGTCCCTCGGGTTCAAGTTGTGCGCTGCCTTGCCATGTGTGCGGAGATCGCGCTGTTTGCCTATGCACTGCGTTTTCTCGGTATTGCAGAAATCCATGCGCTCTTTGCGTGCTTCCCGCTATTTGTGGCTGCACTCTCGGTGCCTATCCTTGGCGAGGCGGTGGGCTGGCGCCGCTGGGCGGCAGTGTGCGTGGGCCTCGCTGGGACCTTGATCATCTTGCGACCGGGCGCTGATGTATTCGACCCCAACGCCTTGTACCCGCTGGTGTGTGCCGTGATCTATGCGGTTTACAACCTTCTCACCCGGCGTGTGTCTCGCCAGGACAGCTTTGCCACCTCCCTTGTCTATTTCGGTATGGTCGGCACGCTCGCAGCCGGAAGTGTCGCCCTGTGGCAATGGCAGCCAATGGATGCAACCACCGTGCAGCTACTCGGTTTTTTGTGCATCACATCGGTGTGTGGGCACATGATGTTGATCAAGGCCCTGCAACTGACTGAGGCAGTGGTTCTGCAGCCCTTTCACTACCTCGTGTTGCCTTGGGCGATCGTACTCGGCTATCTGCTGCATGGTGAGCAGCTCGATGCAGGGTCGCTGCTCGGTGCGAGCATCGTTGTGGGAAGCGGTGTATACGTTGCCTGGCGTGAGTACCTGTCTGACAAGACGTTGTCTGATGAAAAACACGCTCAATAAGCACTGCGTGTCCGCTTGACGGCGTCCTGCCAGCCGTTTAAAACGGCATCGCGGTTGGCAGGCGTCATAGCCGGCGTAAATTCACGTTGGCGCTTCCAGTTGCTGACAAGATCATCGAGTGAGTCGTAAACACCTACCTGCAAACCGGCCAGATAGGCTGCCCCCAGTGCCGTGGTTTCCGTTTGTTCCGGGCGGTCTACCGGAATGTCCAGCACGTTGGCAAGGTACTGAGCGAACCAGTTGTTGTTGACCATGCCACCGTCCACACGCACCGTGCCAAGACGGGCGCCATCACTGATCATCGCGTTCAATAGATCAAGGGTCTGGTAACACACCGCTTCCAGTGCCGCACGCGTTACCACCGCGGGTCCGGTGTTACGCGTCAGGCCAAACAACGCGCCGCGAGCATCTGCATCCCAATGCGGTGCCCCAAGACCTGTAAAGGCCGGCACCAGATACACGCCCTGATTGTCCGGCAGGCTTTCTGCCAGTTCTTGCGTCTCGCTCGCCGAAGCGATGATCCCCAACCCGTCGCGCAACCATTGCACAGCAGCACCTGCCACAAAGATGGAGCCCTCAAGCGCATAGGTAGACCTGCCGTTCAGACGATAGGCAAGGGTGGTCAGCAGGCGATTGGACGAGGGCACAGGAGACTCACCGGTGTTGAGCATCATGAAACACCCCGTGCCATAGGTGCTCTTGGCCATGCCAGATTCAAAACAGACCTGACCGATGGTGGCTGCGTGCTGATCTCCCGCAACACCTGCAATTGGCAGTTCAACGCCAATTACTGATGTGTCGGTGATGCCGAAGTCGTCGGCACAGTCGCGCACCTCGGGCAGCAGCGACATCGGTACATCCAGAACGCTGCACAAGGACTCGTCCCATCGATTTGTGTGGATGTCAAAACACAGGGTGCGACAGGCGTTGGTGGCATCGGTCAGGTGTTGCTTTCCACCGGTCAGCCGCCAGATCAAAAAGGAATCCATGGTGCCAAAAGCAAGCTCGCCCGCTGCGGCGCGCTGGCGTGCGCCATCGACATGGTCAAGCAGCCACGCGATCTTGGTCCCTGAAAAATACGGGTCAGGTAGCAAACCGGTCCTGGCCGTGATCGTCTCGCCATGTCCCGCTGCGACCAGCTCACGGCAACGATCCGCGGTGCGCCGATCCTGCCAGACAATCGCGCGGTGAATGGGCTTGCCGGTCTTGCGGTCCCATATCACGGTAGTCTCGCGCTGATTGGTGATGCCAATGGCGGCGATCTGACGATCACCCTCGCGTGCTTTGTCTAGCGCCTTGCCGACAACCGTCAGCGTCGTTTGCCAGATCTCCTCGGCATCGTGTTCCACCCAGCCTGATTGCGGGAAGTGCTGCGTAAATTCTTGCTGTGACACCGCAAAGGTCGACCCGTCCTTCTCGAACAGCATCGCGCGCGTGCTGGTGGTGCCCTGATCGATGCTGAGTAACAAGGGTGCTGTCATGGTCGGGGCTCTGTCGTGTTGAGGGGGCTCGCCCCTATTATTTCACTTTCGGTTTTGCTTTCGTTTATGGTGAAAGAAGTAAAAACGAAAGTATGTCGGGATGAGTGAGTTTCGCAGGCAAGCGGTGCTAGAGCAAATCCGGACGCAAGGCGAGGTCAGCGTGGATGCCCTGGCCGAGCAATTTGGTGTCTCTGTGCAAACCGTGCGCAAGGACCTGGCTCGCCTCGGAGAGGAGCGCCTGGTCACGCGTACCCACGGCGGCGCACGGCTTGCCTCACGGGTCGAGAACATGAGCTACGAAGCGCGCCGGCTGTTGGCAGAAGATGCCAAGAAGGCGATAGCACATGCGGTAGCCGACCGCGTGCCCAGCTCCGCGTCCTTGTTTGTGAACATCGGAACCACAACCGAGGCGGTAGCGGAAGCGCTGACTGGCCACGACGACCTTCTGGTCATTACCAACAACATCAACGTGGCGTCCCTGATGCGCCCGCACAGGCATTTGCGGGTAATCATCGCCTCCGGTGAGGTGCGCTCCAGCGATGGCGGTATCGTCGGGGAAGCAGCAGTTGAATTCATACGACAGTTCAAGGTCGACTATGCCGTGATAGGCGCATCGGCCATCGATGAAGACGGTGCGCTGCTTGACTTTGACTATCGCGAGGTCAAAGTGACTCAAGCGATTCTGGACAACGCACGCCACGTGATCCTGGCGGCGGATTGCGGCAAACACGAACGCACGGCCCCGGTGCGCATCGGACACGTCTCTCGTGTCCACACCTTTGTGACTGATCGATGCCGTGATGCGGACTTCCGGCGGCGCCTTGACCGTTTCGGTGTGACACTGGTCGAAACGACGTGAGTGTGGTCTGAGCTTGAAAGCGCGTTTGCGCGACATTGACTTTCGGATTTGCGGCGTTTAACGTCTTCGGCACAAGTGTTGGTTCTCCGGAACATGCTGGAACTCAATCACGTCAGCAAGCAGGTAGGCCGCGAGACGCACATCTCAGGGGTGTCGCTGAGCCTTGAGCGCGGCTCTCTCAACGTGTTGCTCGGGCCGACCTTGGCGGGCAAAACCTCCTTGATGCGATTGATGGCGGGGCTCGATCGCCCGACGAGCGGCCAGGTCTTGATGGACGGTAAGGACGTCACCGGTGTCAGCGTTCGTAATCGCGATGTCGCCATGGTCTACCAGCAGTTCATCAACTACCCCTCGCTGACAGTGTTCGAGAATATCGCCTCTCCGATGCGCATTGCAGGCGTCGGCAGAAAAGAGCGCGATCGCAAGGTGCGCGAAGCCGCTGAGCTGCTCAAGCTCACTCCCTACCTTGAGCGCATTCCACTCAACTTGTCGGGCGGTCAGCAGCAACGCACAGCGCTGGCACGGGCCTTGGTAAAAGGAGCCAGCCTTGTGTTGTTGGACGAGCCACTGGCTAACCTTGACTACAAGTTGCGTGAGGAGCTGCGCGTGGAGCTGCCACGTCTGTTTGCAGAGTCCGGTGCTGTTTTTGTGTACGCGACCACTGAGCCCCATGAGGCACTGCTACTCGGTGGGCACACCGCTACTTTGCACGAGGGCAAGATCACGCAGTTCGGTCCCACCATCGATGTACACGACAGGCCGGCTGATCTGGTCACCGCTAAAACCTTTGCCGATCCACCTCTGAACACAGCAAGAGTGCGAGTGACTGGCGGGCATGTGCATGCTGGCGAGCGTCATCTCGGGCAGCTTGCCAACGCACCACCAGACGGTGAGTACACGCTCGGGCTACGCGCACACCATGTGTCGCTTGCAGCCAACGATCGCTATCAAACCGCCTTGACGGTGCGTGTTGGCACCAGTGAGATCACGGGCTCTGAAACCTTTGTACACCTTGATCCTGACGTGGCGCAGGAGGGTGCTACATCGCATTGGGTCGCTCTGACACATGGCGTGCACCGCCTGCGTGCTGGAGATTCACTTACTGTGCACCTGGATCCATCGCGCTACTACCTGTTTGATACCAGCGGTGTGCTCGCACACGCTCCGGCGGCACACTGAGTTGGCCAACTGACCTCATGGCGCGTATCACGCTCGACAAGCTGGCGCATTCCTACCTCGCCGCGCCAAAAAGCGATGAGGACTATGCGCTAAAGCAGATCGATCTCGACTGGGAGGACGGTGGTGCCTATGCCTTGCTGGGCCCTTCAGGCTGCGGCAAGACAACCCTGCTCAATATCATTTCCGGTCTGTTGACGCCGTCAGCAGGTAACGTATTGTTTGACGGCCAGCCCGTCACTCAGCTCAGCCCCGAGGCGCGCAACATCGCTCAGGTATTCCAGTTTCCCGTCATATACGACACCATGACGGTGGCGGAAAACCTTGCCTTCCCCTTGCGCAATCGCGGTGTCGACAAACGCGAGATAGAGCAGCGGGTCAACGATATGCTCTCTACGCTGGATCTGACTGACAAGGCCAGGCGTCGTGCTGCAGGGCTCACAGCGGATGAGAAGCAAAAGATCTCACTCGGCCGTGGTCTGGTGCGTCATGACGTCAACGCCATCCTGTTCGATGAGCCCTTGACGGTTATCGATCCCCACATGAAGTGGCAACTGCGCACCCGCCTGAAGGAGCTGCATGAGCAGTTTGAACACACCATGATCTATGTGACCCACGACCAGACTGAAGCCTTGACCTTCGCTGACAAGGTGGTGGTGATGTATGAAGGGGAAATCGTGCAGATTGGTACGCCGGAAGAGCTCTTCGATGAGCCTGCGCATACATTTGTTGGCTACTTCATTGGCTCACCCGGCATGAACATCCTGCCAGCCGAGCTGCAAGGCAGCACGCTGATATCAGCCAATGCGTCGTTTCAGCTCCAGCGCAATTATCCGGTACTCGATGCGTCACACGTGGAGCTTGGCATTCGGCCCGAGTTTGTTCGTGTTGAATCTGCAAGTGCCAAACAGTCAGATTCGCCGTCCTTGCCTTATGCGATCACATCGGTTGAAAACATAGGCCGGCATCGCATCATTCGTGGCTCGGTTGCCGGGCACGCGCTTGACGCCATCCTGCCGGAAGGCAAGGACGTACCGAGCGAAGCTGTTGCCGTGTTTGATGAGTCGCACATCAATGTCTACAGCGACTCACATCTTGTCAAGCCGCGAGCCTGATTGACGTAAAAGTGGATAAACCCTGGAACAACAAGGCCTGGTTCTTTGTACTACCGGTCTTTCTGTTGGTGGCTCTGTCGGCGGTTATCCCGCTGATGACTGTCGTCAACTACTCGGTGCAAGACACCTTCGGTGGCAACCAGTTTTTCTGGGCGGGTACCGAGTGGTACACAGAAGTACTGACATCCAGCCGCTTTCACGATGCACTGATCAGAAACCTGATCTTCTCGGGAATTATTCTTGCCATTGAGGTGCCGCTCGGTATCGCCATTGCCCTGTCCATGCCGCGCAAGGGCATCTGGGTGCCGGTGTGTCTGATTCTGATGGCGCTGCCACTGCTCATTCCATGGAATGTGGTTGGCACCATCTGGAAAGTGTTCGGCCGCACCGACATCGGTCTGCTTGGCTACACGCTCACCGCCATTGGCGTTGAATACAATTATGTCTCCAATGCCGTGCATGCCTGGATCACGATCATCGCGATGGACGTCTGGCACTGGACCAGTCTGGTAGTGCTGCTCTGCTATTCCGGTCTTGTCGCGATTCCAGAGGCTTATTACCAGGCTGCCCGTATCGATGGTGCATCGCGCTGGAAAGTGTTCCGCTTCATACAGCTACCCAAGTTGAAACGAGTGTTGCTGATCGCGGTTTTGCTGCGCTTCATGGACAGCTTCATGATCTACACCGAGCCGTTCGTGCTCACCGGCGGTGGGCCAGGTAACTCGACCACCTTTTTATCGATAGATCTGGTCAAGATGGCAATCGGTCAATTTGATCTCGGGCCTGCTGCAGCCATGTCCATTGTGTATTTTTTGATCATTCTGCTGCTCTCATGGGTGTTCTACACCGTGATGACCAACTACGGCGTGGAGCGAGGCAAGTAGCGCCATGGATAATGCCTCTCGCCCACATTTCCGGTGGTTGGTGCCTACGCTGTACATCACCTTTCTGATTATCCCGATCTACTGGCTCATCAACATGAGCTTCAAGACCAATCAGGAAATTCTCACCACCTTCACGCTCTGGCCCGACAACCCGACACTGGATAACTACAAGGTCATCTTCACCGATCCCAGCTGGTACAACGGCTACATCAACTCGATCATCTATGTGGTGTTGAACATGGTGATCTCGGTCAGTGTTGCTCTGCCTGCCGCCTATGCCTTCAGTCGTTATCGCTTTCTTGGCGACAAGCATATGTTCTTCTGGCTATTGACCAACCGCATGGCACCGCCCGCTGTGTTCGTCTTGCCTTTTTTCCAGTTGTACTCAGCCTTCGGTTTGTTCGACACTCACATAGCCATAGCGCTTGCGCATTGTCTTTTCAACGTGCCATTGGCAGTCTGGATACTTGAAGGCTTCATGAGTGGTGTGCCCAGAGAGATCGATGAAACCGCTTATATCGACGGCTATTCATTCCCACGCTTTTTTGTAAAGATCTTCATGCCATTGATCGCAAGCGGGATCGGCGTTGCGGCATTTTTCTGCTTCATGTTCAGTTGGGTGGAGTTGTTGATTGCCAGAACACTCTCGGCGACCGCGGCCAAACCCATTACCGCCACCATGACAAGGACCGTCTCGGCATCCGGTCTTGACTGGGGGGTGCTTGCCGCAGCCGGTGCTCTGACGATCATCCCTGGCGCGTTGGTGATCTTCTTTGTGCGCAACTACATCGCCAAGGGCTTTGCCCTGGGGCGTGTCTGAGGCCCTGATGTCATGAACCTTTCATGGATGGCCTGGACCACCCCGACCGCCATCTTCTTTGTGGTGATCTTTGTCTTGATTGCTGCAATGTGCGTCTGGGAGTATTTCAGTCCGGGCGGTGGTCCGCGCGTGGGCATCCTGCGCTTTGAAACCACGCGCGGTGATCGGCTGTTTCTGTCGCTGCTTGGCAGCGCATTCATTCATTTGGCCTGGCTTCTGTTCATGGGGCCAGACCTGTGGAAGGCCCTCGGTGTTGCAATGGTGTACGCGGTACTCGTGTTCATCCTTGTTTGACCGAGATCTTGTTTGTCACGCATCAACCCTTGAGGAGGACTCATGCGAAGATTCAAGAAGACGACTACCGCACTGGCGGTAGCCGGGATCCTGACCGGCGTAAGCATGACCGCGGCGCAGGCCGACATGGCAGCAGCGGAGACGTTTCTCGCTGACGAAATTGGCGGTATGTCAGTGCTCTCGGAAGACGAGCAGAAGGCCGAGATGCAATGGTTCATTGATGCCGCCAAGCCCTTTGAGGGCATGGACATCAAAGTGGTCTCCGAGACCATAGCCACACACGAGTACGAGTCCAAAGTACTCGCACCGGCCTTCACGGCGATCACCGGTATCAATGTCACACATGATCTGATCGGTGAAGGTGACGTTGTTGAGAAGCTGCAAACACAGATGCAGTCTGGCGAGAACATCTATGACGCCTACATCAACGACTCCGACCTTATCGGCACGCACTGGCGCTACCAGCAAGCGCGTAACCTCACCGACTGGATGGCGGGCGAGGGTGCTGACGTGACTTTGCCCACACTGGATCTTGAGGACTTTGTCGGTATCTCGTTCACCACAGGCCCTGACGGCAAGCTCTATCAGCTCCCTGATCAACAGTTCGCCAATCTGTACTGGTTCCGTTATGACTGGTTCAACGACGAAGCCAACAAGGCCGAGTTCCAGGAAAAATACGGCTATGAGCTTGGGGTGCCGGTCAACTGGTCAGCCTATGAAGATATCGCCGAGTTCTTCACCGGTCGTGAGATCGACGGTCAGACCGTCTACGGTCACATGGACTACGGCAAGAAGGATCCCTCACTCGGCTGGCGCTTTACGGATGCGTGGTTGTCGATGGCGGGCAACGGTGACAAGGGCGAGCCCAATGGTCTGCCGGTGGACGAGTGGGGCATTCGTGTCAACGAAAACAGCCAGCCCGTTGGCAGCTGTGTGGCACGTGGTGGTGACACCAATGGTCCTGCCTCGGTCTATGCCATCGAGAAGTACATCGAGTGGCTGAACAAGTACGCGCCACCTGAAGCGCCGGGCATGGACTTCAGTGAGTCGGGTCCGGTACCGGCACAGGGTGCGATTGCCCAGCAGATGTTCTGGTACACGGCTTTCACGGCCAACATGGTTGAAGAGGGTATTCCGGTCGTCAATGACGATGGCTCACCCAAGTGGCGCATGGCACCCAGCCCGCGCGGCGCCTACTGGGAAGAAGGCCAGAAGCTTGGCTATCAGGACGCTGGTTCCTGGACGCTGATGAAGTCCACACCGGTTGACCGTGCCAAGGCTGCGTGGTTGTACGCGCAGTTCGTTGTGTCAAAGACTGTGGATCTCAAGAAGTCACACACCGGCCTGACCTTCGTTCGCGAGAGCACCATTCAGGATCAGAGCTTTACTGATCGTGCGGCCGAGCTTGGTGGTCTGATCGAGTTCTACCGCTCACCGGCACGCGTGCGCTGGTCACCGACCGGCACCAACGTTCCGGATTATCCCAAGCTCGCGCAGCTCTGGTGGCAGAACATCGGTGACGCTTCCTCCGGTGCCAAGAGTCCGCAGGAAGCCATGGACGCTCTTTGCGAGGCTCAGGAGAAAGTGCTCTCGCGACTCGAACGTGCGGGTGTGCAAGGCGATATCGGCCCCGTTCTCAACGAGGAGCGCGATCCGGAGTACTGGCTGAGCCAGCCTGGCGCGCCCAAGCCCAAGCTGGAAAATGAGAAGCCTGAACCTCAGACCATCGGCTACGACGAGCTGGTCAAGAGCTGGCAGGAAGGCTGAGTAATCGTCCTGAGGAGCGGCACGGACGTCGCTTGTCAGGTCTGTCACACTTCGTGCTTGTTGGCAGGCGAGCGGCGGCTATATCGGTCTTGATTTCTCCGCTCTAAAGTACAGAGTGGACATGCAGGAGTCGTTGGGGCAATTTTGAGCGAGCAAGAGTTCGGATTTGACATCGTCGTCGTCGGCGGCGGCATCAATGGTGCTGGGATTGCCCGGGACGCGGCCGGCCGTGGCTTGAAGGTTCTTCTGGTTGAAAAAGACGACCTTGCGGCGCACACCTCATCGGCCAGCACCAAGTTGATTCACGGTGGTCTGCGTTACCTTGAGCACTATGATTTCCTGCTCGTGCGGCACGCACTGCAAGAGCGCGAGGTATTGCTGCGAGCAGCGCCTCATATCATCTGGCCGCTGCGTTTCATTCTGCCTCATCATCAGGACCTGCGACCGCGTTGGCTGATCCGCCTCGGTCTGTTTCTCTACGACTACATCGGTGGACGCAAGCTACTGCCGAAATCTCATGGCGTGACGCTGTCGGAGCACCCTTCCGGTGAAGCTCTCAAACCTGTGTTCACCCATGCATTTGAGTACTCCGACTGCTGGGTACAGGATGCGCGCCTCGTCGTACTCAACGTCATGGATGCCGCGGCCCGAGGATGCGAGGTGCGCGTACGCACCGAGTGCACTGATCTCATACGCGAGAACCACGGCTGGACGGTCAAGCTGCACGATCACCTGACAGGCGATAGCACCGAAGTCCGTGCCCGCACCGTAGTCAACGCCTCAGGCCCCTGGGTCGAGAAGACGCTTGATCTGGACGAGGCCCACGATGCCAAGCACGGTGTGAGGCTGGTCAAGGGCAGCCATATTGTGGTGCCCAAACTCTTCGAGCACCCCTACACCTATATTTTTCAGAATGCGGACAACCGCATCCTGTTTGCTGTCCCCTACGAAAACGATTTCACGTTGCTTGGCACCACTGACGTGGAGGTTGAGGCTGAGCCAGGCACCACTGACATCGAAACCTCTGAAGTCGAGTACATCTGCAATGCTGTCGGCGAGTACTTCAAAACACCGGTCACCCCGGATCAGGTGGTCTGGACTTACAGCGGTGTCAGGCCCTTGTATGACGATGCCTCCGAGAACGCCTCCAAGGTCACGCGTGACTACAAATTGGATCTGGACAAGCGCGGCGGCGCGCCCGTACTGTCGGTCTATGGCGGCAAGATCACGACCTTTCGCAAACTGGCAGAGCAAGCCGTTGATATGCTGCTACCCGAGCTCAACATCAGCGCAACTGCGTGGACAGGCCCAACGCACCTGCCCGGTGGAGACATTCCCAACGCCAACTTCGAGCACTTTCTCGGCCTTACCCAACAGCGCTTCAGATGGCTGGATGACACCGTATTGAAAGATTGGGCGCGCAACTACGGTACGCGCATAGACCACCTCGTTGGCGACAGCACGGACATGCAGGCTCTGGGGCACCACTTTGGTGGAACCCTCTATGAGGCCGAGGTGCGTTATCTTGTTGAACGCGAGTGGGCACGCACTGCTGAAGATATACTCTGGCGGCGCAGCAAGAAAGGTTTGCACTGTCCGGACGGCACCGAAGTAGCACTCGACGCCTGGCTCGCTGAGCACTACGACTTCAGTCGTAAACTTCCACCAGACGCTTTGAACTGATCCCATGCGATACCTTCACACCATGGTCCGTGTCGAGAACATCGACGCCAGCCTCAATTTCTATTGCAATCTGCTCGGCATGAGTGAGGTGCGCAGAACCGAGAGTGAGAAGGGGCGCTTTACCCTGATCTTTCTCGCTGCCAACGAAGACGCTGAAGCCGCACGCGCCAATCAAGCCCCCTGCGTAGAGCTCACCTACAACTGGCCGGAAGAGGACGGCACCACCGAGACCTACACCGGCGGCCGAAACTTCGGACACCTCGCCTACGAGGTCGACGACATTTATCAAACCTGCCAAACGCTTGCCGACGGCGGTGTCACCATCAACCGCCCACCACGCGACGGACACATGGCGTTTGTCCGCTCGCCCGACGGTATCTCCGTGGAGTTACTGCAAAAAGGTGACGCCAAGGAGCCCAAGGAGCCGTGGGCGAGCATGCCAAACACAGGTGAGTGGTAGCGCGCGACCGGGCGCTTTGCCAAGTGGTACCTCGCTAAGTGGTACTTGCGGTGTGTCACGGTTTTTCATCCTGAGCTCAGGCACGATGTGACCTGAAAGACTGCCCTGAGCGGCAGTCCATAAACCAGCGACGGAGCGCTGATGACACTGTTCAAGGAAGAACTGCTCGTGGCGCGCATAGCCGCACACCTCATACTCACTGCCGGGCTTGTACTGATACTACCGAGTGCAAGCCGGCATGCGCACGCCGATGATGCAGGATGTGGCGTCGTACATGCCGGTGAGACCGCTTGCGGCGTCGAGCCCATCGGAAGCTACAGTCCAACTCAAGGCTCCGGCAGATTGGTCGCCAATCCCGTTGACGTGATCAGCGGCGCCAAGAGCGAAGAACGTATCGATTACCGCGCCTTCGGCTCACGACTCAGCTTCACGCGCCGCTACAACAGCGCGGCCGGCGGCATCAATCGCGGTATAGGCGTCAACTGGCGCCACGCCTATGATCTCAGCCTCTCACGCCTGGCCGACAACAGCGGCCCGAGCAGCGGCTTGCGCCTCATGCAGGCCAACGGCATCGCAATCAACTTCTACAAGCACGGCACAATCGCGGGCCGCTGGGATTCACATGAGCAGCGCTATGGCAGCATCACACTGAAAAATCAGCATTACCAATGGGCAGTGCCCGACGGACGCAACATGGCCTTCCCGGGAGCGCGGCCCACTCGTATCGAATGGCCTGACGGCGATGTACTCAAGCTCCACTGGCAAAACGACGCCCTTTTGCGTGTGGAAGATCGCCACGATCGCGCACTGACTCTGCACTGGACCCCCGGCCCAAGACCCACGCTACGCAGCTTTGAAGAGGCAGAAGAAAAAAACATCCCCGGCCACCTCGAGCATATCGAACTCCCCGACGGCACGAGCATCAGCTACCGCTACGACAACCTGCATCGCCTGCGTGCGGTCTACCCCGCAGATGAAGCAAGCGAACAATACCGATACGACGACAGTCTGGAATCCGCACTCATCGCACTAAGCGACGCAAAAGGCACACGCCAGTGGCACTACCGCCAAGACGGCAGAGTCGATCAATTCACCGAGCGAGACGGTCGCACGCTCACTTTCGAATACCGAGACAACAGCACTGACGTCATTCGTGAAGACGGCACCACCGTCACCTACGACTGGCATGCAGACGACGTATCCGGAGCCGTGCTTGATCGTGTTGTGGAGTACCCGTGCACGACCTGCCGTGGCGAGGCTCTGGATATAACGCCACGAAAGTCGGCGAGTGAGTCGACGATTGACAAGACCTTGCCTGCTGCGCCAATCGCTATTGAAGGTGTACGCCTGGAACGTCTTGGTAAGGCTGACGCCGATGTATACGTAGTTGCACTCGATGAACGCATCAACATCCACTTTGATCGGCAAGCAAAGGTGCGCGCAATGCGAACACTCGACGCCACAAGTGACAAGACGCGCTCACCCCGAGATCTTGCCGAGCTGATACGCGTAAGGCGACATCTGGACGCCTCCTCGACAGCTGATACAAGGAGCAAGTTGGTGTTCAATGGTCAGCCTACGACTAGTGTCTGTCCTTTGCCGATTACCCGAACATGCGCGGAGTTGCAGCATGATCGTGACCTTGCGCGGATATCGCAGTGTGCTTACCAGAACGGCCCATGTGATGTACCAGGATGGACGCAGCTGGAACACGCGGTCATCTACTCCGAGTTAGGGGTCGACCCGGCGAAATTGGAGAGGAAAAATTTTCGTGCAGTGATATACAGGAATAACCAGACCGGTGAGGATGTTGTCGGGTTCCGTGGGACACAGGAATGGGATGACTATGTTGTAGACATCAACCAGTTCGAGGGGCGCGATACGCCGATTTATGGATATGCAAGGGAACTGGCTCAAGCACTTGATCGGGCGAAAGCTGATGTCACGTTCACCGGACACTCTTTGGGCGGTGGTCTGGCGACAGCCGCGGCGTTAACCAGCCATCAACAGGCAATAGGATTCAACTCTGCTGCACTAACAGAGAGATCAGCCGAACGCCATGGATCGAGTATCAAGGATGCAGATCATCTAGTAACGCATTTGCTTGTACCTGGCGAGTGGGTTACCTCCTTTCAGGAGACGCCAATGCGCGACCCACGTGGATCCGGCCCGCACAATGACTACGGCGCGAATACGCTGCCGTGGGAGACACATCCAGCCCCTGGGCGCCGCGACATGCTGGAGCCTCCATCGCAGGCAGCATTTGACAGAGCCATGGCCGAGGTGCCGACTCTTGCCAGAGTCATTTTGACCGAGAGTGTCGAGACTTCAGTGGCCTTGCACTCCATGATCTCGGTGATTTCGTCCCTGGATGAAACCATTGCCGCCCGTTGCACTTCAACACAACCCGTGCCCTGATCTATGAAGACTTCATTCCGATTGATCCTCGCCCTGGTCGGGGTTGTTTGCTCGTCTGTCACCGCTGCCTCTTCGGAGGCTATAGAGGGTCTGCGACAGGCGATGATCGACAAGGATATGCAAGCGTTCGAACGAGTGCTCGATGCGCGTGCCATAGCGCTCGACGAATTTTCATCGAACGTTCGTTTATACGAGATCGCCTGTGCTTCAACCACAGAGGTCTATGCACCGTTCTTCGACCGTCTTCTAGCCTATGGACTTGATCCATCGACAGAGGATCCAACCTCACACCCGTTTGATTTCTCATTGTTGGATTGTGCTCAAGGGCGTTACAACGCTGTGGCATTCAAAAAGCTGCTGGACGCCGGTGCTCGATCAGATATCTATCTGTGCAATCCGTGTGTCTCACGCTTTCCGGAGCCGCTAGTCGAGCGTGTTGTTGATAATCCTCAGATGTTCATGGAAGTAGTCAAGCGTCGGGAGTTGACCAATGCCGAGTTGATCAGCGTCGGCAAAAAGGTGGAAAGGATTTATTTCCACAAAATCTGGCAAGGACAACCGCTCAACGAGTTCTACGCCGACTACCTGCGCAAATACGGAATCAACGTGACGCCCAAACGAAAATATGGGGAAGAATGACAACAAGGGACAACTCTCGGAGGCCTTTTTGTTTCCCGGTGTAAACAACACAATAGATACATACAAATAAAACAATCAGCCCATGCGCCTGAGCCGCGCCAGCTCACACACCAGGCGGTCAATTTCGTCCTCAGTGTTGTAGTAGTGAGGAGCTGCGCGAAGCATCGTTGGTAGCGAGCGCTTTTCGGCGTCCAAACGTGTACTGGACGCAGATGACGAACCGATGTGAATGCTGCGCTTGCGCAGATCACCCACCGTCTGGGTCGGCTCCAGCCCGTCAATCGTGAAACTCACGATGGCCGATAGCTCGCGACCGATATCTCGAACAACCGCGCCATCGATGTCAGCCAGGCCTGCACGCAAACGACTGGCCAGCATGCGGGCGCGATCCTGGATGTGTTCAAGGCCGATGCCCTTTGCATAGCGTGCGGCAACGCCGAGTCCTGCGCGCAATGCGTAGGCATTTTCCCAGTTTTCAAAGCGGCGAGCGTCGGGGCGCAGGCTGTAGGTATCTCGTGTGTCCCAGGTGGCAGAGAACATGTCGATCATTGCCGGCTCCAGTGATTCGATTCTGCGCTCAGCGACGTATAGAAAACCGCTGCCGCGTGGGCCACGCAAGAACTTGCGCCCGGTTGCCGAGAGGAAATCACAGCCGAGTGCCTGCACATCCGCAGGTGTCTGCCCGACGGCCTGGCAGGCGTCCAACAAGTAGGGAACACCGTGTCGCTGTGCGATCTTGCCTACAGCGGCGGCCGGGTTCACGAGCCCGCCATTGGTGGGCATCCATGTCAGAGATATCAGAGCGGTGCGTTCCGTAATCAACGACTCGAGTGCATCAACATCGACCGAACCATCCTCCAGCGCGGGCGCGACATCAATCACGATCCCATCGCGCTGTTCGCGCTGCAAGAAGGCGAGGTAGTTGGCCGCATACTCCGCATCCGAGCTGATGATCCTGTCGCCGGCTTTCAGATCCAGTGCGTAGAAGGCCTGGCACCAGGCGACGGTAGCGTTCTCGACCAGAGCGATTTCCTGCGGCTGCGCATTGATCAAGCGTGCAACATCGGTGTAGACGGCATCGAGCGTCTCGCCCTCCAGCGCATGCGCTTCGTAACCACCATGCGATTGTTCCAGCTGCAAGTGCTTGATCACGGCATCCAGCACCGGAGCAGGCATGATGCCGGCGCCACAGGCGCACAGTTGAAGGCGTTCATCGAGGCCGGGTGTGTCTTGGCGGACGCGTGCGATGTCAATACTCATCTTGATCTTGTGCTCTTTACGCGGAGTGCTTTTTGTAGCACTCGCCAGGTAGTACTCTACTGAAAGTACAACTTGTGACTGCAACGATCATGTGGAAATATTCTGTAGTGCGCAGCGTAGCGGTGATGCTGTTGCTGGGATTGTCTCTGTGGGGTGCTGCCCACGGGCAGCCTCTGCCGAGCCTTGCACCGATGCTCGAATCGGTGACGCCTGCGGTGGTGAACATCTCGACAGTAACCCGGGTGCGCGCCAGCAACCCGCTCATGAACGATCCGTTTTTCAGGCGCTATTTCCAGAGTGAACGTGGCAACTCACGTGATTCACAGAGCCTGGGTTCGGGGGTGATCGTGGATGCAGAGCGCGGCATTGTCATCACCAATGATCATGTTATCAATGGCGCAGACACCATTATCGTCACGCTGGCTGACGGTCGGGAATCTGCTGCCAAGTTGCTGGGTAGCGACCCGGATACCGATATCGCGGTGCTGGAGATCGAGGCCAACGCGCTGTCCGCGTTGGACTGGGCAGACTCGGACGCCTTGCGTGTGGGCGACTACTGCGTGGCGATAGGCAATCCCTTTGGTCTTGGGCAGACGGTGACCTCGGGCATCGTCTCCGCACTCGGGCGCAGTGGTCTGGGGATTCAGGAGTTTGAGGATTTCATACAGACCGACGCGTCTATCAATCCTGGCAACAGTGGTGGTGCTTTGGTCTCCATCGATGGCAAGTTGATAGGCATCAATACCGCCATCGTGGCGCCCGGGGGTGGCAATGTCGGGATCGGCTTTGCGATTCCTGCCAATCTGGCTCGTGACCTCATGCAGCAGATCATCGAGACAGGACGCGTGCAGCGCGGCGAGTTGGGTATTTCCGCGCAGGCGCTGACGCCGCGGCTCGCTGAAGCGTTTGACCTCTCGGTGGATACCGGCGTGATCATTCGTCGCGTGGTGCCCGACTCACCCGCCGACAAGGCCGGTTTGCAGGTAGGTGATGTGATCACCGCTATTGATGGACGCCGTGTGGCTGATGTTGGCGATGTGCGCAACCGCATCGGCCTGGTGCGTATTGGCCAACGCTTGCAGCTGCAGTTGATTCGCGATGGAGAGCGCCGTGAGTTGGACGCTATCGTCGAGGGAGTGCAGAGTATCAGTGTGCTCTTCGAGGGTGCAAGCTTCATCGACGTGCGCGCCCGCGACGGTCGTCGCTATGTCGGGTTGGAAGACGTCAGCGCCAACAGCGCACTCGGACAAGCGGGCGTGCGCGCAGGTGATGTGATACTGAGCGTCAACAGGACACCGGTTGCAACGGTCGAGCAGATGGAGCAAGTCGCCTCGCGTACACCGGATGAGCTGTTGCTGCTGGTGCAGCGCGGGCGAACCACGCGCTACATACAGTTAGGGGGTTAACCCGGTGTGTTCTTCTCAACCCACCGACTACCACCATCCGCAAGCGACTCCTTCTTCCAGAACGGCGCGCGGCTCTTGAGCTCCTCCATCAGATAACGACACGCGTCAAAAGCGGCGGTTCGGTGGGCTGAGCACACGGCTGTCAGCACGATAGCCTCACCTGGTTTGATGTCGCCAACGCGGTGCACGATCAGTGCGTCGATCAATGACCACCGTTCCTGGGCATCGCTGATGATGCGATCGAGCTCGCGCTGGGTCATCGCAGGGTAGTGTTCGAGCGTCATGCCGATCACCGCATCACCCTCATTGTGATTGCGCATGGTGCCGATGAAGCTCGCTGTTGCACCTACGCTACCGGTGGCTTGCCGTGCCTCGAACTGGCCGAGTTCGGTGGCCGGCTCAAAGGTGCCCTCGATGACGCGTGCCGGCACGTCGCTCAGCCGCCAGTGACAGGCGGGAAGAAGGCGACCTCGTCGCCGTCCGCCACGGCGTCCTGAGGCTTGCGATGTTCCAGATTGACCGAGCACAGCACGTGCTCCGGAATTGCTTCACCGCCGGTGGCTGACGCCCACACCTCAGCAACTGTACTGGCGCCCTCGACGCTGCTGGCAGCATTGGGCTGCTGCTCCTTGAGGCTTGCAAAGAATTTGACGCTGATGGACATCTGTTGCTGCGCTAGGCTCAGAATATGGCGGTAACGGCCCTGATCATACCGTTCGGCCACCACGGATTTGCAAGTAAGGTCATGTCAGAATTCACGCACTTCAATACCGCTGGCGACGCCCACATGGTCGATGTCGGCGACAAGGCGGTGACGCATCGGGTCGCTGTCGCTGCCGGGCTCATCCGTATGCTGCCCGAGACTCACGCGATGGTATCTGCGGGTACGCACAAGAAGGGCGATGTGCTCGGTATCGCACGTATCGCTGGCATCATGGCGGCCAAGCGCACCAGCGATCTGATCCCGCTGTGCCACCCGATCGGGCTGACGCGGGTAACGGTCGATTTTGATATCGAAGTTGAGACCACGCGCGAGCAGCGGGCTGTGGAATGCCGCGTAACCGCGGAAACCCGCTCTCAGACCGGTGTAGAGATGGAGGCTTTGATCGGCCTGCAGACCGCACTCGCCACCATTTATGACATGTGCAAGGCCGTGGACCGCGGGATGGTGATCGACGCGGTGCGCGTGCTCGAGAAGCGCGGCGGCAAATCCGGGAACTGGACTGCGCCCTAGCGAGTCAAAGGTCAGCTAGCAGTCAGCTTACCGACGCCACACTCGGCCTGATCGGCCTTGAGTGAGTGCAAGCTGGCCCGAACTGTGCGACGCAATCGGGTCACGGATTCTTGCCCGGCCGTCGAGTTTTGTGACGGAGTTGGCAGGATATAATCGCTGAATGCTCCCGCTGGTACGGCCTGCGGGCTCATCTGGACACGGAAATGAAATTACTGAAGTGGTTGGCCATTATCGTGGTTGCGTTGGTGCTGGTGCTGGGTATTGGCATCGGAGCCCTCGTGTACCTGATTGACTGGAACGGGCAAAAGGAGCGCATTCAGGGCCTGGTCAAAACGCACACCGGGCGTGATCTTGTGATCGCCGGCGACCTGAATCCCTCGGTTTTTCCCTGGGCGGGTATCTCCATTGGCGAGATTTCGATCTCCAATGCCGAGGGCTTTGGTGATCAACCGTTCGCGAAGATGGGCAGTGCCGATGTCAAGGTGGAGCTGCTGCCGCTGCTACGTCGTACGGTCAACATCCGCACGGTGGAGCTGGCAGGTCTCGAGCTGGATCTACAGCGCGCTGCGGACGGTACGACCAACTGGGACGATCTGGTGGGCACCACCACCACCACAACCACCACAGAAGAGGAAGCGGGCGATGCCGAAGTCACCACCGAGGTGGAGGGCAGTACTGCAACGATCGCGGCGCTCGCTGTTGGTGGCATTGACATCTCCAACGCGACGGTGCGCTGGAACGATGCCCAGGCAGGCCTCGATGCGACGTTGTCAGACTTTGATCTGAAGACTGGCACTATCGAACTGGCCAAGCCTTTCATGCTCGAGACCAATTTCTCGGTTGCCAGCAACAGTCTGGAACTTGCCGCCGATATTGACGGTGCAGGCGAGGTCATGATCGACCTCGAATCACAAACCTACTCGCTGAGCGGGTTCACGTTGGACACCGATGCCAAGGGCCCCGCCTTTCCCGGTGGTGCGCTGGCGGCAAGTCTTGGGGCCAATGTGGTGGCAGCGCTTGGTGAGCAGGCTGTCACTGTCGATGAGCTTACCCTTGAGGCGCTCGGCATGACACTCAGGGGTCAAGTTGACGTGACTGGCCTCGATGCAGAGCCTACCGTTAACGGCACGCTTGCAAGCGACGAGTTCTCACCGCGCGAGATGTTCGAAAAGCTCGCTATCGAAGCGCCGGTGACAGCAGATGAAGCTGCACTGACGCGTGCCAGTCTTGGCTTGTCGTTTGCTGCCACGCCTGCAAGCGTTGCGATGACCGACATTGCGATTGCGCTGGATGACACCAACCTGACCGGTACTGCATCGATTCCGTCATTGGAAGGTGCGGTGCCGCCCTTGCGCTTTGATCTTGCTCTGGATGCGATCAATCTGGATCGGTACCTGCCGCCAAAGGCTGAAGGTGATGTGAGCGAAACAGAAGAGCCCGCTGCAGAGCCATCAGACCCTGATGCACCGATCGTGCTACCGACCGAGATGTTGCAGTCACTCGATGTGGATGGCACCTTCACCGCTGGTGAGTTGATTGTCAGTAACTTGAGCACCACCGACATTGTGATCCCGGTGAAGGCCTCCGGTGGCAAGGTCGGTGTAGAAGGCGTGACCGCATCGCTGTATCAAGGTGCGATCAATGCGAGCGCCAATGTGGATGTGTCCAGTGGTACGCCACGTTATGCTGCTGCGGCAGATCTTGCGGATATTCAGGCAGAGCCTCTGCTTGGGGATCTGTTGCAGAAGGATTCTTTTTTGTCGGGTGGCGGCAACTTCGGGCTCGATATCACAACCCGTGGCGATACCGTCAATGCGCTCAAGGCAGGTCTTGATGGCAACTTCTCCAGTGCGTTTACCGATGGCTCGATCAACGGTATCAACCTCGGTTACCAGCTACGCCGCGCCAAGGCCGCGCTCAGCTTGCAGACGCTGTCTGCTGATGAAGCACAAGCCAAGACAGATTTCTCTTCACTGTCGGTCAGTGGGGTATTTGACAACGGTGTGATGACATCCAATGACCTGGATATGCGCGCACCGCTGTTGCGACTCGACGGTGCGGGTACGGTGTCACTGCCTGCTGAGAAAATTGACTACCTGCTTGGGCTGCTTGTGACCGGGACAATTGAAGGTCAGGGCGGTGATGACGCAGAGGATCTCAGCGGGCTCGATTTGAACGTCGGTATCGATGCCACTTTTGCCGAGCTGGCAGAAGATCCGGTCAAGGTGCTGCTCAGTGGCCTGAGCAGTAGCTACACATCAGCACTGCAAGATAATGCCAAGGCGGCCGCTGAAGCCAAGGCAGACGCCTTGAAAGCCGAGGCTGAAGAAGCACTCAAGGCCAAGGAAGATGAGCTCAAGGAGAAGCTGGAGTCAGAGCTTGACGGTGTCATCGACAAGGACACGCAAAACCAGCTCAAGGAAGGATTGAAGGGGTTGCTGAATCGCTAAGCCGGTATTCGCAGCCCGCGTAATCGACTGGTTTGACGAGCACGGGCGCAAGCATCTTCCCTGGCAGCAAAATCCGACGACCTACCGCGTGTGGGTCTCGGAAATCATGCTGCAACAAACGCAAGTAGCCACGGTCATCCCGTACTACGAGCGCTTCATGTCGAGCTTCCCGACGCTTGCAGATCTTGCCGCCGCTGATATGGACACGGTGCTGGAGCACTGGTCAGGGCTCGGCTACTACGCTCGCGGGCGCAATCTGCACAAGAGCGCGCGCGTGTGTGTCGAGCGGCATGCGGGTGAGCTGCCGCAAGACATCGATGCGCTGATCGCACTGCCCGGCATCGGGCGATCAACCGCTGGCGCGATACTCAGTCTTGCACTCGGTGAGCGGCACCCGATCCTCGATGGCAACGTGAAGCGCGTGCTGGCGCGCCATGCAGGGATTGATGGCTGGCCTGGCAAGGCGGCGGTGCTCGAGCAACTCTGGACTCGCTCGGAGGCCGTGACCCCCAAGCAACGCTGCGATGCGTTCAATCAGGCGATGATGGATCTAGGGGCGACGCTCTGTACGCGCAGCCGGCCTGCCTGTGAGCGCTGCCCGGTGAGCGATGACTGTGCCGGATACGCCAGCGGGGACCCCATGCAATACCCCGGCAAGAAACCCAAGCGCGATACGCCGACGCGCCATGCACGCATGCTGTACGTGCAGGACGACGGAGGCGCTGTGCTGCTTGAACGCAGGCCGCCCAGTGGGCTGTGGGGTGGTCTCTATTGTCTGCCGGTGATTGTGACCGAGAGCGGCACTGCCCGCGACACGCTTGGCTCTGCCAACAGCCCCGCCTTGTCGGCACTGCTGGAGCATCTGGACGAGGCTGAACCGCCGCTTGCGCGCTTCGAGCACACATTCAGCCACTTCAAGTTGGTGGTGGATGTGATGGCGGTGCCAGGCAGTGCGATAGGTAACTCCGTGATGGAGCCCGAGCGGTACGTGTGGTACAAACTCGGGGAGCTGCCGGGAGGCATGGCCGCGCCGGTCATGCGCCTGTTGCAAACCCTCAACCAGAACAGTAGTGGAGAAGTCTTGTGACCCGTATGGTGCAGTGCGTCAAGCTAGACAAGGAGGCCCCGGGCCTTGAGCGCCCCACGTATCCCGGCGATCTC
Source organism: uncultured Granulosicoccaceae bacterium (assembly GCA_937922675.1). Classification (GTDB taxonomy): domain Bacteria; phylum Pseudomonadota; class Gammaproteobacteria; order Granulosicoccales; family Granulosicoccaceae; genus Granulosicoccus. Next base: position 380,407 of record CALAJN010000014.1, read on the forward strand.
GGCAAGCGCATCTACCTCAACATCTCCCAGGAAGCCTGGCAGAGCTGGGTCGCCCACCAGACCATGCTCATCAATGAGTACCGCCTGACGCCTGTGGACCCCAAGGCCCGCAAGTTCCTCGAAGAGGAGATGGAGAAGTTCCTGTTTACCGACGAAGCCTCGAAGATCGATAACTTTGTACCGCCTGAGAGCTAGGCCGGTCCACTAAAGACGCCCGCGCGGTTGACGCCGCGCCCGGCAATAGGTCTAATAGCGGGATCGCGAAGGCACCTGATGGCCAGGTAGCTCAGTCGGTAGAGCAGGGGACTGAAAATCCCCGTGTCGGCAGTTCGATTCTGTCCCTGGCCACCA
>CALAJN010000015.1 GCA_937922675.1 uncultured Granulosicoccaceae bacterium
CGGGCCAACGAAGTCCAGAATGTTTTCTTTGTACCGCTGTAGATTGCCCTCATCGAGACTGCGCTCCAGCGCACGGTCAACCAGGTTAAGGCTGATCGCCTCGTCAATCAGGTTTGTAGTATCGAGGAACTCGCGTCTGGCGTTAGAGAATGCATCGCCGAGATTATTTACGACCGATTCTACCTCTGTGCCAATTTCCTTTGCCCTGCTAAGGTCGTTTAACTGGTTGATTAAGCCTGTAATAAATTCGGAGTCTTCACCGGATATTCCTCGCAGCTGTAAGCGCTGCAGTCGGTCAGCGAAGTCTTCAGCATCCTGATCGGTGAACTTTCCAATGCTATCATTCAAGTCGGAGACCAGCTCTCGGTAAGTCGACCTGATTGCGTTGGCTGTGTTTGCTATATTATTCGACGCTTGATTTAACGCGTCATTGTCAAAAGATGCGGTAAGGGAAAGATATTGACCTTGAACTTTCTCAAGTTCTTCTAGAACTCCCGCTAAATTCGATTGCGCGCTATTTCTTGCAATCGGGACAGTCGCGTTTTCTATCGAATTTCTGTATCGCTCGGCTTTTTCTGTTAGCTCTGTTTGACGAGCGACAAGATTGTCCAGCCCAGCAACACCTCGCCGGAACTGCAAATCTCCAGCAAGACCTTGAAAGACGCCAGCTAGTGACTCGCTTGCGCTTCTGAAAAAATCAAACTGATTGATCGTTAGCGCGACTTCAGTTCTTAGATTTCCAAACGCATTGCGAATGTTGTCGGAGCCTTCGGCGGCTGCGCCATCGAAACGTTCATTGGAAATTCTACGAATTGCACCAACAACTGCAGAAGCGCTTTTCTCAACTTCAATCTCCATGCCTTGAAACGTCAACACGACGCGATCGCCATCGACCTTACCGACAATACCGAACGCCTCTTTAAGTCTCGTGAATTCAAAGACAGCGGCATCGGCGATCGCTTCAGTTAGCTGTGGCAACTCTTTGCCAAAGCCGACTGAGAGATCGAGCAGATCAGAAAGCGCAGCCTGACTGGGGTCCAGACCCAGGTTGCGCAATTGAATAGCCGCTCTGGTTATGTCAATGAAATTACCCGGCAAGCCTGCAGATACGCGCTGCAATCTTTCAAATTCGTCCGCACCGAGATCGCGACTACCCTGTTGCAATGCCGTCAACTGATCGCGAATCACTTCCAGTGCATTCTGCGTGTCAAGCGCGCCACGCGTAAGGCCTGTTAAAATTCGAGAGACTTCAAACGTGATGAAAGCTTTAACCGCTTGATTCAGTCTTTCGTAAGACTTCGACAAAACCTCATTGGCCTTGGCGGCAGCACGAGCCTTGATAGACTGCTGGTCGTTGGCGCGCCCGGCAGAGACTACCGTGGCGCTTGTCTTGTTTATGTTTGCAACAAGCTGATCAATAACATTGATGTTTTCAGCTTCTATGTTGAACTGTATGTTGACCTGTCTGTTGTCAACTACTGTCATCGAAGTTCCTTATCAGTTCCGCATCGTTTGTGACGGTGGTGCTTGCACCACCCTTGCCCTTCTGCGCCAGCATCGCTTTCTGCTTCTCGTGCAACTCCAGTTGGCGTGCGTAATCGTAGTTATCGAAGCCAATCTGGAGTGAATGCTCAAGACTGTCCCACCGATTCATAAGTTCTTCGGTGGAACAGGCATTAGCTCGTGATGTTCGCAGGATATGACCGACTAGGTTCCCTTCTCCGTGTTCGCTGAGGAATTTTTTACCTGTTCCGGCGTGGGGTAGGTCTCGGCAAGTTTGATCATTGCCTCATCGGCAAGCTTGATTACAAATACCGGCTTGTACGCTTCTTTCAGCGCCTCGATCTCGGCCATGCCCCAGCATCGTTGACGTGTGATCGGGTCAATAACTACTTCCCGTAAATAGTTGCACGCCCAGTTGAAGGGGTGGCGAACCGGGTCGTGCTCGTTGTAGTTGTCAAATCCTACGCCTTGCGGCGGCTTGAGGTGGATCTGGTATGGATTGCCTTCTTCGTCTGCCATCTCTTCGCACTCGATGAAACAGGGCAGCTGGCGCGCAAAGAGCTTTGCCTGATTGCGCTTGAGGTTAACCAGGGCAGGGTGTAATTCTGTATTTTCAGACATTTGTCATTTTCCTTTAGGCGAAAAAAAACGCCGCAGACCGTAAGGCCCGCGGCGTCTGGTGGTGACTCTGGCACCGTCCGCTCGAGAGAACGGTGCCAGAGTGGTCCGGTTTAGTGGAATCCGTTGAGGAATTCGACAGTTTCGGATTGCATGGACAGGGTTATTGCGAAGTTGGAGTTTGTCTCCTGACCGCCAGTCAATGTGCGGTTTTTCGACTCGACCAACCCGGTGCCGCGAAAGACGATGTCCAGACGTCCGTTCGCGGGTGTGTGTCGACGGATCAACACTTGCTTGATGCGTTCACACTGGAACTCTTCGATGTTCTCGCGAACAATCTGGCCAGAGGGATCGACTTCAAAGCAATAGTCGCCGTTGATTGTCAGCTCGTGAGTACAACTTGCTGCGGTGGTACCGCAACTGAAGTACCACGCACCTTCAGGGTCGCCGGCTGCATTGGGTAGCTGAAACATTTCCTCAGGACGCGGAATAAAATTGGCATCGTCCTGTGCCTCAACATAATTGCCACCCAGGTACTGATTCGATTCGCCATCTGCACGACTTGAGTTCAGGGTCGAGCTTGAGATCAGGCCGAGCGGTGCCTCGATGCCGCCGTTGATGCAGGTAACGATGTACCGACACCCTTTAACAACACAGCTGTTTTTTGCCATTTAATTTCCTTCAAATTTTGAGGTGTCAGCAGGAATCATTTCCCGCTGCACAGTTCGATAGTTGAGCAACAAGCCAAAAGAGCTGCGGTGGTCACCAGGCCGATCCATTCTTGAGCCGTCGTAACGAAGCCCGTCAATATTTTTCATCCGCTCCATAACATGCCAGCAGATGTTATTGATTAAAGGGGCCGGGTCGGCGCATTCCTGATCGATGATGATCTCAATTTCAAAGTTGAGTGAAGACTGATACTTGTCTTTGCAGAGTGTTTCACCGGCTGGTATCACATCGGGCAATAGGCCATCTTTTCCGGCTGTTAGTACTCTGGACAAATTATCGACTTCGTTTAAATCACCTAGCCCTTCAATCTGGCCAACGGTAATCACGTCTTCGATTCCTTGACGTATGATTATTGCTGGAAGATCCGACGGGTCTACTGTGGGTAGCTCCACTTCGCATGTCTTTACGGGCTGTTCTATCTGGTCTAGTTGTTTGTGTATGGCATTCAAAAATGCCTGCCTTACATGGTGTTGCGGAACAGGCTTGATCGCTGTATTCACTGTTCTTTAGCTCTGCTATGAAAAAGCCTTTGTGGTCAACCGGATGAATGTTGTCAATTGCATACCATTTATCGACAACGAGCATTCTAAAGCTGCGCTTGCCATTTTTGGTTTGCATGCACTCATACAGGCCATCCCAGTAGATTGAACTGAGCTTCACTATCGGCTTGTTGGCATTGAGCGTTGTATCGAAAAATCGCTCAAAAGTGACTGGAGATGAAAACTTTGCAAATCCTTCACGGTACTGCCCGTTACAGATTATCAGGACAAGACAGCCCGTGGCAGATAGAAACTCTTCGGTGTGAAAAGATAGCTGCAGGTCGTTTACTGACGATCCCTCCTTGATGGCGTTATTATTGTGCGTTTCTCGTCCACGGCCTTTCTCGCGGCTTCACGCAAACGATCAACTGATTGCAGCTCCTGCTCGTTCATCATTGACTCTGGAACCGGCGCGAGAACAGGCACCGGCATGCCTTCACCTGGTGATGCGCCATAGGTCGCGATATCAATGCCGTACTGGGCCAGTGTTCCGTCGCGAGCCAGTCTTTCGACTTCAGATTCAGGCAGATGAGAGTCGCCGCCTTTGTCAGCTTGATAAAGCTCGCCGCTTGCTCTTCGATATATCTTCATGTGACCTTCCTGCATGCGAACTCTTGCACGGTGACGTATAGATTGGCCGCGTTTTGACTCACAGACCGGCCTGCAGCAAGTGTTTGTGTGTTGCTAAAAATCCTCCAGCGAACATCGTAATCGCCTGCGGGGCGATTGCTAAAATGACGAAAATCCCATTGGCCGGACTCGCCATGCTCGGCACCCCTGATGACGTCGCTTCCGCCGGTTGCCATGTTGACCCAAGTTACACCGCCATCAATAGACACTTGTTGCGTAGCGCTCCATGATCCATCGCCATCTCCGTTCAACTGGTTTCCAGTGTAGGTTTGAATGGTAAAGTCACCACCCAGAGGCCCGAGGGTAAAAGTCACCCCTTCTTCTGGCGATACAACTGTACGATCCGGCGTATTCTGAGTGATGGTAGGCAACACAAGGCTGCTGTAGGTATCGGAGTAAACAACAGTCCTCGGCCGAAACAACGTCCTCGCGCCATCGCAATGCAACGCTTCTATAACGCCGTCAATGCAGCCGATGTCAGCCAGCAGGTTACCGGGGTTATCGAGCTTGGACAGGTCAAGGAACCTGCCGTTGATAAGATCGATGGCGTCTCCGTCTTTATCCAGAAGGGCGCGCAGCGTAGTGCCATTGAGGATATTGCTGCCGCCGTCATTGAGCTGTGCAACTGGACCTTCAGGCCCCGTTGCCCCTCTCGCGCCGGTCTCGCCCTGAATGCCCTGCGGGCCTTCAGGGCCTTGCGGCCCGGCTCCACCGGCAGCACCCTGAAAGCCACGAGGACCAGCCGGACCTTGATCGCCAGTAGCGCCTCGCGGACCTTGATTGCCTCGAACGCCTTGCTGTCCCGCAGGGCCTTCAGGACCAATTGGTCCCTGCGGTCCTATGCCGCCGTTAACACCGTTAAGACCGTCTTTACCGGCTGGTCCTTCAGGTCCTTCAGGGCCGACTGGGCCGATTGGACCCTCTCTGCCTTGCAGGCCTTCAGGGCCTCTTTCTCCGGCGGCACCTTGGGGGCCTCTCGGCCCCATGCAGCCATGCTTCTTTTTGTCTTCCTTTTTTCCAGCCATTCTAATTCGTCCTTGTCTGATACAAGTCCAGGAACTTGTTAACGGCGATATGCCTGACTGCCCATGCCTCGCTCAGATCTTCGTCGCTGATCATTCCATGGTTAACCAATTTGATCTGCGATATCGTTACGTTTCGCTTCGGGTAGTACCACTCGTCATCATCCATATGGTCCGGGTCGTGCTTGAACTGAGGTACTCCGCGAAACCATTGGGTGTAGTTAATTTTATAACTGCGTTTACTGACGCGAATGGTAACGCAGCGACTGACACCAAAGTCGGATACAGATTCCGGCTTAAAGTATTTGTAAACTGCATCGGAGTAAGGCTTCTTGTCCTCTTCGTCGCGAAGCTTGTAGACCTCGGCGAAGTGCTCGTCAATGGCGCGCTGAATGCGCGCCGATACCTTAATTGCCATTTAGATTTAGTTCCCTACGGCAGACATGTCTCCGTCTGTTAAGTTGATTTCAGCGGTGGCGCCGTCGGTTCCTTCAAGATCGAATCGAATGCAAATCGATCTCCGGTAGTCGCCGCCTTGAGCCAGAGTGATGTTCAGCGCGTTTTCTTCCAGTGTATTGGTTCCAGCGCTCAACACCTGTGATCCCGCGTCTGCTCCGTCTACGACGAAAGTTGCGGTTACCTCGGCGTCGCCGGTATAGGCAACATCAACGTTAACGTCTGTCGCGACGTCTATGACGTAAGACGTCTCGCACTCTGATGAATGAGCAAGGTTGATCACACACTTGCTGGTTGTGGCGGTAAGCGTGGCTTGCGTTCCCGGCTCTACACAGTTGTTCAGGGCGATATAGATATCGTGAACCTGAGTCGGTTGCCAGTTGGGGAAGTTATCAGAAGCCACGTTCATGACGACGGACTGAGTGTAGTCTTGACCGCCATCGATAAACGCTGCAGCCAGACCGGCATTACAAGGCCGGGCTTCGGGGTTAACCACGTCCCAGGAAACGAGATCCCAGATCTCGGTACCATCACTCCATGATATCCAGTCCGAATCGTGCTGGTCCTCGATACCGAAGGTGTCAGCGTTCCTCGGCTGCTGGACGTGGCGACCGCCGGCAAAAGAGAAACCGGGGCAGTCACTTGCCGCAATCGTGTTCGGCGACTCAAACGTAACATCTTCCAGCGGAATTGCACCGATGCCCTGATCGGATAGCAGGCTAAACTCGGACAGCACCAGCGGGTTGCCATTGTCTTTCTCTACCACCAGCCAGCGACCACTGACAACGCCCAGTCCTTCGTCGTCGGGATCGTTGTTTTTACGCACGTAGTTTGCGTCGGGTGTTCGGATTTCAATTGTTGACAATCCTGCTGAACCGTCAACGCCGTATAACGCATGAGTGTGAGATGCAGAAACACTTTGGGCAATTTCAGTCATGCCCGCCACGTCGATGCGACCCATGCGGTTCTCAACGCCATTGACACCAGGTCCATCACCGCCGCCCAGCAGCTGGAGAAATACCGTTGAACCGGCCGGGTGAGGCGGAACCGGAAAAGACATGAATCCGCCATTGCTAAGCTCTTCCCCGACACGCGAATCAAAGGGGCCAAAGCCGGTCTGAAAGCCACCTGGCGAAGTGTAGGTCAAGCTGTATGGCCGAGGTGGTATGGCTGCTTCAAGCTCAAAGCTTTCCACAGGAAATTCGCAGTTATCGCTTATTGGATCCAGAACACATTCCATTTCGGGAATCGTTATAACGATAGCCACACCGGCTTCATGCCGCTTGCCGGACGCTGTTTCGGCACAAAACTGCAGAGACGAGGTTACCAACCCGGTGTCGATCATCTCCTGTGTGACAACGGCTCTGATGCGCCGGGCTGCGGTGGCGCCTGCATTCAGGCTTGCGGGGCCGGCTATGTCGAACACAAAGACATCGCTTTTCAGTTCGTAGCTGAATGGTACTGGCCCGCAGTTCTCTATATCGATGACAACCGATACCACGCTGCCAACAACTACGGTGTCTGGCATCGTGACCAGGCCATCAGTGGTGACACAGATCTTGGGCTCGGTCGGGATCGCCGCATCGATCGAGGATGTTCCACATGACACAACGCCATTGCGAGTCATCACCTCGGTCGAGAAGCAATCGGTAACCTGACAGTTATCGATGTCAGCCTGAGTCAATCGCAGCTCGGTAGAGCAGATGTGCGTATCACCAGGCGCAAGCGCCGGCACCACGCAGAAGTCACCGCCCTGAGCTTCCAGACGACCGGATTCAATCGCAACAGGCCCGGTGTTTGTGATCTCGTGCTCTACCTCGCACACGGTTCCCGCCACCAGCACATCAGAATCTTCCTTGGTCACGAGATTGGACTTGACCTCGACCTTTGGCACCAGTTTCTCGATCGGCACGCACACGTTGATACAGGAGGTCAGGAGGTTGCCATTCTTGTCTTGGGCTGTGACCTCAACTTCCCGGACGCCATAGCCCTGCTCGATCATGCCGGAATTGACCAGAAATGCCATGCTGATATCAAGCGACTGGCCAGAACCCAGAACAGCGGCTTCCACACTGCCCGCAACCGTGATCTCTCGCAACGGCGCTATCTCGGAGTTGTAGATCGAGACAACGGCGCTGACAGTGTCTCCGGGGCTCACAGGAGGTGTCGGCGGATCGGCCACGTAATCGACTTTCAGACCGGCCGGCGGCTGAGGCAGTGACGCTTGAATCGCCGACTCGGCGACAGCACAGTTATCGTGCTTGTCGAACATCTCGACGCTGAAGCACTCGATCATCAGGCACGCATCGACATGCGCCTGCGTGAGGTCGAACGAGGTGCTGAAAGTGACGGTGTCGCCGGGCAGGATGACATTGACGCCCATTGCCGCACCTGAAAGCCCTGTGAGCTCACCGGACAAAACAGCAATCTCGCCGATGTTCTCGATCTCGTGCATCACGACCACGGTCGTGCCTTCCTGGATGATCGTGCCATCAGCCAGAGGCTGCGGGAACGACTTGAGCTTGATCTTGGGCTTGAGCTTTGGA
>CALAJN010000016.1 GCA_937922675.1 uncultured Granulosicoccaceae bacterium
CATAGGCGCGCGCTTCTCCACCCATCTTCTCCGCCTGACAGATCGTCAACGCCGCGGTCAGCGTGGTCTTGCCGTGATCGACGTGGCCGATCGTGCCCACATTCACGTGGGGTTTGGTTCGTTCGAATTTTTCCTTCGACATCGCTGTTCAGACGCCCTGCTTCGTGTTGTACGTTGACGGAATGCCTGCCAGCGAACTGGCAAGCCTGAATGTGGAGCCCATAACCGGATTTGAACCGGTGACCTCTTCCTTACCAAGGAAGTGCTCTACCGACTGAGCTATATGGGCAATCTGTACTGAGTTACTACCCTACCGCTGGAGCGGGTGAGGGGAATCGAACCCCTATCATCAGATTGGAAATCTGAGGTTCTACCGTTGAACTACACCCGCTTGACCACGGACTGACATACTGATCTGACCTAGGTACAAGACAACTGCCTGATTGGTGGAGGGAGGAGGATTCGAACCTCCGAAGGCTGAGCCAGCAGATTTACAGTCTGCCCCCTTTGACCGCTCGGGAATCCCTCCAAACAGGCAGCCCGATATTATGGCGGGCTGTGCGCGGGGTGTCAAACGAGTTGAGAGAATGATTGCAAAAGCGGACTCGCGACGAAGGGCCAATGAACGCGTGGCCGTGGCCCCTCGATCAACACTCAATCACTGGGTTACTCATCGCCTGTGGTTGATTCCACGGCGAAACACCAGGGTTTTTGGCAAGACCATCCTCTGTCGATGTCGCCGCACTTCATGACTCGCCTTGGCTGGGCGGCGTCGCGCCTCACACCAGAGCGGTTGCAAACACCTGCTTGATGTTGGCAACCGTGATATCGACAAGTGTGCCACCCATCAAATGTGTATTGGTCAAGGTGATCAGGAAACTGTTGCTGACGTTTTCAGCGTAGATGGCCGTGTGGTGTTGCAGGATTTCTGAATCCTGCCCCTCTCCCTCCACGGACAAGAAGCGCCTTCCAGGCACCATATGTACCTTGCTATCTGTCGCATCACGTGTCGCCTCGATGAATTGCTTGATATAGGCGTCGAGCAGCTCTTGTTGACCGACCATCTTGTCAAGCTTTCGTACCTTCACCGCTGTCGTTCTCGGACTTCAGGGCGTGTAACTCAGACCTGCCCAAGTGTCCTTGCAACAGTGATTGCGAAAGAATGGCTCCTTCACCACCAGCGGAATCCGGACCACCCAGCAGAGCGTCAAGGTGGTGCCCCAGCTCCTCGGTGTATACCGCTTCCAACACAGAATGACCACATTCGGCAACTTTCAGAGCGTTGACTTTCAGGCCCTTGCCGCGACCCTCCGCGTTACCGGCAATACTGATCAATCAGTGGGCCAGAATCTGACTCAGGAACAACTGCGTACGCTCGGACTGGGGGTTATCGAAGAACGCGCCAGGTTCGTTCTGCTCGATGATCTGCCCAGCGTCCATGAAGATCACGCGATTCGCAACCGTCTTTGCGAAACCCATCTCATGGGTCACACAGATCATGGTCATGCCCTCGCGGGCAAGCTCTATCATGACGTCCAGCACCTCCTTGATCATCTCAGGATCAAGTGCAGAGGTAGGCTCATCAAACAGCATGATCTTGGGGTTCATGCACAGTGAGCGCGCGATGGCCACTCGCTGCTGCTGACCACCGGACAGTTGGCCAGGAAATTTGCTTGCCTGCTCGGGAATACGCACCCGCTCGAGGTACTTCATGGCGACCTCTTCAGCCTCATTCTTGGGCATTTTCTTGACCCAGATGGGTGCAAGCGTGCAGTTCTCGAGCACCGTCAAGTGCGGGAACAGATTGAAGTGCTGAAACACCATGCCCACTTCACGGCGAATGGCATCGATGTTCTTCAGATCATCCGTCAGCTCTATACCGTCAACATTAATGGAGCCCGACTGATGCTCCTCAAGTCTGTTGATACAACGAATCAGCGTGGACTTACCTGAGCCTGATGGCCCGCAGATAACGATGCGCTCTCCACGTCGCACCTCCAGATCAATGCTCTTGAGTACATGGAACTGGCCGTACCACTTGTCCATGTCGGCGATACGAATGACCACCTCATCGCTGACGGCAAGGCTCGGTGCACCGGATGTGCTTGCAACTTCACTCATGTGTTCATCCTCGCTCTAGCGCTTGTGGCCGGTGTGTAGCTTTTCTTCAATATGACGACTGTAGAGCGCCATGGCATAGCAGCAGACCCAAAAGACCAATGCCACAAAAACATAGCCGGTATAGGGTACCGATTGAATAGACCAATTGGGATCGTTGATCGACGACTGTACGATTCCCAGCAAATCAAGCAACCCGATAATCAGTACAAGCGTGGTGTCCTTGAATAGCCCGATAAAGGTATTGACGATTCCGGGGATGACAATCTTGAGCGCCTGAGGTAGCACGATCAGTCGCATCATCTTCCAGTATGGCAATCCGAGCGCCATTGCACCTTCGTACTGACCCTTGGGAATGGCCTGCAAGCCACCGCGCACAACTTCCGCCATGTAGGCCGAGGCAAACAACGCCACCCCGATAACGGCGCGCAGCAGTTGATCAAAAGTGACATCAGGTGGTAGAAACAAGGGGAACATGACCGACGCCATGAACAGTACGGCAACCAGAGGTATGCCCCGCCAGAACTCGATGAACAGGGTGCACACCAGACGCATGATTGGCATCGTTGAGCGTCTGCCAAGCGCCAATACAATGCCCAAGGGTAGTGAGGCAACGATGCCTGACAAGGCAATCACCAGTGTCAGCATGAAACCACCCCAACGTGATGTTTCAACGACCGGCAAGCCGAATACGCCGCCGTACAACATGAAATAAGACACGATCGGGAACGGGATCAGCATTAGCAAGCCTACCCACTTACGCAGTGGCATCTTTTCAAAGGCCAGCAAAAAAATACCGCCGAGCAAGACATACAACACGATGTTCACGCGCCAGCGCTCGGCTTGCGGATAAAAACCGTAGAGAAACTGCTCCCAGCGAGCTGTTATGAACGGCCAACAGGCAGCGCCCGGATTGGCACGACAGGCCTCGGCACCGCCCGACCAGTTTGCTTTGACCACCAACCAGTTGAGCGCGGGCGGCACGGCGTACAGAACAATGGCGAGCGCAACCAACGTCAGTATCGTGTTGGTACGGGACGAGAACAGGTTATCGCGCAGCCAGGCAATCGGTCCGTCTGTGCGAATAGGCGCTGGCTTATCGGGAAGATCGCCTGCGTTGACAATACTGCCAGTGGAGAACGTGTTCATTTATCGCTCCACCAGTTTGATACGTGAGTTGTACCAGTTCATGAAACCGGACGTCAGCAAGCTCAAGGTCAGGTACACAGCGAGCGTCATCGCCATGATCTCAACTGCCTGGCCCGTCTGGTTCAAGGTGGTACCTGCAAAAACCGCGAACAGATCCGGGTAGGCGATTGCTGTTGCAAGGCTGGAATTCTTCGTCAGATTCAAGAACTGGCTTGTCAGCGGCGGCACGATAACGCGCATGGCTTGAGGCACGATGACCAGACGCATTCGGTGATTGGGCTTGATACCCAAGGCAGAGGCAGCCTCGGTTTGACCGTGACTGACCGCTTGTATGCCTGCACGCACAATTTCAGCGATAAATGCTGCGGTATAGATAACCAGGGCAAACAGCAGCGCGACGAACTCCGGAATGATCGTGACACCACCGCGCAAGGCAAAACGCGACATTTCGGCGGGTTTGAATTCAAGCGGCATGCCCGTCGCAAAAAAGGCAATGAGCGGCAGACCGATGAGCAAACCCAGACCAGTCCAGAAGACAGGGAATTGCAACCCGGTGCGCACCTGACGCGCACGCGCCCAGGCACGCAACACAAAGATCAGAATCACCGCTGCCAGCAAGGCGTACCAGACCAGGTTGAACCCGGGCTGTGTAATGGGTTCAGCAAAGATCACACCGCGGTTGTTGACGCTAAAAAAAACTGAATCACCCGCCTCGTGCAGCGAGCGCGGCCCAGGCAAGGGTTTGAGCACCGCGCCGTACCAGAAGAGGATTTGCAACAACAAGGGGACGTTACGAAACAGCTCGATGTAGAACGTCGCGATCTTTTGAATCAGCCAATTGCGGGACAGTCGCGCAATGCCAATGACAAACCCCAGTGCCAACGCGAGCACACACCCGACTACGGCAACGATGATGGTGTTGACCAAGCCAACGAGAAACACCTGAAAGTAGTTTGACGTTTCGGCGTAGTCGATAAAAGGTGTCGTGATGATGCCGAATCCGGCAGAGGTCTCAAGAAACCCGAACCCGGAGGCAAGTCCGCGCTGCTCCATATTGGTAGCCGTATTCTTCACCACCATCCAGACAAAGGCGGCGAGAACAAGGACAACCAGTGCCTGCCAGACCAGGGCTCGTTTGGCAGGGTCGCGCCAAAAGCTCGGGCGAGCAGCAGGCAAAGTGGTCACAGCGGATTCAGTCATGGGCTAGCACAGATGACGGCAGGGACTCTTAAAAAAGGTCTGCATAGCAGACGCACATCCGAAGTACAAACGACAACGCCCCTGCCAGAACTGGCCAGGGGCGTTGTTTGACTCACGTTGTATCGCCTGAGCGATCAGCGCAGAGCTTATCGCATGGGCGGTGCGTAGAGCACACCACCGTCTGACCAGAGTGCGTTCAAGCCACGCTCGAGCGCAAGCTGTGTGTCCGGGCCGACGTTGCGGTCATAACTCTCGGCATAGTTTCCGACAGCGGTAATGATGTTGGCGCAAAAACCGTTCTCCAAACCAATCTTGGAGCCAAGATCACCGTCGGCACCCAGAATGCGCTGGATGTTCGGGTCACTGGATTCCATCATCTCGGCAACATTGCTGCTGTCGATGCCAGCTTCTTCAGCATTGATCATGCAGGCGAGGGTCCAGCGAGCGATATCACCCCACTGAGCATCACCGTGGCGAACCAGCGGTCCAAGCGGCTCTTTGGAGATGATCTCTGGCAATACCATGTGATCGTCAGGAGCAGACAACTTGGTGCGTTGCGCAGCGAGACCTGAGCGGTCAGTGGTGTATACGTCACATCGGCCCGCATCGTAGGCAGCAACAACTTCGTCAGCCTTTTCAAACGCAACAACCGTGTACTCCATGCCCTGAGCACGGAAGTAATCTGCTACGTTCAGCTCGGTGGTAGTACCCGTGTTGGTGCAGACAGCCGCGCCGTCAAGCTCGGTTGCACTGGCAACGCCCAATGATGTTGGGACCATGAAGCCCTGACCATCGTAATAGTTGACGCCGATGAACTCACCAAAGTCGCTGTCACGACTCATGGTCCAGGTGGTGTTACGCGACAGCACATCGATCTCGCCGGATGTCAGCGCGGTGAAGCGGACCTTGGCAGAAAGTGGCGTGAATTTGACGGCTTCTGCGTCATTGAATACAGCGGCAGCCATGGCGCGGCAAAAATCAACGTCCAGACCTGTCCACTCACCCGCGTCATCCGGGTTGGAGAAACCGGGCAGGCCCTGTGACACTCCGCATTGGATGGAACCTTTCTCCATCACTGCTTCGAGGGTTTCATCGGCGTGTGCAACGCCTGTGGCGGCGAAAGCACCGGCAACCGCTGCAGCGGCCGCAACGTTCTTGAAAACTGACATTGAATTGGAACTCCAAGTTGTATGTTGTGAGAAATTACCACTGGCGCGAGAGCCAGGCTGCGCTCAGCGGGACACTAGCATAAGGATGAATTGACAGAGTAGCTTTACTGCGACCGTCACATTCTGTCACGCTAACCTGTTCCTTGCGTCACACAAACACCTAAACATGGCAGAGCTTGCAGCGCTCGGCGCCGCACTCTGCTGGGCCATAGGTGGCCTGATAGCCGCGGACGCATCGCGCACTCTTGGCGGTATCGCCTTCACCCGCATCCGCATGTTATTTGTCGTGGGCATGCTCGGCGTGTGGCTTGTCTGGCAGGGTGCATCGCCGCTTCACGATGAGAGCCTGCCGCTACTCATTGCCTCCGGCTTGATCGGGATATTCATCGGTGACACTGCTCTTTTCGTGACGCTTGCACGGCTCGGACCGCGCCGCGCCTCGATCCTGTTCTCCGCCAACGCTCCGTTCACGGTTGTATTGGCCTGGTGGTTATTGGGAGAACGGCTGACGCCGGCAGCCATTGTCGGTTGCGTATTGGTCACCGCTGGCGTGGTCATAGCCATTCTTTATGGAAAACGCCGCGACCAGCGGCATGTATGGGAATCAGTCCGCGGCTCGTTGTGGGTCGGTGTGCTCATCGGACTGCTGGCGGCTTTGGGACAATCCACAGGATCGCTTCTCGCAAAGCCCGCGCTTGCGGCAGGGACAGACCCGGTAACCGTTGCGACCGTGCGAAACGTCGCCGCACTTGCAGGCCTTTATGCCTCGCGTTTGTTTCTACCCCACCACACCCGCGCTAAAACCCCACTGACATTAGCCTTGACCGGCAGGCTCATCGCCTCGGGCTTGTTTGGCATGGCTCTGGGAATGACGCTGCTGCTGTACGCCTTCCAGAACGGGTCTGTTGGCCTGTCGGCTGCGCTGTCATCGACTACCCCGGTGTTGTTGATCCCGATGATCTGGTGGCTTTCCAGAGAGCGGCCAGCCTTGGGGGCCTGGATCGGCGCTGTGTTGGCGGTCGCAGGTTGCGCGCTGATCGTTGTGCACTGAATACCCAGCGCTGAAAACCGAAAAGGCATCGATGCACCCCGTCGTATCAGCTGACTTAGTGATTGGGAAGTGCCACCGACAGCTCATGAAAAATGGCGTCCAGAGCAACTGTGAAATCCGGCGGCGGCGGCGCCGCGGGCCCGCCGAAACCATTGATCATCGAATTGGCGAGCGAGACCGACACGCTTCCGGCAAAGCTGCTGCCGGTGTAGCGCACGTAGTCAGTGCGCGCAATCGGCGAGGTGCTCCAATTCTTGCGCCAGCGCAGCGATCCTGTGCCAAGGTCTATCAATGTAGCCGCGACTTGAACGGTTCTGCGCGAAGCCAGCACCACGCGTTGACGATCCGATGCGATCTGACCGGACTGGTCGCGGAAGGGCTCGCTCGCAGGCTCAAGGATATCCGTATCGTTCTGCTCGATACGTATCAACAAGCCACGCCGAGCATTCAAAGGAGTCGCCATGACCGTTTGTAGCGCTTGATTGGCCAAACGACCTGACTGCGCAAATTCCTTCGACAAGGACAGGTATCTGTCTCTACCCACCGCTGCGCGTACCTGAGCCAGGGGAGTCACACGACGGCTACCCGAAGCCATCAGGGCCTCCTCCAGCGAGTTACTGACCGTGACGGTGGACAGCGGCGTGCTCACCTCGGGAGCGGCAACCACGGCCACCACTGCTATTCCGGCGACAGCCTGAGACTCAACCGTTGCAATGGGTGTTCCGCAGCCAACAGTCAACAACGAGCAAATCGTGATGCCACCCGATGCCAACAGAGCGCGCCGCCGGCTGACTACATCACACTGGGACACGCTAACCTCGAGATCTGTACCTCTCTCTAGTGTAGTCAAGCCCCGCAAAACCTCTCGATGAAACGCTGTTGCCACTTAAGCCTTATAATCCGGGCTCAACGATGTGGACATGAGTAGAATATGAGCGACGGCGCGGCCAAAATCACCAACAAGGACGGCAGGACGGCAGAACTCCCCATTCTGAGCGGCACTCACGGCCCGGACGTGGTCGATGTGCGCGGATTGCGCAAGGAAACCGGTCTGTTTACGTACGACCCAGGTTTCGCCAGCACTGCCAGCTGCAAGAGCGCAATCACGTTTATCGATGGCGATGAGGGCATTCTGCTGCACCGCGGCTACCCGATAGAACAGCTGGCCGAACACAGTAATTATCTGGAGGTTTCCTACCTGCTGATGTACGGCGAGCTGCCAAACCAGCAGCAGCGCGAGCAGTTCGAGCACACCATCAGTCGCCACACGATGGTGCATGAGAACATCCGGACCTTTCTCGGTGGTTTTAGATACGACGCTCACCCGATGGCCATGCTGGTCGGTACCGTCGGCGCCATGTCGAGCTTCTACCACGACTCCACCGATATCAACAATCCGCAGCATCGCGAGATCTCGGCGCAGAGATTGATTGCCAAGATGCCTACCTTGGCTGCCTACTGCTATGCGCGCTACACAGGACGCCCCCTGCTCTACCCGGATAACAGCCTCTCTTATGTAGAGAACTTCACGCGCATGATGTTTGGTGTGCCAGCCGAGGAATACACACCTAACCCCGTGGTCACTTCTGCTCTGGAACTGATCATGATCCTGCACGCAGATCACGAACAGAACGCGAGCACCTCCACTGTCCGGCTAACCGGTAGCTCGGGTGCAAACCCGTTTGCATCCATTGCGGCAGGCATTGCCAGTTTGTGGGGTCCAGCTCACGGCGGTGCCAACGAGGCCGTTATCAATATGCTCGACGCCATTCTCTACTCCGGAGAAACCATAGAGCAAACCATCGCACGAGCCAAAGACAAGAGCGACCCCTTCCGTTTGATGGGATTCGGGCACCGTGTCTACAAGAACTTTGACCCACGGGCCAAGCTTATTCAAAAAATGTGTCACGATTTACTTGCTGATCTTGGTGGCGACCAGCCCTTGTTCGAGCTTGCCATGGAGCTTGAGAAAGCCACACTCGCCGATGAGTATTTCATTGAGCGAAGGCTCTACCCGAACGTGGATTTCTACTCCGGAATCATTTTGCGGGCCTTGGATATTCCAATGAACATGTTTACCGTCATGTTCGCGATAAGCCGTAACGTTGGCTGGATCTCTCACTGGATGGAGATGCATGAGGATCGTGAATTCCGGATTGGCAGACCTCAACAAATTTATGTCGGCGCTCCCAGGCGCGACTATCCGGCCTGATACACACGGACATCAAACACACTGAACGCGATTGACTCATCCGCTTTTACCAACGCGTTGTCAGCCGCTGCCAATGGCGTATCCATTGTATCGACAGCGCATCGGGGGCGGCGCGCTGGCTTGACCGTCAGCTCCATGTGCTCGGTGTGTGCCGAGCCGCCGCTCCTGCTAGCCTGTGTCATGGCTGACAACGAGTTCTGTGCGCTGGCTGAAGCAGAGGGCTTCTTCGCTATCAACATACTCGCCCAGACTCATATGCAGGTCGCCCTGACCTTCGGCGGACTCACCGGAGAAGATTCGAGGAAGCGTTTTGATACCGGTGAGTGGGGACGCGGGCAAGCCGGAGCCCCTGTGTTGCAAGACGCACTGGTATCGCTCGAGTGCCGATTGGACTCGGCGATGACGCGAGGTACTCACCGCATCTATATCGGTGAAGTCATCGATGTGCTCAGTAATGACGGCCAGGCTCTTGTATACACCGCGCGCGGCTTCGCCAGCACTGTCCCCTTGGTGACCTAGCGCGCGGAGCAGCGTTGATAGAAGGCCGGGCCGAGGGTCGTCTGTGAACAAGGATATCGGCATGACGCAAGCGCTGTTGTTCCATTGCGCCGGCCCCGAGGGCCCGGCGATGTTCAAGTCGCTGTGCAAGCAGCTCGAACACAAAGCGCCTGACATCGAGCCACGCTTGTGGCCCGAGGTGGGTAACCCCGACGAGGTGCGATACGCCGCTGTTTGGCTACCACCTGATGGCTTCTTTGAGCCTCTGACAAAGCTTGCAGCCGTGCTTGCGCTGTCTGCGGGTGTCGAGCGGCTGCTGGACGATCCTCACTTGCCAGCACACCTACCAGTGATACGCCTTGAGGATGCGGGCATGGGTGAACTCATGGCCGAGTACGTCCTGTACGGCGTGCTTCACGCGCACCGACAATTTCCGCAACTCGTGGCAAATGCCGCTACGGCTCACTGGGGGCGCGATTGCCCAGGCAATGCTGCCAAGGCGTTTCACATCGGCATCCTCGGGGCCGGTGTGCTGGGCCAACAGGTGGCCATGCGACTAGTGAAAAACGGCTACACACCAACCTGCTGGAGCCGCACAAACCGATCGCTGCCTGAAGGCATCGGGCACTGCCACGGAGATGAGGCTTTGCTGGATCTTGCCCGCAACAGCCAGGTGCTGGTGTGTCTGTTGCCGCTGACCACGGCGACGCGCAACATTCTCGACAAGGAACTGTTCAACGTGATGCCAGCGGGGGGCTTTGTAATCAACGCAGCGCGCGGCGAGCATCTGGTTGACAGGGATCTGATCGCAGCGATCAGCAGAGGCGCACTTGCAGGCGCTCTGCTGGATGTTTTCCGCGAAGAACCGCTACCTGCAGAACACCCTTTTTGGGCTGAATCACGGATTATCGTCACGCCTCACATAGCAGCGCCCAGCCAGCCGACGGCAACGGCTGCGCAGGTTGTCGATTCAATCGTAAAGCTTGAGCACGGCCAACAACCCGGTGGGCTGGTCAATCGCGAACTAGGCTACTGAGTCAGCAAGGCTTGCGAGGGTGCGCAGCACAATTTGCGTGACCAGCTCCTCGCGCAGTTCCTCGCGCAGGGTACGTGCCTCGTTTTCCTTGCCGAGGACCTCGGTTTCATCGTAGGTGTATTCACGCGTGACCCGAACAACGTTGGCCTGACGCTCTGCATCCTCCTCGAACACCTGTCCGGAGGCCGCACGTTGTACCACGAGCGCGACCGCATGGCTCAGTTCAAACTCACTGACCCGCCCCGAACTCTGTACAGACACGATTCGCTCGGCCACCTGCTCGTCCGTCACTCGCAACAGCACATCGGCAACATCCCGGTTACTCGCCAGCTCAAAATCCCTGCGCACCAGCGCATCGCGCAATGGGGTGGCGATGCTCACATCACGATCAGCATCGACATACACCCGCCCCACGTCGCCGATGGTCATCTGGCTACCACGCAGGCGGAACCCGCAGCCCGCCACGGCTGTTGTGGCAACGATCAGCAGCGAGCCGTTGAAGTGTCGTCGAGAAACTGCCATCCAAAACCTGTTTGGGCAAAGCGTGTCCCGTAGTGTAGCGCCTGCGCCCAGCGAGGCCCGCTACACTGAAGCAATGCACCGCCTCGTGATGAATCGATCAATCTATACCGACTTCGTCGAGACTGAAGTTCCCTCGGCCCGTCGAACCCTCTGGATTGTGACCGCTGATATCAAGGACCTGCATGTCGAGTCAGAGGGGCGATTCAGACCCTTTCTGGATGTGCTCGATGCACTGGTGCGCAAGGGCGTTGCCGTACGGCTAATCCATGCCAGGGAACCTGGACCCCGTTTTCGTGAAGATTTTGATCGATGCAGCGCCTTGGTAAACAGTGATTTGTTCGAACGCATTTTGTGCCCACGTGTCCATACCAAGGCCATTGTTGTCGATGACCGGCTGGCTTTCGTCGGCTCTGCAAATCTCACAGGTGCAGGTCTTGGCGCCAAGCACGCAGACAAACGAAACTTTGAAGCAGGCTTTATCTTCGACGATCGCCAGCATATCGATGAACTTGTGAGCTGGATCGATTCTCTATACCTTGGTAACTGGTGCCACAGTTGCCGACGACGACAATACTGCCCTGACCCGATTGCAGACGATGTCTGAACACAACGCCCGCGAGCTGATCACCCGGTTTCTTGAATCAAGCGGCATACCGCTTGAGCACAGTGTCGAGGCAGAACGGGAAGCAGCAGACTGGCTTGAGGCCCCCGGCATTGATGACCCCGCCTTGGCAGACCTTCTGCACGTGCCCTTCGTAACGGTGGACAATGACACGTCGCGAGACCTTGATCAGGCACTGCATGTCTCCTCCGAGAGCACGGGCTGGCGGATCCAGTACGCCCTGGCTGACGCGGCTTATTACATTCGCCCCGGGAGCGCTCTGTGGCAAAAGGCGCTTGAGCGCGGAGCGAGCCTGTATGCACCGGATCGTGCCTTGGCCATGCTGCCACTCGCCTTGTCAGAGGATTTGGTATCGCTCAACCCGGGAGTTACGCGACGCGCATTCGTTATTGATATGGCCGTTGGCACTGACGGCACTATCACGCGTAGTTTTTTCGCGCGGGCTCGTGTTCGCAGTCGACTTCAATTGACCTATGCCGGTGTGCAGCGTGTCGTTGACGGGGAAGCCGAACTTGAAGAAGCCCGGGCACCCAATCCAGAGTCAATGGCAGCAGATTTTGACGAACACTCAGCGGTTCTTGATTCGCTTGGACACTTGAAAAGCGTGGGCCTTGCACTTGAAGGTGCGCAGCGCCGACGCGGTGTTACACCCTTTGATCGCACAGAGAGCGAGATACGTGTGCAAGGGGATCCCCCTGTTTTCGACATCGAGCCAAGAGAACGCCTTGGCAGTGAGCGCTGGAACGAACAACTCAGCCTTGCCTGCAATATGCAAGGCGCTGCGCTGCTGGTTGCCCTCGAGTCCGATGATCCATCACTTGAACCTGTGTTTCGAGTTCACGATGCGCCGGGCACTAGTCGTTTGCACGATCTTGAAAACAGTCTCCTGGCCCTGAACGAGCACTTGTCCTTGCAAGGCGACTGGAGAAGAGATCGTAAAGCCGAGCCTTCCATTGCCGCCTGGTTCAGCGCACTACCCAAGGGCGCCCCCAGGCTGAAGCGAGCGATTCAAAGGCAGATTCTGCGCACACAGAATGCTTCCTCCTATGAAGGCTCGGCGGGCCGGCATCACGCACTCGCCGCTGATAGCTACGCACGTTTTTCCTCTCCCATGCGAGAGATCGTGGGCATTCATACTCACTTGGTAGCAGTCGACGCACTGGGGCTGCAATCGTCTGAAGCTGCTCGCTCAGTGGAACTTCGTGACGCGGTTATCCAGGCAGCGGAAGATTCCAAAGCGCGGCAGAAGACTCTGGATCGTGCCATTTTGTTTGAAGTGATTGCCGACTTGTTTGAAGGTGACTTAGCCGCGACAGACACTCCTTGGCGAGCAGGGACCTTGTTAGGTATCGACAAGCACAAGCTACACATCGGTCTGGACAGGATGGCACTGGATATCAAGATCTACCGAGACGATCTTGAAGCCGTGACCGGAGCTAGCTGGATGTTCGATAGTGTTACCGCCACCTCGGATGACGAGGTTCTCGATTCATTCGTACTGGGCGATGGGGTGCGCATTCAGGCTTTGCACTTCGACGCTGAACGGCGGCGATTTGTGTTCAAGCTCAAAACACTCGGCAATCGGCCCAACCTTGGCGAAAAACGCCGAAAGCGCAACCGGAACACCAGAAAACGCGCGCACAAGTAGCGTCATCAAGTGCGGGCGACACGCTCGGCAAGGCTGATTCCGCCGATAACAAACACAAGGCCCAAGGCGTGATACCAGGCGAAGGATTCGCCCAGTAACAGCACAGCGAGGGCCGAGCCGAAAATCGGTACCAGGTTCAGGAACACGCCGGCCCGATTGCTACCGATCAGTTCAACGCCGCGAAGCCACGCGAGTTGACTGATCATGGTCGGGAAAACCACGATATAGGCCAACACCAGCCAAGCCGAAAAAGACGTCGTCACTTGCGGGCTGTGCATCTGTTCCCATGCCGTGAAAGGAATAGTGGTGATAAAGGCAGACAGGCCAATCACCGTCAAAAAGCTCAGCCAGTGGATGGGCGGGCGCCATCGAAGTGCAATCGTATAACCAGCATAAAAGGCGCTGGCCAACAACATCCACACATCGCCGATCACAAGATCGCCTTCGAGCAAGCTCAGTGGACGGCCAGAAGTTGTCACCAGAACAACGCCCAGTATCGAGATCAAAAGCCCAACAACTTGCAGAGCTACCGTTCGCTGGCGAAAAAGCACGAAGTTGGTGAGCATGATGATACAGGGTGCCACCGACTGAATGATGCTGACGTTGATCGCGGTCGTAGTTTGAAGGGCGAGGTACATCAGCATATTGAAAACTGCCATACCCAAAGCGCCAAGCAAGAACAGAAAGGGCAGGTTCTGGCGTATCACCGCCCAATCCTGCCGAACGATTCTCCAACCAAAAACGAAGAGAATAACGACAGCAAAACCCCAGCGCAGGCTGGTCAGTACAAAGGGCCCCCAATCGCTGGTAGACATCTTGCCGGCCACGGCATTGCCGCCCCAGAGCAAGGGTGCGATAACCAGAAAAACATAGGCATTGCCCTGAGACGACGGGCCGTCGGCTAGCGCGCCCTGGGCTTGCGTTTTTTCAGCCTTCAAGACTTTGACGTACCTGACACGGCCAGCCACAGCCCACCACTTACGAGGGACAAGGCAGCGGCGCGCTCTGTCAGTCGTACACGAGATTGCGTCAGCCAACGCCCTGCTCTTCCTGCAGCAAGTGCGTAGAGGCCATCGAACACGGCACCTATGAGCATGAACACCAGACCGAGCAGCAATAGTTGCGGCACCGCCGGTCGAGCGATATCAACGAACTGTGGAAGAAACGCACCGAACAACACCAGTGCCTTGGGATTCGCCCAGATGACAAGAAAGCCTTGTTTGATAAAAGCGACATCACTGCCCGGTCGTCCCACACCCACGCTCGAGTCTTGCTGCAGACTTGCCCCGTTGGCGCGCCACAGCTTGACACCCAGGCAGATCAGGTATGCAGCACCCAACAACCGGACCAGCTCAAAGACCGGGCCCATCTGCTCCATCAGGTTGCCAAATCCGACAGCGAGTAACAACAGCATGGAGGCAAGCCCCAGCTGCGTACCAACCACGTTCATGAGCCCTGCCCGTGCTCCCCCGCTCAGACTGTTTGCGACGATAACTGTCACAGTAGGACCAGGAACGATGACGATCGCAGCGGAGGCAAGCGCAAACAACAGCAGCGCATCGATGTTGACAGGCACCTGACGTTAGTTGGCCACGATATTGACCAGACGCCCAGGCACGACGATGACCTTGCGCACCGTCGCATCGCCAATGTGGCGTTTGACCGACTCGTCCTGCATGGCTGCCTGTTCGCAGTCCTCCCTCGACGCATCACTCGCCACTGAAATCTCTGCGCGGCGCTTGCCATTGACCTGCACAACCAACGTTATCGAGTCGCGTACCAATGCGTCCTCATCCACCTCTGGCCAGGCTTCATTCATCAGTGCCGTCGTGTAGCCAAGTTTCTCCCACAGGACGTGAGTGACGTGCGGTACATAGGGTTGTAACAAGCGCACCAGTGCACTGGCTGCCTCATGCGCGACTGCACGCCCATGCTCGCCCTTGGGCGTGAATCGCGACAGCTCGTTGAAGAGCTCCATCATCGATGCGATAGCTGTGTTGAAGGTCATACGACGCTCGATGTCATCGGTGACCTTGCCGATGGTCTCGTGCGTCTTGCGCCGCAGATCTCGCTCGGCATCGTCAAGCGCCTCCTGTTCAACGTCTGCGTCTACCGCATCCAGCTCCTCAATCTCTCGCCATACGCGCTTGAGAAATCGGTGCATACCATCAACACCGCCCTCCTTCCATTCCAGCGACTGGTGCGGAGGAGAATCCGACATGGAAAATAGGCGTACCGTATCTGCACCATAGCGACTGATCATGGCTAGAGGATCAACGCCATTACTCTTGGACTTGGACATCTTTTCAATGCGCCCGACCTTTACGGGATTGCCGTCGGCTTTCAAGGTCGCACCACTGATACGCCCTTTGTCGTCTCGCTCAAGCTCGAGCTCGTCCCGCGTGAAGTACTCAGGCTTACCGTCATCGTCACGATAAAACGTTTCCGCAATGACCATGCCCTGGGTGAGTAGCCGTGTGAACGGTTCATCGGATGTCACCACACCTACATCGCGCATCAGTTTGTGAAAGAAGCGCGCATACAGGAGATGTAATACGGCGTGCTCTATGCCGCCAATGTACTGATCTACCGGCAACCAGTAGTTGGCGCGCTCATCGAGCATGGCATCAGCGTCGGGGCTGCAATAACGTGCGTAGTACCAGCTGGACTCAAAGAAGGTGTCGAAGGTATCGGTTTCACGGGTGCCAGGCTTGCCGCTCCCGGGTACGGTGGTTTCATAAAAACCGGGGTCCGATTTGATCGGCGAATTGACACCTGAGAAGGCCACATCTTCGGGCAACTTGACCGGAAGATCACTCTCCGGGACCGCATGTGGAGTGCCCTCCTCGTCGTAGATGATAGGGATCGGGCAGCCCCAGTAGCGTTGCCTTGAAACGCCCCAGTCCCTGAGCCGGTAGTTGACCTTTTTGGATCCATTGGCTGTGCTGACCAGATGCTCAGCTGTTTTTTCAAAGGCCTCCTCAAATCCGAGACCATCAAAGACACCGGAATTGATCGTGACTGTGTCCTGTTTGTCGAGAAATGCACTTTCGGATAGGTCCACAGGCTTGCTGGTGGACTGAATCACCTGCCGGATCGGCAGACCAAACTTGCTGGCAAATTCATAATCCCGTTGGTCGTGGCCGGGCACTGCCATAACTGCCCCCGTGCCATAACCCATCAACACGAAGTTGGCACACCAGACCGGCAGGCGTTCCTGTGTCACCGGGTTCAGTACCTCGTAGCCAAGAGGCACACCGCGCTTTTCCAGCGTATCCAGCGCCGCTTCTGTCGTGCCGGCATCCGCGCAGCTCTTGATGAAGGCAGCAACCTCAGGGCTGTACTTGGCTGCCGCCCGCGCAATCGGGTGCTCTGCCGCTACTGCCATGTAAGTGACTCCCGCTACAGTGTCCGGGCGAGTCGTGTAGACGCGGATGGCATCAGCGACGCCGTCTTCTGTGACATCGGCCGGGGCATTGCCGCGCCCCACTAATTGGAAGTCGAATTCCACGCCCTCGGACCGACCAATCCAGTTGCGCTGCATGGTCTTGACCGCATCGGGCCAACCTTCGAGCCGGTCAAGCTCCTCGAGTAGCTCGTCGGCATAGTCGGTGATCTTCAGAAACCACTGCGGGATCTCACGCCGCTCGACCTTGGCACCCGAACGCCAGCCGCGCCCATCGGCATCGACCTGCTCGTTGGCGAGTACGGTCTGTTCGACCGGATCCCAATTGACCACAGCCATTTTGCGATAGGCAAGCCCCTTCTCGAACAGCTTGGTAAAAAACCACTGCTCCCAACGGTAGTACTCGGGACGACACGTCGTGACTTCACGAGACCAGTCATAGGCAAATCCCAGACTGGTCAGCTGCTCGCGCATCTCCTCGATGTTGGCATAGGTCCACTTTGCAGGCGCTGTGTTGTTCTTGATCGCGGCGTTCTCGGCTGGCAGACCAAAAGCATCCCAGCCCATCGGCTGCAACACGTTGAAGCCCTGCATACGCTTGTAACGCGAGAGCACATCGCCGATGGTGTAATTGCGAACGTGGCCCATGTGCAGGCTGCCTGACGGGTACGGCAGCATGCACAAGCAGTAGTACTTCTCGCGTCCGTCCTCTTCCTCGGCGCGAAAAGCATCGTTTTTTTCCCAGACCGACTGGACTTCAGACTCTAGTGCGCGGAAGTCGTAGGGGGCGGACATGGCAAGCTCGTGTTGCAAGAGTGTGAGCCCTTGATGATACAGGCCGAGTTCGCTTTGCACGCCCCTCTGGTCAAGTTCAAGGCTTCCTGGGTATATCAGGTAGTACCAGCGGCTCAGCCACTAGACCGCCGACTCGCCCTCCTCCCGCGTACGAATCCGGATAACACGTTCTACCGGGTCGACAAAGATCTTGCCGTCGCCGATCTTGCCAGTGTTGGCGGCTTTGATAATGCCGTCGATGCAGTCTTCGACAATACCGTCAGCGACCACTGCCTCGATCTTGACCTTGGGAATGAAATCGACCACGTACTCGGCCCCGCGGTACAACTCGGTGTGACCCTTCTGCCGACCAAAGCCCTTCACCTCGGTCACCGTGACGCCGGCAACGCCAACCGCTGCAAGCTCTTCGCGTACAGCGTCAAGCTTGTACGGTTTGATAATGGCCGTTATTCGTTTCATGAGACGTGTCCTCAGTTGGAGTGCGAGGTAGACGAAATCTTGTGGATCGAGAGGTCAGCTCCGTTGTACTCCTCTTCCTCGCTGAGACGGATACCCATTACGGATTTGAGGACACCATAAACCACGAAGCCCGCTATCAACGCGACCACAATGCCCGCAATCGTGCCGACCAGTTGCGACATGAAGCTCACTCCTCCGAGTCCCATCAGCGCTTCGGTGCCAAAGATGCCACAGGCAATACCGCCCCAGGCACCGCAGATACCGTGCAGCGGCCACACCCCGAGTACATCGTCGATCTTCCAACGATTTTGCGCCAGTGTGAATGTCATGACAAACAAAAGACCGGCAACAGCACCCACCGCGAGCGAGCCTATCGGATGCATGACGTCCGAGCCGGCACAGACGGCAACCAGTCCTGCGAGCGGACCATTGTGCAAAAAACCAGGATCCGCTCGACCTGCGATCAAGGCCGCTATTGCTCCGCCCGCCATCGCCATGAGTGAGTTCATGGCAACCAGACCACTGACCCCCTCCACTGATTGCGCAGACATGACGTTAAACCCGAACCACCCCACGGTGAGGATCCATGCACCCAGCGCAAGAAAGGGAATGCTGGAGGGGGCAAAGTTAGCGCCCGCAGCACCGTCTTTCCCGTATCGCCCCATACGTGCGCCTAGCAGGATCACGGCACCGAGTGCCAGCCAGCCACCCATGGCATGCACAACAATAGAGCCTGCGAAGTCATGAAAAGGTGCGCCAAAGGTGCCCTCCAGCCAGGCCTGAAAGCCGTAGTTTCCATTCCAGACAACACCTTCGAAGAAGGGGTAGATCAACGCTACGATGATTACCGAGGCGAGCAGTTGTGGGTAGAACTTGGCGCGCTCTGCAATACCGCCGGAAATAATGGCCGGAATCGCCGCAGCAAAGGTCAACAAAAAGAAGAACTTGACCAGCTCGTAGCCGTTACCGATGGAGAGCTCCCCAGCAGATTCAAAAAAACCAACCCCGTAGGCCACTTGATAGCCGATAAAGAAATACGCAACCGTGGATACCGCAAAGTCTGAAAATATCTTGACGAGCGCGTTGACCTGATTCTTTTCACGGACTGTGCCGACCTCGAGAAAGGCAAAGCCGGAGTGCATGAACAGCACAAGGATGGCGCCAAGCAGGACGAAGAATACGTCACTGCCAGCTTGCAGGTTTTCCATGAGTAGGGCTTCCGTGATTGAAAACTACACCGATGCCGCACACCGTGAGCACCTGTTTGGTGCGCACAATTCTAGCAAAGCCTGCTGCCGGACGGCAGCTCAGTCATTCAACCGGGTACGACCAGTTCACCTGTACTGTCAAACACATGGGCCGCCGCCGTAGCAAACACCAGTTGCACCGTGTCGCCTCGGCGAACACGGGTCTGCCCGGCGTGGTGTACCGTCAACGTCTGACCGTCCGGTAGCGAGCAATACAAATAGCTCTCGCTACCCAACTGCTCTACCCCATTGGCAGTAGCCGGCACCTGAGTACCAACGGATACCGGATCTCCTGCCTCGAGCTCATCCGCAATCAACACATCCTCTGGCCGAATGCCCAGCGCGACGTCGGGCCTGGCGGGTAACGTGGCCACCGGGCGCGCCAGATGAACCGATGGAATTCCTGCCACAGCCAGGGTGTTCACTGCCTCCAATCGACCTTCGAGAAAATTCATGCGTGGGCTGCCGATAAAGCCTGCGACGAATCGATTGGCTGGTCGGTTGTACAGTTCCAGCGGCGCCCCGAACTGCTCGATGCGCCCGCCGCTCAAGACCACGATACGATCAGCCATGGTCATCGCTTCGGTCTGGTCGTGGGTCACGTAGATCATGGTGTTGCCAAGGCGATGATGCAGGGCCGATATCTCGCCCCGCATCTGAACGCGTAGCTCGGCATCCAGATTAGACAAGGGTTCATCGAAGAGAAAAATACGGGGCTGCCTTACGATGGCTCTGCCTATCGCTACACGCTGTCGCTGCCCTCCAGAGAGTTGCCCGGGACGGCGGCTCATCAAAGCCTCGATCTGCAGAAGCCTGGAGGCACTGTTGACTCGCTCTTTGATTTCGTCCTTGTCCACGCGCAGATTCTCAAGCCCAAAAGACAGATTCTTGGCAACGCTCATGTGTGGATACAGCGCATAGGACTGAAACACCATTGCCAGATCCCGCTCAGAGGCAGGAACATCGTTGACGCGTCGTCCGTCAATGCGAATCTCGCCGCCTGACAGATTCTCAAGCCCCGCGATCATGCGTAACAAGGTGCTCTTGCCACAGCCAGAAGGGCCAACGAATACGATGAACTCCCCTTCCTGAATCGCCAGATCTATACCGTGGATGACATCGACATCGCCGTAGGACTTGAGCACGCCATCGAGCACCAGAGCGTCGTCTTCATTGGCAAGATCACGAGTGACTGTGTTCATTTCATACCCGTGGTGGCAATGCCTGTCGTGATGTACTTTTGCAAAAAACCAAACACCAGTGTGATCGGGATCAACGAAACGACTGTCATGGCAAGCACGTAGTTATAGGCGGTATCATTCTCACCGCTAAAGGCCGTCAAGCCGATCTGGATGGTGTGTACTGACGGGTCCGAGATCAGCACGATCAAGGGCCAGAGAAAGTCGTTCCAGCGCCAGATAACCGAGAGGATCGCGAGCACCGCCAGCGCCGGCAGCGACAACGGCAACACGATACGCCAGTAGATCTTCCACTCCGAAGCTGCGTCCATGCGAGCGGCTTCGAGCAGTTCATCGGGGATGGTCAACATGTACTGGCGCAACAGAAACACACCGGTCGGCGTGGCGGCCGCCGGAATGATCACGCCCCATAGCGTCCCGGAAAGACCAAAGATCCATACCACAAAGAACAGCGATACCAGGATGATGGTCGGCGGAATCAACAAGGTTGCGATGATCAGCAACATGAATGTCGTGCGCCCGCGGAAGGTGTACTTGGACAAGGCAAAAGCTGCCATGGAGTTGGTCAGTAGCGTTATCAACGTTGCAACGACTGTCACGAATACCGAGTTGCCAAGCAGACGCCCGATGTTGAACTGACTGGCACCGCCTCGTTGCAGCAAGGGATCCAGATAGTTCTCGGTTGCCACGCGTACTTCATCACGCGGCACCAGATCCAGACGCGGTGCTTGCAGAACGGTCTCTACATCATCGGTCGCCACCACATCGGTGAGTTTTCGAGTGGGTCCGACCTTGACGACTTCGCGGGTGACGCCATCATCGTTGGTCCATTCGTAGAGCAATTTCTCACCGATACCCGGCACTTCCTCAACGATGTGCGCATAGGGCAAGGCTCGTGTGTCGAAGGTCTCAAGCGCGGTTTCTGGCTTGATGGAACTGAGCACCGTCCAAATGACGGGCCCAAGAATCACGAGCAAGCCAAACCCGAGGTAAGCCCAGGCGAGCAAATCGTTCATCCCGACCCGACTTCCGGTTTCCGGGTTACCGCGCGTTCGCGTCAAAAAAGCAATGAGCCCGCCTTTTTTTCGCTGCTGATCAACACTGGGGTCAGCTGAAGGTATGGTCGCTGACATGTCAGATACCCGAGTTGCGGCGCGTCAGCCATAACTGACCCAAGGTGAACACCGCAATGAATACCGCCATGATTACCGAGCCTGCGGCGGCCATGCCGTAGTTGCGCGAGGTGGTAAAGGCCGTCTCGAAGATGTACTGCACCACCATGAAGGTCTCACGACCAGGGCCGCCCCCTGTCAACGTGTAGACCTCGTCAAACACCTGAAAGGCCTTGATCAACGACAGCACGAGAACGACCGTGAAGGTTGGCATCAACAGCGGAAAGGTAATGCGCGAGAAGGTACGAAACGGCGTTGCTGCATCCATCTCGGCGGCCTCGTACAGATCCCGAGGTATCGCCTGCAAGCCCGCGAGCAGAATCAGCATATAGAAGCCCATGTGATGCCAGGTGTAGACAAACACCAACCAGAAAAAAGGCCAACCGGTCTTCGGTGTGACCAGCCAGTTGACCGGACGAAAGCGCCCGAGGTCAAATACGGCATCGAACTGGATCAATACAAGCGCGATCATCGAGAGTGCAAAACAGATCGCCACCAAGGGGCGTGCCAGCGATCGGCGGTCTGCAATCTGCCATAACAGCAAGAGCCCAAGCGCAAGCGCAAGGCACAGACCAATATCGAAACCGAACAGCTGACCGGTAGCAGCTCCGGACGCGTCAACAGGACCGATGCCAAGAGCTGCGAGCGGAGATGCCCACCAGGTTACCAGCACCACCAGGCCTGCAAACAGTGACGCCCATGGCAGCGAAGGTTCGGCTTCTGCGCTGTCATCAGTGGTGAACTTTACGCCGCCACCGCGCCAGGTGCGCTCGGCAGTGATCAACAACAGGATTCCGACCATGACGCTTGCGAGTATGTCGATACCGGCGATGCCGGCAAAACTGTTTACGACGCCATGTGCATCGCCAAGCGTTGCGTTGAGCACACCCTTGCGGTGCAGCACCCACTGCCAGATGTTGGCAATGACCACCGGTGACAACATCACAGGATAAAAGAACAACGCGCGCCAGAAGCCGCGCCCTCGAACGGTCAAATTGACAACCAGCGCGGTAACAAGGGAGGCAATACACAACACCGGCACCGCCACCAACACAAATTTGAAAGTGTTGAACATGCCAGTCCAGAAGTTGAAGCCGGAGGCATGGCAGCTGCGCGGCTCAAAGACCGTGTCACAGTCAAACAGCTGCTGGTAGTTATCGGTCCCTACCCAGGGCCTGCTGAACAGCGAAATCGAATTGCCGCTGGTGAACGATACATAGAAGTTCAGCAACAAGGGCAGAAAGGTAAACAGACCGAACAACAACAGGTTCGGGAACAAAAAGGCATACGGCACGCCATTACGTCCCCAGACGTTCTGGGCCCATTCGACTGGAAAGCCGATCAGATCGGCCAGAAAATGATGCGCCTGGGTGACCCGGTAGCTCCGGTTGCGAAGCAACCAGACACTACCGTAGCCAACCCAGACAAGGCCAACCAATACTGCAGCGAGTCCAATAGGAGTCATCGACAGCGCGACGGTCTTGTACGCATGAGTCGGCTATCGATGTCCTGCATTGCCTTACTGAATGTTGGCTTCCAGGTCTTCGTTTATCTTGACCATAGCTTCGTCAAGCGTCAGCTCATCGTTCATGACAGCCGATACGTACTGCACGGTCGCATTGAAGATGACGAAGTTGAACGGATAGCCCTGCAGCTGAAAGGCTTGCGGTGTCTGCTCCGCTGCCTTGCCCGCAGCTGCTGCAAAGGTGTTCAGAGACGCAGAGATGACATCACTGGCACCAAACTCCGCGTAGTCGATACCGTCAGCTTGAAGTTTGGCGTGCGCAGGAATGGCGTAGTTGGAACCATAGATGAACTTGGCATTCTCGTCCTGCGACAGAAAGTCGATGAACTTGGCCGCCATCTCTGGATGCTCTGTGTCCTTGAAGGCCACAACCCCGTTGCCGCCCGGCATGATGCCGCAGCCTGCAGGTCCACACGGCACCGGAACCACAGCCCACTCGAAGCTGTCACCGACGTTGTCCGCGACACTGGCAGTAGCCCATGAGCCAGACATGTGAAACGGCACGTCGCCACTGGCAAACATCTCGTTACCGTTCTGGTACTTGGCGCCAGAGGCTGCCGGCCAAACATCAGGCGGCATCAGACCGTCAGCATGCCAATCGACCATCTTCTGCATGAACTCCTTGAAGCCATCATCGATAACAGGGTTTCCATCGGCATCAAAATACGCAGCACCGTAGGACATCGCAGGCCCTGCAACACGGTGACCCGAGCGGTCCATGACCATGCCGGCATAACTGCCGGTCGCCTCCATGACTTCTTTGCTGGCCGCAGCCCAATCATCCCAGGTGGCACCTTCAGCAGGTACATCAACACCGGCCTCTTCGAATAGCGTCAGGTTGACAAAGGGACCGGTCACGGTCATTCCAGCGTGGAAGCCATAGATGCCATCACCTCCGGCAGCACCGCGGTACCATCCGAGTATTGCACCGTAGTCGGCTTCCCAATCATCGGCATCCACGTAGGGCTTCAGATCAAGATAATAGGGGTTCAGGCCACCGAGGTTGGTGACCAGAGCCATGTCGGGTCCAGTGCCTGCCTCAAGCTGGCTCTCGAGTCCGTCACGCACGATGTCGTAGCCGACCACGTTGAGCTCGATCTCGACGCCTTCGTTGGCTGCTTCAAACTGATCGATCAGCGTGCCGTAGGTTTCCGCTTCATTGCCGTCGGCGTAAATCATGAAGCTGAGCTTGGCGTCGTCTTGCGCAAACGCGCTGCCAGACGCAAGAGCTGCCGAGACGGCGGCCGCCAACGCACAGCGAAGGATTGTGGGGGATTTCATTCTCTCTCTCCAATAGGTTCTTGCCGCACTAAGATCAAACCTGTGCCGCTGGCTCACATGAGACAGCAAAACGCGGTTGCGGGTCAACCTGCGGGAGTGTCCAACGATCAATTTGACCGATTTGTCGATTGATTGGCCCCGCAGATACTACGCCGCCTCGCCTTTGAGCCTGCGCAATGACTGACTATCAGACAGTCCAGTTGCCGTATCCCGGGGCGTCAGCAAGCAGAGGCAGCGTGACTCGAGCGCCCGTTGCATCGGCCTGATAAATCGCCGTAATCAACTCCAGCGACGCACGTGCATCGGCTAGCGTCACCGGAAGTGCGGCGGTTCCATCAAGAGCCTCGCCCAGTCGCTCGAATTGTCGGGCATAGCCCTCAACATGAAGTACGTGCGCCGCCACCGTCTCATCGATCACCGCTTGCGCATCGCCCAGAGTTTCTTGCGGCCCACGCGCCTGGAACTGCCATGGTGCTGTGCCCGGGTTATAGGGCTCAAGGCCGCTCTCGGCAGTCAGATGCTCAAAACAGAAGCGTAACCTGGAGTGATCAACAGCCCCGCCAAGCGTCACTGACGACGTCACTAGCGCGCCACTGCTCATACGGTAAAGCAATGATCCGCAGTCTTCGGTTTCAATCGGATTCACGCGCGTAGCAAGATCAGCCTGAACAGAGGCCACCGGCCCGAACACACGACACAAGAGGTCATGGTTGTGTATCGCGTGTCCGACCACAGCCCCGCCGAGTTCAGTCGCCCACTTGCCGCGCCACGGTACATGGTAATAGTCCGACAATCGGTTCCAATGGGTTTCCACGGTAGCGACCAGCGGCTTACCTGCCAGCCCTGCTTTGATCAGGTCCAGCAAGGCACCCATGCCATTGCCAAAACGATATTGAAATACGGGCATCAACAGACGATCCGATGAGTTGAGCATCTCAGCGACTTCATCGATTTCGGCAAGAGAGGCGACCAGGGGTTTCTCGCATACCACATGCTTGTTACACGTCAGTGCGTTGAGAATCGTTTGCTTGTGCAACTGCGGGGGCAGGCAGATATCGATGATGTCTACAGATGAATCGCTCAGGACTGCGTCAAGATCGTTGGCGTAGGCCGTCGATGAGCCCTTGGCACGTGCTTGTTGCACGAGTGGCTCCGCTCGGCTGGCATCCAGATCACAGATGACGGCCACATCGAATCGCTCGCTGTTAGCGAGAAATCCTGTGAGATGCTCGGCGCCGATACCGGCACCCACAATCGCTACGCGATGACGCGTCATCGCGTGACAGCGCCCAATCGGGTCGCTTGCTGTTGAGCCAGCAAGGCAAGCTCCATGACTCGAAAACAGTGGGACTGAGTCATCGCTGTCTCGGTTCTGTTCACCACATCGTGCACCAGTTGACTGTAGTAAGGCAGCGGCTGTGTACTGCAGTCAATGTGTTCAGCCCCTTTGCTATCAACGACGTACAAATGGTTGGTCCCCTCACGCACGGCTATATCCACGTACTTGCGCAGTTCGATATAGCCCTCGGTACCGAGGATCATCAGACGCCCATCGCCCCAGGTTGGAAGACCGTCCGGTGTGTACCAGTCGACTCGCACATAGCCGTGGGCAGCGCCACCCGGACCTTCAGCGAGCAGAGAGAGCTCGCCAAAATCCTGTAAGCCAGAATGCTCGGGGTTGGCATAATTGGCAACACTTGAGGACACGATGCGTGCATCTTCAACTCCTGCAAAATGCAAGAACTGATCGATCTGGTGACTGGCGATATCCACCAGGATGCCGCCATAAGCCACCTCATCAAAAAACCAGTCCGGTCGCTTTGGGAGGTTGAGCCTGTGCGGCCCTATGCCAAGTGTCTGCACGACACGCCCGATGCGCCCTTTCGCAACGAGTTCAGACGCCTTCTGTACGGCCGGAACCTCGAAGCGCTCGGAAAAATTGATTGACCATATGCGCCCGCTGTCAGCCACCGCTGCGCGCAGGGCACCGAGTTGTTCAAGCGTCGTGCATCCGGGCTTGTCCGACATGACGTCCTTGCCCGCCTTGACCGCCATCAAGGCAATCTCTGCGCGATCACGCGGTATGGCGGCGGTAACGATGAGCTGAATATCAGGATCATTGATCAATAAATCCATATCGTCTACACGATGCACGTCTGGAAAGCGCTTGATAAAGCCTGACAATGGCTCGGGCTCACCGTCAGTCCAATAGCCGGCGCACTCGCAGCCAAGTTCGAGCAAG
Source organism: uncultured Granulosicoccaceae bacterium (assembly GCA_937922675.1). Classification (GTDB taxonomy): domain Bacteria; phylum Pseudomonadota; class Gammaproteobacteria; order Granulosicoccales; family Granulosicoccaceae; genus Granulosicoccus. The sequence goes on from CALAJN010000016.1 coordinate 26,552, forward strand.
CGACCGGTTTGCTCATAGATGTGACGATGGTCCAGGCCAATCGCTGCAAAACGAATCATCTATTGGTTCTCACTTGAATCAGGACGATGGAACCTGGATTCCGCGCAGGCGAGCATCAGGCTTGATCTGCCAGCATCACATGACGCCTACGATGAGACGAGTCGAGCAATGCATCGATCAGCTGATGCACACGCAGAGAGTCACGGCCAGTGACAGCCGGTGAGCGCCCTTGCTCGATGGCATCCAGAAAGTCCTCGATCAAGCGCTGGTGCCAGTGATGCGGAAAGTCCATGGGATCCGCTCCACCACCACTGCCGGTGTCGGCACCGAGAGACTCGGTATCGCCTTTGCGGTAGTGAATCGTGAGCTCTGCACCTGAGAGATAGAGGGTACCCTCACTGCCTGCGATCACTATTCGCTCGGTCGCACCGGGATACTCGGCCGTTGTAGCGACCAGGGACCCGGTAGCACCGTTCTCAAACCGCAAGGCTGCACCGACAAAATCCTCACATTCCATCGAATGATGTGCCGTGGTTGCCGCCATGGCCGCGACTTCCACAACAGGGCCTGTCAAGGCCAGCATCAAATCCAGTGAATGAATTGCCTGACTGATCAGAACACCACCACCATCACGGTCCAGGCTGCCGCGCCCCACCTTGTCGTAATAGGTCTGCTCTCGCCACCAGGGCACCTCGACTCTCACCGATGTCAGTGTTCCAAGCCCTCCCTGTAACATCACCTCGCGCGCGCGCAAGGACGCGTCCCGAAAGCGTTGCTGAAAAACGATACCGAGCTGCACATCAGCGGCGTCTGCAATCTCTACCAGCGCGGTAGCCGCCTGGGTCGTGCGCTCGACCGGCTTCTCCATCAAGATATGTTTGCCGCCTCTGGCCAACGACCGAACATATTCGGCACGCGCATCCGGAGGAATAATCAGGATGACGATCTGTATATCCGGATCGTTGATGAGGCTGGCAACATCATCAACCACCGGCAAATGCCAGCGATTATTGAAACTCTGTCGTCGCTCAACACTGGGGCTCCAGGCCGCCTTGCAGTGAATACGGCCTGCCTGCTGCAGAGCAATGAGGCTCTTTGCATGCGGCAGTGACGCCATACCAAGGCCGATGACGCCGAGGGTGATGGGGGTAGCACTCACGAGACCGGGATGTCCTCATAAACTGCTGACCGGGTATCGGGAATCGGTGAATTATCGGCTGTTCTATAGGTGAATACCAACGAACGTTTGAGCACATCTGACTCATTGCGGCCGGCGGCGTGCAAGGTACGTGAATGAAAGAACAACACGTCACCTGCTTGTAACTCAACCGGAGTAGCAGATGCGAGAAGCCCGGCATTGGGCTCGTAGTCTTCACGAAAGAACAAGGCCGCATCGAACTGCCCGGGATCAAACTCCAACTGGTGAGACCCAGGTATGACCAACAGGCAGCCATTGTCGACAGTCTCCGGCCCTAGCGCGATCCAGACACTGATCAGCTCACGCCGGTCAAATCGCCAATAGCGAATGTCCTGGTGCCAGCTGGTCACACTGGAGAAGCCCGGGTGTTTCGTCATCACACAGTTGTGGTGGTTTTGCGAAAGCAGCACATCGCGACTACCGGTCAGTGAGTGCAGGATCGAGACAATGGCAGGATCTCGGGCTACGGCGCGAAACGCGCCGTCTCGCCCATAGGCATTGAGCAATCGACGTGGCGTTCTACCTCCGGGGGCCAGTACCGAATCCGGTGCCCCCGGATAGCGCACATCAGCCTCAAACTCGACCGGCGCCAGTGCCGGATTCAAGGATCCATCAATGGCATCGATCAGTAGCTGGACCCTGTCGCCATCCAGCAAGCCTCGTTCAATCACGAAGCCATCACGCGAAAAATCAGCGACGGGTATACTCAGGGACAGTCGGCTCATGGCCCGAGTCTACCGCTGTCAGAGCGCTCAGACCCAGATCGCTGTAACAGCACCCAAAAACGGTTTCCAGCGGCACACAGATGCCTGTATCGAGCACCCCATGATCTTTCTCGCTTTGATGACCCTGGCCTGTGTTGGCCTACTGTTTTTCATCTCTTTCAAGATGGGAACGATGCGCGCCAAACATGCTGTGCCTGCGGGCTCGGTAGAAGGGGCAGACGAGTTCAATCGCTATGCGCGCTCACAGGCGAACCTGATTGAGGGCCTGATGATGTTCCTGCCATCGGTGTGGGTGTTTGCATACTTTGGCAACGCAAATTTCGCAGGTCTGCTAGCGCTGGTTTTTGTCGGCGCCCGTACTTTCTATCATCGCGCGTATGTCACTGATCCTGCAAAACGCGGGCGACCTTTCATGGTGGGCATCGGTACAACAGCACTCGCGTGGCTTGGCGCCTTGATCTCGATCGTTCTTCACGCACTGTGACAAAACGCCAATGACAGTCTCACACTACCGGCCTGCCAACGATCGCTACGAGCGAATGAGCTACCGCCGCTGTGGGCGGTCAGGATTGAAGCTACCTGCCATCTCCCTGGGGCTCTGGCACAACTTTGGGCACGACTCGGTTGCGGCAACGCAACGGGACATCTGTCGTACGGCCTTTGACCACGGCATTACCCATTTTGATCTGGCCAACAACTATGGTCCACCAGCAGGCTCTGCTGAAAGCGCCTTTGGACGAATTCTTGCCACCGATTTCGCAGGCTTCAGAGATGAGCTCGTGATCTCCACGAAAGCGGGTTACTACATGTGGCCCGGCCCTTATGGCGAGTACGGAAGTCGCAAATATCTGGTGTCCTCTTGTGATGCAAGCCTTGCACGTATGGGACTGGACCACGTCGATATTTTCTACTCACATCGCTACGACCCGGAGACGCCGCTTGAAGAGACCATGGGCGCGCTGGACTTCATCGTACGCTCAGGGCGCGCACGCTACGTCGGCATCTCTTCCTACAACAGCGAGTGTACTCGCCGAGCAGCTGCCATTCTCGATGATCTTGGTACACCCTGCCTGATACACCAGCCAAGCTACAACTTGCTCAACCGATGGCTGGAACGAGACGGCCTGAAAGACACGTTGACGGAGCTCGGCATCGGCTCCATCGCGTTCACCCCTCTTGCCCAAGGGATGTTGACCAGCAAATATCTGAACGGCATTCCTGAAGGCAGTCGAGCTACGCAGGGCAAGTCTCTGGATCCCTCACTCGTGTCACCTCGAGCTATAGAAAGTCTCAATGCCCTGAATGAGATCGCTGCCCGGCGAGACCAGACGCTGGCACAAATGGCCATCGCCTGGGTTCTGCGCGGCGACGGAATTACCACCGCATTGATCGGGGCATCAAGGGCTGCACAGGTAGTTGACTGTGTCGGTGCTATCGCAAACCTGGAGTTCACTGATGCCGAGCTTGCCGAGATCGACGCTTGTGCCTCGGAAGAGGACATCAACCTCTGGGCGCGATCATCCGCGGGCGATCAAGAATGAATGAGGCTGACATATCCCGCATCATCGAGATGGCGTGGGAGGATCGCACGCCGTTCGAGGCACTCGAAGCAAGCTACGGATTGAGCGAGCCCGAGGTGATACGCCTCATGCGCCAACAACTGAAACCGCGTAGTTTCCGCGTGTGGCGCAAGCGGGTCAGCGGACGCAAGACCAAGCACCTGGAGCGTCGCCCGGCGGATGTCAGTCGAGCTTACTGTTCAACACAATACAAGCATCGCTGAGTCACGGCTTTACTCGCCCCGAGCCTTACCTGCCTTGTAGCGGCCACAGCTCGGTTTGAGGATAAAACTGAGACCAGGCAAACCAGAACGAGTCATGACTGCCTAGATCATCGCCGCCACTGTTGGTCGCTCGCAGGCCGCCACCGTCGAGCACCAGGCGTACACCACCGCTCTCAACTGGATCTCCCTTGAGCAGCGCAGTCATGGCGATACTGCGCTGAAAGGCAATGGCCTTACCAGCACTGCCGATGACCCCGACGACATCCTCGTGAACAGTGAGCCTCGGGTCCACATCACCGACGGGGAAGATGGGGCCATCGGCATCACGTCCGTTGCGAAAATCAAAGTCCCGCCCCAGCGCCAACGCCTCGACAAGCACGGTAGTTTCGGGATGTGCCTCTTTCCACGCACCCCACTCGGTTGTCACCACACTCGCCTGATCCATCTTGAAGTCTATGTCAGCGAGCGGACCGGTGACCGCATCGCCGCGAAAGGTATCGAACACCGACTGCGATGTGATGTCGTACATCACCTTGTTGGACCTGATCAACAATCCGGAGGTGCGCAGCACTGGACGCTCCACGCCGTCAGGCAACTCATCGGTGAACCAGGCTTGCGCAGACCCGCACAGAGTGCAGTAAGGGATGCCGAGGTCACGTCCTCCCAGCGTATCGTTGACCATCTCGCGGACCTCCATGATCTGGCGTGGGTAGGCGCGAGCTTCACCATTGACCACGACTCCAAAGACGATATCCTCATCGTCGAGCCACCGCGCTTCAGCTGCGGGAACAACGTCGGGATTATCCGCCGCAGGTATACAGTTGCAGGCTTCATCTGTGGTGTCAAAGGCCCGGTCGTCAATCAACACTCCACCCCACGATACGTGCCTCCAATCGATGTCTCCCTCCACAAAAATTCGCTCCCAACCCGGCACGAATGAGGTGAAGATCGTGCGCTTGTACGACAGATACCCCGGCGGTGCCGGGATATCCCAGGCAATCAGGTGATCCGTGGTCTTGCCCCAGGTATTTCCATCGTCAAAGGTGATGTCGAGCAACGCGCCTGCCGCCACTGCAAGATCCCGGTTCAAGCCCGGGTGACTGGCAAAGCGCATCATATCGGCGATGATCCAGGCAACCCGCGGATCACCTGATTTACCAATGTTGGCCAGAGCCTCCTGCTGGTCAATGCCCCACGTTGATCTTTCGAGGCTTTCAACAAAGGCGGTCTGAAGAGCAGCATCGAGGTTTGCTTGCAACGGGCCGTTCGGGACTTTCGGAGGCGCACCAAAGGCATCAACTACGTGGGCGGGTAACGCTGTTGCAGCCTGCTGCGCCAGGACAGGGCAAGGGCTTGCAACCAGCAACAGGGCCGCCAACAAAACGCGACCATGCTGTCTCAAGCGCTCGATAGCACCTGAAAATGTGCATGAATCCACAAAGGCTGAGCGCCGCAGAGCATCGTAGTAAGGGTTCACGTGTGCAGACCGTTGGGAGACTGCACGTTCAGACCGAATCAAGGCGAAACAGTTCGCCAGGATGCTTTTACCGCGCACTCAGCTTGACAAGCCCCATCCCGACCTGGGAGATATAAACACTCCCGTCCCTTGAGACGTCTATCCCGCTCGGGGCAATCACGCTACTGCGATAGTGTTGCGGCGTGACCTCTTCAAATGCGGTGTCCGTGGTCGGGTTTTCCATGATGAACAGGCCGGAGCTCACACCCTTCTTTGAATCCTGTTGCTGGGCCAACCACAAATAGCCATTCGGTCCAAACACAAGGGGGCCGGGTCGGGCAATGGCTGCACCGGTCGTCAGCTTCGTCAGGTCAGTAATTCCTTCCGAGTCCGGGTCACCAAAAATCCGTGTGTCAGCATCCGTCAGTCGATACACCTTGAATCGATTGCCGATGGGCGATTTGCGGTTACCCTGAATCGAGAGATACAAGGTCGCAGCGTCACTGTCATCAGCTGTCAGGTAGCCGGTGTTAAAAAAATGCTTGTTGTTGAACGTCATCGCGGGCCAGATATCTATCCAGCTCTGACCGCCATCATCGGATCGGTAGAAACCCGCTGACAAGTCAAGCAGATAGACGATCCCGGAGTTGCCATTGTCCGGCCACAAGAAATTGCTTCGATTGGTCTTACCGATGGCAACACCACTGCTTTGTGACCACTGACCCTCGTGAAAGCGATAAACACCCTCACCTTCTACCGCTGCCAGAATAGTCTGACTTGTTGCTGAAATACCGTCGTGATAGCCGTAGGCAACAGCCCGGACTCTGCCGTCGTTTGCATCAGTGGCAGCTCCAAGATGGGTATTGGTCCATCCAGAACTGGACGGGTTGCCCAAGGCTGTCGCTGTTTTCATGTAGAGCTCACCACCCTCGTTTCTGTCCCGATCACCTACCCCGAGAATGAGTTGGTTAGCGACAGCATCAAATATGACATCGAAGCCCTTGGATTCAGCGCCGCGGGGCTTGTCGCGAGACACATCAGCGTTCTGAAATCCATTACGCGTCTCCAGTACGACGTAGTCAGTATTTGCAAGTACAACCTGAGCCGGATTATTGGGATTGACAGCAACACCATTGTTGGCAGTCGCTTGCATGTTGAATACAGCAGGCTCCCATAGCTCACCACCATCACTCGACTTCCATAAACCGCCACGGCCCGACACATAGATAACGTCGTCAGACACAGCATCACCACCTCTGGCCACATCTATAGAACTGACAACGCTGTTTTTACGTCCAAGACCGCCCTGCTGAAAAGCTTCTGTTCGATACCACCAATCGTAGGATGTGCCGTGAATGCGGTCCGAGACATTTTCATTGACGTCTACCAGAGGCTCCCAGCTGCTACCACCACTCACTGACCGCCACACGCTGGAATAGTTTGAACCATTGGCCGTTCCACCCAGGTTGTTAGCTCCGATGTAGACGACATCCTCATCACCGACCGAGTATCCAGTAACAGCTGTCCATTGCCTGTTGTTGTTGCCGATGGCAAGCCCTGAGTTGACCAATCCCCACGATTCGCCATTGTATTTGACGATGCCATTGACACTGACAGCGCCGTAGACGTTGCCGCTATCAAGGACTGCGACTCCTTCAGGCAGAGGTGTGGCGTACTCCAGGGTCGACTTGGCGGCAGACGGGTTCGAGTAGTCGATTCTATAAATCCCGTTGCCAGCACTGTTTGGAAATTGAATGGCAGCAAAAACCGTATCGGGTATCGCTGGGTCATGAGCCAGGGCACGCACAAAACCTGCAGTGTTGACAGCTGACACTTCCCGATCGCCACCACCTGCAAACAAGCGCACTCCGGTCTTGTAGGTGCCTGCGATAACGATATCGTCAGTATAGGATTGCGTATTCTCACCTGGATCAACAACGATCAAATCTCCGTTTGACCGTGGATGCGCATTGGGTATCGGATCAGACGCGGCCGGGTGATTGCCGGAAAACTGAGCCTTCGCGCCCTCTGCTGTCAAAACCCAGGTGTCACCACCGTCAATGGAGCGAAACAAGCCCCCTGACCCGCCTTTGTCACCCGTACCCGCGTACAGAATCTGCTCGTTGTCCGGGGTGATTGCCAATGAGGCTACTTTCGGGCTCCTCAAGCCGGCATTGCGAGTGGTAAAGCTCAGGCCGCCATCAGTTGATTTGAAAACACCAGACACATCCGCGGAGGAATAGACCGACAACCCATCAGCCGTGGTGCTCACATCGCTTTGAAATCCGCCGCCACTGACGTTTGTGTCAACGACCCGCAAGGCACGAGGGTCAGGCGTCGCGGCCCCGAGAGAGGGCTCGATCAACTCAACGGTCTCGGTCAGCTCGGCCGACGCAGGCGCTGGCTTCGACGCCTGGGCAGGGATCGGCAGGGCGGCAGCGGCCGGCGCGATCATGGTCTGCTCTGCCGACGATTCGCAGCCATAGAGCACCGTCAGCGGCACCAGACAGATCGCCAGCTGGCATTTGATGATCGTTCGCATGAAAGTAGCTCGGTCTACATCCTTTGGATACCCGTATATCAATGCCCGTGCCAGCTCTCTTCCTGATGCACACGCACATCGGGAAGAGAGCACGCCGCAGCCTGACCGCCATAGTTTTGGCGAGACAGGTAAATGCGACATCTCGGTGACCGCACCGGGCCACCTGCATCGTGGCTTGCGGGCAGCACGCTTTACTTGGTGTGTCGCTTGTGCTTGGCTCGTCTGCCCCTATCCAAGCCGATGCGCCTCCCATACAATCGCCAACCCTTCGACATATCTGCGTCACCCGATGGCCCGAAGCATCAGTATCGAGAACGCCCATCAGAACAATCTCAAGCATCTTGATCTGAACTTGCCGCATGGCGAGCTGATTGTCGTTACCGGCGTGTCGGGTAGTGGCAAATCAACACTCGCTTTTGACACCATCTACGCCGAAGGACAGAGACGCTATGTAGAGACCTTCAGTCCCTATGCGCGCCAGTTTCTGGACCGAATGGACAAGCCTCACGTCGACAGGATCGACGGCATTCCGCCAGCGATCGCCATCGACCAGACCAATCCTGTCAGAACCTCGCGCTCGACGGTCGGGACCATGACCGAACTCAACGATCACATCAAACTGTTGTTTGCGCGCTGTGCTGCGCTGTATTGCAGTGGCTGCGGTCGAGAAGTGCGCAGAGATACCCCGGAGCAGATCACGGCGCACTGGATCGATGACAGTGACCACCCCGGAAGTCGTGTGATGATCACCTTCCGGGTAGACATCCCCGAGAATTTCAGCGGTGACGAGATCGAGGACTGGTTGACGCGCCAGGGCTTTACCCGAATTCATGCGCGCAACCAGCAGCATATTGATGTCATCCAGGATCGGCTCAAGGCAACACCGGAAAACCGCGGCCGTTTTATGGAAGCCATAGAGGCAGGCCTGCGCTACGGGCAGGGCAAGGTCACCGTTCACAGGCTCGACGAGAATCGGATACCGACCGACTCACAGAGCTTCTCGACACGATTGCAGTGTGAATCCTGCGGCATCCGCTACCGCGATCCCTTGCCCTCGACCTTCAGTTTCAACACACCGATTGGCGCGTGTGAAAGTTGCCGCGGTTTTGGACGAGTGATGGGTATCGACTACCGCCTGACAGTGCCCGACACCAGCAAATCCATTGAGCAAGGTGTGGTCAAGGTCTTTCAGAGCGAAAGTGGCAAGTCGTGCCAACGTGATCTTGTGCGCGCCGCCAAACGCGCTGCCATACCGCTTGACAGACCCTTTGATGAACTGACTGACATACAGCGCGATTGGTTGATACACGGCGACGGTGGCGAAGATGGCTGGTACGGCGTCAAGGGCTTCTTTGACTACCTTGAGCGCAAGTCCTACAAGATGCACGTCAGGGTGATGCTCGCAAAATACCGCAGTTACGACGAATGCCCGGATTGCGCAGGCGCACGACTCAAACCTGAATCCCTCAATTGGCGTATAGGCTCACTTGAACATGCCAATGCCGTGACCGATGCGAAGCAACGCTGGTTTACAGCGCAGTGCAGCATGAGCGCATCTGCACGCAAAACGCTCCCCGGTCTGAACGTTACTGACCTTATGCAGCTGCCTATAGGTCAGTTGGCGCAGTTCATCGATCTACTGGCGGGTGACGTCACCGATGAGCCTACGCGCATGGTGACAGGCGAGATGCGCGCACGATTGAATTACCTGGTCGACGTCGGTCTGAGTTACCTTACGCTCGATCGACAAAGCCGCACTCTGTCTGGTGGCGAAGTACAGCGAATCAATCTGACCACAGCGCTTGGCACCTCCCTGGTCAATACACTGTTTGTACTCGATGAGCCCAGCATTGGCTTGCACCCACGCGATATAGATCGGCTCACGCGTGTGTTGTTGCGCTTGCGCGATGCAGGTAACACGTTGATTGTGGTTGAACATGACCCACAACTGATGATGCACGCTGATCGCATCGTGGATGTTGGCCCTGGCCCGGGCAATCAAGGCGGGCAGATCGTATTCAACGGCTCGCCAACAGCCCTTGTGGACAACAAGACGTCGTTGACGGCGGACTATTTTGCCGGTCGCAAAAAAATCGAATTCAGCCCATTGCGAGCAGCGCGCTCTGCCATCAATGATGAGATCAAGCTGACCGGCGCTTGCGGACACAACCTGCAAAAGCTCAACCTGCAGATTCCACTCAACCGTTTGGTCTGTATCACCGGCCCCTCAGGTTCTGGCAAATCCTCGTTGATACAGGACACCTTGTACAACGCCCTTACCGCCGCGAAGGGCAAGCCACAGGAGCTTGCATTGGAATTTGACACGCTCACCGGTGAAGACTTGATAGACGATGTTGTCATGGTGGACCAGTCCCCCATCGGCAAGAGTGCGCGCTCCAACCCGGTGAGCTATACCGGTGCGTTTGAGCCGATACGCAAGTTATTTGAACGCACACCAGAGGCCAAGGAGCGCAACTACCGCGCGAGCATGTTCAGCTTCAACTCCGGCATGAAGTGCCCGGCATGCTCGGGCAACGGATTCGAGCATGTCGAGATGCAATTTCTCTCCGATGTATACATCCGTTGCGGCGAGTGTCAGGGCCGACGTTACCGTTCAGAACTTCTGGAAATCAAACTGTTCGTTGCTCACGAACCCGATGGTCAGTCAATTGCAGATGTGCTCGATATGACAGTTGATCGAGCGCTGGAATTTTTCCGCGATGAAGTCTATGTGACGCGCGCCCTGCAACCCATGAAAGACGTAGGCCTCGGATACGTGACACTCGGCCAGCCGGTGCCAACATTGTCTGGAGGCGAGGCACAGCGGTTGAAACTTGCTGCACATTTGGGTGAAGCCGCAGGTGTCAGCTCAAAGTACAAAAATCGTGGACACACCTTGTTCATGTTCGATGAGCCCACAACCGGGCTGCACTACGACGACATAGCACGCCTGCTAAGTGCGCTTGGACAACTGCTGGACAAGGGGCACTCACTGGTAGTGGTTGAGCACAACCTCGACGTCATTGCTTGTGCTGAACACATCATCGATCTGGGTCCGGATGGCGGTGCTGCCGGTGGAAAAATCGTATTCAAAGGCAGTGTCAAGAACCTTCATAAAAACACCAATAGCGCCACGGCGCGTAGCCTGCTTGAATACGCAGAGGCAAGCGATCACCTGCGCTCGTCGAAAGTCGCCGAGGACGTAGGCTCGTTGAGCGTACGCTCCTCTGTAACAGCCGAGTACATTCATGTGCAAAACGCACGTGAGCACAACCTCAAAGATATCGACGTGAAAATTCCTCGCGATGCCTTCACGGTCATTACTGGCAAGAGTGGTTCTGGCAAGAGCACACTGGCTTTTGACATCGTGTTCAAGGAGGGCCAGCGGCGCTATCTTGAATCTCTAAACGCCTATGCCCGGCAGTTCGTGCAACCTGCGTCTCGCCCTGATGTGGATGCGATCAGCGGTATACCGCCCACCGTCGCGATCGAGCAGCGCACAAGTCGCGGTGGTCGCAAGAGCACCGTTGCGACCATGACCGAGATCTATCATTTTCTGCGCCTGATGTTCGTCAAGCTTGGCGAGCAATATTGTCCGGACTGTGGCGTTGCAATCTCTGCCCAGTCAGTGGAAGCCATAGCCTCGCAATTGATGAAGAAGCACCGAGGCAAAACCGTATCACTGCACGCTCCACTGGTTACTCATAGAAAGGGTTACTACACTGATCTTGCCAAATGGGCTGCCAACAAGGGCTTTGACACCCTGCGTGTTGATGGCGCGGACACCTCAACGGCTGATTGGCCCCGACTGGATCGCTTCAAGGAGCACACGATTGACCTACCGCTTGGGCGCTTTAGCGTTGAGCCTAAACATGAAAAGGCGCTGATCCATCATTTGCAGCTCGCCGTTGATCATGGCAGCGGACTCGTCAAGATTGCTGCCGGTCGAGGTAGTGAAACGCTCTATTCGGTGCAACGTGCCTGTCATAGCTGTCATCGCAGCTTTCCGGAACTGGATCCGCGCATGTTCAGCTACAACTCACGTCACGGCTGGTGCCCGGATTGTTTCGGCACAGGTGAAGTATTGCCAGGCTTCGATGAAGAGCAAACTGGCGAAGAGAAGAGTTGGCGCGCAGGTGAGGATGAAGAGCACATCGTGTGTGAGTTATGTGAAGGTCAACGTCTGAAACCTGAATCACTGTCAGTCTGGTTCAAGGACTACACCATCGCTGATTTCGCGGCCTTGTCGATTGTGGAGGCACGAGAGGTATTCAACAGCATTTCCCTTGATGACCGCGAGACAGCGATCGCGCAGGACATTCTGAGCGAACTGCTATCACGCCTGGATTTTTTGGGTGAAGTAGGTCTTGGTTATCTCGCGCTTGATCGCTCCGCACCTACCCTGTCCGGTGGTGAAGCGCAACGTATTCGCCTTGCCGCACAACTTGGATCCAACCTCGAAGGCGTGTGCTACATCCTTGACGAGCCGACCATCGGCTTGCATCCACGAGACAACCGGATGCTGCTGGATACGCTGGCAAGACTTCAGGGCAAGGGCAACACGGTGATTGTGGTTGAACACGATGAGGAGACGATTCGCCATGCGGATCACGTCATCGATATCGGGCCCGGCGCCGGCGTGCGAGGAGGAGAGATCGTCGCCGAGGGCACGGTTGACGAGATCACCCGGGTTCTGGAGTCACCAACCGGGCGCCTGCTCGAATCACCCTTGCGCCATCCCTTGAACCCAACTCGCACAAAAGCGCAAGAAATGCTGCATGTGGAGAAGGCGGATCTTCATAATCTACGCAGCGTCACAGTTGACATACCCTTGCGGAGGCTGGTCTGCGTTAGCGGTGTTTCAGGCTCTGGCAAGAGCACGCTGATAAGAGACGTAGTACACGACAGCCTGCGGGGTCTGAATTCCCAGCAAAAAAAGGCACGCTCCAAACGCAAACCTGGCCCTCCCAAGGGCTGCCGCAGCATCTCCGGTTGGGAACGCATTGACCGTGTATTGGAAGTGGACCAAACCCCTATCGGCAAAACCTCAAGATCCTGTCCGGCGACCTATATAGGCTTCTGGGACAACGTTCGCCGCTTGTTCGCCGACACCACTGACGCACGCATCAGAGGGTTTCAGGCCAGTCGCTTCAGTTTCAATACCGGTGATGGGCGTTGCGGCGAATGCCAGGGGCAAGGGATGCAAAGAATCGAGATGAATTTCCTGCCTGACGTCAAGGTGCCCTGCGAGGCCTGTGTCGGCCAGCGCTTCAATTCAGAGACCCTGGCAGTGCGCTGGAAGGACACCAGCATCGGCGAGCTGTTGATGATGGACGTGGACGAGGCATTGCCTCTGTTCGAGGCTCACCCCAGCATTCACCACCCTTTGACTCTTCTGCAGGACGTTGGCCTTGGCTACCTGACGCTCGGACAGGCCAGTGCAACCCTCTCCGGAGGCGAAGCGCAAAGGATCAAGCTCGTCTCCGAACTCGCCAAGGCCAAACCGGATCTGCAGGATTCAAGCGGCAAACGCGTGGTCAGGACACATACTCTGTACATCCTTGATGAGCCTTCAGTCGGTCTGCACATGGCTGACGTGGAGAACCTGATTCATGTACTGCACCGTCTCGTTGACGCGGGTAACTCCGTCATCCTGATCGAGCACAATCTGGATCTGATTGCCGAGGCGGACTGGATTATCGACATGGGTCCCGAAGGTGGTGACGGCGGCGGGCGTGTGGTTGCGCGAGGTACACCCAAGCGCATCGCAGCCTCCAAGACCTCGCGCACTGCGCCCTTTCTCAAGACGATGCTCGCCTCCTGAGCACCGCCACTCTCGGCTCGAAGCCAGCTTTTATGGAAGACTGAATACCCGCAACACCCCTGCTCGGTCGCCGCTGGATAGCCGCTGCGATAGAGAGACAACAGAGGTGGAACATGTTTTGCGTCACGGAGACCATCGAGGACACTCTTTTGACGCAGCTCCATGGTTGCACCTCCTGCCCAGACAAAGACAACTGATCAGCGCGCGCGACAGCTGCTCTCACGGTGTTTTTCGCTTGCATTGACCGCCGGCGTACTCATCTGTTGTGCCACCACGACCGCGGGTCTTGCCTACCTTGCCTGGGGTCAGGAAGACAAGCCTGTGAACACGACGGCATTGGTGTCGTTGCCATTGGATCCGGTGTTGGCCCGAGCGGCAACGCAAGCTGTCAATCAAGCAACGAGCCAAACTACAAGCAAGGTCATAACCAAGGCTGCTGACCAGCTCGCCACTCGAATACAGGCCGACTCTGACGGTGCTGCGCATGATCCCTCAAAGCATCCGCACCCGGCTCTTTCAGCACAAGCGCCTGTTGGTAGCTTCGACGACATCAAGGTAAAGGGTACGCCAGTCCCCATCGAGCCAGTGCCGAGCACCGAGCCTGCGGACGTGGTCGTCGACTTGCCCGTGCCTGCCCCAACCCAAAAGCAAGCCTCCAGCACCGAGGATCGATTCATCGTGATGATCGATCCTGGCCACGGCGGTAGCGATCCGGGCGCCAAGGCTCCCAATGGCCTACTGGAAAAAGACATCACCCGCGACATTGCCGAACGAACACGATTGTTCTTGAGCGAGATCGAGGACATGGATGTGTTAATGACACGCGAGGGCGACGCAGGCCTGTCCCGCCAGCTTCGCGTCAATCGCATCAAATCCAGTGGTGCTGATCTGGTTGTGTCACTCCACTTCAACCATTTGCCGCAGTCGGATATCACACTCGTGGAGTCGTTCTACGCAAGTCGAGAAAACATTCTCGAGAGCCGTGCTCTGCAGCGTGAAGCAGGTGCGCAACTACCGACTTCCGACAATGACATTGATCTGAACTTCACTGCCGGCTCCGCCCGCCTGGCCGGCCTGATACAAAATCGGGTATACAGCGAAGTCAGCAATGGCAACTCGACCACCATTGACGCAGGTGTCAAGCCGGATACCTTGTTTGTGCTCACACGCAGTTTCCTGCCCGGCGCTCTCGTTGAGTTGACCTGCCTGAGCAACCCACGTGAAGCTGAGCGCCTGACCACCGAGTCATACCGAAACGAGCTTTCCGCCGCACTTGCCGATGCCATCCGCAACTACCGCGCATCGCTCAAGGAGCATCCGCTCGATGCACTGGATGTGTGATTGACTGCTCACGAGTTTCGTGACGCTGTTACCAGGCTGACGGTCCGCGTTGCGCCACAATATGCACCGTCAAGCCAGAGGGCACATCAGCAATTGCGCGAATACTCGTTGAATTGCTGATTGAATTGCAGCCCGCTACACGACTCTCCAGCGTGGTAGCGGGCTAGAGCCTTCCTCTCAGAGCAAGTGGCCAGTGCATGGAGGCCCAGCAACGCGTTACTCTTGCCCGCCCGACATGAGAGATAGCAGGTGCCTGGCCCGGCCGACGACCCGCATCGCATCACAGATATTGACTCCTTGACCGCACTCTATGGCTCGGTAAGCCAGCGGTCGCGCGACAAGGTGTTCCCTTCTCTACTGGAAGAGCACCGCGAATTTATCGCGGCCGCCGGATTCTGCGTGCTGGCCAGCGCAGGGGACCACTACCTGGATTGTTCACCTCGCGGCGATGCGCCCGGCGAGGCGTTTGCGGTGCTCGATAACACCCGTATCGCCATGCCTGACCGGCGCGGTAATAACCGTCTGGACACACTGCGGCACGTTATCGACAACCCTCAGGTTGCCGCGCTCTTCCTGGCACATGGCTCAGCCCAGGCCTTGCGCGTCCGTGGTCAAGCGCACATAACACTTGACCCGAAGCTACTCAGCCACTTTGCGCTGGACGCTGAGCGGCCGCGCGCGGTAATCGTCATCCATGTCAGTGCTGTCTTGCTTCAGAACACCCGCGCCATTCGACGCTCGCAACTCTGGCACTCAGCAGACAGACTGCCCTGCGATTGATCACCCGATGATCCACCCGTGATCAACCGGGAAATCCTCCAGAGATCACACTCGGAGACAACGCGCTCAAGAAAACACCAGTCCGCCGTTGATATCAATGTTGGTGCCTGTCATGTAGGAGGCACTACTCGCAGCGAGAAAGCACACAAGATCCGCGACCTCTTCGGACTTGCCTTCGCGCTTCAGAGGAACGATGCTAGCGACGTGCTTGCGTACTTCATCTTTTGTAAACGTGTCATGGAAGCCGGTATCTATCATCCCGGGACAGACACTGTTGACACGTATGTCAGGGCCCAATTCCTTGGCCATGCCGCGCGCCATATTCATCACGGCAGCCTTGGAGGCTGCATAGGCAATGGCGCCGGGGCCACCCCCATCACGCGCGGCCTGCGAGGCGATGGGAATGATCGCGCCACCCTTTTCTTGCAAGTGCGGCAACCCGGCTCTGACGAGGTGTAAAAATGAGGTTGCATTCAGGTCCATCACGGTCTGCCAATGCTCTGGAGTGAGTTCAGCCAGTGGCTTGCGGGCGACCAGCCCGCCCGTGACATGCACGAGGGTATCCAACGAGCCGAATGCTGCTACTGTGTCCGCAACCAGCTTGTCCACAGCAGCAGGATCAGTCATGTCGCCCTGACTGGCGAAAGCCTTGCCACCGGCGGCCTCGATCTCGTTTACTGCGCTGTCAGCGCCGGTTGAACTTGAGTGGTAATTGATTGCCACGCTTGCCCCTGCTCGAGCCAGGCGGAGGGCACAGGCCCGCCCGATATCTCGTCCGCCACCGGTGACAATTGCAACTCGACCTGTCATGTCCATCACACACGTCCTGTTCAAAGTTCGGGGTGTTCGGAACGACACCCATTCTGGTATGGTAGTGTACCAGCTAATATTTCCAAAGAGCATCCTGCCGTCTCTCTCACTGCCTTGGCGATGGGCACAACTGCCGCGAAAGCGGTTGCGCAACGCCCCTGATTCATGAGCCCCTCTGTTATGAGCGCGACATCAGCGCCCTCTGAAGTCGAGGCACGCCGCACAACTGCCGACACGGTGTTCAACGCGCTGCGTGAAGACATAACAAAGATGCGTCTGTGCCCTGGCACTCGCTTGTCTGAGGCTGAGGTCGCCAAGCAATACGATATTTCGCGCCAGCCAGTACGAGAAGCCTTTATCCGTCTCGACAACCTGCGTCTCTTGCAGATCCGACCTCAGCGAGCCACTGTTGTGCGTCCAATCTCTCGCGAGGGAATCAAACGAGCGCGATTTGTACGCCTGTCTGTGGAATTGGAAGTTGCGCGCCTCGCCTGTGAGCAATATGACGGCTCAGCCGACGCCACGCTTCATCAGCAGCTTGAACTGCAGCAGGCAAGCCTTGAAAAAGCCGATATGACAGCGTTCACCCAGCTGGACTACAGCTTTCACAATCAACTGTGTCTGGCCGCCGAACGTCCTCATGCCATGAAGGTGATCAGCGACTGCAAGGCCACCACAGACCGGCTCTGTATTCCATCGGCTGTCTATGCCAAACGGACGCCGGAAGTGCTCGAGGATCACCGAGAGATTGTTGATCGGCTGGTGGCACGGGACCTGGACGGCCTGCTAGCCATAACGCGCGAGCATTTGGGACGGCTGGATGAGTCGCTGGATGCCTTTCAGCTTGAACACTCGGAATACTTTGAGGACTGATGCAGACCCGAGCACTCGATCTGCTCTGCCTTGGTGAGCCGCTGTACGAGTTCAACCAGGAACCTGACGGTAGGTATATCGGCGGGCATGGCGGGGATACCTCCAATTGCGCCATCGCTGCCGCTCGCTGCGGTGCTCAAAGCGGCATGCTGACACATCTCGGAGATGACCAGTTTGGTCAAAGCTTCCTGAAGCTGTGGAAACACGAGGGCGTAGACACCCGGTGGGTTCAATCCCGACAGGGTCAGGAGACCGGCGTCTACTTTGTGACCCACGATGAAACCGGCCACCACTTCAGCTACCGCAGGCGACATTCGGCTGCGGCATTGATGAGCGCTGAAGATGTCCCGGAGAGAGCTATCGCCGACGCGCACGTGCTGCATGTCTCAGGCATCAGCCTCGCGATTTCCTCCAGTGCCGCTGATGCGGTGTTCGCGGCGATCGAGCACGCAAAAAACCAAGGCACGCGTGTCTCATTTGATACCAATCTGAGACTTGCTCTTGCTCCACTGGCGCGCTCTCGAGCCTTGTTTTTGGACGTCGCGCGACAGTGTGACTTGCTACTCCCCGGCCTCGAAGATGCCCGGGCATTAACCGGCCTCGACAACGAAGAGGCCATCGTCGACTACTTTCTCGCTGCTGGCTGCCCACTCATCGCGATGACGCTTGGCTCACGCGGTGTATTGGTGGCCACACCGCAAGAGCGCTTTACCGTAGACGCATTTTCTGTCAATGCCATTGATGCTACAGGCGCTGGTGACACGTTTGACGGGGCATTTCTGTCGCAGTGGGTCAAGGGCGCAGACCCGCGCACTGCAGCAGAGTTTGCAAACGCAGCAGCAGCCCTGTCAACGACAAGCCGAGGCGCCATCGCCGCCATGCCTGAATTCACGGAAGTGGAAGAACTGTTGCGTTCAGCGTAGAGCCAGGGCAAGCAGCAAGGCACGCTGAGCGTGCCCCCACAGATTACTTCTTGTTGCGACGTCGCATCCGTTCCTGAACAGCTTCGTGGCCGGATTGCCCCACGCCCCAAGTCAACGAAAGTGAGGACTGCTCCACACGCTCACCAACACAATCGCTCTCTGGCAAACGGATCTGTCGAGCATGAAATTGCACTCGTAGAAGCCCTGCGATCAAGGTTTCTACTGAACGATGTCGTGCAACATAATTCTGTCGGTTGCGGTGCACTCGCAGCCGCCCAAACTCTCGATCCAGCAGTCTGCGCACTTGCAGCCGCAAGTTGTTTACAACCGCTGGCTCAAGACACGCGAGGAGGTGGTCAAGGTTGTTGATCTCTACCGAGGCCTCGTAGCTGAGCGATTGCCTCATGGACAACAATTCTGCGGTGGTACGCGGTGCCATGCTCCTGCCACTTAACACTCTTGGCGAGCGGTAAGCGGCAAGGTCAACAATCGAGGCTGACTGCTGATTGCTCGTGGACGAGGGCATCAAAACTCCGTAGGACTGGGCGTTCGATCAACTGCAAACCCAAGCGTTCGCAGCGAAGAGCTCGCATGGTACCGAGAGTCTATCGCGGGCGGGATTACCGAACCGCTAAAACGTGACCGAGCACGACTCACTGTCACAATCTTTCGTCTTGCAACAGGCCTTCGCTCAGTTGAGCGGTGCGTAGAATCGCTGATAAACGTGGCCGATGCCTGGAGATCTCCTCGGCGCTCAAACCTTCGAGTGAGTGTGGGAACTTGATCCACTCGTCAGTCTCGTGCAGGAAATAGTCAGGCACCCGTTCAGTCTGCCGACGCGAGGGCTTGTAATAGGGAACAGCCACTCGCACGTCTTCGGGCATGTTGCGCCGCGTTAATTTAGCGAGCTTGTCGATGATGGCCTGCACGCTGCGCCCGGTGTCAAAGACATCGTCAACGATAAGCAGTCGATCAGTCGCCGAAATTTTCTTCACGAGGTAGGACAGGTTATACACCTCTACTTCGCTGGCTTGACGATCAATATCGTGGTACGACGCGGTCCGCACGGTTATGTGATCAGCACTCACCCCGCGATAGGCAAGCAACTCCTGAACAGCGACGCCCACCGGTGCCCCACCACGCCAGACAGCCACGATAAAGCTTGGGCGAAACCCGGATCGGTACACGTCGGCTGCGAGTTTGAAAGAGTCTTCCAGTAGTGCCTGCGCATCCAGATAGATTTTGTCCGCCATCCCGCCATCATACGGGGCAAGCACCCGCGATTCGTTACAATCCACCACCAACCAACAGCAACATGGCTTGCTGCGACCCAGATTTGCCCACGCCCGAAGAGAGCCTCGTGACTGCGCCGGTCCAAAAACGTTTCATCACCGAGTCCGAGCTGCTTGAGGACGCCTTCAGGCTCGGCGTCAGCATTGCGAATTCAGGCTTCAGGCCCAATACGATCGTGGGTCTGTGGCGTGGCGGCAGCACCGTCGGGATCTACGTACAGGAATGCCTGCAAACCCTCGGGATCCTGACAGATCACATCGCCATCCGTACGTCTTACCGCGGCTTGGCAAGCTATGAGCAGATGATCGACAACCCGGAGCGCGAGATCCGCATTCACGGGACCCAATATCTACTGGAGACCCTCAAGCACGACAGCGGGCTGTTGATTGTCGACGACGTCTATGCTTCCGGTCTGACGATGGAGGCTGTGATCAAAAGGCTGACGAAGAGACTCAAGCGCAACACGCCGCACGATATTCGAACTGCTGCTGTATGGCACAAACCTGCTCGTAACCGAACCGGGTCCAGACCCGACTACCACGTCCATGAAAGTGAGCAATGGCTGGTCATGCCGTATGAGCTGGACGGCCTGAGCGAGGACGAGATCTCTGCCCACAAACCCTGGCTCGACCCGATCCTGGCCAGTATCAAGCATTGACATGAACGCTGACTTCACACTGTTTCTCAAAGGCGTTGCCATGGGCGCTGCCAACGTGATCCCGGGAGTCTCCGGCGGCACCATCGCCTTGGTCACTGGTATTTATCAACGTCTGATATCGGCCTTGGGCAGTATCGGCCCCACCAGTGGTCGGCAATTGCTGAGCGGCGATTTGCGCGGGTTTCTGACGGCGATTGATGCGCGCTGGCTCACCGTGCTCATGCTGGGTGTGGCAGCCAGTATCTTGACTCTTGCCAAGCTTTTCGACTGGCTACTGGTAGCCCACGAGAAATTGACCATGGCCTTCTTTTTTGGTCTCATACTCGCGTCGATTGTGTACGTGGCACAACAGGTGACACGCTGGAGCTCAAGCGCATGGACGTCACTGGCGCTTGGCGTCGGTATCGCACTGGCTATCGCCCTGCTCAGCCCTGGCAGCGAAAACGCCGCTCCCTGGTATGTGTTCATGTGCGGCGTTCTCGCTATTGCAAGTATGATTCTGCCTGGGCTCTCAGGTTCGTTTGTACTGATTCTGATGGGCAACTACGCACTGGTACTCGGCTCTATCTCTCGGCTGGACCTCGGCGTCCTGATTCCACTCGCTGTTGGTTGCGGTATAGGTCTCGTTGCCTTTTCACACATTCTGAAGTGGATATTCGAGCGCTATGCCGATGCCACGCTTGCTTTGATGACAGGCTTCGTGGTGGGCTCACTCGCCATTATCTGGCCGTGGAAGCACACGCTGACCAATGCGATTCAACGAGGCGACGGCGAGGTAAAGACCGTGGTGACAGGCTACGAATGGTATCTGCCCGGACTGAATACCACGACAGCGTTGGCCATCCTGCTGGCGATACTGGGCGCAGCGCTGATTATTCTCATGGAGCGCGTGGCACGAGACTGAGCGAGTAACGCCACAAGGTATACAGGCCTGCTGCCAGTAAAAAGGTCAACCAGGTCAACGGGGCCGACGTGCCGTTGTGCAGCAAACTGACCGCAACCGCTGCCAGACCGGCCATTGTTTGCTCGATACCCGAAAGCAAGGCTGAGGCAGTACCGGACCCTTCTTTGACTGAGCGCAGTGCACGACTTGGGGCGGATGAGAAAACGCAGCCCATACCAAACGTCATGATCATGTAACTACAGGTCAACCGAACGGATGTCTCAAGGCCTGAGAGCACCACCAGGCACAAAGCAGCAGCGCCGGCCACTATGATCAAAACGCCAGCGCTCAACAGACGCTCGCTGGGCCAGGACCCTGCCACACGCGAGGCAAGCAGACTTCCAAAGAAAAACGCGACAACAATAGCGGCTTGATACCAACCGAAACGATCGGGCGACACACCGTGGTTTTCAATGAACACAAAAGGCGCACCGGTCACAAACACGAAAATAAGGCCCAGGGCAATGCCCAACATCATTGAGTGGATGACGAACTCGGCGTTATGAAGCAAGCGCAGATAGCCTGAGAGGATACGGCGCGGTTGCAGCGCCAGAGGGTCCGGTGTTGTCGACTCAGGCAGGTAGCGCAACACGATCCCAAAGGACAAAACAGCCATCGCGGCGATCACAAAGAAATTGCTTTGCCAGCCCAGATTAACGTGCAGGTAGCCGCCCAGGATGGGGGCGATTGCAGGCGTTACAGCGATGACCATGCCGAGCAAGGCCAAGGCACGCATCTGCTCGGTTTCATCATAGAGGTCCTTGATGACCGCCAGACCGATGACCGCCTCTGCAGCTGCAGCGGTGCCGAGTAGAACACGCGCAATAATCAGCTGATCGATGGACTGTGCAAACGCGCAGGCGACACACAGAATCGCGACGGCAACCAAGGATGAGAGCAAGACCGGTTTACGACCAAAGCGATCCGAGAGCGGACCATGAATCAGCTGCGCCAGGCCAAAGGCGAGCAGGTTCAGACTGATGGTCAATTGGACACGCGTGGCATCTGTCTCGAACCACCTGGCGAGGTCCGGCAGGCTGGGCGAGTACATGTCTGTGGACATGATGCTCGTGCTCGATGCGAGCACGATGATACCGACCACCAGCCGAATCGATGCCGGATTCACCGAGGCTTGTTCGGCTGACGGATGTCGAGCAGGCGGCCGCACCGAGGTCGGGCCGTACGAGTCCTTCATCCCGGTGCCTCTGTGGTGCGGCGCGCCAGCTTACATCGACAAACGCTCCACTGTCCGAAATTACATCGACAGTGCCTTGTCGATAACTACATGCGTCCAGGCACCTTCCGGCGCCTCACTGATCACCAGTGACCGCACCCCCGCCGACCGGACCGATTTCTGCGATGACACCGCCATCGACCAAAACATCAGCCTCGTAAGTTCGGTCAGCGGTCACCATCGTGGCGCCATTGATAACAATAGTCATCGACTATTTACTCACGTTGGTCTGATCACAATTCAGTAAGTCCAGCAACTACTGACGCACTTGGCCTAGCTGTCAACGATACGCGCAGTCTCGACGACAGCATGGAATAGCACGTTGGCCCCAGCTGTGGCCCAAGCCGGTGTAATCTCTTCAGCCTCGTTGTGCGAGAGTCCGTCAATACAGGGGCACATCACCATAGCGGTCGGCGCAACCCGGTTGA
Source organism: uncultured Granulosicoccaceae bacterium (assembly GCA_937922675.1). Taxonomy (GTDB): domain Bacteria; phylum Pseudomonadota; class Gammaproteobacteria; order Granulosicoccales; family Granulosicoccaceae; genus Granulosicoccus. The sequence goes on from CALAJN010000016.1 coordinate 49,363, forward strand.
TCCAGCAGGCATCGTGACCGGCGCCAGAGACGATGTCGCGATGTGTATACCCCAGGCGATCAGCTGCGCTACGCACTGCAGTGACGCAGGTCTCATCAAAGGTTACAGGGTCGAAGCCGCCCACCTCTTCTATTTCCATACCGAGTCCGATGGCCTCGATGATCTGCTGCGCGCCTTGTCGAAAACGCGACTCCATATCAGCAATGACACTCTTTTCCGGGTGCCGAAAATCAACAGTGAACACGACGCGGCCGGGGATGATGTTGCGAGAATTGGGGTAGACATCGCAGTGACCAATAGCACCCACTGCATACGGCGCATGTGACAACGCGATATCGTTGACAAGCTCGGTCATTCGCGCCATGCCCAGGCCTGCATTGACACGCATCGGCATCGGTGTGGAACCGGTGTGACTCTCCTTGCCGGTCAGACGCACCTCCAGCCATTTCAGTCCCTGCCCGTGCGTCACAACACCGATCTCGCACTCCTCGCGCTCAAGGATTGGACCTTGCTCAATATGCAACTCGAAGAACGCGTGCATCTTGCGTGCGCCAACCACTTCCTCACCCTTGAATCCAATACGGGCAAGTTCGTCCCCAAGACGCTTGCCATCGGCATCCACACGATCGTAAGCCCAGTCGAGTGTGTGCATATTGGCAAATACACCGGAAGCGACCATCGCGGGAGCGAACCGCGTGCCCTCTTCGTTAGTCCAGTTGGTCACGACTATGGGGTGGCGAGTGGAGACATTGATGTCGTTGAGCTGACGAACGATTTCAAGCCCCGCAAGGACTCCAAGAACCCCATCGTATTTGCCACCAGTGGGTTGCGTATCCAGATGACTACCCACGTACACAGGCAGGGCATCAGGATCTGTCCCCTCACGACGCGCAAACATGGTGCCCATGGCATCAAGACCCATACTGCAACCCGCAGCCTCACACCACTTTTGAAACAGACGGCGACCCTCGGCGTCTTCGTCAGTGAGTGTTTGCCGATTGTTGCCACCGGCAAGCCCAGGCCCGATCTCGGCCATTTCCATCAACGAAGCCCACAAGCGCTCGCCGTCTATCCGCAGATTGCTTCTCACTGATTGGGCGCCAACTGAGTCTATTGGCATCAAAAATACCCCTAGTGAGTCGGGAACGTGAATACGGCACCTTCTCGAATACCGGTTGGCCACCGACTGGTCACCGTCTTGAGGCGAGTATAAAAGTGCACACCCTCCGGACCGTAGATCGAGTGGTCTCCAAACAATGAACGCTTCCAACCGCCGAAGCTGTGATACGCCACCGGCACTGGAATCGGCACGTTGATGCCAACCATGCCTACTTGAATATCATTGGCAAAGGCGCGGGCTGCATCGCCATCACGTGTAAAAATGGCGGTGCCGTTTCCGTATTCATGATCATTGATCATGGTGACGGACTCGTTGTAGTCCGCTGCTCGCACTACCGCCAAGACAGGCCCAAATATTTCTTCCTGATAAATGCGCATGTCGGTGGTGACATGATCAAACAGGCTGCCCCCCAGAAAGTACCCGTTCTCATAGCCCTGCAAGGAAATTGATCGCCCATCCACCACAAGCTGAGCGCCCGCTTCAACCCCTGCGTCGATCAACGAAGTGATGCGCAGCTTTGCATCTGCTGTTATGACGGGCCCCATTTCTGATTCGCTGTCGTCGGCAGGACCAACTTTCAAGGCTTCGACACGCGGTCTCAACTTGGCGACCAGAGCATCAGCTGTGCCCTCACCGACCGGCACGGCAACTGACACAGCCATACAACGCTCACCGGCCGAGCCATAGCCGGCGCCCATGAGCGCATCTACCGCCTGATCAAGGTCTGCATCCGGCATGATGATCATGTGGTTCTTGGCACCACCGAGCGCTTGTACACGTTTACCTGCCTCGGTACCACGTCGATACACGTACTCAGCTATCGGTGTTGAGCCAACAAAACTGACCGCTTGGACATCGGGATGATCAAGTAGTGCATCCACAGCTACCTTGTCGCCGTGAACCACATTCAGTACCCCAGATGGCAAACCGGCCTCATGCAGCAGGTCGGCAACGAACATGACAGCAGAGGGATCGCGCTCTGAAGGCTTCAAGACAAAAGTGTTGCCGCAGGCAATGGCTACCGGGTACATCCAAAGAGGCACCATGGCCGGAAAATTGAACGGCGTTATACCGGCACACACACCGAGGGCCTGCCGATCAGACCAGGAATCAATGCCAGGTCCTACATTGCGACTGAACTCGCCTTTCAACAGTTGAGGGATACCGCAGCAAAACTCAACAACCTCTCTGCCGCGCTGGACTTCACCGAGTGCGTCATCGTGGGTTTTGCCGTGCTCACGAGATATTTCCCGTGCCACATCATCCGCCCGCTCCTGCAGCAGGGTGTTGAAACGGAACATGACGGCCGCACGTTTGGCCGGCGGCGTATTTGACCAGGCGGGCAAGGCAGCTTTGGCAGCAGCAACGGCGGCTCCTACATCACCAACGCTGGACAAACCCAGTGTGTCCGTCTCCTCGCCAGTGGCCGGGTTGAAAACCGGCTGCGACTTGCCACTGGTGGTGGCGCTGCGGGTACCTGCAACGAGGTTTTCGATCATGACTCAGCTCTCTTGGACCTTCGGCGGAAGGCTGAAGAAAGCTAACTCATGTAGATGACACGGTCAACGAATCAACGCTGTGTCAGGCACCAGATTGCTCCTGACGTTATACCATTGCAGACGCTGTCTCCAAGATTGCACCGCTCGCTACTATGCCAATCGAACCGCCCCCTACAGAAAGCCTCGTCGAATCCTTTCCGCCTCTGGAAGGCAAGCGAGCGCGAGTCCTGGTCCTGGGCACCGTGCCTGGCACACACTCCATAGCAGCCGCTCAATACTACGCGCATGCACGCAACGCCTTCTGGCCGATGGCGCTTGCTGTGTGTACAAACACGGCACCAGCACCGGACGCCGCCTTCATCGCACCCTATGCGGATCGCGTTGCTCGCATCACCGAAGCAGGGATCGCGGTATGGGACGTGCTCGCTCGTTGCGAACGCCGAGGCAGCCTGGACAGCGCCATTGTCACTGGCTCTGAACAGACCAATGAACTCATTTCCTTTGCGCAACGCCACCCGGAGCTGGAACGTATTGTGTTCAACGGCAGAACGTCAGAGCGCTTGTTCTTGCGTCACGTAATGAAACTGGACGAGGCAGAGGCCACCTTCGAGAACATTGAACTCGTCGGTGCGCCGTCAACCAGTCCGGCGATGGCCGCACTGACGCTTGAGGAGAAATTTGTCGTCTGGTCCCGGCTACTAAGCTGAAGCGCGCATCGGATGAAACACTTGCCATAGCGAGATCCACTGGTGCGTCAGTCAGTCTCGTCCTGATAGACACCGTACAGAACGATTCGATGATCCGTCAGGGAGTAACCAAGCTCTTCGGCAATCTCGTGCAGGCGTTCTTCGATACGCACGTCCTTGAACTCAGCCACCCTGCCCGACTTCACGCATACGATGTGATCATGGTTGTCGCCATTGTCCAGCTCGAAAACGGCCTGGCCGCCAGCAAAGTGATGACGGGTGACAATCCCGGCACCCTCAAACTGTGTCAGCACCCGATAAACGGTTGCGAGTCCGATGTCGCTGTCATTGGACAGCAGCTCCTTGTAGACATCCTCTGCACTCAAATGATGCGGCTCAGCCTCCTCGAGAATCTCCAGAATGCGCAAACGCGGTGTCGTGACCTTGAGGCCCGCCTTGCGCAAATCATGAGTGCCCTGGTGTTCGCGGGCTTCGCTGGCCTCGGCCATGGAGTTGTCCTGAGATGGTAACCACCGCAGTATAGGGTTTATCCCTGTTCTTAGCATGGGCTTTGACCGATTGCCGTCGATTTCACTGCGGATGGGAGTGGGGCCGACGAGGGATCAGCGAAGCATCTGCGGCGGCGCCCAGGCTGGTGCACACGCAGGTTATTTCAGACACAGCCTAACGGCCGCACAGCGCCCAGAAGCGGCTACACACCCTCGTGTAACAGGTTTCTTGCACCACAAGTGGTCGCTCTACTCGCCGCTGTAACAAAGGTCTGATCAGCTGCACGGATGACGCGCACGCTCGGATACCGTACCCGCGCTCAGCACGTGGCGCTTCTTCAAGCTGACTTCAGGAAGGCCAGAGTGGACCTCAAATCAATTGACGACCGCACCAATCTCGCCGGTACCAACCGGTTGGAATTGTTGACGTTCAGGCTCTGCGACACGCGTGACCCTGCAGGGACTGCCCTCTACGGCATAAATGTATTCAAGGTGCGTGAGTTGATGGTGACGCCACGACTGATGCCGATTCCAGAGATGCACCCCTGCATGGCAGGAGTCGCGAACATCCGCGGCAAGGTCGTGCCGGTCATCGACCTTGACCTGTACATGGGTTTTCAACGCCCTCCTGAATCATCCCCTATCCTGGTCGTCACGGAATTCAACCGCAGCACCCAGGGCTTCCTGGTTGACGAGGTAGAAAGCATCATGCCTCTCGCCTGGAGTGATGTTCAGGAGCCACCTGAAATGATTGCCGAGGCACACAACAATATCCTGACCGCATTCAGCCCGCTCGAAGAAAAAACGATGCTACTCACCATCGACGTCGAGCGGGTGATCTATGATGTTCTCGGCAGCAACACAGACGACATGGCCGAGGCTGATATCGCCAAGGTGAATGATTCGCGCATGATCTTCTTCTGTGACGACTCAGCAGTAGCGCGGGCGCAGGTGACCAAGATCCTGGATCGGATGGATGTCGCGCATCAATCTGCTGTCAACGGCCAGGATGCCCATGACATGCTGATGCAGATAGCCGATGAGGCAGAAGCTGGGGGCAAGAAGCTCTCTGACCTGTTGCTGGCGGTCGTCACCGATGTAGAGATGCCCAAGATGGACGGCTATGTACTGACGTCAAAACTCAAGGCAGACAAACGGTTCAAGGACGTTCCAGTGATGATGCACTCGTCGTTATCCACATCGGAAAACAAGCGTCTTGGCATGCGCGTGGGCGCAGATGGTTACATTCCAAAGCTGCAGCCAAGAGAGTTCTCGTCAACCTTGGTTGATCTGATCGCAAAGGCTCATCCGGATGTTGCCGTCGAGCAGCTGCCCAAGGTCGCCTGATAGCCCGACTCAAGAGCCATTTGAAAAGCTGCACAACAGAAATCGAGCGGAAGAAAGCTGTCGGGCAGCTCAGCGACTCGCTCCAGACCCCTGCTTGCTGAACAAGTCGACCAGCTGTCGACTCATGACGTCAGGCAACTGCGCAACATCGTGTATTGTCGTCGCGTGGGCATAGTATTGCCCCACATCGTGACCAATACCAATGGCTATCAGCTCGGTATCGCCTGCACGCTCGATTTCACGAATGACGTAGCGAAGATGCTTTTCAAGAAAGCGACCACTGTTGGTAGACAAGGTCGAGTCGTCAATCGGTGCCCCATCAGAGATCATCATCAAGATCTTTCGTTGCTCACAGCGTTGCTGCAATCGCCCATGGGCCCATAGCAGTGCCTCACCGTCAATGTTCTCCTTGAGCAGCCCCTTTCGCATCATCAAACCCAAATTGATTCGCGCTTGACGCCAAGGGGTATCAGCCGCCTTGTAGATAATGTGACGAAGGTCGTTCAGCCTGCCGGGCTCTGCCGGATACCCGGCCTCGACCCAACGCTCCCGAGACTTGCCACCCTTCCAGGCCGCAGTGGTAAATCCGAGGATCTCGGTCCGAACCCCACACCGCTCGAGCACAGAGCACAGGATATCTGCACACACTGCGGCGACCCGTATCGAGCGCCCGTGCATGGAGCCCGAGTTATCGATCAACAAAGTGATGACCGTATCCCTGAAAGGAGTCTCCACCTCCTGCTTGAACGTCAATGCGGACAAAGGATCAGTCAGTACACGCGTCAGGCGCGCGCAATCGAGCTGCCCCTCATCAAGATCAAACTCCCAGCTACGTCGCTGTTGAGCCATGAGCACCCGTTGCAGACGATTGGCAAAGCGCCCAATGGAGCGTTGCAGATCACCCAGGTGCGTATCGAGGAGCTTGCGCAGTCGCATAAGCTCCTCAAGGGTGCAGATATCCAGTGGCCTGACAATTTCATCGTACTCACGTGTATAGATCGGGTACTCACCGCGTCGGGCAATGGAGACCCCGTCGCTGCTGGCATGCCAACTCGCTCCCGGTTGATCCGAACTGCGATCCTGCACGTCCTCGTCCGGCTCTATCGCATCACTTCCGTCTTCGGCCGATGCATCATCGCCTTCGTCCTCGGTATTTGCATCATCACCGCTCGGCAGACTGTCCTGTTCATTGCCACTGTTGCTATCAGCATCCGCGTCATCACTCTCGTCCTGCTCTGCCTGCTCACCGGAATCACTGTCAGGTGCGTCTTCAGAGTCACTGGCTTCGAGCCCAAGCTTTCGAAGTAATTGGTCGACATCAAGGGCAAAAGCCGTCTGATCATCCAAGGCAAACTCATGAGACTGCGCAAGCTCGCCAATAGTCGCTTCCAGATAGTCACGCCAGTCGGCAATTGCCTCTGACGCAGCAGACGGCAGGCGTGCCCCAAAACGCTCGCGCAACCACAGTGAAGCGGCGTGTTCTATACCAATACGCGTACTGCCTGGCATCCTAGCCATGCTTGCATTGTCATCTCGGGACTCGGAGAGCACTTCCGACTTTGGAGCGCCGCCGATGGAATCAAGCAGACTGCGATAGCGCCGTTGCAAGGCTACATCAAGGTTGCTGGCTACACCATCAAAGTCTCTGGCGCCGAGCATTTCCACACGGGCCTGTTCAGCAAGCGCAAACAGGCGCTGCGAGATATCACTTGACGGCTCGTGGCGCAAGTGAGTACGCGGATCGTGATGCTGACGGTGCAATGCAATGGCATCGCTACGCCCCCGTGCCTCCATTCGGTCAAGTCGGTTGGCACCAGGAGGCAGCTCGGGCACTTCTACTTTTGACTGACCCGCCGACTGACCTGCCAATTGGGTGCTGTCACCGTCAGCAAAGCGGATTTCCAAGGAGCTGTCTTCGGCAATGGCGCGCGCACAGGCCACCGTCGAGCGCTCGAAGCCATCAGGACTGGCATCGTTTGCGGGCTCCTTATCTGTCACCGCAGCGCTTGACTCAAACTGGTTCAACCATGACTCAGGTTTAACTACTGGTGTCGAGCATCTCTTCACCAAACACACGCTGGTAAAGCTCGGCAATCAGCGAGCGCTCCATGGGATCACATTTGTTGACAAAAACCAGCTCAAAAGCCAAGGCCGGATCCTTGAAGAATTTTAGATTTTCGGTCCAGGTGATCACTGTACGTGGACTCATTACCGTAGCCAGGTCACCATTTCTAAACGCTGAGCGTGTCAGGTTTGCCAGCTGTACCATGCGCTCTACCAACACCTTTCCTTGCTCGTCATGCAAGTGCTTGGCCTTGGCAAGAACAATGGCTACTTCTTGTTCAGCTGGCAGGTAGTTCAAGATCGTGGTCACCGACCATCGGTCCATCTGTGCCTGATTGATCTGCTGAGTGCCGTGATATAGCCCGGTGGTATCACCAAGGCCTACCGTGTTGGCTGTGGCAAAAAACCGGAATGCCGGATGCGGGCGCAATACGCGGCTTTGATCCAGTAGCGTCAACTGACCCGAGGCCTCCAGCACCCGTTGAATAACAAACATCACATCGGGGCGGCCGGCGTCGTACTCGTCAAACACAAGAGCAACATTACGTTGGTAGGCCCAGGGCAAGATGCCGTCCTGAAACTCTGTGACCTGCTTGCCATCCTTCAACACGATCGCGTCCTTGCCAATCAAGTCGATGCGACTGACGTGACTGTCAAGATTGATTCGCAGGCACGGCCAGTTGAGGCGTGCAGCCACTTGCTCGATGTGGGTGGACTTACCGGTGCCGTGAAACCCCGAGACGAGAACTCGCCAATCATTGGCAAAGCCGGACAGGATCGCAAGCGTTGTGGCTCGATCAAAGCGGTAGTCCGGGTCGATTTCAGGGACCCGTTCAGAAACGTCTGAATACGCCGGGACCTCGATATCGGAGGCAAATCCGAAGGTGTCATCGACGCGCACCGTGGTGTCGGGCATCGGGCTCTCGGCGGACGCATCCGTGAGACGGGTGTCGAGCATTCTTGACAACTTTCAGGCAGCGAAAGGAGCCCTTGATCTTACCGTGCACACGCGCGACCTGCGCAACAGTGCGTCGAGCCCGTCGCTTCTACCGTTTGTTTCATGTCGACTTGTGAAAAATCTGCTTGACAGTGATGCTCCTGTGTATGGTATTCTACCATACCAGTTGTACGGCCCTGGCTGTTGCGCTGTACGTCCCGAGCGCATGTGCTATCGGGTCGAACACCACATGATCACGAACAACACACAAGCAGAAACCCGGAGGATTAATTACATGTTCAAGAAACTTTCTCTCGTTTTGACCGGGGCGCTGGCATGCGCGTCGTTTAGCGTCCAGGCGGAAGACTGGCGCGCATGGAACATTCACAATGACGGCCATCCAAACACCGCCGCCATGGATCGTTTCTCAGAGCTCGTGAGTGAGGCCACCGGCGGTGAAATCAACGTCGAAGTATTTCACGGCGGCGTCCTCGGCTCACAACCCGATGCGCTTGAGCAAGTTCGCCTTGGCGCTATCGAGATCGGCAACTTCAACCTCGGCCCCATCGGCCCGATCGTCAAGGAAGCCAATCTGGTCTCCCTGCCCTTCATTTTCAAAAGTGTTCCGCACATGTTTCGCGTACTCGAAGGCGAAGCCGGTGAAACCATCGCAGCTGCCATGGCAGAAGCTGGCATCAAGCCGCTCGCCTGGGTTGACGCAGGTGCACGCTCGTTCTACAGCCAAAAGCCGATCAATACACCCGCAGATGTCGAGGGCCTGAAGATCCGAGTCATGAACAATGACCTGTACACCTCCATGATTTCTGCCATGGGCGGCAACCCCTCACCGATGGCATTCGCCGAGGTTCAACAAGCACTCAAGACCGGTGTTGTGGATGGTGCAGAAAATAACTTTCCTTCGTTCAAGAGCGTTGGACACTACGAAGTTACCACTCACTACTCGCTCAGCGAGCACCTGATCATCCCTGAGTGCATCTGCGTCAACACGGCCAAGTTTGACGCCCTTTCAGAAGACATGCAGGCAGCCGTTCGCGGTGCCGCCGAAGAGGCAGCCTTGTACCAGCGCGAGCTCTGGGCGGTACAGTCCGGACAAGCACGTGAGGAAGTAGAAGCTGCCGGCATTGTGGTCAACGAAATTGCTGACAAGGGCCCGTTCCAGGATGCCATGGTTGCGGTTTATGACGAATACCTGGCCGCCAATCCCGACATGGCAGACCTGGTCGAGATGGCTAAAAACACTGAGTAAGCGTCTGAAGCAAGTAATCTACACAGGGGGTGACCGGGTGTTGCCAGGCACCCCCTTCTGTAGCGCAGTTCATTGATTGGCATTCACAGTGTTTGCGTAAACCACAGCCCCAGTACACCACCGTGTCCTCTGGAGTGTTTCTGATCCACCGCCGGGAGGGCCAACAGTGAGCGACGTTACCGAAGCCTCGTCCTTCGTACGCGGAATGAACAAGACCTACGACCTGCTCTGCCGTGTATGCCTGGTACTCGCCGGTACAGCCTTGGTCGTCATGACCTTGATGTTTGCCTGGCTCGTCTTTGGACGCTATGTGCTCAACGACACCCCGACATGGGTCGAACAGGTCTCGCACCTGTTGTTGATGGTGATCGCCTTCCTTGGTGCAGCTGTTGGCGTCAAACAGGATACTCACCTGTCCGTTGTATTTTTCCGCAGCGTCGTACCCACATGGCTACGTACAGCATTTGTCTTCATGACAGACCTGTTGATGGCGAGTTTTGGCGCCTTGATGTTCTGGTTTGGACTTGAGCTTACGATGTTCAAGTGGAAATCACTGATACCGTTGATCCAGGTACCTGAAGGCCTGCGTTCACTGCCTTTGACCATTTGCGGGGCGCTTGTGTTCTTGTTTTCAATAGGTCATCTGATTCAGCTCCTGCGCGGTCGCGATTCGCGCAAAGACAGCATCGAGTAGAGAGACAAAAACATGGGACTCGCTTTGCTGCTAGGGGTATTCGCCCTGTGCGTCGTTATCGGTTTACCCGTTGCCTTTGCACTGGGCATTTCGGCACTTGCCGCATTCTGGTTTGAAGGCCTGCCAATGCTGATCGTATTTCAGCGCATCGTGTCGGGCATCAATGTGTACTCCCTGATGGCGATCCCCTTCTTCATCTTCGCCGGGGAGCTGATGTTCCATGGCGGTATCGCCCAGCGCTTGGTGCGGTTTGCACAAAACGCGGTAGGTGCCATGCGCGGCGGACTGGGCACAGTCAACGTGTTCTCTTCGATGTTGTTTGGAGGTATCTCAGGCTCCGCTATCGCTGATATCTCCGCATTGGGCTCAATCCTTATCCCGGTAATGAAGGACAAGGGCTACGACGCCGACTACGCGGTCAATGTCACGGTAACCTCATCGATCGCTGGCATCATCATTCCACCCAGTCACAACATGATCATCTTCGCGCTCGCCACAGGCGGCGCAGTCTCGATATCCAAGCTGTTCCTGGCCGGAGTCATACCTGGCGTCTTGATGTGTACCTGCCTTGCCGTTGCCGCTTACGTCATTGCGGTAAAACGTGGATATGCGGCTGAAAAATTTCCCGGGTGGACGGTGCTGGTGTTGAGTTTCTTCAGTGCCATTCCGGGTTTGTTGACAGCCATCATCATCGTTGGTGGCGTCTTGTCCGGTGTATTCACGGCAACCGAATCAGGGGCGTTTGGCGCGCTCTACGCTTTTATCGTCACGGTGGCCGTGTACCGCTCCATCACATGGGAGAGCTTCAAGGTCGCTGTGGTGAGCTCAGTGCGCACCACATCGATGGTCATGATCCTGATCGCTTGCGCCGGGGCCTTTGCCTACATGTTGACTTTCTTTCGAGTACCCAGTTTGACCATCAGCTTTTTGACCGGCCTGACTGAAAATCCGATCCTGATCCTTCTGATGATCAATGGCGTGCTGTTGCTACTCGGCATGATCATGGATATGGCGGCACTCATACTGATCTGTACCCCGATTTTCATGCCAATCATGAATCAGCTTGGGGTCGACCCCTTGCAGTTCGGAATGATCCTCCTTGTCAATCTGGGGCTGGGGCTGTGCACCCCTCCGGTAGGGTCCTGCCTGTTTGTGGGCTGTGCCGTGGGCAAGCTACCCATGGAGAAGGCGGTGCGTACGATCTGGCCGTTCTACCTCGCGATCCTTGTCGCACTGATGCTGATCACCTTTGTACCCGCAATCTCACTGACCTTGCCTCGATTGATCAGCTAGCGCCGTCGCCCCCTTGAGGTACTGTTGGTCGCAAATAGAACTGGTGGCCAGGACGCAACTGCGATATCCTCACCGCGTCGCGCGGTTTTTTCTTGAGGCCTCGTTCTTCGAGGCATTGACAAAAACGCAAGAGGGAACGGAGTTAAATGCTCCGGCTGCCCCCGCAACTGTAAGTGACGAGGCGCCACCACAAGCCCACTGGACACGGCCAACACGGCCACCGGGAAGGGGGTAGCGCAACTGCCAGCGCATTAACGAGTGCTGACAGCGTCACAAGCCAGGAGACCTGCCGCACGACGCGATTGTTTCACCGGACGGGGTGTGTCGGTGCGCGTTGTCGTGGTGCCACTGATGTGTGCTGCCGCCTCCCCGTGTGCCTTTGCGCTGTGTCCGGATTCCGAGTAGATCCACTGGCAGATTCGCACTGGCACATCGATGGACGAGGCCTTCCACTTACCGCCAGCGCCTGTGCGCAAACGATGGCCGCTAGCTGCCGTGGGCGTAGTGTTGCCATTCACCTGCGTTGCGCTGCAGGTGTCAATGGTTGCCGCCAGCGACGTACTCGACGGCATCACCATCACTGCCCCACGCGACATTCAGGGCAGTACCACCGGGGAAGTCATTGCCGAAGAGTCAAGCATTGCGAGCACTCAACTTCCTTCGCAGCGTTTGACTGAGGGCGGCGCTGGTCTTGCACGCATTCTCGGGCGTACAGCCGGTGTGCAAAGTCGTGGAGCAGGAGGCTTTGGCAGTGTAGAAAACCTCTCCATACGAGCCGGCAGCAGCGCACAGACTGGCGTGTATCTGGATGGCATCCGGCTCAATGGTGCGGGCAACCCTACCTTTGATCTAGGCGCTATTGACGCACTGAATCTTGACGCTGTCGATATCTATCGCGGTGCCAGCCCGCATGTATTCGGCAACAGTGACATCGGCGGTGCTGTCAATCTACGTACGCCGAAGACCAACAATAGCGAGCCGAGTGCTTCGGTCTCGCTGAGCGCAGGAAGTTTCAACACGCTGGGGGCGCGCCTTGGCGGTTCAGGCGGCCGTGGTCCCTGGCATGTACTAGGCGTGCTGAGCACCCGTCAATCAGATAACGACTACTCCGTGATCGACAACAACGGAACGCGCTTTAACCCACTTGATGACAAGCGCGAACGGCGCAACAATGCCGATGCGAGCCTGACGTCTGCGCTTGCCCGCGTACACTATCAGGCCAGTGACACCCGCGCCGCCAGTGCCGTCATTCAAGCTGGCAGTCGTGATTCAGGCGTGCCCACACCGCAAAACTTTACTGACAACGACGCGCGCTTTGCGACGGACTCGGCCTCGTTGCACCTGACGCACAGCGTCGATAGAACCGGCAACTGGAATACACGCCAGACGCTATTCGCCAACCAACTCGATAGTCTTTTTGACGACCCTGATGCGGATGTCGGACTCGGCGCACAGGTTACCGATAGTTCCACCACGACTACGGGTGCCCGAGTGTTTGCGGAGCATATTGATGAAAGGGGTAGTTTTTCTACCTTGCTTGAGTTGCGCAATGAACGGCTGGAACACGTGGATTTGATTCGCGGTGGGCGTGATCTGCAAGCACAGCGTCAGGAACTTGCTCTGCTTTCACACTATGCGCTGTGGTTTCCGGGTGACGCAATTGTCTTTACACCCGGCATTGAGTGGCGCCAAACACGTGATCGTGTAACGGTCTCTCCCGAGGCCGAGCGCTTACGAGGTACGCCGGAGGCGACGAATGAACGCATATTCTTGCAGAGCCTCGGTATGCGAGCTGATATAGGTAGCAACTTCTCGCTGCGTGCCAATGCAGCCCGCCTACAGCGCAGCCCGTCATTTGCCGAGCTGTTCGGGGATTCTGGTCTGCAATTGGCGAGCTCGGATCTGCGATCCGAAAGGGGTACCAACATCGATCTGGAGCTGAACTGGCAGGACACTCCGAACAACCCCCAACACAGTGCATCGTTCACGGTGTTCTCAAGCTCGCGCAAGCAACTTATTGCAAACGTGTTTGACTCACGCGGCGTCAGTCGGGCCGAGAACATCGCGGATGCGCAAGTACTGGGTCTCGAGGTCCGGGTTGCCTATTCGATCACGCCTGTGTTGAGCCTGGATACCAACCTGACATGGCAGCAAACAAAGCAGAAGGATCCCATCGCAGCCTTTGACGGCAGGCAGCTTCCGGGGCAGGCAACTCTTGTGGTTGGATCGCGACTCGAATGGCAGCGAGGGCCATGGCGCGCCTGGTATGGGATAGACCATGAACGTGGACGCTTCTACGACACAGCGAATCTTCTTGCAGCACCCGACACCACCACACATTACGCGGGGATCGGATGGGAACGTAATCCGTTCTCGGTATCGCTCACTCTTGACAACCTCACCGATGAAATTGTCGAGGATTTCCGCCGATTTCCTCGCCCGGGGCGATCTGCTTTCTTGTCAGTCCAACTGACCCTTTAGCCAACGTTACTTCTCATGATACTGAAACACCCAAACGCGTCACCTCTGTCCTTGCGACGCTTTCAATCGGCTGTACTTGTTGCTACCACATTGGCGATTGGCGCCTGCGGCAGTGATAACAACAGCGATGAGAATTCTTCCGACGGAGAAATTGCAGCGTTTGTTGCAACGCGCGCTGTCGACTTTGGATCCGGGCGCGTTGATCGCCTGGTCATCGATGGTGATGGCTATGTCGTTGACGGCAACTACCCCTCAACCATCTCTGACCTTCGCGTCGGCACCATTGATGGCGACATGATTGAGGTGGCACGCTTTGGCACCTCGACCTTGGCACGCTACACTGCCGACGACACCAGTGCGCCTGTATGGGAGTTCTCAGCCAACAGCGAAAACAGCGACGCCAACCCGATTGATGTCATTTTCGACGAATCAGGTTTTGGGTATGTCACACGGTACAGCGAGGATGAGCTCTGGGTCATTGATCCGGCTGTAGCAGCTGATGCAGAAGCTGACTTTGTCGATACCACCTTTGATCTCGGTGCCTACGACGACGACGCACCAAACATGACTGATGCGGTAATCGTCGACAATCGTCTGTTCGTCTTGATGGAACGTCTTGAGAACGGTTTCAACCCGTCCCAACCTGGCTACATCGCAGTCTTCGACCTGTTGACCGGGCTGGAAGTAGACACCGGCCGAGGCGCAGAGGGGCTCTTGGGTATTGAATTGAACACCGTTAACCCGACAGGTCTTCAGTTCAACGAAGACAGCGGCTTGCTGTATGTCGCAGGGCGAGGCAATGCCTTTTTGAACCCCGATGTTGCAGGCGACCCTTACACCGGCGGTATAGAGTCAATCGACCCAACAAGTTTTGCGAACTCGCTGGTCATTGACGATGGGACCGAAAACGACAACATCGGTTTTTTCACCGACCTGCTTGTTGTATCTGCAGACAAGGCTTACGTGATCACCCCGACGAGCTTTCCGAACAACAGCGTGCTCACTGCCAACCTGCTCGACGGCACCATTGAGGCCTCTCCGGTCGCAGGACTTGGCGACCAGCCTGTCTCGATGATCACTCAGGATTCCAGTGGTCGTATCTGGGTTGGCTTCGGCGGCACAGAACCTGGCTTTCGCTTCCTCGATCCTGACACCGATCAGTTGAGCGAAGAATTGATTCGTACCGAACTGGTACCCATCGATATCGCTTTCACGGGCAACTGATACCTGCGGCGCGCGAGTAACCTGTCCATGAGGGCCAGCACCCTCAACACATTGCTGGCGGTAACCAGCGTTCTTGCGCTCGTTGCCGCCTGCTCTATCGGATCGGTTGCCATTCCCGTGGAGCGCTTGTTGGCAGCCCTGGTGGGCACAGATTCAGCATCCGACGTCATCGTGGTCTGGCACATTCGGCTGCCAAGAGCACTCGCAGCTTATCTGGTGGGCGCATCCCTTGCGGCAAGCGGCGCTGCGCTGCAAGGCCTTTTGCGTAATCCTCTGGCAGAACCTGGCGTTCTCGGGGTATCCGCTTGTGCAGCACTCGGTGCAAGCGCCGTCATCCTGTGGGGGGCCGCAACCTCACCCTGGGCCATTCCGATTGCTGCTGTAACCGGTGCGCTCACCGCTACGGCGCTCATTGCCGCTGCTGCGGTAAACACGCGCTCTATACTGACGTTGATTCTTGTCGGGGTCGGCCTGTCAAGCTTTGCAGGAGCACTGATGAGTCTGATGCTGAACCTGGCACCCCACCCTTTTTCGCTCGCCGATCTGATCAGCTGGACATTGGGGTCGGTAGCTAATCGCAGTCTGCCCGACATCGCGTTTGCAGCTCCGTTTCTGCTAGTCGCAGCTGTATTTTTGACGGTAGCTCGTAGCGGTCTGGCCGTGCTGACACTCGGCGAGGAAGCAGCAACAACGGCAGGTGTGAATCTGCTGCGACTACGCTTGCTTGTGATCTTTGGTGCCGGACTTGCAACAGGTGCATCCGTGGCGCTTGCGGGTGCTATCGGCTTTGTCGGCATCATTGCACCTCATCTGATCAGACCCCTGGTTCATCATGATCCTGGGCGCAGCCTTTTCCCGTCAGCTTTGCTCGGTGGCTTGCTACTCGTACTGGCAGACATCGGTGTGCGTGTCATGCCAGGTTCGGTGGAGCTTAAACTCGGTGTGGTTGCTGCCTTGCTCGGAGCACCCGTTTTTGTCCTCATAGTGCTTCGACGGCGCGGCGTTTAGTGATGCTGTTGAACGCCGATAACATCACCTTGATCAAGAACAAGCACACCTTGGTACGCGGTGCCAGTTTCAGCTTGCAGGTGGGCCAGCTTACAGCGCTTCTTGGCCCCAATGGGGCCGGCAAGAGCAGCCTTTTGAAAGTCGCTACAGGCATTACCAAAACCAGCATTGGAACCGTGCAGCTAGACGGCGCCGACCTCGACACGCTATCCACGATCGAGCGCGCCCGGAAGTTGGCATACCTACCACAGATGCGTGAATTGGCCTGGCCAAGTCGCGTGCGTGACGTCGTAGCCCTGGGGCGTTACGCCTACGGTGTGTCAAGCACTCGCTCCGCACACCGATCCACCGCCCGCGATACTGACGCCATCAACAAGGCACTGACTGACTGCGACCTGAATTCACTGCAAAAACGCAACTGCGACACCCTCTCGGGAGGAGAACTTGCGCGCGTGCACTGCGCGCGTGCACTTGCAAGCGAGGCTCCCGTTCTGATCGCCGACGAACCCATCACAGCGCTTGATCCGCTGCACGCCTTCCACATCATGACACTGCTACAGACTCACGCACGCAACGGAGGAGCCGTACTGGTGGTATTACACGACCTGGCTCTTGCCGCACGCTTTGCGGACAGACTGATCTGGATGCAACAGGGCAAGCTTGTGGCTGATGGCCCGGTAGAGCAGACCTTGACTGAAGACCGGCTGGCGAGCGTCTTCGGCGTCGAGGGGCGCGTACTCGGGCGTGAAGTGACGCTGCTTGGACCGGCCTGATCGCAACTACACAGCCACTCACTGATGGCAATCGCAACGACGCGCAGACGTATAAATGACCAGAAACATGACGTGCTTGGCGTCAAACCTTCTCCAAACTTCTGACCATGTCTCAAGTGCATTCGCCTTTCAGTTCGCTGGCGGCACTACTATAGTGTCGTATACATGACAGCCGTGACGGGTTAAGGATGCGGCTACTGAGCCAGAATAGTCTTTGGACATGCCTTGCGATGCTGCTCTTCAGTGGCCTGCCAAGCAGTGCAAGAGCTGGAGACCTCGCTGATGTGCACGCGCTGGTGTATTCAACCACCGCCGCAGAGGTGTTCTGGCGGCGCACCCATCCAACCGATCGTGTGGAGATCTTGCGTAACGGCGCTATTGTCGGTCTCTACGACGCCTCCAGTTATTCTTTTCAGAACCTCGATGCTACCCAAGGGCATCGGATCCAGCTACGTGCCTTAGACGCACACGGCAGGGTTTCAGCACCTGTCACCCTGACCTTTGGCACCGCAGGCTTTGAACTACCGGTGCGCCAAATATTGCCGGATATCAGCGAAGTCGCTGAACCGGAATCCGCGCCCAGCCAGAGGCCCCAGGACACAGAGCTGTCGACCACAACACAGGTGTCCCTGGATGACGACACCGCTGCTGCGACGTCCACGAGCCTGGCAATCGCTTGCTCTGCAAACAGCACAGCGAGCTTGCAACACTGTACGTCACTGGCAAGATCAGGAAAGCTGCCTCGGGGAGATGATGGTCGGGCCAACATCAGCATTGCCTCTGATATCAAATGCGGCGGCAACTGTTGCCCGGGAGGGGCGCCCTTGTTGAATCTGGACAATGCCTCGGACATTCGCATCAACGGGAATGGGCACCGCATTCTGCGGCGGACAAATCAACGCAGTTGTTCGCTGCTGACGCTCCACAATGCCTCGAACGTGACACTGACCGATGTGACTCTTGACGACGACGAGACCGTTGACAGTTGCACCGTGGCCGATCGCTGCCCTCGCATGCTCTGGATGCGTGAGGCGCGCAATATTGAATTCAAGCAGGTCACTGTCCGATACTCCAAGGGCTATGCGATCTACGTGCAAGGAACCACCGGTTTTTCATTTCTCGATAGCACTCTCGAGTACAGCGGCGTACTCGGGCTTTACATCGGTCACGAGGAAGATGCCTCGAGTCTGGTTCGTGTGGAGCGATCCGTTTTTCGTGACAACTCCACCAATGCACTCGCACTGCTGGGCGTTGATGGTACTGAGCAGACAACGGTGATCGCCGACAACATTTTCGAACGCAACCATGCAGTTGGCCAGTGGCCTGTGGCGCCTCGCTATGGCACCGGCTTGACCGGGGGTGGCCAGGTCTACCTGGCCCGGGCTGAAGGAGTGCGCTTTGTGAACAATCGGGTTGTCGATGGCTTTTGCGCCAACTGCTATTGGCACGGCGTACTCGGCACCGGCGTAACTGGCGTCGAGATGGGCATACCCGGTCGAGCAACGGTCAAAGATATAGAGATCACCGGGAACACCGTGGAAAACAACGATGCCTACGCCGTTGCCGCAAATGTGAGCTCAGCCATTGACAGCAGTATCCGGGTGCATGGCAACCAGCTTCGCGGCAATGGTGCGCCATGGCGCCTGAATGGGGCGACACTCGGTCCAAACACGGTTTGGGACTGATAGCAAGCCGGCACAGGCCGTACTCGAAGGATCAGTAGCCGAGGGGTAACTGCCACCACAGCCCGATATGTCGCAAGGCCTGGCTTGAAGCTGACAGGGCGACCGCACGCAGCGACGCCCTTCAAGGCCCTTCAGACCAGCAGCATCAAGGTGTGCGGGGCTCGCGACACGCAACACCCCGCCAAAACGACCACCCTGGCAACCAGACCTACTTGGCAGCCTTTCGCTCAGCCGCTTCCTTGATGACCACGTCAGCGACGTTCTTCGGACATGCGCTGTAGTGACTGAACTCCATCGAGAACTGACCGCGACCTGAGGTCATGGTGCGTAGGTCCCCGATGTAGCCAAACATTTCAGACAGTGGCACGTCGGCCTTGATCCGTACGCCCGTAGCACCGGCATCCTGGCCTGCGATCATGCCGCGACGACGATTCAGGTCACCGATGACATCACCGACGTGGTCCTCCGGTGTGAATACATCCACCTTCATGACCGGTTCGATCAACTGTGGGCCTGCTTTGGGGATGGACTGCCGATACGCAGCCTTGGCAGCGATCTCGAACGCCAGAGCCGAGGAATCAACGGCGTGGAAAGCACCATCGTTGAGCACAACCCGGAAGTCGAGCAAGGGGTAACCAGCGAGAACACCTTCGTCCATAGACGTCTTGAAGCCCTTCTCGACCGCTGGCCAGTATTCGCGCGGCACGTTACCGCCGGTGACCTTGGACTCAAATTCAAACCCGGTACCGGATTCACCGGGCTCGATGGTGTAGTCGATACGGCCGTACTGACCCGAACCACCAGACTGCTTCTTGTGGGTGTAGGTATCCTCGATGGTCTGTGTAATGGTCTCGCGGTAGGCGACCTGAGGCTTGCCGACCTCTACCTCGATACCGTGGGTCCGCTTGAGGATATCGATCTTGATGTCCAGGTGCAGCTCACCCATACCCATCAGGATGGTCTCACCCGATTCCTCATCAGTCATGACGCGGAATGATGGATCCTCCGCAACCATCTTGCCGATCGCGATACCCATCTTTTCGTTGCCTGCCTTGTCTTTGGGCGAGACCGCGATCGAGATGACCGGATCCGGGAAGACCATCGGCTCAAGCGTGGCGGGGTTTTTCTGATCAGCCAGCGTGTGGCCCGTCTGCACGTTCTTCATGCCCAGAACGGCGACGATGTCACCTGCCTGCGCACTATCGAGCTCGATACGATCTTCAGCATTCATCTCGACAATACGTCCGATTCGTTCGGTCTTGCCGGTGAAGGTATTGAGGACCGTGTCACCCTTGGCGATCTTGCCAGAGTAGACACGTATGAACGTCAGAGCGCCATAGCGGTCATCCATGATCTTGAACGCCAGTGCGCGCATGGGCTTGGCGGGGTCAACAATGGCGAACTCACCTGTCTCGTTACCCTCAAGATCTACCTCAGGCTGAGGCTTTACTTGGGTTGGGTCAGGCAGATAGTCGACAACACCATTCAACATGGGCTGAATACCCTTGTTCTTGAACGCTGAGCCACAGAAGGTCGGGAACCACTCAAGGGCGATGGTGCCCTTGCGAATACAGCGCTTGAGCGTGTCTATGTCGGGCACTTCGCCCTCGAAGTACTTTTCCATGGCCTCATCGTCCATCTCAAGAGCAGTCTCAACCAGCTCTTCACGCCATTTGGCCACTTCCTCTTTCATGTCCTCGGGGACGTCGGTGATCTCGTAATTCTCCGGGTTACCAGAGTCATCCCAAATCCAGGCTTTCTCGGTAAGAAGGTCAACGATTCCCTTGAAGTTGTCCTCGGTACCGATCGGCAAGACCATGACCAGAGCGCGCGCAGCGAGCACGTCCTTGACCTGCTTGACAACACGGTAGAAGTCAGCGCCCATGCGATCGAGCTTGTTTACGAAGATGACGCGCGCCACCTCGGACTCGTTGGCATAGCGCCAGTTGGTCTCTGATTGCGGCTCGACACCGCCAGAGCCACAAAAAACGCCAACGCCGCCGTCGAGCACTTTCAACGACCGGTAGACCTCGATGGTGAAATCAACGTGTCCGGGGGTATCGATGATGTTGAGGCGGTGGTTGTCCCACTCGCAGCTGGTGGCAGCGGACTGGATCGTGATGCCACGCTCCTGCTCCTGTTCCATGAAGTCGGTGGTGGCTTCACCGTCGTGCACTTCCCCGGTCTTGTGGATCTTGCCGGTGAGCTTGAGGATCCGCTCGGTTGTGGTGGTCTTGCCCGCATCGACGTGCGCGAAGATACCGATATTGCGGTAATTGGAGAGATCAGCCATCTGTAGGACTCGGAGGACAGGCCACCTGTTCACGCGACCTGGTGGTCGACAAGGTGGTACAGGAAGGGGTTGAATGCCGGAGCATACGGCTTGACCACCATGAGACGGGCGCACCGCAGCGAACTCCCGATTGTAACGGATGGAGACGCCTGCGAACCATCTCTCGATGTCAGATCGGTACATCCTTCGTAGAAGGTGTTGTGCCGCCAAAATACCGCCTCAAGCGCGGTGGCGCTGTGTTCGCTAGCCTGAACCCAGGCGCGACTGCGACGTCTTCCCCCTGATCGGCGGCTGGAGGTGACCGGATAACAGCCCCCGGATAGCGCAAGAGCCATGTCACAACCAACAAATTCATCAAGCAGCGACACCCCGCAAAGAGCAGGCAAGGCCATGGCGTTTGCTGCCTGGCTCATTTTGCTCGGGTTGATCACACTCTTGTCGCAGCGCCAGCTCGACAGCCGCGCAGCGTCCAGAGCCCCTCAGATTGGCACCTCGGCCGATGGTGCTCCCACATTGCTACTCACCGCCGACCGGCGCGGGCATTTTATGGTCGAGTCACTGGTAAACGGGCAATCCGTCACGTTTCTGGTGGATACAGGAGCTACTGGCATCGCACTGCCGGCCGCAACAGCACAACGCCTGGGCTTGCAACGTGGACGGGCATTTCGGGTAACCACAGCCGCAGGACCGGCGATCGCCTGGACGACGCGACTCGACTCGTTTCAGGTTGGGCCGTTCACGGAGTCAGGAGTCGCTGCCAGCATCAGCCCCGACATGGAGGGAGAGGTTGGCCTGCTTGGCATGAGTTTTCTGCGCCATTTTGAAATGGTGCAGCGCGATGGAGAACTGCTGTTACGCAAGCCCTGACGTGAGGGATAACCGGCAGCGGGAACTTTGCTCACCGCCGGACGTCACATTAAAAGTGACGGCTATGCAAGAAAACCTGTCGCCGGGTGAGCCAAAATCGCAGCTGCAAGGGTGTTCCCTGTAATATCCTTTCAGTTTCTACGTTTGTTTTCAGGATCGGGCACTTCGCTAATCACAGTATGCACATTCCCGCCCTCATGGTTCTGACGTACATCGCTTGCTGTATCCGCATCGGTACCCTGCCGTGGCGTTACTTTCAACTCAACGCCCACTACTTCTCCAAAGAGCACGGAATCTTCTCAAAGCTGGTTCTGGACCAACTGATACCGGAGCGGTGGCGTCTGCCACAACGTGTCGACAACCCCGAATTGCAGCCATCACGTTATCCGGTGTTCCTCAAACCGGAATGGGGCCAAAACGCACGAGGAATACACCGCGCGGACAATGCCGAGCAACTCAATGCGCTACGCCGCCAACTCGCCGACGAGCCACAGCGGTATTTGCTTCAAGAGGCTGCAACCGGCGCTCGCGAGTATGAAATCTTCGGCATTGATGTCGACCGGGACGATCGTGTGCACGATGTGCTGACCGTTACCGAGGCGGTCAACTCCAGCGAGGAGTTTCCAATCAATTCAAAGTTCAATCAGCAGACACGGTACGTGGAAATCACGGAGGAGTTCTCGGCTGATGAGCAGGCACTCATGTCAGGTTTTCTGTCCGAACTTGGACAATTTGGCATCAGTCGACTCAGTGTGCGTGCCGATTCTCGTGCCGCGATGCTCAACGGTGATTTCAAGGTTATCGAGATCAACCTGTTTGTCCCCATGCCCATCAACCTGCTGGATACCACCCACACCTGGGCTACCCGCTGGCACTTCATCCGCGGCGCCATGATGGCTCTGGCTCGGTCCACCAAGGCGATCAAACCGGTTGCTCGACCGCAGCCAATCTTTACGCTGATGATGCTCTACGGTCGCAAGCGTGCGCGCGAGCAGAAGCGGCACAATGCTCGTGCGGTTTCCAACTCGATGCATTCGCATCACGGTTGAAGGGCCTGTACTGCATCTTGTGATCAGACGTTTGAAGGCGGCGCTATACCGCAAAGTAAGCGAGCGCTTCATGGCGGGGTGCAGCAACTACAACACGCTAGAGGTGCGCCGTGCCAGTCGCTCCAAGCAACAGGGTCGCGCGGTATTCGCCCGTCATGACTTCCCGCATGCACACGGCGCCGTATTCACCAGCCCCTTTGCCGCGCAGCGATTTGCAAAAGAGCATGGCTATCCCCTTGTGGTCAAGCCCAATGTGAGCGGGTTTTCGCGCGGCAGCCATTTCCCGATAAATTCTGCCGCCGAACTCTGGAAGGCTTCGCTGGCCGTCAAGGTCTGGTGGCCGACGAGCGTTGTGGAGCAGTACCTGCTCGGCGCTAACTACCGCGTACTAGCGACACAAGACAAACTGGTATCGGTTATACGTCGATACCCACCCTTCGTTGATGGCGACGGTGTCCATAACCTAGCTCAGCTGATCGCTGCTGAAAACGCCACACGCGAATCCATGGGTCTGCACCCAACTATTCATCCAATTGACAACTCGGCAGCTACGCGTCGCTACCTGGCCAAGCAAGGCTTGACGCTCGATTCCGTTCCCGCGAGCGGAGAACGGGTCTACACCTTCAACCGGGTTGCACTTGCGCCTGGTGGTATCGTTGAAACTATTGACCGCGATACGATTCCCGAGGCCAATCAAAAACTGTTTCTCGATGTCATGAAAGCCTTTGATGCGAGGCTCCTCGGCATTGACGTGATTTTCGAGCGCGGCATCGAGACAAGTTGGCAGGACCAAGAGTGCATCCTGCTTGAAGTCAACTCGCGTCCCTACACGCGCATGCATGACTTTCCACGCTATGGAGCCAAAGAAGATCTTTCGGCTTTCAAGGCCGAAATGGACTCCTTGGTCGTTGACGACACTGACACGTTCTGACGCCGCGCCTGTGAACTCTGGCCTCGCTCCAGGGGCTACGGTCGGCACCCTGGCTTTCCACGTTTTTCTTGGAGCGCACTCGTTCCTGATAGGCCTTTTGCCGTTCTATCTGCCGGTGTGGTTGTGGCGCCAGGGTATGGGGCTGGACCTGTTGTCGATAATGATCGGTATATCAGGCTTGTGCTTTGCGCTCATGCTCGGCCCGTGGGAACGTATAGGTCAGTCATATCGTGTGAGTCGGTTGATCGAAATCAGCTTTGTCGCCGAATTGATACTGATCAGTGTGTGCTGGATCATAAGCAGCTCAATGGCAACGGGCGCCGACCAACCTGCAGCACCGCTCACGGCACTGCCAACACAATGGCTGATGGCCGTCAGTATCGGTATCGCTGCAGGCACCTACAGTGCCTTTTTCTGGACTACGCAGCGGGCCTTGTTTGCCGCGAGTCTAGGTCGTAATGATGCCGGTAAACGCTATGGCAATTTTCAGATCTATGTCGCTGTTGTATTAAAGCTCGGCATCCTGTGCGGCGGATTTCTGCTCGACATGGATGCCCTGACAATGCTTGTAAGCCTATCGTTGATCATCGCCGTTTTCGCCTTTGCGTGGCTACGATCCCACCTGCCCGATCAGCCGCTGCTGAGCGTAGCCTCTACGGATATCAAGCTGGCAGACATACCGGTATCACGGACGCGCCGCGTGTTTCTGACCGATGGCGTCTTTCTATTGCTTGAGAGTCATTTCTGGACGCTGTCACTCTTTCTATTTTTTGGCGAAGACTTTACGCGACTCGGTACTCTGGTGGTAGCTCTTGGTATTGCCTTTACCATTTTGTTCTGGCTAAGCAAGAATCTGATCGACCGATTTGCCGTGCGTCATGTCTATATAGGGGCGACTCTGTTGTATGCGCTGTCGTGGCTTCTCAGGTCGACAGCTGACAATCCAGAGAGCGCCACCCACCTCGGGATGATCCTTATCGTTGTAACGTTCGCCACCTCATTCTTTCGACTCGCGTTCAACAAGCGCTTCTTTGAGCACGCCAGAGCAGAAGGCGTTGTGCCTTACCTGGTGTGGAAAAGCCGTTTGTCGCAAACCGCGCTCGGCGTCGTCTTTCTCGGCATCGGGCTCGCCATCAGCATCAGCCCCGGCTCGGTAACACGCGACATGAGTACGATCTACTTGATCGCTGCTCTTTTCACACTGATGTACTTTTTCTATCCGCGGCCAGCAGCTCCACAGCAACCTGACGGCGATAGCACCGCCCCACATGTTAGCCTCGACGGCTCCACACCTGATCGACAACATGGCTGAACAAGCGAGAACACCGGCGGAGTCTGAACCACGCGAGTACCGAGACGCCACCGAGGCTGTTTCTCGATTGATTGAGCTTTATGAGACGCATACAGGGTTTCTGCAGGCAGCATTTGACCGGTGGCTTGCTGGAGAAACAATTGATGTGGTGCATCGAGCCTTCTATCCCGAGGTTCGCTTTCGCAGCACCTCGTGGGTTCGGGTCGACTCGCCCTTGTCTTATGGACGAGTGGGCAAACCCGGCACCTACGCCACCACGATCACAGCACCACGATTGTTTCGCGGCTACCTCACCCACCAACTTGAACTGCTGATCAAGAACCACAACCAGCCAGTGGAGGTCGCGGTATCGTCAGTATCCATCCCACTGCACTTCGCACTCAAGCCCGGAACGGATCTGTCAGGGCAACAACAACCACAAAAAACCGGCGGCGCGCTACGCGACGCCTTCGATGTGCCTGACATCGCACACGTCAATGACTATATCGTCAACGGCACACATGAACCGGAGCCGCACTTGCCGCTCCCGCTTGCTCCTTTTCCGGCGCAGCGCATAGACTATTCGCTCCTTCGTTTGGTGCACTATTCGGCCACGGAGCCAGAGCACTTCCAGAACTACGTTCTCTATACAAACTACGGTTTCTACGTTGACGAATTTTGTCGGCTAGCTCGAGAACTGATGGTCTCAGGGAGTAGTGAATACACGGCGTTTGTCGAACCTGGCAATGTATGTACGCCCAAAGGCTCAGCGTTTCCAACGTCAGGGCAAGCACCGGCCCGACAGCCCCAGATGCCTGCCTATCACCTGGTTGGCCCCAAGGGGCGCGGTATCACACTGGTCAATATTGGCGTGGGCCCTTCAAATGCCAAGACCATCACCGACCATGTTGCAGTGTTACGCCCACATGCCTGGCTGATGCTCGGCCATTGTGCTGGACTCAGGGACTCTCAGGAACTGGGTGACTACGTTCTCGCCCATGCTTACGTGCGCGAGGACAAAGTGCTCGACGCCGATATTCCTGTCTGGGTGCCGATCCCGGCACTCGCTGAAGTGCAAATGGCCTTGCAGACTGCGGTTGCCGAGGTAACCGGCCTCACCGGTTTGGACCTGAAGCGCATCATGCGCGTTGGGACAGTAGCCTCGGTAGACAACCGTAATTGGGAGCTTCAAGATCAAAGTGAACCCGTGCGCAGATTGTCCCAATCACGAGCGATCGCGCTGGACATGGAGTCAGCCACGATCGCTGCCAACGGATTCAGACTCCGTGTGCCCTATGGAACGCTGTTGTGTGTCAGCGACAAGCCTCTGCAGGGGGAACTCAAATTGCCCGGAATGGCTAGCGAGTTTTATCGCCGGCAAGTAGCACAGCATCTGGAGATCGGCATGCTGGCCCTCGGCAAGCTCGCAGCGATGGAGCCGGCGCGGTTGCACTCACGTAAGCTCAGGAGCTTTTTCGAGACAGCGTTTCAGTAGAACCTGCCCGTGCGCAAAACCCCGACGGGCACAATCATCAATATCGCAGGAAACAAAAAGCCGCTCGATTTCATGGGAAACCGAACGGCTTTTTTCCTACCTCGAACTGCGCGACTCGGTAAGCCTTAGTCCAAACCGAGTCGTGCGAAAAAACGTGTCGAGACAGAGCTTACTGCAGTACGCCGTCGATGCTGTAGACCGTAGCGTTACCGGTGATGCCGATTTGCGTGACACTCAGACCATTGACAGTAATCACACCATCGTCATTGCCTACTGCGTATTCCGTACCGTTATTCACAGTGACTGTCGACAGTGCATCCAGCGCGTCTGAATCCAGAGCTCCGCTTGTGATGATGTGACCATTCAAGAGGTTGAACGCAGAGGCCTGATCTGCATTGACGGTGGCGAAAACACCATCGTCAATGCCGTCGTTGCTCGGCGCGAAGACCGTCCAGGCATTGTCATCCAGAGCCAGTCCGAGGCTTGCGGTCTGCCACAACTGAACGAACTCGGTGTTGCCAGCCGTCTGCACAGCTGTCAGTGAAGCTCCGAGCTCACCACCACCAGCGCCCGTTCCGCCGCCGGTTGTCTCACCGCCGTCGTCGCCGCCAGGCTCACCGCCGTCTTCGCCGCCAGGCTCACCACCGTCCGAGCCTCCTGCAGACGCAGGAAGGAGTACCGTGTCGATAACGTGCGCTACACCGTTGGTCGCGAAGTTGTCTGCACCCACCACTCCAGCACCGCCGATTGTCAAACCACCGTCATCAGCCTGGGCTATGGCGACAGTTGTACCTGCGAGCGTCGTGAACGATGTGCCAACCTGACTGGAAAGATCAGTGGCTGAGGCAACAGAGTTGTTAATGACGTGGCCAGCGACAACATCGCACACATCTACGTCGTCAACGGCAAGCGCCGCGGTTACAGCCGCGTCAGCGAAAGCAGCGTTGCTTGGTGCGAACACGGTCAACCGAGCGTCGGCGTCAGCCAGAGCCGCAGCCAGATCATCACAGTTATTGGCAACGGTAGAGACAAGAGTTGACAGGTCGTCAACGCTGCTGGCGAGCTCCAACAGGTTCAGGGTTGTCTCTGCAGAAGCCATGTATTCAGCTCCGTCAGGCAACACCGAGGCCGTGACCTGGCCTCCACCTGTCGTTGCGCCTGTGGTGCCGCCGCCCATATCGCCTTCATCATCGTCATCTGACGAACAGCCGACGGCGAGCAGGCTCGCGCTAATAAGAGACAGTGCAAAGTACTTCTTGATCATCAAGCAGATCCTCTAGGTGGTACGGTTATATGAAGGTAAGAAGCAGACTGCACAATTGAACCATCCGGGCAGACTGCCAACATGCAAATTTCCAACGCTCTAGATGCTAGTCCAAACTACGCGTCTTGTCGTGCGGTGCTTGTACCGCCCATCGGTCAGCGTGGGTTCCCGAAAGAGAAAGCCTTTGACACACTTGCGCGGCCGGTCCAATGTCCAGCTAAGTATACGCGCGCCTGTTTCGTCAAATGTCAAGCCTTTTAGTGTCGCGTGCATTGTCGCTCAATGCAACCACTCGTAGTGTGTAACCTTGGACAGGAAAGCGAGGCGAGTATGGCAAAGCCTTGCAAACCCGGGACGCGGCGCACCCTCGAGATCAGCATCGGGCGCACAGATATGGTCAAATATGTGACACCTGCCCCATTTATCCCCTGCCTGGTGGTCTCGCCGGGCGCTTTGCCAACGCCATCGCTGCGGGGCACGGGTATCGAAAAAAAGTGGTCATCCATGACCGTCGTAGCGTCCTGCCTGAATACCACTTGGAGGAGGTGCGATTATTCTATCGACGAGACTCTCACTTGCGTGTGAAGGGCGTGCATTGATGTCTCGACGCAGCATCACGAGCGTTGGTGCGCTCCAGGCCCTGCTCAATGCTCATCAGAGTCAGGCTGCAGTGACGGGGGCTCGGCATCTGGTCACGCTACTGATACAAGCCGATGCCGTACCGCCTGAATTCAACCCTCGCGGGACAGTAGCCGGGAATCAAGTCTCGCATCGCTTGGATGCAAGCGACAGAATCACAACATGGCTTGGAACGGACCGCGCGGCCCTGTTCTGGAGCTCGAACCCCGGATGGCGGATCGCCGAGCTTGCAGCGGCGATCGGCAGCCTTCACGCAGGAGGCATGGCCGTCGTGTGCATCACACCACAAGCATTGGCTGAATCCGCTTTGTTGACGCGCTTTCTGGACGGGGTCGAGACGTACCCAAAAACGCCACCGGCGGCTGAGCCATTCCATGAAGTGTGGCGGCCAGAAGTTTCATGCTACGACCTGTACTGCACCGTTGACCCAAGCGATATCACTGGGCAGCGACCCGACGCCCCGAGCGGAAACCTGAAAGACAAACGCTCTATCATCCCGTCAATGGATGAGCACCGAGGGCCTGCAATAGCGGCGCAACGCGCCTTGTTGCGCAAAGCCGTTGGATTCCTGAGCCGTGACGAGCCACGCGACCGAGGCCTGGTGATTATCACCGGTGCGCGTGGAACCGGAAAATCAGCGTTGCTCGGCTACTTGCATTCGCACCTGTGCGCGCACTCTACCCCGCCAGTAGTCACAGCACCGCGCCGTTCAGCAATCCAAACGCTGAAACGATTTGGCTCAGCGGTCACCTTCATGCCGGCCGACCGAGCGCTGGATGCTGCACCCGGGCCACTGATTGTGGACGAAGCTGCCAGCCTACCGGCTGCACAACTGAGGCGCCTGGCAGCACACCACGGACCCGTCATTCTTGCCACGACGATAGAGGGCTACGAGCCGGGCGGCAGAGCCTTTGCCTTGCGTACCGTTGAGGACCTCACTGATTTGCACCCCGATTGCCTGCATCTGAACGCCAGCATGCCCATGCGCTGGCGCGACGACGATGCGATTGATCCGTTGCTACGTGAGGCTCTGTTGCTACCAGCCGAACATGAGCAGGTAAGCGCGCCGCCCAGAATAGACGTCACAGTGTCTTCGATTTGTATCGAGCGACTCACTCCCGAGGATTTTCGACGTAACCCCGGTATCGCAAAGACGCTGGTGACGCTTCTCAACAACAACCACTATCAAAGCACGCTTGCCGCAACTGATGATCTACTCACTGGCCGCGTCTCAAGTTACGCTGCAAGACACGACGAGCAGTGGATCGGTATTGCCACCGCTGTCGAGGAGAAGGCTATTCCCGCCGATCTGCACAGCGAAATAATGGCGAATCGGAGACGACTGCCAGACCGCTTGCTGCCTCAACTACTGGCACGCTGCAGCAATCGGGCATCCGCCTTGAGTTGTGATTTCACACGCATTATCCGTATCGCCGTGGTTGACAGCGCCCGGCGTCAGGGCATTGGCCGCCAGCTGGTCGAAAGCATCAATGAGCACAGTACCGGCGCGAAAGCTCTGGGGGCAGTTTTTGCCCTCGATGGCGACACCGGGGCCTTCTGGAACTCGCTTGGCTTTACGTGCTTTCACGAAGGACAACGCGCCAATCCAAGATCGGGGCGCACGTCGGCTGCGGTGCTTCGCACACAAGATGCCGGCATGGAAGACACACTTGAGTTGGCTGCCTCGATCCTCGGCGACAACAAGCAACCCTCCAGGCACTCGCCCGACCCTGACCGCGATCAGGCTCTGCTCCTGTGCCTGGCCGCAGGTGCACGCGGCGTTGCCGAGACCCGAGGACCTCTTTACCGATTGTGGTGGTCAGTGAGCAGTGAACCCCACCCGTTCAAAGCAGGCTCAGCGTCGTGCCCGACCCTCCATTCGACGATGACTGCGCGGCAGCGAGATCGTGCCATCGTCACGTGGGCTCGAACGCAGCTCGGTCGGCACCGTTGACCTGAACCATCCGACTATCTTGCGGCGAGCTCGCTGGCTCTGACCTCGCAGCCTTCACTACCATCGTGATGGGCGTACTGGGTGGTCACCGTACCCAAGCGAACGCCAAGCTTCTTGACCCGCGTGATGTTGTGCAGGCTGCCATCGGGCTGCAGCAACATGAAATCATTGAAATCAAGTTGGTACTCAGCGCCGTCTGCTACAGCTATGACCATCGTGTAACGCATCTGCAAACCATTGCCGCGAACCTGCCCCCGAGCATCTCCGACGAGCGTGTCTGATCGAGCCACGAACACACCGTTGTCGTCAATCCGTACACGCCAGACGCGATCCTCAATCACGCCATCGGTGTAGAACAGACGCTCGTCGAGTACAAAATCATCGCCGTCATAGGAGCCAACAAAGTCGCCACAAAAGTGGCGTTGCGGCACACCAGCTCGATCAGAAAACCAACCAGAGGCACGCGTGTGGCCTTCAAAGTAGCCCTCGAAATCGAACAGAGGTGTGTCGTCGCGAAGATCGTCGAGTTCGGGGCCGCTGCAGGCCGCTAGTGCGCTCGCGAGCACAGCACACAACACTGACCAATTGCTACGCGAACTGCGAGTGTGCATTTTCATCGCTTTTTCAGAACCAGCATGCCGACATCGGTGCTACCAAACCTGAAACCTGCTTCACAGTAGCTCAGGTAATAACGCCACATCCGCAAGAAGCGATCATCAAAGCCCTGGGCTGTCACATCGCTTGCCACCGCATCAAACCGTTCTCGCCAGTCGGCAAGTGTCCTTGCGTAGCTCATCCCGAACCATTCCGTATCTACAACATCAAATCCGGTTTTCGATGCCAGTTGGCTAAGGTGTGCCTTGGTTGGCAACATCCCTCCAGGGAAAATGTAGCGCTGAATGAAGTCAGGGTTGGAGCGGTAGATTTCGAAACGTTCCTCCAGCAGGGTGATCACTTGCAGCACGGCAGTACCACCGTCAACAAGTAGATCTGCAAGTTTCTGAAAGTAGGTGTTCCAGTACTGCTCGCCCACCGCCTCAAACATCTCTATCGACACGATATGGTCGTAAGAACCCTCCACTTCCCGATAGTCAATGAACTGGAAATCCGTGCTACCCGAGGTTTCTGACTCTGCACTGACTCGATTGTGGTCACGCGCCCAGGCTAACTGCTCACGCGAGAGTGATATACCTGTTACATCGACAGAACACTGCTCAGCAAGATGTCGACCAAGAGCGCCCCAGCCGCAACCGATTTCAAGCACGCTGTTACCAGGCTTTGCATTCAAGTGATGGGCCACACGGTTGAGCTTGGACTGCTGTGCTTCAGCCAATGTTTGCTGCTCGCTCTCATAGACCGCCGACGAGTAGCTCATGCTGTGATCGAGCCACAACTCATAGAACTCGTTGCCTAGATCATAGTGAAATGCAATGTTGCGCTCGCTGCCGCGTAGAGAATTGCGGTTTAGCCAGTGCTTGGCCGTATTGGCGGCGCGCATGAGCATGCCGCCACTCAGCCCGTGTGCGATAGCCTCCTCATTGCGCATCACAAGGAGAAAAAGATGCTCGAGGTTGTCCGAGCTCCAGTCACCACAGAGGTAGCTTTCGGCAAAGCCCACCTCACCGGCGCGCAGCAAGCGCGTCAAGGGGCGGTAGTTGTGCAGTGTGATGCGAGCGTTGTACTCCGGATCAACATGGTGTTCACCGTGCACCGTCGTACGCCCATCAGGCCACTCCACCGTTAACTCGCCCATCTCGATACCGTCAAGCACATGGTCAAATGGCTTCCTCACCAACAAGGAGCGCCAATGGGCCAGGCGCTCACGCACTGAAGTAGGAGGGGCGGACACGCTGTGGTCGAATTCTGTCGTCATGCGGAGTGAGTGGGCTCGCTGCCGTCTTCACGATCGACAGGAACTTGAGGTTTGGGTATGTGCGAGAACCAAGGTACACGTTTCAGCCAGAGTTTCAGGGCCTCATAGTGAATACCTGCGATGACCTTCCAGGTCATCAGCGGCATCCTGACAACGCACTTCAACAATGTAGAGGTGGTGAGCTCGGCGCCTTTCGCCACGTAGCTGGCGGTGATCAAGACACCCTCACTATCCTCGGCACGAATGACGACGATCTGACGAACTGCCGGCTCGTTCAGACGGAAACGGTAGTGCAGGTTCATGTCCGCAAAGGGTGAAACAAACAGGGCCTTGCGCGCATTCTGCTTTATCCAGACGTCACCGGCGGCCCCCGCAGCGGCACTGCCTACCTGCGCATGTCCCAAAGCCGGCAACTCGGCACCCAGTACGTACGCATGTCTCTCGCCAAAGGTGTTGTGTACCTCATGAACCACGGCATAGGTGGCCCCCGATGCATTGCGACAGTAGTAAAGGCTCAATGGGTTGAAGGCATAGCCGAGGACGCGCGGATAACAGGACAGCAAGATACTGTCGGGCTCTGCGTGTAAACCAGCCTGCGACAGTTGGCACGAGACCCACCTGCGCAGATCAGTTGGCATCGACGGCGTATCGCAACGGGGGTCTGTGCCGAAGTCCTTGTCATAGAATGACACGATATTGAACCGGTTGCGCGAAAACCAGCGCGTACGACCGCACAACTGATCTATACGATCAACGTCAAGCAACAGGGAGAACACACGGTAACGGAGCGTGTGGATCCGCGGCCGCTTGCGTCGGTGGTACACCTCACCGGTGTAAACCCATCCAGCGCAATCGCCCGATAGTCCCGGCATCGACACTGAACTCGTCACGCAGCCTTCGCTGCCTTTGCAGTAGTGCGCGCGCCAGCTACCACAATTCTGGACGAAGGGTCGTCGAGCTGCCAGGGCCGGGCTTTCGCACCCGCCGCATCCGCAGCAGCAAGTCCTGCCTGTACCGCATCTTCATGAAAACCCGCTCCAAAGTAGCTACCGCAAAACCAGGTCCGGTTACGCCCCTGCAACTCCCAGAGGCGTTGCTGAGCCTGCCACGTCTGAACGGTGAACACAGGGTGTTGATAGTAGCTCGTACGCAAGACGTGGTGGTCCGACGGCTCGAACTCGGGATTTAGAGTGACGATGTAGTCTTGTTCTACTTGTAAATTTTGCAGCCGATTCATCCAGTAACTGACTGACACCTGAGCAGTGGATGAGTCCGCCCGTTCCACATAGTTCCAGCTGCACCAGGCGCGCCGCCTACGCGGCAGGTGGCTTACATCCGTGTGCAACACGGCACGATTGGGCTCATAGGAAAAGACTCCAAGAAGCTGCTTCTCCAGTGGTTCCGGATCTGCAAGGCAAGCCAAGGCCTGATCGGCGTGGGTGGCCATGACAACCGCGTCGGCATGCACCACTTTTCCGCCATTGCTACGCACCTCGACCCCGTCCGGTTTCCTGACGACGGACGTCACTTGAAAGCCGGTTTTGATCGAGCTGTTGGCGTGCTCAAGGGACTTGCGTACAGCGTCTACATAGGAGTGGCTTCCGCCAGAGACTGTGCGCCATTGTGGCCTCCTGGTCAGCTTCAGCAACCCGTGATTGTCACAGAACCTTATGAAGGCCGCCGCCGGGTAGTCGAGCATTGATTCGCACGGAGCAGACCATACAGCCGCTGCGAACGGCATCAGATGATCGTCGATGAACTCGGACGAATACCCGTGCTGGGACAGGAACTGCCCGAGCGTAATGTCAGCATCAGCGGGAATACTGTTAGGCGCACTGCGATAAAAACGCAACAGATCCTTGAGCATTCGCCAGAATCTTCGCTGCAAAATCAGCCCCGGTTGCGCCAACATTCCCAGTGCCGGGCCGCCGGCGTACTCGAAGCGCCCATCGTCACGGGACACGGCAAAGGACATATCAGATGTTTGCGTGCGCACCCCCAATGTGTCCATCCACTGGGTAAAATTGGGGTAGCAGGGTTCGTTGTAGACGATAAATCCCGTGTCAATAGCCACTCCCCCATGACTGTCGATCACTTCGGTATTGGCATGACCGCCGAGCCGTGCGTCAGACTCAATCAAGGTCACGCGATGTGTACGCGAGAGAGACCATGCCGCGGCAAGCCCTGCTGCGCCTGCGCCAACCACAGCAACATGCTGACGCGGGGCGTCACGGGCGTGTTCTGCGCGGTGTTCAGTTATCTGTGCGGCCACGATGAGATTTTGTCAGACAAGATCGGAGAGTGTGCGGTGATACGATGCCTGTTTGGGACCGCCAGAACAACCGTTTGATTCAGACTTTGAATTCTCCCAACCCGGGACGCATTGTCACCAGCAACCTCATCGTCACTAGCAACCTACAAGAGCCCCGCACACCACAGTGACCAAGACGGATAAACCACCGACCGCCGGTGGCCGCTCCAAGGCAGCAATCGATCCTGCTGCCGCAACTCTGCGCAAGACCATGGGTGACGCCCTGGTTGCCATTGGACGCGACAGAGATGAACACGCTTTCGCTCTGATCTACAACTACTACGCCGGACGCATCAAGTCATTCTTGATGGGCAAGGGAATGAACGAGGACACAGCCGACGAGCTCACTCAGGAGATCATGCTGACAGTATGGCGTCGGGCCGAGAGCTACGATCCAAAGAAAGCGGCCGCGAGCACCTGGCTCTTCACGATCGCAAGAAACAGACGTATCGATTATCTGCGCGGCAATTCGAGAATAGAAGTGGAGCTGGACGACGAACTGCTCGATATCCGCACTACTGAAAGCGACACACAGGCCCGTTTTGTGGCTCAGGAGCAGGTCGCGGACGACATTGATGCGGCGCTTGCAGTCCTTCCCGCTGAACAACGTCAGGTGATGCACCTCTCGTATTTCAGAGGTATGTCACACGGGGCGATAGCCAACTGGCTGGATTTACCCATCGGCACCGTGAAATCGAGAATCCGTCTGGCAATGCAGTCCGTAAAGAGCAACTTAAAGGGAGAGGACGATGTCCTTGAGCGCGACGACTACCTTGATTCGGAATGAGCTGAGCCCATGTCAAGCCTGCAAACCATGAGCGTCAACCACCACCTCACTGACGAAACCATCCAGGAATACTCCGCTGGAGCCTTGTCCGTGCCGATGGAAACCCTGATTGCCTGTCATCTGACCGTCTGCGCGCACTGTCGTGCGCGTGTCGAGCGCGCCGACCAGATCGGCGGATTCATGATCTCTGCCTCAGACGGCGTAGAAGTGAGCGCGTCGGCCGCCGATCTGCTCCAGCGGGCCAAGGCTGCCGGCAGCGAGTCTTCGACAAGGTCCACGGGGCCTCGGGGCGACAGCGGCAACTTGATTTCCGGTGTGCCCAGACCACTCGGCCGACTGCTTCCAAAACCGATCAATCAGCTTGCATGGAAGCGGATCGCACCCGGCATCAAGCAGTTCAATCTGGATGTTGATACGAACCGAAAGGGGGCCTTCAAGCTTCTCCACCTGACACCCGGTGCAACACTCAGCGATCACAGTCACGAAGATAGAGAGCTCACTTACGTGGTAAGAGGCTCTTACCACGACGAGATTGGTCACTTCAAGACCGGGGACATTGCAGACCTTGACGGTCATCACTCGCACAAGCCGGTCATCGACTCCAAGGAGCCGTGCATTGCTCTGATTGCCACGCACTCCCCGGTGCGCTACTCCGGCATACTGAGCAGACTGATGCAGCCCTTCGTCGGCATATAGGGTCGGGCACAGGCAGGGTCAGTATCTAGGCAGCCTTGCGATAGCTGCCATCGAACACTGCCTGCCACCACGCTTCGTTGTCCAAGTACCAATCTATCGTTTTCTTGATACCCGTCTCGAAATCGGTCGCAGGCTGAAATCCGAGTTCAGTCTCGATTTTGCTCGCGTCAATAGCGTATCGAAAATCATGACCGGCGCGATCAGTGACAAACTGGATCAACGTCTCTGACGGCTCACCTACCGCTGCCGGTGTGTGTGGAAAGCGCTCGACCAGCTCTGGTCGGGCGGCCATGCGCTCATCGACAGAACGACACACCTCTCTCACGATATCGATATTCGTCCATTCATTGCAGCCACCGATATTATAGGTCTCGCCCAATTCACCCGACTCAAGCACGCGCTCTATGCCGCGCGCATGGTCTTCAACGAACAACCAGTCACGCACGTTCATGCCGTCGCCGTAGATGGGCAGATCACGTCCGTGCAGCACGTTCAAGATCATCAAGGGCACGAGCTTTTCTGGAAAGTGAAATGGCCCGTAATTGTTTGAACAATTACTGGTCGTGACTTGCAGCCCGTACGTGTGGTGCCATGCGCGTACCAGATGATCCGACGCCGCCTTGCTCGCTGAATACGGCGAGTTGGGTGCATAGGCGGTTGATTCGGTAAACGCTGGATCCTCATGCGTCAAGGACCCGAAGACTTCATCGGTGCTCACATGATGAAAACGATGTGCGATAGCCGTTTGCCCGGTAGACGCCGGCTCCAACTGCCAGACCTTGCGTGCTGCCTTGAGCAGGCTGAGCGTACCTAGAACATTCGCCTCCACAAACACATCTGGGCCTTCGATCGAACGATCCACATGGCTTTCGGCTGCAAAGTGCACAATTGTGTTCAAGGCCTCATCACGCAGCAGGTGCTCGACAAGTTCTGTGTTGTTGATATCACCGTGCACAAAACGACACTGGCTGTCCTCGAGACCGTCGAGGTTGGCTCGATTACCCGCATAGGTCAATGCATCCAGAACCACCACCGTGTCATCGGGACGTGCGCCGCGCCAATATCTGACGAAATTGGCTCCGATGAAGCCGGCGCCACCGGTGACCAACAAGCGACGATCGGTGACGGGCATTTCCGTAACGGTCATACAAGTTCTCCAAGCATCGCGCGAAGATCCGCGCGCCAATGTGAGGGATCAATATTGAGCGCAGCGCGTGTGGAGACAAGATCCATCACGCTGTAGTTCGGGCGTGCTGCTGGCGTCGGATATTCGGCGGTACTCAGCGGTTTGACCACGACATCCCGCGATACCAATCCAAGCGACTGCCCTTCTTCGAGCACCGCTACGGCAAAGTCATACCATGAAGCAGCACCTGCTCCTGTCCAGTGAAACACACCGGATGCCCGCTGCGAACAGGCCGTCCACAAGGCTCTGGCAAGCGAATTGGCCCAGGTGGGCGAGCCGATCTGATCAGCGATCACACCAATTTCATCGCGCTCATTCATCAAGCGCAACATGGTCTTGACGAAGTTGTTGCCATGGCTCGAGTAGACCCAGGCAGTCCTTACAATCGCCGCCTGCGGGCAGGCATCGCGAACGGCAATTTCCCCGTCGAGCTTGGTTCGCCCGTAGATCCCCATCGGGGCTGTGGCGGCATCAGTGGCAAACGGCGAACCGTTGCCTGGTCCAAAGACAAAGTCCGTAGACACGTGTGCAAACCAGGCCCCAATAGCCTCGGCGCCAGCGGCAAGTTGTGCTGCACCCTCGACATTGACTCGCCGCGCTGCCTCCGGCTCGCTTTCTGCTGCATCGACACCCGTCCATGCTGCCGCATTGATCACGGCATCCGGTTCGAGTTCCTGCAGGACACGATTGACGGACGTCTTGTCTGCGATATCAACTCGTTCGCCCACATCGGACAGCGGCATGGCTTCGACGCCTTGTGGCACGGTCCGCATCAATTCATGAAACAACTGCCCGCGCTCACTGCCGGCAATCACTATTCGAGTTGGCGCAGAGGACTCAACGCTGTCAGCACTCATGCGGCACGATCAAATCGCTGCTGCTCGAAGGTCTCTGCAAGGCTCAGGGGTAGGCCTGCCTCATCCTTTGCCGCAAGTTGGGGCTCCCCGCCGATCGCAAGTGGCCATTCAATGCCAACCTCAGGATCGTTCCACATCAAGCTGCGCTCATGTTCGGGAGCATAGTAATCAGTGCACTTGTACTGGAAGTCGGCACTGTCGCTCAGGGTGTAGAACCCATGTGCAAAACCTTCCGGGACCCACAACTGCCGCTTGTTCTCTGCATTCAGCTCAACCCCTACCCAACGCCCGAAGGTTGAGGAATTGCGGCGCATGTCGACAGCCACATCGAAAACGGCTCCAGCTGTGACTCTGACCAATTTGCCCTGAGTCTGTTTCATCTGATAGTGCATGCCACGCAGCACGCCGCGCGCGGACCGGCTGTGATTGTCCTGAACAAAGTCAGTCGGCAACCCAGCCTCACTGAACACACGACGATTGAAGCTTTCAAGAAAGAAGCCTCGATCATCACCGAAGGCTGTAGGCTCGATGATCAGAACTTCAGGGATTTCGGTCTTGATTACTTGCATGGCTCAGGCACAGTCCAGCGCTCCCTGACAGGAGCTTCCAACAAGTCAGCCTGCACATTGTGTTCCACTCTGCACCGGCACATGCTCGGCGGTGCTTGTGCTCAGTTGCCCCTTAGTCGCTTGCCTGTCGGGTCCAGCGCCGCCCGCAATCCAGCACGGGCTGCAAACCGTTCGCCGCCGATGTCTATCGACCAATTACCGGCATCGAGCCAGTCCTGGTCAATAGCCTCGTCAGATTTGACGTAGCCCAAACCGACAGCGGCACCGAGGGTGTGTCCGTAGCCCCCGGACGTCAGATAACCTACGCACCGATCACCTGCCAGGATAGGCTCATGATGCCAAAGCTGAGGTTCTGGATCATCGAGCACAAACTGTACAAGCCGCTTGTTCAGATGCGAGCCTGATTCCTTTTGTAGAGCTATGGCCTCTCGCCCGATGAAGCCACCCGGTTTATCAAGAGCGCACACAAAGCCGACACCAGCCTCCAACGGCGTGTCCTCGTCAGCAACGTCGTGCCCGAAATGCAGGAATTTCTTCTCAAGTCGACCACTATCGAGCGCATGCAGCCCGGCGAGTCTCAGCCCGTACGACTCACCAGCAGCAAGCAATCGGTCAAATACCGGGATCGCCATGTCGCTATCCATAGTGAGCTCCCAACCCAACTCACCCACAAAGGACACGCGCGTTGCTCGCACCGGGGCATAGCCGATCTCGGCCTTCTGACTCGTCCCGAACGGAAATGCCTCATCAGAAAGATCTATCCCGAGCAGCGGCTCGAGCAGCGCTCTGCTGCGCGGCCCCATGACACCAAAGATGGCGTGTTGGCTGGTGACATCCGTGACGCTGCAAGCACTGTCAGAGTCGATGTGCCGTTGCAACCAATCAAGATCCTTGTGCGTGGTTGCGGCTCCCGAAATCACCAGAAACCGTCGCTCGTCAAGGCGTGTGACAGTCAGGTCGGCCTCTATGCCACCGCGCGCATTGAGCCAATGGGTGTACACGATGCGCCCGGCGGGCACATCGATATTGGCGCTACAGATACGGCTGAGCTGGTCAAGCGCATCGCGCCCCTGAACCAGATACTTCGAGAAGCTGGACTGCTCGAACAACACGACAGCTTCACGCGCAGCACGATGTTCGGCCGCTGAGTGCTCAAACCAGTTCTGCCGACCAAAACTGTACTCGTAGACTGGCTCTACTCCACTGGGAGCAAACCAGTTGGGCCGCTCCCAGCCAGCCACCTGCCCAAAACACGCCCGATGCTCTATCAGCCGCTGATGAACCGGGAGCAGACGCACGTTGCGTGCGGTCTCGAATTGCCGGAACGGATAGTGGCGTTCATAGAGAAGACCCAGCGACTCGGTGACACGCT
Source organism: uncultured Granulosicoccaceae bacterium (assembly GCA_937922675.1). Lineage (GTDB taxonomy): Bacteria > Pseudomonadota > Gammaproteobacteria > Granulosicoccales > Granulosicoccaceae > Granulosicoccus. The sequence continues at coordinate 89,384 of CALAJN010000016.1, forward strand.
CCTCGAGAAAAGCCTGCGTACCCATGAAGGGGTATACGCGTCTGATGTCGTTGCCCCATAGATCAATCGGAGAGTGCCCATGATGCATCCACTCGGCGCAGACCTTGCCAATCCCACCTGAACTTTGGATTCCTACCGAATTGAGGCCTGCGGCTACAAAGTACCCACCTACCTCAGGTGACTCGCCCACGTGAAATTGATCATCCGGGGTAAAGGATTCAGGTCCGCAAAAAAAACTACGCCAGCCAGCATCCTGCAAGATTGGCACACGCGCCATCGCATCCTCGAGCACCGGCATCAACTGCTCCTCCATATGTCCTGGCAGTTCATCAAAACAGAAGTCCGCCGGGATACCCCGCTGGCCCCAGGCAAGCGCCTTTTTCTCGAACGCACCCACCAGAAGCCCACCCGCGTCCTCCTTGATGTACACGCATTTGTCATGATCACGCAGAACCGGCAGATCACGATGCACCGCATCAAGTTTCTCGGTCACAGCGTAGTAATGCTCGCAGGCATGCAAGGGCACGTTCACACCGGATTTTTTGCCCAGGCTGCGTGCCCACATGCCTCCGGCGTTCACGACGTAGTCGGTTTTCACGATGCCCTGATCAGTCGCAACCCCGGCCACACGGCCGTTCTCAATCAACACATCGTCAACCGTCACACCCTCAAGGCACGTCGCTCCGCGCGCACGGGCACCCTTGATAAAAGCGAGTGTGATTTCGGTCGGGTTGCCTTTTCCATCGTGCGCCACGAAAGTGCCACCGATCAGCCCTTCGGTATCGACAAGCGGGAAGAGATTCCCAATCTCGCCTGGTGTCACCAGATCAACCTGAGTGACGCCAAAGGCATTGTTCATCGAGGCAGTGCGCCTGAGCTCCTCCCAGCGGTCTTGTGAATGCGCGATCGACAGGCTACCGACCTGACGAAACCCGGTGCTTTGCCCGGTTTCCGCCTCGATGTCGTACAGCAGGCGCATGGAATATTCCGCAAGCCGCGCATGCGGCTCACTAGCGCGCTGTGTGCCAATCAGACCGGCAGCATGCCAGGTCGTGCCGCACGCAAACTGGCGACGCTCGAGCAACACCACATCCTGCCAGCCAAGCTTTGCCAGGTGCCAGGCAACACTGGCGCCGGTTACACCGCCGCCAATGATGACGGCGCTGGCACGCTCTGGTAACGAGGATCGGTCCGCGCTCATGAGGTTACCCCGATGCGGGTTTCTTGCCCGTGGCGCGCAGGGCAAACCACTGGAGCCTCGTGCAGAGCGTTGATCGAGGTAGTAAATTCACGTTCGAGCTCGATGACCAGATCCGCAACGGTTGGCGTGTCCGAAATACCACTGGCACCGTGCCCCGCAGACCAGATATCACGCCAGGCCTTGGCTTCACTCTCGATCGCATTGAGCTCCGGTTGACTGCCATCACTGCCGTCGCCGAGCGCGCCACGAGCTCGCGCTGCTTCGATGCTCGTGGTCAGAAAATTTGCATTGACCCCGGAAACAGCGTCCGTATAAGTGATGTCCTTGGCGGCAGAGTGAACCTCTTCAATCGCGTGCTTGTAGCTGTCTTCGGCGCGGCTCTCAGCGGTACAGATGAAGCGAGTACCAAGATAGGCATAGTCAGCACCGGCCAATCGTGCTGCGGCGATATCACGCCCGCGGGACAAGGATCCGGAAAGCACCACAGTGCCATCAAAAAACGAGCGCACCTCATTCAGAAAGGCAAAGGGGTTCAGGGTGCCGGCGTGCCCGCCCGCCCCGGCTGCTACGCAGATCAATCCGTCCACACCAGCCTCGGCAGCCTTTTCGGCATGGCGTCGATTGATAACGTCATGGAACACCAGCCCGCCGTAGGAATGGACTGCATCTACCACTTCCTTGACAGCACCTAGCGATGTGATGACAAGTGGCACACGGTGCTGCACGCAGGTTTCAAGATCCGCTTGCAAGCGAGTGTTACTGCCGTGGACGATCAGATTGACGCCAAAGCCTGGGTGCAGAACCCCCTCCAATGCGCTCTCGATCGTCTGCAGCCACTCGACCAGACCCTCGGTACTCCGCTGATTGAGCGCCGGAAACGTGCCAACAATACCCGCCCGACAACTCGCAATGACGAGCTCCGGACCGGAGACGAGGAACATCGGCGCCGCGATGACAGGCAGACGCAGAAAATCAGTTTTGATCACGGGCAGAGCGGGGGAAGCAGAATGAAACCATCCACTTCATTCTGCCAGAGCGTGGCGCCGGACGCCGTCGTCACGGCGACACAATCCGGCGCGACGGCTTGGTAACGAGCTAGCCCGCAGCAACCCTCTTGCCCAGCGCGCGTACATGCTTGTTCAGAGCCGAATCATCAGCAAGGCGGTCCCTGAAGTAGCGCTGATTACGACTCATGGTGGTCAGATCCCGATTAAATCGATCTGCCAGAGCGGTGAGGTTGGCAATGTTGTACTCCATCGCCAGGTAGGTGATGGTTTGACGGATCGCGCTCTCACGCCTTGCACGACTCTCGGACTTCAGATCGGCCTCCTTGACGCCCTCTTCGCGGCAGATCAGTTTGACCAGTTGATTTAGTGTCATCGGCCGTTTTACCGCTTTGGCGGGTTTGAGAGCCCGCCGTCGGAACTTCGCGTCACCCAACAAACGCCCACCGTCCATGCCCCGTTCAAGATCTCGTCGCTCGCCCTCGGACCTTGCGGCATCGACATGCTTGCCAAATGCTGTCATTGCCTTTTTGGCTGTTTTGCCAAAGTAGGCCAGGCAGCGCTCGGTGCTGACCCAGTTGCGATCATCCTTGCCGAGATACGTGGCGTGGCTGGACCATTTGTAGTCCGCCGCCTTCTTGGCCTTGTTCTCTCGAACCGGATTGTTGTGGATGTAGGCGACCAGGTCGGCAAGGTAGGCATCAGGATCAATCAGGACAGCCTTGTATCGGCCATGGAACAGAGGCCCATCCTCACCGTGCTGGCTGTTGTAGTACCGCGTGTAACGGAACGACAGGTTCTGCATCACCCGGGACAAGGGCACGTTAGCGACTTCTATCGCCAACTGCACATGATCCGGCATCCAGCAAAATCCAAGAATCTTGTGGTCAAACCGCTCGACGCCTTCGGCTACCAATGCCTCCCACTCACGCCGGTCCGCGACGTTACGGAACACCGGCTTGTCTTCCAATCCGCGCAATAGCACATGGTAGACAGCGCCGTTGAAATGAATTCTGGGTTTACGGGCCATAATTGTTTACGGAATAGTTGGGCACTGACACTGAGTTGATGTTGTTATACCTACCACGCTTGCATTGTATGCCTACATTCGTGACAGGATAATCACTTTTTTACAATGACATGAGTGGACCAGAACAAGGAGCGAAAGTTCACTAGTTGCAGTTTTTACGTGTAAGACCAGCTTTGGATGATGCGCACCGTTGCGGTCCGGTGCCGACTGGCCCTGACGCCATCCGGGCGCAGCCCTTGCGCCACCACCCTGCAGCCGGTTCGCCATCAACGGCTGGCGCCGGCCCCACGGTTGCGATACGCAACACAAGGAGGCCCCAGATTTCAGATCAAGCGCAATCGGGCAATGGCTTACACTAGCGCCGACCAACTGGCAAGGCACACGCGCATTGAGAGGCGGCTTGGAACACGGACAGAAACGACACGGCAATGTCAGCCGTGAGGACCATCAAGGCGACGTTTGGCTCGCACGACGATCACGCCGTGATCGGGCCAGCGGCGCTACGGATGGAAGACACGCCCGCGGCTTCAACAGCACCCGTGCTGACAGCGAGTTCCAACGTGACCGTGCGCGCATCATTCACTCATCGTCCTTTCGGGCACTGCAATCAAAGACCCAGGTGCTTGGCTTGGGTGAGAGTGATTTTTACCGCACTCGCCTGACTCACTCGCTCGAAGTGGCGCAGATCGGCTCTGGCATCGCCGAGTGGCTGAGAGAGAACGCGAGCGATGCCGATCTGCGCTCATTGATGCCCTCGTTCAGTTTGATCGAGGCGATCTGTCTCGCCCACGATATAGGACACTCACCCTTCGGGCACGGCGGCGAGATTGCCATGAACGCCATGATGCGAGAAGACGGAGGCTTTGAAGCGAATGGGCAGACCCTGAGAATTCTCGCAAGGCTCGGCGAGTACTCCGACCAGGACGGGCTGGACCTCACGCGTCGCAGCATGCTCGGTACTATCAAATACCCCGCGCTCTACTCTGACACAGCCCGATATGCGACTAGCCTGCCCTCGCCTGCTCAACAGCCATTGAACATCGACCACTGGGAGCCGCCCAAGTGTCTCTACGACACTGAAGCCGAGGTGCTCGATTGGTTGTTGGCACCGTTTTCCTCGGCAGATCGTGATCGACTCACCCAATTGGATACCCCCTCTGAACCCGGAAAACACCTACGCACACGCCACAAACCTTTCGACACCTCGATCATGGAGCTAGCCGACGACATCGCCTACGGAGTACACGATCTTGAGGATGCACTGGCACTGTCACTGGTTCACCGCAACGTCTGGGACGAAAGCGTCAGCCAGCGCATACGGTCGATGGGCTTGCCCTCACCTTTTGACGACATGGATCTGATGGATCAGCGCTTGTTCGCAACCGCCACCACTGGACGCAAGCACGCGATCAGTATGCTGGTGAGCTACTTTATCCGCGAGATTTCCTTGACCAGGGACCAAGGCTTTGAACACCCCTTGCTGAGCTTCAAAGCCAGCATGTCGCCAGATGCCTACGCAGTGTTGCTGCTGATCAAACAGTTCGTGATGAGTCATGTCATCAAACGGCCCGAGTTGCAGCATCTGCAATACAAGGGGCAACGGGTCATCATCACCTTGTTTGACATTTTTCGCGAAAACCCGCAGCGGCTTCTCCCTGTCCCGATATTTTTGCAGTACGAACGCATCGGGCTACGCGCCATCGCCGACTATCTCAGTGCCATGACTGATGTATCGGCCGGCAAGCTCTATCACAAGTTATTGAGCCCCGCCTCAGGGTCGATATACGACCGCCCCTGACTGCGCTCACCGAGGCGCTGACTGGTGCCATGCAATGGAGCGGCAACCCGAAACGTCTGTACCGCACCCGGAAACAGGCCTGTAAACAGACTAGAGAAGCACCTGCTCAACGCCACCATGAAGCGCTTTGTCTACAAATCGCTCGTTCCACTCCTCGCCAAACAGTCCCTTGGCAAGCTCCACCACGATGTAGTCCGTATCCATACCCGTCTCTTCAGCATAACGGCTGAGACCTTGCACACAGGCAGGGCATGAGGTGAGCATCTTGACGTCGTGATCAGTCTGCCCGTTGGCAACCCCATTGGATGCAAGGTTGTCGCGCAAGATGTCGGCCTTGCGTGAGCGTACCTGGGTGGCGATATCGGGCCGGGCGACAGCGAATGTGCCTGCCTCGCCACAACAGCGATCGCTCATCGTGACTTCCTGACCCAGCAGGGCTGCGTTGACCCTGGCCGGCGCGTAGGTCTTCATCGGGCTATGGCAGGGATCGTGGTAGACATATTTAACACCGCCGACCCCGTCGAGACTGTAGCCCTTTTCCATCAGGTACTCGTGGATGTCAAGCAGGCGGCAACCGGGAAAGATCTGCTCAAACTCATACTTCAACAACTGATCCATGCACGTGCCACATGACACGATTACCGTCTTGATGTCCAGGTAATTCAGTGTGTTGGCCACCCGATGAAACAACACGCGATTCTCGATGGTGATCTCTGTACCCTTGGCTACGTCCCCAGTTGAGGTCTGCGGATAGCCACAGCAGAGATAGCCAGGCGGCATCACTGTTCTCGCGCCAGAGTCGTAGAGCATGGCGATGGTCGCCATCCCAACCTGACTGAACAGCCTCTCGGAGCCACACCCCGGAAAATAAAACACCGAATCCGAATCCTCGTCGACCTTGGCCGGGTCGCGGATGATCGGCACATAGTCACGATTCTCTATCCCGAGAAGCGCGCGCGTGGTCTTGGCCGGCAACATCTTCTTGCCCGGCAACTTGCGATTGACGAAGTGTACGACCTGCTCGGTCACAGCCGGTTTGCCAGTGGTCGCGGTCGGTGCATCCCGGCGTGAAGCAACGATGGGTACCTTCTTGGCGATTTCAGTGGCTGTGCGCTGCGCACGAAAGCCCCAATCGATCATGCCCTTGCGCATGATCTTGATCGTGGTCGGGTCCTTGGCATTGAGATAGGCCATGGATGCCTTGGTGCCAAGCGACAAGCGCTTCTGACCACGATCAGTCAGGATCTTGCGCATATGGATTGACACATCACCGTAGTCGATATTCACAGGACAGGGCGCGAGGCACTTGTGACACACCGTGCAGTGATCGGCTATGTCGTTCATCTCATCAAAGTGACGCACCGACAGCCCACGGCGCGTCTGTTCCTCGTACAGAAAAGCCTCGATAATCAGCCCGGTTCCCAAGATCTTGTTGCGCGGTGAATAAAGCAAGTTGGCACCGGGTGCATGGGTGGTGCACACAGGTTTACATTTTCCGCAGCGCAAACAATCCTTGATGCTGTTATTCAGCTCGCCAAGCTCACTCTGCTCAAGAATCAGCGCCTCCTGCTGAACCAGACGCAGTGAGGGCGTGTACGCGTTTTCGAGCCCCGAGCCCGCCATCAACTTACCGCGATTGAAATGCCCATCGGGATCCACGCGCTGTTTGTACTCACCAAAGGCATCGATGACATCGGCGTCCATGTATTCCATCTTGGTGAGCCCGATACCGTGCTCACCACTAATAACGCCATCCAGCACACGCGCAAGGTCCATTACGCGAGACACGATCGCCTCCGCACCCCGCATCATCTCGTAGTCGTTTGAATTGACCGGAATATTGGTGTGTACATTGCCGTCACCGGCATGCATGTGCAGCGCTGCAAAGAGCCTACGAGGCCTCCACTCATCGTGAATTGCATCAATACGGTCCAACAAACGCTCGTAACGCTTGCCAGAGAAACGCTGCTTGAGTGGCCGCTCCACACGCTCGCGATAGCTGATGAGCGTTTCACGCTCAAGCAATGAGGCCACCAGCGGATTGGGCTCCGCTATGTGCTTGCCAGCAGCAAGCGACTCGTTAAAACGAGCCTCGGCCTGTTGCAGCTCAACGAGGACCTGACTCCACTCAGCGTGCACCTCGTCGAGCGAGGCAACTCCGGCGCCAAGGCTGTTACTGACAATTGCCTCGGTCTCTTCACCGCCATCATGCGGCATACCGATCAGCGAGCGCACTTCCGGTCCCGCTAGAAACCGGCGCACTTCCTGAAGCATTGAGATCTTGTTGCCGAGCGACTGGTCGATATTGATACGCTCTATGCCCTCGCTATACTCCGCCAGCTTGTCGAGCGGGATGACCACATCCTCATTGATCTTGAAGGCATTGGTGTGGGCGGCTATGGCTGCTGTGCGCGATCGTGCCGCCCAGAACTGCTTGCGAGATTCAGGGCTTACAGCAACGAATCCCTCAGCACCTCGCGCATTGACGGCCTCGACCATTCGCGACGCGCTACGCGCTACCGCATCTGCATCATCACCAACGACATCGGCCACCAACAGCATCTTTGGCAGCTGACCCCGCGCTGCCTTGGGTGTGTAGCCAACAGCCTTGATGTAGCGATCGTCAAGATGCTCAAGCCCTGCCAGCGCAACGTTCGGATCATCGTCAACCAGCGCCTTCACCTCGGTGATGGCGGGCACCGCTGTTCGCAAGTCCTTACCGTAGAACTCCATGGCGACGGTGCGCACGTTGTCTGGCATGCGATGCAGAATAAAGACAGCCGATGTAATCAGACCATCACAGCCTTCCTTCTGTACACCGGGCAAACCACCCAAGGTCTTGTCGGTGACGTCCTTGCCAAGCCCCTGCTTGCGCAGACTTGCGCCGGGCGCGATCAATAGTTCGGGCTCACCCAGCGAGACACCTGTGATGCCGTCGGTACGTGTGACCTTGAACCGCACCGCTTCCTGCAGATGAATCTTGCCAAGGTTGTGGTCCAGGCGCTCAACATCGCACCAATTACCATTTGCATCGACCATACGCCAGGACAACAAGTTGTCGAGCGTGGTGCCCCACAGCACCGCCTTCTTGCCGCCAGCGTTCATCGCGATGTTGCCACCGATGGTCGAAGCGTCCTGACTGGTTGGATCGACCGCAAAAGCCAACCCCCTGGCGCTGGCTGCTTCTGACACGCGGCGCGTGACAGTGCCCGCGCCTACACTGATTGCGTGCGTCTTGCGCTGAGGTTGCTGGCTGGAAACCGACAAGGCCCTTTCTTCTACGGCCCCGACATGATCAAGTTTCTCAAGGTTGATGACCGCTGTGTCTCGGTGCAAGGGAACAGCACCTCCGGTGTAACCGGTGCCCCCGCCGCGCCCGATCATGGTGATACCCAATTCAATACAAGCGCGCACCAACGCCGGTAACTCGGCTTCGGAGTCGGGCGTCAGTACGACACTTGGCAGCTCTACTCGCCAGTCCGTGGCATCAGTGACATGCGAGACGCGCGACAAACCATCAAAGCGCACATTGTCCTTGTGAGTGAGCCCCGACAGTGCACGTGCGATACGACGTCGTAGCGCAGCCTCTTGCTCAAGTGCCGTCTCAAAGGCATCAATTGCTACTGTGGCCAGCTGGATCAGCGCAACGACCCGCTCATCATCATCGTTGCGCTCGCTGATCTGTGCGGTGCGATGCTTCAGAGCGCCTGTCAGGTTGGCGCGCCGACGCTCGTCAGCAAGCAGGTCGTCCTGGATATAGGGATTGCGATCAATCACCCACAGGTCGCCGAGCACCTCAAACAACATGCGTGCCGAACGTCCGGTGCGTCGCTGGGAACGCAGGGACTGAATCAATGTCCACCCTTTCTCGCCCAAATAACGCAGAGCAATCTCTCGATCCGAGAAAGACGTGTAGTTGTAGGGAATTTCGCGAAGAGGCGGTAACTCTAGTAGCTCGCCTGATTCGCCTTGCAAGGGTGCATTCATCTAACGATTGCGGCGATGGTTCGCGGCTCCCCAGTATATGACGGGCACCGCACAGACACTAATACGCAGGGGCATGAATCCTCGACCACAGGGGATGCAATCACGCTGACTCAACTGATCACCAGCGACATGACGGAAATGAAAAAGGCCCCTCGCGGGGCCTTTCACAAGCATGAACAGATGCAGAGCACTACGCCGCAGATCACACCGCCGCGGCAAGCCCTTCCTGAACGATCAGCGCTTGGAGTACTGAGTCGCTTTGCGCGCCTTGCGCAGACCGACCTTCTTGCGCTCGACCTCTCGAGCATCGCGGGTGAGGAATCCTGCACCGCGCAAGGTGGCACGCATCGCTTCGTCATAGGAGAGCAGCGCACGAGAGATACCAAGCCGGATCGCACCCGCCTGGCCGCTGCCGCCACCACCCTTGACGGTGATCTTGAAATCAAACTGACTCAGCGTGTCGGTACGCTCGAGCGGCTGACGAACGATCATGTGCGCCGTCTTACGACCGAAGTACTCGTCGAGCGGCTTGTCGTTGACAACGATTTGGCCGCTGCCGCCGCCGTTCATGAAGACACGAGCGGTTGAAGACTTGCGTCGGCCTGTGCCGTAGTACTGATTACCGGGAGCGGGCATGAATTACGAATCCAGTCAATAAAGTCGAGAGGTGGGTGCCAGACAGTGTCAGGCGACCAGGGCCTTGCCAACCTTGGTGCCCTTGCCCACTTCCAATGGCACCGGCTGCTGAGCCGCGTGCGTGTGCTTGGGTCCAGCAAATACCCGGAGCTTTCGGTACATCTGACGTCCGAGGGCGTTCTTGGGCAGCATGCCCTTGACCGCCAGCTCAACAATCCTCTCCGGATGGGTTTGTTGCAGCTTTTCGAAGTTGGTGGTCTTCAGGTTGCCGATGTAGCCGGTGTGGTGCTGATACAGCTTGTTCTTGCGCTTGTTGCCGGTGACCTCGATCTTGTCCGCGTTGATCACGACAATGTAATCACCGGTATCCACATGCGGGGTGTAGGTGGGCTTGTGCTTGCCGCGCAATCGACGAGCGATCTCGGTTGCGACATTACCCAGGGTCTGGTTTTCTGCGTCGATCAGGAACCACTGCCGCTGGACTTCGGCGGGCTTGGCACTGATGGTTGTCTTGTTCACGGCGGCGATGATCAGCTGTTCTGACGGTCAGGCGGGGTGGAGGCTACTCGCCATGGACCGCGCAATACTCACAAGGAGCTTCGCGTCAGCCTCAGCCAAGTGCACCAGATCACGCGGCGTTCGACCGACCGAACCCCTGCGTAGCCCGCCATTGTAGATCACCAGAGCCGCCGACTCAAGCAGGTTTGTCAATTGCGCCGAGCGTGCAGCAGAAGAATCGCCACACACCATTAAATACCCATTCCGATCAGAGACTTAGCAGCCAATTTGACCAGACAAAAAAAAGGCGCGGCCTGTCAGGAGCCGCGCCATCAATCATCCGGGGGATGTTCAAAAAGAGAGAAAAACACAGTAGAGCAAGCTGGAGAGAGTTTGCTCTTGCAGGGAGAATTGCAAGCAGCAGGCCAACATTCACACGAACCGCAGCGCCACGCGGTTTTCAAAATGATTGCGGACCGGACGGCACCAATAGCGCTGCACGGACTCGATTCCCTGGCGGCCCACCGATCTTCAGCGTCGGAATAGCGTCAGGCCGCCGGCAGTATTTCGTAGGTGCACGAAATATTGACCGTCGACTCCAGCATGCGCGAGGCCGAGCAGTATTTTTCCTTGCTGAGCGAGACGGCCCTTGATACGTGCTTGTCGGACAGCTCGTGGCCGAACACCTTGAAATGCACGCGTACCGCCGTGAAAACCGCGGGTATGTCGTCGGCACGGTCGGCGTCCAGCTCAATCTCCACATCGGTGACCTGCTGGCGGGATTTTTGCAGCATCAGCACTACATCAAACGCCGTACAGCCACCCAGACCAATAAGCATCAGCTCCATAGGCCGCACACCGAGGTTTCGCCCACCGTGCTCCGGGGACCCATCGATGACAACCGAATGACCACTACCAGATTCACCCACAAAGCTCATATGGTCGAGCCACTTAATACGTGCCTGCACGGGCGCACTCCTCTGTTGACCCGCACCAAACCGGTAACACAGCACGTTGTGAGCCGTATTTCGTCTAGCGCGTCACTGAAGATATCAAAATATCGGCCGATCACTGTTTGACACAAAACGAAACAGGTCCGGGATTGGGCCGTTGGATCAAACAGAGAGTACGGAGAGACACATACAATGCTTGCCCCTCGAATAGCACCACCACCTGTCGAATGGCTTGATCTCTTTCTGCGATCAAGTCACCGTCGGCAGTACCCGGCGAAAACCACCATCATCCATCACGGTGATGTGGCAGAGACCCTCTACTACATCGTCGACGGTTCCGTCAGCGTTGTAGTCGAAGATGACGATGGCCGAGAGATCGTACTCGCCTATTTGTCGGCTGGCGACTTCTTTGGAGAGATGGGCTTGTTTGACGAGGCCGCAGGCCGCAGTGCATGGGTCACGGCTCGCAGCAAGTGCGAACTGGCCGAAATGAATTACGAGCAGTTCCGCCGCCTGTCGGCCGAACAGCCTGACCTTCTCTACGCATTGACCACGCAAATGGCTTCGCGTCTGCGCAAGACCAGCATCAAGGTGCGCGACCTCGCCTTCCTGGACGTCACCGGCCGCGTCGCCTCTACCCTGCTGGATCTGGCCAAGATGCCTGACGCCATCACCCACCCCGATGGCATGCAAGTCAGAATTACCCGCCAGGAGATAGCTCGCATCGTAGGGTGCTCTCGTGAAATGGTAGGACGCGTACTCAAGGACCTGGAGGAACGCGGCCTGATCCACGCCCGTGGCAAGACCATGGTGATATACGGTACGCGCTAAAGCGCCGATCCTTGTTCCGACTCTCGGAAAGGCCACCTCAGGGTGGCCTTTTTTTTGACTGCTGCGCAGAGATCGATATGCAAGCCTGGCCACAACTAGCACAACTTGCACTTGGACTCGGTATGACGCTGCTGGCTGCCTGCGGCAGTGTCGATAACTCGCAGACCAACACGACAGGACCGAGTACAGCAAGCCCGAATCCAGAAGCTCCAAGTACGACGACAATCGAAGTGGCGCCTGAACCGATCGCACCAGGCACTCCAGATCTCGGAGCCGCCGTAGCTGTCGATGAGCCAGCGCTGTTTGATGAGCTTGATCGACTCGCAACGGATCTACACACAGGACATCTCATACCTGCCCTCATCGACGCCGATGTGACAGGGCTCACCCTGTCTACCTTGCTGAAAGGACCACATGGTTCACCGTCCGCCGACACAACAGGACGTGGCCTAGGTGCTCTCGGTTTACTGCCTCCGTATAGAACGTCACTTCGGCGCTCCAGCTGGCCTGAGCTCTACGGTCGATCAGCGACTGGTATCACTTGCACACAGGGCAGTCTCACTCACTCGCTGGAAGACGCGACACCACGGCCCTACCTCAAACTTCAGTTCAAGTCGTGTCTCATGGGCCCATTGCTAGTCGACGGTAATCTGCTGATAGAACGCCCCGCCAATGCGCTTGATCTTCCAACGCGCATCGGTTACGACAATATCAGCCTGACAGAAAGTGGCTATACACAGCGTATAACTGGCACGATTACATGGGCTGATGGCGATGACTGTGGCGTGCACGAACGTCGCATCATCCACATTCACTCATCCGAACCTGACAGTGGCAGCTCGGTGCTGCTCGACGGACTCGAGAGCTATACCACCGCCCCGGCCTTGTTCTCTGAGTGCGGCGAGGCCGACGTCCCGAACGGATGGCGCGGCCGCATTGCCTTCGGTTCACACGGTGTTGTCACCATTGATACACCTCAAGCCTTCACACACGATTGGGCAGCATTGCCACGGCAGAGCACAGACGAGGTCCTGTTCGGTACCCACATACCCGCTGCAGGTACGGTTCGCATGCGAGGGAACACCAGCGACGATGCCGCAGTACAAACAACACTGTCACTCGTGGAGAGCGATATCCACTACCCCGATAGCGCCGAGCCCGTACTGGTACGTGTAGCGTTGATCCGCAACAGCATCGTCAGCCAGAGCTTCTTCGCCACATTGCCGGACACCCGCTCTGGCGAACTGTCAGCCCTGTTACTCAATTTTGAAAAAGCTCAAGGCTCATCGACAGAGTAAGTGATGCATCGGAGCCCGACGCAATGCATGTCGACAAGCCGGCCTACGAGAACAAGTGTGCCAGCGCGGCACCCGGGTCCTCGGCGCGCATGAAGGCCTCACCTATCAAAAATGCATTGACCCCGGCGGCACGCATACGTTCTACATCCGAGCGCTCCAGGATCCCGCTTTCGGTCACTACCAGTGCGTCTTCACTGATATGCGCCAGTAGCTCGATGGTGGTGTCGAGTGACACTTCAAAAGTACGCAGGTTGCGGTTATTGATACCGAGCAACATCGGCTTGAGTGGCAACACACGGTGCAGCTCGTCTGCATCATGCACCTCGACCAAAACATCCATGCCAAGTGCCGTTGCCTGTTCATAGAGCTCTGCAAGATGGATGTCGCTGAGCGCCGAGGCGATCAACAACACGCAGTCAGCACCGATCGCACGCGCCTCTGATATCTGATATGCATCAATTAGAAAGTCCTTGCGGATAACTGGCAGGTCACAGGCCGCTCGCGCCTCCTGCAGGGCGCCTTCACTACCTTGAAAAAAATCGGCATCGGTCAACACTGACAGACAGGCAGCGCCGCCCCGCGCATAACTCACGGCGATCTCCCCCGGGCGAAAGTCATCACGCAGTACACCTTTACTAGGTGAGGCTTTCTTGATCTCCGCGATCACCGCAGACTCTCCTGCCTCAAGGCGGGCATGCATTGAAGCGGCAAACCCTCTGCCAGGCTCAAGACCGGCAATGCGTTCCGTCAATGCTGCAAGCGATGTGTGCTTGCGACGCTCCGCAATCTCCTCGTGCTTGCGCACGAGAATCTTTTTGAGAATATCCGGGATGTCGGTCATGCCTGGTCTCCGGTCGCAAGACTCACCGATACCTGCACCAGTTTGGCCAGCATCTCGCGGGCTGCGCCAGACGCCAGCACCGCACGCGCACGCATGACGCCATCGGCGTGGTTCGCAGCCTTGCCCCCGATGTATATCGCAGCGCCAGCATTGAGCAACACGATATCCCGTGCAGCACCCGCCTCATCGTTGAGCACTCCGTCCACCAGCCGGCGACTGGCCTCGGCGCCATCCACCACAATACTCTCCAATGGCGCCGGATCGATGCCGAAATCGGCAGGCTCGATGACGCGCTCCGAGACGGTCCCGTCTTTCAATTCGGCCACTGTCGTCGGGCCGGACAAACTGATTTCATCCATGCCGTCGTGGCCGTGCACGACCATGGCGTGTCGGCTACCGAGTTGCTTGAGTACATCAGTCATCGGACGCACCCACTCACTGTCATAGACACCGAGAAGTTGTCGCGACACCGCGGCGGGATTGGTCAAGGGGCCAAGCAGATTGAATATCGTGCGCACACCCATCTCCCGTCGAGGACCAATAGCGTGCTTCATCGCGCCATGATGCCGTGGCGCAAACATGAATCCGATACCCGCCATATCAACACATTGAGCAACCTGCTCCGGATCCAAATCGATGTTGACTCCAGCCGCCTCCAGAAAATCTGCAGCCCCGGAATTTGATGACACAGAACGATTACCGTGCTTGGCTATCTGCACGCCGGCAGCCGCTGCCACCAGAGCGCTGCAGGTCGAGATGTTGAACGTGCTGGTCGCATCACCACCTGTACCGACAACATCAACCGCCCCATCAGCAACCTTGACGCTGGCCGCGAGTGAACGCATGACCGAGGCTGCCGCTGCCACTTCGTCAACCGTCTCGCCCTTCATCCGTAGCGCGACCAAAAATCCACCGATCTGCGATGGCGTGGCCTCTCCGGTCATGACCTGCTGCATGACCGCACGCATCTGCTCGCCGCTCAGGTCTTCACGCGCCACTAGACGAGCGAGCGCTTCTCGTATGTTCATCTCGGTCTGTTGCTCTCTTGCGTTGCTTTCCTGTCGAAGGATTTTAAGCTGGCACTCAAGGTGCCGGGTAACACCGGTCCAGAAACGACTTGAGCAAGGCATGGCCATGCTCGCTCTCAATGGACTCAGGATGAAATTGCACCCCTTCTACATCCAGCTCAAGGTGGCGAAAGCCCATGATTTCCTCATGGTGCCCCGCGTCGTTTACTGTCCAGGCTGTGACACCAAGACAGTTGGGTAACGACTGCTGCAACACCACCAAGGAGTGGTAGCGAGTTGCATTAAAGGGTGTTGGCAACCCAGTGAACACACCTTCCGCGTTGTGGTGCACAGATGAGCGCTTACCGTGCATCACTTGACCGGCGAGAGACACCACGCCACCAAAGTGTTGACCGATAGCCTGATGTCCGAGGCAGACTCCAAACACCGGTATGCGCCCCGCAAAGTACGCAAGGGCGTCAAGTGTTACGCCCGCATCATCAGGAGTTCCGGGTCCAGGTGATAGCAACAGCCCGGCAGGTTGCTTGGCCACGAGTTGCTCAACAGTGACTCGATCATTGCGAAAGACCTCGACCTGGCCGCCAAGTTCACGCAGATACTGCACCAGGTTCCAGGTAAAGGAGTCGTAGTTGTCTATGACAGCGATCATGTGAATGCGCTCATCGACGATTGGTGTGAGCTGCGAGGTGCTCAGGTGGCGCGTCAACCCCGGCTTCCGCCATCGCGACACCGCGGAACACCGCCCGCGCCTTGGCCATCGTCTCCTGCCACTCGGCATCCGGGTCTGAGTCATGCACAATGCCGGCGCCAGCTTGCACATGCAGCTCTCCATCCTTGACAACCGCAGTGCGGATTGCAATCGCGGTATCCATATTGCCATTCCAGGAGAGGTAGCCGACCGCGCCCGAGTAGATACCTCGCTTGATTGGCTCCAGTGACTGGATGATCTCGAGTGCCCTTACCTTGGGCGCACCGGAGACGGTGCCCGCCGGAAAGGTGGCACGCAGTACGTCCAGAGCTGACAAACCCTCGCCCAGCTCACCGACCACATTGGACACGATATGCATCACGTGTGAGTAGCGCTCGATGAAAAAACGGTCTGTTACATCAACCGTCCCGGTCTTTGCTACGCGTCCCACATCGTTTCGCCCAAGATCGATCAACATCAAGTGCTCTGCACGCTCTTTGGGGTCAGCCAGCAACTCGGCCTCAAGATCTCGATCTGTCGCCTCGTCTACGCCGCGCGGTCGCGTGCCGGCAATCGGACGCACCGACACCTGACCGTCCTCAAGGCGCACCAGAATTTCCGGCGATGCGCCCACAACATGGTGATCGCCAAGGTCCAGATGAAAAAGATACGGTGAAGGATTGAGCCTGCGCAAGGCTCGGTAAAGATCAATGGCATCCGCCTCGAACGGAATCGACAGACGTTGTGACAAGACCACCTGCATGCAGTCACCGTCGAGGATATGCTGCTTGATACGCAGCACTGCCGCCTTGAACGCCTCTTCGGTGAAACCACTGGTGAAGTCTGTCTCGACAACATCGAGTCCGCTACCGCTGAACTCACGGGCATCAAGCGGCTGGCGCAATTGCTCAAAAAAGCGAGCCAGGCGTGCAAGCCCTTGCTCGTAGGCGTCATCTGTTGCCGGGTCCACTAACACCAACAATGTCAGCGTACCGGTGAGGTTGTCAAACACGACAAGCTCCTCGGTGAGCATCAGCAGTATGTCAGGTGTTCCGAGAGGATCGGGGTGCGGATTGAGACCGAGTTTCGGCTCTACGAGCCGGACCGTGTCGTAGCCAAAGTAGCCGACCAGACCACCGGTTATCGGCGGCAAACCGTCTATTTGCGGCACGCGAAAACCAGACTGAAAATCGGCGATCCATGCGAGCGGATCGTCAACGGTTTCCTCGCTGACGACCTGCTTGTCCTCGATCAATGCAACCGTGCGTTCACGCACCTCTATCCATGTACGGCATGGCAGTCCGATAATCGAGTGCCGCCCCCACTTCTCACCACCCTGCACAGACTCGAACATGAAGCTCATCGGACCGTCCGCGAGCTTCATGTAGGTAGAAAGGGGTGTTTCCAGATCAGCAGATATTTCTGCCGACAGCGGTATTCGGTTGTAACCTTCAGCGCGATAGCGCTCGAAGTCGTCGGCATTCATGGCAGGGCGATGGTGGGATGAACCGGAGGGCAAGGCGCTACAACAGGCACCGGATGGGGTGCAAGGTTTAACGTCGCCAACGACGCCATGCAGCAGAGTTCATCGTATGACTCACAGCCAGAACCGGGACTAGTCAGACGCCAGAGTCTGCCCGCGGCGTGCACTTCCGTCAACTGCTACGCGTAATCAAAGCCACTGGTGAGCCTGGGCATCAGGGTATTGCCGTTTACCCTCGGGGGGTGCTGTGAACTCTGCCTCGGTTTATGCTTGCAGGCGAGACCACGCTGGCGCCCCAGCCACGTCGGCTTGACCCTTAGCTTCAAAGACGAACACAGACAATGAGCCTCATCCGCCAGGACGACTTGATCGACAGCGTCAGTGACGCCCTGCAGTTCATGTCCTATTACCACCCCAAGGACTACATCGACGCGGTCTACGCAGCATGGCAGCGAGAGGAGTCCAAGGCAGCCAAGGATGCGATGACCCAGATTCTTGTCAACTCACGCATGTGCGCAGAAGGCAAACGCCCTATTTGTCAGGACACAGGCATTGTCACGGTCTTTGTCAAAGTGGGCATGGACGTCACCTGGGATACGAAGATGGGGCTCGAGGACATGATCAATGAGGGTGTTCGCCGCGCCTATACCCATCCTGACAATCCCTTGAGAGCCTCGATCCTCGAGGATCCGGCTGGCGCGCGTCGCAATACGCGAGACAACACACCCGCCGTCATTCACACCGAACTGGTCGCTGGAGACGGTATCGATATCCAGATCGCTGCCAAGGGAGGCGGCTCGGAGAACAAATCCAAACTCGCCATGCTCAACCCCTCCCAGAGCATTGCCGACTGGGTCGTCGAGACGGTACCCACCATGGGCGCCGGTTGGTGCCCGCCCGGCATGCTGGGTATCGGTATCGGCGGCACCTCAGAGAAGGCCGCGTTATTGGCCAAGCGCTCGCTGATGGACCCGGTCAATATTCAGGAACTCAAAGAGCGTGGACCCGGTTCACGCGTCGAAGAACTGCGACTCGAGATTTTTGAGCGCGTAAACGCACTTGGCATAGGCGCACAAGGGCTCGGCGGCCTGACTACCGTGGTGGACATCAAGATTCTTGACCATCCTACTCACGCAGCGTCACTACCCGTTGCCATAATCCCCAACTGCGCCGCCACACGTCATGCGCATATCCACCTCGACGGCAGCGGCCCGTACACACAAACACCACCCTCACTTGACGACTGGCCAGCGGTCACCTGGGATGCCACAGGCGACTCCAAACGTGTCGATCTGGATTCAATCACGCCTGAGGAGGTACAGAGCTGGAATCCGGGGGACACCCTGTTACTCTCCGGCAAGATGCTCACCGGGCGCGATGCGGCCCACAAGCGCATCAAGTCCTTGCTGGAAAAGGGTGAGCCACTGCCTGACGGCGTCGATTTCAACAACCGCTTTATCTACTACGTAGGGCCGGTTGATCCTGTGCGGGACGAGGTGGTAGGGCCTGCCGGGCCAACGACATCCACTCGTATGGATTCGTTCACCGACATGATGCTCGACACCCTGGGCTTGCTTGGCATGGTCGGCAAGGCCGAACGCGGGCCGGTAGCTATCGAAGGCATCAAGAAGCACAAGGCCGCCTACCTGATGGCTGTTGGTGGTGCGGCGTATCTCGTATCCAAGGCAATCACCGAATCACGTGTGGTCGCCTTCGAAGATCTCGGCATGGAGGCGATACATGAGTTCACTGTCAAGGACATGCCGGTGACAGTCGCTGTGGATGCGACAGGCACATCGGTTCATCAAACCGGGCCGGCGCTGTGGCGCGGAAAGCTCGAAAGTGGTGAGATCAAGCCGGTGTATTTTTCATGAGGTCGTCGCTCAAGGGACCGAGGATTATGAGAATTAGCTCACGTAACCGATTGACCCTACCCGCATGCATTTCCTTGATCGCGATGTCGGTCCTGCTTGGGGCTTGCGAGAATACCACCAGCGTACCGATCAGCCTTGACAGTCGTGCCAGCCGCGCCGAGACCTGCCGGGCGGGAGATCGTATCGTCAGCAGCGAGTCAGCCTGTCTGGTGGGAGACGCCAGTTGCTATGCGCTTGCCAATGGCGAGTGGTGCACAGGGCCGCTGGAACAACGCTGCCCGGCGGGTTCGTCAGCTCTGACTGTCGGCCAATCATGCCCGAACGGTGCACGTTGTTTCCGCTTTAGTGACTCACTGGAGTGCTACGTCAACTCCTGAAGAAGTCGCCGCCCCGGTCGCTAGATCCTATATGACCGCTGCCGATTCCCCAACGTGAACCGCGTGGCAGCTCCCGGGCTGCCATACACCAGACGTGCAGACGATCTTGTCTTTGGCCGCAGGCGTGAAAGCGTGTTGCGTAGCGTGCTGCTGGAAGCTTCAAGCACCGGTGCCAGCACGATTCATGTTGAGCCGGCAGACGATGCATGGCGGGTACGTATTCGCCGGGCGAACGGTCTCGCTTCACGGCGGATCGGCAAGGATACAGGTCTGGACAAGACACTCGCTCGTCTGACAAGACGCAAACTACCCGCCGCTATCATGGCGCCGAGCGGACGGACTCGGATCCACGTAAAAGAAATAGACACCTTTCAGGGTAATAGCTGGTCTATCCAAATAACACCGGCGCCCATCGTCTTACCAACATTGGATGAATTGATATCGGATCATCCCAGTCGTCAGCACTTGCAGCAGGAACTTGCACAGCACTCCGGAGTCATTGTCTTAGCAGGTTCTGACCTGCAAAGCACTGCATTGATTCGCGCCGCCATTGCGCAGCATTGCATCGCACCTGACCGACGTGTCGTGCGACTTGAAAACTCAAGCGAATGCCATCCGCCAGGTTGTATAGGCTGCACTCCCGAGCCTGACGGTGTTCTCGATCCATCGCAGCTCCCCGAACTGGATGCCGATGTCCTGATTATAGGCAACACTGATTTGGGCCTGAGTGACGTGATGGAATCCGCACGACAGATCAGCCGATCCAGGCTGGTAGTGCTTCAATGCATCGCGCACGATCTCCCTGGCACCTTGACTCTACTCAAGGAAATGGATCCGCAAGGTACGTGGCTCCCACTGAGATCTGTAACGATTGTGCAGCACTATGAGCTCGCCATTCTGTGCAACGCTTGTAAATTGCCGGTGAGCGACACAGCTGACCTGAGCACGACTACCGCCATCAACACCTGGCTTGAGAGCCTCATCCACCCCGCCTGTGATGCGCCAGGATGCGACTCTTGCTACCACAGTGGCACGGAGACAACCAGACAGGTAATCGATGTGCTGATCGTCGATGAAGCACTCAAGGAGAGCTGGCGACTCGGAGACTTTTACTCTGTGCAAGAGAAACTGGAACGGCAACGTCGCGTACCACATCTTGCTAACCGATGGGTACGCGCAGGAGTGATCAGCGAGAGTGAGGCTCGGCGAACGCACTCAATCACCACCGCAGGCGTGCAGTCCGACAGCCCTTGACAAGACCGCAGGCTACTAGCGAAACAGGCTGTGGTGACGAGTAGCAGCCATTCCATTCAGGAGAGTGTCCAGCGCTTGCTCGACCTCGGTCTCAACAACCGGTACCGACACAGCCTCCAGTGGATAAGAAGAGAGATTTTCACTGAATCCAGCTCCGCCCAGGTACTTCTGCGCCATCAATTCGTTGCGCTCGCGATGAAATGAGACAACCTCCGAGGCTGCCGCACGCGAGGGAGACACATGAACGTTGTCCTTGAACTGCACATCGTGCAAGTCGTTTATCAAACGCTGCCTCAGAGTCTCCTTGTCCATCGATACAAAACGCTCATCTGAAGGATCAAGCGCGTTGAACGCACGCAAGACTTCAAGCGCAAAATGAGACAGGCGGGGATTGGAAAGTTCGCGCTGTAGCGTGTCAACCTCTACGGCATCGGCTATTCCTGACCAATGTGCAAAATCACACGCGACATCTCCGCCGAGCATCCTGTCGCGGTCAAAGACCCGTGCAAAAACGTTGTCACGACCAAACACCGCAGACCAACGATCCAGAAGACCAAGGTAGTCATAGTAGGGATTCGTGGTCATCGCCGAGCGAATATTCAAGGGTTTCGCGAGCCCTCCCTGCACTGCTGTGTTGTGGGCACTTCGCACCATCTCGTCTTGACGACGCACGTAACAGACAACTTTAATCGTGTCATACAAGGGAGCAAGGAAATCGAGCAGCGCCTTGATATCATCTATCTCAACTAGACGTGAATGAAAGTGCTCACTTGAGTAGACAACAGTTGATGACGAGCGACGGCCCTGAAAGGTCTCAACTTCCTTGTAGTGCCTACTCTTGAATTGTGCCCTCCATTCAGCCACCGTTTCTGGACTCACTGCATGGCATCTGTCCAATCGCATCAAGGCAAGATCGGGAACACGACGCGAATAGATCAGAAGTCGGAAATTACTGATCAGTCCGCAGGTCTTTGAGGGAAACAGGAAGCCCGCCTTCTTGAGTACCTTTGTGTTCTTGTACAGTAGATTCTGGACTGAAGTACTGCCGGTCTTCTCGGTACCAATGTGAAGTATGGCGCGGCGCTCGTTCGGCTGCTTTTGACCAAACAAGGGCGCTGGTCTATAGGCGGCGGTATTCATTATGCGGCACGGGCTCCAAAGCCTTGTTTCGCAGCGCTTTTTCCGCCTTCAAGCAAGATGAGACCAGGCTGCTCACTACTGACGGGACCTTCCACCCATGTATGTTCGGTGAGCGGCAGCCCCGCCCACAATATACCTGTGTCGTTGCCACTGGCAACACGCCGATAGAAGTTGCCGTTCAACTGGTTGCTCTGGGTCAAGTACACGCGAAAACGCCTGAAACATTCCTCATCGACTGCACGCGCTGACCTCCAGAAGTCATCCAGTGAACCCTGATCCGTGAGGCCAGCAATGTTGTAGACGGCACGTCCCAGCGCTTTTACTGGCGTTCCATGAAAAATCGAAGACAAGCCCACTGTCGAATTTATCAAGACCGTACCTTGAGCATTACGCAACAACGACGGAAGATCGACATCATGGAAATAGAACATTCTGTCTTGTAGACCGAGCTCTGCGCTCAAGCGCTCAAGGATCCCGGCATAGTCCGTGTAGCCTCGATCCATAGGGTGGTGCTTGAATACGATCGCCTTGTTTTTTGGTGCGTGTTCAGCAAAGGATGTCAGAACCTCACCCAGAAAATGCTCGATTGAATTGAAATCAGAGTGAACGATGACTTGCATGTCACAGTGCACTTGCAATGGACAGAGAAAATAATTGTCGCCATACGCTGCTTGCAGAGTGGCCACCAAACGCCGCTCACGATGACGCAAATATAGCTTTCGAAATCCAGACCGAAGCCAGCAGAGCCCTTCAGAAAAGCACCCGGTAGGCCGGTGATGCTTGTATCCGGGAAATTGCTTTCGCCTGGCAAATGACACCATGTAGTACAGCATTGCATAGATAGCTGTCACGGCAAACACAAACCGTGGCGTACTCAACTCCGAAGGAGCTACACCAGGGTCAAGATCGAGGTCAGGCGGTGACGATATCATTGGAGAATATCCATTCACGCCGTCTTTCTCGAGAGTGATGTAGTTAGGCCTGATATACCCCTCTTCAAACACATAGACTGCCACGCCACGCCGTGCAGCAACTTCCCGAGCTATACGATGATAGCTACGGCAATCTCCAAAAAGGTAAATACGCCCGACATTCCGGTTGGTCAGAAAGCGCTCGAGATACTGTTCCCAGTCACCGAGATCACCGTGGTAGTCAACTGCCCTTTCGTTGCGATAAAAAAACTGATCACCGCCGTTCAGATTGATTTTCCACACCCGGAACCCACGGGACTCAAGGCCCCGAGCAAACCGTGAAAAAAAAGGCCCGATAGGCCCCTGCAACAGCAGCACATCACGGCGCATACGTTAATCCTTTGTAGACATTCGCCAGCTTGCGATACTGACGATTCGCCCAACCATTGTTTTCGCCATGCTCTGAACGCGTTTCCCGATCTCTATCGATAATCTGGATCATCGTCTCAGCGTCAGTAAAATCGCCGCTGACAGGATCCACATATCGTGGGTACTTGATCAGGCAAATGTATACGAGCTCATCAATCGAACGTCGACGCTGCCGACGCGGAATCGAGAGTTGATCATCAGTCAAGCCCCAGCCCGAGTAAAACGGCGCCCCCCAGGTCACTACCTTTTTGTCACGCATGAGCGCTTCAAATCCGGTAAGTGATGTCATGGTGTGTACTTCCTTGCTCGCATCGATACTCTCTCCAATGCGCGTGTTCGTATCGATAGCATCCGCACACGCAGCAAGACAAGCCGCGCTCACAGCCCCTTGGCGATTGCCACAGGCCACATCTGGATGCGGGCGGTACACAATCCAGCCATCAGGCCGAGACTTGCGAACGGCCTGTAGCAGCTCTTCATTACTGGTCACCTGGCTACAACCTCGCTTCACAGACTCGTCATCTTCTACTTGTCCAATGACCAGTATCCGGTCACGATCAGAGGCATGATGAACAGAGGTGTTCGCTGCACCAGTGTTGTACTTTGACACCCCGGTTTCAATGAGTTTTTTTCGTAGATTTCGGGCGCGCTGTCTATCGATGTCACTGCTGTCATATTCAAGCAACATTTTCTCAAGATCAGACGGCGAAGCGGGATCAAAATACAGTCCACTCGTATCAACGACCAGTGACCCTGGTGCGGTGAAGTCGGAGCCAAGTCCAGCCGATCGCAAAAACCCGTCCTCCATGCGCCACAAAGGCTGATCAGAATCCAGTGTGCAGCGAAATCCCCAGCACACAAGACATTCATCACTTTGTCGTGTGTTCGCTGATCCGAAACGCACCGATCCATTGGGTGATTGCAAGAAGCGCTTGATGTAGCGACGTTTCCAGGGGCTCATTCCAACGCACAGAAACTTTCGAGCGTTGCGAGAAAAATGCTGCTTTTGTACCTTGACATGTTGCAAGCATCGGTCGAGTGTCCAACGCTCTCCGGTCATAGGAGATACATACCGAGCCAGATACACATGAGTGCCGTGAAAGAGCTCGTCAATCGACCGATTGTGCACTCTGTGTGCAGGTGGATTGCGATCGTCAGTGAGGCCCCATCCGGCATAGAAAGGTTGACCAAAAACAGTCACCGGGCGCTCGCAAAGGAGCGCCTCATAACCGAGCTGAGACGTACCGACGTACACGCGCGCAGCACTCTTCAACCAGGGAATCGGATTATCTGCACAAGCCGAGATCTGCACTCCACGGGACCGTGCGAGTTCAGTCAGATAGCCATCGCGTTTTCCAGCAACGACATCGGGGTGCGTGCGTACAACGACTTCTGCACCTGGATTTTCATCGATGGCTGCGACTAGCATCTGTTCGAAGCGCTCGTCACTCATTGCACCACAGGTAACCGAGGCATCATCTCGAGTTTGATCAACGACCAGAATCAGCGGTTTTTCCTGGTTTGGTATCTCGGGGTCGGAGCAGTAATTGTATTTGGTGATCTCACTGTCCACGATGGTATGCCGGCAGCGCTGCGCGTAGGCCAGATCCGATTGCTTGACATCGTTCGCAAACGCCGCAGCCGGTCGATTCAAGAACTGCTCAAGCTCACTTGGCACCCTGGGGTCGTAGTAGACGCCACAGGAGTCGACCAGGAGGGAATAACAGGTAGCGGAATGAGCGTTGTCACTTGAAGTTCTTATCCAGCCATCTTCCAGATAAATGACGGGAAGTCCATGCTGCTCAGCATACTGTTGGGCATGGACTGCCGATGATTTGCGTCCCCATGCCAACACACAGCTTGCCTCTAAACCATGCTGCTCAGCCTGCGCCGGTGATAGCACTTCATCCACGCCTACAAGCGCTGCCAGATAGCGAATACCTCGCATTCCAGCGGATGGCGCAATGGCGACTTTACGGCCGCGATTCAGTCCGACAGGTGTGCCTTGAAGCGGCGCGGCCTTGGCTGTTTCCGATCTAGCCACTAGTCAAAACACCAACCACATCATCGTCACCGAAAGCACGCACCCCACCAGAACATCGGCGACTATCCTCCGAAATTTAGCGTTAGGTGAGATCAGATCCTCTCTATTGATATCCGGTAGAACCGAGGCTGACTCATCTGCATGGCTGTCGACAATGTCCTTGACTCTACTGAGAGAGATACCGGACGCGTCAGCGTAGGCAACCAGCGTATTGATCGCTTGTACGCCGCCATCACCTGGGTTCAGTCGAATTAGCTGTGTGAGGTGATTGATCGCTTGCATATGCAAGCCCTGCTTGCCCGCGAGCTTGCGAAGGTGTTGCAGGTCTTGTTCAAGCTCCACAAGAGCTTCCAGTTTTTGCTGTAGCTGTTCCTTGGTAATCGCTTGAGCTCCATGTGCCTTGATCGCAGCGCTGACAGCGCTTTGTAGCAATTTTTCCAGCTCAGCCTGATTTTGCTTGATACTGAGTTCGACCAGCGAGTTAACCAGGTGAAACCCTACGCCGAGTGCGAGGATGTCCTCTCGCAGCTCGTGTACATCAGCCATTCGGGCACAGATCTCTTCAACACTGCGCCGCACGCGATTGGTCTTGTCAGGCTTAGCAGAGAGAAAGGGTTGACTGCCCGTAGCCACCGGCTCGTTCGCGGCAGTACTGTCAACTCGACCCTGTTCGGGTGTGTTTGTGTCAGGCACAGCAGAGCCGCTTTCTACTTCTGACTTTACGGCTTGGGCGCTACCTGATACGGACACCACGTTCCTCGATGCTGGAAACCTGTAGAGACTGGAGCTGATCTTTCGACACGATATCCAAGCAGGAACTGCACCAGTACCCGCCTCGTACCTGAGTGCTGGTCAGCATTTTGGGCGCGACTCTTGCTCACTTCCAGGAATGCCGACCGAGCCTCCTGCAAGCGCCGCACGAACCGTCGCCGTGCTGCTGTGCACCTGGCGTGCCGGTGCCAGTCTTGAGCAACAACTCGACTCAATAGCGGCTCAGGACTGGCCCATTGCCTTGCATGTCCACGATGATGCGTCGGGCGATAACACTGCCGAACGAGTGCACAGGCACCCGGCCCCGCACCAGGTACAGGTAAATTCGCAAAACCTCGGGTTTGTGAACAACTTTGGAAAGGCTATCGATCAGGCCATTGCCCAGGGCTTCGCCTACATCGCCTTGGCAGATCAGGACGATATCTGGCATCAAGACCGCATATCAAAAGGTATGCGCCGGCTACTTGAACTCGAAGCAAGACTGGGTTCCGAGCATCCGATACTCGTGCATTCAGATCTGACTGTCATCGACGCCAAGGGTAGACGCCTTAAAGACTCGTTTTTACAATACCGCGGGTACAGTACGGGTACTGACCGACACCTCCCCGCTATGCTTGGCCAATGTGGCGTTCTCGGCAACACGATATTGATGAACCGCTCCATGGCCGTACTGTCACGCCCCTTTCCATCGAGCCTGCATTCTCACGACTGGTGGCTTGGGGTTCTGGCAGAATTGAGTGGCACACGTTGCTTTGTCGAACAGCCCACCGTCGATTACCGCTTACACGACAGCAATACCAGCAACACTCTCGATTCTCTCGCTGGCAGGCGAATGGCCAGCCTACGTCGCGGGATCGCGGGCAGCTTGTTACGGGGCGATCTCAGACTCCCCTTCCATGAAGACTCTCGGAGAGACTCACTGAAGCAGCTCCTTCGTGATGAACACCGACGAGTACTCATTTCAGACGCTGATCAGGCTGTGATCACATTTTTTATCGACTACCTCGATCTTAAAACACCGCGCTGGAATCTGTTACTGCCTTTACTCAAAGGCGGCTACCTGAAGTCATCACTCCTGCACCGAGCCCGAGTCACATTCGCCCTATTGCTTACACGACGCTACGAATCAGGCGCTGGTGCATACGAGCTTGAGGACTCGGCAATACGCGATGGATCCAACCAGCTCAACAAGCAATCGGAATAACGTTCAAAGTCATTGTGCTTCTTGATGTGAGCCCGCCGACCCTCTCTTTGCGCCTCGTCATCATTCGCAATACAGCTATCAATAGCATCGGCAACGACTGAAGGATCATCGTCTTCAACCAGGGCTCCATACTGACGACATAAAGTGTCCATACCTGTATTTGCGCTGTGCGCGATGACAGGAATACCTACAGAAAGAGCCTCCAACACGGATGTAGGAAAGGGGTCTTCCCTTGAGCTCAAATAGTAGACATCCGCTGCGGCCAGCCAGTCCGAGACTGCATCTGTGAAAGGTTCCAGGTGCAGTCCTGTCATATCTTTCTTCTGGGCGACTTGCTCTTTGTAAAATTGCTGGGCCTCTCCGGACAGGTTGCCAAGCCAGACAAACACAGAGTCTGGATCTCGGGACGCCAACACGTGAAAGGCTCTCACAAAGCGGTCGAAGCCTTTGCGTTGATCCGCAAAACCGACACCAATAACGACGCGACTTGAATCTGTCGCGCCGAGGCTCATCCGCACACGGCGGCGGGCCTCCGGATTGAACTCACAGACCTTGTACAAGCCTTGCGGCTGAACGCGTATGTCAGCTGACATCTCTCCTACGCATCCCTGAAACCGATGTGCCACCTCATCAGAGGCAAAGCCGACAATGTCGCTGTGGCGGGCTATCGCAGCAGCCTCTTTCTGCAGGCTGCGCGCGTGTATGAAATCAGGCATCTCATGCACCAGCGACACAACACGCGTACCAGCGTGGCGGATACGCTCAACCAATGAGCCTGTGACTATGGTGTTGCACAGCGCCATGGGGAAGGCCTGACGTTCCAGGAAAGTATCAATCTCGCGTCGCGATATGTTGGGATTGAGCACAATAGTACGCCCAGCCTGTGCATACTGCTCCAGTAATTTTCCTTCACCCAACAACAGTATGGTGAGGGCAAGGCCATGACGATCAGCAAAGACTCTTGCCAGTGACAGCGCCAGCATCTGCGCACCATTGGCATGCGCATCATGCCCCACCAGCAACAAGCGAGATGCTCGTGGGCAATGTCTGCGGGGAAACAATACACGTCGCGTAGCATTCAGGCATGCATGACCATAGTGCACATCGGGCTCAAGATAGGCGCCCTCTGCCCACTCGTTCCATGCATTGATGAACACAAACGAATCAGAGCCCAGAGGCTCTTGTGTCGCGCGTTCTACCGTCGCATCAAGCCAACGCTCATACCGTGCCGGCAAGGAGCCATGAAACGTCACACCATGACCGACTCGGCGCGCGTCGTTGTCCCAGTGTGGAGACACCGTGCGTAGCAAGCGCCACTCGGGAGATGGCTCACACACAGCCTTGGAAACGACGTCGACATATTCGCGTACGTGTCCATCAAATGCCACATCCAACAAGTCTCGCTGACGACGCGTATTGGCGATATTCTTTGACACCTTGTGTGGTGGAAACTCTACAGCGGCGTCCATACCGAAAACGCGTGGATCACGCGTATCGTAGGTTTGTGCCATCAGCAGCCATGGCTCAACCCCGAGCCGCTCTGTCCATGATGATCTCCAGCGCGCCACGGTATTGGCTGTATCAGGGATATTCTGAGCACAGTAAATGATGAACAATGGCCTGCCGTCACTACACACATATCGAGGGTGCGACATATAGCGTGCTGTGTCTTCGATGAAGGCCTCTTCATGTGCTCTGTCGTAGCGCTGTTCGATCAACACATCGCGCTCGCGACCATCCCAACGCCGTGTCCAGTTCTCGTTGGCCCACATCAGACAGAAGGACTGGTCCACGTCATGGGTCAGAAAGCGATCAAGCGGTCGCTCCATCAAGCGCTTCGAGTCGAACCAGTAATAGTAAAAACAAAAGGCATCGATACCGGCCGAACGTGCAAGCGCTGCCTGGCTCTTCAGGGTCTGTGGATTATCGAGATCGGTATGCCCAAGATCACGAGGAATACGTGGTTGGTAGTGACCACGATATCGCGGCATCGCGCGAGCAACATTTCTCCACTCGGTAAATCCTGCGCCCCACCAGACGTCGTTTTCAGCAAACGCATGAAACTGCGGCAGATAGAACGCGATGGCTCTGACACGAGCTGCCGTGCTTCTGTCTACAGGCGCTGCGCCCAATCCGATGGACGGCTCAAACGCAGGACCGGGCTCACTGAAATATCGGACTGTGTCATGCGTGGTTTCTGGCCAGCCAACCAGTCCATCTGCTGCTTGTCGCCCACGAGCAAGCCAGCTTGGGCGCTTTGACCAAACAGAGCGAATACTGCGCCCGAGCCGTGTCACAGGGTTTGCTCGAGCCCAATCGAATCAGCTAGCCAATCGCAAGTGCGGAGCCGATCTTTGATGCTCGCCGACAAGCGACTCGAGATAGGTACCGTAGCCACTTTTGCGCGTCAGTGCGCCAAGGGCCAAGAGCTGCTCATCAGATATCCAGCCCGAGCGCCATGAAATCTCTTCCGGACAAGCAATCTTTACACCCTGCCGGCTTTCAAGTGTTTCCACAAATTGTCCAGCATCCAGCAAGGATTCACCGGTACCTGTGTCCAGCCACGCATACCCTCGCGACATGACCTCTACCATAAGATCACGCCGACCAAGATAGACCTTGTTGACGTCGGTAATTTCCAGCTCACCACGTGGCGACGGTTTTATTTCGGCGGCAATGTCGACAACATCGTTATCGTAGAAATACAGGCCAGTCACCGCGAAACTGGATTTCGGTACGGCTGGCTTTTCCTCGATATCAAGCGCACGCCCTTCATCGTCAAATGACACAACGCCGTAGCGCTCGGGGTCGCTCACTTGATAGGCAAACACACTGGCACCACTATCCTGGGACGCGGCTCGCTTGAGCAACGTGGATAGGTCGTGACCGTAGAAGATGTTGTCCCCGAGAATCAGCGAGACACTGTCATTGCCGATAAATGACTCACCGATCAGGAAAGCTTGCGCCAATCCGTCCGGGGAAGGCTGTACGGCGTATTCAAGTGAAATACCCCACGCTGATCCGTCTCCCAGCAACTGCTGCATCAGCGGCAGATCGCGCGGTGTTGAAATGATCAATATCTCGCGAATACCTGCCAACATCAGCGTGCTTAGCGGGTAGTAGATCATCGGCTTGTCATATACCGGCAGCAACTGCTTGGATACAACCTGCGTGATCGGGTGCAGTCGCGTACCACTGCCTCCCGCGAGAATGATCCCCTTCATGGCCTAGGCGACTCCTTTGATTTTGCTGCCCTCACCTTGGCTCAACAACTGGTCAAAGTAGGCAATGGTTTTTTCGAGGCCCTGCTCAAGCTTTACCTTGGGCTCCCAAGCGAGCTTTTCTCGCGCCAGACTGATGTCAGGGCGACGCTGGGTGGGGTCGTCACTGGGCAGGTCAAGAAATTCCAGCTTGGAGGAAGAACCGGTCATCCTGATAACGGTCTCGGCCAATTCCCTGATCGTGAATTCATCTGGATTTCCGATGTTGACCGGTCCAGTGAAATCGTCGCCGGTACCCATGATGCGTACAAACGCTTCAATCAAATCCAGGCAGTAACAGAATGAGCGTGTCTGCTGCCCTTCCCCATATATCGTGATCGGGTCCCCAGAAAGCGCTTGCACAATGAAATTGGAGACTACGCGCCCATCAGCCGGATGCATGCGAGGTCCGTAGGTATTGAATATGCGACCCACCTTGATACGCAAATTGTGCTGACGGTGATAGTCAAAAAACAATGTCTCCGCACAGCGCTTGCCCTCGTCATAGCATGAACGAAAACCAATGGGATTGACGTGCCCCCAGTAATCTTCAGTCTGCGGATGGACCTTGGGATCGCCATAGACCTCGCTGGTCGAGGCTTGAAAAATCTTGGCACCGGTACGCTTGGCCAAACCCAGCATGTTGATCGCACCGTGCACACTGGTCTTGGTCGTCTGTACCGGATCATGCTGATAGTGAATCGGTGAAGCTGGGCAGGCAAGGTTGTAGATCTCATCCACTTCGAGATACAACGGGAACGTCACGTCGTGGCGCATTAACTCGAATGCTGGATTGTCCAGCAGGTGCGCGATGTTCTGCTTGCGCCCGGTGAAGTAGTTGTCCATACAAATGACTTCACAGCCATCAGCAAGCAGACGCTCGCTCAAGTGAGAACCGAGGAACCCGGCTCCACCGGTTATCAGCACTCGCTTGCGAGCCAACGAATTGACATCTACGGCGTGGGTATTCATTTCAGATTGTTAGCTCGTAAATCAAAAGGCCAGAGTGGCAGGTTAGCGAGAATAGACCGGAACTAGCGTGGCCGCGTGAACCTTCAATCGACCGTCATAACTCTGCGTATCTACTGCTTACAAACTTGCAAACAACGGGCCACGCCAGCGGAACGCCGCCAGACCAACAGAGCATCGCCCGTGCACAGTCACACCAATCGCCGGCGGCTTCAGGGAGCGCCAAATTAACGACTCCCCACTCGCTCCAGAAGCTGATCCAGCAAGCGCGGATCGACAGTGAAGCTCTCACGATTGGTCATACGCTGCCGTGCCGGGCTCGAAAGCGACTGGGCAATGTCATGATTGACCAGGCGCGAATAATCCTCTTGCGGATTCTCCAACAAGGCTGAGTATCTGTGGCCGCAACATACCGCCAGCCCGTAGTAATACGGATACACGTGACGGCTCATCAGCTCAACAATGTCAGCTCCAGGTTTGCAGAACACCATGTTGGTCAACGCACCGCCATGAGGCGCTATGACCATGTCAGCTCCGGATAGCAGCTTTGCCTGCTCAGCAACGCTCAAGCCCTCCATCACCACCCTGGTAACACCATGCTTTTGTAGCACGCCATCCAGCTCAGCCTCATTCGCAACTCCGCGACGCACACCATCAGGTCGTCCTATATACAAGCGACGAGGCGTGGATAACGAACTGTCCAGCGGGAAAAGGTGCTTTAGCCACAGCGGTACAAAGCGATGCATCTTCAAATTGATACCGCATGAGTGATCCATGTGTAGAACGCGATCGCAGCGTGCCCAAGGGCGCTTGCCTGTCTCAACGATTTTACTGCGTTCTATACCGAGTCTTGAAAGCGTCTCCAACTGCCATTTGCCTGTGATCTTTCGCACCAGAAAGTGATCAATACTGGACAAGGCAATACCTTGGCGTTGCAACAAGCCAAGCCGAGGCAGTAGCTCGAGCATCCAATGGTAGTAACAATGGGCACCGGACGAGGCACCCAGCAGAAAACTG
Source organism: uncultured Granulosicoccaceae bacterium (assembly GCA_937922675.1). GTDB lineage: Bacteria > Pseudomonadota > Gammaproteobacteria > Granulosicoccales > Granulosicoccaceae > Granulosicoccus. The sequence continues at coordinate 121,910 of CALAJN010000016.1, forward strand.
GTACCACGCAATGTGCGCTCCCCGGACCACGGTTTCCAACGTGGAGTAACGTTGGCGGCTGGGGGTTGTTCATCGGCTGTAAATCCATTGTTGAGCACCACTTGACCCGTCGCATCGGTCAGATGAATGCGGCCACCGTCGAAATACAGGTGCGCCTGATCAACAGCGAGAAACCGAACCGGGCGTGTGTTTATCTGCGAATCCGCTACATCGTTGACGCAACCGGCTTGTACCGTCACCGGGGGAGGCAGATCATAAGTCTCCGAGGGCAACAAGACAGCTCGCTGCACACGCGCTTGAGCGCGCACCTCATCGCTCTCGGCAATACCACCATGCACCCCATTGTTGCGAGGCGACAATGTCGTGTGAGTATCTTGAGACCAATCCGCGTGTGCTTCAGCCTGAGCGACAACACCCGCCTTATCCAGGGCCGCTTGATCATCCAACTGACCACGACTGATAGTCAAGACAATATCTGGCTGCAGGCGAGTCACCAGGCTGAAGTCCACTGCCTTTGAGGCGACAATGTGCACGTCACGAAATGTCTCGGCCAGTATTCCGCCCATCAAGCTCCGGGACAACTCGGGCATTGGCTCACCGAATACCAACAAGGTTCTCCGAACAGCGTCGCGCGCCTTGTTGTGAAAATAAACCCGCGCGTTCTCTATCGGTAGCGCGTCAGTTGAGGCCTTGAGCAAGGAGTTGCCGCCGCCGTTGCTGAAGCGTAGTTCCGAATGACGGTCAAAACAATATCGTGTGCGCACACCCGATGTGCACTGCGTGTTTCGCCTGGGATAATTAAGCAAACCCGTGCGTAAACCGACCGAAAGCGCGTTGCACACCAACTGCGCCGCGCGATAGCAGGCCTCTGCAGTGTGTTCGTCCTCTACAGGATCCAGCTGAGAATGTGAGCTGTTCTGCTTGAGTAGCATCGCAGTAGCGTCTACTACGTTGGGATGCCTGGGTACGCTTTGCCTAAGCTTTGCCGAGCCGAACTGCGCGCGTCCTGGCAAGTGAAGATGTACATAGCGTATGTCGAGATCCTGAAACTGCTCTGATCGAGACTGAAATACCTCCAACCACCCTTCTCTACCTTTCTGCGCTCCCAGGATTGAAGCCTCAGTGTCGCTCTCGTTCACAACTACAGAGGCGACTGCTTCTCCCAGAGTGACACTGTCAACCGACAATGCCGCATTGTGTTGTCCACTCATGCTGCTTTTTCAACCTTACTGTGCGTGTCGAGCCCAAACTGCATTGCAAGCTCCCGACAATAGGCCTGTTGACTTGCTATCAAATCAGCGTCATATCCAAGCCGATCAACCAACCAGGCGTGCATTCTCTCGATCTCTTTCAGGTGGCCTGATTGATCCATCGCATGGGTCACACTGATGGTGTGCCGACGATGGACATTGTTGCTGTTGTTGATCCAGCTGACACGCGCACCCGGCTCACACAACAACGCGGCGTACAAGAGCCAGTCTCCGACCAGACGCGTGACTTCGAGTTCTGTCTGCAATCGTGACAACCCAGCACGCAAGGCCTGGGCGTGCCACACCACAGAGCTGACATTCAATATGGCATTGCGCACCGACAGGGTCTTGCGTACAAAATCGACCCCCTCTACATCACGCCTTCCAGAGAAAAATTCATGATCTATCAGATCAAGGTAGTAGCGGTAGCTATCCGCTGTTTTCTTTCCCTTGGCGTCGACTTGCATAGAATCACAAGCGACCAGAACGGTACCGTCCACAAAGGCAGGAACAGCATCCGACAAGAGCTGTGACCCGGCAAGGTCATCCGCCTCGGCAATCCAGATACGCGAACCTCGAGCAGCAGAAACACCCCTTGTCCACTGGCTAAAGACATTACCGGAATTTTGAGTAGAGGGCATGGCACGCACCAACCGCTTGTGCTTGATACAACACGATTCGATGACAGCCAGGCTGTCATCGGTTGAACCGTCATCGAGCACGAGTACCTCGAAAACCGGATAGCTTTGCTCGAAAATGGACTCAAGGCGAGCTCCAAGATAGTTTGCGTAGTTGTAGTTGGGCACGATGACGCTCACGCGCTCCAATTCAGGACGCATGTATTCAAGCAATTCGAAGGCGTAGTCATCAAAACGGCAGTGTTGATTCACATGTGCTTGCCGCGCTGCATGTAACGCTTCTGTATCAGCGTACAAGGCATTGAACAGGGCCTGCCTTATCGCCTCGGCGTCACTTCGCGGGGCGACATGGCCGTGC
>CALAJN010000017.1 GCA_937922675.1 uncultured Granulosicoccaceae bacterium
TCCGCAGGCGTGTCCTCCGCAGGCGTGTCCTCCGCAGGCGTGTCCTCCGCAGGCGTGTCCTCCGCAGGCGTGTCCTCCGCAGGCGTGTCCTCCGCAGGCGTGTCCTCCGCAGGCGTGTCCTCCGCAGGCGTGTCCTGTTCAGGCGTGTCCTCTACGGGTCTGTCCCCTGGCGGAGGATCGGCTTGCACGACGCCTGCAGAAAAGGGGTCAGAGCCAGCCTCGAGTTCATCGAAATTGGTCAGGCCATCGTCATCGCTGTCGATATTGAAATCATAGTCGCCCGAGCTGTATGCCAGTGCATCCCCATTGACATCCACGACCAGGCTTTGCTCCAGTGTGGCAAGTTGCACGTCACCGGCGGCAAGCGTGCTTATCCATGTGACGTTGACATCAATGGATGCGTTGGGAGTGACTTGCACTGTGCCCGACCAGAGCCCCTCGTCGACACGCTGCATATCAACAACCTGCCCCGTAGAGAGCACCACAACCGGTTGCAGGGTCTGTCGATCAATGTTGCGAGATTCCAGCAGAGCCTGAGGTACCGATACACCGACATCGGGGCTGGAGCCGTTGTTGTCGCTACAGGCAGACAATGCAAGGGTGGTTAATACAGAAACAGCTGATCGCGTCCACAGTGGCTTGTTCGAGCTCATTGTGGCTCTCCCAGCGTTATGGTCAGGGGAACTGTGTCTCCATCTGCAAAGGTGCTGCTACCGTCGCTGCCTCCGCCAGACGCGGCGGCCAGTGCTCCAACAGCCACAACGCCCAGCGCCACATGCCACCAACGAACAGATCGAGTGGTGGGCGCGTCGACTGTGTTTTGCGTGATACGAGTATCTGCAGATGTCGTCTCGGAGCTTGCCAGCGGTGAAGCTGTCAACGACCGTACCAGAGGCTCAAAAGCGAAACCGGAAATCGCACGGTTACCGCGATCATCACGTGCCTGAATGTAGTACTCAATGGCTCGCAGATCGCTTGCCTTGGTTTTCAAGGTTGCGCTGTAGAAAGTGGTTTGCCCCAATTCTGTCATGTTTGACGACAAAAATACTGATTGTCCCGCGCGCCGGTGATACAGCGTCACATCTGACAACTCCGCACTACTACTCACCTCAGCAGTAAAGACCTGACTGGCCGCTGCCTCGCTCGAGGTGACGATGACGGGCTCTATGACCGGTCGCTCAACGTCGGACAATCCGTTACTTATGCCTGCATCTGCACTTTGTGCATACGCGGCCGGATTTGTTACCTGAAAGAAAGCGATGATGCAGCACAGAACTATGCTGAGTAGGAGTCGCATTGCAGCGCATGAAATCGAGGCCAACCCGGAGTATACGGTTGATGCCTGTCGAGAAGCTGTTGAACAGGTCGCGGCGGCGCCAAGCAATATGCTTTGAGGTAATACGACCGGAATTGCGTCTCAATTTATGTCGCTCGCAGTAGACGAGGGTCTTGACTCGAGTCTACAGAGAGCAATCGGCACGGCGCTCGCGCCTTTGGTAGAGAGGGTGTGCCGGCTCGCCGCTCTTGCCCAGGCTAAAGCAGTACGCCTGCAATGACTTGTGATCAAGCAGGTCTCTTACAGCCTGGCTTCTGTTGAGGTGGCTTCCGTGTCCCCCCCACGATGCGACTATGAGGTCCGCGGCGGCTGCAGCGTGCAACAGGGTGTCGTCGTTGCACCGCGACAGCGGCCTCGCCTTGCGTTTCATCATGCGTGGTTGAGTGGCGCGAATATCAAACAGGTTGACCATGATCATTGCCCCGTAGCCCCAGTCGGCGGCGAATTGCCTGCACCGTCGTATGGTGGGGTCATCGTGAGCAGCATCGGCCGTCGATGGGTTCAGGCCAATGAAAGTCACACAGCCAAGTTCAGGCTTCCAGCTACGCCACAACAGGTGCCTGTAGTGTCTGCAGCCTGAGAACACGGCGCCACTTGTCTGGCGCAGATCAGCTTTCGGCGTTGAGCCTGTCATAAGGTGCGGGCAACGCCGCTTGAGCCTCTCAGCACGAGCTCGTTGTCAATGATGTTGTGTGAGGGGTGGGTGCCGTGTGTCAGATGCGGTTGGCATAGATGATCTGCTGCGAGTCTTCCTATTCGCCGCGCGGGTAGTCGCATAGTGGTCAGTTCTGGCTCCATAGCAGCGGATCCCTTGAAGTCACCGATACCAACAACAGACAGCGTTTCAGGTACATCGATACGCAATTTTCTGGCGGCGTGCAGCACGCCATGTGCGATCACGTCATTGCAACCGATGATCGCTGTCGGTGGCGAGTCGCTTTGCAACAAGTCCAGCGCTACACGCTTGGCCTCAAGAGAGTCGTAAGGGCAGGTGAAGATGCGCTTGTGCGGCAAAACAAGGTTTGCTTCTGTTAGTGCCTTGCGGATGCCGGCGAGTCTGTCTGCTGCTCGATCATTGTGTGTGGTGCTGGGGATCAACAAGGCAATATCCTGATGCCCAAGATCGATCAGGTGTCGAGTAATTCGGTATCCGGCCTGACAATTATCGGTGCCAATTACAGGAACATTGGCGGGGCCATTTGTGCACCAAAGTGCTACCACAGGTACATCGCGCAGCTTCAGCATCTCCAACGCCACAGGGTCATGCTCGCGACCGATCAAGGCGAGGCCGTCGATACGTCTTTCCAGTAGCGAACGGATAATACTGATCTCGCGTTGCACGTCATAGTCGTGACTGGCGATGAGCATCGTGCGCTCTTGTTCACCGAGTCGTTGAGCAAAGGCTTCGATGAGTTCCGAGAAAATCGCATTGTCGATAGTCGGAACAATGCATCCAATTGTGCCTGAGCGACGGCTGTGCAGACCACTAGCCATGCGGTCGCGAATATAGCCCAGCTCTGACGCGGCCTCCAGGACGCGCTGCCGTGTTTGCGGTTTGACAGTCCTCGGTCGGGTAAAGCTGCGTGACACGGTCGCACCGGATACGCCGGCCCTGGCGGCGACATCGAGCAGACCTGGCGCCCCCTTGCGAGAGCGTGTCCGGCGGACCTTGTCGGAGATGTCCGGGGAGGATGTGCGCGCAGGCGAATAATCGTTCATGCCCGTAATGTAAACGTTTGCATTCTTATTTTCATCCGTTAGGGTAGGCGTGGTGTGGTCAGTGGAGTTGGGGTAGCGGTGGAGTTTGTGCAGTACTTCGGAGGCGTGTTCGAACCGATATCGTTCCTGCTCTTGCTTGGCGGCACGATAGGCGGGCTGATATTGGGGGCCACGCCCGGGCTGTCTCCCACCATGGCGGTGGCACTGCTCATCCCGTTTACCTTTCAGCTGGCGCCAACACAGGGCCTGATTCTGTTGGGAGCGGCCTATACCTCAACGGTCGCAGGTGGCGCGGTCAGTGCCATTCTTTTAAAGATTCCAGGAGCGCCGGCCAATATCGCTACCGCCCTGGACGGTCACGAAATGGCGCGGCGAGGCGAGGGCGCGCGGGCCTTGCACCTGTCGTTCATGGCCTCGGGTATCGGTGGGGTGACTGGCGTCCTCTTGCTCATATTCCTCACGCCTGTGCTTGCGCAATGGGCGCTCGCGTTCGGGCCGCCGCATCTGTTCTGGATGGCGATTCTGGGCGTGACCGTGATCGGTTCACTCGACTCCAATTCCTTTGTAAAGGGTCTGCTCTCGGGATGTCTTGGCTTGTGGCTCTCTATGATTGGCTATGACGATATTCAGGGGGCACAACGATTCATCTTTCACGACGCCCTGACTGGAGGTGTCAACATCATCACAGCCCTGATCGGGATCTTTGCTATCCCGCAGGTCATCAACATGTTTGCCAAGGGGCGAGTACATCGGGCAATCGATGCAGTTGCGGTTGATCGTCAGCCCATCTCATCCTCGGCCGCAGAGCTCACCACCCACACAAAACCACTGGCAATTGGCACCCTTGTAGGCTCTGTGATTGGTCTCATTCCGGGTGTCGGCGGACAGATCGCAGGCCTTCTCGCGTATGACCAGACAAAGAAGTTCTCGCGCAACAACGAGAGCTTTGGCAAGGGCGAGCCCGCAGGAGTCATTGCTGCGGAATCGGCTAACAACGCGATGGTTGGACCGTCCCTGGTGCCGTTACTGACCTTGTCGATACCCGGCAGCCCTACTGCCGCCGTGCTTCTGGGAGGCTTGTTGATTCACGGCATATTCCCGGGCTCTGATCTGTTTGAAAATCACCCGGATGTGGCCTGGACCTTTATCAACTCGATGTTGATCGGTCAGGTCCTGATGGTGTTCTTCGGTATATGGGTGGCGAGTTATGCGGCACGTGTAGCGCGAATACCGTCGTCGATCATGGCGGCGGCAGTGCTGGTGTTAGCGCTGTTCGGGGCCTACTCAGTACAACAGTCAATGGGCGATGTACACGTGATGGTGGTACTGGGTATTGCGATGTACGTTCTGGAGAAATTCGGCTTCTCTGCCGCCCCCTTGGTGCTCGGGTTGATTCTGGGACCCATAGCCGAGGCCAATTTTATTCAAGGCAGCATGATCGCTGCAGCCGTTGACGGACCGTGGGACTATTTTTTTACAGGGTCGCTCAATATTGCTTTGATCACTTTGGTTGTGGCGTCCATTCTCTGGAGCTTTTTTACGTCAGGCAGAGCTGCGCCCGTTGTCGGTGAGCGCAGCGAGCGCGCAAAGTCTGCAGAGGAGGTCTCATGACTGCAACAGCATCGCGAGCACAGCATCTGATTCCAGCCGTAGCTGTACTGCTGTTGTCATTGACCGTAGTGTGGCTTTCGTTCACACGTGAACCTGCGGCTGCATTCTTGTTTCCCCGCTTGATCGCATCAGTGATGTTTTTGCTCGCTGTGTGGAATTGCGTGCGTGCAGCGCTCGGGCTTGCACGTGTTGGCGCTGGTCTTGAGCTTGAAGAGTGTCTGAGAATTGCACCAGGCGTGCTCGTCGTGTTGGTGTATGTCCTGTTCGTAGCGCGTTGGCTCGGGTTCTATACAGCGAGTCTTGGGACGTTCATCGTCTTGTATTCCTTGTATGACCCGGCATCGCATTTCAAACTCACGACCTGGCTACATCGCATTGCTATCAGTCTGATCTTCATGGCGGTGATCTACGGGCTATTCGCAGTGCTTCTAAAGGTACAGACCCCACGCGGTCTGTATTTCTAAACGGTGTCAGAGTGTATTCCCCTGGGGTGCGCGGCTGACAGCACATCACCTTTGGTACCACTTGGAAAGAGCAGAGAGACATGAAGAGAAGAACACTATTTGCAGCAGCCCTGGCTGCCAGCCTCGCATCCGTCGGCATGGTTCGAGCAGCGGACTATCCTGACCGACCTATCTCGGTCATGGTCAGCTACGGCGCGGGTGGCGCAACCGATTTTCAGGCTCGTATAGTCACTATGGTTGCTGGCAACGAGGAATACCTCGGACAACCCATGGTCATCATCAACAAGCCGGGTGCCGGTGGGCGCGTTGGCTGGAACTGGTTTGCCAGTGAAGCGGAAGCTGATGGCTACACACTTGCGGCCTATAACATCCCGCACTTTATCGCGCAATCGATCGAGGGTGGCGTCAAGTACGAAAAGTCCTCCTTTGAACCGATTGCCAACTGGGGCGCGGATCCTGCCGTGGTTGTGGTGCCTGCCGGTAGTGAGTACAACGATATCGAGAGCCTCGTGGCCTTTGCTTCCGAGAATCCTGGCAAAGTCACTCTCTCGGGAGCCGGTCTGTACGTCGGTCACCACATCGCAGCACTTCAGCTTGAAAAGGCAACAGGTGCAAAGATGGCCTACATACCCACCGCGGGTGGAGGAGCCGCCGCCATGAAGGCTGTCATCGCGGGTGACGTTGTCGCAGGCATCAACAATTTGTCTGATGCGTTCCGTGCGCAAGAAGCAGGCAATGTAAAAATACTTGCGGTCGCAGATCTGGAGCGCAACGAGTTTCTGCCTGATGTTCCGACACTGATGGAAGCTGGCTTTGAGGTAGACAATGCCTCAGTTAACTTTCGTGGTGTCATGGTTCCAAAGGGAACACCTGATAACGTTATTGACTTGTTGGCGGCAAAGGTGCCGGAGATGTTTGCCAATGCGCGAGTCACCGGCAAGATGAGTGCGGGTGGATCGCCGATGAAGATCATGACGCGTGATGAAGTGATTGCCATGTGGGATGCGCGTCAAGAGACCTTGACCGAGCTGCTCGCCGGTCTGAAATAGTCGGGTCAAGTCAAGCGATAAACAGCGAGGAGCGACACGTGTCAGCAACAGAAATGGCGGCCCGGGATAACTCGGCAGCAACGGAGCGCGCCGCTGTGGATGCTGTTGTCGAGCGAGCACGTGTCGCTCAGCTGCGTTTTGAAAAAGAGGCCGACCAGGCCTTGCTGGACCGCGCAGCTCTGGCGGCGGCCTGGGCCTTGATGGAGCCAGAGAGGAATGCAGCCTTGTCGAAGATGGCGGTAGAGTCGACCGGGCTTGGGCGGGTAGCCGACAAGATCCGCAAGAATCACCGCAAGACGCTTGGTCTGCTGCGCGATATTGCCGGTGTCGCGACCACGGGTGTTGTCAATGAAGAGCCAACTCGCGGGATAACGGAATTGGCGCGTCCGGTGGGAGTCGTGGGGGCTGTGGTGCCGTCGACCAATCCTGCAGCAACGCCAACCAACAACGTCATCAATGCGGTCAAGTGTGGCAACGCGATTGTGCTTGCACCATCACCGGCGGGTGCATCAGTGTGTAAAACCTTGATAAGTCACATTCACAGCGAGTTTGACCGTATCGGTGTTGATCGAGATCTGGTCCAGATGCTGCCCATGCCACCTTCCAAGGTCAAGACACAGCAACTGATGGAGACGGTCGATCTTGTGATAGTGACCGGCAGTCAGGACAACGTTCGGCGTGCTTATGCCAGCGGTACACCCGCTATCGGAGTAGGTGCGGGGAACGCTACGGTCATCGTTGATGAAACGGCTGACCTTGCCGTAGCCGCCAGCAAGATTGCAGCCTCCAAGACCTTTGACAACGCGACATCTTGCTCTTCAGAAAACCAGTTGATCGTTGTCGAGTCTGTACGCGAGCAGCTGATTAATGAGTTGCACAAGATGGGCGGGCGTCTTCTTGGTGAGCCCCATGCACAGCGATTGAAAGAGTCCCTCTTTCAAGGCGACAAGCTCAATCGGCATCTCATTGCCAAAGACATCGATCAGTTTCTCGAGGTGTCTGGAGTCTCTGTAGAAGACGCTGAGAGTGCGCGTTTTGTGTTGCTTGAAGGGACGGGAGTTGGGCCGTCATATCCTGAGTCTGGTGAGAAGTTGTCTTTGGCCTTGACACTGTTTACGGTGCCAGATTTGGCAGCAGCGACGGCTTTGGCGAGTGAAATACTCAGTCATCAAGGGGCAGGGCATTCTGTTGGCATGCATACCAGTGATGATTCGCGAGCATTGAGTCTTGCCTCACAACTGCCTACCTGCCGTGTCATTGTCAATCAGGCGCACTGCTTTGCCACCGGCGGCTCGTTTGACAATGGCTTGCCGTTTTCGCTGTCAATGGGCTGCGGTAGTTGGGGTGGCAACTCGATCGACGACAACCTGAACTACACGCACTTTTTGAATACGACACGAATCGTGCGTCCGATCGAAGCAGTAGAGCCAACGCTTGAGGACGTATTCAGTGGCTATTGGCAGGAGTCTGGTCAAGCGTCGTGACGAGTGGAGCTGAATCAATGCGCGACGACGTGCCGTTGACCGTGCGTGCGCTGATTGATGAAAGAGCCGAGGCTCGCGGTGACGATCTGTGTCTGCTTGAGCCGGGTCCGGGTGACTCGCTTGGCTTTTTGCAATTAAGAGAGCGCGTGCGTGCAATCGCTGCAGGCATAGATGCCCTCGGAATTGAAGCGGGCGCAAGCGTTGCCTGGGCCATGGGCAACGGTATCGAATCAGCGCTGGCTGTGCTTGCAATACAGTACAGCGGTCGACGTGCTGTTGCCATCAACTTGGTGGCGGGGCGCGACATCATCGCCTACGCCCTCGCTCACAGCCAGAGCCGACTGGTACTGACAAATGCGCCTGCGCGATCAATCGTCGATGAGGCACTTGCTGCACAGGCCTTTGCTCAAACGCGCGCCGAGTTTGCGGATGACTCTGACCCTGATCATCCACCTGTTGTAATCGAGCTTGCGGCTTTGCCAGCCGCAGAGCTCAAGGACTCTGCATCGGCGCCCTCTGATGATGCGTTGTTGATGTATACCTCTGGTACGACAGGAAAGCCAAAGGGTGTTTGTCTGACACACACCAACCTGATCAGTGGCGGTCGTAATACGTGTCTGGGGCACGAGCTGACTGAATCTGACCGTGGGCTGTGCGTGTTGCCGCTCTATCACATCAACGGGCTGTGCGTGACGCTGTATGGGTCCTTGGTTGCGGGTGCTTCCTTGGTCGTCCCCGAGCGCTTCTCTACCCGCGGCTTCTGGGAGCTGGTCAAAGATCACCGCTGCACCTGGTTCAGCGTCGTTCCCACGCAGGTGTCATATCTGTTGCACGCCAAGGAATCTGTGAACGTACCTGCGCACGTTCGTTTCGGGCGATCAGCGTCTGCGCCGCTATCACCCGATGTGCTCGAAGGGTTCGAGCAGCGCTTCGGTCTACCTTTGATCGAAACCATGGGCCTGACTGAAACGGCAGCGCAGATTACCTCCAATCCGATGCCGCCAGTACCGCATAGAACAGGCTCACCCGGACGTGCCGTCGGGTGTGAGTTGCGGATAGCGAGGATGGATGATGGTCAAAGTGCTGGCCCGGGCGTTGAAGGCGAGATTCAGGTAAGGGGCGACAACGTCATGCGTGGCTACTACCGCAACACAGAGGCGACTGATGCTGCCTTCGCTCCTGGTGGGTGGTTACGCACAGGTGATCTGGGACGCCTTGATGCGGATGGTTTTCTTTATGTGACGGGCAGGCTCAAGGAGTTGATTATCAAGGGTGGCGAGAACATCGCGCCGCGTGAGGTTGACGAGGCACTACACGCTCATCCGGACGTGCTGGAAGCTGCTGCCTTTGGTGTTGCCTGCGAGCGCTATGGCGAAGAGGTGCTCGCTGCGGTGGTCCGCATACCGGGTAGCAGGCTGGACGCGCCGACCTTGCTGGATCTGTGCGAAGCCCGCCTTGGCACGTTCAAGCGCCCGCGTCATATTTACTTTCTGGACGAGTTACCCAAGGGGCCATCTGGCAAGATTCAGCGGCGCCATTGCGCAGCACTGTGTGAGGATCTGGCCTGAACTCTTACTGATGACGAGCTCGTTTGTTGGCGCAAGAGTCGGCTACACCGTCAAGTAGCGAGCGACAAGATCATCATCCAATGTGCCCATCTCCCCGGAGGCAACGATTCTGCCACGGTCCATGATGGCAAAACGATCACCTACGCGCCGGGCGAAGGGGAGTTTTTGCTCCACGATCAGGACTTTCAGGCCAATCTCCTCATGCAGTCGACGAATGATGTCGCCAATTTCTGCAACGATGTTGGGTTGAATGCCCTCGGTCGGCTCGTCGAGCAACAGCACATCAGGCTGTGTTGCCAGTGCGCGACCAATGGCAAGTTGTTGTTGTTGCCCGCCGGAGAGGTCGCCACCGCGTCGGTTTTTCATGTCGGCAAGCACGGGAAATAGTTCATGTATTTCTGCGGGGATGCGACGCATGCCGTCGCGACGGGCGGGTAAGCCGATCTTCAAGTTTTCCTCAACCGTGAGCAGAGGGAAGATCTGGCGCCCTTGTGGGACGTAGCCTATTCCCGATGCGGCGCGGCGCTCGGCCGAGAGTTTTGTGATGCCTGATCCTGAGAGCGAGATGACGCCGCTATTGGGTGAGAGCAAGCCTGTGATGCACTGGAGTAGTGTTGTCTTGCCGACACCGTTGCGCCCCATCAGCACGGTGCATCCATCGCCGACATCAAGATCGACACCGCGCAGAGTGTGAGAAGAGCCATAGTAATGATTGAGCGCTGCAACGTTCAGCATCAGGCTGCCTCTCCGGTGTGTGCGCCTTCGGTACCAAGGTAGACCTCACGTACCAGTGCATCGCTCTGCACGTGAGCCATCGAGCCTTCGGCCAGGACAGACCCCTGATGCAGGACAGTCACCGGTGCGTCCAGAGCGCGGACAAAGTCCATGTCGTGCTCAACCACCACGATGGCATGGTCGCCCGCGAGTCGTCTGAGTAGTTCAATTGTGCGATCAATCTCCTGGTGAGTCATGCCGGCAGCAGGTTCATCGATCAGCAAAAGCAAAGGGTTCTGCATGATCAACATGCCGATTTCAAGCCACTGCTTTTGTCCATGGGACAAGATCGCCGCGCGCACGGGTAGATGATCAGCGAGACCAATGGTTTCTGCCAGCTCCTCGATCCGCTCATGTTCTGCGACAGTCAGAAACGCATTCAAGGTGGCCCACACTCCACGCGGTCCTGCCATGGCAAGTTCGAGATTGTCGAATACTGATAAATTCTCGAATACGGTAGGACGCTGGAACTTGCGACCGATACCGGCTTGCGCAATTTCAGCTTCGGTCAAGCGAAGCAAGTTGATGCGTCGTCCAAACCAGGCTGAGCCGGTGTCCGGTCGGGTCTTGCCGGTCACGATGTCCATCATCGTTGTCTTGCCTGCACCATTAGGGCCTATCACGGCACGCAGCTCACCGGTGTTGACGTAGAAGTTCAGGTTGTTGATCGCCTTGAAGCCATCAAAGGAGACCGAGATGTCTTCAAGATACAGGGCTGTCCCCTGCTTCAGATCCAGATTGTCAACCTGACGAGGAATCAGAAACTCGAAGGTCCTGTCGCGGCGGATCATGAGGGATTGGCCTGAGCGAGGGAAGTCGGGCTTTCGGCGTGATCAGCTTTCGGTGCAAGCTCCTCGTGTCGTTTTGAAAACAAGCCAGCGATACCCTTGGGCAGTAATAGCGTTACCACAACAAACAAGGCGCCGAGTACAAACAACCAGGCCTCAGGGTAGGCGCCCGTAAACCAGGTCTTGGCAGCGTTGACGCCGAGCGCTCCGACCACCGCGCCATACAAGGTGCCGCGACCACCAATGGCCACCCAGACCACCGCCTCGATGGAATTGAGCGGTGCGAATTCCCCCGGGTTGATGATGCCGACTTGTGGTACGTACAAGGCCCCCGCCAGACCTGCGATCATGCCCGAGAGCGTAAACACAGCAAGTTTGGCGCGATCAACGGGATAGCCGAGGAAGCGTGTGCGGTCTTCCGAGTCGCGTATCGCTACAACGAGTCTGCCAAGGCGCGACGAAAGCAAGGACGCACATATCAGGTAGCAGGCCAGCAGTGTCATCCCGGACGCGACAAACAAGCCGACACGTACGCTGTCCGAACGCAGACTGAAGCCGATTATGTCCTTGAAGTCGGTGAGTCCGTTGTTGCCACCAAATCCCATTTCATTGCGATAAAAGGCCAATAGCAGAGCGTAGGTCATCGCTTGCGTGATGATTGAGAGATACACCCCGTTGACCCGTGAGCGAAAGGCAAACCAGCCAAACACAAAGGCGAGTAAACCCGGTATCACCATGACCATCGCCAGCGCGAACGGAAAAGCGTCAAAGCCCCACCAGTACCACGGCAGAGAATCCCAATTGAGAAACACCATGAAGTCGGGTAGCTCAGGATTGCCGTAAACGCCTCTATCGCCAATCTGGCGCATCAGGTACATGCCCATGGCATAGCCCCCCAGTCCAAAGAAAGCGGCATGCCCAAGTGACAATATGCCAAGGTAGCCCCAGACGAGATCGACGGATAGAGCCAGGATGGCATAGGTCAGGAACTTGCCGATGAGTGTGACCGAAAAGGTGCCGAGATAGAGCGGGTGTTCTGTGGGGAGTGAGTGGCAAATTGGCACCGCGATAACCACGGCCAGCACAATCAGGCAGAACACGATCGTCGAAGTTCGGCTGACCAGTTGCGGCCCACGTATAGACGGGCTGGGGCGAAATAGTGCAGGGAGGAAAGTCATGTCAGTGTGTCTCCGCTGCGCGACCACGCTGCGGGAACAGCCCGCGTGGTCGCCGTTGGATGAACAGGATCAGGAAGACCAGTACCAGCACCTTCGCAAGGATTGCCCCAGCCCACGGTTCCAAGAGCTTGTTGGCCACGCCGAGTGTCATGCCGCCAATCAATGTTCCCCATAGATTGCCGACGCCTCCAAAGACCACGACCATAAAGCTGTCGACAATATAAGCCTGGCCCAGGTTGGGTCCTACATTGGTTAACTGTGAAAGTGCCACACCTGCAATACCTGCAATGCCTGCACCGAGACCAAAGGTGAATGCATCAACTCTGGCAGAGCGCACTCCCATCGCCCGTGCCATGGCGCGATTCTGCGACACAGCACGCATCTCAAGCCCGAAACGGGAGCGCTTGAGCAGCAACAACAACAGAAAGAACACCAGCAGGCAGAACGCGAGAATATACAAACGGTTCAGTGTCAATGAGAATACGGGGTTGAAGCTTATCGTGCCGCTCATGAAGTCCGGGTTGGCAACGGGCACGTTCTGTGCGGACACGGTGGTGCGCACGAGTTGCTGCAGCATCAAGCTGATACCGAAGGTCGCAAGTAGGGTCTCGAGTGGGCGACCGTACAAAAATCGGATAACGGTGCGCTCGATGAGCACTCCAACAGCGCCTGTGAAAATAAACGCTACAGGTATTGAGAGTAACAAGGCCAAAGCCAGTGAGTCCGGCATCAATAACTGCATTCCGTAAGCGCAGTAGGCGCCGAGCATGATCAGCTCGCCGTGCGCCATGTTGATAACGCCCATTACGCCGAAGGTGATGGCAAGACCGATTGCAGCGAGTACCAGCACTGAGCCGAGCGATAGTCCAAAGAACACCGTCTCGAACATGCGAAACCGGTCTACTGCCTTCTGCTGAATCACCATCGCCAGTTGTGCGGCCTCTCTTGTGTCTGGTGCGATCTCGGAGTCTTCTGGTGCGTTGGCGACTTCGCCGATCGCGCGACGCGCGTCAGGCGATAGATCTTCTGCCAGGGCGTCTATGCCGGCGCGTTGTTCTATCGGATCGTTCGAGGCAATCATTTGCCGCGCGCGTACAGCTCTCAACGCGTTGAGTACCTGAGTGTCAGCTTCGGCTTCGATCAACTGCTCGATGCGTTCGCGCTCGATCGAATCGGGCTTGGAGAGCAGGGCTCGCACGGCCAGCAGTCGTTCACTCGCAACCTCTGACTGAAGTCCAAGGCTTGCGATCAGATCGCGAAGATAGCTTCGCACACGGTTGTCCAGTTTCAATCGCGACAGACGTCGCTTCTTGACGGTGTCGAGTTCTTCTGAGGTCGCAAGGTCGTAGATGACATAGTTGCGGCCATCCTTTTTGACGCGAACCACTCGCGACTCGGCTTTCCAGAGCATCAGCTCACCTTCGAGGATGCCTGTCAGCAATTCTCTCTTGTCATCCCGCGGCAGGCCAGCAAGTCGGTTCAGCGCTTCGTTGCGCTCGCCATCTACATAGGCGGAAAATACAGGGTCTAGTTCCGGGTCTCCGGTGGCCACACTGTCTTGTGCCAGGACAAGCGATGGACACCATAGGCACAGCAGGCAGAGCATACTGCTGAAAATTCGTCGAAGCCTGAGCGGCATAAGCTGATGCTGGTCTTTGTAATTCGAGCAGGAAAAATGGCGGGTCTACAACGACGCTTGTTGCAAACCCGCCCTCCGTGACGCGATCTACACGGAAGAACTACTCAAGATTTTGACCTGAGCAGACGCCGCTCGTGACGTCGTAGTTGCCGCAAGACAGCGGTGCACGCCAGGAAGCAATTAGGTTCTTGGAGCTGTCCAGATAGTCAGACCATGCATCACCAGGTACCAGGCCTGTCGTTTCCCAAACAATCTCGAATTGGCCATCGTCCTGTATCTCGCCAATGAGTACTGGCTTGGTGATGTGGTGGTTCGGCATCATGGTGGAGAATCCGCCAGACAGATTGGGTACGGTTACGCCGATGATCGCATCAGCGACAGCATCAGGGTCAACCGTGCCAGCCTTCTCAACCGCTTCTACCCACATGTTGAAGCCAATGTAATGTGCTTCCATCGGGTCGTTGGTCACACGATCCTCATCACCAATGAAGTCGATCCATGCATCGATGAATTCATCGTTGACGTCGGACTCGACGCTCATGAAGTAGTTCCATGCTGCAAGGTGACCAACCAGCGGCGAGGTGTCAAAGCCCGATAGCTCTTCCTCACCGACCGAGAATGCAACGACTGGAATGTCTTCAGCCGAGATGCCCTGGTTACCGAGTTCCTTGTAGAAAGGTACGTTGGCGTCACCGTTGATGGTGGAGACAACTGCTGTCTTTTTACCCTCTGAGCCAAAGGCCTGAATTTCGGAGACGATCGACTGCCAGTCGCTATGACCAAACGGTGTGTAGTTGATCATGATGTCTTCGCTCGCAACACCCTTGCTGGTCAAATATGCCTCGAGAATACGGTTGGTGGTGCGGGGGTAGACATAGTCGGTACCTGCCAACACCCAACGTTCAACACCAATGTCGTTAGCAAGATAATCGACCGCAGGTATCGCCTGCTGGTTCGGCGCGGCACCCGTGTAAAAGACGTTCTTTGAGGATTCCTCTCCCTCGTACTGTACCGGGTAGAACATGGGGCTGTTGAGTTCCTCAAGGACCGGCAGTACCGACTTTCGTGAAACCGATGTCCACGCACCAAATGTCACTGCAACCCCTTCCACCTCGATCAACTCACGGGCCTTTTCGGCAAACAGTGGCCAGTCGGATGCAGGATCGACGACGACTGCCTCCAGCTGCTTGCCGAGTACTCCGCCTTTCTCGTTCTGCTGATCGATCAACATCAGCATGGTGTCTTTAAGTGTCGTCTCGGAGATCGCCATAGTCCCTGAGAGCGAATGCAAAACCCCGACCTTGATGGTGTCGTCCTGTGCGAAGGCGCTGGTGCTGGTCAGCGCGCCTGCGAACAGCGCGGTGC
Organism: uncultured Granulosicoccaceae bacterium; assembly: GCA_937922675.1. Lineage (GTDB taxonomy): Bacteria > Pseudomonadota > Gammaproteobacteria > Granulosicoccales > Granulosicoccaceae > Granulosicoccus. The sequence continues at coordinate 14,976 of CALAJN010000017.1, forward strand.
CGACTGCTCTGGCCGCGCTGCAGCGCGTAATGCTGGTTTCTATCTTGATGTGCATTTCTGTGCCGTTTTCTCGTATGAATCGGATATGTATGTGCATCGTCTGACGCGATGCGACTCCAAGAGGGGTACAGGGTCCGTGCCATCACAACAAGCGTATAAAAAACAACCAGCTAGAACATCAGTTCCTGTTTGCAAGGCTTTGGGCTGCAGGCTGCTGGTGCGCGATTTTGATTGCTTGCACTTGGCTGGTGCGATAATCACGACCAAACGCGATTGCGTTGTTCAAGCCTCGCTTGTCGGCGGTAAATCAGGAGACACCTGGATAGATGAGTTCACCGAATGGAGATTTGCTGGAAGGGTTTTCCGAGCGTGTCGATGTCATGCCAGGTGTCTGGTTTTTGCCTCGCTTTGCTGAGCCTGAATCACTGAACTCAGACTTGGCAGATGTTGTCGCGCGGGCGCCGGTCAGGCAGATGAAGACACCGCGCGGTTTTTTGATGGGCGTTGCCATGAGCAACTGTGGTCAGTGCGGATGGGTATCCGACCGGCGTGGGTACCGTTATGCCGAGCACGACCCGGACTCGGGCGAGCCGTGGCCGGAGATGCCCCGGAGTTTTTCACTTGTGGCACTTGCTGCGGCCAAGGCCTGTGGCTTTGATGCATTTGCCCCCGATGTCTGTCTGATCAATCGCTATGCCGTTGGCAAGGGCATGGGGGCGCATCAAGATCGCGATGAGCAAGATCTTGAACAGCCCATCGTGTCCATCTCGCTGGGGCTTCCGGCGCGTTTTTTCATGGTCGGACCCGAACGGCGTGGCCGCTCCATCCCTATCGATGTCGCTGACGGCGATGTGGTTGTATTCGGCGGTCCTGCCAGGTTGCACTATCACGGCGTGCGCCCGTTGAAACCGGGCGATCACGCCGTGCACGGCGCCTCTCGCTGGAACCTGACCTTCCGCTGCGCCCGCTCGCTGCAGCCTGTTGCACCTTGACGTGGTGCCCGTCCTCACTGCACACTCCCGCGGCTTGGCTAGTTCCATCGCCCTACGATCCGCCACTGATACATGACCTGGCTCCGCCTATCGCGTCTGTGCATGACAGCACTTGTGCTGCTGGTCTGCAGTACAGCTTCGGCCACGGATGATCCTGTGCTTTTAGCTCCGGTTTCGGCGCCGCCGCTGGTGCCCGGGGGCGAGTGGGTAGTAGAGCTTGAGGCTATTGACCCGGAACGCGCCATGCGCGTGATGCTGGAGCGTTCGCCTGTGGGTGTTGAGCTGGAAACACACGCTGATGGTTGGACGCTGCGCTGGAATGTGCCTGAGCACGTGTCAACCGCTGCCCGGATCGTTGTGCTCGCGGTCGACGTCAACAAGCCAACACGTCGGCAGTCCATGGCGTTGTTGCTGTCCGCTGTGGAGCAAAGTGGGATCATGGCGCTGAACACGCTGCCGCCGCTCGGGCTGCCCATGTTGGCACTGCAAACATTGAACACCGAGCGGCCTTTCTCGTTGTGGTTTCGTGTTGAGGGGCGCGAGCCTGATGAGGGTGCCAGTGTCGATGTGGTCGACGGGCCGGACGACTTGAGTGTCACCCAGCGCTTTGGTGGCTGGCACGAGCTTCAATGGCGGCCGAGCGCCGCGCAGCTCGGTAATCATACCGTTGAGCTGCTCGCTAGCAGCGACAATGACCCCATGCGACAGGTACGCACGCGCTGGACATTTACCGTTGCGCCCGCTGGGACTCAAACGCGTATTCCCGGACAGCCTGCGGCCAACAGCGCGGCGCAGGTGCCGACAGCCCCCTCGCCAGAGCTGCCCCTTGAGCCTCCTGCCGCGCAGTCCGCTCCGCCACTAGCGGCGGGTCAAGCGGTGGCACCACGGTTCGATGAAATGTCCAACCTCATCGTCAGCGCCGGGCGGACTGTGCAGTTCAAGGTAAGACCGGAAGTGCCCGAGGGGCAACCCGCCGTGGTCCAGATAGACCGACTCCCCCGAAACGCAAGTTTTGATGAGAACAGCGATGGGTCGCGCACCTTTCACTGGATGACAAGCGATCGTGATCAGGGGGAACACCGTTTCAGATTCACAGCCCTGAACACCCAGGATTCCACCCTGCGCGATGAGCACGAGGTCACCATTATTGTTGGCGACCCGACGCGTGGCAAGACTGTGCCAAGCCAATGAAGCGGCTATGGCGTTTGCGCAGTGGTCGTTTGTTGAGTGTTTTGGCTAGCGTCTGAGTGCTCGCGCTAGCCAATCGATTTCGGCAGTTACCAGGTAATTTCAAGGGTGCCTTGACCCTGATGCTGGCTGCTGCGGGTTTTGCCTTGATGGTGGCGATGATCAAGCTCGCTGGCAGCCGCTTGTCCGTGTTTCAAATTTTGTTTGTGCGTCAGCTTGGCATGTTGGTCATGCTCGGGCCTACCTTGTTTGCAAACTTCCCCAGCGCATTCAGAAGCCAGCGTCCAAGGCTACAGATATTACGCATTGCTCTCGCTCTGGTAGCGATGCTGTGTGGCTTCACCGCAGTGATAAACCTGCCTTTGGCGGATGCGACGGCGCTGGGGTTTGCCAAGAGTTTCTTCGTCACGATTTTCGCTGTGCTGGTGTTGAAGGAGACGGTTGGGGTGCACCGTTGGACCGCGGTGGCCATCGGCTTTGTTGGCGTGCTGGTGATGGTGCGCCCCGGCAGCGAAGTAGCCAACATCTATGCTGTTCTGGCCATTGCAGGGGCTGCGGCGGCGGGCGCTGTCATGGTCGTTATACGCTTGCTCACGCGCACCGATCCAACCAACACCATACTGCTCTATCAGGCCGCTGGGGTCGGGCTTGTGATGTTGGTGCCAGGTGTGATCACCTGGCAGGCGCCAACGCCAGCCGAGTGGGGGCTGTTGATCGCGATCGGTGTGGTGTCCTACTTTGCGCAGAAGCTTAACGTGCTTGCCTTTACCTGGGGTGAGGCCTCGATGCTCGCCTCACTGGACTACGTGCGCCTTCTGTATGCAGCCGCATTCGGTTGGTTCTGGTTCAATACTTTCCCGGGCGTCTCGACATGGGTGGGGGCCGCAATCATTGTTGTGGCGTCGATCTACACGATTTGGCGAGAGCGTGTGCGCAACCAACGGCTGGCGCGTAACCCGTCAGGACTGGCTAACTGACGAGGCGGTTGTCAAGCCACCTCAGGGTGCAGACGCACTCGTGTGTTTTCAGCTAGTGCCTTTCTTGAGCCGTTCGAGTTCAGCTGCCAAAGCATTGAGGCGTTCGGCGTGTTGTGTGTGCATGTCCAGATCGCCCTTGCGCAGGTTTACACGACTGGCGTAGTCACCCTTTGTAAGTGCTTCAATGTGTCTGGTGAATGGTCGAAAGGGGCCAACCAGTCGGTGTGTGTAGGCAATGCACACAGCTGCAAGCAAAGCGATGTAGAGCACAAACAGCGCACCACAATAGCGAAACACGTGTACCAGCTGAATCTCTATCATTTCACCGTAGTACCCCGTGCCCTCGTTGGCACTGGAGACCACAGAAATTAGGTCGCTGAAAGCGAAATACAAGAAAGTCCCCAAAAGCACAGCGACGACTGCTGTGGTACCCAGCATGTACATTAGCAATTTGAATTGCACAAAAGGCTGCCACACGGCGTTTACAAGACGCCGATTTTGCGCTGACGGCTCCGTGCCTGCGTTCATGGTGTTGGATACGGCGCCTGCGTTCAGACTGTCTGTAGTGCCCATACGTTTTCCCGATGCAGCTTTGCAACAGAGCTATCGGTTGAATACGCTTGTTCCTTGATAGCCAAATACCGAATTTCGCGTAGTACCTTCATTCGATACACGTAAATGATGCCTACCCCATCACGGAATAACTGTGACAGGATCGCAGGCTGATACCTGCATGGATAGTGATTGATGCTCTATACCCTGGATACCCGCAGTCCTTCGGTAGCGGAGGGCGGCTTTATCGCCCCCGGTGCCCACGTTGTCGGCGATGCCCGATTATCGGCCCGTGTCAGTGTCTGGTTTGGTGCTGTTATCCGTGCCGACAATGACACCATATCGATTGGCACTGGTAGCAACATCCAGGACGGTGCGGTATTGCATGTTGATTCTGGCGTCCCCTTGAGCATCGGCGAGCATGTCACCGTTGGGCATCAGGCCATGCTGCATGGCTGCACCGTTGGCGACGGCAGCTTGATCGGTATCGGCGCCGTTGTGCTCAACGGCGCGCTTATTGGTCGCAACTGCCTGATCGGCGCCAAGGCGCTGGTGACAGAGAATACTGTCATACCCGACGGCTCACTCTTTCTCGGCTCCCCGGGTAAGGTCGTGCGCGAACTATCAAACGAGCAGATCGCTGGTATGCATGCCGGGACCCAAAGCTATATCGACAAGATCACGCTCTACGCCCGGATGGCAAGCACCGAGGCGTAGAGCGTTGTGCGCAGATCCGCACTACATCTGCAAGGCGGGCTCTGCCGGGTCGATGGTGATGTCACCATCAAGCCGCGACTCGAAGGCACGCAGTCGCTTGTGAATGGACATCAGCTCAACGATGGTTGTCCATGAGTTAACCAGAAACTGAAACGAGTTTTCCACTCGGCCAAAGGCCTGGTTGATCTGTTGGAAGGTGCCAAATGTGATCGCGCCTGCAACAATCGTGGGCGCCATGGCGACCAGAGGGATGAAGTTTGCCCCCTGCAGGTAGGCGTAGCGAAAGACATTGAAGTACAGATAGTTGAAGTACAGTTTGAAATAGTTTTTGCGAACGCTGGAATAGAGCTCAGTGATTTGCATCGGTTGAGCGCGCTCGGCGTTGTCTTCCCCAAACACCAGCTCCTTGCGGTAAGCCGCCTCCACTTTTTGATTGTTGAACTCGAGCCCGGGCAGCCGGTAGCCCACCGCTGCCAACAGCACGGTTCCAAAGATGGACGAGATCAGCGCAACAAAGACCAGTGAGCCTGGTACCGCGCCGAGAAAGGGTAATTCCGTGATCTGTGCGGACAGGGTCCACAGCAAGGGTATGAAGGCAATCAGCGTCATGATGGCGCTGACAAAGTTCGAACCCAGACCCTCGACGATGCCGGCAAAACGCATGGTGTCTTCCTGCACTCGCTGGGCTGCACCCTCAATATCCCGCAGTCGCGTCCAGTTGCTCATGTAGTAATCGTTCATGGCGGTTCTCCACCGAAACACGTAGTGCTGGGTGAAGTAGGACAACAGCACCAGTACCATGATCAAGGGAACGAGGACGTAGAACACAGTGATGAGCTGACCAAAGAACTCCTCCAGGGTGACGCTGCCAGGGTCTGTCAGGGCCTGCTGGATCAGATCAAAGAACTCGCCGTACCACGTGTTGAGATAGACCCCGATCTGCACATTGAAGTAAGTCACCAGCAAGATCACGGCGCTGCCCCAGACGGCCCAGCCGTACCAACGATTGCGATCAATAAAACCCCAGATAATGCAGAACACGAAGGTCGCAAGCACCAGATACTGGTAGAGCCAGACCTTGTCCGGGTTCAGAAATGGCGCGCGTTCGCCCTCGGCCACTTCTGCCGCCTCACGCATCAGGCTGAGCTGCGGTGCCAGCCCGTCAGCAAACCCGTACCAGACAAACAGCGCCAGAAAAAACCACCCGACGGCGGACCAGACGAACATCTTGGGGCGAGGGAAAAACGAGGCAAACATGGGTTCTGATTCCTGAGTAGCCGAGATTTGAGACCAAATCCTGCGACCGGGCTGATAATCGGACCGGCCCTCGGATTCTAGTCACCAGGCGATGCACTGTCGCCAGATGTGATGTGGAGCGCTCTGACATCCAAGGTCATGTCGATCGTCAGATACATAAATAATGGCCCGGATAACACGGCGCCAGCATGGATGTGCCGGTGCATCACTCCAGCGCGCCGATGGCCACGGCAACTGTCATCCAAGCTCGACTCAGACTGGCTACATAGCCCCGTCGTGGCTGGCTGTAGCGGCTCCGGCCAAGGTCGTTTATCGTGTTCGGATAATCGCGTAACCTGCGTCACGCAATTACCTGATCCGGGCCGCAGGCCCTGTCCATCGACCTAGATACTCAAACATGAAAATGACCACCGAGGAGGCCTTTGTAAAGGTCCTCCAGATGCACGCCATCGAGCACGCCTTTGGCATCATCGGCTCGGCTATGATGCCGATCTCGGATCTCTTTCCCAAAGCGGGCATCACCTTTTGGGACTGTGCGCATGAGTGCAACGCCGGCATGATGGCCGACGGCTACACGCGCGCCACAGGACGCATGTCCATGATGGTTGCCCAGAACGGTCCGGGTATTACCAATTTTGTGACCCCGGTCAAAACCGCCTACTGGAATCACACACCGCTGTTGCTGGTCACGCCCCAGGCGGCCAACAAGACCATCGGGCAGGGCGGGTTCCAGGAGATCGAGCAGATGAAACTGTTCGAGGACATGGTCTGCTACCAGGAAGAGGTGCGCGACCCCTCGCGCATGGCAGAGGTGCTCAACCGCGTCATCGAGAAGGCCATTCGGGGCTCAGCACCGGCGCAGATCAACATCCCCCGCGACTACTGGACCCAGGTTGTCGACATCGAGCTGCCGCAGGTGGTGCGTCTTGAGCGCCCACGCGGTGGCGAGTCAGCCATAGCTGAGGCAGCCAAACTGCTGAGTGAGGCGTCGTTCCCGGTCATTCTCAATGGCGCCGGTGTGGTACTCGCTGATGGCATTCCAGCCTCGGCGGCGCTCGCCGAGAAGCTCGATGCACCGGTTGCCTGCAACTACCAGCACAATGATGCCTTCCCGGGCTCCCACCCGCTAGCCGTCGGCCCGCTGGGGTACAACGGCTCAAAGGCTGCGATGGAGCTGATCGCCAAGGCCGATGTAGTGCTGGCTCTTGGCACGCGTCTGAATCCCTTCTCGACGCTACCGGGCTATGGCATCGACTATTGGCCGGCAGACGCCAAGCTGATTCAGGTGGATATCAACTCCGATCGCATCGGTCTGACCAAGCGCGTGGACGTCGCCATTCAGGGCGATGCAAGGCAGGTTGCCGAGCAGCTTCTTGCGTCACTCGGTGGTGGCGCCGGTGACAGCGGTCGTGCTGCTCGGAAAGAGGAGATTCGTGACACCAAGGCGCGCTGGAAGCAGGAGCTTATGGGGCTGGACCACGAAGATGATGATCCAGGCACCAACTGGAACGAGCGCGCTCGCCAGCGAGACCCTGATCGCATGTCACCGCGGGAGGCTTGGCGCTCGATTGTCGAGGCCTTGCCCAAGGAGGCAATCATCTCGAGTGACATCGGTAACAACTGCGCCATCGGTAACGCGTACCCCAGTTTTGAGGACGGGCGAAAGTATCTTGCGCCAGGCCTTTTTGGTCCTTGCGGCTATGGCTTCCCGGCCATCCTGGGTGCCAAGATCGGTCAGCCGGATGTGCCGGTTGTCGGCTTTGCAGGAGACGGTGCTTTTGGTATCTCCATGAATGAGATGACCGCCTGCGGTCGCGGTGACTGGAAGCCGATCACCATGGTGATTTTCCGTAACTATCAGTGGGGTGCTGAAAAGCGCAATACCACGCTGTGGTTTGACGACAACTTCGTGGGCACCGAGCTCAACGAAGGCGTTGAATACGCCAAGATTGCCGAGGCCTGTGGTCTCAAGGGTGTGCAGGTCAAGGGCATGACCGAGCTGACGCAGGCGCTGGAAACCGCGATTGATGATCAGATGAACAAGAACACCACCACCTTCATCGAGGTTGTACTCAATCAGGAGCTCGGCGAGCCCTTCCGTCGTGATGCAATGAAAAAGCCTGTACCGGTTGCCGGAGTTTCCTCGGGCGATATGCAATCCGCGTAAGCGGCTTGCCGCGTTAGAGCACAGTGTGTGCAAGCGTCACCATCTGGGGTGGCGCTTGCACCCTACCAAGCCAATGCAGGGGTTGCTAAGCGGTCATCTTGTCAACGCAAGGTCACATTCTGACCCGAGCCATTGCTATCGAGCTATCGTTTGGCATGCGACAAATAATCGTCGTCAATGACGTTGATCTGTAGGCTTGGTAACCACAGTTGAGTGCTCAACTAGCCGATGGTAGGCGTCCGTCCTGATAACCGCTGCAGGCCATGCTCTACCTACTTACCTTGATCAAAGCGCTGGTCTTGCTGGTCCCCTGGGGACTGGCCGACGCTCAACAGGCGCGTATCGGTGGCAGTGCGATAAGTCTGACATCGGACATCATAGGATACAAGTCTGGCACCTCACTGGCCAGTGAGATTAGTGTACCTGCCGCGCTTACAGTTGCCGGTCATGTGCGATACCCCGACACCTCAGTTTCTCAGTTCTGGAATTGGCGCACGGGTACGGTTATTCGCGAGCTGTCTCATCATGTCGATACAACCGGTCTGCCCGGTGAGTCGCTGAGGCCGTCTGATGTGGTGGCTGCCATTGCCGAGCACACTCAGATCCTCTACATCCTGAACATCGCCAACCCGACGCCCGTCACCGGTTTGAGCATTGCTGATGGTCGAGCGACGCCGGATAGTCTGGCCGTGCTCGACGCCAAGATAGATGACATGCTAGCGGCGCTGGCAGCGTTTGAGCGTGCCGGTCGGTCAGTTGCACGGGTTGTGATCGGCGCGGATTTTTCCAATGACCTTGTACCGGGGATCTATACCGGGAATGTGCAACGGTATATTCGACACGCCAATCGCGTTGCCCAAAACATCAAGGGCTTTGATGCGACTATTGAGGTGGGTGTTGTTGCTGAGTCAAGTCGAGGTGCACACAATGCCACTGACTGGAACAAGGCGTTGCATGTGGCACTAGCTTCCGGAAGGTTGCGTAATGTGGATGCCTTGAGTTTTGAGCGCGCACCCAAGACCTCCTTGCCCACCGGGCTGGACAGCGCAGACGCTGCCGAGCTTACGTTGGGGCGAGCGCACCGACATGCGAGTGGACCTGTAGCTCGTGACCTTGTACAAGTTCCGGCGGGATACTCGTTTTGGTCAGACGAATACTTCAGTGAGCTTGAGTCGCTGCAGGGCACCTGGGTACACGCTTTGTACAAGGCGATTGTTGCAACTCGATCACTTGCCCTTGCGCCACGTTTGTCCTCGTTGACACTGTCCGGTAGTGCAGACGTACCGGAAGTCGAAGGGGTAGCAGCAGAGGATCTTGCGATGGGCGTATTGCTGCGCGCTCTCCATAACCGAAGGGAATTCCGTTCATTGAGCTTTGATGGCGTAGATCAGATCAGACCTGTCGAAGGTGCGCCGGGTGTCTCCGGTGTCATGCTGTCTGGCGATGATAGTGAGGCGATCGTGTTGATCAATGCCACACAGCAGCTGATCGAAAATGTGCAGGTCAGTGGTTTGTTGAAGCCCGGCGTTCGTCACCGGGCTGAACAGCACAGCGACTCAACACCGCTCACACGAGCCCCGGACGGCGGGCCGGTGCGCTCAGGTATGGGTGGCGGACTCGAATCGCGCGAGTGGGATTTGCCCGGTCAGACAGTCGATCTCAAGCCGTTCTCCATAACGCTTGTGCAGTCCATGCCCCACTGAGTGCCCGGCCACGCAACGGCGGCCGGGTCCAATGAATCATGCCCAGGGATTCATGCCCGTGTAGCTTAGGCTGCTACGTGCAGCGGACTTTGCACAAGCACCGCTGCACTGCCAGCCATGTAGGCAGACAGGTGCACGATGCGCGTACCGTGAGGTAGTCGCTCAACTGTATCCACTGCAATGAAGTCGCCGGCGGGAGACTCGATCGCGTTAACCGCGTTGGCCAGGATGGGTTTTATCTGAACAGACACCTCACGCCCGGCGGGCACCTTGATTGATCCTTCGGTACAGGCATCGTTGCAGTCGATCATGTCGCCGTCAAACACCACACGATTCGCGTGAAAACGCGAGATGCTGATGTCAGAGTCGGTCAGATTGCGCAGTAGCAAGGTGTCTTCCGCAACATCGCGGCCGCTGATCAGTGTGGCGTCAAGATCGAGTTGACGAGCGTTTGTAGTAGCCCTGCCGTTGGCATCCGGGGCCGCTAGCGCAGAGTTGGCTAGCGCGACGCCGGACCATCCGCTTACAAGACCGCTTGCACCGAATGAGGCCATGCCCTTGAGTGTGCGGCGTCGCCGATGATCGACATCTGGTCGGTTGTGGTTTTTCTCGCTCTTCTGGTGTTTCATGGGGTTTCCCGTTAGCTGCCCAATCGGGCGTGCAAGTGCAAGGTATGGGAATGCAAGGGGATTGCAGCCGCAGATTTGCACTCGTTAACAAACTGGTACGTCCGCTGGGGCAATTCGGTAGTCTCTGCCACCTGCCCACCGCATTGAAGAACGCTGATGACCGAGCTCGCTGATCGTGTTGCCCTTGTAACCGGAGCCAGTCGAGGGATCGGCGCAGCGGCAGCCCGAGCGCTGGTCAGTGCCGGTGCAAAGGTCGCTCTACTGGCACGCTCGCAAACCGACATCTCAGCCCTTGCGCAAGACATCGGCGATGCCGCCATTGCAATTCGCTGTGATGTTGCCAATGCAGACGAGGTTGCTGCCGCCGTAGAACAGGTGCTTGCACACTTTGGTGGCCTTGGTATTGTCGTGAACAATGCGGGCCTGATTGATCCGGTAGCGCGTATCGAAGTCTCTGACCCTGAAGCCTGGGGCCGGGTCGTGGACGTGAACCTCAAGGGCGTGTACCACGTCATGCACGCGGCTTTTCCTGCCTTGAGTGATGGCGGTGGTGTGATCGTCAACTTGTCATCAGGTGCCGCCACCGGTGCGCTGGAAGGTTGGAGTCACTACTGCGCCACCAAGGCTGCCGTGTTGGCACTCACACGTTGTGGGCACAAGGAGTGGGCCGAGCAGGGCGTGCGTGTCGTGGGACTGTCTCCCGGCACCGTTGCCACCAACATGCAGGAGGTCATTCGTGATTCCGGTGTGAATCCAGTTAGCCAACTCGACTGGTCCGCACACATACCTGCCGAAGATGCGGCGCAAGCGATTGTGTACCTCTGCACCGATGCTGCGCGAATCCACGACGGCGGGGACTTCTCCATCAAGACCGAAGAGGGTCGTCAGCTGGCCGGTTTGTCGCCTCGATAAGGCCACATAAAAACGCTGTGCAAAACGAAGCTCGCTTTGGCCGTTATGAGTTTGGCCTGTTTGCCGCCACGGTCGCGGCCTGGTCGCTGTCGTGGTATGCCTTGTCGATCAACATGTCGACAGGTATTCCGGCGCCGGTCTCAACCACGTGGCGCTTCGGTATGGCGAGCGCCATCATGTTTGTTTGGGTTCGGGTCAGTGGAACCGCGCTGATATTTCCGTTGCGTCGCCACTTCGACTTCATGCTGCTCGGCATGCTGTTGTTCTCAACCAACTTCATTCTTTTTTACGTCGGTTCGCTCTACGTCGTGTCCGGATTGCTGGCTGTGGTTTTCTCGCTGGCCTCGATTGTCAATTTGGGTATCGCCGCTGCTCGTGGTGACAGGGCAGGGCCGCGACGCTGGTTTGGTGCGGCCTTGGGCGCGTGTGGCATCGCCATGCTGTACGGTCGCGAATTGACGGGAGGCATCGGTGCAATGACAGGACTCGCTCTGTGTGTCAGTGGCACCATGAGTTTCTGTTTGGGCAACCTCGTCAGCCAGTCCTTGCAGCGACAATCAGTTCCGGTAGTGTCGGCCTCGGCCTGGGGCATGTTGTATGGAATGGTGTGGAGTGCGGTGCTCGTGGTGGTCTTCGGTTACGAGTTCAGATTTGACTGGTCAGTAGCCTACGTGGGATCGATGATTTTTCTGGTGCTCGTCTCGACCATTCTTGCGTTCTGGGCCTATCTCAACCTGATTGGACGTATCGGTGCCGGGCGTGCCGCCTATGCAACCGTCATGTTTCCGATCGGAGCCTTGCTGATGTCGACCTTCGCCGAAGGATGGCAGTGGACGCCACTGGCTATGTCAGGCCTTTTGCTGGCACTCGCAGGTAATGTGTTTGTGCTGCGTGGTGAGCGCCGAAGCAGGAAGTCCGTGGGCAAGATGGGGGGCGAGACGGCGGCCTCGTGAGCGCGGGGCATGTACGTCTGTTGTGAGGCAAGATGGCGTCACCGAAGGTCTGAATATACAACTGCACAATCGGAGTGGAGAAGACGCCTGATGAGCGAGCACGAAAGCGAGCGAGTCATAGCCGAGCGCTACCTCGACGAGATGTTGGAGGCCGAGCGCCTGCGCGATTTTGCAGCCTGGAGCCAGCGCTGGGATTCAGATGATCTGGGCGGGCTTGATGACGCACGCTTTCAGGAGGATCTTGACGCGATGGCGCGTGAACTTGGGCCGTATCGTTCACGCAGCTACTTCGGCTGCGTGGTACGGCAGACAGAAGTGTCGCCGCGCTACCGTTTCGTCTGGCGTACCGAATACGAGAAGGCGGACGCGCTGAATATCGTCACCATCCAACACCGCGATAATGTGTGGCGTGTTTGCGAGAATCGTTGCATGCTGTGATGCCTGCTTTGAAACCAGTTTTGTCACGTGAGCAAACCGGGCGCAGCTGTGCACACTCGATATAATCAGGGTAGATCAGTTCGCTGATACTGCCCTTTAGCCTCAACAGACCACCGCTGCAATGGCCCAGTACGTCTACACCATGAATCGGGTCGGCAAGATCGTGCCGCCCAAGCGCGAGATCCTGAAGAACATCTCGCTGTCCTTCTTCCCTGGCGCCAAAATTGGCGTGTTGGGGCTGAACGGCGCTGGCAAGTCGACCTTGTTGAGAATCATGGCAGGCGTGGATACCGAGATTGAGGGCGAGGCCCGGCCCATGCCAAACCTCAATATCGGGTATCTGGAGCAGGAGCCAAAGCTCGACCCTGACAAGACGGTGCGCGAGATTGTCGAGCAGGCCGTAGGCGAGGTGAATGACGCCAAGGCAAGGCTGGATGAGGTTTATGCCGCTTACGCGGAACCTGATGCAGATTTTGATGCGCTAGCCGCCGAGCAGGGCAAGCTTGAAGCGATCATTGAAGCGGCTGACGGGCACAATATGGAAGTGCAGATGGACAAGGCGGCGGATGCACTCAGACTGCCGCCCTGGGACGCAAAGATCGAGCATTTGTCGGGCGGCGAGAAGCGTCGCGTGGCCCTCTGTCGTTTGCTGCTCTCAGGCCCGGACATGCTGCTGCTCGATGAGCCCACCAACCACCTCGATGCGGATTCGGTGCACTGGCTGGAGCAGTTTCTGGGGGATTTCAACGGCACCGTGGTTGCGATTACCCACGACCGTTACTTCCTTGACAATGTTGCTGGCTGGATACTTGAGCTGGATCGTGGACATGGCATTCCTTATGAGGGTAATTACTCGGGCTGGCTTGACCAGAAATCCGCGCGCCTTGAACAGGAGTCCAAACAGGAGTCCAGTCACGCCAAGGCAATGAAGGCTGAGCTTGAGTGGGTACGACAAGGTGCCAAGGGTCGGCAGAGCAAGTCCAAGGCACGCCTGCAGCGCTTCGCCGAGATGCAGACGCAAGAGTTTCAAAAGCGCGCCGAGACCAACGAAATCTACATCCCGGCAGGCCAGCGTCTGGGTGACAAGGTCATTGAGTTCAACAACGTCACCAAGTCCTACGGGGACAGAGTATTGATTGAGGACCTGTCCTTTGCCATACCGCCTGGTGCCATAGTTGGCATTATTGGTGGCAACGGTGCAGGTAAGTCCACGCTGTTCAGGATGATCATGGGGCAGGAATCACCGGATAGCGGCAGCATTGATATCGGTGAAACAGTTGATCTTGCGTTTGTGGATCAAAGCCGTGATGACCTTGACGGTGACAAGACCGTTTTCGATATCGTCTCCGATGGTAGTGATGTGATCACCATCGGTACTCATGAAATGCCTGCGCGTGCCTATGTCGGGCGCTTCAACTTCAAGGGACAGGATCAGCAGAAGTTCGTCAAGGATCTCTCTGGCGGTGAGCGCGGCCGGCTGCACCTTGCCTTGACACTCAAGCAGGGTGCCAACGTGCTGTTGCTCGATGAGCCCTCCAACGATCTTGACGTGGAAACCTTGCGGGCGCTGGAAGAGGCCTTGCTCGATTTTGCAGGTTCTGCTGTAGTTATCAGCCACGATCGCTGGTTCCTTGATCGTGTTGCGACCCACATCCTTGCCTACGAAGCACCGGATGAAATCAACTTTTTTGCGGGTAACTACACCGAGTACGAGGCGGACCGTCGAGAGCGCCTTGGAGACGACGCCGTGCAGCCCAAGCGTACGCGCTACAAAAAAATCGCCTGACGCGTAACGCCCGGTCATCACCCTGCCACCGAACAACAGCCTGCTCATTGAGGAAAACACCATGCTCACCGACAAGGATTTGACCGAGCGCGGACTGAAGGCCACCTTGGTGCAACATCCGCTGGTGCAACACAAGCTGACCTTGATGCGCCAGTCAGAGCAAAGTTCGAGTGCGTTTCGTGCGTTGTTGCGTGAGATCTCCTGGTTATTGTGCTTTGAGGTCACTCGGGATCTACCGCTTGAGATGCGTGACATCGAGACGCCGGTTGAGCCGATGAGTGCGCCGGTGCTGAAAGGGCGCAAGCTTGCGTTCATTTCCATCCTGCGTGCGGGCAATGGCATGCTCGACGGCATGCTGGACGTGATCCCATCCGCACGAGTAGGGCATGTGGGTCTCTATCGTGACCCGGATACCCTCGAGGCCGTTGAGTACTATTACAAAGTACCAGGCGATATCGGTGAGCGTTTGATCGTGTGCGTTGACCCGATGCTTGCTACCGCAAACTCGGCGATCGCTGCTGTGCAGAGGCTTAAGAACGGGGGCGCCAAAGACATGCGTTTTGTCTGCCTGATCTCGGCACCCGAAGGTATCAAGGCCTTCAATGAGGCACACCCGGATGTGCCGGTGGTTACCGCAGCTGTGGACTCCCATCTGAACGATCACGGCTACATCGTCCCGGGCCTGGGTGACGCCGGCGACCGAATCTTCGGCACCAAGTAGGTGGCGGGCCGGGAAACGGCCGGTGTGGTGTGCCCAAGGACGCCCCACGCAACCATTCGCATATGACCCAATCCATGACTTCAAAGGGCTCAGCCCCTCGACGCCGATCACGGCGGCGTAGTCATCGCGGCACGCCTGATGGCTCAATCGCGCAGCGACCATTCAAGCAGCCGCGCCGTACGCTAGCGCCCATCGACGGTGTATCAGCGGATGAGCTTGAGTCCATTCACGAGGGCTCGCTCCGGGTGTTGCAAGACACGGGTATCGCGGTATTGCATGACGAGGCGCGTGAGCGGTTTCGTTCAGCGGGCGCCAGGATCGGTGCTGACGGGCTACGGGTACATCTGGATCCGGATTTTGTGCTGGCGCAACTCAAGACAGTGCCTGGCAGCTTTCGCCTGCACGCTCGCAATCCTGCTCATGACGTTGAGATCGGGGGGGATGCATTGGCGTTTTGCATGATGGCCAGCGCACCGAATGCTTCCTGTATGGATCGTGGCAGGCGCACAGGAAATCAGCTCGACTATCGCAACTTCTTGAAACTGTCACAGTTGCATAACGTGTTGCACATGAACGGTGGTTACCCTTGTGAGCCGGTCGATGTGCATGCATCGGTGCGTCATCTGGAATGCGTTCGTGATCTTCTGACTCTGACCGACAAGGCGTTTTGTATTTATTCGCTGGGTGCCGAGCGCAATCAAGATGCGATAGAGATGACGCGTATCGGGCGTGGTGTCAGTGTTGAACAATTGCGTGAGCAGCCATCGGTATGGACTGTCATCAATACCAACTCACCTCTGCAGCTAGATATTCCGATGATGCAAGGCATCATCGAGATGAGTGGTATGGGCCAGCCAGTGGTGATCACGCCCTTTACCCTGGCGGGTGCCATGGCGCCAGTGACAATAGCCGGTGCACTGGTGTTACAGAATGCCGAAGCGCTCGCCGCCATTGCCTTCAGTCAACTGGTGCGTCCAGGTGCACCGGTGGTCTACGGAGGCTTTACCAGCAATGTGGACATGAAATCGGGGTCTCCGGCATTCGGTACGCCTGAGTACATGCGCGCACAGCTGGTGGGTGGGCAGCTCGCCAGACGATATGCGATTCCGTATCGCAGCAGTAACGTGTGTGCTGCCAACACCATAGATGCTCAGGCCGCCTATGAGAGTGTCTTCTCCTTGTGGGGCGCTATCAACGGCGGAGTCAACATGCTCAAGCATGGAGCTGGCTGGCTTGAGGGTGGTTTGTGTTGTTCCTATGAGAAGACGATGCTAGACATCGAGCTGCTGCAAATGGTGGAGAAGCTCATGGAGCCGCTGGATTTGTCGGCCGAGGCCTTGGCCCTGGAAGCGATTGCTGATGTTGGGCCTGGTGGCCACTTCTTTGGTACCGCTCACACACAGGAGCGGTATCGAGATGCCTTTCATGCGCCGATGCTGTCTGATTGGCGCAATTTTGAAAGTTGGCTGGAGGCAGGATCACCCACCACCATGCAGCACGCCAACCGCCTGTGGAAAGAACGGCTCGAGATCTACCAGGCGCCAGCGATTGATGGAGGTATTGCTGCGGAGCTAGACGAGTATGTGGAACGGCGTACCGCTGAAGGGGGAGTCAAGACAGATTTCTGATAGCGACTGCAGCCCGATAGCGGGAGGCGCTTCTGAAACCACACCATGGCGTGATTTCGGGTAAGTTTCGTTGCGATGTCATCGAACGAAAGCACCACCGAGAAGCTGCTACATGAGTCATGCGCCCGAGCCCTCCCGGCCACCCAACATCCTGATCCTGATGGTGGACCAGTTGACCGGTACCTTCTGGCAAGACGGCCCTGCAGCTTTCCTTGATGTGCCTCATTTGCGCGCTTTGCATGAGCGCAGTGTCAACTGTTCAAGCTGCTATACGCCAAGTCCCTTGTGCACGCCTGCACGTGCCTCTTTCGTAACCGGTTTGTTGCCATCGACTACCACGGTCTACGACAATGCGGCCGAGTTCCCATCCAACCTACCGACCTATGCGCACTATTTGAGGCGTGCCGGTTGGTACACCGCCTTGTCGGGAAAGATGCACTTTGTCGGCGCAGACCAATTGCACGGATTTGAGGATCGCCTGACAACCGATATCTATCCCGCAGACTTCGGCTGGACACCGGATTGGCAGCGTCCGCTTGAGCGCGTTGATTGGTGGTATCACAACCTGTCGTCAGTCACTGAAGCCGGTGTGGCGCATACCAGCAACCAACTCGAGTACGACGACGAGGTGGCGTATCATGCCAATGCTCGCCTGTTGCAATTGGCACGACGTCAAGACGAACGTCCTTTCTGTCTGACGGTCAGTTTTACCCACCCTCACGATCCCTACACCTGTCGTCCGGAACAATGGGCTCGCTATGACGGTGTGGACATCCCGGCGCCAAACACGCAAGAGCTTGATGCAGCCGAACGTGACCCTCATACCCAGAGGCTGTACGGTGCCGTGGATGCAGAACGCTTTACGGTCACTGATGCGCATGTGGCCGCGGCGCGTCGTGCCTATTGCGCCAATATTTCCTACCTTGATGACAAGATCGGCGAGTTGCTGTCAACGCTTGAAGCAACCGGGCTTGGGGACAATACGGTGGTGGTGTTTTGCGCTGATCACGGCGACATGCTGGGTGAGCGCGGACTTTGGTACAAGATGAATTTTTTTGAAGGCGCTGCACGCGTGCCACTGAGCATCGCATTTCCTGATGGTCGTGGCGCGGGGCGCAGTCTTGACGCCCCGACCTCTGCTATGGATGTGGTGCCTACCTTGCTCGATATAGCCGGTGTCAAGTCAGAGGATGTGGTTATCCCCTTTGACGGGCGATCCTTGATGCCAATGATCAACGGAGCTGCTCCAACGGAGCGCGTCGTCGCTGTTGAGTACATGGCGGAAGGCTCGGTCAGCAGTATGGTCATGTTGCGAGAAGGGAATTACAAATACATCTATTGCGCTGCTGATCCTGAACAGCTGTTTGACCTCGCCAGTGATCCTGCTGAACGCGACAATCTAGCGACCGATCCCGCGTGTTCCGATGTGCTGAAACACTTTCAATCTCTGCTCGAGTGCGGCTGGAATCTGGATGCACTGGATGCGGATGTCCGTGAAAACCAGCAACGTCGCATCCTTTGCTACGAGGCGCTCAGAGAGGGGCGATACACGCCCTGGGATCACGAGCCCAGACAGACAGCGCCTGATCGATTCATGCGCAATCATCTGGACCTGAACGAGGTGGAGGCTGGCTCACGCGTGCCTGCTCAAGTCTCATGAATACGTCGATGAACGGTCCGATAAACGGCATGAACACCGGCGAGGCGGACTACATCATTGTCGGGTCCGGCTCAGCAGGCTCAATCCTCGCGGCACGTTTGTCAGAGGATCCCGAGGTCAGTGTCATCTTGCTTGAGGCTGGGGGTTCGGATGTTCACCCCTTTGTGCAAATGCCCAGCGCCTTGTCAATCCCCATGAACCTGCCGCGTTTTAACTGGGGCTTTGAATCAGAGCCTGAGCCCGGCCTGGACGGCAGGCAACTGGATTGTCCTCGCGGGCGTGTACTCGGTGGATCATCGTCGATCAATGGAATGGCTTTTGTGCGGGGCCATGCTTGTGATATTGATGAATGGGCTGAGCGCGGTGCGGAAGGCTGGGACTATGCGCACTGTTTGCCTTACTACAAACGTCTCGAATCCTGGTATCACGGGGCCAACCGCTATCGAGGCGGCAGTGGGCCGGTGGCGGTGTGTGCAGGCAATGATATGCGCCTTAACCCTTTGTATGAGGCATATATTGCAGCCGGCGAACAGGCGGGGTATCCGTTTACCCCGGACTATAACGGGCACCAGCAGGAAGGTGTCGGCCAGATGCACATGAACGTGGACAGGGGTGTGCGAGCTTCGACTGCTCGCGCCTACTTGAGATCCGCCAGGGCGCGACCTAATTTGCGTGTGCTGACCGGCGTGTTGGTGGATCGGGTGCTCCTGCAGGGCACGCGAGCAATCGGGGTCGTCTATCACAGCGGTGGTCGTGTCATGAGTCTTGCGGCTACACGTGAGGTGATTCTGTCTGCAGGCTCAATTGGCTCCCCCGCCGTGTTGCAACGCTCCGGAATTGGTCCTGCCAAGGTGTTGGAGGCTGCTGCTGTACCGGTTGTTGTTGATGCGCCCGGTGTAGGCGAGAACCTTCAGGATCACCTTGAGGTCTACTTTCAGTACCGTTGCCTGCAGCCGGTCTCGTTGAACAAGCACTTGTCGTGGTGGCGCAAGGGACTGATTGGAGCGCGTTGGTTAATGACTCGGGATGGGCTTGGCGCGACCAATCACTTTGAAGCCTGTGCGTTTATCCGTTCAAAAGCGGGCAGACGCTCACCTGACATACAACATCACTTCTTGCCGGCAGCGATGCGTTACGACGGTCGTTCAGCTTTTGGAGGCGATGGTTTTCAGGTGCACGTGGGCCCCAATAAGCCTGTCAGCCGTGGCCACGTACGTATTCGCTCCTCGGATCCCGCGCAGTCGCCTTCGATCCTGTTCAATTACCTGACAGCGCGCGAGGACGTCGAGGATTGGCGCGCGGCGATCCGACTAACGCGCGAGATGCTCGGACAGGAGGCGTTGGCCATCTATCGCGGTGATGAGATTCAGCCGGGATACCACATCGACAGTGATGAGGCGATAGATGCGTGGGTGCGCGCCAACGTGGAGAGCGCCTATCACCCATCGTGCAGCGTAAAGCTCGGTGCGGCTGACGATCCGATGGCGGTGTTGGACTCCGAGTGTCAGGTACGCGGAGTCAAGGGCTTGCGTGTTATTGATTCGTCAATTTTCCCGTCGATTACCAACGGTAATTTGAACGCACCCTCAATGATGGTTGCCGAACGCGGCGCGGACATCATTCGCGGGCGCCTGTTGCCGCCTGAGGAGGTTCCAGTGTGGGAGCCCGATGACTGGCAAACCAAGCAGCGTTCAGTAAAGGGTCACGATGCCTACTGAACGCCGCTTGACGTATTGACTTACCGGTGCTGTTTTACTCGCCAATGCTGAGCAGTTCTACTTCAAAGATCAGCGTGGCGTCAGGTCCGATGGAAGGCGGCGCGCCGCGCTCACCGTAGGCAAGGTTGGACGGGATGACAAAGCGGTTCTTCTGGCCCACTTTCATCAACTGCAGACCCTCGGTCCAACCGGGGATGACCCCTTGCAGCGGGAAGGTTGCAGGCTCGCCGCGAGCAATGGAGCTATCGAACTCCGTGCCGTCGATCAGGGTGCCAACATAGTGCACCGAGACGGTGTCCTCGGCGCTCGGCATCTCGCCGTCACCCTCGGTGAGTACTTCCACCTGTAGACCCGTATCGGTCACTGTCACGCCCTCTTTGGCGGCGTTTTCTTCAAGGAAGGCACTCCCGACAGCGGCGGCCTCAGCTCGAGCGGCTTCTGCTTGTGCCTGGGCACGCGTTTGCAGGAGGGTCTGAGCCTCCTCGATAGTCAGCTCGGTCTCGGAGTCCGAGTTCTGGGCCTCGAGGCCCTGCATGAAGAAATCCAGATCAACTTCCCCGAATTGCTTTAGCTGCTCGCCGATCATCATGCCGAGGCTGTAGGCGACTTGGGCGTCCTCGGTCTCAAGAGCGGTGTCCTGAGCTAGACCGAGAGACGGGCCTGACAGAGCGAGACTGCCAGCGACGAGGGTGGCAAGGGCGGTGCGTTTCATCAACATTCCTGGTGGGTAGTCCAAAAGATTAACTTCCGAACTATGTCACAAGCTGTGCCAAAACGTTACCTATTTGCCGCTCTTGCACCGTTGGCCTGTGGCCAGGAGTTACCCAGAATGCGACCTAGTTGGCGTTGAGCTCGCTCAAGGTATTGGTCATCCGTACGCCTGAGAACCTGGAGTAGCGAGCGCGCACAAATCGGGCACGTTCGCGGGCTTTGAGTTGCCCATTGACCCGAGCATACAGATGCCGGGGAAACTGGTCGGCGACGTCTCGTCGATAGGCTGAGCAGCCGGTGCCAAACCCTCGCGAGGTCTGTTGCCCGGTCGCTCTGCGCGATACACAACGATCCCAACGCTCCATGGCAGCCAGCAGCTGGGGATCCAGTGTGTCAGTCGCCTTGATCTGGCTGGAGCCACAGCCGGACAGCAGTAGTACCGCGGCGATGATGCCGGTACTGACAGTTACGATCCGATGTGAACATACCCTGCGCGCCATGAGCTTTCCGAAGACGTTGTTACGCTTCGGAAATCATCGGCATGGCGCACATTTACTGAGCTGCAGTTCTTGCGTGGCGTGCACCGGGTCCGACCCACGTGGGGATTATTCGATTTGGGTCACGCGGCCTCTGGCACTCAGCCAGAAAACTGCCAAGGCCGTCACAATGAGTAGCGGGATGACGCCAAGATTCACGGCCTTCCAACCAAACAGGTAGTGCAGAGTGCCGGCACCGAGCGCTGTGACCGCCACGGTGCTGAACACCATCAGGTCATTGAGTGCTTGCGTAGGTGCCCGCTCCTCTGGCTCGTAGCAGCTCGTCAACAGCGAGGTCCCGCCGACAAACAGAAAGTTCCAGCTCACACCCAACGCAATCAGGGATGCCACGAAATGGACAAGGCTGGTGCCAGCGAGGTTAATGCCCACTGTCAAGATGCCAAGGGCAACACCTGTGGTCAGTACGTAGACGATGCCAAAGCGCTCGATCAACCGCCCTGTGACAAACGACGGAGCAAACATCGCAACCACATGCCACTGGATTACCAGCGCGGTCGCACCGAGATCAAAATGGTGGGCGTGCATGGCAAGGGGAGTCGAGGTCATGATCAGGTTCATGGTGCCGTAGCCGAGCATCTGACAGGTCACTGCGATGATGAACAGTGGTTGTCGAGCTATGTCTGCAAGTGTTCTCCGGGTGTTCACGACGTTGCGCTCGGCAGGCACGGGCAGGTCCGTCAGGACGATGGTTGCCATTGATGCAAGGTACACGAGCATCAGGGCGGCAAATGGGCCCGCCATACTCCGTGCTGCGAACAAGCCACTGCTCCAATTGGCAAGATTGGGACCGATGAAGGCTGCTAGAACGCCGCCCGCCATGACCATTGAAATGGCGCGAGGGCGCACTGCGACCTCAACCACTTCGGCAGCGGTGAAGCGGTAGTAATTGCCAAAGGCAGCAACGATACCGAAGCAGACGGTTGCCATGCAATACAGCTCGAATCGTTGGAGAAAAATAGCAGCAAGGGCCAGCGCGCTACCGGAAATCCCGATGACGCCTGCCAACAAGAAGCCTGGCTTGCGGCCAAAGCGTCCCATCAATAAGGAGGCTGGCACTGTGCTGCACATGATTGACAAGAACTGCAAGCCCAGAGGCAATGTCGCCAAACGCTTGTCCGTCGCAAGGTCAAAACCAATCAAGGCCGATACCGTGATCAGCAGGGAGTTGCCCACAAACAACCAACCGTTGGCGAGCGACAACAGCCATACCGTTCGCGGTAGACCCTGAGCCATCACTGAGTCAAACCCGGGCTATGACGATGACTTGCGGCGCGCCGATTTTTTCTTGCGCGCCTCCTTGCTGGCCTCTTTCTGTGCACGTAACTGGATAATGCCGATAGCCTCCTCTTCTGCCATCTGAGGTGTTTCAAGAGTGATGCGTCCAAGCCTTCCTGAGCGAAAGTCATCCAGCACCAGTCGAGCTGCCCGATCAAAATCTACAAGTCCGCCCCCGCCGAGACAGCCACGTCTATGTCCGATTTCCTCAAGCACTGCGACAGGCTCATGCTCTGGCAAGCCGTCACCGTAGCGTTGTTCAAGTAGAGATCGATAGCGCGGTAGTAGCTCCTCAATCAAGGCGACGCCCACATCGTCGCTCTCGATTGCGGTATCGCGTATCGCGCCGCTAGCCGCCAGCCGGTAGCCGGAACGCGGGTTCTCGACATTAGGCCAGAGTACACCCGGGGTATCGCGTAGCCGCCAGCGCTCGCCGACGTTGCCGGGCAGGGCAATACTCTGCTGGCGCTTGGTGACTGCCGGCTCATTGCCGGTGCGCGCAATAGTGCGCCCGGCGAGGCGATTGATCAGTGTGGACTTGCCGACATTGGGGATGCCGACAATCATCGCGGTGCGCGGCCCCGGGCGATTTGTGGGCGCGGGGCCTGTCAGAGCATCCAGTGTGCGCGGCAGGCCAGTCGATGCATTCTCCAGAGTCAGATTCAGCGCGATCGCCTCCTGTACAAGCCCATCGCCTGATCCGTGGTTCAATGCGTCGAGCCAGCTGGCAGTGAGTTCGGGGTCAGCCAGGTCAATTCGTGTCAGTACCACAAGGCGAGGACGTTCGTCGCCGAGTTCTGCCAACACCGGGTTTGCGCTGGACCACGGCAGTCTCGCATCGCGCACCTCGATCAGCGCATGTACTTCGCGCAGCGCCGCACGCATTTCGCGCCCGGCCTTGTGCATGTGCCCGGGGTACCACTGTATGGCCATCAGTTGCGTCCGGTGAAGTCGATTTCGCCGACCGAGTCGTCATCGTTCACCAGCACAACACGGCCGGGCTCAAGCAGGATGCGGCGTTGTTTGTAGAGACTGGACAGCGCTCGCTTGAAGTTCTTCTTGCTGACCTGAAACTCGGCCTGGATGTCCTCAGGGGAGCTCTTGTCGGTCAGTGCGCCGACGCCACCATTGGCCTGCAGCCATTCGAGTACGCGCTCGGACAACGAGTCCTTGAGCTCACGTGCCGGAGGCTGCAGTGCAAGATCGAGTCGACCATCTTCACGCACGCGCTTGATCCAGCCTGGCAGGCGCATACCCGGCCTTACCGTCTGAAACACATCGCTCGAGAACAGTAGACCCACTGCACGATTGTCGGCCACCGCCTTGTAGCCAAGATCGGTGCGTTGATATATCAACAGGTCCACCTGCTGCCAGGGCTTGAAACCGGGTGGAGTTTCATCCAGATGGTGATCCAGGCGACTCGTCGCGGCCAGCCGCCCGGTGTTGTCCAGGTACACCAGCACCGACTCTGTTTGCCCGATCTCAAGCGGGCGGCGTTGCTCGGCGAAGGGCAGCAACAGATGCTTGTCCAGGCCCCAGTCCAAAAAGACTCCACCAGTCCCGCTGGCAACTACCTTGAGTGCTGCGCAACCGCCACGCTGTACCAACGGGAGATCCAGGCTTGCTTGTGGGTTACCTGCCGAATCGGTGTAGACAAACGCATCAACGGTTTCGCCCACTGCGGGCGTACTGCTGTTCTTGTCCGTGAGCGGCGCACTGTTGCCGTCAGTATCTGCAAGCCAGGCGACACCGGCTTCAACCCGTTCGCATCGCAGTCTTTGTATGTATCCCTTTCTCATCTGGCGAGAAGTGTACTGCGCTTCGGTGACTTTCCCCGCCTTCAGTGCGGCGCAAACCGCTACTCTCAACGCATGGCCTGCATTGCAACAGCTTCCAACGCGACATCCCTACGCACCACTGGCCCTGCCACGGGTATTGTCCTCGCGCCGATGGAGGGCGTCATTGACGCCGGTATGCGTGCTCTTCTGTGTGCCGGTGGGGACTACCAGCGTTGCGTCACCGAGTTTGTACGCGTCACTGATCTGGAGCTGCCAGCGCATGTCTTTCGGCGCTTTTGCCCCGAGCTTGCCACAGACGGCCGCACCGCCGATGGCACGCCGGTTTTCGTGCAGTTGCTAGGCAGTAACCCGCAGGCGCTCGCGACCAATGCGCGACGCGCGGCCGAGCTTGGAGCGCCCGGGATCGATCTGAATTTTGGTTGCCCTGCCAAGACGGTGAATCGTCGGCAGGGCGGGTCAGTACTGTTGCGTGATCCGCAAGGGCTGACACCGATCATCGCTGCAGTGCGTGATGCAACGCCGGCAGATATTCCGGTGACAGTCAAGATCCGGCTTGGCTATGACTCGGCGGATGAGCTTGACGACATTGCCCGAGCGGTTCGGCGTGCCGGCGCTGACGAGCTTGCGATCCATGCGCGCACCAAGTTTGATGGCTATCGCCCGCCCGCGCATTGGCCACTCGTGGCAAGCGTTGCGGACAAGAGCACACGTATCAACGGCGAGATCTGGAGCGTTCCTGATGCTCGCCATGCGCTCGCCCGCAGCGGTTGCCAGGCGCTAATGCTCGGGCGTGGTGCTTTGGCAGCACCTGATCTGGCCTCTCGTATCGCCCGGGATTCAGACGCGCCGCCGGCGCCCTGGCAGTCTGTTGTCGATCTTGTGGAGCAGCGTTTCGTGGACGGTGACTGTCATTCGCCACGACACACTGGCAACCGTACCAAGCAGTGGCTCGCCTATTTGAAACGCCACTACCCGGGGGCCCAGGATCTGTTCTCACTGATTCGACCACTGCATGACAAAGCAGCGATCAGACAGGCGTTTGCCGCGCACCGTGGCCAGTGGAGAGAGGCGCAGTCAAGCGTCTCGCGGTCTCTGGAAAGCGAGCTACCGGTTCAGCCTGCATTGCCACCCTTGCCAGCCTTGGAGGCAACCACACAGCCGTAGTCGGGATCGTCCGCTGGCAACCAGTCGGGCGTATTGCGAGAGACCCCCTCAAGAGAGGCCGCCAGCTTGTTGAGCCAACGCGTGGCGTCGCGCCGCTGTTTTTTGCTGAGCGTCTTCTCAAACTTGATGGCAAAGTCGCGCCACAGGTTTCTGTTGCGAGACCAGCCGTGTGGGTAGTTGTCCTCCATCAGACCAAAACGCGCCGCCAGATGCGCATTCATGCGTTCAGCGTAGTCATCCACTTCGGGCTGTCGGGCTATGGCAAACAAAGCCGCAGTCCATTCACCTGACACGACCCGCATCTGTTTGCTCAGGCTGGTTTGCCTTGTCAGCGTGTCCTTGTAGAGCGCCAATTGCTCATCGGTTAAATCCAGGCCTAATCGGCCGGCCCAGGTGCCAAGCCTCTCGACGCGATGCGCGATGCGCTCTTTGCGGGTGCGGGATCCAAAGCGCTCGGCATTCTCTGCGCGCTCTTTTTTCCATCTGGCCTCGGCCTGATCGATCTGAGCTGCGCTCAGCGTACGGGCTACGGGTACCGAATACGGGGCCGGGTCACACTGTCGGATGGACTCCAGGTGCCCTCGGACTGCCTGTATCCAGCGGTCAAAATCCTCGGGTGCCGTCTGGGCTTCCAAGGCAATGCTGGCAGTCATGTCGCGGAGGGTTTGTGCGTAGAGCGGCAGTTGCGTGCGCCGATGCCAGGTGTGGAAGGTGCCTATCAGGGCTCTGAGTTCAGCCCGTTGAGCCGCGGTGGGGTTGAGCCACTCGTTGGCCGCCTCCAGAATCTTGTTGTCCAGTCGGTCGTAAAAATAGCCGACCACGAACTTGCTGTTGGTGCAGGCGTGCAGGGTCAAGCAGGTTATGACGATCAGCGAGAGCCTGGTCCAGAAGGGTCGCCGGGCAGCCGTATACTGGCCTTTGGCACCGAGACCTTGGTCTCTGCGATAACCGGCGACAGTACGTATCATGGCGACAGTACCTGCGAGAAGCGTTGTGAGAGGCTGGAAATCAATGTCCGACGGAAATGTCCCAGAGGGTGAGGTGCCTGCCCGCGAAGGTACGCCCTCTGCCGGGCCCGGAACCGTTGTTGGGTTTTTCTACGACCTGTATGACGGATCGGGTGAAAAAATCGAATCGCGGCGCGATGGTCCGCCTGTGCTGATGTTGTTTGGTGAACCTTCAATTCTTGCAGCCTTGCAGGACGCTTTTCGTGGCAAGCACGCTGGCGAAGATTTCTCGATAACGATACCCCATGGGCAGGCCTACGGGAGACGCTACCCTGATCGCAGTCAGCGTATCTCCAGAAAACAATTTGAGGGTGGCAAGACCCGAAGGTTCCGTCTGGGTGAGGTGATCAACTTTCGTGAGCAGAATCGCCGCAAGTCAGCCACGGTTACCAAAGTAGGCAAGTTTCATATCGACGTGGACATGAATCACCCGCTGGCAGGCATTGACCTGACCTTTGACGTCACAGTGGAACAGGTCAGGCCGGCCACTGCAGATGAAATGGCACACGGGCATGCTCATGGTCCGGGCGGGCATCAACATTGAGCGCTTGAGGGAGACAGACAGTATGCGGACGTGGTTGACTACAGGGTTTCTGGGCGCGTTCGGGCTGCCAATGCTCGCCGCAGCCCAGCCCCCGGATATCGAGGACATCTTTCGCACCGCTCTCGCCTGTCGCCTGGCGGAGCCGGCTCTGGCTGATATGCCGGTATCGAGTGTGTACCAACTCACGGCTCAGGACTGCGAGTTGGTCGCACCCGATGAAGACGGTGAAGGTCTTGACGAGAATCGTCTTTACACCGACGCCAGTTGCCGCATTGCATTGCCCTTCGAGAGCACCCCCCTGTCCAGCTGGTGCGACACCTTGCTCGACAGCACCGACCTTGGTGAGGGCGCAGGACTGTCCACGGATCCAGCGCGGGAAGACTGGACCTTGTCACCTGGATCTCGCCTGGATCTTGGTGCACGCCCTCTTGATGACGTAACACAACCCTGGCTCCAGCGCTTCGTATATCGTGAAGTCGATACCGACGCTGGCCGATGTCGCCTCGAGATGCGTGTCTACGCACCACGTCCTATTGTGGATGGGGTTCCTGTCGCCATTGATGACGGGCTGCCGCAGTCCAACGGCCGAGCATTGATCGCCTGGCATGGTGGTAGCTGGAGTAATCGGGGCTTTGGCTTTTTCGGGCTTGAGCTCACTGTGCCGCATTTCACGCAACGTGGGTTTACCGTCTTCGCGCCCTTCTACCGATTGCTCGGTGATGCCGAGGGGAGTGCTGCCTGCAATCAGGCTGACTTTGAGACCGGTGTTGTAGCTGATGCGCAGGCAGCCTTTGATTGGGTCGTGGATAACGCCTCGCGCTACGGTGTTACCGACAAGCCTGTGTTGTTCGGGCAATCCGCGGGTGGCCACCTGGCGGCGCGCATCGCGGCAGACAGACCGGATGATGTTGCCTCTGCCGTCTTGTTCTATGCGCCGGTAGATTTCAACGACTTTGTGGAGCGTGCGCAAACGGGCGCGTACACCGACGAGCAGGGCCTGGACATCATTCAGCGTGTGGTCGATACACCCTTGGCGCAAGTGAATCTGTCGGCGTCACCGATCCCCGAGAACAGCCTGCCCAATCGGGTGGCACAAGACGGGATAGAGTTGCCGCCGATGTTCATGTTGCACGGTGATGCCGATGTGTTGGTGGAATCACGCCAGTCAGTGCGCCTGTGTGAGGCCATCGACGGCGCTCAGCTCACGCCCAGCGATGTCGAAGTTCCCGTGATCGACTCGATACGTGAAGTCAGTGTCTGCGGTGAACGTTCCAGTGTGCATCGTGTACGACAAGCCCAGCACGCACTGGACGTCTGCATAGCAGCCACCTTCATCGCTACGGATCTGTGCCTGTCTGGTAGCGAGATCAGCCGGCGGGCTGTAGCTGACTCGATAGGGTCTGCCGCGGCCTTTGCATCAGGTACGGTAGCCTCAGGTGAAGGTGGTCTGCTTACCGATGATGAGCCGCCCGGCAACGAAGGGCCCGGGGGAGGGCCGGACCAGGGACCCGACAATAGTTCCAGTGGCAGCTCTGGTGCAGGTGGCCTCGGGATCTACCTTGTGCTGTTGCTGGCAAGTGCTGCCGGCCGAGTCGCCCGTCGCGCGAAGGCGGGCTGAGTCACCCCACCGACGCCAGACGGTTAAGCTCCTCGAGTGATGTGACCAGGTGGTCTGTCAAATCAGGCCACTGTTCACCACCATCCACGTTGACATGAACGGTCGCGCAACCGGCTCGGACACCGGCATCAAGGTCAAATCGATAGTCGCCGACCATGACCGCCGTCTGCGCTGTGGCGCTCCACCGCGTCAATAACAACTGAATGCCATCGGGTTCAGGTTTGGCAGTGGCGCAGTCGCGACTCACAACAGTATCGTTATCAAAGAAACCTGCCAGGCCACAGGCCTGCAATGTAGCGTGGGCTATGTCTTTGCCGTTACGAGTGACTATCCCAAGTTTGGCACCACGTTGCTCAAGCTCGGCCAGCAGGAGTCTGGCGCCTGGCTGCTCGCGTGCCTGATAGGCCATCTCAAGCTCCATGGCGTCCAGTTCACGGCGTTTTTGCAAGGCCTCTTCAACGGGTAACGTGTCCAGAGCTTCAAGGATTGGCACGCCTGCCGGAAGTTCAAGAGCTGATCGCATGGCATCAAAATCATGCATGGCAAGCGTCAGTGTGCCGTCCATGTCAAACAGCCAGTGATGACGTGTAGAGAGGTTTGGTGTTGCCGAGCTTGTAGAAGTCATTGACGGGTATGTCGGTAGAATCAAGTTGTCTTGTGGTAGCCGGATTTACGTTCTCCGGTTGACGCCCTACCAACCTCCGACGGTAAGCCAACGATCTATCTGCTCCAATCTGTCGCTTCCCCAGAACAGTTCACCGTCAATTTCAATGGTCGGCGATCCAAATACGCCCAGTTCGATCGCCGCTTCAATGTCTTGTCGCAAGCGAGTCTTAATCGTGGTGTCTCCGATCGCCTGTTCCACTTGCGAGGTATCAAATCCGACTTCCCCGGCAATGGCCACAACGGTCCGCGCTTCATTGATGGGCCGGGTATCCACGTAAAATCCACGGTACAGGGCATGTACCAGGGCAGCTGTTTTTTCAGCACTGTCAGGATCTGTGCGCTCTTTCGCCCATAGCGTCGCGCGGGCCGCGGCAACAGTAGCTATTGGAAATGTTTCAGGTTGCACATAGTCGAGTTTGTATTCACGCGCCGAGCGATTGAAATCATGCAGGGCATAGGCACCTTTGACCGGGTATTCGGTGAGCGGAGCTGCGCCTGTGACCTTGAAGATTGCGCCGAGTAGCATCGGGCACCAGTGCACCTGCCTGCCATGACGCGTGGCAATCTCTTCGATACGCTCACTGGCAACGTAGCCGTATGGTGATGAATAGTCGAAATAGAAGTTCATGCTTGAAACCTTCGCTCCCGGAATGGGCTTGATGATACGCGCCTGCAAACCCAGGGCGTATTCGACGTGCATGCGGCCCGCCCCGGTCGTGCTCCAATCGGATGACACTGGTAATCTGGGAGCGCATACGCAATGAGAACATCAGGCGAGCCACGATGACAGAACTGCCGCGATCGCCCCGAGGTGAAGCAACGATTGCCACCGCGTCGGTGCCGGATGATCTGGATCTTGATCGGACCATCCGACCGGGTCTGGACATTCTGGCCAACGAGATAGTGATCGCCCTGAAAAAGCGCACACGTTTCTGTCGCAACTTGCCTGTCTATGCGACGGGGCTGGTCAATCAAGACGCCGCCATCTCGCTGCTTGATCACACGCTAGGTGCGGTAGAGCAAGTTCATGCGGGTCTCGGGCGCTATACCTTCGCCACCCAGGATGCCTTCACCGAGGTCAGTCATGTAACACCGGTAATCAAGCGTGTTCCGCCGCCAACGGGTTTACGCAATATCGCGGTCTCGGTCGGGCCACGTGTGCAAGCCTTCTATCTCGATTGGGTCGGTCGCGTGTGTCCGCCAGGCGATGAGCCCAATACCTATGGCGAGACGGTCACCGCTGATGCTGCAGCCCTGATGGCCATACTTGAGCGCGTCAACCTCGGGCGATCAGTTGCCGAGTCAAAGTATCTTGAGCTGACCGAGGAGTTCCATCACTGTGCCGGAGACCGCGAAGGGATGCGTGCCCTGCTGGTCAGGCGTGACCGCGAGCGTGCCGTGATTGAATTGGCCACCCGACTCGCTGAGCGTTATGAATTGCCCACCGATACCGTGATCCCGGTATTTGAGTTCATGATTGGCGTGACCGTTGATATCGAGCTGGACTATCTGGCGGCGCGCGTGGACAGTTGAGCGCCTGCAAACTGTGCAGTGGTTCGCGGCAGATGTGAGAACCGTGTCGTGTTAGGCATCCGGTGTGTTCCTGATTGCCTGTGAGGTGTCGCTACCACCGATGAGGCTGAGTGCCGCTGGGAGATTGCCCTCGGCACGGACAGCGCATCCGTGACGGTTTACATGATCAGTACCCGATCAACTTGCTCCTTCTTTGCCCGAACAAGGGCTCTGGCCACAACGGCCATAGCCGGATTGGGTCTGTTGCTCGGTGCTTGTGCATCCTCACCGCTCCAACCAGAAGCTCCCGTAAACAACTACTGGGTCATCGATCGGGTAGTGAACACCGACACGTCGATGATCACCCTGTTTGATCCCCTGGATCTGCAGCATCACACCGCTGATCCCGACGACTGGTATCACTACGATTTCGCGTTTCTCGATGACATGGCGTCCGGCAGATTTGTCGCCCTTAGCACCGCTTCCAATGGTCATTACTGGGTGCGTTTGACCGATGCGCCCTTGTCGACTGAACAACGAGCGCTGGCAGGCCCAAGTGCCAAACTGCGGTTGCGTGTTCTAAATGAACGTCTTCTGTTATCCGGTGGGTCTGCCTGGCCCTCCATCAACCGCCCGCTTCAGGTTGCCCTGCGCGCAGCAGAAAGTGAGGAACATTGGCTGGATATGCCAAACGGTGATTACGAAGTTACGGTCACAGCGCTGGATTCGGTCGGGTTGGATATCCCGGACTACATTCTGCAACTGGAGCGCGTGTTCACGATTACCGATGTTGAGCATGCGCCCGGCATACCGCATGTCACACCGACGCAGGAGGTTGCCGGTGTTGCCGGTGTCAATGCTGGCGGAGTTACATTTCTGGAACGCTGTGGCGCGATACCGCGAGAGGCCGAGTTCGCTCCGCTGTTGAGCAGATCCTTGCCCTTGCCTGGCGCAAGTGCCGAGATTGAAGTGTCGCCCGTCCTGTTTAGAAGAGGGAAGGCCTTGCTTGCCGCTGGTGAGCCTGCTGACCTGCCGATTGTGGTGGCTCGCGAAGCCTCCATTGGCACGCTGGGTGTCTTTGTGCAACCACGTGATTGGTTGTCAACCAGTACCGACAAATGGGGTAGGGCCATTCAGACAACGCATGCTCACGTACTGTGTGCCGTACGTATCGATGGATCCGAGTCGGGCATGAACGGTCTTAGGGTTGCCATAAGCGCGGCGCCCGTGTCCTTTGATACCTTGCCGCGCGCCATGGCGCAGGAGCTCAGACGTCAGTTTGATACCTGGCTACGAGTGTCAAATAATCCGGCCCATCGTTTTACCAGTGGTTACGTGAAAAGAGCCAGAGATCACCGCTCACTCGTCCTTGGCATCATGCAGCAGCTGGACCTGCCGGCAACAGAGGTAGAGACCCTGTTGCTGATGGACAATGAGTCGCGCGCTCGCGATCTGATCGAGCGTATGCGCGAGCAGCTAATCTAAGGCCGGGTGGATTGTGCTGCTTGACGTAGCGATAGCCGCAAGACGTTGATTTATATAGTATAAAAACCACTGTTGGAGTGGGCCTGCGAGTCTGCGTGCAGCCGATCCTGTCCTATACTCAACATCCTTTGGCTGGTGTCGGGTTTTTCACATGAGTGTGCTCAGTCGCAAAGCGTCGGCTCGCGCCGCAGCGGTACCTGCGAACACCGCCGGTTCGATCAGTCCTGAGCGCGCACTCGGGATCGATGCCGAGCGTGTTGCGCTTAAGGATGATCATCTGGTCTATCGAGCCTGCTCGATGGCCTTTGCCGAATCCATAGGTAAACAGTCCCCCGAGCAAGTCATCGGAAAAACCGATTTCGATCTGTTCCCGGGGGATGTTGCACGCGAGCAAATGAGCCTCGACAGTCGCACGGTATACACACGCCAGGCGGACATCGGCTCGATTGATCTAGGTGGCGGGCAACAAGCGATGATCATACGTGCGCCCGTGTTCGCCCGCGATGGCAGCGTGCGCGGTGTCGACCTGCGCCTTCTCGGTGGACCGCCGGTGACCGCCATGAAGTCAGCACTGAGCGTGGACTTTGAAACTCTGGACAGTGAAGGTCTACAAGGCAGTCTCGTGATGTCCGGGCGTGACATCCTGTTTGCCAATGCTCGTGCGGCCGAGGTGTTTGGTTTCGGTAACCCGGACATCCTCGTGGATCACGGTCAGGTCGGAGATCTGTTTGATGAAGGTGAGCGGGCACGTATTGCGGACTATACGGCGCGCTCGCTGAACCCGGCTGCTGCCAACACCGAGAGTGACATGCTGGTGGCAGCGCAAGGTCGGGACGGCACGCCAGTTCGCTTGTTGGGACGAGTCCTGATGGTGCAGTGGGGCAATCGTCGGGTTACCTTGTTCTCCTTCGTGGATGTCACTCGCATCCTTGAGCCCACGGCCTCACCAACTGTGCCGATGGCAGCGTCGTCAAACCTGTCGACTCTGGCACGCCGCGCGACCGCTGTCGCTCAGTCCACCGCTCAGGATGACAACACAGCGCGCGAGATGGCTGAGCTTCGCGCAACAGCGCGGCGGTTCAAACACTATGCGAGCGCTGCAGCCGATTTCTTCTGGGAAACCGATGATGCTCTGGCGTTTCGTCGCGTGTCCCCCGACTTTGCGCGCGTTTTGGGTGTGCCCGTGGAGCACCTGACCGGGCGGACTCATCGCCAGTTGACCGAGCATCCGTCCAATGCAGAAGACGAATCAAGCTGGCGAGAATTGCTGGACCGCCTCGCAGCCCGTGAACAGTTCAGCGACGTCGAATTTCGTTGGAACGTCAATGGCGATGCACGCGTCATTCGCTACAGCGGCGTTCCGGTCATGGAGAACGATCACTTCACTGGTTATCGCGGCGTAGGACGTGATGTCACCGCTGCTACGCGTCAGGCCGAGGCCACGGCGTATCACGCTAACCACGACGCGCTTACAGGGCTTGCCAACCGCCGGCATTTTGAGAGTGTTGTTGGGGATGCGCTCGCAGCTGCTTCGCATGAGCGTCGTACTCACGCCCTCTGCTACATGGATCTGGACAACTTCAAGCCAGTCAACGATACCTGTGGACACCAGGCAGGCGATGAGTTGCTGCGCCAGCTTAGTCGCTTGTTTGATGACCTGGTGCGCAAGAGTGATGTTCTCGCGCGTTTGGGTGGTGATGAGTTTGGCGTATTTCTTTTCGACTGCGAGGTCGCACAAGCGCTCAAACTGGCTAACCAGATACGCAGTGAAGTCGAAGGCTTTCAGTTTCTCTGGGAGGACACCGCCTTTCAGGTGGGTGTGAGTATCGGCCTTGTCCTGGTCGATGATCGTTGGGAGAGTACGGACTCCTTGTTCAGCGCCGCTGACGCTGCCTGCTATATCGCCAAGAACGAAGGTCGTAATCGCGTCAGTGTGTATCGGGAAGGTGAAGGCAATGCCAGTAACCGCCAGGTCGCAACACATTGGGTCGAGGAAATCGAAGCGGCGCTGCTCGAGAAGCGTATCCATGTCGCGGCGCAACGCATTGAGCCTCTTCATCGTCAGCCAGACGGCGTGCGTTATGAAATGCTGATGCGTCTGGAAATGCGGGACGGAAGCTATGTGACACCGCGTTCTTTTTTGCCGTCGGCAGATCGCTATGGCTTGTCAGCTGCACTCGATGAGCGTGTGTTTGATCTGACACTCACCTGGCTTGAGGGAAATCCGCAAGTGCTGCACGATGCGCGTAGCGTATCGCTCAACCTTGCTTCCGGGACCTTCACTCAGAGCGCAGCTGCAGATCGGTTGCTGGAGCGTATTAGCGCAAGCGTTGTGCCTGCAGAAAAACTCTGTTTTGAACTGACAGAGACCGCGACCATCGCAAATCTGTCAACAGCCTCTGACTTCATGCATCGCTTGGCAACCATCGGCTGCAGGTTCTGCATAGATGATTTTGGCTCTGGCTTGTCATCTTTTACGTGGCTGCGAAAGCTACCAGTGGATTTCTTGAAGATCGACGGGTTGCTGGTCAAGGATATGCTGGACGATCCTGTTGATATGACATTGGTGAGAGCCATCAGCGACATCAGCAAATCAATGGGTAAGCGAACTGTTGCTGAATGTGTCGAATCTCCACGCTTGCTCAACGCCGTGCGCGATGCCGGAATTGACTTCGCGCAAGGCTTTCATATTGGTGAGCCAGAGTTGGTGCGTATCGAGAATTGATGCCTACACGGATTTTTCTAGTGAGCGTCAGGTGAGGGCACCGGCATATCCGGTGCCGGCTTGCCACGACGCCAGGTGTGGAAACGCTCCAGCCAGGCGAGTACCTTCTCAGGCTTGTTAGCACGCTTCCAGTTACCTGCCACATACTTGTTGGACTCAGCAAGTGTCGGGTAGATATGGATCGTGCCGAGGATCTTGTTCAGACCAAGCTTGTGTTTCATGGCCAAGACATACTCAGCAATCAAATCGCCTGCGTGCTCGCCCGCTATCGTCACGCCAAGGATCTTGTCCTTGCCCGGAACGGTCAGGACTTTTACGAAGCCATGCGCCGATGAATCAGCGATAGCTCGATCCAGGTCATCGATCCCGTAGGTCGTCAGCTCGTAGGGGATGTTTTGCTCGCGTGCGTCTGTCTCGTTGAGTCCGACGCGTGCGACCTCGGGATCGGTGAAGGTCGCCCATGGGATAACGCGATAGTCCACCTTGAAGGACTTGATTGCGCCAAAAAGAGAGTTAACGGCGGCATACCAAGCTTGGTGCGCAGCGGTATGCGTGAACTGATAGGGTCCAGCCACATCACCCACTGCATAGATGTTGGGGAAGGAGGTCTGCAATTGCTCATTGGTGGTGATAGTGCCGCGCGCGCCCACTTCGATACCCAATTCCTGAAGGCCGAAGCCTTCCGTGCGTGGTTTGCGGCCCACGGCCACGATGATTTCGTCAAAGCCCAGTCGAATGGTTTCGCCGTCGCGTTCGCACACCAGCGTGTATTCTCCGCCTTCGGACTCCACCGCTACGGCGTTGGTACCGGTCATGACGTTGATGCCTTCTTCACGAAAGCGCTGGGTAACCAGTTCGCTGACGTCCTCGTCCTCGCGACCCATGATGCGGGCCTCGCGTTCAACCTGTGTAACCTCACTACCGAGCCGGGCAAACGCCTGTGTGAGTTCGCTGCCGATTGGACCACCGCCGAGCACGATCATGCGCTTGGGCAACTTGGTCATCTCCCAAAGGTTGTCGCTGGTGCGGTAGGGAACATCAGCAAGCCCCGGGATAGGGGGTACGAAGGGCATCGCACCTGTCGCGATAACGATATTGCGTGTGGTCAACGTTCGCCCGTCCACCTCGACGGTCCACGGTGAGGTGATACGTCCTTCGCCCTGGATGACATCGACACCGAGATCACGATAGCGCTCCGGGGAGTCGTGCGGCTCGATCTTGGCAATGATGTCGTGTACGCGCTGCATGGTACGTGCAAAGTCAATCTCGCCGGTGGCCGACGCCACTCCATACTTCTCACCGTTTTTGATATTACTCATCAGCTTGCCGGTACGAATGAGGGCCTTGGAGGGCACACATCCTGTGTTGAGACAGTCACCGCCCATGCGGTGTTTCTCGATCAATGAAACCTTGGCATTGACTGCTGCGCCAATGTAGGCCGTGACCAAGCCACCTGAGCCTGCTCCCAACACGACGATGTCACGGTCAAAGCTCTCTGGCTTTTCCCAGTTCTGATACACCTTGCGGGCTTTTATCATGTCAACGATTTTCTTGGCAATTAGAGGAAAGATGCCGAGCAAGGCAAACGAGAGCAGCAGCCCCGGAGAGACAATACCCGCAAGACTATCGATCTGGGCGAGCTGGGTGCCTGCGTTCACGTACACCGCCGTGCCCAGCAGCATACCAATCTGGCTTACCAGATAGAAGGTACCCACCTTGATGCGTGTCAAGCCCATGAGCAGATTGACCAGAAAGAACGGGAATATCGGTACGAGGCGAACCGTGAAAAGATAGAAGGCGCCGTCTCTGTCAATGTTGTCGTTAAAGGTCTTTATCTTGTCACCAAAACGAGACTCGACCGAGCTGCGCAACAGATACCGTGAGGCTAGAAAGGCAAGTGTTGCCCCTATCGTTGATGCAAAGGAGACTAGTAACAAGCCTGGGAGCAGACCGAACAGCGCGCCTGCCGCGAGCGTCAGGATCGCAGCGCCAGGCAGCGAAAGCGCAGCAACGGCGATGTACAAAAAGAAGAATCCCGCAAGCATTAAAATCGGCTGTTCGGCGTAGAAAGTATCAAGCGCTGCCTGCTGGCTCTTCAGATAATCAAGACTGAAGTACTGCCCCAGGTCGAAAGCAAAGAAACTGACGATCAACGCAATGATGGTTGCGAAGACAAGATTACGTGTGGTCATCAGCTTTTTTGCCGTATCGGATGAGAGGGGCAGGCCTGGGTGAGCTGCGTCGTGTGAGGTTGTGTCTGTGTCCATACAACGAGTATCGGACCGCAGTCTTATGCAAGCTTTGTTGGGTCTTTACAGCGCCGTATGTTTGCTGGCCAACGCGCGTCCTGTGCGAGTGCATTCGCTCATGGGATCACTAGCGCCAGCCCCGCGCTTTTCGGATGGTCTCCCACGCCTTTTGAATGGTCTGCGCTCGTTCATTGGCCATTTCAATCATTTCCGGGGGCAAGCCCTGAGACACCAGCTTGTCCGGATGATGTTCACTCATCAACCTTCGCCAAGCGGACTTGACTGTCTCACGCCCGTCCGAGGAGCTAACCCCAAGGACCTCGTAGGCTGCGTCGAGCGCCTGCTGCGGCG
Source organism: uncultured Granulosicoccaceae bacterium (assembly GCA_937922675.1). Classification (GTDB taxonomy): domain Bacteria; phylum Pseudomonadota; class Gammaproteobacteria; order Granulosicoccales; family Granulosicoccaceae; genus Granulosicoccus. The sequence goes on from CALAJN010000017.1 coordinate 52,637, forward strand.
ATTCCTGCCTGTAATCGCTAGTGCCTGATGATGCCCGATCCCGCCCCTGGCGCACCAGAACCTCTAGACGCCGGTAGAGAAACTCGGGAATCCCGAAACGCTCGGCTATGGTGAGTAGCAGACGTTCCTCGGCCGGGTCGATATCGCCGTCTGCGAGCGCCGCCTGAACTTGAATCTCGAGAAAGGCAATCAGCAGATTCGGTTGACGAGTGGCCGCTGCTCGCACTTGCTCGAGTGTGCCCTCAAGATCGAAGTCGGGCTCTTTGCCTGAGTTGAAGCGCGCAATCGCCTCGCGACGTTTATCTGCATCGAGCCGCATCTGGCGCATGAGAGCCTCCGCCAGCGCAATCTCGCTCGCATCCACCCGTCCGTCGGCCTTGGCCACGTGGCCCATCACAGCGAAGCTGCAGTCGAAAAAAGCGGTCTGAGTGGCTGCAGCCTGCTCCGGCGGGATAGTATTGCGGCTGTCCAGAACCTCGTTCTGCAGACGACGAGCCAGATAAGCGCCAGCAAATGCGCCAATCAGCCCAGTGATCAAGCCATAGGCAGAACCGAGTTGAAAACCGATGAAGGCACCAATAAAAGAGAGAATGGGGGGCTCCCGGTTGCGACACTATTGAGGGCTACAGACTACCAGCGAGTCATCGTGGTTCGCTTGTCTTGCGAGACTTGTACTCGTGACTGAAACCAAAGACACCACGAGTTCTCGCACACAGCTGCAGATTGTGCACCGGTTGCTGCCTGAGAACCTCGCTCTGGACACGGTGCATGAAAATGCGCTCGCCGCACGGGTGCTCGCAGCGCGCGGCATTGTCTCGGCGGAAGAGATCGACTATCACGTCGCACATCTACCCACGCATGAGCAGCTCCCGGACATTGAGGCGGCAGTTGCGCGACTGCTCACGGCTCGTGAGTCGCATCAGTGCCTCATGATTGTTGGCGACTATGACTGCGATGGTGCGACAAGCACCGCTGTTGCTGTGCTCGGTCTCAAGATGCTTGGTTTTGATCCGGCGTGCGTGCACCACCTTGTCCCCAACCGCTTCGCAAACGGCTATGGACTGTCACCGGAAATCATCGATCGCGTGTGCGAAGCACTTCCAGATGATCAGTTGCCACTCGTTGTAACCGTTGATAATGGCGTAGCCTCAGTAGAGGCTGTGGCCTATGCCAAAAGCCTCGGTATCGATGTGCTCGTGACAGATCATCATCTCGCTCCGGAGCAATTGCCGCGCGCCTGTGCCATCGTCAACCCAGCGCTTGAGCGTTCGCAGTTTGCTACCTCTGCCTTGGCAGGCGTAGGCGTCATATTCTACGTGCTGCTCGCTGTGCGCGCTGCCTTGCGCGAGCGCGGCGATGACTGTGGCGCTGCACCACTGGCCGATCTGCTTGATCTGGTGGCTATCGGTACAGTTGCAGATCTGGTGCCGCTGGACCGTGTCAATCGCATTCTGGTCGAGCAGGGGCTGCGTCGTATTCGCGGTGGGCGCAGTCGCCCCGGTATTTATGCATTGTGTCAAGTTGCGGGCCGCGACCCCGCAAGGCTGAGCGCGAGAGACATCGGTTTTTTCATCGGCCCGAGGTTGAATGCCGCCGGGCGCATTGATGACATGAGACACGGCATTGCCTGTTTGCTGGCCGACAACAAGGCCGATGCAGAAAAACACGCCGAGACTCTCGATGCGCACAATCGCAAACGTCGCTCGCTCGAGGACCACATGCGTGACGAGGCCGATGTGCGACTCGCTGTCAGTGACGCCGACGAAAATGCAGAAGCGGGTGATCGATTGTTGAAGCGCTTTGCCTTCACCGTGTCAGATCCCGGATGGCATGAAGGTGTAATCGGCATTCTTGCCAGTCGTCTCAAGGAGCGCTGGCATCGACCCGTGGTCGCGTTGACCACCGATGATAGCGGGCACCTCAAGGGATCCTCGCGCTCCATTCCCGGCGTACATGTCAGGGACGTGCTTGCAGCTATCGATACACAGAACCCGGGTATGTTGCTCAAGTATGGTGGGCATGCCATGGCTGCAGGTATGACACTGCGTAGTGATGCACTTGAAGCGTTCGATGAGGCGTTTGAAGCCGAGGTTCGTCGTGCGCTTGGCGACCGACTACCCACCCGTGAGTGGCTAACTGACGGCATGCTGGAGCCTGAAGAGTTTTCGCTTGACCAGGCTCGTGTACTCAGCTCGCTTGGGCCCTGGGGTCAACGCTTTGAGGCACCCACTTTCGACGGCGAGTTCAACGTGATCTCGCACCGCACCGTTGGCAAGGGGCACCTGAAGCTGCGCTTGCGGCCAGCAGGCGTGACGGACAGCATCGATGCCATCGCATTCAACACAGAGGATAACTATCACGACGGTCAGCGCGTGCGCGCCGTCTATCATCTGGATATCAACGTCTGGCGAGACCGAGAGTCTTTACAATTGGAAGTGAAATGTCTTGAGCCCGTATAGGTGACGTGTTGCCGAAGCCGACCAGTGGTTGGTTCGGTAAAGCGATGTGTCAGATCACATCCAAACTTCTACAGTTCAGAGAATCGCCTGTTGAAGTTGGCGCGTTGCTACATCCCACTGTGAAGCAGATATGAGTTATCTGTACTTCCCTCTTTCCCAGCAATTCGCAGGCCTTGGCGCTACGCACGCGACTCCATTATCGTGTAAAGCCGTTACCCGCAGCGTGGGTGAAAAAATCGTCATAAACGGCTTTCACTCATGCCGATCAGCTTGGCCACAGCGTCTATCGGTGGCCTGCAGCTGATACATGGTGCCACGATGGCGCTTGATCCACGGCTAATTCCGAGTTTCAGGCACCAATACGCCGATGCGCCCGTAATAGTTCGGCTTACCGCGATCAGGCACAACAGACCTGGATTGATGTCAACTGCAGTCTTGTGTACAAGCCGGTCGTGAGATGTACTGGCGGAGACTCTTTGGCCACCTGCACTGGCATGACACAGAGATGTCGCGCTTGTTCTGCTCGATAAAGTCGTATTTTACTTCAAGTTCTAGCGAAGTACGCTACCGACCCTCGATCGACTGTGCGACAGTGCATTTTCGCCCGCGTCACTTCAGTGTTCCCGTGACCGACAAGATCGGCAACGGCAATCGATCGGTCGCTATCCGGTGGCGATGAGTCAGCCACTTTTTTCGACACCTCCTTGACCAACCGATCAACCACTTATATCAAGACATACCGGAGAAATATGTATTGTGGCAACCATCGCGTAGACTACGAAAAACCTATGTCAACTTCCTCACGCAGCATTGTCGTCATCGGCCTCGGCAGTTTTGGAGCATCGGTCGCGCGCGAACTTTCTCGCTTCGGTGACCGTGTGCTCGGGATCGATTCTTCGGAGGCTCGGGTAGCACATCTTTCTGATGTGTTGTATCGATCCGTCATTGCGGATGCCCGCGACGAACGTGCACTGGAGGAGGCGGGAGTGAAGGACTACGACATCGTAGTGGTCGCTATTGCCTCAGATCTCGAGTGCAGTGTGCTCAGTTGTATGAATGCCAGACAACTCGAGGTGCCGCAGATCTGGGCTAAGGCCAGCAGCCGAACTCACGCCCGAATTCTCGGTAGCATCGGGGTCGATCGCATTCTGCAGCCGGAGCAAGAGTTTGGTGAGCATATCGCTCACATGCTGCACAACGCCGCCATGCTGGAATTCGTTCGCCTTGCGCCGAGCGTGCATCTCGCCTCTGTTAGGACAGGGTCGCGACATGTCGGGCAGCTCATCAGTGAGCTGAAATTGCTCGACAAATTCGGTCTCCGTTGTCTCGGCTTGGTACGTGACGGTGCATTCGTAACCTGCGCTGACGCCGCCGCGCTACTCGACGACGATGCACTGATCGTCATCGGCACCCGCCAGAACATGCGCGACTTTGCCGACAGGCTGTAACGGGGTGGTTGCATACACATGAAGCCAACGCGTGCTGCCGGCAGAGCGTATTGGCGGGGAGCTGTTCGCTTGCCTCCTCCTGCGCTTCTGGCATTTCTCTACGCTGTTCTGATCGTGCTTGGTGCTGCTGTACTGATGCTGCCCTGGGCGTCGGTTGGTGAGCGCCTCGACTGGTCGTCTGCCTTGTTCATGGCCACCTCGGCGGTCACTGTAACTGGCCTTGTCGTCATCGACCCCGGTTCGCAACTGAGCGTTTTGGGTCAGGCCGTTCTCGCACTGCTCATCCAGCTTGGTGGGCTGGGATTGATGACAGTCGCTGTCTTCCTGCTTTCTGCACTGGGTCTACCCATCGGCCTCACCCAAAAACTGTTCCTGCGCGACGAGCTCGGACACACATCATTGGCACGACTCATCGAGCTGGCACTGGTCATCGTACGCGTCGTACTGATTGCCGAATTGCTGGGTTTCGTCGCACTCTCTTTCGTTTTCGTGCCGGACTTCGGTTGGGTGCAAGGGACCTGGCTGGCTCTCTTTCATTCCATCTCGGCGTTCAATAACGCGGGATTCTCCTTGTTCTCGAACAGCCTAATGGACTATGCCCTGAACCCTGTCGTCAACGTGACGATCACTTGCTTGTTTATCATCGGTGGGCTCGGCTTTTCGGTGCTGTCGGATGTATTCCGGCTTGGTGCTTGGCAACGCTACTCACTGCATACGAAACTGATGCTGTCCGGCACGGCAGGTTTGATCGTCTTCTCCATGTCAGCGTTCTGCATGCTCGAGTGGGACAATCCGCATACCCTGGGTCAGTACACATCAAGCGCCCATCGTCTGACAGTTGGCTGGTTTCATGCGGTCACGACTCGCACCGCCGGGTTCAATACCACCGACACGAGTGCACTGACCGATGCTTCCACATTGATGACGATCTGTTTGATGATAATTGGTGGCGGCACCACCTCCACCGCTGGTGGAATCAAGGTCACTACGTTCATCGTTCTATTGCTCGCGACGGTGGCGTTCTTCCGGCGACGCAATGAACTGTACGCCTTCGGACACTCGATATCCCTCGATCAGGTGCTCAAGGTTATGGCGCTGCTGACCATCAGTCTGTTCGTCATCGTCACTGCGCTGTTTCTGCTTCTCACCACCCAGGATGTCGCTTTTCTCTCGCTTCTGTTCGAGACGGCGTCGGCCTTCGGTACCGTCGGCTTAAGTCAGGGAGCTACGGATGATCTCGATACTTTCGGTCGCGCTATCATCTGCTTCGTGATGTTTGTCGGTCGGGTCGGCCCGTTGACGTTGGGATTTTTTCTAGCGGTCTCTGTCGTGCCGCGCGTGCGTTACCCGGCAAGTACGGTCTACATTGGCTAGGGTTTTAGCAGATGTCCAGGCACGGCACGAGGCTGCTATTCATGGCGGTTGCAGATGGCTGAAGAATGATCGCGCTCGGCGGTTGGGCTAAGTAAAGCAGCAGGTCGGCGCTCGATATGTTGGTTGGTTACGGTATAAAAGGCTTGCGCGTCAAAGCCGCCAGTACGTGCTGGCATTAAGAAACCGATGACGATGCCCGTAAATCTGACCAGCCAAAAACTGGGCATGCAGTACATGTCTCGAGCTTGCCGTAGTGTTAAGTTTGCGTAAAGTTTGATATGCGAACGCTATTGAGGTAAGCAGGTCAATAGTTGTGTAAGGCACGTGTCCTTGCGTCTCTTTTCACATCTGCCTTCAAGAGGATAGTCACATGCAGAATCAGAACTTGTCAGTCAGCGTTGGTGTTCTTTGCTTTGGCGTCATGTGCGTGGTGGTCATATTTTCCGCACTTGGTATAGCTGCTGCGTAATTTGATTCTGGCCGCCCAATTGCGGGCGGCCACGAAGTGAAAATCATCATCGCTCCGAATGTGCCTGTGCAACGGCTGGATCACCTCCATGTGCCGTTACCGTGCTCCCGTTGAGGTTACCCAGATCGTGCCGCCTGCCAAAACTGAGGCATCCACAAAACAGCGCCGGCGCGTTCTGCCGACAAATGATATCCGCTATCGTAGCCAACCAATTCGTCGTCGGAACACGCTGATTTAACTGACGCATCTATACTTGGGTCGTCATCCAGACCTGTCGAGACTGTTACGAGCGAATAGTTGCCACCGACAGATGTGCCGCTACTGTTTTCTTCGACAGGTGGCTTCCCACCCGCTGTTTGGTCAGTGTCATCCGCACGGCTTGTGGTATTGACTTCCGTGCTCTCAGGGTCATCAGAGCAACTATCGTCTTTTTTTACGTAAGGACAAGTGGCTGGCTACGAGGTACTCCCGAGACGCATCCTATCTTTCGTCACCCATATCGCAAATACAGTTTTTACCCAAAGATTTGGCTTTGTACATTGCGCTGTCTGCGGCGCGTATGAGGTCATGAAGTGACTCACCGTTATGCGGATACATGGACAGCCCGACGGAGATGGTGCAGGGCGGTAGTGAGCTGTTGCCGTGTAAGATCGTGTTGTCGGCAAGGCGACTTGCAAACTCGGTAAGGCGTTGCTTTGCCGTTGAAAGATTGACGCCTGAAAACAGAACGGAAAACTCCTCACCACCCATTCGTGAGAACAGGACGTCCTCGTCAAAGTAGTCGCGTGCAACCTTTGCAAGTTCAATGAGTACCCTGTCGCCTGCATCGTGACCAAACTGGTCATTGAACATCTTGAAGTTGTCGATATCAAAAACTGCAACGGCCGCTGTGTTATCACTTTCTTGAGCACCTGCCAGGGTGTCCTTGGCAAGCTCAATGAAGTGACGTCGGTTATACATTCCCGTCAGGCTATCTCGGGTGGATTGCTCATGCAGTTGGTGTCTTAGCTTTACATTCGCCACGGCCAGGCTGATGTGCTCGGCGTAGCGGGTGACTATTCTCAAGAAATCTGTCGAAAATAGTGCCTGTGGAGGACACATACTTGCGTAGGCGCTCAACTCAATGTGTAGCATACCCACGGTATCGCCGTGAGCGATGATGGGTATGCACAGGTAGTGCGTGGATTCCGAGTCGCTGTGGGAGGCGCTGACGTGCTCGCAGGGGAGATTGACCAAGGCTTCGCCAAATGCGTTTATTCTTCCGCGACGAAGTGCCCAGCATTCGCTCTGACGTATGCGAGTAGTAGCCTGCCTGGTGCCCCAGCTTGTTCCCAACTCCAGACCGTCGCGAGAATTGTTGTAGATGTAGAGCTCGCCCGAGGTGTTCTTGAAGGCCTTTTCCAGTGATTGTCGGACAACACTGAATACCTCGGGGAGCGACTCGCACGAGTGCAACCAATCACCGAATTCGCTCAGGGTGTTTGCATCATCACGTTGCTTCTTGCCGGCGGCCAATGCTGCTGACATCTGTGCCTCCGCCTGCTCGGCGCGTGCGGCAGTTTCGTTGATTTTTCTCTCATGCTGCCTGGCTTCAGTAACGTCTGTCAGTGTTACTACCAAGCCTCCGGTATCCAGGGGCCTGCTAACAAATGAGAGAACTGTTCCATCCGGCTTTGTTCTTTCAAATTCAACCTTGCGTGTGCCGTAGGAGATCTCCAGTATCTTGTCGGCTTGCTCGCGAGTGACCTGATTGAGATCGATCAGGGTTTCGTATAGTTGCTCCATGGTCACACCGGGGTATAACTCTTGTTTGGACAGGCCTACAAGCTCGTAGTAGGGCTTGTTGACAAGTTCACACACAAGGTCAGTGGACCAGACGATCACTCCCTGGGTGATGTGATCGAGCATGTTTTGGAAAGAGCCGTACTCGCTCTGATCCACCCCACTGGAAGGCAATGCTACTAGGCTTGACATATGGCCATGGTTCCTGCGCTCTACCTATACTCACCCTTGAATGCATCCTGGGCCGTGAGCGTCAGCTGCTCGATAATGGTGGCCGTGTAGATGAACTCAGCTAAGTTGACCAATCCCGCAGTCTTTATCGTTTGCTCTTGGCTTAAAAACGGCCACTGGTGTAATAGGTTGATACTCGGTCTGGTATTGGTAAGGTGGTCGTGCTGCGGTATGTGAGACGCATCACACTCCAGGCATTTTCTTTCACAAAGTGTATAGGCGACCTGCATTCACACTGTGAGTGGTGATCTACCAGCCGCAGGCCGTCAGTCGAGCAAGCGCTGGGATGTGATGTCGGCGCGGGTGTAGAGCTCTCACACAAACGGCCTTGAAAGCTCCGTACCTGATCAACGCTCTTGCCGATCAGTCGATTGAACTCGTCCCACTTCAGATACAAGAGCGCGTCGCAGTGGGCTTCTCTTTTTGCATGCCGCAACGCTACGTTTTCGTCCAGTGCGTTGAGTGATTTGTCGAGCCCCGAGGGGACATGTCGTTGATTGGCACGCGCTGCCTGATCAGGCAGGCCTTGCCGCATTTGTCGCAACCTTGCGCGCGCGGGTGTCAGGCAATGTTGATGTGCACATGACAGACTGGCACAGCAATCACGCAGTGTTTGCGAAGGTGGCACTGCAGGTCGGTGATGCCTGGCGCGCCAGCGGTGTCATCAAGCCAATAGCAGGCGAGCAACCACAGTGATATTCTGGCGCCAAGAATAAGTGCCATGCCCCCCACTCGTTTATCGGATCTTCATGCCGCATTTTCATATTGAGTATTCCGCCAATCTGCAAGAGCACATGAACATGGGCGGATTGTGCGAGGCGGTGCGACAAGAGGCCAGTGAGATCGAGGCGTTTCCGCTTGCCGGTATTCGCGTGCGCGCCATCTGTGTTGATCACTATGCAATAGCAGATGGCAATGCGCAGCATGGGTTTATCGATTTATCCATTCGCTTGCGCGCTGGTCGTTCTCGGGACATCAAGCAGGATGCGGTCGAGCGAATATTCGCGGTAATCAAGCGCTTTTGCGATACGGCACTTGCAACACACTCGATAGCACTCTCTGCAGAGATACGAGATATCGATGCGGGCCTATCACCTAAATTTGGCACCATTCGCGACCACATGACGGACACTCATATGGGGGCATTATCGTGACCACGCTTGATGACAACCTCAAAGCTCTTGAGAGGCACCTTGAGCACTTTCGTGCCTCAGGCGTTCTCAACCGTATAGCGGGTAAGGATGTGCCTGGCGCGGGCGGGGTATTCACCAATACGTCTCCTGTGGACAAGAGCCTGATCTGTGAAGTGGCCCACGGCACCACAGAGGATATCGATGCTGCGGCCACCGCCGCATCAAAGGCTTTCGGTGCCTGGCGTGACATGCTTGCTGTCGAGCGTCGCAAGATATTGATCAAGGTTGCCGAGGGCATCGAGGCGCGGGCCACAGAAATTGCACTGTGTGAGTGCTGGGATACTGGACAAGCGTTCAAGTTCATGTCCAAGGCCGCATTGCGCGGCGCCGAGAACTTTCGCTACTTCGCTGATCAGGTCGTACAGGCCCGCGATGGGCTGCACTTGAAGTCACCCACCCTGATGAACGTGACCAGTCGCGTACCCATGGGGCCTATTGGCGTGATCACACCCTGGAACACGCCTTTCATGTTGTCGACATGGAAAATTGCGCCTGCGCTGGCGGCCGGCTGCACCGTTGTGCACAAGCCTGCTGAGGCTTCTCCACTGACGGCAAGGCTGCTGGTGGAGATCGCGGAAGAAGCCGGCCTGCCCCCCGGAGTGTTGAATACGGTCAACGGTTTTGGTGAAGGTGCTGGCAAGGCGTTGTGCGAGCACTCGCTGATCAAGGCCATCGCGTTTGTTGGCGAGAGTCGCACAGGCAGCCTCATTACCAAGCAGGGTGCTGACACACTCAAGCGTAATCATCTGGAGCTCGGTGGCAAGAATCCGGTGATCGTTTTCGATGATGCAGATCTTGAACGAGCGCTGGATGCGGTGATCTTCATGATCTATTCGATCAATGGTGAGCGTTGTACTTCATCGTCTCGTTTGTTGATTCAGGATTCGGTACGTGAGGAGTTTGAAGCCAGGCTTGTGGGTCGTATCAACAGGATCCGTGTCGGGCACCCGCTGGATCCGAAGACCGAGATCGGTCCCCTGATCAGTGAGGAGCACTTCAACAAGGTCACATCCTACTTTGATATTGCGAAAACGGACGGTGCGACTATCGCTGCCGGTGGGGCGGCAGGTGATCCGAGTGGCTACTTCGTGAAGCCCACCTTGTTTACCCATGCTGACAATCGCATGCGCATCGCTCAGGAGGAGATATTTGGGCCGGTGTTGACCTCTATTGCGTTTTCCAGCGAGGCTGAGGCGCTGGAGATCGCAAACGATATCCCCTACGGACTTACCGCCTATCTCTGGACCAATGATTTGACGCGGGCGCTGCAATTTACCGACAAGCTGGAGGCTGGAATGATCTGGGTGAACTCGGAAAACGTGCGTCACTTGCCTACACCCTTCGGTGGTGTCAAAGCCAGTGGTATCGGACGTGATGGTGGTGACTGGTCGTTTGAATTCTATATGGAGCAAAAGCATGTGGGCTTTGCAACGGGGTCGCACAAGATCACCCGATTGGGAGCCAGCTGATGCCAGTGCCTGCTCCTAATTTGTATCCGGTCTTCAACACGGTGCGTCTGAGTCATGCCTGCCTGAATGTGGCAGATCTTGACGCTTCAAAGACGTTCTACACCGACATGCTCGGTTTGCAGATCAGTGATGAAAGCGATGGCCGAGTGTACTTGCGTGCCATGGAAGAGCGTGGGCATCACTGTCTTGTCTTGCAGCAATCTGGCGCGCCGGGCACGGTCGAGGTCATGGGCTTCAAGACCTTTGATGAAGAGGACCTTGACAAGGCCTCGGCTTATTTCGAGAACAAGGGGCGGCCGGTTGAGTGGGTAGCTCGCGCCTATCAGGGACGCACGCTTCTGACTTCCGACAACATGGGTATCCCATTGGAGTTCTATCACAAGATGGATCGCCTACCCTCAATTCATCAGCAATACGCCCTGTATCGAGGTGTCAAGCCCTTGCGCCTGGATCACTTCAACTGTTTTTCATCTGATGTGGATGCCTCTGTTGCCTTCTACAGCGATTTCGGGTTCAGGGTGACCGAGTACACCGAAGATGACGAGAGCAAGCGGCTGTGGGCTGCCTGGATGCATCGCAAGGGCGGTGTGCACGACATGGCGTTTACCAATGGCCGTGGACCGCGCATGCACCATGTTGCCTTCTGGGTGCCGACACCGCTCAACATCATTGATCTGCTTGATTTGATGTCGACCAGTGGGTACGTTGCCAATATTGAGCGTGGGCCAGGACGTCATGGCATCTCCAATGCGTTTTTTCTTTATGTATTGGACCCGGATGGCCATCGGATAGAAGTCTATTGCTCTGATTATCAAACTGTAGACCCGGACCATGAACCGATAAAGTGGGAGTTGCAGGATCCACAACGGCAGACGCTGTGGGGCGCACCAGCGCCAAAAAGCTGGTTCGAGAATGGCTCGCCTTTTGTCGGGGTCAAGACACGCGATAGCAGTATTGCCGCAAGCCCGATCATTGCGCCATGAGTGCCAACCCGATGAGATTTTCCACCTACACCGCCGCCGGCGAGACCTTCTACGGTGCCTTCACCGACTCGGGGATGATCGCACTTAGCCCGGACTTCCCGCAATGGCCAACGCTGCTCGATGTCGTTAAAGGAGCAGGGCTCTCGGCGTTGACCGAGTCAGCCACTGCAAAGACGGTGACGCACACTGAGTTCGAGTATGAAATGGTGTTGCCGAATGCCATGCGCATTGTCTGTGTGGGCGTCAATTTTCCGGACAGAAACGCTGAATACAAGGATGGTACGGAGCTGCCCAAGTACATGTCCTTGTTTCCGCGATTCGCCAGCAGCTTTACCGGGCATGAGCAGCCTTTGATACGTCCGCCTGAAAACGAGACGCTTGACTATGAAGGTGAGGTAGCCATTGTCATCGGAAAGGCGGGACGTCGCATTTCACAAGCTGATGCCTACGATCATGTTGCGGCTCTCACGCTTTGCAATGAAGGCACCATTCGTGATTGGGTGCGCCACGCCAAATTCAATGTCACACAAGGTAAAAATTGGGACAACTCAGGAGCGATGGGGCCCTGGTTGGTGCCTTTCGCGGATGCGGCTCAGTTGGATGATGCGCGCATCATTACACGTGTAAACGGCGAGGTACGCCAGGACGATACGCTCATCCGGATGATGCACCCCATTCGACGTGAGATCGAGTACATCTCCACTTTCATGACTCTGCAAGCGGGTGACATCATTGTGACCGGAACGCCTACCGGAGCGGGTGCACGCTTTGATCCGCCACGCTACCTCAAACCTGGAGATATCGTCGAAGTAGAGGTCAACGGCATCGGCACGTTGCGTAACGCTGTCGAGGACGAGGTGACATGACAGGTGGTAAGGCAGGCAGCATGACGCCTGAGGATCATGCCAATGCAGCAGCTTCGTTGCTGGAAGCAGAGCAGACGGGTGTGCAAACGGGCTTGCTGACCTTGCAACATCCCGGGATGAACATGGATGACGCCTATGCCATACAGAACGCGATCTACCGTGCCAAGCTAGAACAGGGCAGGAAGGTCATTGGTTGGAAGATCGGGCTGACCTCAAAAGCCATGCAGTATGCGTTGAGTATTGACATACCCGATAGCGGTATCCTCTTCGACAATATGGCCTTTGAGCATGGTGAAACCGTAGCTGCAGGGCGTTTTATTCAGCCACGTATCGAGGCCGAGATTGCCTTTGTCATGAAGGACGCCTTGGCTGGTCCTGATGTGACCCATGCTGATGTGATCGCAGCGACTGATTATGTGGCACCCGCGATAGAGATCCTGGACACACGTATCGTGCGTCTCGACAAGGCGACAGGCGCTACCAGAACGGTATTTGACACTATCAGTGACAACGCAGCCAATGCGGGCATAGTGCTTGGCCGCGAGCGCCACGCTGTCGATGCCTTTGATCTACGCTGGGTAGGCGCGATAGTCTTGCGCAACGGCGAGGTTGAAGAGACTGGCTTGGGTGCAGGTGTGCTCAATGACCCCATCGAGAGTTTGGTCTGGCTTGCGCGGCGCATGGCGCAGTACGGTCAGAGCATTGAGCCCGGGCAAGTGGTGATCGCTGGCAGCTTCATCCGCCCCATTGAGTGCCCGGCGGGCGCTCGTATCGAGGCGGACTTTGGCCCGTTTGGCGCGGTGGGCATTTCGTTTGCCTGATGCGAGTAGTGCTCCTGGCGAAAGCCAAGGACTTAGTCTGCCCCACGTACCCGAATTGATGCTCCCGGAGCCGGGCTCCAGAGTTTCTGAACGGCGACAGCAGCCACCACCAGTGTGATACCAATCCCGTCGGACAGCAAGCCGCCTTCGATCATGAACAAGGCAGCGGCGATGAGTATCACCCGGACAAACCACACCGCGCGCTTGCCAACAAACCAGCCTTGGACTCCACTCGAGAGTAGGAACACACCAATGATGGCCGTGATGCCAGCTCGCAGGACCTCGTACCAGACGCCATCCATCAATAGAGCGCCGTTGTAGAAGAACATGAACGGCACGATGAACGCTGCAATGCCAATTTTGAAGGAGGTCACCGAGGTCTCCATGGGATTGGCCCCCGATATACCGGCTGCGGCATAACTAGCCAAGGCCACCGGTGGCGTAATGGCTGATAACACGGCAAAATAGAAAACAAAGAAGTGCGCCGTGAGGTTCGGGATACCGAGTTGTACAAGGCCCGGTGCAACGACCGAGGCTGCCACCGCATATGCCGCTGTTGTTGGCATCCCCATGCCAAGCAGTATCGATATGCACATGGCAAAAAACAGCGCGAGCAGTTGTGAGGTGTCGGCGATACCGAGCAACAATGACGAGAAGCGTGCGCCCACACCGGTCAGCGAGATCACGCCGACAATGATTCCGGCACAGGCACACACGGCGATGATCTGTATGGACATTACGCCAGCAATCTCGAAGGCCTTGCCGATGGAGCGAGGGCCCATGCGATATGGCGTCAGCCAGGACACCACGGCTGCGGCCATGGTGGCAAGCGTGCCTGCCCGTATGACCGAGTAGCCTGCAAACAAGGCATAAATCAGAATGATGATCGGGATGAACAGATATAACTGGCGCAGCATTTTGCCAAGTTTTGGCAACCCGTCCTCGCGCATGCCACGCATGCCAAGCTTAGCCGCCTCAAAGTCGACCATGAAATACACCGACACGAAATACAACACTGCCGGGATGATCGCTGCGACTGCGATGTCGGTGTACGCGATGCCTGTGATCTCGGCCATGATGAAGGCGCCGGCGCCCATGATCGGAGGCATGATTTGGCCACCGGTAGACGCGGCTGCCTCAACGGCGCCTGCTGTCTTGCGGTGGTAACCGACCTTTTTCATCAGTGGAATGGTCAGAGATCCAGTGGCCACCACGTTGCCAGCCGATGTGCCGTTGATCATGCCCATCAAGCCGGAGGCAAAGATCGCCACCTTGGCGGGACCACCGCGCGTACGACCAGCAGCTGCAAATGCGAAGTTGACGAAGTAATCACCGACCTTGGACGCTTGCAGGAAGGCTGCAAAGATGATGAACAGAATGATGTAGGTGGACGATACTGCCGTGGTGGGCCCGAGAATGCCTGCGTCGGTGTACACCTGAGAAAAAAAGCGTGCCCAATCGATTTTGGGTGAGTTAAGAAAGCCTGGCAACAGGTGTCCTGTAAACACATACACAAGGAAGATCCCGGCTATCACAATCAGCGCAAAGCCTGTGACTCGACGTGTAAGCTCCATGATCAGGGCGACGCCTGCGACAGCGGCCAGAGAGATGCCGATCGGTGCAAAGGGTGTACCTGTGGAGTTGCGCATTAGCGTGCCGTAGATCGTGACCAGATACAGCGCGACAGCGATTGCACAAACACCGAGTACCAGATCGGACAAAGCGAATCGATTGCGTGGCGTCTTGTCCAGCCAGCCAAGCAACAGTGCGCCAAAGGTGGCTATCAACAAGGGAATGCCGAAGAAGTAGATCTCCGGGTTGCGGTACTCGTCCGCGATGCCGTTCCACATTGCACCGTCCTGAATGCGCACGGCAATTCTAATGGCGGCAGCACAGGCTACGGTGGCGATAGCGAGTAGTACCCATGCAATCCGCTGGGAGAGTGCCTTGTCAGAGACTGCGGCATCGCCGAACTTCAAGCGCGGCCCAAACATCATGAAGCCGAGAAACAGCGCTCCTGCAACGTGGACAATGCGAAAGTTCCAGGTTTCAAGCGGGAAGCTTGGCAGGAAGGACAACTCGATTCCGGTCATCCCGGACAGAGACAGCCCATTGAGTGCCGCCATGTGAAAGGCAGCGTACAAGGCGGCGAGTGAGGCAATCAGTAGTGCGCGCCACCCGCTGAAGAGTCTTCGATTGGCTTCTACCGTTTCATCGTCGATGCCTTCTGCGACGATAGCCTGATCATCGGTTCGAATAGCAGACTCACTCATACAGCACCGTTTACCGATTTTGTCTGGCGGGAAAATAAAACGTGCCCGCCGAAGCGGGCACGAATACTATCGTTCAAGCAACACGAACGAGGCCGAATCAGTTGCCGGCGACCATGTCGTCAGGGATGTCAGCGCCGGCGTTGTCACGAAACCACTTGGCTGCTCCCGGGTGCCACTTGAGAACGCCGTTCTTGTCCCAGTTTTCCGGGACGGTAGAGGCTGCCGCCTTATGGATGTTCATCATGCGGTCATTGTCTGACATGACTACATCCACTGCTGCCTCAACAAAGCTTGCCGGTAGCTCACAGTTGGCGATCGCAAAGTTCCACATGGACACCGAACGAGCATCCGCCTCGAGAGTGGTGTAGGTAGAGGAGGCAATGCTGAAGTCAGACACCGGAAAGGCGTCAAGGATGGTTGCCTGCTCTTCCTCGGTAAACTCGATGATGTTCACATCGGTTTGTACTTCCAGTTGGCTGACTGCAGGAACAGGTACACCGGCTGCGAACGCGATGACATCCAGCAGACCATCCTGCAATTGTCCACCGAGATCGCTCCAGCCGCCGTTGCGACGTTCGAACTCGATACCCAGTGTCTCCATCATGCGTGGAAAGTAAGTATCTGATGTAGAGCCTGCTGGTCCGAATCCAATCTTGGCGCCTTCCGGAATATCAGCAATAGACTCGATGCCCGAGGATGCCAGTGCGGTGACTGAAAACGGGGTCTGGTACATCGGAAACATCGCGCAAGCGTTGTCCATGGCAAGGCCGGGTGCTATGGGGTTGGTGCCACCGAGTGACTCGGCTGCCGGGCCCATGGTGGTCATACCGAACTGGGCATCACCGGTATGGACCAGTGCCATGTTCTGCATCGGGCCGCCGGTGACTTCACCACCGCCAGACAGACCGAGTTCCTCGGCCACGAGGTTGGCCCAGCCGGAACCGTAGGCGAAGTAGGTACCACCCTGAGAGGCGGTGCCAACGGTGAAGCTTTCCGGCCAACCGGCGCGGTCCTGTGCCTGAGCGCCAGCGCTGGCCAGCGTGACCGCTGCTGCAGCTGCTATGTACTTGAGTTTCATGACGTGGGAATTGCTCCTTTAGGGGGACATGCGTACCTCAATATCTTACCAACCTCGGACAAGGTGATTGGCCGCGGAGGCAAATAAAACCCGGCCAAGAACCCAGCAGCTGATCCACGGGTCAGTCTGTCGCTGCTTGAGGCGGCAATTTATGCGCAGTGAGTCTCAGGGCCACTTGACCCGCGCTCGACCCACCTTCAACAATCCGGAAAGCTGACCGGCACCTCAACGACGTTGATAGCAAGTCCGCCACGAGCGGTTTCTTTGTACTTGGTCTTCATATCTGCTCCTGTGTCGCGCATGGTCTTGATGACCTTGTCCAGCGAGACGAAGTGCTCACCGTCGCCTCGCAGGGCAATGCGAGCGGCGTTGATCGCCTTGACAGATGCCATTGCATTGCGCTCGATGCAGGGGACTTGCACCAGCCCACCAACGGGATCACAGGTCAAGCCGAGGTTATGTTCCATACCGATCTCGGCAGCGTTTTCTACCTGCAAAGTGGTACCACCGGTAACTGCTGCCAGTGCGCCGGCGGCCATGGAGCAGGCCGAACCTACCTCCCCTTGGCAACCCACCTCTGCACCGGATATCGACGCGTTTTCCTTGTACAGGATTCCAATTGCACCGGCGGTCAACAGAAAATCCATGATGCCCTCATCATTGGCACCTACGACAAATCTCACGTAGTAGTGAAGTACCGCTGGGATGATTCCCGCTGCACCGTTTGTGGGCGCTGTTACCACGCGCCCACCCGCAGCATTTTCCTCATTGACTGCCAGAGCGTAGAGATTGACCCAGTCCATGATGATCAATGGATCACGTAGCGCAGCTTCTGGAGCTGATGAGAGCGATTGAAACATGTCAGCTGCGCGCCGGCGAACTTTCATGCCGCCGGGCAATATGCCTGACTCCTGACACCCTCGTTTGACACAGGCTTGCATTACGTTCCAGATGTCAAGCAAGCCCTCGCGCACGTCTGTCTCGCTGCGCCACACACACTCATTGGCCATCATCATCTCTGCAATGCTCTTGTCGTGCTCTGCAGACAGAGCAAGCAGTTCTGCTCCTGTGCTGAACGGGTAGGGCAGAGCGGTCTGATCCCTGGTAATCGGGTTGTCAGTATCGGTGGCTGTCTCATCGAGCACAAAGCCTCCACCTACGGAGTAGTAGGTGCGCTTCAGGCAAGCTTTGCCGGTCTGGTCGAAGGCGCAGAAGCACATCGCATTGGGATGAAAGGGCAAACTCTTGCGCCGGTGCATGACCAGGTCCGACTTTTCATCGAAGGCAATCTCTTGACCTGAAGGAAGCCTTATTGTTTTTTTGTCACGGATCGCCTGCAGATGCGATTCAATAGAATCGATATCAACCGTGTCCGGTTGCTCTCCACTCAAGCCGAGCAGGATAGCCTTGTCGCTACCATGTCCTTTGCCCGTCGCACCCAATGAGCCCAAGAGCTCGGTCTTGATACGAGAGACTTCAGAAGCTTTGGCCAGCTGCATCAACTCGGTGACAAACAGGCGTGCGGCGACCATTGGGCCCACGGTGTGCGAACTCGATGGGCCTATGCCGATCTTGAACAGTTCAAAGACACTGGTTGCCATGTCTATGGCCTCGTGTGAGCCAAGAAGTCTCCGTATTGTCAGGCCTGTCGTCAATTTTTGCTGCTTCGGGATCGACGTGTACAAGGCCTTGATGCGACAGGAAGACGATGCCGAGAAACAGACATGCCCACCGTCAACTCGATCGTCCCGACGCCAAGCGCTCGAGTTCCTCCCGACTCTTCAGAGTCACCTCTCCTCGACCAGGCGCCACCCAGTTCCGTTGTTGAAACTCCCGCAACTGACGGCTGATCACTTCACGTGCACTACCGAGTTCCACGGCGAGTTGTTGATGAGTCATGGCCACGACGTTGTCAGCATCGGCCAGATCAAGAAGCTTGTGAGCGAGTCGTATGTCCATGCGCTCAAAAGCCACTTCCTCGATCAGTCTGAACAGGCCTGTAATGCGTCGGCTGAAACCAGTGAACACAAACTGACGGAATTCTGGCGAGCGACTCATCATGTCATCAAACAGCTCGCGCGATATCGCCACCGCTTGAGCGTCTTCCTCGACCGTCGCTTCTGCCGAGTAGTCCTCCTTGCTGATCAGACAGGCGGTGGTAAGGGCGCAGCTTTCACCAGCCTCTATGCGAAAAAGCACGATTTCTCTGCCGCCTTCGGACAGTTGATGCACGCGTACACAACCGCTCAACAGCAACAGATAACTACCGGCTGGTGTGCCCGGTCCGAATACACGTCGGCCTCGGGCGAAGGACAGTATCTGTCCACCGTTGCGCAACGACTCAGCTTCGGGCGCCGGTAGCTCTCTGAGAGCCGGAAATTGATCGAGCCAGTTTTCAGCCATGATCTATGGAAAATGGTGTCTTTGGGGGCCACAGCGGTCTTCGGTGATATTGTCACTGATGAGTTCTGTTTACTTCGCTACTGTGCACGAGTGCCTGTCAACTCTGGAGACAATCGATGTTCAAAACCGCCAATGTAGGTAGTACTGACCGAATCATCCGATTTGTTGCGGGAGCGATTCTGATAGCGCTTCCATTTGTAACGGCCATCTCTGGCGCCTTGAGTTGGATTCTGCCTGTTGTTGGTATCGTATTGATCCTGACTGGACTAGTTCGTTTTTGCCCGGCTTACCGCCTGTTAGGTGTGCGCACCTGCCCCGCGCCGACCGTTGGCAACTAGATGTATTGCAATCCGACGCACCGGGAACTGACGCGCTCGTGCGCCTCTAGATCACCGATGAATCAATCTCGGGCCTTTTGAAGGTTGCCAGTGCGTCGGCAAGTTCTGGGTGCTCGTTAGCGTAGGTGCTGATCGGTATTTGATTTCTGGCAGCTTCGGCTGCTTGCTTCAGCGCGGTAACACCCGCTGCCGGGCCACCGGGATGACTCATGATGCCGCCTCCGGCGCACAACAGGAAATCATCGTTGCCGAGGACCCGCATTGCCGGGTCAAGCTGCCAGACGGTCTGGGCAGAGGAGTAGACAGGTAGCGCTTGAAACTTAGAATATTGCTCCAGGGGCTGTTGTACAGCGTGTGCAGATTCTGCAACGATCTTGTCTGGCTCCGAGAACTTGCTGCCAAGCCCGTTGACATGCAAATGATCAGCACCAGCGAGACGCCATAGCTTCTGCCAGACGCTGTAGGCGATGCCGATATCGGGGGAGCGGGAGTAAAGTCCCCAGCCAGCTCGATGACCGTGTATAGCAAGACTACTATGCGCACGTACATCCATCAGCCCCGACAAACCGATCGAGTACAGCGAGACCATTGCACAGGTAGCCTCATGCTCGACGAGCATGTCCAGATGCGCACGCATTGCATCGATATCATCCGTGATGTTGAACGCGTACATGACGCGCCTGCCTGTCTTGTCCTCATGTTGCTTTATAAGCGGCATGATGCTGGAAATCCGTTCGGATAGGGGGCAGTGAGGTCCGTTGGCCTGTAGCTCATCGTCCTTGATGAAGTCAACGTCGGCACTCAACAACTGCTCGACAATCTCCGCTGTTTGAGTCGCGCTCATGCCGACGCTCGGTTTGATGATTGTGCCAATCAGCGGGCGATCATGGACGCCGGTCAAGTCACGCGTTCCTGCGATACCAAACTGAGGTCCAGGGGCTACCTGATAAAACTCGATGGGAAAATCAATATCCAACAAACGTACCGCGGAGAGTTCGGCAAGCTCAAACAGATTGCCGGCAACCGTTGAAAGGACATTGGGCAATGATGTACCCATGTTCTCCAGAGGCCAGCTTATTGTTACCGTGCCCCGTTCATACGTGTTGCCAGTGAGTTTGCAAGGAAGCGCCGGAGCTACCCCAGTGCTTGTAATGCGAACCTCGTCCACTGTTGCCGCATTGCGCTCAAGCAAGGAGTCGGTCTCGCCTGATAGTTTGACGAACGTACCTGTGGACTGTTCACCCGCGAGAACAGCTGCAGCAGCATGAACGCCTGCTGCAGATTCTATATCGTAGGTTGCAGTAAGTCGTGTCAACGCGTGCCTCCACCGTCTCTAATCCGTGCAAAATAGTCAGTACTGCCCATCTGTCCTCCTTTGAGCGCGATTTCCAGGCCATCCATATTTCCCTCTGCATGAGCCTTGAATAGGGATGCGCCCGGAATGGTCGGTGCCAGTGCGGTGAGCGCGAAGATTCCGAGTTGCTGCGTTGCGTAACCTGATGTGTCTCCACCAGAAATCACAGCGCGTCTGATACCGGTTTGCTGAATGATCTGCTGCAGCACCTCGCCGAGTGATTGGCCAAGTCGGCGGTTGATCTGGTGGCTATCCAGATTTTCGGACTGGATCCGACTCTTCACCGCCTGAAAAACAGGATCATCTGACCCGCGAGCAGCAAACACCAGAGGTATGTGTTCTTGTTTGATCAGCTCCACGGCTTGCGCAACGACATTCGCTATCTCGCGGGTCAGATCCTGTTCGTTGCCTAGTGCCGCAAGTGCATCAAACCTGAGGGGAGTAAAGCCGTTGTTGCATGACCAGTTGATCTGATCCTCAGTGATCTGTGATACCGAGCCAGAGACCACTGCCATTCGATCAGTTGCCCCGATACCAGTCTCAACGTAGGTGTCTGGTATCCACCCCTGCTCCTGCCAGTGTCTTATCAAGGCGTACTCCACACCCTGCGAGCCGACAACAAAGCGACAGGTCCTTTGTGCTTCCCAGATCAGTGCCCCTGCGGCCGTCTCACTCTCTGCATCAATCGAGTCAAGAGTTAGCCCTGACAGCTGACTTTGATCGAGCTCTTCAATCACCTTTAGTGCTTTTGCGGTGTTCTTGATCTTGTCAACGTCAATACAGTCCATTGATATCGATTCGGATTGCGCTTCAATATGCCGTGCCACATCAGACTCTGCTATCGGTGTGACTGGGTGTCTGCTCATGACAGGGTGACGGTCCAGTCGGTATGTGCGATCACCGATGCTGGCAAACAAGTGGCCGTAAAACTGGAAGCGGCGCATTTGAGGAGCGGCTATCAGTACAGGAACACAATGGCACTGCAGTACTTCTGCGCCAATCTCAATGGCTTTGCCGATCGAGCCAACACTGGCTGAAGAATCCAGCGTCGTACAGACCTTGTAGTGAACGATGCCGTGGCTGAGCTCGCCCAACGTTGAAAACACCGACGGTAGATTATCAGCCATCCAGGCAGGTGAGTGCGTGCGGGCCGTAGAGGCAACCCCGAGCGCACGAGCATCGGGGAATTGCTCCAGTTGTGCTTGTGTAGGCGTGTCGAGAAAAAGGACTGCAGGAAGACCAGAGAAGGTGAGTACTTCCATGACCGCCGCGGCACCGGTAAAGTCATCTCCATACCACGTGAGAATGATGCCGTCGGGGAGCGCCATCAGGTAATTCTTCTGACGCTCTCCGCAATTGCTTCGGGCTCGAATACTTGCATCCAGTTCTCCTTGAAGATCATGGGTATGCCATTGACGATAGCCTTGTTGCAGGCATCGGAGAACTGACCATCGATTTCATCAAAGATAACGGCACTGAGTATGTTCATGTGGCCGAGCAGGAAGTCTCGAGCGACCTGCTTCTCGACGCCTCGTCTCACCACCTCATCCATGGCTTCTCTCATGACCGTCAGCAGTGACGCGCAAACGGTTTCAGAAAGTCCGGGCTCCAGCAGCGCCATTTGTTCTACTGTAACGCGGTGGGATCGCCCAACCGGCGCGTAAATGGTCTTGGCGATCTTCTCGCCAACTAGGTATTGATCCTCAGGCCCTTGCATCAGTGCATTGACGATGTGTTGCTGTGCGTGCAGCCCACCGAAGTAATCGCGTTTCGCTTCCAGTGTGGTCTCGTCGTTGAAGATGTCTGGATGACAGGGATGAGTAACGAAGTAAGCCAGATCCGTGTTCTTTGGTAAGTGGCCAGCGAAGGCCGCGGCCGGATCGAGTGTGATGACCATGGTGCCAGGCTTCAGCTCAGGAACGATGTCGGCTGCGACCTTTCCTATCACCGTGTCTGGTACTGCCAATATGACAACATCGGCATCTTTCAGTGCCGCATTGCCCGGACAGCACTCAATGCCAAGATCTTTTTGCAGACGGTCACGCCCGGCCTCGCTGACCTCTACGTGTTTGACAGTGTACTCAGAGTGCTGCAGATTGAGAGACAGGCGGTAACCCATTTTTCCGCCAGCGCCAAACAGGGCAATCGAGGTCACAGGATGATCAAGTGTCTTTTCATTTATGGACAAATAACGTTATGCTGCCTAACCGAGTTTGTCAAATTGGCACCCATCGCCACTGGCATGCCAGCTCAGACGCCACCTTGGTGAATTCCGGCCGTACCACCTCTGTTTGACAAACGCCAGGGCGTTTTTTGGCGATCGCCAGTCGCGACACCAGGTTGCTGAACTTCAGTGTGGTCACGAGGTCCCAAACGGTCATTCATAGACGTTTGTATCCGTTCTTACATGAGTCCAGCAGAGCCACAGTCCCCCTACGCACAGCTTGTGAGTGTTCTGGAGCGCTACAGTGACCAAAGAACGCAGGGCAAGGTGGTTGACTATGTCCCCTACGCGCGGTTGAAAGAGAGGCTGCGCTCACTGCCCATTCAAGAAGGCACTCAGTCCTGGGACAGTGTCTGGAAGGTTGTGGACTCCTACCTCGCTCACAGTGTGAAGACAGCACATCCACAGTATTTCAATCAGTTGTGGGCGGGTCAATCGGCACCGGCGCTGGTGGGTAGTGTGGTCGAGGCTGTAGCCAATACCTCGATGTACACCTACGAGGTGGCTCCTGTAGCAACCTTGATTGAAACCGAGATGCTGGAGCGCTTCAAGCGCGTGTTCGGTTTTACCGACGGGGAAGCTCAAGTCACCACCGGTGGTAGCAACAGTAACTACCTGGCACTACTACTCGCCCTGCATCAAAGGTTCCCGGAGGTAAAACAGCACGGTGTTCGCGGCCTGCCACCTGTAGCCGTGTTTGTATCCGATCAGGCCCACTACTCCATGGACAAGGCGATGGTCATGGCCGGTCTGGGGCTGGACTCGCTGGTCAAGATCCCCTCGGATGAATCTGGTCAGATCAGTCTGGCTGAGCTTGAGAGAAAGCTCGTCAGTTGCGTCTCTGAGGGCCGAATCCCGTTGGCTATCGTCGGCACTGCCGGGACAACGGTTCGCGGTGCCTATGATGACTTCAATGGCCTTGCCAAACTCGCCGGCAAGTTCGCCACCTGGTTCCATATTGATGGTGCCTGGGGTGGGGCGGTCGCTTTTTCTAAAACCGAGCGTAAATGGCTTGATGGCAGTGAGCGTGCAGACTCACTGACCTGGGATGGTCACAAGATGCTCGGTGTTCCGCTGATGTGCGGTGTTTTGTTCGTACGCAAGTCAGGTCATTTTGATCGCGTGTGCAACCTCGGTGATACATCGTATATCTTTCATGATGGTGCCGAGCGACAGGATTTGGGCCCGTACTCGCTGCAATGCGGGCGACGCGTGGACATGTTCAAGATGTGGCTTGAGTACGTGTTCTATGGTGAGCAGGGCTTCGAGGACCGAATAGACAACTTCATGGCATTGTCCGCAGTCGCCGAAGATCGTATCAAGGCCGAACCCAATCTTGAGCTACAGAGCAAGCGTTGGATAAACAATATCTGTTTTAGAAGTATCCCGACGGTGGATGTTGATCTGTCTGAATTCAACAAGCGGATTCGGGAAAAGTTGTATCACTCCGGAAACTCACTGGTGAATATGGCCTATCTGGGCGATAACATGACCGTGCGTATGATCATCTGCAACAAGGACATAGACGAGAGTGACGTGAATATGTTCTTCGACAATTGGATTGCTATGGCAATAGCCACCGAGCAGGAGTTCGCCTGATGTGTTTCAGTTCTCTCGATGACAAGGTGTTGGACGAGCGCACCTTTGACGCTCGAGACCGATTCGCCGATGTGTTTGATCTGCTCCTTGCAGTCAGAGGCGAGAGTGTATCTGGAGATGCTTGTGTTCACAGTGAACGCGATACTGGACTTGCAGCTGCCATTCAATTTCAGATGCGAGACCACGATGCCGTGTTATCAGCCTTGCCCCGTCACAGTCAGTACAGCCGCCATGTCATCGGGACAGACGAGAACTGGATTGGTTTTATCTGTCGTTGGGAGGCTGACGCGGTATCGCGTGTACATGGGCACCCAAGCTTTGCGTTCTATCAGGTCATTCGTGGGGACTTTTCAATGGATCTTTACAAAGCCACCTCTGGGTCACAGGCGGAGTGGACAAGCTCCAGAAAAATGACAGCAGGGGATTGTATTTGGCGGCAAGGAGAGACTGGCCGCTATGACAATCTCATACATCGGGTGAGCAACGGAGGGCAGGACGGCTATACCCTGCATTTGTTCTCGGAGAACCCGTCCTTGGGTCTCGGCTTCTGACGACGCGTTGTTTCAGACAGTTCTCAGCGGGCCTTCAAGGTGCCGGTATAGGCGACCACGTCTTTGTTGGCCTGCTCCGGCTTTGGCATCGCCTTCGGCATGAGCCGCTGAGAATGCAAGCATGCCAGTAATGGTTTGAACTTGAGTTTCCACAAAAGCACTCTTGTATTCCGGGACCTTCAATTCTGAACAAGGCGCAATTCACGTCACCAGAGTTTGTTCACTGATCAGCACAAGCTGTCTGACGTAGCAGTGACGCTCTGACGCGGTGCTTTGTCAATTCACTGGCTTTGGCCCCGGCAGTTGATACCGTCACTAGTCATTGGTATTGGCACTGTCGAAAAGTCAGATATGGGGAGAGCACATGGGGCTCGGAGTTACCTCATGAAACTTGCCCTCGACGGGTTACAGCGCCCCCTTCTCGCGTCTAAATATGTTCTTTGTGACTCAGGTCCGGAGTTGTTCGCGCCGGGCAGGCGCACCACTTGCTTAGTTGACGGAAGACAAAACTGTCTTCTGGCGAGGTTGCCGGAGATCGACTGGCCCAGTCTACGACGAAGCCTGCGGTTGTAACTCTAAGGCGTACCCAACGCACACAGGATGCTAAGCGAAGCGCACAAGCAAAATGGTACTCCTGAGACTGGAGGGGATGACACTCACCCAGAGATCTCGGCGCTACAGGCTCGGGCCCAGCAGGCAGAAGACATCGCCTCCGACCAGGCCGTTTATGTCCGCTTGCTCGCCGAGCTGGTTGGAGCCTGCTCTCTTGAAGGCGCGCTGGACTCACTCGCCGGTGCGCTTAAATGCGAGTTTGACTGCGAGCGTGTGGCGGTTGCGCTGCAGATTGAGGATAAGCTGGAGCTCAAAACAATCTCGCAACAGGGCGTACTTGAGGTCTCGTCTTCTGAGGCACGATTACTGGTCGACGCCATGAGCGAGGCGTGCGCGCAGGAATCGATCCTTTGTTGGCCGGTGGTGTCTGACCAGCTGCAAGTTCTGGTCGCTCATCGAACACTCGGCGGGCGGCGGTTGACCGGCTCCCTGTGCAGTGTGCCGTTCTACCATGAGGAGGAGTTGGTAGCTGCTATCTTGCTGGAACGACGTGATCAACGCCCGTTTCCGGTGAACACACTAGAGCGCCTGTCTGTTGGCCTGGCACCGACGCTTGAGCTACACAGAAAGGCAGATCGAAGCTGGTGGACCGGGATCAAGGAGGCATTCAGCACCAGGCTTGAAAGACATCTGGGCTCAGAGAGGCCGGGAGTCCGTCTGCTTTGCATCCTGGGTGCTCTGACCTTTCTGGGGTCGCTGACAATAACCACACAGTGGGAAATTGTGGCCCCCGCTGAGCTTTTGTCCAATGAGCGCCGGGTCGTCACCGCACCGATCGATGGTTTTATCGCCGATATGGTTGCCGAGGCAGGAGACCGGGTCGTGGAAGGTGATTTGCTCGCGCGCCTGGATCGTCGTGAGCTCGAGCTTGAAGCCGCAAGCACCGAAAGTGAAGTGGTGATGGCGGACGCTGAGTTCAGGGCAGCGATGGCTAGCTACGATCGTCAGACAACCGGTATTGCCCGTGCCCGCCTTGCTCAAGCGAGAGCGCGCCGTGAAGGTGTAGAGCAGCGATTGAACAGGACCGATCTGACATCCCCCATCGATGGACTTGTGATTGCATCTGACGTCACTCGCACCAGTGGTACGGCAGTCACACGTAGCGAAGTCTTGTTTGAAGTAGCCCCCGACACTGGCTTTGAGGTTCACGTGCTCGTTGATGAAGGCGACGTCTATGACCTGCAGGTGGGGCAGATGGGGATGCTCTCACTACGTGCTATGCCAGGCGAACACGTGGCGATAGAGGTCACGTCGATCAGTCCGGTGGCAGAAGCTGGACAAGGTGAAAACAGGTTTCGAGCCCGTGCTCGCTTGGTTGAGCCTGATTCCAAGCTGCGGCCAGGTCAGAGCGGTGTTGCACGCCTGGAAGGCGGCACGAGTAGCCTGCTAGGGGTGATGACGCGTCGTTTGAGCCAACATCTGTCTGAACTCTGGTGGCGGTGGATCGGATGAGCGCGGGCTCTCTTTTCAGTGAGCAATGGCATCGCGTACGTGATGTCTACCCGCAGTTGGCGAGCGACGTCACAGTCTCGCGTCATGTCTACCGTGGACGCACCTGCTACGTATTGCAGCGGGGGGCGACGAGCGCGGTGCATCACCTGGATAGTGTCAGCTTTGAGCTTGTGGATCGGCTGGATGGTGAAACCAGCGTGGCGCAGCTGTGGGATCGTGCGATCGTTGAACGCGACCAACAGGCACCGACACAAGATGAATTGATTCAACTGCTAGGCGAGTTGTATGCCGCTGAGCTGCTGGTAGTCGACAGGCGTGTGCCTGAGGAAAGACTGTTCGAGAAGCGCAACGAGCACGACATGTTGCAGCGCCGTCAAAGGTATTTGAATCCACTGTACCTACGATTTGCACTTTACGACCCTGATAAGTTGCTGGACAGGCTAGCTCCGCTCTCACAGCAAGTTTTTAGCCGAAATGCCGGTTTGGTCTGGCTTGCATTGATGGTGTATGCAGCCCTCAGCATGCTGACAAACAGCGACGAATTGTTTGCTGCATTCAAGACTTTTGACATTCTCAGCAGCCGAAATGCATTTTTGCTGCTGTTGCTCTATCCCGTGATCAAATTGATACATGAACTGGCACATGGGCTTGCTGTAAAGCGCTGCGGCGGGGAAGTGCACGAGACTGGCGTGTCTTTGATGGTGCTACTGCCGCTGCCGTATGTGGATGCAAGTGCCAGCGCCATGTTCGCGAACAAGTTTGACCGAATACTGGTTAGCTCAGCCGGCATCCTCGTAGAGTTGGCCTTTGCAGCTGTAGGTGTAGTGATATGGGCCAATACAACCGGCAGTTTTGCTGATTTTGGCCTGCTGATGTTTCTGATAGGCGGTGTATCCACCGTGTTGCTTAACGGAAACCCACTACTCAAGTTTGACGGCTATTACATGCTGGCCGACTGGATAGAGATTCCGAATCTGTCGATTCGCTCGCGCCAAGCCGTGGTATCGAGTTTGCGGACTTTGGTATCCGGCGCAGACGAGACAAAAGTACATTCGGGTATTCCCGTTGAAGATCGCCTCGAACGAGTTTGGTTGCATGTCTATGGCGTGTGTTCGGCGGTGTACCGAACCGCGCTGATGCTCTGGATAGCCTGGATGCTGAGTGATAAGTGGTTTTTTCTCGGGGCTATGTTGGCTGTCGCTGCCATTGTGACCGCAGTGGGAATGCCACTGCTGCGATGTGTGAAGGCGTTGCTCAAGGATCCTGTCTATCGCACACGACGCTCGGTTGTAGTAGCCGGAGCGATACCGCTTGTAATCGCCGCTTCTATGGTATGGCTGCCGCTACCTTACAGTAATGTTGCAACTGGTGTGATATGGATTCCCGATGACGCGGTTATCCGGGTCAAAGGCGATTGCGATGTTACGGCAGTCCATACGGTTCCTGGCGAGTCGGTCAAGGCAGGTGATGCACTCTTTACGTGTGAAGAAATAGGTGCACTAGCGGCTGTTGACATTCTCGTTGCGAGAACCGACGAATTGCAGTCGCGTTTGGCCAGTGTTGCAGCACGCGATCCTTTATCTGCCGTTGCGCTGAAGGCCGAGATCAAGGCTACGGAGGTGGCGCTTGTCAATGCGCGTGAGCGCTTTGCCGAGAGCACGCTGGTAGCAAAAAGCGACGGTGTATTTGCCATCACAGGTACGACCTCTCTGTATCAAAGAGCCTTCTCGAGGGGGGATCTGGCAGGCTACGTCGTCCCGGAAGGCCAGCGTACCGTGCGTATGGCAATCGATGAGCGTTGGATCAGCCGCTTTGATACAGACCTTGAATCTGTTGAGCTTCGGGTCAAAAGCGCTAATGGGGATACGCTTGAATACACCACCACTGTCCTGCGGCGTACGCCAAAGGCTACACGATTGGTAGCCAGTGCTGCCTTGAGTACATACGGTGGGGGTTCTCACCCAGCAGATAAAAGTGGTGATGGGCGATTGCTCGATGAGCCGGTGTTTGATGTGGAGTTGGAGTGGCCCGAGGTTGAGCACTACGCTGCTGTGGGTGCCCATGTCGGTGTACGCCTGGTCTATTCCGCAACACCCTTGTCGACGCGGATCGGCACGGCCCTTCGTCATGCCTTTTCCGACAGGGTGTCCTCGTGAGTGTCAGTCAAAAAAGCCGCCTCGCCAGAACGCTCACTCTACTGCCGGAAAGTGGGCAGCTTGAACTTTCCTCGATCAGGTTTGGTGTACCGAGATGGCTGGCGCCGCGTTCTGGGGCGACACTTGAACTGTGCAAACCGAGTCTGAGACTGGGTCCGAGACCTCTGCAGGGTGTATTTCCCGATCGTCGAACACGGCTTGATCGGCTCGTATCACGGTTCATGGCTTTCATGCGAAGCAAAGCATCTACCGAACAGCATGACAAGGAGTGGCTGAGCCAACTCAGCGAGCTGTCTGAGGCACTTCGCGCTATGAAAGCAGATCAATTGGATGATGACCGAACAGCGTTGATGTTGCAGATGCGACATGCGTGCGTTTCTAGCGATGCTATGGACCATGCCTTGGCGCATGTGATTGTCGCTGCACAACAGACACTCAAGATTTCGCCAAGACTCAATCAGCTATTGGCTGTACGGGCTATGCTCGCCGGCCAGTTTGTTGAACTTGCCACCGGCGAGGGTAAAACGCTCTGCGCTGCAATGACTGCAGCTGTTGCAGGCTTGAGCGGAACTCCGGTACATGTGCTGACCGCAAACGACTATCTCGCCGATAGAGATGCATCTTCTTTACGCGGTTTCTACACGTTTTTGGGACTGAACGTAGCGAGTGTCATTTCCACCGCTGATGTAGAACAGCGCCGCGGCGCCTACCGAGCAGACGTTGTGTACGTCACGGCAAAGCAAGTCGCGTTTGACTGGCTGAACGATTCACTGAAAGCACGGAGTGACCAGTCAGCGTACACGTCGGTGCTGGGCAGCATTATGAAAATTCCTGATGACAGCGCCCATCGACCCATACTTCGAGGGCTGTGCCTGGCCATTGTCGATGAAGCTGATAGTCTGCTCATAGACGAAGCACGTGTACCGCTCATTCTGGCCGCGTCCAGGAGCTCGGATTCCAACGAGCAGGTTGAAGCAGCCATAGCGCTTGGTCTTGCCGAGAAGCTGACCGAAGGCGTTGACTACAAGGTTCGGTCTGCCAATCGCTACGTGCAGATAACCGAAGCCGGTCAGCAGGCTCTTTCTAGAATGTCAGTCAATATCGCGCATAGCTGGCGCTCATCCCGGTTTCGTGAAGAGCGTGTCAGCCAGGCGTTGTCCGCCCTGCGTGCCTACCAGCTTGATCGTGATTACATCGTCTCGGATGGCCAGCTTGTACTTACGGACCCGCATACGGGTAGGCCAACTCCGGATCGACGATTGCCTCACGGCGTTCATCTATTGTTGGAGCTGAAAGAGAAGTGTCGCCCATCGGTTGAGCATGAAACAGTCGCGAGAACTTCCTTTCAACAGTTCTACCGACGCTATCGCGAGCTCATTGGTGTCAGCGGCACGTTGTATGAAGTGGCCGGCGAAATTCACGACACCTATGGATGTTCCGTGGTGCGTGCCAGAGCGCATTGTGAAAGTCAAAGAAAAGACAAACCCTCGCGGGTTTGTTTTGATCGTGGTACGCAACTGCGAACGATGATGGAAGCTGTATCAGCGCGTAAGTCACTCGGCCAGCCGGTATTGGTGTGTACCCGTAGCGTGGAGCAGTCTCTTGGAGTTTCAGCTTTTCTAACCGCGCATGGGCTTTCACACGAGGTGCTCAATGCTTACCAGGATGCCGCAGAAGCGGCCATTGTTGCCTGCGCTGGAAAAGCCGGAAGCATCACTGTTGCTACCAACATGGCTGGGCGGGGAACTGACATCTCTCTTGATCCGGATGCTCGTGATGCAGGTGGGCTACACGTAATATCGCTTGCGTTTAACGATGCTCGGCGCCTGGATCGACAGCTTGCCGGGCGAGCAGCTCGTCAAGGGGATCCAGGTTCATTTGAACAGTTGTATTGCCTCGACGATTCCTATCTGGTGGACGCAATGCCTGCACCGGTATTGAGGCTTGCTCGTCTGTGCGTAGGACGAGGTTGGAACAAGTGTGCACTTGTATTGATACGAGCTGTACAAGCACGAAAGGAGTATCAGCACAAATCTGAACGGACTCGGTTGAGCCAGTCCAGTGAAAGTCTTGAAAAAAACCTGGCGTTCTGTGGCCAAACTGAGTGAGAGTTATGGAAATGTATGTTTACAAGCAATATTTGATCGCCTTCAGCCAGCGCTGTTGCATACGCAGACACTTCCAGGCGTTGGCGCGCGGTGTATTGATAGTGGCTACTGTGAGCACGCCAGCCAGCGCAACAGATACCACGTCTGAGGAGCTGCTGGATTGTTTGATTGAACCGTGGGTTGTGTCTGATGTTGGTAGCCCGGTTCAGGGAATCCTTGACAAGTTGTTGGTTGACCGTGGAGAGACCGTCAAGATGGGTCAACCGGTTGCCGAACTTGAGTCTGGAGTTGAGGCGGCCGCAGTAGCGCTGGCGGCTGCCCGAGCAGACACACAGAGTGAGATTCAAGCTCGCGAGGCAGAATTGCAGCTTGCAAAGTTAGAAAAGGCACGTCTTGATGATTTGTTTGCACAAAAGATGATTACTACCCAGCAACGGGATGAGTCTACGGCAAGATTCAGAATCGCCACCGCTGCACTTGTGCAGGCCAGGGAAGCTCTAAAAGTACAGCAGCTGGAACTTTTGCGCACACAGCGCCAGTACGCCAGGCGCACATTGAAGAGCCCTGTTGATGGGGTGGTTGTTTCACGCTCGGCTTTTGCTGGAGAGTTTGTATACGACAACCCCGTCATGACCATCGCAGCTCTTGATCCCTTGCGAGTAGAGGTTATGTTGCCAGCCCGATTGTTTGGGAGCATTCACGTTGGCGATCAAGCGCAACTGTACCCTGAAATTACGGGTGACTCAGCTCTGATTTCTACCGTCGACGTAGTTGACGCTACCCTGGACTCGCGCAGCGGGACATTTGGTGTCCGCCTTGTTCTTCCGAACCCCGAATATCAGATACCGGCCGGTCAGCGCTGCACAATTGCGTTTGAGCCATCAGTGGGAGCCGCACGTTTGAATGAGCATGGCAAAGGCGAATCGGCTACATCCACTGAGTCAGCGAGGCAGTAATCTCTGCAATGGCTCGGCCGCGTAAACAATCAGACAAGACGGTGCCGTCGTTTCGTCTGGAGAGTCAGGAGCGACGTATCCTGTTCTCTGCTGACGCGGCAGCGTTTGACCTGCTTCAGATACCTGACGCAGCGTGGGTGTCTGTCCAAGACAGCGAATATGCGCAAAACGAGTCAGAGGCACCGCTAGTACGGGGCATTAACGACATAAGGGAATTATATTTTGTCGATAAGACCTTGCCGTATCTATCGGAGATCCTCGAGTCGCTAGCTCTCTCCGGAGTGGCGCCGTCCCAGATCAAGTCACTGGAAGGTGAAGTCGATGCCATCGCGAATATCAGCGCTTTGCTGGATGAGCATCAAGGATTGTCAGAGCTTCATATTATTTCATCAGTCAGTGGTGATTCGTTGACGATCGGCGGCCAAACCTACAATTCTCTAGACTTGCTAGCCCGCGCTTCGGAGGTAGCATCATGGGTTGGTGCATTGGATGACGATGCACGCTTGTTTGTTGGTGGGTATTCCCTGTCTGATAGCGATGCAGGAACTCAGGTGCTTGATACCTTGGCACGATTGGTCAACGTTGAGGTTGTTGCATCACTTGATAACAATCAAATTGTTCAAGCAGGGCGACAGGAGCTTGTGTTTGCTTCACCTCATGTAGAAGACCTGGATACCTTGTTATCAGATCTACATAGCAATGTCGAGGTCCATATTCTCGATGCTGATAAAGATGGTGTCGAGCAGATCGTTGACGTGTTGAGCGGTCGAAGAGGTATTGATGCAGTTCATTTGATTGGTGAGGGAACACAGGCGCAGATGTATCTTGCTGAAAGTTCCTTGAGTCTGTATTCAATTGAAGAGCGGTATGCCGATCAGTTTCGTCGTATTGGGCAAAGTCTCTCAGCGAATGCGGATCTTCTGATTTACGGGTGCAATTTTGGTGAAGGCGCGGAGGGAGAGTCTGCAATTCACAGGCTTGCGGAGTTGACCGGTGCAGATGTAGCCGCCAGTGATAATCGGACAGGACATGCAGAAGAATCTGCCGATTGGGTTCTTGAAACCCGGACCGGATCGGTTGAGTCGAGTGTTGTCATTACCGAACAAGCTCAGAATAGCTGGAAAAGTGCCTTGGCCACGTTCACAGTGACCGAAGTCAACGACAGTGGTGTTGGCTCGTTGCGATGGGCGATCGAGCAAGCAAATGCCAGCAATGGAGCGGATTCAATCAGATTCGATATCGCTGGAGTTGGCGCTCATGTGATCAACCTTGCCTCGACTCTTCCAACGATTACTGATGCAGTCACGATCGATGGAACCACGCAAAACGGCTGGGTCGAACAGACGTTCATGCCGATTGTTATAGACGGCAATGGTGGAGGCGGCGATGGACTAACGTTTTCATCAACAGCAGATGGCAGTGAGGTGCGTGGTCTTGTTATTCGTGATTTTTCAGGCTCCGGAATTCACATTCAAACTGGATCAGCGGGAAATACAATTGCTGGTAACTGGATTGGTAGGTACAACAGTGATGGTTCCACGATCCCAGATCATGACAATGGATCATTTGGTGTTCTGGTAAACGGTAGTAACAATGTTATTGGTGGCTCGACAAGCAGCGACCGGAATGTGATCGATGCCGATCAGTTTCAAACAGCTGTAGGCATCAGTGGATCAATTTCATTTAATAACACGGTATCCGGAAACTACTTGGGTACCAACATCGATGGCAATACAGAGGTAGATGAAAACGCCATTGAATATGGCGTCAGAAATTTCACTGGTGCATACAACACTACCGTAGGGGGGGCAAGCCCATCACACGGTAATGTAATTGGTGGTGCTGCTCGTGGTGTTGAACTTAACAACGTTTCCAGCAATTCGGTATTGAATAATCGTATTGGTCTTGGGGCGGACGGTACTTCTGTCATGAGCATTGAATTCGTCGGCATATTGGTCAGAAATTCAACTGTCACAGACATAGGTGATGCATTCCAAGGCAATACCGTTTTGTCCTCTGTGGTCAATACAAACCATGTTGTTGTCATTGATTCTTCTAGTACTGTGGTACAGGGGAACTACATAGGCATTAGCTCGACCGGAGTCATTGGCGGTTCCGGAGGAAGTGGGGTGTGGGTTAACAGTTCTAGTGACGTGTCTATCGGTGGGTCACAGGCGGGTGAAGGCAATGTTATTGCCTACTCGGACGATGCCGGCGTGGACGTTTATGGTGCAACAAGTGAGCACGTCTCTATCAGAGGGAATTCGATTTATGGCAGTCGAACGCTGGGTATCGACCTTGGTTTCGACGGTCCTACATCCAATGATATCGACGATGTCGATAGCGGCCCCAACGGGCTCCAGAACTGGGCAGTACCCGTCTCAGCGGAAAGTTCGTCAAGCGGCGGACTCGATTACGTTATAGACACTACTACGCTTTCAAACGGCGTCTACACGGTTGACTTCTATGCCAGTACAGATTTTGATGGAGGACAAGTTGAAGGTGCGAGGTACCTTGGGGGTGTCTCTGGTGTGTCTGATGGTGTTAGTGCACACTCAGGCAACATCAGTTCTGCTTCGGTTGCGGAAGGAGAGTACGTCACGCTAGTGACAACAGACAGCGACGGAAATAGTAGTGAGTTTTCGTCAAGCTCTACAGTGGTTTCTACCAACTCTGCACCGAGTATTACTTCAGCCAACTCGGCTAGTGTGCCAGAAAACCAAATAGCTGTATTGACAGTCACAGGGGCAGATACTGATAGTGATGAACTTACGTACAGTATTGCAGGGGGGGCTGATGCGGCGTTGTTCTCAATCGACGGCGCAAGTGGCGAATTGACGTTCGCCTCGGCACCCGACTTTGATATCCCAAGCGATGCCAATGATAACAATGTCTATGAGGTGACCGTACAAGCGGCCGACGGCAACGGTGGCACAGCCACCCAGGCTATTGCAGTGGCGGTGACCAACGTCAATGAAGACCCGAATATCACCTCGGCCAACACGGCAAGTGTGGCGGAGAATCAAACAACTGTACTGACCGTGACGGCCAGTGATGTCGATGGAGATGTGCCGACCTTCTCGATAGTGGGCGGGGCGGATCAGTCTCAGTTTTTACTCAACGGCACGTCGGGGGAACTGACGTTCGCCTCGGCACCGGACTTCGACACCGCTGGCGATGCCAACGGTGACAATGTCTATGAAGTGACTGTGCAGGCGGCCGACGGCAACGGTGGCGTAGTCACCCAGGCCATTGCAGTGACGGTGACCAACGTCAATGAAGACCCGACGATCACTTCAGCCAACACGGCAACTGTAGCGGAGAATCAGACGGCGGCTTTGACGGTACTTGGTGAAGACGTGGATGGTGATGCGCTGACGTACACGATCACTGGCGGATCCGATTCGACGCAGTTCGCGATAAACGGAACCAGCGGTGAGCTGACCTTCGCCTCGGCACCGAGCTTTGATACCCCAAGCGATGCCAACGGTGACAATGTCTATGAAGTGACTGTGCAGGCGGCCGACGGCAACGGTGGCGCAGTCACCCAGGCTATTTCAGTGACGGTGACCAACGTCAATGAAGATCCGACGATCACTTCAGCCAACACGGCAACTGTAGCGGAGAATCAGACGGCAGCTTTGACGGTGACCGCCAGTGATGTCGATGGAGATGTGCCGACCTTCTCGCTAGTGGGCGGGGCAGATCAGTCGGCTTTTGCGATAGACAGTGTATCGGGTGAGCTGACGTTCTCTACTGCACCAGACTTTGAGACCACTGGCGATACCAACGGTGACAATGTCTATGAAGTAACCGTACAAGCGGCCGACGGCAACGGTGGCGCAGTCACCCAGGCTATTTCAGTGACGGTGACCAACGTCAATGAAGACCCGACGATCACTTCAGCCAACACGGCAACTGTAGCGGAGAATCAAACAACTGTACTGACCGTGACGGCCAGTGATGTCGACGGAGATGTGTCGACCTTCTCGATAGTGGGCGGGGCGGATCAGTCTCAGTTTCTACTCAACGGCACGTCGGGTGAGCTGACGTTCTCTACTGCACCAGACTTTGACACCGCTGGCGATGCCAACGGTGACAATGTCTATGAGGTGACCGTACAAGCGGCCGACGGCAACGGTGGCGCAGTCACCCAGGCTATTGCAGTGACGGTAACCAACGTCAATGAAGACCCGAATATCACCTCGGCCAACACGGCAAGTGTGGCGGAGAATCAGACGGCAGCTTTGACGGTGACCGCCAGTGATGTCGATGGAGATGTGCCGACCTTCTCGATAGTGGGCGGGGCTGATCAGTCTCAGTTTCTACTCAACGGCACGTCGGGTGAACTGACGTTCTCTACGGCACCAGACTTTGACACCGCTGGCGATGCCAACGGTGACAATGTCTATGAAGTAACCGTACAAGCGGCCGACGGCAACGGTGGCGCAGTCACCCAGGCTATTGCGGTGACGGTGACCAACGTCAATGAAAATCCGACGATCACCTCGGCCAATACGGCGAGTGTCGCAGAGAATCAGACGGCGGCTTTGACGGTGACCGCCAGTGATGTCGATGGAGATGTGCCGACC
>CALAJN010000018.1 GCA_937922675.1 uncultured Granulosicoccaceae bacterium
GAGATGGTGATGCCGGGGGATAACGTGAAGATCACGGTAGCGCTGATCAACCCGATTGCGATGGAAGACGGGCTTCGCTTTGCGATCCGCGAGGGTGGCCGAACCGTTGGCGCCGGTGTGGTTGCCAAGATCCTCGAATAATCCGTATGAAGTCAGCTCTTGTGGCGCAATGCCTCAAGGGCTTGCTGTGACTCAGCCGGGCCGCTGTGGCCCGGCTGAACAAGATCGTATTAGCTCAGGGTCGGGATGTCGCTCAACAGGCTGCGATGATAACGGGGCGCAGCGTCATGTTAAGGCGATCAGTCGTCTAACACTCTGGTAATGGCGCTGTTTGGCTGTTTGTGACAACGTCTGAGTTATTGTGACGTAGGTCACAAAAAAAGCCAACGGGTAGCAAGTGATGTGCCTGCTGCGCTATTCCGGTTTTGCTAATGCGCTCGTCAATCGTGCGCGGCAGTCATGCGCACGGCGCGAAGCACACTTCTTCCCCAAGTGGTGCTGCGGTCATGAATAGCTTCAGTCATTCACTCGCCCTTGTTGGTCACGGAGTCTGCCCGGCTCGCTCTGCCGAGCGCATTGATTCCGCTACGCGTGTGGTGCGCTTTGATCATGCAGCAGGTTTCAAAGGGTCAACCGGCACGCGGGTTGACGATCTGATCATTGGCAATCGCGGAGCATCAGCCGCTCGTTTGATTGCAGAGCCCGCGCTGGGTCATCGCTCAGTGATCAATGCTGCAGGGCGTATTGTACTGCCGTTTGATCCGAGCTCGATCTTCCTGCGCACGGCGCAACTGCCGCGTGCGGCAAGCGCTGCGGTAGACCTGCAAACGCTCGACTACAGCGTGGAATTAGGTGCGCGGCTGAGGCGCGGCTCGCGTCCTGTCATGTGTATCGATGCGAGGGTCCACGAGGCGTGCTGTCGGGCATCCGGGCTTACCAAGGCGCCACGTGATCCGCGCGCATCCCTGAAAGCCGGTCGCGAGCCGCACGAGCGTCGGTGGCGATGCAGGTGGCTTCCGAACAGCGCACTGGTAGCGCTCTTCTGGTATGCGCAAGGTTTGGGGCGCGACTGGCGGATTTATCTGTTCGGATTTGATGTGGACGCGATTCCAGCGCGATTGATACCACAGGGGCGCAGCTGGATTCATCGCCTCGTGGAAAGCGGAAGAGTGTGCGTAGTCAGCTCTCGTGCCGAGGCGGCCGTTTGATCAGTGATTCGACCAGGTGCCGGCGGCCAGTGGTCCTGATCTTGCGTTGAGATCGACGGCATCTGATCGCCGGTCTTCCATCCCCGCGGTATGTAAAGAGGGGGTTCTCTCCAGGGCGGAAGCGTCACGCATGAAATACAGGGAACACGAACATGTCTTGGCCGTTGTTGGCAACGGGCTGTGTGCGGCAGGCTCGGCGGAGCGCATTGACGCGGCCACACGGGTTGTCCGCTTCGGTCACGCAGCCGGATTCGGCGACTATTCAGGCAATCGGGTCGACGATCTGACTGTCCCCAATCGGGGTGTTGCCGCCGCCACACTTCTCGATGAGATCGACGCTGGCCTGTCTCCGGCGCTGGAGGCGGCCAGGCGAATCGTTCTGCCGCTGAATCCTCAATCAATCTTCCTCGCTCCGACGACGGATCTGCAGCCTATGGACCGTTGCTCCGGCCTTGATGAGCGTGATTTCAGCTACGAAGTAAGAGCTCGGCTATGCACCAGTTGTCGTGCGGTCACCTGCATTGATGCCAGCGTGCATGAACAGGCCTGTCGGGAGCTTGGTTTGAGCATCGGGCTGCGGGCCAGGCAGCGCGTTGGCCATCAGCTCCCCGGGGGCGCGTTTGTGGCGCTTTACTGGTACGTGCAGGGTTTGCCGAGAAACTGGTGGATAGAATTGCACGGATGTGCGGACGGCATAGACCCGGCCTCTGCAGCATGCTCTGCGGAGCTTGACTGGATTCGCGACCTTGAGCGCAGCGGTCGTGCTTCGGTGGTCCCGGCGTCGTCGCAACGCGCTGCATAGCTGCACGTTGACTTAAACCGGCCCGAGGTTGGCCAAGTCCTGTTTTCCGGTGTACACTACCCGGCTCGGCGGCGACGATGGCTGGCGGGTGTGTTTCGAGCACCGTGGAATAGGCCAGTAGCTCAATTGGCAGAGCGGCGGTCTCCAAAACCGCAGGTTGGGGGTTCGATTCCCTCCTGGCCTGCCATTCCTGCCGGGCGTTCGATACATTTTGAAGAGTTTTTGACCAGGGCGGTTCTGCCGCGATTTACTGCCGCCTGTGCGGCGATAGACGGATAAGCAAGATGGCCACCTCCCGGGCGGACGTGCCGAGCAGCAGTGCCGACAACCTCAAGATCGCTGCGGCGGTCGCAGTGTTTGTTGTTGCTCTCGTCACCTTCTATGTGTTTGCAGACGAGTCGCTGCTCCTGCGCGTGCTCGCGCTTGTTGTGGCGGCCGGTGTGGCCGCAGCGCTTTACTACCAGACAGAGCGCGGTCGTCGTACAGTA
This sequence comes from uncultured Granulosicoccaceae bacterium, assembly GCA_937922675.1. Taxonomy (GTDB): domain Bacteria; phylum Pseudomonadota; class Gammaproteobacteria; order Granulosicoccales; family Granulosicoccaceae; genus Granulosicoccus. The sequence goes on from CALAJN010000018.1 coordinate 2,499, forward strand.
GGCTTTTTCCGCGACGCGAGAACGGAGGTGCGCAAGGTTGTCTGGCCGAGTCGGCAGGAAACCTTGCAGACGACACTCACCGTCTTCGTGATCGTCGTCATTATCGGCATTTTCCTGTGGCTTCTGGATATGGTCCTGAGTGGTCTGTTCAAGATGATCACAGGTATTGGCTAGGCGGAGGTGACGAGCGTGAATACCGAAGGGACAAGCGACGCCGAGAGCCCGGAAGCTGTGAACGGTGCAGGTGTGGTCACAGCGAGCGGAGCGGGCGAGCAGCCTGCGGCGCCGTCAGCTTCTGAAAACCCGGCAATGCGTTGGTTTGTCGTGCAGGCGTTCTCCGGCTTTGAAGGCGTGGTGCAGCGTTCGCTGAAGGAGCGCATCGAGCGCGCGGGTGCCGAGTCCAAGTTTGGCGAGATCCTCGTGCCGACCGAAGAGGTTGTCGAAATTCGCAACGGGCAAAAGCGGCGCTCCGAGCGCAAATTCTTCCCAGGATACGTTCTCGTGCGGATGGAGATGGATGACGAGACCTGGCACCTGGTGAAGGACGTACCCAAAGTGCTCGGCTTTATCGGTGGGACGGCCAATCGACCAGCGCCCATATCCGACAAGGAAGCTGATTCCATTTTGCAGCGTGTACAGGAAGGGGTCGAGAAGCCGCGTCCGAAGGTGCTCTTCGATGTCGGCGAGGTCGTTCGGGTTACCGACGGCCCTTTCAACGATTTCAACGGCGTTGTCGAGGAAGTCAATTTCGACAAGAACCGGCTTCTCGTTGCCGTGCAGATTTTTGGCCGGTCCACACCGGTTGAGCTCGAATTCAGTCAGGTCGAGAAGGCCTGATCTTTCACCCACTCGGGGAGCCTGGTAGCCGATAGCGGCACGTCAGGCGTTCGCACCCGTTCAGAGATATAACGATGGCAAAGAAGGTTCAGGCCTATATCAAGCTGCAGGTTCCTGCAGGTCAGGCCAATCCCAGTCCGCCCGTGGGCCCCGCCTTGGGTCAGCATGGTGTGAATATCATGGAGTTCTGCAAGGCGTTCAACGCCAGCACGCAGAGCATGGAATCCGGCTTGCCGATTCCGGTCGTGATCACGGTCTACAACGACCGTAGCTTCACTTACATCCAAAAGACGCCGCCGGCGTCCGTTCTGCTGCGCAAGATCGCTGGTATTCCGAAGGGCAGTGGCCGGCCCAACACCGAAAAGGTGGGTAAAGTAACGCGCGCCCAGCTCGAAGAAATTGCCACAACCAAGGACCCTGATCTGACCGCAGCGGATATGGATGCGGCAGTCAACACCATTGCGGGCACGGCTCGTTCGATGGGTCTTGAGGTGGAGGGCTGATCATGGCAAAGCTTGGAAAACGCGCCAAGGCTATTCGCGAGAAGGTGGATAGCGAGAAGACCTACGACATCGAGGAGGCCTTTGCGCTTCTCAAGGAACTGAGCAAGGTCAAGTTTGATGAGTCAGTGGACGTCGCCGTGAATCTCGGCATCGATCCGCGTAAGTCCGACCAGGTCGTGCGCGGTTCAAGCGTGCTGCCCAACGGCACTGGCAAAACGGTCCGAGTCGCTGTCTTCGCGCAGGGTGCGGCGGCAGACGCTGCCAAGGAGGCCGGGGCTGATCAGGTCGGTTTCGAGGATCTTGCCGAGTCCATAAAGGGCGGCAACATGGATTTTGATGTCGTCATCGCTGCTCCTGACGCCATGCGTGTCGTAGGCGCGCTGGGCACCATTCTTGGCCCGCGTGGTCTGATGCCCAATCCCAAGGTCGGCACAGTGACGCCAAACGTGGCTCAGGCAGTCACTAACGCCAAGGCGGGTCAGGTGCGTTACCGTGCTGACAAAGGCGGGATCGTTCACGCAACTTTGGGCAAAGCCACGTTTGAGCCCAAAGCCCTGCACGAAAACCTGCAGCAGCTGGTTGGTGATCTGGTCAAGGCCAAGCCGTCCTCTGCCAAGGGTATCTACATGAAGAAGATCACGGTATCGACAACGATGGGCCCGGGGCTCACTGTCGATCATTCGCCGCTGGTCTAGTGAGTCAAGTTGCGCGATGCCTGGTGGCGTCGCGTGGTGCATCACGTCGGTGATGTGCGGAGGTTTCGTGGTAGTCGATCGTGGAGTGTCGGGCGTATGCCGCCGGTGCTGCTGCTTCGGCTCGTCGAAGACCGCAGGTGTTGCCGTTGGGCCTTCGGGTCAGGTGTCGTCGGTAGCTTAATGGCCTGCGCAGATGGGGAGTGTGGCCCGTCCTGAACGGGTAGGGGTCACGCAAACCGAAGAGGAGTGTCTTGATGGCCCGCGCGGCATTGAGGCACGTAACGCAGCCCGCAAGGGTTAACACTGGAAAGAAGGTGCTGTATGGCTCTGACATATGCAGAGAAGCAAGCCGTCGTCGAGGAGGTCTCGCAAGTTGCGGGCTCCGCGCTGTCGGCAGTGGCAGCCGAGTACCGGGGATTGACCGTCAGTCAGCTCACCGAGTTGCGTGCCAAGGCGCGTGAGAATGGTGTGTATGTCCGCGTGGTCAAGAACCGGCTGGCAAAGCTCGCCACGAAGGGCACCGAGTTTGAGTGCATGAACGATCACTTGAGTGGTCCGTTGATGCTCGGTTTTTCGCAAGAGGATCCGGGTGCCGCGGCGCGACTCTTCCGTGATTTTGCCAAGGAGAACGACAAGCTGGTTATCACTCTCGGCGCCGTCGGCGGTGAGACGATTTCCAGTGGTGACATCGGCAAGTTGGCCAACCTCCCAACCCGGGACGAGGCTATTTCCATGCTGATGAGCGTAATGCAAGCACCGGTCACCAAGCTCGCACGCACACTCAACGAGGTCCCCGGCAAGCTCGTCCGTACCGTGGAGGCCGTCAGGCAGCAGAAAGACGCCGCGTAAGCGTCTGCAAGGCTGTTTGATGACCATCACGATCAATCACAACACTTTAAATCAGGTAGCCGTTTCACTATCGGTTGCCAACGGAGAGAATCAGTAATGGCAGTTTCCAAAGAAGACATGCTGGACACCATCTCGAACATGTCAGTGATGGAGGTCGTAGACCTGATCGCCGCCATGGAAGAGAAGTTCGGCGTTTCAGCCGCAGCAGCTGTCGCAGCAGCCCCCGCCGGTGCCGGCGACGCGGGTGGCGGTGCAGCAGAAGAGAAGAGCGAGTTCGATGTTGTACTCGCAGGCTTTGGCGACAACAAGGTTGGCGTCATCAAGGCCGTTCGTGGTGCGACAGGCCTTGGTCTGAAAGAAGCCAAGGATCTCGTCGAGAGTGCACCAGCTCCGATCAAGGAAGGCGCAACGAAGGACGAAGCGGAAGAGCTCAAGAAGACGCTTGAAGAGGCGGGCGCCACTGTCGAACTCAAGTAACAAGTTGTCCGATAACGTCGGCTGCAGGCCCCCAACAGGGCCTAACATCCGATGTCAACAGGCTGGCGGCTGATGGAGTCGCCGGCCTGTCGTCGTTTCCCCTTCGCCATGCGCGGCGCCCGGTCGGGTGCGCGGTGCGCGAGGACGTCGAATCCCGGCGCGCAGCCCTGACGCGCCAACCCGAGACCGTGAGGAAGGTAGATGGCCTTTTCGTTCACTGAAAAGAAACGTATTCGCAAGGACTTTGGCAAACGCCCACAGATCCTTGAGGTACCGTTCCTGCTGCAAACACAGCTGGATTCATACCGGGTCTTCCTGCAGGAAGACAAGGCCGCCGATGCTCGTGACGAGATAGGCCTTCATGGTGCGTTCAACAGCGTCATGCCGATCGTCAGTTATTCCGGTAATGTCGAGCTGCACTACGTCAGTTATCGACTCGGCAAGCCCGCGTTCGATGAGCGCGAGTGCAAGATCCGAGGATTGACCTTTGCAGCACCGCTGCGTGTGATGGCTCGCCTGGTCATTTACGACAAGGAATCCAAGGGGCCTAACAAGGCTGTCAAGGACATAAAGGAGCAGGAAGTGTTCATGGGCGAGTTGCCGCTCATGACCGACAACGGCACCTTCATCATCAACGGCACCGAGCGTGTCATCGTGAGCCAGCTGCACCGCTCGCCGGGTGTGTTTTTTGACCACGACCGTGGCAAAACGCACAGCTCTGGCAAGTTGCTGTTCAGCGCACGCATAATCCCGTATCGCGGATCCTGGCTCGATTTCGAGTTTGATCCCAAGGATTGTCTGTTTGCGCGAATCGACCGTCGCCGAAAGCTGCCTAGCACGATTGTGCTGCGCGCTCTTGGCTATGAAACCGCAGACATTCTCGATACCTTTTTCGAGACTCACAAGATCAGCCTTACCAAGTCCAAGATCGAGGTTGATTTCATTCCCGAGCGGTTCCGCGGTGAGACAGCCCTTGCCGACATCAAGGCGGGCAAGGAAGTGATTGTCGAGGAAGGCAAGCGTATTACACCCCGTCTGGCTAACAAGTTGGCCGATGCCGGCGTCAAGAAGCTTGAGGTGCCGGAGGAATGGCTCGTCGGCAAGATCCTTTTTCACGATATCGCCGATACCGAAACCGGGGAGCTGATCGCTGAGGCCAACGCCGAGCTGACCGAAGAGCTGGTGACGCAAATTCGTGAAGCCGGTATCAAGAAGGCCGAGGTGCTCTATGTCAACGATCTGGATCGTGGGCCGTACATCTCCAACACCTTGCGTATTGATCCGAGCAAGACTCAACTCGAGGCTCAGGTCGAGATCTACCGCATGATGCGTCCGGGCGAACCGCCCACCAAGGAAGCAGCGCAGAACCTCTTCAATAACCTGTTCTTTGAGCCGGATCGCTACGACCTGTCGCCGGTCGGCCGCATGAAGTTCAACCGTCGCCTGATGCGCGACAATTCGGAAGGGCCGGGCACGCTCGACAAGGAGGACATCCTCTCTGTCATGCAGGTCCTGATAGATATCCGAAATGGCAACGGCCAGGTGGATGACATCGATCACTTGGGTAACCGTCGCATTCGCTCAGTGGGCGAGATGGCCGAGAACGTGTTTCGCGTCGGTCTGGTGAGGGTAGAGCGTGCTGTACGTGAACGTCTTGGCATGGTCGAGTCCGAAGGGCTCATGCCTCAGGACATCATCAACGCCAAGCCTGTTGCTGCTGCGGTCAAGGAGTTCTTTGGGTCGAGCCAGCTCAGCCAGTTCATGGACCAGAACAATCCCCTGTCCGAAGTCACTCACAAGCGTCGTATCTCGGCGCTTGGGCCGGGCGGTCTGACACGTGAGCGTGCGGGTTTTGAAGTGCGCGATGTCCACCCGACGCACTACGGTCGCGTGTGCCCGATCGAGACACCGGAAGGTCCGAACATCGGTCTGATCAATTCACTGGCTGTGTATGCGCGCACCAACAGTTTCGGTTTTCTCGAGACGCCGTATCGCAAGGTCGTGAATGGTGTTGCCTCTGACAAGGTTGAGTACTTGTCAGCGATTGAGGAAGGCAATTACGTTATCGCGCAGGCTAATGCAGAGCTTGATGACAAGGGCAACTTCGTCAAGGATCTCGTCTCGGTTCGCGTCAACAACGAGTTCACCATGTCAGCACCGGCCAAGGTGCAATATATGGACGTCTCCCCCAAGCAGATCGTGTCTGTAGCGGCAGCGCTTATTCCCTTCCTTGAGCACGATGACGCCAACCGCGCGCTCATGGGCTCTAACATGCAACGCCAGGCCGTTCCTACCTTGCGCGCTGAAAAGCCCCTGGTCGGTACCGGTATCGAGCGTATCGTGGCAGTTGATTCGGGGTCTGCTGTTGTTGCCAAGCGTGGCGGCAAGGTCGACTCTGTCGATGCTGGCCGAATCGTTGTTCGTGTCAACGACAAGGAAACAGCGGATAGCGGCGGGGTGGACATCTACACGCTGACCAAGTACACGCGTTCCAATCAGAACACCTGCATGAATCAGCGACCGCTGGTGCGTGTCGGTGATGTGATTGCACGCGGTGACGTGCTGGCGGACGGCCCATCGACCGATATGGGTGAGCTGGCACTCGGGCAGAACATGCTCGTCGCTTTCATGCCCTGGAACGGTTACAACTTCGAGGATTCCATCCTCATATCCGAGCGCGTGGTGCAGGAAGATCGCTTCACCACTATCCACATCGAAGAGCTGACCTGTGTCGCTCGTGATACCAAGCTCGGGCCGGAAGACATTACAGCTGACATCCCCAACGTGTCTGAAGGCTTGCTCAGCAAGCTTGATGAGTCGGGGATTGTCTACGTCGGCGCGGAAGTTCAACCAAACGATATCCTCGTCGGCAAGGTCACTCCTAAAGGCGAGACCCAACTGACACCTGAAGAGAAGCTTCTGCGAGCGATTTTCGGTGAAAAAGCGTCTGATGTGAAGGACACCTCCTTGCGTGTGCCACCAGGTATGGATGGTACGGTCATCGATGTTCGTGTCTTCACCCGTGACGGTGTTGACAAGGATGCACGTGCACAGGAGATCGAACGCGAGGAGCTGAAGCAGGTTCGAAAGGATATCCAGGACGAGACTCGCATCATCGAGAACGACATCTACGCGCGGATCGAGAAGCTGCTTGCCGGTAAGGAAGCCGACAAGGGCCCTGACGGATTGAGCAAGGGCGACAAGGTCAACAAGAACTACCTTGCCAACCTTGAGCGCGAGAAGTGGTTCCAGATCTCGATGCAGGACGATGAGCTGAATGTGCAGCTTGAGAAGATGCAACAGCAGATCGAGTCACACCAAAAGGCGTTCGAGCAACGCTTCGAAGAGCAACGAGAGAAGATCACATCGGGTGACGATCTCGCGCCGGGTGTACTCAAGATGGTCAAGGTCTACCTGGCCGTTCGCAGGCGTCTGCAGCCCGGTGACAAGATGGCAGGGCGTCACGGCAACAAGGGTGTTATCTCGATGATCGTGCCGACTGAGGACATGCCCTACGACGACGAAGGGCGTCCGGTCGACATTTGCTTGAACCCGCTCGGCGTGCCGTCACGCATGAACGTGGGGCAGGTACTCGAGTTGCACCTGGGTATGGCAGCCAAGGGTCTTGGGCACAAGATCAACCGCATGTTGCAGGCTCAGAAGGCGGTCTCCGAAATTCGCGAGTTTCTCGACAAGATCTACAACCATGAGGGCGGTACTCAGCACGTAGCGATCGAGTCCTTGTCCGATGACGAGATCAAGGAGCTGGCAAGGAACCTGGTGCGCGGTGTTCCCATGGCGACACCGGTTTTTGATGGAGCCGCGGAGTCCGAGATTCGTCACATGCTGGCGCTGGCGGATCTGCCGGAATCAGGACAATCCGTTCTGTATGACGGGCGTTCCGGTGAGTCCTTCGAGCGTCCGGTGTCGGTCGGTTACATGCATATGCTCAAACTCAACCACCTGGTGGATGACAAGATGCATGCGCGCTCAACCGGACCGTACTCACTGGTCACGCAGCAGCCGCTGGGTGGTAAGGCGCAGTTTGGTGGACAACGCTTCGGGGAGATGGAAGTCTGGGCACTCGAAGCTTATGGTGCGGCTTACACGCTACGCGAGATGCTGACCGTCAAGTCGGATGATGTAAAAGGCCGGAATACGATGTACAAGAACATTGTTGATGGTGATCACCGTATGGATGCGGGTATGCCGGAGTCGTTCAATGTGTTGCTGAAGGAAATTCGCTCGCTAGGAATCAATATCGAGCTCGAGCAGGACTGACCTTCGTAACGCCTTAGATCGAGTAGTACGGGTCCTGTCGCGCTCAACCGATATGCTGAGCGCGCGGGCCCGGTCTCAGAACAACCGGGAGTACATATGAAAGACCTGTTGAACCTGTACAAGATGCAGGGCCAGACCGAAGAGTTCGATGCCATTCGCATCAAGCTTGCGTCACCAGAGACCATTCGCTCATGGAGCTATGGCGAGGTCAAGAAGCCTGAAACGATCAATTACCGCACGTTCAAACCCGAGCGGGATGGACTGTTCTGCTCCAAGATCTTTGGACCGGTAAAGGATTACGAGTGCCTGTGCGGCAAATACAAGCGCCTCAAGCATCGTGGTGTTGTGTGTGAAAAGTGCGGCGTGGAGGTCACGCAGGCCAAGGTGCGTCGCGAGCGCATGGGCCACATTGACCTGGCCAGCCCTGTGGCGCACATCTGGTTCCTGAAGTCGCTGCCCAGCCGTATCGGTTTGCTACTGGACATGACCCTGCGCGACATCGAGCGCGTTCTGTACTTCGAAGCGTATGTCGTTATCGATCCGGGTATGACCACGCTTGAGTCGCACATGCTGCTCTCTGACGAGCAGTATCTCGAAGCGGTCGAGGAGCATGGTGACGAGTTCGAAGCTCGCATGGGCGCCGAGGCGGTGCACGACCTGCTCAAGGCCATCGACATGGAAACCGATGCTCAGAATTTGCGAGAAGAGATCTCGGCAACCAAGTCAGAGACCAAGCTCAAGCGGCTGACCAAGCGGCTGAAGCTCGTTGAGAGCTTCATCGCCTCGGGCAATCGTCCAGAGTGGATGGTGATGACGATCCTGCCGGTCTTGCCGCCAGATCTGCGCCCGTTGGTACCGCTCGATGGCGGACGTTTTGCCACCTCGGATTTGAACGATCTCTACCGACGAGTCATCAACCGTAACAACCGTTTGCGTCGCCTTTTGGAACTGGGTGCTCCTGACATCATCGTGCGCAACGAGAAGCGCATGCTGCAGGAGTCCGTTGATGCGCTGCTGGACAACGGTCGTCGCGGTCGTGCTATCACGGGCAGTAACAAGCGCCCCTTGAAGTCACTGGCTGACATGATCAAGGGCAAGCAGGGCCGCTTTCGTCAAAACCTGCTGGGCAAGCGTGTCGACTACTCCGGCCGGTCGGTCATCGTGGTTGGCCCGACGCTGCGATTGCACCAGTGTGGTCTACCCAAGAAGATGGCGCTGGAGTTGTTCAAGCCGTTTATCTTCAGCAAGCTGCAGATGCGTGGCATGTCCACGACCATCAAGGCTGCCAAGAAGCAGGTCGAGCGCGAAGGCGCCGAAGTCTGGGACATCCTGGATGAGGTCATTCGCGAACACCCGGTCATGCTCAACCGCGCCCCGACGCTGCACCGTCTGGGTATTCAGGCGTTTGAGCCTGTCCTCATCGAGGGTAAGGCGATTCAGCTGCACCCGCTGGTGTGTGCGGCATTTAACGCTGACTTTGACGGCGACCAGATGGCGGTACACGTGCCATTGTCCATCGAGGCACAGCTCGAAGCCCGCGCCCTGATGATGTCTACCAACAACGTGTTGTCGCCAGCGAATGGCGAGCCGATCATCGTACCTTCGCAGGATATCGTTCTCGGCTTGTATTACATGACTCGAACACGTGTAAATGCGAAGGGCGAGGGCATGGCTTTTCGTGACGTTGCCGAGGCGCGACGCGCCTATGAGAGCAAGGTCGCTGATCTTCATGCCATGGTTACAGTGCGGATCATGGACTCTGTTGAAGATGAATCCGGCAACTGGGTGCTCGAGTCGCGTCGTATCGAGACGACCGTAGGTCGCGCTATCGTGTCGGAGATCTTGCCGACCGGTATCGAATTTGCCAATGTTGATCTGAACCTCACCAAGAAAAATATCTCCAAGCTGATGAACCTGGTCTATCGTCGACTGGGTCTCAAAGAGTCAGTCGTGTTCGCGGATCAGCTGATGTATCTCGGGTTCCGCTACGCGACGCTAGCCGGTGTGTCCATCGGTATCGGTGACATGATGGTGCCAGACAACAAGGTCGACCTGATCGGTGCTGCCGAAGCCGAGGTCAAGGAGATCGAGGACCAGTACTCGCAAGGCCTGGTCACTCACGGTGAGCGTTACAACAAGGTTATCGATATCTGGTCCTCGGCCAACGATCAGGTAGCCAAGTCGATGATGACCAACCTTGGTAGCGAGGATGTGGTTAACAAGGACGGTGACACCGTCAAGCAGGAGTCCTTCAATTCCATCTTCATGATGGCTGACTCCGGTGCTCGAGGTAGCGCGGCTCAGATCCGGCAGCTCGCCGGTATGCGTGGTCTGATGGCAAAGCCTGATGGCTCGATCATCGAGACGCCCATCACTGCGAACTTCCGGGAAGGCCTGAACGTCAACCAGTACTTCATCTCCACGCACGGTGCTCGCAAGGGGCTTGCTGACACCGCGCTCAAGACCGCCAACTCGGGATACCTGACGCGTCGTCTGGTGGATGTTGCGCAGGACATGGTGGTTGTTTCCGAGGATTGCGGTACCACCGAAGGTTTGACCATGAAGCCGATCATCGAGGGCGGCGATGTGGTCGAGCCGCTGCGCGAGCGAGTACTGGGCCGTGTGACGGCGCAGCCGATCAATCGCCCCGGTACCGACGAGCTGCTGCTACCGGCTGGAACGTTGCTTGACGAATTTATGGTCGACGACCTTGAAGCGGCGGGTGTAGACGAGATCATTGTGCGCTCAGCGATTACCTGTGAGGCTGACTACGGGGTGTGTGGTATGTGCTACGGGCGTGATCTGGCGCGCGGGCACATCATCAACATTGGCGAGGCAGTCGGTGTCATGGCAGCACAGTCGATCGGTGAGCCGGGTACCCAGCTCACGATGCGTACCTTCCACATCGGAGGGGCTGCGTCTCGATCGGCGGCGGCAAGCAGCGTCGAGTCCAAATCCAAGGGTTCGGTGCGCCTGCACAACATGAAGGAGATCACCAACAAGGAAGGCAAGCTCATGGCGGCTTCGCGCTCGGCTGAGCTGAGTGTTGCCGATGAGCACGGACGCGAGCGTGAGCGCTACAAGATCCCTTACGGTGCGGTGATTCAGGTCAAGGACGAGGAGGCTATCGAGGCCGGCGCAATTCTGGCGACCTGGGATCCACACACCCACCCGGTCATCACCGAGGTGGCAGGTTTTGCCAAATTCCAGGATCTGGTTGACGGCGTCACCATGAGCGCCGAGATGGACGAGATCACCGGTCTGACCCAGATCGTCGTCTCTGATCACAAACAGCGTGGTGGTACCAACAAGGATCTGCGTCCGATGGTCAAGCTTGTTGACAAGGACGGCGAAGACGTCAACTACGTGGGCACCAAGATTCCGGCCAACTACCTCTTGCCACCGGGCGCTATCGTCACGCTGCAGGACGGGGCAGAGATCGGTGTCGGTGACATCATCGCGCGTATCCCGCAGGAGTCCTCAAAGACACGTGACATCACGGGTGGTTTGCCGCGCGTTGCGGATCTTTTTGAGGCGCGCAAGCCGAAAGAGCCTGCGATCCTTGCAGAGGCCACGGGTACCGTCAGCTTTGGTAAGGAAACCAAGGGCAAGCAGCGTCTGGTAATCACAGGGCCCAATCAGGAGCACTACGAAGAGCTGATCCCGAAGTGGCGCCACATCAACGTATTTGAAGGGGAAACGGTTGAGCGCGGTGAGATGATCGCTGACGGTGAGCCTAATCCTCAGGACATTCTGCGTCTGCGTGGTGTCGAAGTACTTGCTGCCTACCTGGTTCAGGAGATCCAGGACGTCTACCGGTTGCAGGGTGTAAAGATCAACGACAAGCACATAGAGGTGATCATTCGCCAGATGCTGCGCAAGGTCGAGATCGACCAGCCAGGCGATTCCCGTCTGCTGCGTGGCGAGCAGGTGGATTACTCGCGTGTCAAGGATGTCAACGAAGCATTGCGGGCTGAAAACCCGGATGCGATCGGTGCGACCTTCGACAACCTGCTGTTGGGCATCACCAAGGCATCCCTTGTAACCGAGAGCTTTATCTCTGCTGCATCCTTCCAGGAAACGACCCGAGTGTTGACCGATGCTGCTGTGCGCGGTGCGCGGGATGACCTGCGTGGACTGAAGGAGAACGTTATCGTCGGGCGTCTGGTGCCAGCGGGTACCGGTCTGGCCTTCCACAACGATCGCAAGAAGCGTCGTGAAAAGCTCGATATCGACGAGGCCTTCGAGACTGCGCTTGATCAGGAAGCCTCACTTTCTGGAGGACTGCTGCCGGAGGGTGATGTAGTGCCGATGGGGTTACTTGCTGATCCCGAGGCCCCGGCTACACCCAGCGAAGACGGTAGCACTGGCTGACCGACCGTGATGGCGACACCTGGGTAGTGGGGTCTGGCCGACGGAGGCTGCGCCCCGCCAGGCTTTGCAGCCACAAATCTGTGGTTTGGAGATTAGGTAGGACGCGGATTATCAGGCGGGCCACGGCGAAAGCGGTGGCCCGTTTTTCGTTGGCGAGCTTGTCGATCATCACGTCACATCTAGCCTGTTAAACCCTGGCCACTGTGGTGGGACTGCTATACCCCGACGACTGTAATGTCAAAGGCGGAGTACACATGACTACAGGGCTCTCGGGCGGCGGCCGTTCAGGTCGGGCTTCTCATGCGAACGGTCCGGCAAAAGCTGCGGCGAAAGCCCAGGCTGACCAGCTGGGCCAGCAGCTGCTGGCCCGCGTGCGGCGCGACCTCGCCTGGCAGCGCACTCAGATAGTGTTGGCTGAGCACGCAATTGATCGGATAGAGGACGCTGACGTGGTAACTGAAGAGTGGGAAGCCGCTGTGGCAAACTAACCTCAGAGACACAGCTCTGCCTCGCCGACAGCGTTAGACTAAGGCGATGCAGGAGCTCCCAGACAGCCGTTCGGTCGCAAGGCGAAGTCGCCAACAACAGGAAGTTGAGTTGCCCGGCGATTCGGCACACGCGGTCAACGTACTGTCTTCCGCCTTCGCGCATGAGCTTAACAACGTGCTTATGGCGGTGTCCGGTAATGTTCAGCTACTGCAGATGGTGGCAGCGCCCTCCGGCTCTCAGGTATACCTGGATCGGATTGGGCATGGAGTTGATGCCGGCTGTGAACTCGCAGCCAAGATCAGCCGACTGGCGTCGTTGACAGACCAGCCTCTTGAGCCGCTCGGTCTTCAACAATTGTTGCGATCCCTGCCCAGAGGAACGTCATTGGACGGGCCGGTTCTACCTGAAGTGGTGGTATGCGGCAGCCTCGAACAGCTGCAGGCGATGATGCAAGCGTTTATGTCTGCGCTGGCTGGATCTGCGCAAACACCGCTTGGAGTGCGCTGTGTCGAAGTGGAATCGAGCGTATCAACAGGCTGTATCGGCCTGGTGTTTGGTGATCTGCGCGACATGCAGGCCTACCACGCTGTGAGCACGCACCTGCCTACGGGAGCGTCATTGAGCGTCGAAATGGCCTTTGCCGTCGTAGCTGCTGTGCGCCACGGTGGCCGTGTTGCAGCGAGTCTGCATGAGTCGCAACTGGACTCATTGATGCTTGTCTTGCCTGTCAGCGAGCGCGAGCCCGTCAGGATCTAGTGGATGGCAGCCTTGTTGCGTGCGACGGGCACTGTGAACTGATAGCCCGAGCCTCGAACGGTCTTGATCATGGGAGTGTCGCCGTCACGCTCGATCTTGCGCCGCAGGCGCGCAACATAGTTGTCAATGGATCGATCACTGGGAGTCCACTCCATGCCGCGCAGCCTCTCCATGATTCTGTCACGGCTGAGTACGCGATTGGGATTGGCGACAAACAGCTCAAGCAGGCGGAACTCGTTGGTAGTCAGGCTTCTGACCTCCCCGTTGGAGTGGCGTAACTCCAGACTGGCTTGTGACAAGGTCCATGGGTAGAAGTGGAATTCCCACGGATCGTCCGTATGAATGCCGTTGGGCTGCGCTGACAATTCATCTTTCTTCTCGTGCATTGCGCCGCGACGGCGCAATACCGAGCGAGTGCGCGCCAAGACCTCGCGCAGCAAAAAGGGTTTGGAGATGTAGTCGTCGGCGCCGAGCTCCAGACCTGTGACCTTGTCGATGAGCTCATCCTTGCCAGTCACGAGTATGACGCCGACATCTGACTCGGCTCTGAGATCGCGGAGGATGTCCAGGCCGTTCTCGGTGGAGAGTGTCAGATCCAGAGTCACAAGATCTACAGGAATGCGGCGCATGACTTCCATGAGTCCCTGTTTTGACTCCGCCTCGTAGACTCTGAACGACTCGCGCGAGAACATATCCTTGAGGATCTCTCGCACCGAGGGCTCGTCGTCTACAACAACGATTGTGGGGTTTTTAACCACAGGTTCGACTGTTTTGTACATAGCGCACTGCAGCAACTGTCCTCCGTTACCCGCTAGACGTTTCACATTATGCCACCGCGCGCGTGCGCACAGCGAGCCAACACTGAATTATGGTTTCAGTCACGAATGGACTGTTTGCACTCTCCGTTACAAATTAACGACAAAACGGGTACAAAAAACTGACTTACCCCTGTGGAACACGTGACATCGACGGTATTAACTAAGGGCTCTTGGGCAAAACACGTGTGACGATGGAAAGGGAATCGATTGAATTGGCGTTACAACAACTACTGGGTGACGCCCGTATCGCCGCGTCGCCACAAATGACGGCATTCATCTGTTACGTGGTCGAACAGACACTGGATGATCGGGCAGAACGAATCAAGGCGTATTCGGTCGGGGTTGATGCTCTCGGCAAGCCTGAGTCATTCGACCCCCAGAGTGATGCGTCGGTGCGGGTTTTGGCTGCGCGCTTGCGCAAAACGCTGGAGCGCTACAACGACGAGTTGCCCGCAGGCGCGGTGATGATCACGTTGATCAGAGGTTCATATGTGCCGGAGTTTGCTGTCAAGCAGGCTCCGCTGCCCGCACAGGCGCCTGCCAGGGCAGCCGCTCACCAAGAGATTCATGCTGTATCGGCTGATACGTCATCGTCTGACAACGAGTGGGAAGTGCCGGCAGCCCCTTCGCGATCAAATGAGGGTTTGACTGCTGGCGGTGCCGAGGCGACGCCCTCTGGCCGCGTTCAGAGTGATCGGCCTGTCGTTCTGGCCAGCGCCGCAGGAAAAACCTCGAAGCTGCCCTACGTGGTAGCGCTGTTGGCGTTCGGGGTCACGGCGTTACTCTTTGATCTGCCGGCAAAGTTCAGCGATGAGATGCCGCCGGACCTGGCGGCAGCGACTGGCGAATATGAATCAGTGAGCTCGGATGCACCGATCATATTTATCGAAACACCTGGCGAGCAGCACGAAACAGCGCGACAGGTCGCCTTCGTGCTGCGTGGGGTGCTCGGCCAGTTTGACCATATTGATGTCAGGGAGGCGCAGTCGGAAGGTGCTCAGCGGGCGCGTAATCCCGGGGCTTACGTCATGAGTGTGAGCGTGCTCCCGATAGGGTCCCGGTTAATACTGGGTGTGCAAGTAGTGCACGAAGCCGACGGACAGCTGATGTTTGCCGATAGTCAGGATGTAACCGGCGACAACGCTGAGGATCTGACCGCTGCCATTGACGAATTGCGCGATTCAGTAGCGCGTTTGTCGCAGAGCGGTGGCCCGTTGACCGGGCATTTTCGCGGCATCTTGGCGCGCGACAAGAGTTCCGGTGCTCAGCGGTTTGCGGGCGTTGTCACGGCGGGCGCGGCACAGTCCGGCGAGCGTCAGCTTGAATTGCGACACACTGGCGTTCACATTTAGGCCGTCACGGTCCTGAGCTGAAAGCGCTGAGCCAACGCTGAGCTCGGGGTTTTTACGCCTGATCGACCTCTGCTGTCTCCCGTGTGTTGACAGTGTCGTTCTAAACCCCTAATCTTCCCCGGCTCGACATCGGCCGCTTCGCGGCTGGTTTCGTGTTGATGGTCGTAAGCGGCTTGAAAGTCTAGCCAACTACGTCCTCTCCCCAGAACTCCAGGCCCCGAGTGCTGTGCGCACGGAGGCCGCCTACCGGGCAGTCCATGGCGACGATCAATCAGCTTGTGCGCAAGCCGCGCAAGCAACAGAAAGCAAAATCCAATGTACCGGCCCTGCAGGCCTGCCCGCAGAAGCGGGGCGTTTGCACGCGTGTGTATACAACGACTCCGAAAAAACCGAACTCGGCGATGCGGAAGGTGGCTCGTGTGCGGTTGACCAACGGCTACGAGGTCACCAGCTACATCGGCGGTGAAGGGCACAACCTGCAGGAACACTCGGTCGTGCTCATCCGTGGTGGGCGGGTCAAGGATCTACCCGGTGTGCGATACCACACGGTCCGCGGAAGTCTAGACACCCAGGGCGTCGATTCGCGCCGCCAGGGTCGTTCCAAGTACGGCGCTAAAAAGCCGAAGTCCTGATAGCTCAGATAACCTATGTCACGTCGCGTACAGGCTCCCAAGCGAGAGATTCTTCCGGACCCGAAATTCGGTTCCGTACGGCTCGCCAAGTTCATAAACATCATGATGCTCGACGGCAAGAAAGCTGTTGCCGAGCGAGTCATATATGGTGCTCTCGATGTCATCGAGGAGAAAGGCAATCCGGCGCCGGTAGAAGTGCTCGAGGCTGCGTTGGAAAATGTCTCACCCGCGGTAGAAGTCAAAAGTCGTCGAGTCGGTGGTGCAACTTATCAAGTGCCGGTAGAGGTACGTCCGGTACGCCGCAGCGCGCTCGCCATGCGTTGGATTATCGATGCAGCGCGCAAGCGTGGTGAAAAATCAATGACTCTCAAGCTGGCGGGAGAGCTGGCTGATGCGGCTGAGAAGCGCGGGTCTGCAGTCAAGAAGCGAGATGATGTTCACCGGATGGCCGAGGCCAACAAGGCGTTCTCTCACTACCGCTGGTAGGCGGGCGGGGTGAGCGTGCACGTCTGAACAGCTGCTGTGGCACGCTCTACACCCCTGTCTCTGTATCGTAATGTCGGCATCATGGCTCACATTGATGCAGGTAAAACCACGACCACGGAGCGGATACTGTTCTACACCGGTGTGTCTCACAAGATGGGTGAGGTGCATGACGGGGCGGCCACGATGGATTGGATGGCACAGGAGCAAGAGCGCGGCATTACGATAACGTCAGCAGCGACCACCTGTTTCTGGGAGCGCGCTGAGAGCGGCGCTAAACAGGCGCACCGCATCAACATCATCGATACACCCGGCCACGTCGATTTCACCATAGAAGTCGAGCGCTCTTTGCGGGTACTCGATGGGGCCGTCGCGGTTTTCGATTCTGTGGGTGGCGTTGAGCCGCAGTCCGAGACAGTCTGGCGCCAAGCCAACAAGTATCAGGTACCTCGTATCGCGTTCGTCAACAAGATGGACCGTATCGGTGCCGATTGTGCGCGTGTGATCACTCAGATTCAAGAGCGACTCGGGGCAACGCCAGTTGCGCTGCAAATGCCTATCGGGGCTGAAGAGACCTTCGAAGGTGTGGTCGATCTCGTCACCGGTGAGGCGCTGTTGTGGGACGACTCTGATCAGGGTTTGACCTACCGTCGAGAGCCGATACCAGAGGCTCTTGCAGCCGAGGCCGCCGCGATGCGTGAAGCGCTTGTCGAGGCCGCAGCGGAGGCTGACGATGAGGCGATGGACACCTACCTCGAAACCGGCGAACTTGACACCACCACCATTATTGCCAATCTGCGCAAGCGCACCCTGGCAAACGAGATCGTTCCGGTGTTGTGTGGCTCGGCCTTCAAGAACAAGGGCGTGCAGCCGCTGCTGGATGCCATCGTGGACTACCTGCCTGCGCCTGACGATGTGGCAGCAGTAGAGGGTGTGCTTGCCAACGAGGAAACTGATAGCCGGCCTGCTGATGACGAGGCACCCTTTGCTGCCTTGGCCTTCAAGATCGCTAACGACACACATGTCGGATCGATCGCGTTCTTGCGGGTGTACTCCGGTGTGGTCAAGCAAGGCGACATGGTGTTCAACCCGTTGCGCGGCAAGCGTGAACGTATCGGGCGACTGTTACAGATGCACGCCAACAATCGTGAGGAGATAAAAGAGGTCCGCGCGGGTGATATCGCCGCTGCTGTGGGTCTGAAGGAGGTCTCTACCGGGGATACCTTGTGCGATCAGAAGCACGCGATTGCGCTTGAGCGGATGGAGTTTCCGGAGCCGGTAATTTCCGTGGCCGTCGAGCCGAAGACGCTCGCGGACCAGGAGAAGATGACTGCCGCTCTGGGTCGGCTCGCCAAGGAGGACCCATCCTTTCGTGTGCGTACTGATGAAGAGACGGCCCAAACCATCATCAGTGGCATGGGCGAGCTGCATCTGGACATCATCGTGGACCGCATGAAGCGCGAGTTCAATGTCGTGGCGAACGTTGGCAAGCCTCAGGTGAGTTACCGCGAAACGATCAGAAAGAGCGTTCAGGCCGAGGGCAAATTCATCCGTCAGACCGGTGGCACAGGGCAGTACGGTCATGTGTGGCTCAAGCTTGAGCCGCTGGAGCGTGGTGCGGGCTTCGAATTCGCCAACGAAAGCAAAGGTGGTGTTGTGCCCGCCGACTTTATCCCGGCAGTCGAAAAGGGCGTCGAGGAGGCGTTGCAGAATGGGGTCCTGGGCGGCTTTCCGACCATTGACATCAAGGCAACGCTGTACGACGGGTCCTTTCACGATGTCGATTCGTCAGAAATCGCCTTCAAGATTGCGGGTTCCATGGCAGTGCGCAATGGCGCTCAGCAAGCTGATCCGGCCGTGCTTGAGCCGATCATGAAAGTTGAAGTGGTAACGCCCGAGGAATATATGGGTGATGTCATGGGTGACCTCAACCGCAGACGCGGTGTGGTGCACGGGATGGATGAGCAGCCCGGTGGCAAGGTCATCCGCGCCGAGGTTCCATTGGCCGAGATGTTCGGCTATTCGACTGATCTACGTTCGGCCACACAGGGCCGGGCGATGTATTCCATGGAATTTGAGAAGTACGAAGTGCCGCCGGCGGCGGTGGTCGATGCCCTGTTGCATCGCTGATGCTGCAAAGATTGGCATCGCAGAGCCGCACCCTTGAGTCATTAAACCGTTAGAATCCACGCGCCGCCCGGCGGCCGAACCAGAATGAGGCGATAGAGAAGTGTCGAAGGAAAAATTCGAACGAACCAAACCCCACGTGAATGTGGGCACGATCGGCCACGTCGATCACGGCAAGACCACGCTGACCGCGGCGTTGACGATCTGTCAGGCGGAGAAGATGGGTGGAGAAGCGCGCGCCTATG
>CALAJN010000019.1 GCA_937922675.1 uncultured Granulosicoccaceae bacterium
GGACTGAAAATCCCCGTGTCGGCAGTTCGATTCTGTCCCTGGCCACCACATTTTTAACTGCGGTTCTCGCGCCAAAGGCGCTGCGATCCTCGTGTGTTGCCTGCGGGACAGAACCGAACTGCCGTGGACAACCCGTGATCCTCAATTCATGCAAGGCAAGGCTTGTATTCGTGGGATACGAGTTACCGTCGGAATGGTAGTTGGCCAAGTCAATGCCGGCCGGTCAATTGAACATATTCTCCAGGACTTTCCCTGCCTTGAAAGAGAAGATGCTCTAGAGGCGCTCCAGTACGCAGCTTGGTTACCGCAGTAAAGAGAGGTCGTTGTGCACCCCAGCTTGAACACTGTCGCCGTGCGTGACGGGCACCACCTCGTCACCCGATCGCACCTCTGGTCCCGAACAACGCACTTGGCGCACGCGACTCGTCCAACGCTAGGCCATTGACAGTGTAGCGCCATGCACCCCCTAAACTGATTTCTCCACATCAACTTGCCGAAACATCAATTACTCGTAAACCCGCCAAACCAAACAAGTTCCCGATTCCGCGGTCTCTCTTACAAGCACATCGATATCCGGTGCGCACTATCAACCTTCAGGAGATCACTTTCATGTACGACCTAACGTTCAAAGGCCGCGCCACACGAAGCATTGCCATGATGTGCACAGCCGCTTGCCTGGCATTTGCCAGCCCTGCATTCGCAGAACTCCCGAGCGGTGGCGACTTCGTAGACAAAAAATACGACATCGACGGCGGCTGGACGCTCGAGAAACGTGATGGCAACTGGGTTGTTGCTCTGGACGAAGGGTTCAAAACCAAAGCCGGCCCGGATCTCAAAATATTTCTTTCACCTCAGTCCATCGGCGATGTCACCGGCAAAACCGCAGTAAAAGGGTCGGTGCTCGTCAGTGCGCTTCAAAGCAACACAGGCGCACAGGAATATGTGCTGCCTGCGAGTGTCAACCCGGAAGACTTCAGCTCGCTCTTGATCCACTGCGAAAAATTCAGCGTGCTGTGGGGCGGCGCGAATATCTGATCGCGAATGAAACCGTGCCGGCGCTCACTGCGACAGTGAGTTGCCGGCCATGTCACATCCTGACTACACGCATTTCCGCTCATCAAGCTATCGTAAACAAAGCCTGGCCCTTCGTATCAATCAACTGAATTCCGTTCTAACGTTCAAATGCCAGCTCGAAGCTGGTGATTGTTGATTCAGCGATGTCAATATCTTACTGATCCCTGGCACCTGAAATTCCGAGGCCTCCAAGACACACGCCCTCGTGGAAGATCGGCACGCCACTCAGAAAAAAGAGCACGCGATCGCGATTAGCAAGACCCATGACAACCAGTGGTTTCACAGATACGCGCTCACGTAGACCAACGGTGCTGATGGAGAAATTCGCGGCCGTCCATATCTTGTCTATCGCAAACTGAATAGACGGGACATTAACGAGATCGGTACGCGCCATACCGCCGCACAGACTTCGAGGCCACTGCTGCGGGCAAGGGCTATGGCACTGCCAACCATTTGATGTGCGAGGTCGGCGCTGATATCGGAACGAGTGACTGATTTCACGGTGGTGATGGCGAGGCTAAATGGGGGTGTTGTACGACGGCCGCAATGATCAGACCCGGAGGTCATGTTTCGCACCAGCCGGCTGACTGATCACAGTCGCGGTAATCCTGCCCCAGCGATTCGTCGCCTTGATGCTCCAGTCGGATTCCGTGGTTTGGAATCACACGCGGCACCCAGTGTGTGAACGCGCTTGACAGAAGAACATTTGATAATTAACGTTACCGGTAACATTCATACACCCATGAATGATCGTCATAAATTGGCGGAACAGGAGCAGCGGTAACAGAGACCGAACTCCGCCTTGCACCGCTTCCGCCTGCAACATCCGTTACCGAGCACCGCCCGGACCCGTGACAACGAATCAATCCATCGTTACCGATAACGTTTCCAGACCGGTTATCAGCGTTCGCGGCCTGACCAAACGCTTCGGCGGCGTAGTCGCACTCAAGGACGTGGACCTTGATGCCTACGCCGGCGAGGTCTTGGCGATCGTTGGCGACAACGGCGCTGGCAAGTCGACACTGATCAAGATACTCACCGGTGTCTACCAACCTTCGGAGGGTCATGTAGAGCTGGACGGGCAGCAGTTTTCGATGTCCAACCATTCAGACGCCATAGCGGCCGGGGTAGATGCGGTCTACCAGAACCTAGCGATCGCCGATCACCTCACACCCGCGCAAAACCTCTTTCTCGGTTCGGAACTGACACGTTCAATCCTTGGCGTAAAAGTCCTCGACAACAAGCGCATGAAGCGCGAGGCCACCGCCACGCTAAAGGATCGCCTTGGTGTCACGCTCGGAAACATGGATGTTCTGACCGAGAGTCTGTCCGGGGGACAACGACAGGCGGTCGCTATCGCCCGGGCCGTGCGTCACGAGAACCTGCGCGTGCTCGTGATGGACGAACCCACTGCTGCGCTGGGTCCACAGGAGACCGCACGGACCCTGCAGCTGATCAAGACATTGCGCGCACAGGGACTCGCCGTCATCGTCATTTCCCACTCTCTCGACGATGTATTCGAGATTTCGGATCGCATTCATGTGCAGCGAAGGGGTCGCTGCGTCGGTGTCGTGGAGACGAAAAAAACAAGCAACGAAGAAGTGCTGAGCCTGATCGTCGGCACAGCCACAGCCACAGCCACAGCCACAGCCACAGCCACCGCGACCGCTGGCTAGAGGCACACGATGACTGCGAACACTTCAGACACCGCCCCGACTACCCGCTCGTGGGGCCAAATCCTCGAACCATATATCAGCTTCGTAGGACCGATGGCGATGATCATCGTCATCCTCGCGTTCATGGGCGTGGTCGAGCCCGCAAGGTATTTTCGTACCTCGAACCTGAATCAGATCTTGCTCGACGCGGCGTTGTACATGCCGATGGCCATGGCAATGACCTTCGTCATTACACAGCGCGGGATTGATCTCTCGATTGGATCCGTCGCGGCGCTGTCCGGCATCGTGATGGCCTTCTTGATCAAGCAGTATGGATTTTCGGCGCCTGTCGCTGTGTTGATTGCGTTGTGCCTGGGTGCGTTGATGGGACTGATCAACGGGCTGGTGATCACCCGCTTGAAGGTGCCGGACCTGATAGGCACACTTGCCATGGATCTGGTTTATCGAGGCATTGCCCTGGTATTGGCAAAGGGCCTCGTCCTGGCACGCTTCCCCGAGTTGATTACGGAGATCGGCCGCGGTCAGAGTCTGGTCTATCTACCCACGCCTGTGGTGATTGGCCTGGTCACCATGATCATCGGCTACGTGGTTCTGACGCGAACACACTTCGGGCGCTACACGATTGCCATCGGCTCCAGCCCGGAAGCATCAGAGATGACCGGTATTGGTGTCGATCGACATCGCGTCTATGCCTACGTGTTCATGGGCACGATGGCAGCCCTCGCCGGCGTCATGCTGACGGGCAAACTCAACGCCATACAAGCGACCTCGGCTCCCTATTTCAACTTGCATGTCATCGCAGCCGTGGTGGTTGGTGGTACCTCGTTGTTTGGAGGGCGCGCGTCGATTGTGGGCTCACTCGCAGGCGTCTTGTTGCTATCGATGATGATCAATGCCCTGGTCACATTGCGCATTGAATTTTTCTGGCAATCGGTGGCATCAGGTGCCGTGATCATCCTGTCAGTAGCGCTGTACACCTGGCTACAAAAGAAGGACCGCGACGGAGGCGCCGGGCTCTCTGCCTCGCTCGCGACTGCGCGCACCTCCAAAACTGTTCGATTGGCCGCTGTGATACTTGCGGCTTTGTTCGTACTTGTCGTTCTGGGCGCACTGTCTGCCGGCGAGGTAAGGCCCAGCGGTTAACAACTCCTGTTGGCATAGCCAACTCTTTTGATCGATTGAAACCACACCTGGGGAGGTTGGAATGAAATTACTGAAGCTCACTGCAACAGCAGGCGCAATACTGCTCAGCGGCTCGGCCCTTGCCGATCAAAATCTGCCGTTAAGAGAGTTGGATGGCATCGCCGACCGAGACCACTGGCTTCCTGGTGAAGTCAATGCCGACGGTGCATTGGAGGCACTACAGGCGGCAACAGCCGAAGCTGCCAAACCGTACACCGGCAACCTGGACAAGCCTTTGCAAATCGCGATGATCTACCCGTCGGCTGACACATCCGACTTCTGGGCCAGAAACTATCTGGCCCTCACAAAGCGACTCGAGGAACTCGAAATACCTTTCGAGACCACCGAATTCGCCAGTCGACAAATAGAACATTCTCTGCAAGCAACGTACACGTCGCAAGTCGATCAGGATGCCGACATCTACGACTTCGTCATCTTTGGTCCGTCAGAACTGGCGATTCAGGGAGACAACATCGAGAAGCTGGCCAAAAACGAAGATCTCACTACCTTTGTGTGGGCCTTTCACACACCTCTGAAGTACTTCGAAACACAACCCGCTGGCTGGTTTGATTTTTCATCGGCCTATGGTGCACTCGAAATTTGCGACTACATGGTTGAACGTCTGGGATCCGATATGACTTATGCGATGAATCGCGGCATTCCCGGCATCACTGACAACCAACGTTCCGGTGACTTCAAGGATTGCGTTGCCGAAAAAGGGAATTGGAATGTTGTCTATGAGCATTACGGCGAGTATCAAACCGAAGGTGGATTTGAAGGTACGCAGCTCATCTTGCAAAGCTATCCGGAGGCAACGGTCATTCACAACGCCAATACCGCGATGGCCATGGGCTCGGTAGAGGCACAAAAAGCGGTCGGCAAGGAAGGAGAGATCTTTTCTACAGGCTGGGGTGGTACCGGGCTCGAGCTGGATGCAATTCGTGCCGGTGAACTGGATGCCACGCCGATGAGAATGGGTGATGATGTGGGTGCTGCGACCGCCGAAGCCATCAAGGCGCACCTTGAGGACCGCGCCGACGAACTCCCGCTGGTGTTTCTCGGTCGCATCACAGTCGCTCATGACCAGATGACTGCCGAAGAAATTGATAATCTCGAAATCGAAGCGTTTCGCTTTTCCGGAGTCGGCGCACTAGAGCGCTAGGCAAACTGACCGGGCGGGTGTTCGGTATGGACATCTGCCCGGCTCCCTTCATCATTCGAGTACGACCGCGAAAGACACTGTGACCAAACCACACATAGTCAGCTTTGAAAACTACGACTCCTGGGACCAGGGCCCGATGAACGAGTTGTTTACGGTGCACCCATTTCCGGCTAGCGGTACTCCACATGATCTGGAACCTGCGATCCGGGAACAGGTAAAAGCCTTCGCCTTCAAAGGTCACTCTCAGCTCGGCGCGGACATTATCGATGCATTCCCGGCCTTGGGCTTGATTGCTAACTATGGCGTGGGTTACGACACCATCGACGTGTCGCATGCTTATTCAAAAGGCATCAAGGTCACCAATACGCCTGATGTGCTCACCAACGACGTCGCAGACCTTGCTGTCGGGATGTTGCTGGCCTTCAATCGCAGTATTCCAGGTGCTCACGACTGGGTACAAGCTGGGCACTGGTCGCAACGTGGTGCCTACCCGCTACAGCGTTCCTTGTCCGGTGTATCGGTGGGTATCGCAGGACTGGGTAGAATTGGAGCAGCGGTCGGGCGACGCCTGCAAGGCTTTGACACTGACGTGCACTACTACTCGCGCAGCGCGAAAGACGAAGGGCGCAACTGGACTTTCCACAGCGACTTGCAACATCTGGCAGAGGCTGTCGACATACTGATGGTTTGCGTATCGGGAGGCCCGGACACAGCCGGAATCATCTCCAGCGATGTCATAGAGGCACTCGGCGCTGATGGCGTACTGGTCAATTGCGCAAGAGGCAGCACCGTCGATGAAGCAGCCTTGCTGGATGCGCTCGAGAACAAGCGTATTCGAGGAGCTGCACTTGACGTCTTTGACAACGAGCCGCGCATTGATGAACGGTTCATGACACTCGACAACGTGCTACTTCAACCGCATCAATCCTCAGGAACGATCGAAACACGCCAATTGATGGGCCAGCTGCAGCGCGACAACCTCAGCGCATTTTTTGCTGGCAAACCCTTGCCAACCGAGGTCACCTGAAACATTTGCGGGCGTGTGCCTACTGAACCACAGCCACACCGCGCTACAGCGTATCGCCATCGATCAACCGCGTGGGCACGGCGGTAACGTCTTCTGTCCGTTCAGAGCGCAGCTTGCGCACCAGAGCCTCTGCTGAAAGCTTGCCTATCAGGTGCGTGGGAATGCTGGTAGTCGTCAACTCCATTCTCAAGATGGATGTTGCCTCATGCCCTCCCCAACCAGCCAAACCCACATCATCCGGAATCCGGATGGACTTTCCCTGGCACCAGGACAATCCACCCAGCGCCATCGTGTCGTCCTGGTAGTAAATCATGTCTATCGACTCGGATCGATTGAGCATGGTTTCAGTCCCGTAGAAGCCTGCATAGAAACTTTCGGCATCGTTGAGCACATCGTGATGCACGATGGTTCCGCCGCCGTCCGTAAAACCCTTGATGAAACCTTCAATATGCTCTGGACGTCGCGCCTCGACGACATGACTGGCGCCGAGAATACCTGCTCGTGAATAACCCTTGATGCTGGCATGACGCCCCATCTGAAAGCCTGAATCAAACTGGTTGAAACCGACAGACATATCTAGCGGGCTCGTACTCAACTCCCAGAATTCAACTATGGGTATCCCGGCATCACGCAGCAGTTGCAGGGTGGTGTTGCTGTGATGTTTCGTCGAGAGCATGACTCCAGCGGGGCGCCACGAAAGAATGCTCTTCAGCCACGCTTCTTCATCCTGCAAAACCTGATTGTGCGACCCGATCACCGGAAGAAAGCCGAGACTCTGGATCGTCCGGTCAATGCTCTCTAGCGCGAGACCGAAGAAGTGGTTGGACAGGCGAGGGACACATACGCCGATCAGCGTCGAGGCTTGCGTCTGACCGAAAGCGGCGGCTATGCGATTCGGCAAGTACCCGAGCCTTTCGACCTCGAGCATGACCTTCTGACGCGTCGCCTCCGAGAATCCATCCTTGTCGCGAAGCACCCGCGAGACGGTCATTTTCGAAACACCGGCAGCTTCGGCTATTTCGCTCAGATTGGCAGTCTGCCGTTTTGTGGTGTTTTCGGGCATGCAGATACTGTTAGGTGGGCTGGCCTCGTGAGGCCTTGCACTGGCTGAACGAGCCTCTCTTTAGGCTTGTAGTTTGTTCCTGGATCGAATGATACCTATTACAAACAGTGGACAAACGTTACCGGTAACGATAACGTTAACACCTGGCCTTACATATTTCGAGGAAATCCAGGCGTGGAAATGGGAGCTGGTCTGCTTTTCGACCGGATATCAAAAAGTTTTGGTGGAACACCCGCATTGCGCGATGTGTCTTTGCACATCGAGCGCGGCGAGATTGTCGCCTTGTTGGGCGAGAACGGTGCCGGCAAATCCACGTTGATAAAGATATTGGGTGGAATACACACAGCTGACCACGGCAACGTGCTGATCGACGGCAAGCCTTACGTTCACCAAAGCGGCAACAAACAATCCAGCGCCCGAGTGGCTTTCATTCACCAGGATCTGGGCTTGATCGAATGGATGAGCATCGCCGAGAACATCGCTATCGCCGTTGGCTTTTCACGACGACTTGGCCTGATTTCCTGGCGCAAGGCCGAAGCACTCGCCAGCAAAGCGCTGAAATTGGTTGATTGTGACTTTGACCCGACGACTCGAGTTTCATCACTGAGCAGAACCGAGAAATCTCTGGTAGCGATCGCCAGGGCACTCGTTGTGGAATGCGACTTTCTGGTACTCGATGAACCCACCGCAAGCCTGCCAGCGGACGAAGTGACCCGGCTGTTCAATGCACTGCGGCCGCTAAAGGAACGCGGCGTCGGCATGATCTACGTCTCGCACCGCCTCGACGAAATCTTTCAAATCGCTGACCGAGTTTCTGTTTTGCGCGACGGGCGACTAGCTGGTGTCCGAACGATTGCTCACACCAGTACCGAGGAACTGGTCACCTTGATCGTGGGCCAGAAAACACGCGAGATTCAAAAGCCAGCCCTGGCCGCCAATGGTGAGTTACTCCACTTGGCGGACTTTCACACACCGCGCGTCAATCCTGTGAACATCACACTGCGACGCGGCGAGATGTTAGGCCTGGTGGGTCTGCGTGGAGCTGGCCACGAGGACATCGGGCGTGCCTTGTTCGGCCTCGAAGACTACAGCGGGACGACAAAGATCGACGGTGACTCGCACAAGATCACCGATCCACGCAAAGCTATCGAACTTGGCCTCGGTTTTGTAGCGGGAGATCGCATTGTCGAGTCGATAGCTCCATCCTTGACCATCTGCGAGAACACGTTCCTGAATCCTCTGGTGCGTGAGCGCAAACTATTCGAGCTGCGCAGCTCACAAGCAGAACGCAGAGAGGCCAGTCTCATCGGACAGCGCCTGGGTTTGAGTCCAAACGACCCAACACTCGCGATCGAGGCACTGTCCGGTGGCAACCAGCAAAAAGTCGTCGTGGGTCGCTGGCTCGATACCGACCGAAAAGTGCTGATTGCAGAGGACCCAACTGCGGGTGTCGACGTTGGCGCCAAGGCAGAAATCTATCAGTTGTTGTTCGAGGCGACCGAAGCCGGAATGGGCGTCCTGGTCATTTCCACCGATTTCGAAGAAATCGCACACATCTGCCATCGTGCTGTTGTGTTTAGCCGAGGTGACTGCGTTGGCGTACTCGAAGGCGTCGATCTGTCCACCGAACATCTTATTCAACGGGCCTCTGCGAGCGAGGCCCATGCAGACACTAGTCCTGACCATGCAATCAATTGAGTCCGATGCCATGGAGCCCACTCGGGCTGAGATGGCAAAACTAAACGGGCTACAGAAGCTCGGTCGCTTGATCCCCGTCTACGGTCTGCTGATCCTGACCGTGTTTTTGATCGTGCTTTTTTCTGTGTTGTTGCCAGATACGTTCCCAACACTGCTGAATCTGCGCGCCATCCTGTCTGACAAATCGATCATCGCTTTACTGAGCCTTGCGGCCACGGTGCCGATGGCCGCTGGCAGAATCGATCTGACAGTCGGCTATGGAATCGTGCTTTGGCACATTCTCGCGATTTCCTTGCAGACAACCATCGGCCTCCCTTGGCCCATAGCTGTGGTTCTGGTACTCCTGCTCGGAGCCTTTGTCGGATTTCTGAACGGACTACTCGTTGAGGTTGCACGGATCGACAGCTTTATTGCAACTCTGGGAACAGGCACGATTTTGTACGCATTGGCCCTGTGGCACACCGGCGGCAGACAGATGGTGGGCGTTCTTCCGGAAGGCTTCTACGCGATAAACGGAACCTTCGTCTTCGGGCTACCGATTACCGCGTACTACCTCTTGGTCATTGCGATCGCGATGTGGTTGATTCTCGAATACACGCCTGTAGGCAGATATCTCTACGCGATTGGTGCTAATTCACGTGCCGCCAACCTGAACGGGATTCCAACGCGCAAGTACGTGGTGGGTGCATTCGTGACATCCGGCGCTCTCACTGCCCTTGCTGGTGTGTTGCTGGCTTCGAAGCTACGCATCGGGCAGGCCAGCGTCGGACTTGAGTTCCTGTTACCCGCACTGGTCGGCGCCTTTCTCGGCTCAACCACTATCAAACCGGGCCGGGTCAACGTCTGGGGGACCTTGGTGGGCGTTGTGATTCTTGCTGTCGGTATCTCCGGCATTCAACAGTTCGGTGGATCTTTCTGGGTAGAGCCTCTTTTCAACGGCGTCACCTTGCTGGTGGCCATTGGAATTGCCGGTTATGCCCAACGAAGAAAAGGTGCAAAAAGCACTTGATTTCTACTATCCCTAAGGAGGAATGTTGTGAACATAAATCTGAACGTCTGCCTGCTCGCCAGTGCAGTGACAATCGGTCTTGGCAGCAGCACGCTGCATGCCTTCGACGGCCCTACAAGTGGACCCGAGGCCGCTCCCGACAAGACCATCGTGGTCCTCGCTGCCGATCTGAAGAACGGTGGCGTGCTCGGCGTAACCAATGGTGTTGAAGAGGCCGCCGACGTCATCGGATGGACTGTCCGGGTTCTCGACGGTGGTGGCTCCGTACAAGGGCGCACCGCAGCTTTCGGTCAGGCCATGGCGCTTCAACCCGACGGCATCATCGTCAACGGCTTTGACGCAGTCGAACAGCAGGCTGCACTCGATCAAGTGGCCTCAGCGGGTATCCCGGTGGTTTCATGGCATTCAGGTCCGAAAATCGGCTGCGATGCACCGGGTGGAATCTTTGCCAATATATCAACCGACGCGATGACCGTATCGGAATCGGCAGCTGAATGGGCCATCAATGACATCGACGATGCCGGTGTTGTCATATTCACTGACTCGACGTACCAAATCGCTATCGACAAGGCAGATCGCATCAAGGAAACCATTGAGGAGCTGGGAGGTACCGTCCTCGAGTACGTTGACACCCCCATCGCTGACACATCCAATCGCATGGGCCCGCTGACAACCAGCCTGTTACAGAAATATGGAGCCAAATGGACGCACTCGCTCGCTATAAACGACATCTACTTTGACTTCATGGGGCCAGCTCTGGCTGCAGCAGGTATCAAAGGCGATGGTTCACCGAAAGCTGTTGCAGCAGGTGACGGATCCGAGTCTGCTTTTCAGCGCATCCGCACCAACCAGTACCAGTCCATCACAGTGGCAGAACCCTTGAACTTGCAAGGATGGCAGCTCGTGGATGAGCTCAATCGGGCAGTCCAGGGCGAAGAGTGCTCCGGCTACGTCACAGCTCCGGCAGTGGTTGACCAGGCGAGTGCTGAGGCGATGGATGGCAGTCCGATCTTTGACCCGGACAACGGGTATCGCGAAGCCTACTCAGCGATCTGGGGCAAGTAAGGTACTCACCCGGAAAATCCACACCTCCGGTCGTCAAGACACCCACTCAAGGATAGAGGGGGTGCTTCTTGCCAAACACAGAAAGTAATGAACCCAGCTTCTTCCTTATGGGCATTTGATTACCTGGCGATCCTGGCCATGTCACTTGAAGAAGGCGCGTCGTACAGCAAGGATCGTCTTGTGGTCGACATGCCTTATGGTGGCAAACACCCGCTGATGGGCACACACAACCTGCTGTGGTAGCGCACGATCAGTTTCGCACTTTTAGAGGCGGTGGCCTCAGGTTGATAAGATTTAGTTACCACACCGAATCAATCAACCAAAGGAACCACCACCATGGATCAGGATACTAAAGAGCTGAACAAGGTCGTCAGCATCGATGATTCCAGGATCAAGAATCACCTCGATGGTCTTGTGCGATCAAGCGTCGAGGAGACGCTGAATTCCATGCTCGATGCGGAAGCGGATGCCATGTGCAATGCACAGCGATATGAGCGCAGCGCAGACCGAGTCGACAACCGAGCGGGCCACTACTCGAGAAAGCTTCACACCAAAGCGGGTGAAGTCGATTTGAAGGTACCGAAGCTACGGCGTCAGACCTTTGAGACAGCGATTATCGAGCGCTACAAGCGTCGTGAATCTTCGATTGAAGAATCTCTGATCGAACTGTACCTCGCCGGTGTCTCAGTACGGCGTGTTGAGAATATAACCGAAGCCTTGTGGGCAACACGTGTCTCCCCAAGTACCGTCAGCAAGCTCAATCAAAAGATCTACAAGAAG
Source organism: uncultured Granulosicoccaceae bacterium (assembly GCA_937922675.1). Classification (GTDB taxonomy): domain Bacteria; phylum Pseudomonadota; class Gammaproteobacteria; order Granulosicoccales; family Granulosicoccaceae; genus Granulosicoccus. The sequence goes on from CALAJN010000019.1 coordinate 11,737, forward strand.
CTCGAGGCCTGGCGCAACGAGCCCATTGTTGGGGAGTTCCCGTACGTCTACTTGGACGGCATTATGTTGAAGCGAAGCTGGGGTGGTGAGATCAAGAACGTTTCGGTTCTAGTCGCCATTGGTGTTGATAGAGAAGGGTTCCAAGGTATTCTCAGTGTCCTGGAAGGCCACAAGGAGGATAAAAGTGGCTGGTCAGGATCTCTGGCCTATCTGAAGACGCGAGGCCTGATGGGTGTGAAGCACATCATCTCAGACGCCTGCATGGGACTGTACGAGTCCGTTGGCGACTACTACCCAGAGGCTGATTGGCAACGCTGCATGGTTCAAGTCCATCGCAATGTCTATAACCGAGTACCGAGCAGGAAAGTGAAAGAGGTCGCTCGCATGCTCAAGGCGATCTATACGCAAGAGAGCCACGAGGCAGCGCTAGCGAAGTCAGTGGATATTGTTGGAAAACTTGGAGACATGAAGTTGCCCAAAGCTGCTGGTTTGATCGAGGAGAAGATCGGCGAGACACTGACCTACTACAAGTACCCGACCAACCACTGGGTTCGGGTACGATCAAATAATCCACTTGAGCGGCTCATGCGTGAGATACGACGCCGTACACGTGTTGTGGGTGCTTTCCCCGATGGTCAGTCGGCACTGATGCTGGCGCCAGCCCGATTACGGCATGTGGCAGGCACCAGGTGGGGAACCCGCCGTTACTTGACCATGGACGAGTTATACAAACCAGACTTGGAGGTCGCAGAGATAGCCCGAAGCCACTCGCCGAAAAAAGTGCGAAAGACAGTTGGCGTTATCTTTTTGCGTGAAATCATACGCGCCAATCAAGCAAAGTCTTTTCCATCAACCCGATTAGTCCGCTAACGAGGACCCCCAACACAGAGAGAATCGTCACCCCAACAAACAGTCTTTCAAGATCGTACAGAGAGCCTGCCTGAAGAATATAAGCGCCAATCCCGTATTCAGCGCCCAGCATCTCTGCGGCTACTAGAAGAATGATTGCGATAGCCAAACTGATACGCAAACCCGAAAGAATGCCCGGCATCGCGCCAGGCAAGACAATCTTGCGCACGATTGAGAACCATGCCATTGAAAAACTTTGACCCATGCGGATAAGGGTTCGGTCTACGTTGTCTACCGCGCCATAGGTTGCGACAACGGTGGGTGTAAAAGTACCAAAGGCGATCAAAGCATATTTTGACGCTTCGTCAATACCAAACCAGATAACGAACAAAGGTAGCAACGCAATTTTTGGGATTGGAAAAATAGCGGCAACTAAGGGTACGAGGCCTGCCCGCGCCAATGAGAACAAGCCGATAACGATACCAACACATATACCAGCCGTGCAGCCTATCGCCGCTCCCACCATCAATCGAGAAAGGGACGGTACCAGATGCTTGAACAGCAATCCACTTTGCCATAATTCCATGAATGTCCAAAAAACATCCGACGGGATCGGCATGGTCAAGCTCGTAATAACATTGGTGCGTGTCAGAAATTCCAGCAGTAGGATGAGCGATACAAATACAATCAGTCCAACCCAACGTCGAGGGCGCGGAGCAAAGCCACCGCCCCTGAAGACAACTGTTTTGAATGCATCTGGACTTCCAGCAGCGTCAGTTGTTTTAGACACTCAACAGCTCCTGATCTGCGGCCATGGCTTCATCGCGCATCAACTGCCACAGTTGCGCCTGTTTGCGTTCAAGTTCAGCGTCGCCAAGATGGCGCGATGCCAACGGTATATCGATTTCGACAATCTCACGAATACGCCCAGGTCGACGCGACAAAACCACAATCGAATGACCCAGCCGCACCGCCTCGTTTAGGTTGTGGGTGACATAAACGCTGGTGAACGGCGCGCGCTCCCATAGTGCTACCAGATCACTCATGACTAATTCGCGCGTCTGGCTATCGAGAGCGGACAAGGGTTCGTCCATCAGCATGATCGCTGGATTGACTGCAAGTGCTCTGGCTAGCGCGACCCTCTGCTTCATTCCTCCCGAAAGTTGCTTGGGGAGGGCCTTACGAAAATCGATGAGCTTGGTGCGTGCCAGGACATCGCTGATTATCGCCTCAGTTTGATTAGCGGCAAGCTTATGATCCTCTAGCACAAGCTTCACGTTACCCTCCACTGTTCGCCACGGTAGCAAAGCAAAATCCTGGAACACATAAGTCAGCGGGTTCAGGCATTCCTTTGGTACGTCACCGACCTGAAGGACCTGCCCTTGATGCGGTTTCTCAAGCCCGCCGATCAGGCGCAAAAGGGTAGATTTCCCACAGCCAGACGGGCCGACTATGCACAAAATCTTCCCTTTGGGAATATCCAAGTTGATATTACGCAGGATTTCCAGATCGCCATAGGAGTGGCCTATGTCGTCTAGTTTCAGGTCCATACCTTGTCTCTTGGAAAAGAAAAAAGGGATAGCAATTACTTGCTACCCCTTTGATTACAGTAATATTTTATGAAAGCTCATTTTGACTCAACATAAGAGTCGTCAACCAGCATTTCAAAGCTGACGTCACTGTCCACCAGCCCTTCGGATTTAAACCAATCTAACTGCGCTTTTACATTGTCGGTATTCATCGCAGCATTCTTATTTATTCGCATCGCCCCGTTGCGAATACTTGGTGCAGCTTTTTCGTAAGGTCTATCCGTGTAAACATATTTATGGACCAATTTAATCATGTCTTCTTCAGCATCTTCCCCGAGGGTTTTATCAACTAAAGCTGCGTTGAAATCATCAGCACCTTTAGAAAACGCCCGCAGAAAAGCTTCAGTCTTTTCGCGTTCATTCGCCGCGTTATCAGCCGAAGTGAAAACCACAGTGACTTGGTAATCTGGAATGTACTCAGAAATTGCACCGATGATATGTACCGCGCCTGCCCCGTCTAACGGCTTGGCAATATGTGGAACGATTGCCCAAGCATCGACTTGTGACGATTTGATCGCACCTATAACCGCGCCAACTTTTTGCAAGGGGTTATATTTGAGAGTAAGACCATGAGCCTTTGCAACTTGGGATCCGGTGTAGTGGAAAGATGAACCTGTCTGAGTCAACGCCCATGTCGCATCTGCCAGTTTAGATGGATCAGTCATGCCCGCCTCATACGCCTCATTCGACACGATGATCTGTGACCCATCAATGCCTGGCTCTTCAGATAGTGCGCCACCAATCACCTTGGCAGCCCCCTTCTGCGCCAAAGAGATGAGGCCGCCCGAAATGGCTGTCACGGCGTAATCAACGTCTTTGGAGGCTACGGCAACAGCCATTGGCTGAGCCGCCTGAAAGAATTTTAGCTCGACATCAAGACCTTCATCGGCAAAATAACCGCGCTCTACTGCAACGAAGCTTGCGGCGTGACTGGTAAAACGCAACGCACCAACCGTGATCTTGGAATCCTCAGCCAGAACCGGCATAGCGGCCTGACTAAACAACCCCAACCCCACAATCGTTATTATGCGTTTTATCGTATTACGTTTGTATTTCTGCTCCATATTCCCTCTCAACATATTTGTCATTGTTGAACACCTTTCATACCTTACACGTTTCGAAAGAAGACTTCACCAAACCACGAGTGGATTGAAAGGTATATTCGCTAGCAGATTTTTCGCACGCCCAGCTGGCTTGAGGCAACATCTGTTCTGTAAATTCGGTCTGCCGTTTCGCTGGTCAGCTACATCTTGATGTGGACGCGGCCGGTTTCCCACTCTTCGGATATCTCCATCAGCACTGCGCTAGCCAAGCGCAAGCAGGAGCCTTCGTTTGGAAACAAACCGGCGACCTTGGTACGCCGTTTTACCTCCTTGTTTAATCGCTCCAGCACGTCGCTGATTCGTGTCTTTCGGCGATGATCCTCAGGCAGAGCGAAGACCGTGAAACCTTCCGGCAAGGCCGTCTCAGCCCACGCAGCGAGCTTCGATGCGCGCTGTGAGTATTTCACTATGAATAGTCTCAGAAGCTCTCCGGCTGCCGCATCATCGCTGGCGTTGTCCTGGTGTAATCCCCCCAAAAAACTGTAATCCCCCCATTCTCCACAGACCTGATTTGTAGAGAGTTAGGCTGCCATGAGTATGTGGCAGGGTGGGACACCACCAATGGCGGTGTTGGGTCGTTCGTTGTTGTACGTCCACAGCCACTGGGTGGCTAGCTCTTGA
>CALAJN010000020.1 GCA_937922675.1 uncultured Granulosicoccaceae bacterium
TGGGCGAGGCCGAGCGACGGTCCCCGAGGACGGTGCCGACAAAATAGGTTTCGTTCACGTTCAGCACATCGCGGTTGTCTCCCGTGCCGAGCGGGCCGATGTTCTTGAGCGGCACCGGGACCAGGTCGTCGCCGATCTGCAAGGACAAACCCGCCTCGCCGTTGCGCAGACCATTGTCGAAGTCGAACAGGAAGGTCACATCCTCGACAGCATCGCCGTCGTTGTCGACGTGGATCTCGTAGATCGCATCCGAGCTCAACGGGAAGTAGTTCGGGCCGCCATAGACATCCTGCAGCGGCTGATAGTTCGCGATCAGGGTCACGTAGTCCTCGCGGCCCTCTTCGTAACTTGCAAACAGGTAGAAATCGCTGGCATCAAGCTTCGGCCGCGATTTTATGAAGGGCGCCTCTCCGTGCGAGGAGGCTGTCGCCGATGACACCATGGCCCCGGCCAGTGCGACGCTCAAGGCGACGGTCGTCATGACCTTCGTTCTGCTTCCGATGTGCATATATTCTCGATCTCTGTAGTGGTGACGTATCGACGTCCCTCATTACCCCTACGCGCTCGCCATGGGCGCAGATGCACCTGGCAGAAATATATAGGCGTTGACTTTGGCAGCAATGATGTGCATGACCGAGACAGGTTGATCTGAGCTCGGGTACATGAAACCCACGGCAGCAGGATTGTTCACCCGAAAAGAGACCAGTAGTAGTAACACCCTGATATCTGCACGCGTGACGCGCAGCTCATGATCAACTGATGATCTGGAGGCGCGACGCGCTCGTGCAGCATCCAGCTTGTCTGGTTGCTCAACAGACGTTAGCCGGGAGGGACAGATCACGGAACGATTTGAAGTCGTTCGGCCAGTACCAGTCCGTTCACCTCAAGGACAGAGCCCGAAACGATCAATCGTGTGTTCACCTCAATGTCCTCTATCGCGGCAGCTTGCCCATTTTGATATTGGATAATGGTGTCGTCGTTGGTTAGAACTTGCAGGCGACTGGTGGACACTATGCGGCCGATGGGCTCTACCGTCACGTAGTCTGTTATCTCAATCGACCTGTTTCGGGAATACTCGATAGCGGGAGGTGCGTAGGTAATCCGACTGCTCAACATCGACTGATCACTGACGGAAACGGATACCAGTACAGACTGAGTGGTGACAACGCGGTTATCAACACTGATGCTCTCGCCTGTTGCCTGAACGTTGATACTGCTCTGTCCAAAGCCGGTACTGCCTGCTCGTATCGACGAGAAACCCTGGACAAGAAAGTCGTCATTGCCGCCAGCCATTCGAATGAATGTCGCGTCAACTGTGCCGCTTTGATCAATATAGCCACTGACTTCAAGCACAACCCCGGGTGCGATATCAGCATCTGTCATCCCGTCATACATGACGTCGGGGCCGTAGATAACGGTCAAGCCGAAAATGTCAAAACGTGAAGCGTCAACATCAACTGCCGATACAGGACCGACAACCTGCGGCAGATACTCTATGCGAGATGCAAGTTGGCTGTCGAAACTGACGGCAGCGGTTACGACCATACCTACCCGCAAGTCGGATTCAGTGGCGCTGCGTCCTTTTGAAAATATCTGTGCGTCGGTGGTATCAAATCTGCGTTCATTGATAAAAACGCTACCAAAACTGGTTACATTGCCAATTGCGAGATCGGTTTCGACGATTCCGCTGCCGCCGATACCGCCGCCAATGCCACCGCTACCTGAATCGCAGGACAACAGAAAAACCAGCGTTACAATGACCAGCAGTGAACGTCTTGATGTCGTGCTCATAGATCTTCACCCGTGCTGTCTGGATCAACGCGATCACCCTTGACGTTGGTGTACTGCGCGTTGTCGGCTTCGGTGTTGTGGTGCTGTATTTGATAGATACCTAACCCCAGGCGAACACCGGGTGTGCCGAGTGATGGGTGATCTGTATCGCGCCTCGCCAGCCAGGAGTCCAGTTTCTCAAGCAACTTTTGGCTTTCTTTGGCTGCATATGCTTGAAAAGCTCCTGCGTGTCGAACAGGTATGTGCAGATAGGCAACGCGGCGCTGAAAGCGACGGTTTTCAACTGGCTGGTCCAGATTGAACGCAATGGTTTCGACAAGGTCAGCCGTGTCGCTACCCAGGATCTGCAAAATTGCTCGTTCATCCTGGGAGGGAACATACGCCCGGTTCAGTAGTTTCACCGAGTGATTCCTGGATACCTCCACCGCTCCAAGACGGGTTAGTTCTTCGAGCACGGATCGGGGGGTCATATCGCCACTGTATCGCCTGACCAGTTCGGCGAAGCTGTGCTCACTACCGTCAACACGCAGTACGGCTGGATGCCCGGCCTTGGTGCAGAAATCGCGATCTCGAACCCACCCGCTTATGACTCTTGCAGAACGATTGTATCGATCATCTATATCGATACTGTCAACTGGCGGTAGCGCCTTGATTCGCACGACCTCCTTTCGATAAAGGCCGGTGACTGTACACACCCTCGAAACAATGGGTTCCTTGTTGTTGGCCTCCAACGTTTCTTCCGCGGCATCGACAAACGCTCTGCGCACCAGTTCGGTGACAGTGCCCGCAGAGACGCCATAACGTATGGCGACTTTTGCGAGCACTTTGAGCACTCGAAACAGGGCAAGGCGCAGTACGGCATTGGTCTGCTCAGTAGACATATCCGATCGCACTACGCATTGCCCCTTCTGCGCCGGGGAATCGATATGACACAGGTGTTGCTAACCGGCGTATCGATCAGACAGCTAGTTGCCAACCTGCAACACGGGGATACCTTGCGGATTGTCCAACTCGCAGCCTTGCGCGGAAATGGCAATTTCATCACCGTCCGGCCCGATGACAGTAGCTGTTGCAGCTGCCAGTATGGTTGTCGTTTGTCCGTCACTGATTGTACTGCTGGTAACGGATGCGCAACTACCGTCAGATCCATAAATCACGTAGGCGCACCAGTCTTCGGTTTGTCGTGCAACGATAATCGGTCGGGATGTTGTTTCAGGTATCGCGCTCACATAGTGCGTGATTGTTTGATCACCGGCACTGAGGGCTACAGCGGCGATGGTCGTTTCGTTGACCTGAAGCGAAATGCCACTGTCGCCCACCGAAATAACCGACACACGGCTATCAGCAGCAGAGTCGATGGTGGCAAACCCGCTTAGATTCTCGCTGACGACCCGAGATTCACCATCAATGTAGGAGCCGACAAGCTGATAGTTGCCCGTTTCGTTCACGTTCAGGCATTCCGAGTCACCAGCCAGGCGCAGAAACTCGTAGCTTGTGTCGAGTGACCCGACCGCAAGTCCGGTGTCTCCCGTCGGGGCGTCTGCTGGAACGTCTGCTGGAACGTCTGCTGGGCCGTCTGCTGGAACGTCAGCCGGATCGTCTGCCGGTTCGTCAACGTCATTCGTCGGTGTATCCGGAGACATGAATGGGCCGTCTGCGGCTGGCGGAGCTGATTCGGTGCTCTGCAGGTCGGTATCGTCCCCCTCGAGCTCTGAACTCTCGCTTCCGCACCCGACCAGCGCAAGCGCCACTGCCATCGCCAAAGCCGGTTTGGCGAAATCTGATTTTTGCCTGAATGTTCGCATGCGCTAGCCCTTTTCCGAGTATTGATGTGTCCATACACATTATCGGAATATTTTCCGATACGCAATCGTTATCGGAAATATTTCCGATACGGCTAGCACGGCGAACTCGCACGGGCGGTCTCCCGCACAACAGCAACCCTCGAGCTCTGGTCACCCCGGCACAGCGAGGCAAGGGTGCGGTTCAAAAACCACAGCACAAAACGGCACCCAGGATGCTGAAAACCAATCCTCATGTAGCCATGACGTGGGCCCAGAGACTCAAGCGAGTGTTCAACGGGGACGCTGTTGTCGCACAGCGACTCGACCCGCACCTTACTGCTCTATCAGGCCGCCGGAGTTGGCATTGTCATGGCGGTACCAGCCTTGCTCACCTGGCAAGCGCCAACGTCGTTTGAATGGGCTGTGCTAGTGGTCATTAGCGTTGTGTCCTATTTCGCACAGAAGTTGAACGTGATGGCCTACACATGAGATGAGGCTTCAATGCTTGCATCGCTCGACTACGTGCGTCTGCTGTACGCGACCGCATTGGGTTGGTTCGTCTTCGATACTTTTCCAGGCGTGTCGACCTCTGTTGGTGCAGATATCATCATTGTCGCCTCGGTCCACACCATTTGACGTGTGCGTATTCGCAACCAACGTCTGGCGCGTGATCCCTCAAGGCATGGGTTCACCAACAGTTGAACGTACAGCTGATTCAGGTGCCTGACTTGAAACGCTCGCGATCAATTTCGTGACGCTGCAACTTGTCACCAAGTGTACGACGCGGAAGCCCCAGACTCTCTGCAGCCTGTGACATGTCACCGTCAGCGCGCGCCAGGGCTTGCTCGATCAGGGATTTTTCGAAAGCCTGCACTGCCTTGACAAGCGTGCGATTGCTGCTGTCCTCGTCTGAGGAGATTTCCTTGCTGGTCAGCAACTGCGCTACCGGTTCGCCATGGTAGAGAACAAAGCGCTCTGCGATGTTCTTGAGTTCGCGTACGTTTCCAGGCCAGGCATGACTTCTTAGGGCAGCAAGATCACTAATGCCAGCGGCGGGTCGTTCTCTGCCGTGCGCCTCAGCGGCACGTTTCGTGAAGTGCTCAAAAAGCAGGACGATGTCATCTTCACGGTCGCGCAAGGGAGGCACCTGTAATTCGATAGCGTTCAACCTAAAGTACAGATCAGACCGAAACTCGCCTTGTTCAATGGCGCTGGAGAGGGTTTCATTGGCCGCACTGATCAGACGCACATCAAAGGAGCGCATTCGATTGTCGCCAACGCGTTGGACCTCTCGCTCTTCGAGCACGCGCAGCAATTTCACTTGCTGTTCTACCGGCATGTCGACAAGTTCGTCGAGCAAGAGGGTGCCACCTGTTGCCAACTCGAACGGGCTTGCCCGATCGGTAACGCCCGTTTCACCGAACAGCTCGGTCTCTGTATGGTCAGTTGAGATTGCGCTGCAATCAATGACACGGAAAACCGCACCACTGCGTGGGCTCGCGTCATGCAGGCAGCGTGCTATGACTTCCTTTCCCGTTCCGGTCTCGCCAACAAGCAGCACGGAGACGTCGACATTTGCAAGGTTGCTGATGTCGTTGCGTAGCTTTTGCATCGCCTTGCATTCTCCGAGAAGACGGTGTTCCAGTCCTGCATCTGCTGCCACGCGCATCTTGAGCTCGCGGTTCTTGAGCACAAGACTGCGCGTCTTCTGAGCCCGAAAAATGGTTGCCTCGAGGCGTTCAGGCTGGAAGGGTTTTTCTATGAAATCGTAGGCGCCTTCACGCATGGCTTCGACGGCACTGGATACATCGCCATGCCCTGTGATTATCACGATAGGAAGGTCAGCATCAATTTCTCTCGCTGCCTGCAATACACCCATCCCATCAAGCTGTGCCATTCGCAAATCGGTAACGATGATACCGTTGAAGTGACTGTCGATCGTGGAGAGCGCTTTTCGACCGTCGGCAAAGGCTTGCACGCGGTATCCCGCTAGATCCAGCCACTGCGCCACCGAATCACGCATCGAACGCTCATCATCGATGAGAACGACATACCCCTGCGTGCCTTGTGAACTAGGGTCTTTCATGCTCAGGGCTGTGCTGCTTGCTCATGTATAGCCAGGCGTAACGAGAATAGAGCCCCTCCGTCCTCGAGATTTCGTACGAGTAGTCGCCCACCCATTTCCTGCACGATTCCGTAGCTTATTGCAAGACCCAGTCCCACGCCCTGACCAACAGGCTTGGTTGTAAAGAACGGATCGAACAGATGCTCGAGTGCTTCGTCATCGAGCCCTGTGCCGTTGTCTGCAATACGCAGCACGGACTCATGCGGTTGGGTATCGGTGTCGATGTGCAGACTGATATCAACGCGTCGAGCGCCGATATTGTCAATGGTGGCATCAATGGCGTTGGTCAGCAGGTTACCGATGACTTGCTCGAGCCGAAACGCGTTTCCAGAAACAAGAATCGGCTCCTCTGGTGCGTCAATGCTCAGTGCCGTGTCTGCCGATTGCAGCCGGATCCGGTCCACAGTACGAAGCACACAATGGGTAATGTCGAGTGGATGTTGCGCATCGTCGGGTTTACGCGAAAACACCTTGAGCTCGCTGGTGGTCATTGCGAGGCGCTCGGTCAACTCCTCGATCTCGATCAGATTTTTGCGCACTTCCTCTGTCCGCTTGCGATCGAGCAGCAAGCGTGCACTCGCACTAAAGGTGCGTATGGCCGACAAGGGTTGGTTGACTTCGTGCGCAACTGCAGCGGACATCTGTCCCAGCGCGGCCAGTTTGGACGCCTGGACGAGCTCATTCTGTGTTTCGCGCAGCTCTGTTTCTGCGCGTCGACGATCAGCCACTTCCGCTTCGAGCTGTGTGTTCAATAGACGCATACGCGCAGCTTCGTGCGATTCTCGAGAAAGCAGGGCCCGACGTGCTCGTTCGCGCAGATACAGAAGGCACAGCGATGAAAGACCGATCAGTAGAAGGCAGGCGAGTGTTGCCCGAAGACCTGCGGCCCGAATCGAGTCATCGGGTGAGAGATGCAGAAGATGCCAGTCCTGATCGGGTAGCGGATCTGCGGCGACAATGTAAATACGGCCACCCAGCTCGATGCGTCTGGCCTGTGTCAGCGGGTCGTTAGCGTCGTTACTGTCGGTTCGCAGTTGTGGGTCGACAAGGCGTGCGTCCAGTGGTGACAAGGAGGCCTGTGCATACTTGCGTTGTTCCTTGAATTCAGCGAGCGTTTGCGCACTGAGCGGCCTGGTCGCGCGAAAGCGCAATGTCGAGGGATTGGCAGCGATCGTCACTCCATGCTCGTCAATCAACAACAGACTTTCCCCGGACTCGGCCCAATCTTGCTGCAGTGTCTCTAGCTCGACCTTGACCACCGCGATGCCGAGCAGACCTGTATCAGAATACACAGGTCGAGCAAAGTAGTAGCCAGCCACACCTGTGGTCGCGCCAACGGCGTAGTAACGAGCTTCTTGCCCCGCCATGGCATCGATGAAGTAGGGGCGGTAGGAATATTCGTTGCCGACGAGGCTGCCGGTCATGGCATGGTTGCTTGACGCGCGTGTGAGCGCGTCCGTGTTGATAACGTAAAGCAGACTTGCACCACTGGCTGCGGCAAGTGTTTCCAGGTAGGCGTTGACACTGTCCTGCAAGCTGTGGTCCGGCGTAGAGCTGGGCTTGGCGAGTAGTTTGCGCACGTGTGGATGTCCAGCAATTGCGGTAGTCAAGTGACGAAGTCGGTCGACCCGAGCTGCGATGGCGTCGCTCCGTTCCCGCGTCTCGGTCTGCGACTCGTTCCGCAACGACTGCTCGGCCATGTGCATGGCCGTGTTGGCGATGAGCACAGTCGCGATGATCAGGCCCAAACCGAGCAGTATCCAGCGTGCAGACCGCGAGGCCAGGCACAGTGAAATTCGCCTGATGGTTCGCGTGGCTGCGCTCGCAGGGCGAGCGTTGAGGACGTCGCTGGTTGAGGCCTTGGAAATAGGTGTTCTGCCTGGGTGAGCGCTGCTCTAGCCTATCAGCGTGAGCCAGCTCTACCAGGCGAGATTTCGCCACAAGAGCGCGTTGTTGGCGGATATCCGCCGATCTTGAACGGTCTCTTGGCGGGCAGAGTCCGCTAGGGTGCCTAGAGGACAGTGATGTTTCGTCAGCAATGTTTCGAAGATGCGTCACCGTATCGCTCACGTGTTGTCCTGCGAGGGCGACGCGGCGACTAATCCAGCCGGCCTTTACAAGGCCTCAACCCTTGGTTTGAGTACCATCAGGAGAGAACCAGACATCATGAAATTTAATCGAATTATTGTGGCCACCGCGGTCGTCCTTGCTTGCGGCAGTGCGCAGGCGCAAGACAGGACCGGTTGGCCGGAGAGCTTCACGGTCGGCACCGCGTCGCAAGGTGGTACCTACTTCGCCTACGGCTCGGGCTGGGCCAACCTTGTTGCAGAAGAGCTTGGCCTGTCAGGTGGTGGCGAAGTCACCGGTGGCCCGATGCAGAACATGGCCCTGGTCCACACCGGCGATGCCTCTTTCGGCATGACCACCATGGGACCGGCTGCGGAGTCACTCGCCGGCACCAACCCCATCGCACCCGGGCTGGAAATGAACAATGCCTGTGCGATGTTCCCGATGTACCAGACACCGTTCTCGGTTACCGCACTGTCGTCCTCAGGCATCGAGTCCATCGCTGATATCCCGGCTGGTGCCAAGATCGGCTTTGGGCCGGCAGGCTCCACATCGGATACCTATTTCCCGCGCATCATGGAAGAGCTCGGTATTGAGTTCGAGCGACGTAACGGTGGCTGGAGTGATCTCGGTGGTCAGTTGCAGGATGGTCTTCTTGATGTGATTGCGTTTGCAGCCGGTGTCCCTGTACCTGCGGTCAGCCAGCTCGAAGTTCAGACCGATGTGAACATCATCGAGTTCACAGAGGAAGAGCAGGCGACCATCCTTGGTGCGTTTCCGGTATCCGAGTTCAGCATCGCATCCGACACCTACACAACGCTTGAAGCAGATGCACGCTCGGTATCAATGTGGAACTTCGCCATTGCCAACTGTGAGCTGCCAGAAAGCTTTGTAGAAGCCGTTGTCAACGTGGTGATGTCCGACAACGAGCGCATGATGAACATCCACAAGGCGGCGCGTTCTACCGTGCCAGAGAATTGGGACAAGAACGACGTTCTGATGTGGCACCCGGGCGCAGCCAAGTGGTTCCGTGAAAACGCTGGTGCAGACATTGCCGACGACACGGTGTTTGGCAACTGAGTTGTCAATGCACTGATCGGTAACGTTGCAGTCACCCGGTCTCCGAGGTTTTGATCGGGCCGGGTGATGTTGACTTTTTCATCAGGACTCGTCCATGAACCAATCTGCCGCAACCGAGCAGGACACGCCAGTCAGCGCTGAAGTCGTTGATGAGGAATCGATCGAAGCGAACAGGCGACTGTTCACAGGCTTTCGGTTCTATCTGATGGCGACTCTTGCAGCACTCTATGCCGCCTTTCATATGGCCGCTCTCAACGGTCTGTCGCTGTCAGGCATGACGGGCATTGAGATTTCTTTCTTGCCGAGCTTCCCGCTTGAAACCTGGAATTTCAGGATCGTGCACGTCGCAGGTGCGCTGATGCTCGGCTTTTTGTTGTTCAGCGCCCGTTTGCGTTTCTCGGACCCAGTGGCGCACCGATGGTTACCGACCGATACGATTGCCATACCCTTGTTTGCCGCAGCTGTGGTGGCCTGTGGGGCAGCGATCAGCTTCGGCCTGCGGATTCAGGGTGGCACCATGTGGAACGGGATGGCCGCCGAATTCCGTAATCCGGAGATCTACTGGTTTGGTATCCCGCTGCTCATTGCCACCTTTGGCGGCATCATGTTGGGATGGGTAACGCCTCGTCAACGAAGTCGCTTTGCACTCGCGGACCTGGTGCTCGGTGTTTGCGCGCTCACTGTCGCGATCTATCTTGTGACCATTTACGGCACGCTGATGCGCAACTCCACGGGTACACCTTTCGCGCCCATCGGCATTTCACTTGCGGCGGTCGCAGGTACTGCGTTGATCATGGAGCTGACGCGACGGGTGACTGGTCTGGCTCTCATCACCATTGCCGGCATTTTTCTGATCTATGTCTTTGTGGGCCACTTGCTTCCGGGATTTCTGAACTCACCGAAAATCAACTGGGCACGCTTTTTCTCGCAGGTGTACACCGACGCAGGTATTCTCGGCCCGACAACGGCGGTGTCCTCCACCTACATCATATTGTTCATCATCTTTGCGGCCTTCCTGCAGGCCTCGAAGGTTGGGGACTATTTCGTGAATTTTGCGTTTGCCTGTGCCGGGCGTACTCGCGGAGGCCCCGCAAAGGTCGCCATCTTTGCGTCAGGCCTGATGGGAATGATCAACGGAACATCTGCCGGCAACGTGGTCGCCACAGGTTCACTGACCATCCCATTGATGAAGCGGGTTGGCTATCACAAGAATACCGCAGGTGCTGTAGAGGCCGCAGCGTCCACCGGTGGTCAGATCATGCCGCCGATCATGGGGGCCGGGGCCTTCATCATGGCCGAGATCACCGGTATCCCCTATACCGACATCGCTCTCGCGGCCATCATTCCTGCCGTGCTTTACTTTGTCTCTGTGTTCTTCATGGTGGACTTCGAGGCTGCCAAGCTCGGTATGCGCGGGATGCGTGAAGAGGAGTTGCCAAAGCTCGGCAAAATGCTGCGTCAGATCTATCTGTTCATACCGATCATCATCCTTATCTACGCCCTGTTCATGGGCTATTCGGTAATCCGGGCAGGCACTCTGGCAACGCTGTCTGCCGCTGTGGTCTCCTGGTTCACGCCCAACCGCATGGGCATCAAGTCAATCATGAAGGCATTTGAACTTGCCGGAATCATGTCGATCCAGATCATTGCGGTGTGTGCGTGTGCTGGCATCATCGTCGGTGTCATATCGCTGACCGGTGTCGGTGCTCGTTTCTCGACACTGCTTCTGGGTATTGCCGATACCTCGCAATTGCTCGCGCTGTTCTTTGCCATGTGTATCGCCATCCTGTTGGGTATGGGGATGCCAACAACAGCCGCCTACGCAGTGGCAGCCTCAGTGGTTGCCCCTGGTCTTGTACAACTTGGTATCCCGCTGCTGACAGCCCACTTCTTCGTGTTCTACTTTGCGGTCCTGTCGGCTATCACACCACCGGTGGCATTGGCGAGTTATGCGGCTGCCGGAATATCGGGGGCGAATCCGATGAGCACTTCGGTCGCGTCGTTCAAGATCGGAATTGCCGCC
The DNA here is from genome assembly GCA_937922675.1 of uncultured Granulosicoccaceae bacterium. Taxonomy (GTDB): domain Bacteria; phylum Pseudomonadota; class Gammaproteobacteria; order Granulosicoccales; family Granulosicoccaceae; genus Granulosicoccus. The sequence continues at coordinate 10,871 of CALAJN010000020.1, forward strand.
TTCATTGTGCCGTTCATGTTCTTTTACAACAGCGCGATTCTCATGGATGCTGAGTGGTACAAGATCGTTCAGGCAGCGATTACAGCGATCTTCGGTGTGTTCCTGCTGTCCTCCGGTGTGCAGGGCTGGTTTGTCGGTCAACGTACGGTGTGGATCATTCGCTTGATGTTGATCGCAGCGGCCTTGTTCATGATCGAAGGCGGTCTGTTGTCCGACGGTATCGGTCTTGCAATTGCGGCGGCGGCTTTTGCCATGCAGAAGTACATCCGTCCGAATCCAACGGGTTCGACCATACCGGTGCGTGGGGCTGACTGATTACGACCGATGCCTTACGGTTGATGTGAGCGACTGAGTTGCTGATCCGGCGTATTGCGCGACGCCTGTTGCAGGCGTGCTGCGTGATGCGGGTGGTCAGTCTGCTGCTACGCCTGGATTTCGGTTTTTCCTATCGAATGCTTCGGTGCGCCAACGCACTGCGCTCACACCTCTCTGCCAACAACAATACCTATCGTTCATTGCGGTGCTTTCGGAGTGCTTTGAGAAGCAACTGGTGATCAATATTGTCAAACAACCCTCGAATGTCGTACTCCAGCACCCAATCTCGTTTCCAGCAACGCTCACGCGTCACTGCAATTGCATCGTGTGCTGATCTACCTGGCCGATGACCCTAGGAATCATCATGAAACACTGACTCCAGCATCGGTTCGAGTAGTAACGTAACAGCGGTCTGAGCGACTCTATCGCCGACCGTTGGTACGCCCAGTACGTGTTCGCCTCCGGACTTCTTGGGAATCGGTACAGCTCTGACTGCCTGGGGAAAGTACGTGCCCGAAGACATTCTGTTCCACACCCGGTACAAATTCTTTGACAGATCAGACTTAAACTGCTCGATCGTCAGACCATCGACACCAGCAGCTCCTTTATTGGCCTTCACACGCTGCCATGCCTCCCATACCAGCGCTGATGTCAGTACGTCAGTCACGACGCCCTTATGGTGATTTGCTTGTACTCGCCTTCTGAATCCACACCTGACAGGCCACATGGACCTGCCTTCTCCCCCCTCGCTCACGACAACGGTCTTCGGCCAATGCCACCAGGGAGTGGTTTGGAGCCGGCCCCTGCAGGCAGACTCCGGAGGGTCGGTTCCTCCATCACTTCCGCAGCTTCTCGCCAACAGTCAAATCTTTCCATCTACTTCCTCCATTGGCTGCTACGGCACACGCAACTAGGTTGACAAACACCGTCCCACAGTCGTACCGCGATGATCTGATGGCGAACGACAAACCCCTCTTGGCGATAACAGGTATGGACGATGAGACTTTTTGCCCGGAAAAATTTGTCTCTGTGTTTGAGGGCCACGCCCCGAACGCTCAGCTGAGGCTGGTGAAACATATCAGGCATCTGAACTTGCCCGACAGTGAAGAGGATATTCAGCTCATTATCGAGTGGAACAACTGAGCAGTTATCAAGTCTGTACAAACTGAAGGTCTCGGTTGGCCTGGTTCGTACAACTCCTTTCCAAGGCCGCTTGGTCAAACCTGTACTGTCTCCGGTCAGGGCCAGGAACCTGCCCTAGGCCGAGGTTTGATAAAAGCCAGCTCGACAGAGGTCAGGAACGATGAACCGGGCACAGAATTTAAAATTTCTTCGTCACCAGTAAACTGCTGAACTTAGCTCCAGTAAAGGTTTCAAACTTGTTATAGGCAACGTCTGCATCGGATCCAAGGAATGCTAGATACACCAGTACCGACAGGCGGACCGTTCGATACAGGCAGCCCTCAGGCTGGGTGCCTTCAAGGCGACCTTGCTCGATATACTGAACCTCGCTCGGTAAACACGAGACTTGTCGGTAGGCTCTATAGATTCGCCCGCCAGTGCGAGCGCTCGCCGTCCGGACCTGGTTGTGGTGTGAGGGACGTGCACGGAATTCGGCGGCAAGTCGCGATTGCTTTCCCCGTACAACTACGTTTTTTTGAGTGGGCAAACGGAAAACGGTGACTTCAGCCAATCAAACTGGTGCAGGTGAAGGGTTGGGGCCGATCAAGCTCTATGGCTTTCCAACAAGCCCATATGTGTTGAAAGTGGCTGGGTACCTTGGCTTCAAACACCTGAGCTATGAATTTGTTGGCGTGAATCCGGTTAACTTCGAACAGATCGCGTTCTCCAATCAACGCCAGGTTCCAGTCCTGCAGATTGAGGATGAGTGGAAGAACGACTCCGACAATATTGCGGTGTGGCTAGACGAACTATTTCCCCAGAGGCCGTTGCTACCGGTCGCCGATTCCTGCAACGCTGAGGTGCAAACCTTAAACGACTGGGTCAACCATACCGTAGTACCAGGTATGTTCCGACTTACCGTGGACTGGCCCTCAATTGCAATCGGGTTCTCCAATGGCTGGACGCTTGCCAGCGTAGTGAATCGAAGTGTCAGTATTCCCAAATGGGTTCAGCTTCTCTGGCCAGTCCTCGTGCGCAAGGCCAGTTTCATAAAACGAATAGTAGAGCCTTTGGACAAAACGGAAACGCTTGAGCACTACCAGCAGCGAGTTCTCGGGGAATTTACCGATCTTCGTGGTGGTGGACAATTCCTGGGGGGGCGTGATGAACCCTCTCTTGCAGATGTGTCTTTGTATCCTCTGGTTTTGTTAGGTGGAGTTCTAGGATTAAAGGGTGATACACCCTGGAATGACAGTTCTGATGTAGTGGAGTGGAAAGAACGTATGAGCGAACATTTTAGGGAGTCACCGCTGCCTGATGTGTTGCAAGTAAGCCGCTCGGCCTGATGCCCATAACCTCTGTGTGTGCTTCCATTCTTCAGCGGAACTCGTCCGAGCTTGAAGCATCGTATTGCTGCAGTGCCTGTACTCTCCTTGTTTGTTAGTGTATGCAGAGTGACGAGGGAAGTCTTTAGATCGATATTTGTTCGAGTGTTTGTCGCGCGTTACACATGGAGATTCAATGATTAACTTCAGTTTTTTGAAAACAATAGTTTTGCTCTCGAGCGTGGTTGCTTTAGGAGGCTGTTCATACATTGGTGGCTTGCGACCATTCGTTAAAGAAGCGCCGGCGCCAGAGCTTCCGGAGGACATCGAAGTCACCGCCTATACGCGGATCAAAACCCCGTTCGTTCATACCTGGAACAATGACCTGGTGTTTCCATTCACGAGTGGTGCAGCAATTGACCATGACAATGATGGAACCATGGAGGTGTTTGTCAGTGGCGGGCACAACCAAGCCGATGCGCTGCTCGCGTATCGCGACGGGGAGTTGATTGCACTGGAGGATTCTCTGGGACTGTCAATGCAAGCAGCTAGCTATGGCGCAACGGCAATAGATCACAACGATGATGGTCTGACAGACTTGCTGGTGGCGCGTGATGACGGCGTTTGGATTCACACCAACAACGGCGGCACATTCGACAGCACAAAAATCGACTACGGCAAGGGGGATACAGAGACACCGCTAGCGGTTGCTGTCGCTGATATCGATCAGGATGGCGACATCGATTTGTATATCAGCAATTTTATCTCGTATCCAAATTGGGTGTCGGCCACGTTCAACGATGCGGGTCATATTAGCTACAATCGTTTGTTGAGAAACAATGGGGACATGACGTTCACCGATATCACCGAGTCCTCGGGGACGGCAGGCACGCAAAATACGTTTTTGTCAGTGTTCTCAGATCTGGATGAAGACGGACTCCAGGACCTGATTGTTTCAAACAACACAGGAAGAATCGAAATCCTGCACAACAACGGCGACGGTACGTTCACCAAGAATTCTTATGATTCCGGACTGGGTTTCTGGATGGGTATCGGCGTTGGAGATATCGATAGTGACGGGGATCAGGACATTGCGATATCAAACGTCAGCAATACGATTCCCAACCGCTTTTTGCGAGGTGATTTGACGAAAGATCAAGTGCTCATCCAGGAATGGGTGTTGTTGAGAAATGATGGCGACAGGGCCTTTACCGACATCACTGAAGATTATGGGCTGACACGACAAGGATTCGGGTGGGGAATTGTTTTCGAAGATCTCAACCTGGATGGCGATCTGGATTTGCTCGCAGGTCAGAGTTACGTGAAATGGCCACCGCATCGAGTTTCGCCACTGAGTGGCAGGGCGATGGTCCAGGTGAAATCAGATACGGGTGCTCAATTTCTCAATGCTCCTGTGTTGAATCTCGGGAATCCCAATTTTGGTCAGTCGGCAGTTATCGCTGACCTTAACGGTGACGCGAAGCAGGATGTGGTTTGGGTGAATATGGATGGCCCTGTCATCGCTGGTCTGAATGAGAACGCCGGTGATGTCGTGACACTGGCAGTACCCGAAAGTGCTAAGTGGCTCGGTGCTCGGGTGACTGCCGTCAGCGGTGAGTCTTCACGAAGCTATACACGTGAAGTCACCAATGCGGTGGGTATGCAGTCGGATCAAAGCCCACACATTTCTTTCGCTGTGCCTTCGGATGGGAACATTGAAAGCCTTGAAGTGCAATTTGCAGATGGCACGACGCAAACCATCGCGGTCGAAGGACCAGGCTTGGTGCAGCCATGATGCCCACTACTCAACTACGATTAATCCGGAGAAAGCTGGACATGCGCTCCATTCTTTTAGGGTGTGCCTTGGCGTTGAGCTCGATGTCGCTATCGGCAGCTCCTGTATCGGTTGACACGTCAGCATTTGGGTCCGACGGTGATGCCGGGCTTGGAGTTGGGTTTACCTACTCCGCCACTTCACGGCAGTACCACAACCCAAACACCGTGTTTGCACCATTGCCATTCTTCACTGGAAACAAGAATGGTTTTTACATCAACGGGTTGACTGTTGGCTATGAGTTGACTGTGGATCCTGATCCCTTTGTTGCGCCTACACCCTCGTTGCGCATTGACATCCTCGCTGTGCCGAGATTCCTGGGATATAAAGCCGAGGAAAGCCCGGTACTTGAAGGCTTGGACGATACCGACTACTCCATTCACGGTGGGGTTTCGTTTAGCCTGGTGAATGGGCCGGTAGGTCTTAACTTGCAACTATTGACTGACCTACTGAGCGTCAGTGGTGGCAGCGAAATCAATGGAACGATCAGCAAGACGTTTGTTCTGAACAATTTCAGTGTAACCCCCGCGTTTTCACTCAACTGGCAAGACGAAGCCTTGGTTGACCACTACTACGGGGTCAACGCGTCTGACGCAACAGCGACACGAAGTCAGTACAGTGCTGGATCAACGATAAACGCTGCGGTCTCATTGACGACAGGTTACTCGATCACATCAAATCTCAATGCGTTTGGTGCTCTGCGGTTCGAGCAGTCGGGTAGTGAGATCGCGGACAGCCCGATTGTGGATGACGACACGATTCGCTCTGCCACGGTTGGACTTGTGTACTCGTTCTAGTTCGTATCAGGAGCCGAGCTGCGGAGACTGTCCCAATAATTGTGTAAACGCCGTCGGATCTGGCAACCTGTAGAGGACAGATCTGATGGAAGATGTAGTGGACGACGATAAGCTCAAAGCCATGGCCAAAAAGCTGGTCAAGGGCATGAAGACAGACGCTGATCTGAGTGCGGTGATGCGTCGATTAACCAAGATGGCCATCGAGACGGCGCTGGAAGCCGAGATGGATGAGCACCTGGGGTATGTAAAGCACGACCCTGTCGGCAATGGCTCAGGAAACAGTCGCAATGGCACCTCGCGCAAGCGGGTTCCTGGCGACAACGGCTCTGTTGACATCAAGATCCCTCGCGACCGTGAAGGCAATTGCGACCCGGTGTTCGTACGCAAGGGCCAGCGTCGTGTCACCGGCATGGACGAGAGGATACTCGCGCTCTATGCACGGGGCCAATCCAATCGGGACATCGTGGAGAGCTTCAAGTAGCTCTACGACGCCGATATCTCCGCAACGTTGGTATCCAAAGTCACCGACCGCGTGATCGAGCAGGTTAACGAATGGCAGGGCCGACCACTCGATCCGCTGTATCCGATTCTTTACCTGGACGGCATCGTGATGAAGATCCGCCGCAATCAGCGGGTTGAGAACAAGACGATGTACGTGGCTCTGGCAGTCAACCTGCGTGGCGAGAAGGAGCTTCTGGGACTCTGGCTTGCCGACTCAGAGGGCGCCAGGTTCTGGCTCTCAGTGCTCACTGATCTCAAAAATCGCGGAATGGAGGACGTGTTGATCGCCTGTGTCGATGGGCTCAAGGGGTTCCCTGATGCGATCAATGCCGAGTTCCCTCACACCCAGATCCAGCTCTGTATCGTGCATCAGGTGCGCAACAGTCTCAGATTCGTGTCCTGGAAGCACAGCAAGGCCGTCACGAAGGATCTCAAGGCCATCTATCAGTCGCCAACCGAGCAGCAGGCGCTGGTGGAATTGGAGCGCTTCAAACAAACGTGGGACGAGCAGTTCCCGCAGGTCGCCAAGCCCTGGGAATCAAACTGGGCGCACCTGCGAACGCTGTTCGAGTATCCGCCGGAGATCCGCAAGGCGATCTACACCACCAACGCTATCGAGTCATTGAACAGCGTGATCCGCAAGGCAACCCGCAATCGCAAGGTCTTCCCAACAGACCAATCAGCGATGAAGGTCGCTTTCCTGTCGATACTCAACGCATCCAAAAAATGGAAGCGACCCATTCACAACTGGAAAGAAGCGCTGAATCGATTTAGCATCATGTTCGAGAGCGGGTGACCCCGTACCTGTAATGCCGATGGCGTTTACACAAAGATATTTACAGTCTCAGCCACGGTCTTCTATATCGCTCAGAAATTGACTTCCAGAGAAGTGATTTTGTGATGTGCTAGCTGGCATGCAGTTGCACTGCATATTCGACACCGAACAACACGTTGCAGCTGTCAACTTGACTCTGAACTCCCGTCGCTGCCGCTCTGGTCGATCCGCGTCAAGTTACACCTGAACGCTGGATGTTCCGTCCAATTGATGTTGCGTAGTGTCGGACTACTTGGATACTACAGACAGGAATCAGAGGATCTAGGTACGCCGTGCAATTCCATAGACCGCTTCGCCTTCACTAAAGTCTAGGTTTCGAGCCGTACACCCAACCATCGCGCTACCATTTCGCCTTCGAGGTTTGCCTGCTCGGCACACTTGGACGAACAATCGCCCGACGAGCCGTGCGTCTTGATCAGTACCTGGATTGTTTGGCAGCATCGAAAAGACATCAAAGGCTTGCCGATCAGTCTGGTGAGCTGCAACCGCTAGAGGCGCACACAATGGAATTCAGCATGGATGTTCTGCGCACAGCTCTGAACGT